>JASFLY010000005.1:0-133511 GCA_050117845.1 Candidatus Zixiibacteriota bacterium
ACGCCGAGGGGTCCGCCGTGGCCGGGGCGGAGGTTTTCTTCGACGAAGTCTGGTCCGACGGGACGGGAATCCCCCTCAGGCCGGTGGGAGCGGAGTGGGGAATAGCGCCACGCGCCGCCGGAGAGCGCTACGTCCTGGACCTCCACGGCCGGGGCGTCAGGAAAAAGGGGCCCCACGTCCTATACGTGCACGGCAAGGACGGCGCCGGGAACTGGGGCGAATTTTACGAGGTGCCGTTCGACGTGACCGGGCCGCCCCGGCCGTCGCGGGATATCGCGGGCCGCGTAAGTTTCGAAAAACTTCCCGCTCCGGGCGCGTTAGTTACGGCCCGTCCCGAGGGAGACCGCCGGGCCCCCGTCGCCATTACCGTATCGGACGAGAAGGGCCTCTTCACCCTCGAGAAACTCCCGCCGGGCAGGTATGATGTGAACGCTCTGCTCGACGAGGACGAGGATGGCCGCTGGCGTCGGGGGGAGCCTGAGGGCGTCGCGGCCGGCGTCGTGGACGTCGCGGCCTCGGACGCGACCGGCGTCGATATCGTATTGACCTACGGCCCGTCGTTGTCGTCGGCCAACGCCCGGATACAGAGTTTCGCCGGCGACCGGGCCGTGTTGGCGTTGTCCGCCGCGGCCCGGGATCGCGACATGGACCTCGCCCGGGTATGGGCCGAGTTGCCCGGCGGGATAGAGGTAGACCTGGCGGACGACGGCATTCCGCCGGACGACGCCGCGGGGGACGGAATTTATAAATATGCCCGGGAATACCGGGGCGAGGAATTCGCGGCCCGGCCCGAGGGCGACGTCGTCATCTACGCGGAGGACGGCCGGGGCAACCGCGTCACCGCGACCGTCTCCGAATCCCCCGGCCTGCGGCTGGCCCGCGTCGACGCCCCGTCGGGACTTGAACTCTACACCGGCGCGGAAGGCCTCGACGTCTCGTGGACCCCGGTGGAAAACGCGTGGGGCGGCTACGTCGTCTTCCTGGTGCCGGCGGACCGGTTGGATCGGTTCACGGGCCCGGGCACCGGAGAGGTGTATTCCAACTTCCGCAACCCGTCGTACGGGACCGCGCTGACCATCCCGTACGACGCGGTCGAGGACTGGTGGGCCTACCCGGCCGGGTCGAAGTTCACGGTCTTCGTTATCGCGAGCGCCGGCGACGCCGACAACTATCAGGCGTCCGACAAGGCGATAATAACGGCGGAGTGGCGCAAACCGGCGACGCGGTAAAAAAACCAAAACGGCCGCGGCGCTTTATTTCGCTTGCGGCGAGGCCGCGCTTATATTAATTTAAAGCACTTGGCGGAAGCCGGGGGCCGGGGTCGTTTTGTAAAAGGCGCCGCCCTTAAAGTAAAATAAGTTTACGCCCAAACTACGGGAAACCCTAATCTTCAAAGCGGGAGCGTAGTATATGGACTATCGCGACGAAGTGGCCGGGAAACGCCGGGGTATCATCGAATGGATGATGAAATACGTCCCCGGGTACCGCGGCTACCAGGAGAAGGAGACCCGCCGGGAAGCCGACAAGCTTCTGCGTGAGCACCTTGCGGGTCGCTTGAAGAACGGCAAGACCAAGGTCCAGGACATCAGGGACAGATTGGCCGAGGATGCCAAACTCGACCTCTTGGACGACGTCGATCGCGTCGACCTCATCTTCGAGAACATCGTGGACCGATTGGGTTTCTCGTCGTACGGTTACGCCGGCTTTTTCGACGCCGCCCGGGTGGACGAGGACGCTCTCGACCGCCTCTACGAATTCGACGAAGGGCTGGCGAAGTCGATAGACGCCATCCTGGAAAAGACCGACGCACTGGCGGCCGCGGCTGCCGAGGGCGCCGAATTCAAGAAACCCCTCGACGAACTTAAAGCGGATCTCCGGGCTTTCAACGATAAGCTCGACCAACGCAAAGACACCATCCTGGGGGTGAGTTAATGGCCATATTCGACGTTATCGAATCGGTCGACATGGGGCCGAATGCCATCGTGCAGCGCTGGCCGGCCGTCGGTTCCGGGGAAATTAAACTGGGAAGCCAACTCGTCGTACGTGAAAACCAGTGGGGCGTATTCTTCCGCGACGGCAAGGGGTACGACGCCTTCGAGGCCGGCCGCCATACGCTGACGACCGGCAACGTACCGCTGTTAATAGACTTCGTCGGCAAGCACATCACCGACGGCAGTCCCTTCAAGGCGGAGGTTTACTTCGTCAACAAGCGCCCCATCCGCGACATGAAGTGGGGCACCCCCGAGCCGATTATATTCCGCGATAAGGACCTGGCGATGGTCCGCCTGCGCTCCTTCGGCATATTCTCGGTGCGCGTTACCGACCCCATGCTCTTCGTCAACAAAGTAGTGGGGACCGAGGGCCGGCTGGAGACGCGGGACATCGAGTCCTTCCTCCGTGCGATGATCACCTCCCGGCTCCAGGACGTGCTGGGCGAAGTGCTGGCCTCCATCCTCGACCTCGCGGCGATGTACGACGAGATAGGGGCCGCGATGAAGTCCCGCATCCGCGACGACTTCGGGAAGTACGGCCTCGAGGTTACGGACTTCTACGTTAACGCCATCACGCCGCCGCCCGAGGTGCAGAAGATAATTGACGAGCGCACCGGCATGGCCGCCGTGGGCGACCTCGATTCGTACTACCGCTTCAAAGCCGCGAAAGCGGTCGAGAAGGCCGCCGAACAGACCGGCGGCGGAGCCGGCGAAGGCATGGGCATGGGCGTGGGCCTGGGCATGGGCATGTCCATGGCGCAGATGATGGGCGGCGCCATGCGGACCACGACCGAACAGCCCTGCCCCAAGTGTGGCAAGCCGATGCCGACGGGCTCGAACTTCTGCCCCGAGTGCGGCAATAAAATCGGCCTTCCGGACGAGACCCTTATCATTTGCCCGAACTGCCAGGCCGACAACCCGGCCAAAGCCAAGTTCTGCTCGTCCTGCGGCAAGGAACTCCCCGTCTCGGGGCACTGCCCGAAATGCGGCGAGGCCGTGGACCAGGACGACAAGTTCTGCCCGGAATGCGGCGAGAAGTTGAAGTAATAGTAATACCTGATATGGGCACGCCAGGCCGCCTTCCGGGGCGGCCTTTTTATTGAAATAGCACGTTGATCGTTAATACCGTATTGGTACATATTTTATATGGGCGTAGGGGCGTAACGGGTTGCACCCCTACGAAGGCTTGACGGTGGGCCGCGGAACGGTTATACTTTGAACGTAAACGGCTCGCATCGTCAACGTTCGCCGCAACGAAGGAGGCTCCGGCGTATGAGAGTCAAGGTATTGCTTTACGTTGCCGTGGCCGGCGCGATATGCGTCGGGCCGGCCCACGCCGGCGTCGGCTCCGTCATCAGCTCGTTCCGTATTACCGACTCCACTTCGCCCCTGGCGACGGGTGTCTTCCGCGACGGCTCGTACGTTTACGGCGTACTGTCCACGTCCGGGGACGATTATTTCGCGACGTATACGCCGGCCGGTTCACTCGTCGGGTCTTTTCCCCTCACCGGTGCCGACGAAGCACGGGATGCCGACCACAGTACGCTAGGTTCCGGTTACGTGGCGATATTCGATTTCGGGAACAAAAAACTCCTGACCTACTCGTACGCCGGTAACCTGGTGGACGAGAAGCCGTTGCCCTCCGACACGCTCTCGTACGCGTACGTACCGGGCGACAACCGCTACTACGTGGGACGGGGCAGTCAGGTTTTCCGTTATACGTTAAACGACGTACTGGTTAACCAGTTTTACGTGGGGGGAACGCTCGCGGGCCTCGCCGCCACATCTATATACGACGGCGTGCCCGGTAATTACGTTATAGCAGGCCGCTCGGGCGCCGGGGGGTATACGTTCGTCTATTCGGGCGCCGGTTCGGCCGTGGACTCGTTCGTCGTACCAGGGTCGGGGACCTTCGCTTCGGTTTGCGGGCCGGCGGCGTTCTTCGATACGGAGACTACGTACTGGAGCGTTCAGTCCATCTCGACCGAACGATGGGCGTTCCAGGTCGACGTCGACGGCGGCTATCCGGCCGTCGCGCCGTCCTCGCTCGGGAAGGTCCGGGCGATTTTCAGGTAGGGAAGCGGGCCGCCGTATCGCCGCCCGGCGGCCGGGCCGAGAGGTCCGAATATGGCGATGAACCCGATAACGCAAGGCCGCGTTCGCCTCGTCTGAGGCGGCCGCGGCCTTTTAATAAGGGGTCGGGCCGGGGGAAATCTCGAAACGGGGCTAATATCAACGGCAGGGTGAAGGAGGAGGCTTATGGGTAAGGTTAACGTGGTAATTGGCGGGGTGCTTTTACTGGCGGTAGCCGTAGGGGCGCCGGCGTTCGGCGCGCCGGGCGACATCATATCCTCGTTCACGGTTCAGACTCCCGCTTTGTGGATCGCCGGCGTTTACCGGGACGGGGCGTACGTTTACTTCGCCGTATCGTGGGCCCCGGTCCGGTACGATTCGGTATACAAATATACTCCCGACGGCGCTCTGGTCGACTTCATCACTTTCAACCGGCCCAATAATTACCCTATAAACGACCCCGACCACAGCCGCCTCGGCGACGGTTACATGACCGCCGGTACCGAGGGCGACTTTCTAATTACCTACGATTTGACGACCGGCCGGTGGGTCGAAAATACGGAAATCGGAATATCGGATATTATGGGTTACGCGTACCGGGGTGATGGGGCGAGGTTCGCCTTCGCCATGGACGATGCCGGAATCGTGTACAAGTTTAACCCGGCCTGGAACGTCGTGGCGTCCTTCCCGTGGGGCGGCGCACTGGCCGCTACCCGCTACTACGACGGCCGCGCCGGGAACTACGTAATAGTGAACGGCAACCCGGCCGACGTGTATACCGGCGCGGGTTCGCTCGTCGGGACCTTTCCGAGTTCGGTTAGCCAGGGCTGCGTCTGCGGCCCCGGTTATCCGGCGAGTTGGGGCACGACGTTTTGGAATTACGGCCGCGTGTCGGCTGATACTTATATGATTTACCAGATAGACCTCGGCAACGGCCTTACCGCCGTCGAGCCGGCGTCCCTGGGGAAGGTCAAGGCGCTGTATCGATAGCGGCCGAAGAGTGCTATCGGCATCGTCACGGGAGGTTAACTATGGGCGTGAGAAGTATCCGACGTTCCGTAGCGGTCGCCCTCTGCGCGGCGGCCTTCGGGGCGCCCGCGCACGCGTCGCTCGGTTCGGTTATAAGTTCCTTCTACGTCGCCGACAATTACCATTACTGGTCGCGCGGCGTATCCCGGGATTCGACCTACCTTTATTGGGTAGTAACCGAGTTATATCCGGGGTACAGTTTGCATTACGATGACTTCCACGGTGGCGGCGGGTCCGTATATATCAGAAACTCCTACAGTGGTCACGGTGACGCCGACGCTAGCATCCTGGGGCCCGGCTATTTCGCTGACATATGTTATGTTGACGGCGTCCAAGTCGTTGCCGATTTCGACCTGGCTACCGGTTTGCCCATAGGGTCTTGGGCGCCCCTGAGTAGCATGACGGGCTACGCGTACAATCCCGAACTCGGCATTCGCTACGTCGGCGACGAGTACGGCCGCGTTCACCGCTACGACTCGAATGGTAGTTTCCTCGGGTCGTTCCTAACGGCTGGGCCGATCGGCCTCGCGGCCGCGAGTGATTTCGCCGGGTACCACGGCGAATATATAATAGTTACGAAGTCGCATTATTGGTATGTGTATAACGCCATGGGCGTAGAAGTCGATAGGGTAGAATTCCCGATAGCGGGCGGCCTCGGCGAAAGCGCCTGCGGGCCGGGCAATCCCGCCGAATACGGGACGACGTTGTGGTGTATGGGTATAGCCGGGGATCTCAACGATTACGTCTTCCAGATATCGATGCACAACGCTACGGCTGTAACCCCCGCCTCCGTGGGTCGGATAAAGGCGCTGTATCGGTAACCGATCCACTAATAAAAACGCCGGCCCCTAGGGCCGGCTTTTCGTTTACGCTCTCGTAAGTTTATATCTCGTACACGTCGTCGTACTCCACGCCTTTGTCGTCCAGGCAGCGCCGGACTTCCTCGGCGTCCGCCCGGGCGAAGCGCAGCGAGATGCCGCAATCGCTCGAGAGTTCGCGCGGCGTCGGGACCAGCTTCACGTCGAGGCCCGCCGCCCGCGTCACCTTCTCGCCGCGCATGGCCGAGGAGGTGGTGAAGAAGAGGACGACGCCGTACGCGCTCATGCCGCCGTTATCTCCCGGAAAGCGGCGACCGTACGGTCGATATCCGCCGGCGTGGTAAAAATCCCCGCCGCCAGCCGAACCGTCCCCTCCGGGAAGGTGCCCAGCGTCCGGTGGGCCGCCGGCGCGCAGTGCAGGCCCACGCGAGTGAGGATGCCGTAGTCGTCGTCCAGCGCCAGCCCCACGTCCGAGACGAGTTTACCCTCCACGGTCACCGATAAAGTAGCCGTGCGGTCCTCCGCGGCCGCCGGGCCGTAGACCGTTACCCTCGGCAAGGCCGCCAGACCTTCCATCAACGCCCGCGTCAACTCCAGCTCGTGCGCCCGGATAGCTTCGACGCCGCGCTCCGTTACGAAGCCTAAGGCGGCGTGAAGGCCGGCCAGGCCGACGGCGTTCGCCGTGCCCCATTCATACTTATCGGGCAACTCCCGGGGTTGCTCTTCGGACTCGGAGCGGCTGCCGGTGCCGCCCGTCATTATGGGCTCCATCTCGGCGACGTCGACCGTCGGCGCGACGATAAGGCCGCCGGTTCCGGTCGGGCCTTGTAGGCTCTTGTGGCCGGTGAAGGCCAACAGGTCGATGCCGAGGACCTGAACGTCTATCGGCAGGCAACCGGCCGACTGCGCCGCGTCCACCAGAAAGAGAGCCCCGGCGGCGTGGGCCACGCGGCCTATTTCGGCCAACGGTAGGATAGTCCCGCTAACGTTCGAGGCGTGGGTGGCGACGACGAGGCGCGTGCCGGGTGTTACCGCCCGCTCCATCTCGGCTACGTCGAGCGAGCCGTCCGGCCTGCAGGGCGCGACGACGACGTCGACGCCGCGCGCCTCCAGCGCCCGGAGCGGCCTCATGACCGAGTTGTGCTCCATGCCGGTCGTGACGGCGCGGTCTCCCGGCCGGAGCAGGCCCCGCATGGCGGCGTTGAGAGCGTGGGTGGCGTTATGCGTGAATACGACGCGGATGGGGTCCGGCGCGCCGAAGAATTCCGCGACAGCCTCCCGCGCGTCGTAGACCGTTCTCCCGGCGGCGACCGATAAACGGTGGCCGGAGCGGCCGGGGTTGCCCCCGGCGCGCTCCAGAAAATCCGCCATCGCGCGCATGACCTCCGGCGGTTTGGGCCAGGAGGTCGCGGCGTGGTCGAGATATATTACTTCTCCAGTAATAACTTGTGCCCTCCGCCGCCGATTTCCTCGACCGTAACCTTCCAGCCGTTGCCCTCGGCGATGCGGGTGATGTTGTCCTTGGCCGTGCCGGAATCCACCAGGACTTCAATCCGGCCCGAACTTTGCGCCTGTATCGCTTTTTTGACGGCGACCGCGGGCCCTGGACAGGATAGGCCGCGCGCGTCCACCGTGGTGGCGTCGCTCATGGTTAACCTCCTAAAGGTCCGTCCGTTCGCGCATCGTCAAGCCCACGATGACGCAGAATACCAGGCCGACGATTACCATAATCGGGCCGAACGCGCCGACTCCCTTCGGCGAACTGGCCGCCGAGAACGTGTGGGCTACGAAGGCTCCTCCGAGCATTCCAAGTACGAAGACGCCCGCGTCGGCGTCACCCTCGCCGGAAAGAAAGAGCTGCCGGCCGGGGCAGCCGCCCGCGAGCGTGAAAGCGAGGCCCGCGAGAACCATGCCCCCGAAGTTCCATATCACGTCGGTATGGGCGACGGGTTGGTCCGCGAACCCCGGCCGGAATTGCCCAAGGAGGAGATTGGTTACCGTGGCCGCCACTATCACGGCCACGATTCCCCAAAACAAATGCGCGTCACGAACGATTATTACATCTCGCACGGCGCCCACGGTGCAGAAGCGGCTCCGTTGCGCGAGGATTCCTATAAGCAGACCCACCCCCAAAGATATCAACAGCGGGGCGTACATCGCCCCCGGCCCCTTCTCCGAGAAGAAGATGGGCCCGGTGGCGGCCCCCTCGGCGTCGCGGCCGAATAGCGGCGCGAAGATGAGGAGTCCCAAAAGGACGACCATGAGTATCGGCATCCACCAGCCGAGCGCCTTCGGCGCAGGGCGGTTTCGGCCCAGGCTGAACCCCATCTTGAGGAACACGACGCCGATGACGATGCCTACGATAAGGCCGATTATGCCCGGGATGGCGTTCCAGTCGCCGCCCGAAAGCCGGAGGTACGCCCTCCACGGGCAGCCCAGGAAGACCAGCGCGCCCACCATGGCGAACATGCCGAGGAAGAAACGAAGGAAGGGAGACGAGCCGGTGCGCGGTTTGAATTCCCGGGTTATAAGCGCAGCGAGAAAGGCGCCCAGGACGAAGCCGATTATTTCGGGCCGGATGTACTGCACCACGCCCGCCCGGTGCAGGCCGAGCGCCCCGGCGATGTCCCGGGTGAAACACGCCACGCAGATTCCCATGTTGCCGGGATTGCCGAGTTTGACGAGAATCGGCGCCAGTATGCCGACGGCCAAACCGGTTACGATAGGCCCCCACCGCGAACTGAAAAAACCCTTGAGAGATGACATCGCTCTTTATCCTCCTAACGAATGTCCTCCGCAACCGGCGGCCGCGTTTTATCCGCGCCCCGCCGGCTGCGGGGGGTGCGGGTCAGCTGCCTATTTCCAGTTGAACTGGCAATGGAGGTAAGCGTAGTCGGTGGATTTGTCTTCGGTCGTCCCGGTAAGCGGGTCGACTTCTTTGTAGCCTTCGGTCTGGTAATTGGGTATAAGGGCCAGTGCGCCGTCGAAGAATTTGAAACCGACGCCGCCGATTATGAGCGTAACCTCGTCGTCGTCCACGTCAGTGTTGGGCTCGAACGCGTCGTAGCGGACCAGTGGGTGAATAGACATGCCTTCCGTCGCGTTGAAGTGGCCGGTGGCATATACCGACATGATGTTGCCGTCGTATTTAAAGTCGCCCTCGCCGGCCGACCGCATGTAGTAGCCGGCGCCGAAGTTGGTGAAGCTGTTTTTAAGGCCCAACAGACCGCCGTATATCGTGACCGGGTTCTTAACGGCTCCGTCCGGGACGACTTCGCCCAGGTTCTCGGCCTTGGCCACGGCGTTAACCGAAAGGCCGCCCCTGGTCTCGTCGCCGACGAGCGGGAAGACGGACAGGCGGTACTCCACGTCCTTGCCGGAATAGGGGTCCTCGGCCGTGCCGAAGCTGCCGCCGTTCATCACGGCGAGGTTGTGCTTAACCAAACCCTCGCCGAAACTGCCGGAAATACCCAGGCCGATGTCGGCGGTATCGCCGTAGCCGCGCTCCAGGAAGGCGGTCTTGCGGATGACGCGCCATCCCCACAAGCCGTGGTCGTAGGGTGCGAAGGGCGGTTTGATCATACCGGCGGAAATTGTGTGGTAGGGTATTACGTCCTTGACGTCGAGGTAGGCGTACTTTAAAAAGAAGCCGAGTTTTCCCGTGCGGCTATGCGCGGTTCCGACGATGTTGGTCAACTCGCCGGTTTCCGGGTCGAACACGGGTTCGTACGTATAATATGTATACGAATCCCGGCCGACATCGCCGGTTACGTTGTAGCCGACTTTTTCGTGGACGGAGCCCGTGGCCGTTACGTAACAACGGCTCAGGCCGAACTCGCTGCCGCCGTCCAGTTCGCCCTCTTCGGCGGTGGTGAGGTCGTGAAGGAAATAGGTAAAGATAACGCCGGACAGGGCCGGGGGTTCGATCGCGAATGCGGCCGAGGCCAGCGCGACCGCGGCTACGAGAATGAACGTTTTAATAGAATTCCTCATTACCGTGTTCCCTTTCGTCGTGGTAAGTCTCGAAGCGCCGGGGTTTCGGCTCCTTCCGAGCCCCCGGCCGGGGTACCGTTTCAAGGAATAGCGCAAACGAATAACCAGCGTCCGAATACCCGGAAGGGTGGCGCTGGTTCAGGCACGGCTTTACCGCACGGGCGGCGATATTTAATCCATGAGTACGCCCACGCGACGCCTCCTCCTGGTATTATGTCCGGGCCCTAACCGGGCCTTTCGGCGCGCTCCGCGCTGCGGACATCACGTTTTCCAATGGGCGTGGGTCACTTACGGGATCGCCTCCTTTACGAATAGGATTGGCTCTTATACTAAATGGGGCGACGTACCTTGTCAATAAATAATTAATTCCGGGTAGCGGGCAGCGCCGCGTCGGTTCCGTCGTATTATACGAAACAATTACATGTTTAATACGTATAAATAATACCATGATTCATTATATTAAGGGGAATATGCCTAATATTAATTTTCCTATTGATTATCGCGAAGGGATATGTTAATAATATACCAGCCAAGGAGGTGATGGCTTTGCCGATTTTACCGGGAAAATGCCCCTTTTGCGGGGGAAAGGTGGAAGTAACGGCGTTCGCATGCTCGGCCTGCGAGGCCGGCGTAGAGGGGCGGTTTACGCCCAATAAACTGGCCGCGCTGAACAGCGAACAGGCCGAGTTCGTACTGGCCTTCGTGCGGTGCCGCGGCAACATTAAAGAGCTGGAACGCGAGCTCCGCATTTCCTACCCGACCGTTCGGGCGCGTCTGGACGAGGTTATCCGGGCCCTGGGGTTCCGGGTGGCCGAGGACGCCGCCGCGGCCGAGGAGGCTCGGGCGCGAAGGGCCGACGTCCTCGCCGCAGTCGAACGCGGCGATATGACCGCGGCTGAAGCCGCCGACGCGCTCAAGGGAATCTAGCCGTTAACGGGGTTTAAAAATATCCTAAGGAGTAGAGTATGGCCGACGACGAGAGGTTGGATATTCTCAAGAAATTGGAACAGGGTGAGATTACCGCCGCGCAGGCCGAGGAGATGTTAGACGGGCTGGAGGCAGATACCGAAGTCGAGGCGGCGCCCGAGGCCGACGCCTTCACCGATATTACGCAATGGTCGCCCGACGGGCCTATAACGGAACTTACGGTCGAAGGATTCGTCGGCCGCGTTAACGCCCGGACGGGGGACCAGGTCCTCGTCGTGGCCACGGCGCGTGCGCGGGCGAAGGACGAGGCGGCCGCCCGCGAGGCGTTCGATAAGGTCGAACTCACCTTCGACGAGGAGGACGGCCGAGCCCGGGCCAAAGCGGACATAACCAAAAGCATCTTCAGCTTCTTCCGGGGCGATAAGATCTCGGTCGACTTCGACGTAACGGTTCCCGCCGACGTCGTACTCAAGGCGAATATCGGAACCGGCCCGGTCCGGACCGACGGCGTCACCTCCGTCCGGGCCAACCTCGGGCAGGGCAAAGTTGAAACCGACGCCGCCGACGTCGACGTCAACCTGGGCAACGGCAAGGTCTTCAGCCGGGGAGCACGGGAGTTGACGATTAACGGCGGTAACATACGGGCCACGGTCGACGATGCCGGCGGCCTGGAGACTTTCAAGTTCAACGCCGGCAACGGCCACGTGGACGCCAGGATTCCCGACCTCCCCGCGAACGCGGATTACTCGATGCACTTCGGGAACGGCCACGTCAACGTCGAGTTCGGCCGCAAACCGACCAACTGCCGTATAAACGTCGACTCCCTCGCCGGGAACGTCCAGGCCGACTTCCCCTTCGAGAAAGAGGGGACGCGAATGCTGTACATCGACGGCGAGGAGAAGGCTCAGATTAAAATAACCGGCGCCCATTGCCGCGTCGAAATGAGATTGAAGGAGGAATAACGATGCTTAATGAAGAACGTTTAAAGATATTGAAACTGCTGGAGACCGGCAAGGTAAACGCGGACGAGGCGGCCCGATTGCTGGAGGCGGTCGGCGAGGGCGGCGATGCCCCCACCGTCGAAGGCCGGCCTGCGGGTAAGGGCAAGACGCTGAAGATCCGCGTATTCAAGGGCGACAACAACCGTCCCAGCGTCAACGTCAACGTCCCCTTTAGCCTGGCACGTTGGGCGATGAAGTTCGCCCCGGAGAACTCCAAGGCTCGCATGGGCGACAGGGAGATAAGACTCGACGAACTCGGGTCCCTTCTGGATAAGGGTTTGGGGGAAGTTATTACCGTCGAGGACCACGATAAAAACGAACGGATAGAGATCTCGGTGGAATAATATCGACCGCCGTAAAAAATAACCCCGGCCCTCGGGCCGGGGTTTTTGCGTGTTACCCAATTCGTAAGCGTTATTTAACCAAGACCATCTTCCGGGCGGCCTCGTTGCCGCCGGATTCCAGGTGGTAGACGTAAACGCCGGGCGGGAGAGGGAGGTTGAGCGTCAACTCGTGTTTGCCGACGCCGTAGTCCTCGTCCAGTTGATACAGCTCGCGGCCCGCCATATCGTATATCCGAAAGGTCGCCGGGCCTCCCTGGGCGAGCGAGAACGCGAAGGTCGCCGTGCCCGTCGTCGGGTTGGGGTAGCTCTGGGCCAGGGCGAAACTCGTGGGGCGCCCGCCGGCCCTAATTGCTATCGGGGCCGATAATCGGTAATAGTCGCCGGGCCCCAGCGCCTCCACTATGTACGTATACGTTTTCCCCGGCGTCACGGCCTCGTCCCGAACCTCGAACGACCCTTCGCCGGTCAGGGGCTCGTCGTTGAGGCGGGGGCGGCCGGGCGTGCCCTCTTCCTCCCGGTACAGGTTGTAGCCGGCGGCGGCGGGGGTGTACGCCGGCTCCCACGATACGACGATCTCGCCGACCCCCGTCGCCGCTTCGAACTCGGCGACGCTCAGGTCGCGGATGATCCGGTCCATTCCCATCAGGCACAGGTACGACGTAACCCAGGTGTGGTCGTGCGTGTCGTCCAGGGCCTGGCTCGGCGGGATGCCGCCGTCGTTGTCCGTGTCCTGTGCGACGAGGTTGTTAACTATCCGGTCGAACTTATTCCAGTAGCCCCCGTTCCCGCAACCGCGGTAGGCGCTGTGGTGGCCCAGCATGAACCAGCCGTTCCACGCGTTGTCCCAGGTACCCACGCCCGGTTCCGCGAGTTCGGCCAGGTACGTGCCGTACTCCTCCATCCACGCCTTCTCCTGACCGGGGTATTCCCGGAAATACGAATTGTGGAGGCCCCAGACCACGGCGCCGCCGGACATCGCCCACGAGTAACGACCTATGCACCAGGCCGGAGCCTCTTCGGCGTAGGCCTTGACGTCCCGGGCGAGTTCGAGCGCGCCGGCCTTCAGGTCGTCGTCGCCGACGTCGACCGCGTACTCGTAGAGGTTGCCCACGGCCCACGCGGTGCAGAGGTAGTTATTCTGGAAGGAGAGGGGTTCGATTTCGATGTGATTCTCGACCACGAAGCGGGCGCAGGTCAAGCCGTAGTCGCGGCGGTCCTCGTTGCCCGTGGCGCGGCGGTACATCATCTCGGCCCTCATGCCCCAACCGCAGTTATAGATGCGGTAATACTGCGAGGCCGGGGCGCCCCAGCCCTCCTCTTCCCACGCCGGGTTATTGGTGAGGTAGGTCCACGAGCGGGCAACGGCGTCGTCGTACGCGTCGCTCCCGGTCAGTTCGCGCCAGCGCGACCATACCCATACCGATTCCTGGGTGTTGTCCGACTGGATGACGTTGGGCAAGTCCTCGCCCTCGCGAATGCCGCCGTAGTCGGGGTCTTCGGGATCCTTAACCTGCCAGTATTCGATGAAGGCGCAGGCGTGGCCGAATACCTGGTCGGGGTCGAAGCCCTGGGCCATAGCGTCGAAGTCCAGGCGGGGTGGCACCGGCGGCCCGGTCGGCTCGGCCAGTTCCTCCGGCGTCCAGAATTCCGTACCGTACGCGGCGACGGCCGTTAGTATTACGGCCAGTGCAATACCGTATTTTTTCATGATGACGTCCTCCGGCGGCGCGTTGCCGCAGTTTTACTCCACCGGGACGAACGCGAACGCTCCGTCGTCCCAGACGTATTCTTCGCGGAAGGCCGAGTCTTCTTCCTCGACCGTAACCCACCCGGAGTGGAGCACGGTCGGCGGCGGGCCGATCTGCAGGGCGGCGTCGGCCGAGTAGCCGTAGTCGGGCTGTTCTATCTTCGTCTCCTCGGTCATGAAGCGGCCCACTTCGCGCAGGGCGGAACCGTCGTAGCGATAAAGTATATTGTAGGTAACGCGGCCGGCCTCGCCGTCCGCCGTCTCGTAGCACGAGAGGAAACCGGGGCTTGCGTTCGGCGTGGCGATTATGCCGGGGCGCCAGAGGGAGGGGCGTCCCGTCGTCACGTATTCCCCCCGGAACTCGTCTCCGTCCCGGAGGAAATAGTAAAGTTCCTTGGGGTCTTCTCCCCGGTGGACGATGACGGCCAGGTCGTCGCCGGGGGAGCCGTCGAGGTCCCCGGTGGCGAACGTCAGGTAATTGTAGCCGCCACGTTCTTCCAGGTAATCCAGGAAGTGCCGCCACCCCGCGCCCTCCCGAACGGCGGCGTACGCGGCGAGCGCGTCCAGCGCCTCTCCGCTCCACCAAGATGCGCCCAGCTTCTCGCATCGGAAGTAGTATTCTATGGCGGCGTCGTGGTCGCCGCGCGCGGCGGCGCAGTCGCCCAGGCGCAGGAGGTCGTATTCCGCGAACACGCCTTCGGGCGTGGCGTCCAGCGCGTCCTCGAAAAGTCCGACGGCGGTTTTATACTCGCCGGCGTGATAAAAGCAGTCGGCGAGATGCGTGAGCGTGCCGGCTCGCTCTTCCTCGTCCCCTACGGCTTTCAGGTAGCGGCCCAGGTGCTTTTTAAGGTATTTCAACTCGTCCCGCGTCGGCGAGTCCTGATATTCGAAATTATAGCCGTACAGGGCTTCGCGCACGGCGTACCGGTACGCCTCCGGCCAGCGGGGATGGTCGCCCCGCTCGCGTAGGAAAGCGAGGAGTTCGCCGAAATCGCCGACGCTCAACACGGCCTCGGCGGCGGCGGCCGTCTCCGGGTACTCGTCTATAAGGCGCCGGTAGTTCGCGCTGTCGCCGGCGTAATACAGCCGTAGGGCTTCGGGCGGGTCTTTGTCCAATCTATCCAGTAACGTCAGCTTATCGGCGATGCCCGGGGCCGCTTCGGCGTTCAGGGCCGCGGCCTCCTCCAGGTACGCCCGGCCCGCGGCCGCGTCGCCCGCGTCGAGCGCCGCCCGAGTCAGCATCAGCTTGGCGGGGAAAGACGCCGTCGCGGCCAGTGCGTCCTCGTACTCGTCGAGTTCGGCCTCGCTATAGTCGCCCTTTTCGTCCGGGGCGAACAACTCCGCCCGGAAATAGGGGGAGGGGTCCTCCTCGCCCGACACCTCACGCGTCAGCGCCCATATCTCCGACACGCCGTCGCCGTTAACGTCCTCGAAAGTATATTCCGTCGTACTGTAGAGCGAACCGCCGTACTCCCAGGCCGAGGAATCCTCGCCGCCGTACCAGCGGGAGTAATAATCCTCGTGGGTTCGCGTTTCACCCTCGAAGGACGGGACCAGCGATTCGCCGTCGATGCGGTAAAGAACGTAATAATCGTACTCGGTCCCCATGCCGGAACCGTACGAGGCTTCGGTGCAGGTGAAGGCGTAGTAGGTTCGGCCGTCTATTTGCTTCTTGAACGCCGTGCCGTTGTCGCCGCCGATGTCGGGCATGAAGAGTATCGGCGTTTCCACGGCGCAGACCCGCCACCCGTCGCCCTCCCGGACGATGAGTACCGGGTAGACCTCCGTGTGATAGCCGTAGTCGAAGCGGACGACGCCGAAACCCTGGTCCTGCGTTTCGGCGACTATGAAGTCGGCGGTCGGCGTTAGTTCCGGTTCTCCGGGCGCGGTGGGAAGCTGTTCGCCGACCAGCGGCGCGATATCCTTCGCGAGCGGGAAATCGGCGGACGCCGGCCCGGCGGCGAGGGCCGCGATCAGGCCGGCGTAGACGAGCGCGTAGCGGCGGATACTATTATTCATCGGGGATTCCTCCGCCTGCCATCTCCGGCGGCGGTTCGGGCGCGGGTTCTTCCTTGGGTTCATCGTCCCCCTCAAGTTTGCCTACGAAAGGACGCCACACGTAAGGGTCGGCCCCCAGGTACTGCAGGGTTTCGGCGAGCGACGTTTCGGCCTGGGCCCGGGCTGTGGCCGTGGCCCGATAGGCGATAAAACCTTCGTCTTCGTAGCGTTCGACGGTTATCTCTTCCTTCTCCGCCATCTCCATTATCCGGCCGGCGTACATCGTGAGTTCGGGAATACCGACCGGTTTTTTGAGGCAGAACTTGAAATCCTCGAGGTTATAGGTAGTCTGGATTTCCCGGGCGATCGCGCCGGGGAGCATTTTGCGGGCGCGGTCCTGCACGCTGCCGCGCACTTCGTCGACGGCCCGGTCCTTGGTGGATTTGGGCATGCTGACGTCGCGGAAGAAGGCCTCGAAGGTCCGAGTTTCGTCGACGGCGGCTTTCATGGCGGCCTTGGCGTCCGCCAGGCTGGCCGGGTCGTATTCTTTAACAAGGAAAACCAAATTAACCGACCACCGCAGGTCAAATTTCATGACCTGTGGTTCCGCGGCTCCGGTGTTGGCGGTGGGGGAGTCGTACGTGGAAATTCGCCTCGCTCCCGCGACGGCTCCGGGACCGTAAGACGTCCCGAGCGCGCCGACGGCTTCTTTGGAGACGACGGCGAGGCGAGCCTGGTCGTCGTCGGTGGCTGTCCCCGCGGCGTCGATGCGCGCCTTTTCCGCCCGATAGAGTTCGCGAAAGGCGAGGTACGATTCTTTGTGGCCGACGGCGAAGTACTTGGTATGGGCGGCTAGGGCCCGGGCCTCGAGCGTGCCTTCGGGCGGGGCCGCCCCGGCGAGGAGCGTCGCGATGTCGTTGGCGCGGCCGTACTCGTGTTGGCCCAGGAGGTGGCGCGCGCGCGCGGCAAGCCACGCGGCGTCCTCGGGCACGAAGGCCCCGGCTTCCAGGCGAAGCTGTCGCCCCTCGACCGTCAGGCCGTACGCCGAGGCCGCGGTAAACGCGGCCGTCGCACAAAGCGCTAGTATCGTTGCCTTTCCCACGCCGCGCGGATATTAACACAGGGCGCCGTTGTCGTCAATAAAGCGTAAACGGTAATTGCGGGTCAAAACGACGATTCAATGCCAACGGTTAACGACCCCGCTTGACAGCGTTCCGGCCTCCTGTTATTATCCGGCGGGATGTGTGAACGGACGGGTAAGTTTAAAATCGTCGTCTTCGTCCCGGAGGAGAACCTCGCCGCCGTCCGGGAAGCGATGGCCGGGGCGGGCGCGGGCGTAATAGGCAACTATACTCACTGCTCGTTCGCGATGCCCGGCCGCGGCACGTTCTTAGGCGGCGCCGGGGCCGACCCCGCCGTGGGAGAGGCCGGCCGTCTTGAGGAAGTGGAGGAGTGGCGGCTCGAGATGGTCGCCCCCTCGGACGCGCTCCCGGAAGTGATAGCCGCGATGAAAGAGGCCCACCCGTACGAGGAAGTCGCGTACGACGTTTATTCCCTTATCGACCCGTAGGAGGGACCTTGGCGAAAATCGAAATCGATCCGGGGTCGTTCCAGAAGACGCTAAACTGCGGCCCGACCGTGCTGGCCGTTACCCAGCACCGCGGCGCGCCCAATATCATTACGCTGGCGTGGGCGACCCCGGTTAGCCACGACCCACCGTTGTTGATGATAGCCGTGTCGCCCCGGCGCTACAGCCATGACCTCCTCGATGCCGGTCGCGAGGCCACGATCAACGTCCCGTCCTGGGAACTCATTGAAGAGGTGGCGTTCTGCGGTCGCGTCTCCGGCCGCGAGGTGGACAAGTTCGCCGAGACGGCGCTAACCCCCGTCCCCTCCGAGGAGGTCACGCCGCCGGGAATCGATCAGTGCCTGGTGACGCTCGAGTGCGGTCTGGAGGATTCCCACGAGGCCGGCGACCATACCGCCTTCATCTTGCGCGTCGTCCGGGCCCTCGTCGACGAACGGGCGGCGGAAGGCCGCTTCGGCCCGGGCCCCGGCGTCCCTACGACCATACATCATTTGGGCGGAAGGTATTTCGCGCCGCTGGGCGGACCGGCGGTGGAAGCCGGGAGGCCGCGGTGACGAGCGGCCGGAACGCCGGGAGCGAGGGGGGCCCCGGAAGCAGGCTTTCCATCGTCACGCTTACGAGCGATTTCGGTACCTCCGACGGCTACGTCGCCAGCATGAAGGGCGTGTTGTTGAGCCTGAGCCCCGATTCCCGACTAATAGACATCAGCCACGACGTTCCTCCCCACGAGATACTTCCCACCGCGCTTATCATCGAGGCCACCGTACCGTATTTCCCTCCGGGGACGGTTCATCTGGTCGTGGTGGACCCGGGGGTGGGCTCGGCGCGCCGGGCGTTGGCGGTGGCGGCGCGGGGCCACTACTTCGTCGGCCCCGACAACGGCGTGTTCACGCCCTTTCTCGCCGAAGACGAATCGGCCGACGTCGTTATAATCGAGGAGGAGCGCTTCCGCCTCAAGCCGTACTCGAGTACTTTCCACGGCCGGGACCTATTCGCGCCGGCGGCCGCGCACATCGCCCGCGGCGCCGACTACCGGGCGCTGGGGCCTTCGTTCGACGGCGCCGTCAAGTTCCCCTGGCCGCGACCCGAGTTGTCCGACGATAAACTGGTCGGCACGGTACTCCACGTCGACCACTTCGGCAACTGCATTACTTCCATAAGGGAAAGTGACCTCCCGGGGGGTTGGGAGACCTATTACGTCAACGGCGGGGAAGTGGAGTTCGGGCCGCTGCGGCGGCACTACGCGGAGGTCGTCTCCGGCGCGCCGCTGGCTTTGGTGAACTCCATGGGGAGGATAGAACTCGCGATCGCGCAGGGCAATGCCGCGGTCGCGCTGGGCATCGGCACCGGCGACCGCGTCGTCGTGGCCCGGTATAAATAGGTCCGGGGTTTAGCCGCCGAAGAGCCGGCCCCAGAAAGACTTCTTCGGCTCGGCTTGTTTGGGGGCGAGCTGAACGTCGTCGGCGTGGAGCCGCCGGTAGAGTTTGACATGACCCTGGCCGGAGCGCGCCTTCCCGACGGCGAGTTTGCCGTCGGGGCCGGCCTCGGCCGTCGCGGCCATGATCCAGATGTGGTAGGATTTGCCCGGCGTAACCTCGACCGAGTCGGCCAGCATGTCGTGGTAGACGACGCGTTCGTTACCGTCACCGTCGATTTCGGCGACGAGGTGGCTTTTATAAGTGCGGCTGAAATATTGATGGCGGTCGAACCACAGGAGGGTCCGGCCGTCGGTCTCCGCTTCCCATCCGACGACGTTCACGACGACGTCCGGTTCACGGGTGGTCAAATGGCCGACGGTCTCGAAATGCGGATCCGTTTTGAAATCGTACAAGTTACTTACCTCCGCGCCCGCGGAAACGGGTTGAGCGTATGAGAGTAGCGTTCGTTCAATTCGCGCCGACGTTCGGCCGGGTCGAGGACAACGTCCTCCAGGCCCTGGGTTTCGCCGAAGGCGTCGACGCCGATCTATACGTATTTCCGGAACTCTTCGCGACCGGCTACCAGTTCGCCGACCGGGAGGAACTCGCCTCCCTCGCGGAACCGGTGACGGGCGGCCTTACGGTAGCCCGCCTCACGGCCTGGTGCCGAGGCCGCCGCGCCTTCATCTGCGCCGGCATGCCCGAGGCCGAGGGGGATTCCATTTACAACAGCGCCGTGCTCGTGGGGCCCGACGGCCTCCGCGGGGTATACCGCAAGGCCCACCTCTTCGCGTTCGAGAAGGACCTCTTCGACGTCGCGCCCGACGACCCGTTCGAGGTCTACGACATCGGCCTGGCGCGGGTCGGCATGATGATCTGCTTCGACTGGATATTCCCCGAGGTCGCCCGGATCCTGGCGTTGCGCGGCGCCCAGATAATCCTGCACCCGGCGAACCTCATCCTGCCGTACTGCCCGGCGGCGATGGTGACGCGTTGCCAGGAGAACCGAGTCTTCGCCGTCACATCTAACCGCACGGGCGTCGAGTCCCGCTACGACGAGCCGATGCGGTTCATCGGCCAGAGCCAGATAGTGAACCCGACCGGCGAGGTGCTAATCCGCCTCGAGGACGAGGACGCCGCCGTGGCCATTGACGTAAATCCGGCCGAGGCCGACAACAAACTCGTAACGCCCCGCAACGACGTCATCGCCGATCGACGCGTCGAGCTCTATAGCGAACTTCTCCGGCCCAAATAGACCGGGGCCGGAGGCCGCTTATTTTCCTCCCCGCACCATCTTAATAATATCGTCGCAGGTCACCACATGCGCGAAACCGTACGACAGGTTGAGCAGCGTGCTCCGGTGAAACGCGAGCGACGGCGCCGCGGTGCCGTCCGCCGCGAAGAATACGCGGAAGTCGCGCATGAAGGCGTCGCGGGCCGTGGTCTCGCAGCACAGGTTGGCCATTACGCCCGTTATCACGAGGTCCGCTACGCGGGCCTCCCGCAGGCGAAGCTCGAGGTCGGTCGCGACGAAGGCGCTGTACCGCACCTTGGGTACGACGACGTCGCCCGGCCGCGGCGCCAGCCCCTCGAAAACGGCGGCGTCGAAGGTCCCCTCCTGCGGCGACGAGTTCTCCCACCACCGAGCCATCATGCCGGCGTTCCCGCCCGCGGGGTCCTCGGCGTGGCGGGTGTAGAATACCGGCCTGCCGGCCTCGCGGAAGGCGTGCGCCACTTTGGCCACCTCGTCCACTATGGCCGCGCCCGCCGGCAGGTAAATGGCGCCGTCGGGGTGGAGGAAGGCGTTCTGCATGTCGATAATAAGGAGCGCCGAGGCCGGCACGTCGAGCGTCGGCCGCCGGGCGTTGTAGGGCGCTATTTCCTCCAGCAGGCCGGGCGCCTCGGCCACGGGGTCGTAGGAGTGTTTCTCGGCCACTAGTCCATGCCCTCCGCGTCCGGGATGAGTTCTCCCGGCTCGAGGTGGCCGCCGCCCGTCTCTTTGGCCTCCGGCGGCGCCGCCGCCAGCGCGGCCTCGTAGCCCCGCTCGACCTCATCCAGCGCCTTCGCCTCGTCCTCCGGCGAGCGGTAGGTGAAGGTCCTGTCGGTCCACTCCATCGGGTCCACGACCCACTTGAAGACGCGCATCTCCCAGTGCAGGTGCGAACCGGTGGCCAGGCCCGTCGAGCCCATGTAGCCGATGACCTGCCCCTTTTCGACGCGCTCGCCCGGCTCGACGGCGACGTCGGAGAGGTGGTTATAGATGCTGAAGACGCCGCGGCCGTGGTCGACGATGACGGCCTTGCCCCGTACGATAAGGTCCTCCGCCAGCATGACCTCGCCGCGGTTGGCCGCGCGTATGGGCGTGCCCTCCTTGTTCGCGATGTCGGTGCCAAGGTGGCGCTCCTCGCCTCCCGTGCTGAAGGTGCGGTACGTCCCGAAGGGCGACGTCATGCGCCCCTCCGCCGGCCGCAGGAACGGCCCCGCCCAGAGCTGCTCGTCGCGCTTGCGCGTGATGATGCTTTGGACCTTCCGGTACTCGAGCATCTTCTTCTCCTCGAGCGCCGGGTCGAAGATCTTCTTCTTGGAGGGGGACGTTATCGTAATGTGCTCTTTGATGTACCCGCCGTCCGCGACGGTCACGGTCCCCTTGAGCTCCACCGCTTCGTCGTACGCGTCGTAGCCGGTGACCACCACCGGATAATCGCCGTCGGGGCAGGACGCCCGCACGCCCACGATGCTCGTGAAACCCTCGTCGGTTTTGAAGAACGGGAACTCCTGTTCCCACAGCCGGCCCTCGACGTCGTAGAGTTTCTTGTTGGCCTTCAGGTGGACTATGAGGACGCGGCCCTGGTCGACGCGGGGGGGCTCGAAAGCGAGTTCGAGAACCGTCGGGTGGTTCTCGACGTAGAAGGTGGCCCGGGCGTCGGCGCGCAGGCCCCCCGCGTCCTCGGCCGAGACGGCCAACTCGTGCTTGCCGTCGGCCAGCCGCGCGGTGTCGAGGTTGAACCGGAACTTGAGGTTGCGCCGGCCGTCCAGGTCCAACGACGGCGTGCAGTCGGCGCCGTCGAGCAGGAGCGTGAAGGCGGCGAGCTTCGAGGCGTCGTCCACGGCCCCCGAGACCTCTATAACGCCGGCGTATTTTGCCCCTTCCGCCGGCGTGTCGAGCGTCACGGCGGGCGGCAATTCGTCCCGGTCGAAGAGGCCGGCCCAGGCGCCGAGGCCGAAAAACGCGGCCACGCCCACCGCGAGCGTCGCGATTATTATTACGGTAGTACGGCCGCCCGAACGCCGCCGCGGTATATAAATCTCGTCGCGGGGCGTGGGCGCCGATTCGTCGAGGCGTGTCATGCTAATCGCCTTAATGTTTCCCTTTCGTCGAACCTTTAACGGAGACCCGTGGCCTTATCCGGCTGGCCGTTAAGCTCGTAGGCCGCGGCCAGATTTCTGCGGGCGATGTCCTTCGCGGCGGCCTTGTCCGTCGTGCCCTTGGGGTCGAGCTTAAGCGCCTTCTCGAGGACCTCTACGGCGCGGCGCGGCTTTCCGGCTTTTACGCACGCCAGGCCCAGGTTGTTGTGGACCCAGAAGTTATCCGGCATGAGGACAACCGCCCGCTCGTACGCGGTCGCGGCCTCGCCGTGGCGGCCCAGTTCCTGCAGGGCCATGCCCAACTCGAACCAGTAGTTGCCCGTCTGCGGCGAGAGCTCGGTCGCGGCCTTGAAGTAGGGCAGCGCCTCTCCGTAATTTCCACCCTCGGCGCGGTGTTTGCCCTCGATCATGTAGTCGCCGGCCTTCCAGTTGGGCACGTTCGCCCGGGTCACGTTGATCGTGGCCGGAGGGGCCTCGGCCGGCGTTCCTCCCGGCTCGCCGGTTTCGGTGGCGACGGGTGTTCCGCCCCCGCCGATATCCAGGTACCCGCCGAAGACCCAACCGCGTTTATTGTCTATGGTTTCGACTTCGTACCAATACGCGGTCTTGCCGTCGATGGTTTCCGCGCCGTCGCTCTTTCCGACGACCGCCACCTTTTCGCCCTCGCTCAGCCGGCCCACGATGGAACCGGTGAGGCCGGGATCGCTGCGCAGGTTGAGCGGGCCGGCGTTGACGCGGGCGGTCTCGGGCGCGGGTTCCGACACGGCCGGGGCGCCGCCGGTTTCGCCCGGGGCCCCGGCGGGCGACGGGCCGCCCTCCTTGTCCTTCTTGCCGCAGCCGACGAAAGCCGCCGTGGCCGCGATTAAAATTATAACTACTAAATACCTTCCCATGATAGGACCCCCGAGTCCTGGTCTTCCCGTAACGTCGGGTTTATAAATCCACGTATTTGCTGGTCCGGACGTATTCCTCTTTCATTAAATGCGACGAGATGAGGAAGTCGGCGGTGGAGCGGTTGCAGGCCGTCGGTATATTGTAAAGCACCGATATGCGCAGCAGCGCCTTGACGTCGACGTCGTGGGGGTGGGGCGTCATCGGATCCCAGAAGAAGATGAGGACGTCGAGTTCGTTCTCGGCGATGGCGGCGCCGAGTTGCATGTCGCCGCCCAGCGGCCCGGAGCGGAAGCGGTGCACGTCCAGGCCCGTCTCCTCGGCGATAACCTTACCGGTCGTCCCGGTGGCGAAGAGTTTGTGTTCGCCCAACGTCCCGACGTTGAATTTAACCCATTCCAATAAGTCCTGTTTGCGGCCGTCGTGCGCTACCAACGCGATTTTCTTTTGCAACGTTGCCTCCATTTAACTAATTAATCGCCCATGGGGTCCCGGAAGGTTCCCCGGGCGCGCAGGTTTCTAAAGGCTGCCTGGAGGGCCAGCGCGCCGTTGAGGGCCCGGTACTTAGCGGCCTTGAGCGGCAGGTCGTATGGCGCGCCAAACTCGACCATGTCTCCGCCAAAACCTTTCTTGAAGTTGTATACGCCGTAGAGCGGATTCTCGGGCGTCGGGTTCCCCGGTACTCCCCAGAAGTCGAAGACCTCGTAGCCCGCCGCTTTGGCCCACAGTATCGACTCCCATACGATGCGGTTCGTGGCCTTGAGTTCCCGGCGGCGCGACGACGACGCGGCGTGGGCGTAGTACGCATATTTACCGAAGCCCAGCACGAACGAGGCCGCCAGCGTATCCTCCTCGGCCTCCGCGAGTAGGATCGTACTCGTGTCGCCGAACAGCTCGAGCATCTTTTCGTAATACGCCCAGTTGTGGACCAGGAAATTTTTACGGTCGACCGTGGCTCCGAGTAAATAATAAAAAAGGTGTAGATCGTCGATCGTAGTACTCGCCCGGGCCGTGACGCCCTTGCGGCCGGCGTAGTTAACGTTGTAGCGCGTCCGGCGCTCCATTCCAGCGAGTAACTCGTCCTCGGAGCGCTTCAGGTCGAGGTACAGCGTGTGGCGGGGTTGGACGCCTTTTTTTATCTCCCGGTAGCCGAGTCGCCGGAGGCCGTCGCCGAATCCCGTGGGCATCGGCTCTATCTTGAGAACGACCGCGCCGTCGCCCCGGCCTTTTTCCCTCAGGGCGTCGGTCAAGGCTGCGAGCGTTCCCGCGTCGCCGTAGTCGACCAACAGGCCGCGGGGCGCGTACCACAACGTCCCTCCGATTACCGGTATGCCGCGGCTCAGGACCTGGGCCCCGGCTACCGCGGCGCCGTTTTCCTCCAGTATGAAGCGGCGGGGCCGCCAACCGAACGCGCCCTTGAGTTCGCCCCAGGCCCAGCTGTGGGTGATGGAGTACTCGTCCCGGGAGAGTACGAACTCGTCCCATCGGGAGGCGTCGGATATTTCGGCGAGTCGCCCGGCCACGCGACCGATTATAGCAAATCGGCGCGGCTTTTTAAACGGCAAATCCCCCGGCCTCGTTATATGATCAATTTGACATATCGCCGGTAACGTGGTAACATTGAATCAGGAACTTGACCGGAAGGGGGATACTCCCTTGACGGATTTATTTAAATACCTTTGCATATGTGTCGCCGTAGCCGGCTGGGCCGGTGCGGCGACTTTTTACGTGGACAGCGTGGACGGCCTCGACGACCCTACCCATAGCGGCGGGCCGGGGGACCCGTGGCAAACGCTAACGTACGCCCTTTCCCGCACGAGCGGCGAGAACACTTTCATGTGCCGGGGTACCTTTGAGGAAGAAGTAACGGTCGCGTGGGAGGACCGTCGGAGCGTGTTTACGGCGAACCCGGGTGCGACACTCGACGGTTGGCTTGAGTGCGAATACGAGACGGGCGTCGATTTGAATGGCTTCGAAGTCTATGGTTACGCGGCAGGCGGTTCGAAATCGGGAATTGGCGCCCGGGATTGCTATTTCAATTATCCTTCGGGTATGGCTTTTCCCATCGCCCGGTTCTACGGCGGCAGCGGCGCCTACGATTGCGTATTCGAGTATTGCAAAACGGTTACCGCAATCGGCGGATTCGAATTTGGAAGGGCGTATTTCAACGGTTGTACGGTGAAGGATTGCGGGAGCGGCATATCGTATTCGGGAGAGGCCACCGTTTCCGCGGTTTCTTGCCGCTTCGAGAACGTCGCCGGCACGGCCTTCAGCGCTAATATATGGGGCGAGTTCGGGGCGGTCCGTAATTGTACGATGATAAATTGCGGTACGGCCGTATCGATGACCAACACGTGGTACGGCGGTTACGGGACTATCGAAGATTCGACGTTTATGGCTAATACGATCGCTATTACGGCGTTGCAGGAAGTCGAAGAATACGGGGAAATCGAGATTGAGCGTAACGTCGTTACGGGGAACGCCGGTAACGGCGCCACGGTGGGCGGTTTTCGTCTTAAGTTACGGGACAACGTGATAACGGACAACGGCGGCCACGGCGTCTATATCACCGAAGGGGCGCCGGACCTCGGGACGCCGTACGACCCCGGCGGCAACACCTTCGCCGGCAACGGTTCCGGCTACGACGTATATAACGCTTCGGCCGAGGATATCATGGCCTACGGCAATACCTGGGACCCGCAGTCCCGGGAGGAGATGGCGGGCAAGACCTGGGCCGACGTTAACGTGACCCGCATTTACGACCGCTGGGACGACCCGAGCGTGGGGTACGTAAAATGGAGCGACTACTCGACCGTTACGCCGGCGTCGCTGGGCGGCGTTAAGGCGTCGTTCGCGGAAGGGGCGGTTCCCGCCTCCGTCCCGGCTCCGGGTATGCGTTTCGATTGAGCGGGACCCGACTTAATATTAATCCGGTTCGACGATAAGGGGGTAGTGCGTATGAAAGGACTGGTATTGCTGATTAGTCTCCTCGGCGCCGCGGCCGCGTTCGGCCAGGGGCAGGAGCGCGAGTTTAAATGGGATACAGGTATATGGGGGACGAACCGTTGCACGCCGCACGGCCAGGGGATCTGGTACGGGAACGATTTCGCCCTGCGGGGATACGACTGACCATTGGGGTGGTACGTAAAGGATTTACGTATATATTGCGACCGGACGTGGCCCAACGAGCAGTGGGACGGTTTCCGCATCGCCATATTCGGGTACGACGGCGAGGTGCCGGGCGAGATAATTTGGCCCGTGAACGGCGATCCGCAATGGGTCAAGCCGGACCTCGTTTACGCCGCCGGATGGTGCGACTTCTCCGTTGAATGGTACCCTATCTCCGACGTTTTCATAGCGGCCCGGGAGCAGTTCTACGACGTGCCCGACTGCGACGCCGCCGCGTTCGACGCGGCTTCGTGGCAGGTCGAACACACCTGGTTCCGGGGCCCGGACGACTGGGTCAAGACGAACGACGCCACGCTGATGCTGCGCGTCCTGGCGGAGTTGCGGGGCGACGTGGAGCCCGCTAGTCTGGGGCGAGTAAAGGCGCTGTACCGGTAGGAGTATCCAGAAAAAAAGCCGGCCTCAGGGCCGGCTTTTTTATTTAACCCTATGACCTTATTCCAAATAAAACCCGCCCACGCACGCCACCGCCCACACCGCTTCACACGTCTTCACGTCCGAGAATACGTAGACGTCGAGGAAGCGGAAGAGCACGTCGCTGTCAAGCGGCGGGAGCCGTTCGAAGCGGGCATGGGTGACGGCGAGGCCGGCTGCGTCGTCGACGGCTTCGACGTCGAGTTCGGCCGTACTCGCGTCCGCGACTATCTTGTATCCTTTATTATAAGGCTGGTACGCCTCGTTCGTAATAAGGTCCAGTTTAAGCTTCTTTATGTCTTTACTTACGGCCGCGAGCGCGGCCCGGGCGTTATCCTCGACGTCGGGTTCGGCCAGGATCTCGAACGCCTGAGGTCGGACTACGTAGGCGTAGGCGTAGAGGTCGTCGTCGGCCACGAGGCCCCGGACTTCGGCGAACCCGTCAGGTGTCAGATCCTTCACGTCGGGGAGTAACGTGTCGACGTAGAAATACCGAACGTCCACCGGGGCCCGCGTCAGGACGTTTTTATCTCCTACCTTGGGTTCGCCAATGGTGGAATGTAGGACCGCGCCGCCCGGGAGGCCACCCCGGCGCCACGCCCCCGCCACGACCACGAGGTCGCCCGGTTCGTATTCGTCGTCGGTGGCGGCCTCGACGGTACGGTAGGGGTCCTGTCCCGGCCAGAGATAGAGCGGGAGCTTCTCGACCTTGTCCCCGCCGGCCGCCCGCACGGCGGCCAGAAGCGTGAACGCCAAGATTATTTTTATCGCGATTCTCGGCATCACATTATCAGGGCCAATAGGGCCTTCTGTGCGTGGAGGCGGTTTTCGGCCTGGTCCCAGATGGCGCTTTGGGGCCCGCGGGCGACGTCCTCCGTGATCTCCTCGTCGTAATGGGCGGGGAGGCAGTGGAGGACGATGGCGTTCGGTGCCGCGGCGGAGACTACATCCGCATTTATGGTATACCCCGCGAAGGCCTTCTTCTTCGCGGCGGCCTGGGTCTCTTCGCCCATACTCGCCCACACGTCGGCGTACAGTACGTCCGCGCCGTTCGCCGCGCCGAGGTCGTTCGTGACGTTGATGGTGGCGCCGGAAGCGGCCGCGAGTTCGTGCGCCCGGGCGGCGATTTCCTCGGAGGGTTCGAAGCCGGGGGGCGTGACGACCGTGACGCTGAGGCCCACAATGGCGCCGCCGAGCATGAGCGAATGGGCGACGTTGTTGCCGTCACTTATATAGGCGAGCGTCAAACCCTCGAACTTGCCGAAGCGCTCGCGTACCGTCATCAGGTCGGCGAGGGCCTGGCAGGGGTGGAACTTGTCGGATAGGCCGTTGACCACCGGAACGTCGGCGTACTCGGCCATATCCTCCACGATGTCGTGGCCGAAGACCCGGGCCATGATGCCGTGCACGTAGCGCGAGAGGACCGTCGCGACGTCGGCGATGGGTTCACGTTTCCCGATGCCGACCTCGTCCGGCCCCAGGTAGAGAGATTCCCCGCCCAGTTCGTGGATGGCGACGTCGAATGAGACCCGTGTCCGAAGCGACGGTTTCTGGAACAGGAGGGCGAGCGTTTTACCGGCGTGGCTGTCGCGCAGCGCCCCGGCGGCACGCTCCCGCTTGAGTTCGTCCGCCAGGTCGAGCACCGCGATCAATTCGTCACGCGTGAAATCGGCTACCGAGAGAAACGACCTCCCTTTCAGATCCATCGCCATACGCTATTTCTCCTTGCGTTTCTTGGGGCGCCGCGGCGCCGGTTCTTCGCCGGGTTCGACCGGCTTGTAAACGTAGCGTTTGTTTTCGTCCAGTTCGACCAGGCCCACCGGGTGCTTTATCTCGTGCGGGAGAAAGAGGAGGGCCCGCCGCCGTACGGCCCGGCGGAGGATGGTCTTTTTCCAGTCCAGCGTCGTCAAGGGGTAGAGGTCGTACGCCGTGGCGTAGGCCGGCGTTACGTACGCCGCCGTGGGAACGATGTCGCCCGGGAAGTAGGCCAGCCGATGCCGGGACGAGATGCGGACTATCTGGTGCGCGGTGGTGTGGCCGCCCGTTACGACGATGGAGACGTTCTTGGTGATGTAGTGGTCGCCCTCGAGCAGGCGCAGGCGTCCCGCCTCCTTGAGGGGCAGGAAGTCCTCCGGCTGGTATCCTCCCCGCGTCCGCTCGTTGGGATGGGTGGCGTCGAGCCAATCCCGCCGTTGTATGTAATAGGTCGCTTTGGGGAAGGCGATGCGCGGCACGCCTTCCTCGTCTATCGTCGTCGCGCCGCCGGCGTGGTCGAAGTGCAGGTGGCTCAGGACGACGAAGTCCACGTCGTCGGGGCTCAGGCCCACGCCCGCCAGTTCCTCCACCAGACGGCCATCCTTCTTCACTGCGTAGCGGTCCCGCCAGGTGGGGTTCAGTTTATTCCCCAGGCCCGTGTCCACCAGGATATTGTGGCGCCGGGTCTGGATGAGATAGCAGTTCACGGCGAGGGGGACGCGGCCTCGCCGGTCCGTCTTCGCGTGGCGCGACCAGACCGGTTTCGGTATGATGCCGAACATCGCCCCGGCGTCCGTGTAGTAAGACGAGTCCGACAGCAGGTGGACCTTTACGTCTCCGATTTGATAGGGATTCACGATACCCCCGTTTTCATGGTCGGGTCGCCGCCCGATTGGCCAGCGTGCCGCAGGCCGCGCTGATGCTCGCTCCCCGCGGCCGGCGGACCGTGAGCGCCATGGGCCCCGTCGCGACCTCGGCCAGAAAGGCCGCCATCCGGTTTTCGTTCGGCGGCCGGTAAGGACTGCCTTTCCAGGGATTGAATGGGATGACGTTTATTTTGCACGGCAGGCGCCGCGTGAACTCGACCAGCGCCCGAGCGTGGGTACCGTCGTCGTTGACGCCGCCGCACAACACGTACTCGAAAGTGGGTCGGCGCCGCGTCCGTTCCCAGTAGCGCCGGCAGGCCCTGCTCAGTTCCGCCAAAGGATAACGGGCCATACCGGGCATGAGTTCGTCGCGGGTCCGCTGAATAGCGCTGTTGAGCGATATGGCGAGTTTGACCGGCGGGCCGTTCTCCGCCCAATCCTCGATGGCCTTCGGCAGTCCCGCCGTCGAAACCGTGATGCGCCGGCCGCCGACGGAGAAGTGGTCCCGCAACAGGCCGATGGCCGCCCGTACGGCGCGCGCGTTGGCCAGCGGTTCCCCTTGGCCCATTAGAACGGCGTTGCGGATTCGCGTCTCCGGGTGGCGGCGCTGCACCAGCGCGAACTGCGCGAATATCTCGTAGGCCGTAAGGCTGCGGCGGAAGGGAAGGCCGCCGGTCGCGCAGATGCGACAGCCGAAGCGGCACCCGACCTGGCTGGAGAGGCAGACGGCGTCGTGGTCCTCTCCGGGCATGTAGACCGCTTCCACCAGGCCGCCGTCCGACAACTCCAGCAGGTACTTGGCCGTGCCGTCGGCGTCTCTCACTTCGTCCCGGAGGGTGGGAAAGGGGATATAATAATCCCGGGCGAGCTTCGCGCGAAGTTCGCCCGGGAGGTTGGTCATTTCGTCGAACGAGGACGCGGCCTCGGCGAACAGCCATCGCTCGAGTTGTTCGGCCCGATAGGCCGGCTCGCCTCCGGCCGCGAGGTAACTTGCCCGTTCGGCCGGCGTTAAAGCTAAGATATCTTCCCGCCGGTCTTCCGACATGGCCTGCAATTAGGACATTCCGGTAAGTTCGCCCTTTTCCATTAGCACGTCGCCGTCGATGGTGACCATCGGCTCGAAGACCAACATGTCCTGGTGGAAGGACGCCGAGTTGACGCCGCCCATGAAGCGGTTCTCGCCAATGGCGAGGTGTATCGTGCCCGTCATTTTCTCGTCGGTGAGCGTCGAACCGTAGGCGTCGATGACCGCGGGGTTGAGGCCGATGCCGAACTCGCCCAGCCGCAGGCAGTCGCCGTGGCCCGCTTCCACGAAGTCCGTGAAGACGTCGAAGCCCTCTTTGGCTTCCAGCGGTTTGGCGTCGCCGTCCTTGAACTCCAGCACGAGGTCCGAAACGCGGCTGCCATGGATGAAGGTGCGGTCGATAACGACCCGGCCGTTGACCGATTCCTCCAGCGGCGCGGCGTAAACTTCGCCGGCCGGCACGTTGGCGATGAGGGGGCCGTTGTCCTGGCCCGGGAATCCCAGGATGCCGTCGTCGACGAGGATCTTGCGGCCGGCTATGGAAAAGTTGAGATCGGTTCCCTTCTTCGATTCGACTTTAACGTCTTTCTTGTCCTCCAGTTTTGCGTACACCGAACGCGCGCGTTCCCGCAACGCCTGCGGCGGCACTTCCACCGCGCGCCAGAAGAGCAGGTGGTATTTCTGGAAGTCGATGCCGTAGAAGTTGGCCTGCTCCACGGTCGGGAAATCGGTTACGATTACCCGGCGCTCCTTGGTGTAGTACAGCGCCTCCATAATGGGCTTGCTGCGTTTCTGGACGAGCGTCGCCCGCTCCGGCAGGAGTTGGCGGCTGAGCAGCGGATTGCGCCAGTTCGACTGAATCCGTATTACGACGTTCGAACTCCGGATGACTTCGAGTAGGTGCGGCGGCGCCTCCGACAGCACTTCGGGCGGCGTCTCGTTCTCGATGCGAAGTTTGAATTCGTCGTTGGAGGCCACGATGATGGGGTGGCCCCCGGCCCGCGCGGCCTCGGTGCCTATGAGTTCGGCGTAGTATTGCGCGTCCGCCCGGGCGAGAATGAGTACGGTTTCACCCGGTTTGATCTGGGCGTTTTCGTGGGTGACGTGCCGTGCGATCGTCGAGAAATCCGGTTTGTACATAAAGAGCCGCTCCGCAGGTTAAAAAGTTAAACTAAAAGTTCGCCGTCGGCCATTAGCAACTCGCCGTCGCAAGTCACCCGGGGCCCGAGTATAATCATATCCTGGTGGATGGATGAAGTGTTGTTTCCGCCCATCGTGCGGTTGTCGCCCAGCGCCAGGTGCACCGTACCCGAAATCTTCTCGTCCATTAGGATGGACCCGAAGGGTTCCTTCAAACTCGGGTTGGCGCCGATGCCGAGTTCGGCGATGACGTACGGATCGCCGGTCCCGCTGTCGAAGTACTCTGCGGCGCGTTCGAGCCCTTCGGCCGCGGACACGAAGGTCGCCCGGCCTTCTGAAAAATGGACCTCGAGGTCGCGCACGCGGCGGCCGCCGACGAACGCGAAATCGAAGACGACTTTCCCCTCGGCCCCGTCTTCCCGCGGCGCCAGGCAAACCTCGCCCGAGGGGATGTTGAGCATGGGGTCGCGTTCGTTTTCCCCCGGCAGGCCGACGAGGCCGTCGTCGGCGTAGACCCGGCGGCCCTCGATGTTCAGCGTCACGTCCGTTCCCTTGGGCGACGTGATGTGCACTTTTTTCGTGCCCTCGACGAACGCGGCGAGTTCGGCCACGTGGCGCCGGAGCGCGTCGTAGTCTATGTCCACCGCCTGCCAGAAGGCGTCGTGATAGGCCTCGTACGGTACGTCGAAGAACTCCGCCTGGGCGGAGGTGGGCCAGTCCGTGATGATAACGCGGCGCCGGCCGTCGTATAGTACTTCCTGGAAAGGAACCCGGCCGCGCATATAGGCCGCGATTTTATCCCCGGCCACGTCCGCCATCACCGCCGGGTTTTGATACTGGCAATAGAGGGTGATCATTACGTCGGTGTGTTTCATCAGGTTCACGAGGTGCTCGGCGGGGCGGGAGAGGTCGGCGGCGGCCGCCTCGTGGAACGTCCGGATCTCCGCTTTTTCCCGGCGCGTGACGTTCAAGGGAACGGCGCCCCGGCGGTAGCATTCCACGATGAGCGCGTCCGCCAGCTCGAAGAGCTGGTCGTGGGAGAAGACAGTAACCATCTCGCCTTCCCGGAGGCGGCTGCAATCGGCGAGAAGGGAGGCTATTCGTTCGAAATTGGGTTTTATCATTTTATTTTAACTCGAGGATGGTAAGTTTATCGTTGGTGTAAAGGTCTATCCCGGCCGAGGCCAGCAGGCTCTCTCGGCAAATCTCGGCCGCCGAAAGGTCGGTGTGCTTCAGCAGTACGCGGGCCGCAGCCATGGCGTACGGGCCGCCCGACCCCATGGCTATTATGCCGTCGTCCGGCTCGAGTACGTCGCCGGCGCCGGTGATGAGGTACGAGTGTTCCCGGTTGACCGCGGCGATGAGGGCGTCCAGCTGTCGCAGCATTTTATCCGTGCGCCACGTTTTGGCCAATTCCACGGCCGCCTTCGGCATGTTCCCGGGGTATTTCTTGAGCTGCTCCTCGAGGCGTTCGAAGAGGGCCAACGCGTCGGCGGTGGCCCCGGCGAAGCCGCATAGGACCTTCCCGTCCAGCATGTCCCGGACCTTGACGGCCCCGGCCTTCAGTATGGTATCGCCGACCGTAACCTGGCCGTCGGCGCCGAGCGCGACGTCGTCGCCGCGCCGAACCGAAAGTACCGTCGTGCCGTGGAGTTTGGTCATATCTTCCCTCGTCGTTTTCGCGGAGGGGATTATTATTGTGTTGATTTACGCCGCCGTCGGGGCGGCGGTTTAGCTTAACACGTAGCGCCGCGCATTACCACCCCGCGGTCGAGGTTCGTCGGGCGCTTAATTTCCGATTTCGATATTCAGGGGAGTCGGGCGAACGGGGATTTGGGGTACCGGAGAAACGCCCGACCGTTAAACAGCCCGTATTATACATTAAATGTGAGTTCGGGGAAACTCTTTTCTATTCTTCGCCCTCGCCTTTATCGCCGCGGCCCGAGGCGTGGGGATGGTATTTGTCGTACACTTTTCGGAGGCGGCCGGTAGTGACGTGGGCGTAAATGGCGGTGGTCGCGACGTTTTCGTGCCCCAGAAGTTCCCGAATGGTCTCGATGTCGGCCCCGGCGTCGAGCATATGGGTCGCGAAGGTGTGGCGCCAGGTGTGGGGGCTGGTCCCCGGCCCCCCCGTCCGGGCCACGAGGCGGTGGACGCTCCGGGCCGTCAGGCCCGTCCCGCGGTTATTCAAAAAAAGCTTCTTCTCGCCGGCCGCCGGTTTCAATAGCTTGCGTTTGCCGAGGTACTCGGAGACGGCGGCGGCGGCCTTGGCGCCGGTCGGTACCACCCGCGTTTTGTCCCCCTTGCCCGTAACGGTTACGAGTTCGCGTTTCGTATCGACGTCCCCCAGTTCCAGGCCGACGAGTTCGCCCACGCGGACGCCGGCTCCATACAGAAGCTCGAGGATCGCCCAGTCGCGGAGCGCGATGGCCGCGGCCCGTTCCCGGGCGCGCCGCGTTTTATGGCGGGTCGTCGGCGTTTGCCGGGCCCCGGCTTCCGCCCGGTCGAGGACGGCGGCGGCCTCGTCCACGTTCAGGTAGGTCGGCAGGTCCGCGGAGAACTTGGGCGTCCGCAGGGCCTCGGCCGGGTTTTCCTCGATCAGGCCATGCTGGCGCAGGTATTTGTAAAATTTACGAAGGGAGGATATCTTGCGGGCCAGCGAGCGGGGCGAGACGCCTTCCTCCCGTAAGTTGACCAAAAAATGGCGCAGGTCAAGCGTCCCGTACTCCCGGACGTTGCGGCCGGGATCGTACTCGGCGGCGAAGGCGGCGAATTGCTTCAGGTCGCCGGCGTAACTCCGAACGGTGTGGGGCGACGCCCGTACGACGTCGGTCAGGTAAGCCAGAAAGGATGCGATGTCGTCATCGGCCATGGCGCTATCCGGGGCGGCGCTCGGGCCGGAAGATGCGGCTTTCGGGGATTCCGAAAAGCTCGATCATCTGCAGCGGATACTCCAACTCGAAGAGTTCGTCGCGCCGATGGGCGTCCGACCCGACGGCGAAATTGAGGCCCATGTCGAACGCCAGCTTGATTTGCGGCGGCCGGGGAACCATCCAGCGGCCGCTTATTTCGACCGCGATGCCGCGCTCGGCCGCGGCGGCCCAGACGGAGCACGTGCGCTCCTCGTTCCACATCTCTTCGTAGAGATCGGCGAAACGGTTCGGCAGGTACGTGGGATGGGCGAGTACGTCCATGGGGTCGCCGACGAGTGCCGCCAACGTCGTTTCCATGTAGGCGGATACGAAATCGGCCGGGTCCTCGGGATACCAGGCGCCCCAGAAGAAGCACTTCTTCCCGCCTACGGTCACGGCGTGAAGTCCCCCCAGCAGGTAGTCGAGGCGCGCCAGCCGGTCCGGCCCCACCGGGATATCCTCGCCGATACAGTACTCGGCGCCCAGAAGTAGGTCGTAGCCGCGAACGTCCTCGACGTAATCGTCGAAGGCCCCCGGCTCGAACATTTTATGGTAGGGCGAGAGGTGGTCGCAGATGCCGGCCGTGACCCGGGACCGCCGGGCCTTACGGGCGACCTCGGCGACGGTGAGTGTGCTGTCGGAGTGGGTCGTGTGGATGTGGAGGTCGATTTTACGCATCCGGTTTCGGGCCTCGGCGCCGGCGGGGAGGAGCGGCCTATCGCAAACCGGGATCGGAATAGAGCGCGACCGGCCGCGAGAATCCGGATACGGAGTCGTAGTCGCCGGCTTCGCCCGTGCTGCCCTCGAGTTTGGATATCTCGAAGGCGTACGAGTCGGCGACCCACAACGACATGTCGTACGTGTTGGCCGCCAGGGCCGTCGGTTCGGCGAAGTCCTCGTTCGACCAGCGGAGGGTCCCGTTAGCCTTGAGCGATACGATTCTCCCGGCGGCCGAGTCGGCGGCGAAGCATACGCCGGTCCCGGTATTGACGGCGATGGAGTCCGGCGCGGCGAGTTCGGTCGATACGGCCAGGACGTTCCCCGTAGGCGAGACCCGGACGATCCGGCCGTTGCCGGTATCCGCGACCCAGAGGCGGCCGGAGCCGCCGTCGAAGGCCAGCGCCGCCGGCCTGTCGTACCCGTAGAAGGTTTGGATCTTGTTGCCTTGGCGGTCGCACCGGACTATGGTGGAGGCGCAAGCAACGTAAACGTCGCCGTTGGTGGGGTCGACCGCGGCGGCGGCCGGGTTGTCGAGGCCGGCGAGTTCCGCCCGGATGGTCCCGCGTTCGGTTAGTTTATATATCTTCCCGTTCAGGCCGTCGACGACCCACACGGAACTTTCCTTCGGAGAGAACGCCATCGCGACCGGTTCGCCGAAGCCGTAGAGCGTTTTTTCGACGACGGCGCGCGCGCTGAGCCGGAAGACCCGGCCTCCGTCGGCGTCCGTTACCCAGCAATATCCCTTATACGGGTCGAAGATGACCGCGGAAGGCCGGCCCAGGTCCGGCGAAGTGGCTTTGACGGCCGCGCCGCCGACGCCCACCTTATAAACCCGGCCCCGGTCCTCGTCCGCGACCCAGGTCGTCCCGGGGTCCGAGGTCTTGGCTTCCAGGACGGTTTCGGCGCACGCCGATAACAATACCGCCGCGGCGGCCGCGGTTATCATTGTACCCTGGATTATTTTCTTTCTCATCGTGGTAAAAATAACATAGAGGCCACCGTATATCAATTACCATTTGGGGGTGCCGTCGGACGTGCGGAGCGGTAGATGACGTTCAAATTCAATCAATAACCACTATTATTTGACCCCGCCCTTGCTTTCTGGTAGTAATTAATAAGTAGGATTCCGGAATTTAACAGAGCGGCCGTCCCGAACGAGTGGGGAAGGGGGCGTCGGGACGAGTCGGGTAATTGTAATCTTTTTCGCCAAGCCGGCCGACGTGCGCCTTGTGCTTGAATTACTCCGGCAGGAGTCGTATATTGGCGGTCCGGGACAACGATGCTGGACACGATTTCGGTAGACACAACGCTCGTCGCGGCTTCGGCCGCGGGCATAGTAGCAATCGCGATAATCGCTTTCTCGTGGTTTCAACTCCGGCGTTTGACGAAGCGCGTCAAACGATTGGAGTACGACCGGGACGACGCGTCGGCGCGGGCGGCCGCTATTACCCGGCCCCGGCCGCAGGCCCCTCCCGATTTGAAGTTGTCCCTGCGGCCCTGCACCGACGTGGCCGCGCCGGCCGATTTCGTTATCCACGGCCTGAACGCTTCGGGTTTCGTCCCCGTCGAAATGAACGGCGCCGGCCCCGGCCACCTGGTAGTGCTGGTTCTACTCATTACGAACGTGGGGCGCGACCCGTTGCTTCTGCGGCGGCCTTACCTCGTCTTCGGCCTGGGCGGCGGGGCGACCAAACTTGAGCCGCCGGCGACCATCGCCACCCTCGGCCGCCTGTCGTTCTACGACGCGGCGTCGCGGGACCGACTGCCGTTGGGCTCCGTCCGGGACGGCCTACTCGAGCGGATCGTAAGGGAGTATTCGCTCAACCGGCCGGCCCTGGAACTCAAGCCGTTCCAGCCGGTCGTATCGTACGCCGCGTTCATGCCCGGCCGGTTGGAAAACTTGCCGGTGTTCCGGGAGGGCGCGATGGATTTCGGCGTGGGGTTCTACAGCTCGGCCGGGTGGCACCAGTACGGCGGTTTCCGGGCCCACCCGTTCCGTAACCTGGACGTCACTTATTACCGATAACCGGAAAGTACGAAGGGGGTAAGGCCGTGTTTCGGAAATGGGGTATGGCGGCGTTGGCCGCGGCCGCGTTGTTCGCGGCGTGCAGCGAGGACCCGGCCGGCCCGGCCTCGCGGGGAGAATCCTACTGGCCCGCGGCCGACCGGACGAGCTGGCTGATGCGGGGCCGGTGGCAGGACCTCAGCGGCGGGAACGCCGGCGGCGAGTTCGGCATCGAGACGACCGTCGCCGGGACGAGTTACGACGGCGAGGGCAGGCCGGTTAAAAAGTGGCTCGCCAGCGAGGTCGACGGCTATTATTACGTACGCGTGGCCGGCGGCGAGGTATGGGCCAACTGGACCGAGACAAACCCGAAGGCGAATTACCATCTGTGGTTGAAACTCCCGCCCGAGGACGGCCAGTACTGGGAGGACTACCGGTACCGCGTATCGGTGCACGGGCCGTTCGAATTGAGCGTTCCTTTCGGCGACTACGGCGACGTTTACCGGGCCCGCTACGATTACGTCGGGGAACCGGGCCATTACGAAATTTGGTGGTACGCCGCCGGCGTGGGGTGCATTAAGTACGAGCACTACCTGCCCGGCGAAAAGCACGAAATGGTGGAACTCGTGGAATTCACGCCCGGCTCGTAAGCGCCGGCGAGAGGTAAACGACGGGGAGAAAACGGGAGCGCGTGCGCGGCGCTCCCGTTTTCTTACGTCAACGGCTATCCGGGGCGAAGGGGCGCCGTGCTCGAAAAAATAAAAAAGGGTATCCCCACGATGGGGTTAATACTGGCCGTGGCGGCGGCGGTGGCATTCGTGGTCTACGTGCACGTCTACTATCGGGGCGTACCTAAACCCATAGAACACATTTCGCCGTTCCACGCCAAGGTGTGCGTCGTGCCGGTTGGGGAAGTGCCCGAGGCCGACGTCGCCTTCGTCTGCGACGTGCTCGAGGCGCACCTGGGCCGCGAGGTCGTCGTCCGTGAGCCGTTGCCCCTCCAGGACGAGTATTACGATCCGGCCCGCGACCAGTACAGCGCCGGCGGATTACTCACTTACGTCGAGGCCAACGCGCCGGCGGAATCGTACCGCGTCGTCGGCGTTACGGCTGCGGACATCACCGTCTCGCAATTGAATTTCGTCTTCGGCCTCGCCCGTTGTCCGGGGAAATGTACGGTGATGTCGACGTATCGCCTCGGCCGCTATTGCGACAGCGACGAACAGCGGCTGGTTCGTTTCGCGAAGCTGATAATCCACGAAACCGGCCACACCTTCGGCCTGGCCCACTGCCGCCAGCGGCGTTGCGCCATGAAGTTCGCCGAGGGGTATGTGACGATGGACGAGCAAAGGCCGGCCTTCTGCGAACGGTGCGAGCTGCGTTTCTGCACCATTGCCGCGCAGGACCCGGCGGAGCGTCGGGACCGGCTCGAGGCGGTATTCGGGAAGTACGGTTTGATGGAGGAGGTGGGCGTTCCCGCCGGCCTTACGCCCGCGCCGGCGCCCTTCGACCCTACGCCGGAGGAGGGCATAAAATCCATCCGGGCCCACCGCTAGGGGGGACGGCGGCCGCGAGCCGCCTTTTTTCTTAATAGCGGAGGTCGATGTGGATTAGTACGACTTTTCTTTTAAGCGTAATCTTGGCGTCGTCGAACTCGGCCGCGTGGGCGGCGTCGCCGGCGTTGTTCGACGCTCCCGTGGCTTCCACCGGAACCTTGAAGAAGTTGAGGTCCACGATGCCGTTGCCGTTCTCGTCGTGGTGGACGGCGACGGCGTACGTTCCGTACGGGAGGTCGGTAAACGTTACCTGCGCCTCGCCGTTACGGATCTCGACGTCCGCCGTTTTATAGGCCAGCACGTAATTATCCGGAAAGCCGTTCTCGGACCTGAATATCGCGAAACGGGCCACGCCGGCGTCGGTCTTGAAGTTCTCGACGATGACCGTTATCTCCCCCCGCGACGCCGTAAGTTGGGCGGCGGCAACGCCCGCGACGGCCAGGCAGAGCATTCCCACTACGAACGCGTTTCTTATCTTTCCTCCCGGTCTTGGTGGATTAAGTTCCGGGTTAGAATAAATCGTACGGGTCGACGTCGACCTTGACGCCGACCGGCCCCCGCCGATGCGCCAGGGCCGCGAGTTCCTCGCCGGCTTTCTCGATTTCGGCCCGGCTGGTCTTCACGAGGATTTGCCAGCGCGGCGTGCCGCGCGTCCGGGCCACAGGCGCCGGCAACGGCCCCACTATCTCCGCGGCCTCGCCGAATATTTCCTTAACTCTCTCCGCAACCTGACGAACGCCGTCTTTCGCGGCGGCCTTTTTCGTCTCGCTTACAATGACGTTGACGAGGATCGAGAATGGCGGTAGGCGGAGCCGTTTCCGAAACGCCAGTTCACGTTCGGCGAAACTTTCGTAATCGCCCGCGGCGGCGGCGGCAATGGCGTAATGCTCCGGGAAGAAGGTTTGCACTATGACCCGGCGGCCGGGCGAGGGCTCGAGCATCCGCCTTATCATACGGTAGGTCCGCTCCGAGGCCCGGAAGTCCGGGACGTTCATGGCGGTGTCGGCGCTGGCAAGCGCGGCCAGCGTAAAGGCCGGGTACTCCAGCGCCCGGCGGGCCATCTGCGTCCCCACGACGACGTCGTATTTCCCGGCGGCGATTTCCTCCCAACGTTTCCGAACCTGGGCCGGTGTGCGTAGCGCGTCCGAGTCCACCCGGGCGACGCGGAAAGTCCCGGAGAGAAGCTCGACCTCCCGGGCCAGCTTCTCGGTGCCGAAGCCCACGCCGGCGAACTTCTCCTTGCCGCAGGAGGGACAGTATCGGGGGAGGGGTTCGCGCCTGGAGCAATAGTGGCAGCGCAGCGCGTGCTCTTCGCGGTGGTAGGTGAACGCAACGTCGCAGCGGTCACACTTGAGCGCCGCGCCACATACGTCGCAGTAGATATAGGGGACGTAGCCGCGCCGGTTGACCATGACGAGCGCCCGGCCTCCCGCCCGCACGGCATCCTTGACGGCGCTCGCCAGTTTCGCCGAGAGGATAACGGGCCCCTCGGCCCCGACCACCTTCGACATGTCTATCAGGGTCGGCGGCGCCCCGTCGGCCTCTGCCGCCACGCGCCGGCTCTCGGCCTCGCCCGCCGTGACGCGAGCGTAGCTCTCGAGCGAGGGCGCCGCGCCGGCCAATACCAGGCGCGTCCCCGCCGCCCGGGCCGCCGCGACTTCCCGGGCGACGTAGTAGAGAGACGTTTCCCACTGCTTGTAGGCGGCGTGGGCCTCGTCCGTCATTATTACCGGGGTCCCCGGCGGCAACGGTAAAAAGAGCGCGGAGCGGGTCCCGACGACGCGCGTGACCGTCCCGCGCCGACAGCGGCCGAAGGTGCGCCAGCGTGCCGCCGGCGTCATCTCCGAGTGGTAGGGGGCGAAGGCCTCGCCGGTCAGTTCCTCGCATTTCCGGCACAACGCCGGAACGCGGTACGTCTCGGGCGCGAGGACGAGGATGCTATCGGCGCCGTCCTTCCGCGCTTCCTCCAGAGCCGCAGCGAGGCGCGCGTCGGCGGCACCGCCGGTAAGGAGGAGCGTCCCGGGCGAGGCGGCAACGTTTTCCGCCGGAACCGAAACGAGGCCCAGCGCAACGCGCCGGCCGCCGAGGAGGCGGCGGAACGCGGCGCTCGTTTTGGGGGAGTCGAAAAAGGCTTTCGCGGGTAGGGGGCCCGCCGCCAGTTCGTCCAGGATGCCCTGGCCCAGCTTACCGGCCTTGCCGGTCGGCCCGTCTACCGCGTAAGCGGTCACGTCGTCGAGGGTGGGCCGGGAGGCTGCCGGTTCGACGGCGAGGACCCGACGGCCGATAAGGTCCCTGATTATTCCGTTGGGGCCGGCCGCCCGGGAGCCGAGCCACCCGGCCTCCCATACCGCGGCGACGACCGTTTGCTCGTCGGACGAGAGGGATGCCACGTCGGGCGAGGCGGCGAAAGCGGCGTCGAGCAAGAGCAAGTCGTCGCGCCGGGCGTCGAGGGGGATGGGGAGGGCGAGGCGGGCGGTTTCGCCCGGCGACCCCGCGTATCGGCGGCCTACGAGTTCGACGAGTTCCCACAGAAAGGGTGGCAACAGCGGCGCGGCGTCGACGACCCGGGAGATTCCCTTAACGGCGACATGGCCGGGTGGGGCGTCCGCGGGTCGTCCGGCCAACCCCACCGCCGGCCGCCGGCCGAACTCTACCTCTACGCGGCTCCCCGGCGCCGGCAACTCCGAAGCGCAGTAGGTGTAGGGGCCGAAGGGCGGCCGCGTGAAGTGTACGTCGATATAACAGCCTTCGCCCATCGTCGAATATTAACATAAAAAAACCGGGCGGCTATCGTTAAGCGCCCGGTTCTTTCTCGCGGGGTAGGTATTATTCGGTATCTTGCGGCTGGGTCAACGCTGGCCCGGCCTCGAACGTGAACTTGCCCCCGACGTATTCCTCTAACGCAAGGACCGTGGCCTTCTCGTTTTCGAGGAGTTCTTCGTATTTCGGGTAATCGTCGAGGATCTGTCGGGCCCGCCGCGCTATAGCTAGTACCGTAACGTAATCGTTATCGGAATCCGTGAAAACCTGTTCGACCGTTTTCTGTTCGTCTTTAACCATCGTTGCATCGACCTCCGGCGCCGTCCTTGCGGGCGCAGGGTGCTGCGGTTACTGCCCGTTTTCGGGCGTCGGCGTCCCGGTTTCTTCGCTCTCTTCGTCACCGCCGGGGCCCGGCAACTCTGCGGGCCATTCCAGCCTGTCCTCGCCCATGTGGTCGATCATCCACGTGGCCGAAGCGGCGTAATCGGAACCGGGGTACGCGGCGAGCAGGGCCCGGAATTTATCCTTGGCGGTGGCGTAGTCCTTTATTTCCTCGGAGTAGAGGAATCCCGCCATGAACAGGGCTTTATCGGCCCCCTCGTTATCGGGGAAGCGTTCCACGAATTTCTCGTAAGCCATTATCGCCATGAGCGGCGTGGCGGCCGTTTCGGCGTCGGCCATGAGTTCGTCCGCCGACATGTCGTCATAGGTGCGGGCCCAGCCGAAGCGTTCCACCTTGTATTTCTTCTCCAAGTCGACGAACGCCTGTTCATAATAATCGCGCTGGCGTTCCTCCCGGATCTTACTCATGATCCGGTCGCGGACTTCGTCAAACTCCATCTGCCGGAACTCGCGGCGGCGGTCCACGCGGAAGACGTAGAAGCCGTCTTCGAGTTCAAACGGCCCCAGGACGTCGTTCTCGGCCGCGGCGAAGAGGGCCTGTTCGACTTCCTCGTTCCGGCCTATGCCCGGAATGTAGCCGTCCGGCCTGATCCAGCCCAGAAGGCCGCCGTTGTTCTTTGTCTGCTCGTCGACCGATTCCACTTTGGCGAGCGCCTCGAAGTCCTTGCCGGCGCGGGCCTGCCGAATTACTTCGCCGGCCTTCGCGGCCGTCTTCAGGACGATCTGGCGGGCGAGGACACCTTCCTCGATAACGAACTCGTCACGATGGTCGTTGAAGTAGTCGCGGGCGTCGCTCTCCGGCACGAGGATCCGGTCGCGGATGCGGCCGCGGACCTGGTCGAGCGGCGCATATGAGGATTCGGTCCGCTCGTCCACCATGAATATATGGTAACCGCGGTCGCCGGCGGTCGGGGCGGAGGGTTTGCCGGGTTCGAGGTTGAAAACGACCTCCTCGAAGTTTTCGCATTTGCCCACCTGGAACGGCGTGTGGCCCTCCTTGACTTCTCCGATGAGGCCGCCCTGGTGCGAGGAATACTCGTCGATGGAAAGCTCGGCCGCGACGGCGCCGAAGTCTTCGCCCCCGTTCAGACGGTCGAGGGCCACGGCGGCGTCGGCTTCGGTCTCAACCAGTATGTGCCGCAGCTTAACGCTCGCCGGTTCGCGGAAGTCATCCTTGTTCGCCTCGTAATAACGGGCGATTTCCTCTTCCGGTATGCCGAGGGTGGTCGCGATGTACTGCTGGAAATACGTCGAGGCCAGGATGCGAATACGGGCGTCCTCTATGTCCCGTTTGACCTTCGGGTCCTTATCGAGTTTGACGCGTTCGGCTTCGGCGACCAGCATGTTGTTTTTGAGCCAGACGTCGAGGAGGATCTTCCGGCCTTCGGGCCCCGCGTAGGAGCGCCGTTCGACCGGGCTCATGAGCTCCAACATTTCGTCGAGGTCGCGTTCCCGTATCTTCTCGCCGTCGACGATCGCGATTACGGCGTCGGGGTCGTAACCTTTATCGTCGCCGTCACCGGTGTCCATCTCGCCGGCGGCTATCGTCGCGAACGCCACGAGCGCGAATACTATTAACCTTTTCCATTCCGTTCCGCGCGCCATACAGTCACCACCCGTTGTTTACGGCCGGTTCGCCCTTGGTCTTATTTTTCGGTTTTATTTTTGGAATCTTTACCGCTGGTCGCGGCGGCAGGTTCGCGGTCCTTGGCCGCGGCCTTTTTGTAGGAGTCGCTCCGGTAATCCGTGGTGTAGAAGCCGGACCCCTTGAAGATTACGCCCGCGCCGCCGCTAATGAGCCGTTTGCTCTTGGCGCCGCACTTCGGGCACTTGGCGCCCGGTTTGGACGTAATCGATTGGAATTTATCGAACCTGCACCCGCAAGCGGGACATTCGTATTCGTACGTAGGCATAATATCAGGGGCTTATCCCCAAGGGTTGGGGCGCGTCGATTCGGCCAGTTTCTCGGGAGGCACCAACTTCTTCGAGGCCGCGACCCAGTAGCGGTTGGGGATTAGGATAAGCGCCGCCGTAAGGGCAAGAAGGACGATAACGACGACGCGGTAAATGGTTTTGGATTCGTTCGCCATATGGCAAGGGATTACCGTACAGATTGCTAATTTTACCATAATTGAGGCCGGGTTGCAACGTAATATGAGGAATAAGGGCGCCGGGGCGTCGTAGGGCGCGGTCTTTAGACCGTGCCACTGGCATTCTTGTTGGTGGTTAGAGAACCGCTTTGGCCGCCGCGTGGCGTCGGCCGTCGCGGGCTCCGGGCGCCTCCTCGTAAACTGCGGGGTCGCCCTCCGCAAATTATTTTAACGTACGGCGCGTGCGGTCTTAAGGCCGGGCCTCGGAAATCGACATATCAAACAAGAACGTAAGGTGGGCCGGTCTGAAGACCGGCCCCTACGTTTTCCCGGCATCGGGTGGCGGCACCGCACCGGGGCCCGTGGTCACATCGGCGTTCGTAGGGGCATATGGTCGGTGGGGCCGGCATTCCTGCCGACTATAAATCACCTTAATGTAGGGGCCGACCTTTAGGTCGGCCCGGTTTTACGGTAGCCGCAACTGAGGGTGCGGCCCTACGAATATCCTTCGGCGGCGCCGGCATTCCTGCCGGTGGTTAGATAACCGCTTTGGCCGCCTCGCCGCTTTGACGGATAACGCATTATTCCCAACGGGATATAGGGTGTCCTAACGGCAGTTGATTACAATCAATATGAGAGTAATGAGAATAAAAAGGGCTATGATTAGAAATGCCGATACGAACTCCCGGTCCCGGAAAAATGCCGGGAATTTCCCACGGCGTTTGCGCTTCTCTTCGGCCTTTTCCCACTGGTTTAAATATCCCGGTTCCGTAATTCGGATTTTATCGGAGTAATAAGCAAGCTTCTCTATGCGTTCCGAATAAGGTAGGTAATTAACCGTATACGTAATGGGAAAGGTCCCGTACGTATACGAGAATAAAATCGCTACTATCCGCTTCAACCGTTCGACGTCGAGGGGGAGGACTTCGTCGGCGAAGTCGAACAACGCCAATATCCCCCGGACCCTTTCCTCGTTCAATATCCCCTTGTACTGGCAGCGTTCGAAGGCCGACTCGGCATAGTGGAAACAACTCTCCTGTAAAACTTTACTTAGCCGGTCCTTTTCCTCCGCTTCAACGTGCGCCAGGGCCCTTTTGAAAAACGACACGGCCCTGGTCGCGACTTCCCGCGTCGCCGAACGATCATCCAGTGCGGCCAATCCTCTTCCGCACCATGCTACGGCGTCGGTAATATCGAACTCCAAAACCTTCGAAAAATACTTATCGGCGCCGGCGGCGTCGCCGACTTCCTGGGCGGCATAAGCCAATTCGTAATAATTGCGGATATCCTTCGATTTCCCGCGGTAGGAATCTTCTAATATTATTTTGTTCCCGCAATAATCGCAATATCCCTCCCCGCTTTTTTCCAGGGAGAAGATAGCGCCGCAGGCGGGGCACCTCGCGGCGATGAGGCCGGCTCCCTCCATGTATTTGCTTCCCACGTCGTCGACCATATGGATTCCCTCGTTAAACCAGATCGTTTATCGCACTTTATTAAGTGTGTCCTCACATATATTACCCGGCCGCTCCCGCCGCGTCAAGCCGATTAAAAAACCGGCCTGACGGCCGGCTCGTAGTATTATAACGAAGAGTGGGAGGTTCTGTTATAAGGTGTTATGTGAAGAACGGCTATAACGCGGAATGCCCGGGGGTGCGGTATTACGTTGTAGGAGTCCCGAGGGCTTCCCCTTCCGGGTTATTTAACGTACATAAGTCGGAAATGAGTACCCAATTCCCGCGGTAGGTTAATCTCTATTCGCGGCGTCGATTCCTTCAACGGGTAGTTTATAAGTACGGTCTCGCCGTCCTGGTAGACTAGAAAAAGGAGTTCTCCGCGTGATCTGGAAAACATGACCGGTAACAATACTGCGTCGCCTATTTTTCCAACCGCTTCGTTGTGAGAAGATGTGCTATAGAAGAGATAAGTAATAAAAGTATCGTTATACCCGTCGGGTATGGCGGGGATACACCAATAAGAAACCGGCTTTTTAAGACCGTCTTCGCTGAAGGCGCACGGATCGTTGAGGAAAATGAATCTGTGATCTGACCACGGGTATAAAAAGGCGACGGAGCCGTCCCGGGTGTTCAATAATCCTAGCCTTCGCGCGTACGGGTATTCTTCGTAAAATACGTACAACTTATCCGGTTCCGGGTAGCCGGCCTCGATTTCTGAAAAAAACGGTAGGGTAGTAACTAGTTCTAGTTCGGTCGAACCAGACCGATAGTTATATAAGGCCGTATCGCCCGTTTTACCTGTCTTCCTATAATATGGTTCGTAAGTCGTCTCGACGCTACTTCCAGGTTCCCCTCGGTCCGTTACCGCGATATAAAAACGAGTTTCTTGCTTATCGTAAACCGACGTTATTCTTGAACCTTCGTCGAACTTCTTTTCGAAAACCGGCTTCGTAGTATATCCTTTATTATTGGTGTTTATCTCGAATAGGATTATCGCGCTTGAATAGCTGCCGTAGTAATAACCGTAGATTAAAATATACCGATGATCTTTGCTTAAGCAACAACCGGTTATTTTAAAGCCTTCAATTTTTAAAAGCGGGGATATTTCGCCCGTATCCAGATTTACGTTATATATATTGCTACCGTTTTGTTCTTCGAGGGAGTAAAACGCACCTAGGATTAAAGCTTGAAGAGGGGGAGGGTTTTCGGGTTCGGGGACCGATTCCCCATAGCCCGGAGCTACGGCCCCGAATAACGCCGTAGCAATAAAAAGCAGACGCATACAATACCTCATCTTTTATCGTTAGATATAGATAGTATGTTTATATCTTACCTGTCCGCTCCCGCCGCGTCAAGCCGATTAAAAAACCGGCCTGACGGCCGGCTTTCGTACTCTTCAATATTTACTCTCTAAACTAAGCCGTTCTCCCGCAGCAGCGCCTCGTCGTCCAGAATGCCGTTCGCCGGTCCCGCTGCGACCACCCGGCCCCGCGCCAGCACCGCCGCCTCGGGGCACAGCTCCCGCACGAACGCCAGGTCGTGGCTCGCGATTATCTTGGTGCCGGGAAGCGTCGCCAGGAGTTCGCCGAGCTCGCGGCGGCCGCGGCCGTCGAGATTGGCGGTCGGCTCGTCGAGCGCGAGGACCTCGGGCCTGAGGCTCAGTACCGCCGCCAGCGAGGCCCGGCGCCGCTCGCCGAGGGACATGTGATGGGGAGAACGCTTCTCCATGCCGGTAAGGCCCACGGCGGCCAGCGCGTCCCGCACCCGCGTCGCGACCTCCTCCTCCGGGAGGCCCAGATTCCGGGGGCCGAAGGCCACGTCGTCCTCGACGCGGGGCATGAAGAGCATGTCGTCCGGGTCCTGGAAGACGAGGCCCACGCGGCGACGTATTTCCCGGGCGTTGCGCCGCGTTATCGTTTCGCCGAATATCCGCACGGCGCCGTTGCTCCCGATAAGGCCGTTGAGGTGGAGCAGGAGCGTGGACTTCCCGGCGCCGTTGGCCCCCAACAGGCCGAACGTCGTACCCGCCGATACGGAAAGGTTCACGCCGGCGAGGGCCGGCGTGCCGTCAGGGTAAGTATAATTTAAGTTACTTATATCGACCGCAGCGGCCATAATCATACTTTATACGGGTCGTAGCCCCGGCTCAGCATCGCGCCCCAGACGCGTTCCGCCCGTTCGTAACTCCGGACGAATAGGGCGCCGACGGCGGGCCCCAGGGCCCGGAACTGCGCGAAGCGGCGCCGGCCGAAGTAGCGCGCCGACCACGCCCGCGAGAGCCGTTCTATCTCGTCGACGAGTACGAATATATATCGGTAGGTGAAGGAGAGTAGCGAGAGTAAGAACGCGGGGACGCGGAACCAGGCCAGGCCCCGCAGCAGCGTCCGAAAGGGCGTCGTCGCGAGCAAAAGGACGACGTACGCCAGCGAGAGGTAGGCCTTGGCGATAACCGTTAAGTATAACCGGAGCCCCGCGTCCGTTGCGGTCCAGACGTATCCGAAAGCGGTCGGTTCCCATATCGCCCGGCCCTCGGTGGTGAAGGGGAGGAACGCGCCGATTATTACGGCGAAGGGTAGGACTGCCGCGGCCCGCCGGAAGACGTAGAGTACCGGAAGGCGTGAAAGGCAGACCGCGGCAACCAGGAGGCCGGCCGCACCCGCTCCGAGCCACGCCGGCGGCGTCCGAAACGCGTTGAGCGTTACGAGTACCGTGGCGACGGCTACGATCTTGATGCGGGCGTCGAGCCGGTGAAACGGTCCGTTTAAATCGCTGTGCTTGTCGAGAAAGTCGTGCCTCATTGCTCCCGACGTTTACGCAATACGAAGGCCAAGCCGAAGGCGACGCCGAAGGTGAGAAGCGTGCCGACGGCTCCCGCTACGGCGGTGGCCCCTCCTTCGCTCGTTACCCCGGGGAAAGCGTAGTCGGGGATAGGAGACGATACGAGCGGTTCGCCCTCGCCGCGTTCGAGGAACCCTTTGTCTTCGGCCACGCGCTCCAGGCCGTCCAGCCAGCCGCACGCGAACGGCGATATGACTATGCCGAGGAATACGGCCACGCCGAGCGCTATCCAGATAAACGTTTTCACGAGGCCGCACCTCCCCGGGCGAGTTCCATCAGGTCGGGTCGGGCGACGCGAACCGCCGCCACCGCCGCCGTCGTGATCAAACCCTCGCCGATGCCGATTAACGCGTGCACTCCCGCCATCGCCGGGAGAACGACGCCCAAAGGCGCGGTGCCCGAAATAGCGAGTTCCAGGGCGCACGCCGACGCCGCGACGACGGTCGCGAGCCACGCGCCCGCGAATGTCCCGACGAAGCGGCCGGCGTCGCCGGCGATAGCTTTACTGATTAATCGATATACGCCGTAGCCCACGAAGGGCCCCACGACCGCCATATTGAAGACGTTGGCCCCGAGCACCAGGATGCCGCCGTCGCCGAAGGCCAGCGCCTGGATGACGAGTACCGTTGTCATCACGAGTACGCCGGCCCAAGGGCCGAGCAGTATGGCGACGAGAGCGCCGCCCGCGAAGTGGCCCGACGTGCCGCCGGCCACGGGGAAGTTGAGCATCTGCGCCGCGAAGACGAACGCCGCCAGCACCGCCATCAGCGGAACCGCGCGTTCGCTGAGGACCCGGCGTACCCGGGCCGCGGCGGTGGCCACGAAGCCGGCGCCCACGAGGTCCAGCGCCACGAAGGTCTTCGCGTCCAGAAAACCGTCCGGTATATGCATATCCTCGTACCCTCCTTTTAGAGTACGCCCCAGGTCAGGCCCGCTGTGACGGCCGTTTCGCCGTCGGCGGCGCCGAGGCCGACCGACACGCCGGCGTCAACGGCCAGGTTCTCCAGAACGCCCACGCTAACGCCGCCCCCGGCGGCCATGGGGTATTCTTCGTTCCCGGGGGAGGTCTCCTCGCTCGCGAGTTCCGCCAGGAACTCGGCCGCGAGCGAGACCGGCCCGAAGGCCGCGAACTCCGCGGCCGCGGCCACGTTCGCCGCGCCCTCGCCGTCGCCCTCGTCAGGGATAGCGTACGCGTAACCGACGTTGGCGTGCAGCGCCAACGGCCCCGTTGCGAAGCTGAAGGCCGCGAGTGCGCCCACGTCGGTCGTCCCGGAGCCCAGGCCCTTTTCGTCGTCGCCCGTGGCGAGTTTCGCCTCCGGCACGAAGGCGAGGGCCGGCCCGGCCTCCTCGTCGCCGAACGCCATTATCTTGGCCCGCAGGGCGACATCGCCGATGCCGGATTCCCCGTCGCCCTCTTCCGGAGAAATGATTACGACCGGCACTTCGGCCGCGACGTTTAGCGTGTCGAGTACACCGTACGTCCCTACGAAACAGGGGCCGTACTCCTGGCCCGCTTCGTCGACGCTAACGTAATCGAAACCCACTTCGACCTCGAGGCCGCGGGCCGCTACGCCGTAGGCGTCTTCCGTCGAAAGCGGCCTCCCGGCCCAACAGGGGGCGGCGGCCGCGCACATCATTAAAACCCACGCGAAACCTTTCATAATACCTCCGTAACACGCTAATGATAATAGTGTTACGAGAGGGTAATAAAAAACGGTTCGCGTGTCAAGGCAATTCGTCCCCCGCCGCGACGAGGGTGAGTTTGCCGTGTTTTACCCCCCGGGCGCCGATGAGACGGTCGGCCAGCTTCCGGATTTTATCCGCCCGGCCTCGCACGACGAGTACCTCCAGGCAGTGGTGACGGTCGAGGTGGACGTGCAGCGTCGAGACCACAACGTCGACCTCGTCGTGCTGGATGGATGTGAGTTTTTCCTGGAGATCCGCGGTATGGTGGTCGTAGACGAGGGTTACGGTTCCCACGGCCTGTCCCTTGCCCGCGCGCCACGCCTCCTCCGCCAGGTAGTCCCGGATGAGGTCGCGTATGGCTTCCGAGCGGGAAGCGTAGCCCTTTCCCGAGATGAGTTTATCGAAGGCCGCGAGTAGCTCGTCCGCCAACGAAACGCCGAATCGTACTATTTTTACCATATACGTTTGATGCTTTTAAGCCGCTTATCCGATTACGGCCAAGCTACGGGATTATAAATTATCCTCGTCGTTTACGAAAGGGAAAATCCGGCCCCGCCCGGCCGTTAGATTTTAGTATATACCAGCAGGTTGTATACCAGCGCTTGGAGTACGTTTAAGCCGAGGACCAGCGCGGCCTCTTTGAAGCTGCCCCGGGCCCGCCGGGCGAGTTCCCGTCCCGCCGCAAACGCGAAAAACGGGACCAGGAATAACCATATCCTTTCGACTTCCCCCAGTATTAAACCCGAGAAATTATAAGCTAAGAATACGACGGCGAAGCCTATCGTTACGGCTCCGTAGAACGACCTTCGAACCTCCGGCCTCGTGACCGCCCGGCATAAAGCTCGGACGTACAGTATCGCCGTGGGGACGCCCATGAATAAAAACATTGCGTACAGGTTCCCGAAGGTATAAATCCAGTACGAACGGTGCCCCGGCCCCGGCGCTTCGGCCATACCCAGGCCGAGTTTTCGGGCGGCGAATTTAAAGACGTTATCGCCGGCCGAGTAAAACTCCTGGTTCATGCGGTACGCTTTTTCGAAGACCGCTATGTGATCGTATCCCGTAATAATTTGGAATACGGCAAGAGCGCCGGCCGCGGCCGCGAAAACGGTCAAGCCGCAAGCTATCGACCGGCCCCACCCCCGGCCGCTCAACGCCGCCGCGATCGCGAACATTATTATTAGCGGTATAAATACCGCTTGAACGTACGAGGTACTAAGGGCGAACGCAAGAGCGACGCCGGCCCCGGCCGCCCAGCCCCACGGCCGGTGGGACGTAAAGGCTTTAATGGTAGCGACCAGAACCGCAACCGCAACGAGGCAGTAGAAACCGTCGACCTCGGGGCCGAAAATAAGTAGGGTGGGGGCGACGGCGAACAGCGCGGCGGCCCAGGGGGCCTTTTCGTTTCCGAGTAAGGCCCGGCCGCCGTAGTATAGAACCGGGACCGCGACGGCGGCGGCAAATATAAAGAAGAACGAGATGGCGTAAATATTCCCGTCGAAAACGCGGTCCAGGCCTCCTATCAACCAATACGTTACGCCCGGCCTGGTTCGGCATTTACTGAATACGTCCTTCGCTAGGCCGGCGTAATCGGCGAAGACGTCGGGCAGCCGGTAGATGTACCGGGCGTCGTCCAGGAAAAGCCTGAGCCAGTTGAACGGCAGGTCCCGGCCGTACCCGGGCGCCAGGTCGACGCCCGCGATCCCGAGCAGCGCCCCGGTTCCCATGATCCACGGCTTGCGCCGCCGTGCCCCCAGGAATATCAGGTACAGCGCGGCCCCGCCGGCCGCGACGGCGAGTGCGGCCCACGGGGAGAGGATCGGGTCCCAATAGGCGAATAGGGGATTAAGCCAAATATCGCCGGCGTAGCTCGAGCGGACGACGAAGAGCGAGACACACGTGGCGAGTACTATTGCGGCGTAACCGGCGGCGGTTTGCACGTAGAAGTTGCCGACCAGGCGTCGCCACGCCGTTTTGCCCTCGTCTTCTGGAAGTTCCGGGACCATGTATCTTCGGGGGGTGGTATCGCTTCGCCGGGGAGCGGCGATTATGGTTTAAAAGCCGGTCAGCATCAACGCGTTGTAAATAAAGGCCTGGGCCGCGGCGAGGCTTACGGCGATTGTGAGAACCTTCCGGCCGCCCGGCCCGCGGGCGATACGGAATAATTGGACGCCGGCGGGAATCAGGAAAACGGGGACCAGGAATAGCCAGACCCTTTCGACCTCCCCGAGAAGCAATCCCGAGAAGTTATACGCGAGGAATACCACAAGGGAAATTATTACGCTCAACCCGTAAAAAGAGCGGCGCGTGTCGCGGCCGGCGAGTACGCGGAATACTTCCCGTGTGTACAATACCGCTGCCGGGACGCCCATGGTTAAAAGGAAGGCGTACAGGTTGCCGACGACGAAGACCCCGTAAGGCCTACTGCCGGGTATCGGAACGCTCACGCCCGATAAACCGAGCGCTCTCCCCGCCATCTTGAACAGGTTGTCCCCTCCCGACGGTAGGTCCTGGGCTGCCCGATAGGCGCGTGCGAATACGCCGAGGTGGTCGTAGCCGGTTACGATTTGGAATAATAGGAGCGCGACGCCGGCCGTGAGTATCACCAGGGCCCACGCGGCGGCCGAGCGACCCCACCCCCGGCCCGATAGGGCGGCGGCGGCCGCGAATCCCGCAAGGAAGACGGCGAGTACCGTTAGCGCGAACGACGACGTGAGCGCCGCGGCCAGGACGGCGCCGGCCCCCAGGGCCCAGGGCCAGGGCCGCGCCGACGACGCCGCGCGCAGGCCCAGGGAGAATACGCCGGCGGCGAGGAAACAATAAAGGCCGTCGGGGCCGCTCCCGAAAATGAGAAGCGACGGCGCGCAAGCGAACAACGCCGCCGCGACTATGCTTTCTTCCCGGGACGCCAGCGCCCGGGTCATTCGGTAAACCAGCGGGACGCTCGCGGCCGCGATTAAGACGATTAGCACTTCCAGCAGGTAAGTATTGCCGCCGAACAGGCGGTCACAGGTCCCCAGAAACCAGTAGAGGCCCCCGGGCCTCACGCGGCAATGACAGCTTACGGTCCGCGTTATTTCGGCGTAGTCGGCGAAGACGTTCGGCGCCTGGAATAATATCCTGGCGTCGAAGACGGCGCGCTCGAGCCAATCGAAGGGGAATTTGCGGCCGCCGCCCGGGGCGGCGTTTACCGCCGCAATGCCGACGGCGGCCGAAAGCCACAGCGGCCAAACCTTGCCGGCCCTAACGCTCCACAGGGTCAGGGCCACCGCGGCCGCCAGGGCGACGGCCGCCACGGCCAGCCACGGCGTTATCCTCGGGTCCCAGTAGGCGTGGAGCGGCGTCAGCCATATCCTCCCCTCGTAATGGGAACGGAAGGGAAACGCTCGCAGGTACGTCGCGACCGCCACGATGCCGTACGCCGCGACGAGCTGGGCGTAGAAGTTCCCGGCAATGCGGCGCCAGCGCGGCGTCGGGGAAGGTAGTCGTTCGGCCGTTGGTCCCATACGCGAAAATATAATAGCGCCGGCCGGGAAAGGCAAACAAAAAACCCCGGGCCGGAGCCGCGGGGCTTTTCGTTGGGGAATGGGGGGGGTACTCGTACCGGGACTACTGTTCGCGGGCCAGCAAGGCCGCGCCGAAGGCCCCGACGAGTTGGGGCTGGGGGAGGGAACCTATCTCCCGTCCCAGCGCCATCGACAACGCCCGGGCGAAGCCGGCGTTCAGCGCCACGCCGCCCGACAGGACGTATCGCTCGCCGCCCGCGCGCCGGGCCATGGCGGCGATACGGTCGGCCACGGACAACAGGAGACCCGCGCCGATAGCGGCCGGAGGGACGCCCTCGTGCAGGTAACCGATGACCTCGGACTCGGCGAAGACCGTGCACATATTGTTTACCTTCGCCGCGTCGGGCCTGGCCGGGTCTACCTCCGCCAACTCCGCCAGGTCCATCTCGAGCGCCCGGGCCATTATCTCGAGGAAGCGGCCGGTCCCGGCGGCGCAGCGGTCGTTCATGACGAACTCGCCCACCTTGCCGTCGTCGCCGACGCGGATGGCCTTGACGTCCTGGCCGCCGACGTCGATCACCGTTACGCCCGCGCCCACGTGTTCGAACGCGCCCCGCGCGTGGCACATTATCTCGGTCACCGCCCGGTCCGCGAAGGGGACGCGCGCCCGGCCGTATCCCGTGCCGACCACGGCTTTAACCTCGCCGTTACTCAGGCCCAGGCTGGACAGCGCCCGGCGGAAGGCCTGCCGGGCGGCCTCGGCGCCGGCCACGCCGGTGGGGAGGACCGCCGTGGCGGCGGCCCTCCCGTCGCCGTTCACCACGACGCATTTGGTCGCGAGCGAACCGACGTCTACTCCCGCGTAATATCCAGGCATTGTTTACGAACTCACTTGCTCTATGAACGCATCGATACGGGTTTTGAGCTGGCCCATGTCGCCCTCGGCGTAGTCCGTCTCCACCGGGATAAGGGGGATACTATTTTTGTCGGCGAACTTCTTAACGTTCCCCTGTTCCACCAGGTACGGCGTGCAGAAGGACAGCGTGGCGTGGATTATGCCCTGGGCGCCGGAGTTCTTATATAAATAAGAGATGTCGTCGAGGCGGGGTTCGTTGGGCGTGAAGCAGGCGCAGTTGATTCCCATGTAGTGGTCTATGAGCGCTTCCTTCATCTCTTCCAACGTCTGCGCGCCCTCGTCCACGGTGCCCTTGTAATACCGGAAGCCGGTGCACATCTCCTCGGCCACGACGGCGGCGCCCGAGGTCTCCGTTATCTGGTGCAGCTTCCAGTTGGGGACCGCCATCGGCGTGCCGGATATCATCAGGCGGGGAGTCCCCTTGGGGAATACGCCCTCGCCGGCCGCGACGCGTTTCTCCAGTTCGTCCGCGACGGCGTTGGTCGATTGCGTGAAGCGCTCGACGTCGTCGTAGAAGGAGACCTGCATTATAAGGAGCGCGTCCTTGCCCGAGATGGGCGTCGGGTCCCTCCAGCGGAGCTCATGGACCCTTTTTATGGCGTGGCGTTTCGCGTTTATCTTCTTCGTCGCCTCGGCCAGGTTCTCCGCGGTGAGTTTTTTGCCGGTCGTTTCTTCCATCGCGGCGATGAACGCGTCGAGTTCGGCCCGCCAGAGGTCCCGGTCGGCCGGGTCCTTTTTATTGGGGACCTCCATCACGTAGACCGGGTGGATGTCGCCGAGCAGTTCGTACGCCTTCTTCTTGCCGTCGCACGTCGTTTCTCCGACAACGACGTCGGCCGCCTCGAAGTACGGGCATATTTTACCCAGCTTGAAACCGTAGAATGATTTAATAAGGGGGCAGAGGTTGCGAGGCAGTTCGGTCTCGGCGATGGGCACCGAGAAATCGGCCCCGGCGCAGAGGCCCACGGCGATGCCGTCCAGCGCCACGACGACTTCCTCGGGGACGAAGAGGCAGAACGTGCCGACGACCTTTCCGCCTTTTTCCTTGTGGTCCAGGAGTTCCTTGATGCGCAGGCCGTGGACTTCGGACATGACGAAGTCGAAGTATTGCATCGATTCCGGCCGGTTTTTTTGCTCGACGAACATCTTGACGTAGAATTCTCCCAGGGCCCCCAACAATACGTCGTGGTTTTCCATGTTAAGGCCGAGGCCTTCCCACATCGGTCTCCAGTTTTCCGCCATCGGGACGTCCTCCTACGGAATGAAAAAGCGCCGTTCCTCGTTTCCAGGAGGCGGCGCCGGGTATCCACGGCCTACGACGGAGCCGGTTCGTCCGTCAAGACGGCGTTAGAACGAACCCACGCGTCGCCCCTGCGTTATTTTTTTTATCGGACCCGAACCGGGCCGGTATGCGCGGTTCGCGCGCCGAACATCAGGTTTTCCGGAACGCGTGGATTTGCACTATCATTACTCCTTTCGGCAGGTTCCGAAATTCTAAATGACCGGGGCGTCTTTGTCAACCCGAAACGCTTCCTTTTGCATGGGGGTAGAGGTTTGGGGGATTCGCCGGCTTCGGCCTCCGGGACGCCGTCAGAATCACCCTATTGATAAAAGAATATTGCGGCCGCGCCCGAAGGTACGGCCCTACTGCGGTGTTTTCCGCGGCCGGCGCGGCGCGGCGCGGGCCTTTTCTATTGACAAGGGCCGTGTCGGATTATAGAATTAAAAAGATAAAGGATACGAAATTACGGCGTTAACTTAATAGAAGGAGCCGGGAATATGAAAACCTTCGCGGTATCTTTGCTGTGTCTGGCGGCCGCCGGCGCCGCTTTCGGCGCTACCGCAATCGTCGGCAGCAGTAATACGGATGCGTATTACCCGTTCCGTGGATGTTGAGGGGTCGACGCCTGCCGGAGCCAGGATCTGGTTCTGACGTCGGATAAAGTCCCGCCGGGAACGATAAGCAAAATCGAGTGGTACTCTAACAGCGATACGGAGGGCGGAGACTATTACAGCTTCAAAATAAAGCTGTGCAACACGCCGCGGACGTCCCTCGTGGCGAACTTCGCCAATAACTACGGCGGCAATACGCCGGTGGAAGTATACAGCAAAGTATCGCAAACCCTTAACGTAACGCCCTATTCGTGGTTCGGCTTCGAGTTCGGGACCAACTTCAACTACTCCCGCACGCAGAATCTCCTGGTCGAGGTCGTCTGGAACGGCGATTCCGACGGCCACGTTTACAATTACTGGGCCCCGACCAGCGCGAACCGGTGTGTTTATAATACGAACGGCGGTACGCCGGTCGCGAATAAATTCGTTCATTATATGCGAATCACGATAGCGCCCAGCAACCCCGCCGTCGCGCCGACGTCGCTGGGGCGGGTCAAGGCGCTGTTTGATTAACTGAACCAACGCGATTCCGAGCCGGCCTTCGGGCCGGCTTTTTTTTAGGGTGACGGTTGCCCCCCGGGACGCTTGGCGCCTACTATATCTAACACAATTGCTAAGATATGGATAATAATCTTGACGTAATCGCTGTCAGATATTAATATATCTCGTGTAGGATTGAGTTTCCAACTCGAACTTGAGGGAATTAGAGGAGGCAAAATCATGAAGGGAGCAGCGGTTATCGTGGTATGCGCGTTAGCCGTCGCCGGGGCCTTCGCCGACACGATCATCGTCGGCGGCACGTCGACGTACAGCGCGTACCCGTTCCGGGGATGTTGAAGCGTCGATTCCGTACGGAGCCAGGGTCTGGTTCTGTCGAGCGATACGGTTCCCGCCGGCGAGATTAAGAAGTGGGAATGGTACACCTATGTTAGTTCGTCCGGGACGTACTACAATTTTTCGTTGAAATGCTGCCACACTACGGCCGCCACCCTCGTGAACGATTTCAACACGAACTACGGGGGTAATACGCCGGTTACGGTGTACGGCCCGACGTCGGCCTACGTCCACGGGACGGAGAACACCTGGTTCGGCTTCGACTTCACGACGCCGTTCTACTACAACGGTTCGGACAACCTCATCATGGAAGTAGACTGGAACACCGACACCGGCGGATACGCGTATATCCGCGCGGACAGCGTGGCGGGGCGCTTCGTGTACTCGTCGAACGGCGGTAGCCCGCACCCCGGAGACTACTTCCATTATCAACGGATAACCATTACGACCGGCGGCGCGGCCGTAGCGCCGACGTCGCTCGGCCGCGTTAGAGCGATGTTCAACTAAGTCTTACGAATAAGCATTCGATGGCCGGCCTTCGGGCCGGCTTTTTTCGCGCCGAATCTTGACACCGTTTATCATATTTAGTAAAATTGAAGTGTACGCGTTCCGTTAATACGATGGGTCGGAAAGGAGGCCCGTGAAGATTATCAAGGTACTAATCCCGTTGATCGCGTGCGCGGCGACGATGGCGTCGGCCGATTACGTCGTGATCGGCAAGCGGACGACGATGTGTTCCTTCCCGTTCTACGGTTGCTGAAACACCCAAACCGTACGGTGCCAGGAATTGGTGCTGCAAAGCGAAGGCCTTATCGCGGGGACTATAACAAGGTGGGAGTGGTACGTGAGTTCGCTCGTTACCGCCGGGTATATGAAGGAATTCACGCTCACCATGTCCCATACGGGCGTGGAGGAGATGGCCCCGGATTTCGAAACCAATTACGGCGGGTTCGAGCCCGCCGTCGTGTACTCGGATCCCCGGCAACTCATCGCCGCGGAGCCGTACCGCTGGATGGGTTTCGACCTCGACCAGCCTTTCGAGTACAACGGTACCGACAACCTCATCATCGAGGTATATTGGAAAGGCCGCGACGGGGGGCCGAGCGCCGTGACCTATTGGGGCGAGAAGCCGGGAAGGATTTGCATGTACGCGGGTCCGGTGGAATGCGACCCGGCCGTCTTCAATTTCCAGCATAATATGCGGGCCACGGTAACGCCGACCGCCGTCTCGCCCACGTCGCTGGGCCGCGTCAAGGCGATATTCGAGTAACGGCGTATGGCGCGTTGGAGGACGGACCCCGGGGCCGGCCTCGGCCCGCCGGCGATAAACTTGACAAGTTAAACCCCATCTAGTACCATAATAGGGAAAGGAGGTGTGACGGCGCTAATGAATAAAATCGGAGCACTGGTTGTAGCATCGGCCTTGCTGGCGTGCGCGATTTCGGCCTCGGCCGAATACGTCGTCGTCGGCAAGCGTACGTACATGCATAGCTTCCCCTTCTTCGGGTGTTGAAACACGCACACCGTCAGGAGCCAGGATCTGGTTCTGAAAGAGGAAGGCCTGATGGCCGGCACCGTAATGCGTTGGGAATGGTACGCCAGCTCGATAGTGTTGAAAGGCTACCTGGACGATTTCAAGCTCACGGTATGCCAGACGGGTAAGGACAAGCTCGTCGCGGACTTCGAGGCCAATTACGACGGCCGTACGCCTCGTAAGGTATACGAATGCGACTCCCAGTACACCGGGGGCGCCGTCGCCTATACCTGGTGGGGTTTCGACTTCGATCCGCCGTTTCAATACGACGGCGACGATAATCTGATAATCGAGGTCTTTTGGTTGGAACGGTCGGGCGAACCCGGCGTCGTAACCTACTGGACGCCGCTCGAAGGGCGTTGCTGTATGTACGCCGGCCCGGTTCCTTGCGACCCGGCGATATTCGATTATCTCCATTTTATGAGGATAACGATCTCGCCGACCGCGGTAGCGCCGACGTCGATAGGACGCGTTAAGGCTCTTTACCGTTAACGGGGGAAACGTGGCCATGCGGAATAGGAACGTGCGAGCTTTACTATTAATAATGTTATTCGCGGCCGCGGCCGCCGGCGCCGAAGAGTTCCTTATCGGCGACGAGGCCGAGCGCTGTTACGAACCGTATTACGGGGGCGGCGGGTACGAAGCCGTGCGGCTCATGGAGGTCATCCGCGTGACCGACGGCCTGGTCGCCGGCGAAATAACCCGTTGGGAATGGTTCGGCGCGGAATTGGATGATCCGACGGGCGAGTTCGACAACTTTCGCGTTCGCCTTTGCCACACGTCCCGCGCCGAACTAACCCCCCCCTACAACGCTAATTTCGAAGGGCGGACGCCGACGGTGGTGTACAGCGCCAACCCCGTTACGGTGAAGATGCCGGTCCGCAAATGGTTCGGCTTCGACCTGGATCCGACCTTCCACTACAACGGAACCAACAACCTTATCGTCGAGGTGTGGTGGGAGGGCGACGATAACGGCGGCGGCCGCGTCTTCGCGGCGTACGTCGTGGAGCAACTGCGCTGCCTTATATCCTCGATAAAAAACGGCGTTCCCCAGGACGGGTACCCCGACGAGGGTTCGCAGTTCTATTGGCTCCACTATATGCGCGTGACGCTGTCGCCGGACGCCGTGGCGCCGACGTCGATAGGGCGCGTAAAGGCGATGTATCGTTAAACGAGCCGGGGCGTCGCCGATACGATTTGACTTAAGTGGTTTTTTTTTCTAAAATTAGGGTAGGGAATAGTACAAAGAACGTAAACTTTCACCGCGCCGGCTCGGCCCCGTTCAACCGGCTTTGCGCCGGGTGACCCCGGCCCGTCGTTCGCGGGCCGTTTGCGAGCGGAGAGGTGGTTTTATGAAGCGCGCCTTGGTAATCGCCGTCCTGGCAATTCTCGCGGCGGGCGCCGCGGCCGAAACGACGTTCATCGTCGGCGGCAAAAGTATAGTTAACGAAACGCCGTTCTTCGGGCGGTCGGGACTGGACGCCGTTCGGTGGCAACAACTCGTCGTCCCGAGCGACGGCGTGGCCGAGGGCGACTTGCGCCGTTGGGAATGGCACTCCAGCGGCGGCGGAACGCCCGGTGACTTCCAGCAATTCAAGGTCCAGTTCCTCGAGGTGGACCGCTCCGGCCTAACCCTTCCCTTCAATAGCAATTACGAAAATCAAACGCCGGTGGTAATCGCGTCCGGCGACCCCTTCGTCCTCGACGCCCCCGACGCCGGTTGGTTCGGCTTCGACATCACGCCCTCCTTCAATTATACCGGCCGGAGCCTCCTGGTCGAGGTCTGGTGGTCCGGCGATAGCGAGGGCGGTACCCAGTGCTACTCCAAGAACGCGACGCGCGAAAGCCGTTGCGTCTATGCGTGTATCCGCAACAGCGTGAACGTTAACGGTTATCCCAACCAGGGGAAAATATACAACTGGCTGCACTATATGCGCTTCACGGTTTCCCCCATAGCCGTGGAGCCGACGTCTCTGGGCCGCGTCCGGGCGCTCTACCGTTAGAGGCCGGGCCCGAGGACGAGGAGGGAACTGGTGATGGTTTTTAAACACGCCCGGCGGCTCGTCGCCGTCGTTTTGGGGATGGCGGCCGCGCTTTACGCCGGGGAATATATCGTCGGCGTGGACACCGGCAATTTTGCCCACCCCTTCTCCGGTTGCTGAAGCTGGGATGCCGACCGGGACCAGAATTTGGTCCTGCAAAGTGACGGCCTCCCGGCCGGAACCGTGACCCGGTGGGAATGGCGCACCGGCGCTTCGAAGACCTTCCTCGCCGGGTATTTCGACAATTTCAGGTTAACTCTCTGCCATACCGGCTTGGGCTCCCTGACAAACAGCTACGCCGGCAACTACGACGGCCGCACCCCCGTGAACGTGTTCGAACGGAGCCGCCTCACCGTGAGTCAGGTGGCGCCCGAGACCTGGCTTCCCTTCGACTTCGACACGCCGTTCGATTACAACGGCACGGATAATCTCATCGTCGAGGTATGGTGGGAGGGCGATAACGGCGCCGGCGGCTCGGCCCGTTACGGCAACGCCGGCGGCGGCCCCCGCCAACTCTATTCCGGCATATTGAACGGCGTCCCGTACGGCGGGTATCCTGATAACGGCTACACGTCGGCGTACATGCATTACATGCGGATAACGATGTCCGCCGCGGCGGTAAACTCGTCGTCGCTCGGCCGGATACGGGCCTTATATCGTTAGGAGAGGAATCGGATCGGTAAGCCGGCCGCGAGGCCGGCTTTTTTTATGGCTTACGAAACCCGGGGAGAAAAGCGTTGCGTTCCCGGAGTAAAACGGTTATAATCCCCGGAATCAAACGAATACTCATCCGGAATTGATAAAAGAAAACATCCCGGAGGACAAATGCGAAATACTGTGTTTCTAACGCTCGCCATTATGGTGGCCGCGACGTCGGCCTTCGCCGGCGTGAAGATAGCCGGTTTTAAGAATACGACCATAGACGAGCCGTTCTGTTCGGGTTGAGGGACGTCCTATCGGGTCCAGGTCTTGGTCCTGAAAAAGCAGCTTGGCTTCACGGCCCCCATTACGCGCATCGAATACCACTCCGCCGGCGTTTATTCCAACGTCGAATTCCACGACCTCGAACTCAGGATGTGCCACACGTCGTTCGAGGAGCTTACCGCCAACTTCAGCGACAATTACGATAACAACACGCCCGTGCTGGTCGCGACCGCCGACCCGTTCGTCGTCAACGTCAAACTCGATGATTGGTTCGGGTTCGACCTGTCGCCCCAGTTCGAATACAACGGAACCGGCAATCTCATATTAGAGATCCGGTGGCAAAACCAGGCGATGGGCGACAAAGCGAATACGTGGGCGTACGATACCGGCGTGGGGCGGATGCTCAAGACGCGCGAGTACAACGGCGCGACCGGCGGCCTCGTTCCCACCGTCAACCAGTTCCGCTTAACGTACAGCAACCCGGCGGTGGCGCCGACCTCTCTCGGCCGCGTCCGGGCGTTGTACCGTTAAACCGATAATCGTACAAATTAGCAAAGGCGGGCCCCCTGGCCCGCCGCTTTTTCTATCAACGGGACCGATATTCGCGTCGGTCGGACGATGAGGTCGCCGGGTAGTAATAACTGACGCATGAGGGGTGGCACCGGCATTCCTGCCGGTGGTATTACGTTAACACCTGACGGCGCGTTTTGAAAAGTGCGTCCTTAGTCGTACCCCACCGGGGCCGATTCCGTGAAAACGCTTGACCCAAAACCTTCAATATTATAGTATACGCTCATTAGCAAGCGACGCCGCATCCTGGTTACGAACGACGACGGCGTCCGGGCCCCGGGGATCATGGCCCTGGCTCGGGCGCTCGACGTATGCGGCGACGTGGTCGTGGTCGCGCCCGACCGGGAACGGTCGGCCGTGGGGCACGCCGTGACGATGACCCAACCCCTGCGGGCCTGGAACGAGAAATGGCCCGACGGCCGGGAGGTCTTCGCGGTCGACGGGACGCCGGCCGACTGCGTCAAGATAGCGGTCAAGGCCCTGCTCGAAGCCCCGCCGGACGCGGTGGTATCGGGTATAAACCTGGGTGGCAACGCCGGCGTAAACGTGATATACTCCGGGACCGTTTCGGCGGCCACCGAGGCGACCATCCTCGGGATACCGGCGGCGGCGGTGTCGCTCGACAGCTTCGTCGACAAGAACTTCGAAGTGGCGGGCCGGGTGGCCGCGTGGGTGGCGACCCGTATCCTGGACGAGGGTTTGCCCCCCGGCGTCCTGCTAAACGTCAACGTCCCGGCGACCGGCGGGGAAGAACCCGCCGGCGTACGGGTGACCCGGCAGAGCGGCGCCGTTATGGAGGACCGCTACGACGAGCGGTTGGATCCCCGCGGGCGGCGTTACTTCTGGCTCGCCGCGGAGCGCCTCGGCGTTCCGGACCCGAAAGATGACGATGACATGACGGCCCTGCGCGAAGGGTACGTCTCCATTACGCCTATACATTACGACCTCACCGACGAGGAGGCCCGGCGCCGTATTGCCGGGTGGGTTGACGAGGCCGCGTTCTAATTATTCGCCGCGATTCAGGAGGCCACAGCGGTTATGCGGTTATTCGAAAATTCGAAATTCAATTTCATCGGCCTGGGGCGGCCCGCCCTCATCTTGTCGGCCGTCCTGATGGCGGCCAGCCTCGTACTGATATTCGCTAAGGGCCCCAATTTCGGCATCGACTTCACAGGCGGCGTCAGAATAGACGTTCTCACCAACCGCCGCGTTACGGTCTCCGACCTCGAGAAGATACGCGGCGCCGTGCCGGTCGAGATTCATTCCGTAGGCCGTGACGAGCGCGAGATGCTCATCTCGCAAAAGGGCCTCGAGAAGGCGGAGGTCTACGCCGACGCCATCGTCGAAGGCCGCCGCAAGGCCGGCAAGTTCACGAGCCTCGCCGAAGTCGCCGCCCTCCCGGGCGTCGACCTTACAGAGGACGACCTGGCCCGGGTCTTCGCCGTAACCGCCGCCGAGACCGAGGGCTCCAAGGGCTCCCTGCGCATCAACATCAATAAAGCGGCGCCGGACAACATCCGCGAGCGCGTCCAGCAGATAATCGTCGACAACACCGTCGCGAATATAAGCCGTGTACTCGGCGAAATCTTCGGCGTACCGAAGGACGCCGCCGGCAAACTCGACATCAATACCATCGAGGACCGCGAACTCCTAGAAGAGACGCTCGCCGAACATATGTCCGGCCGGGACGCCGCGGCCATTGCCCGCAACGTCGCCCGTGAACGCAACCTCGGCGCTTCGACCGAGGCTACTATTCTCCTTCCGTCGCTCGACGCCGCCACCGAGGGCTCGGACGTATCGCCGGACGGCAAGGCCGCCCTCCGCGCCAACTTCTACGCCGGCTCCTTCGCCATCCGCGGCACCGAGAACATCGGCCCCCGCGTCAGCCAGAAACTCATCGGCCTGGCGATGAAGGCGCTCGGCTTCGCGCTGCTCGCGATGCTCGCCTACATCGCCATCCGCTTCAAGGTGACCAGCGGCATCGTCGCCATCATCAGCCTCATCCACGACGTCGTTATAACCCTCGGCCTGGCTGTGCTGGTTGGTATCGAGATGGACCTGACCGTCATCGCCGCCTTCCTCACCGTCGTGGGTTACTCCATCAACGATACCGTCGTGACGTACGACCGTATCCGGGAGGACTCCAAGCAGGGTCGCAAGGAGTCCTACCGCGAGATGCTCAACCGGGCCATCAACGAGAACCTATCCCGTACCATCATTACCGGTATGGGTTCGTTAATAGCTCTCCTTATTCTGTTCTTCCTGGGCGGCGAGGCGCTACGCGGGTTCGCTTTCGTCCTCTGGGTGGGTATAGTCCTCGGGACCTACTCGTCGATTTACGTCTGCGCCGCGCTGCTCGACCAGATAGACAGCTTCCGGTCGCGGCGTCGGCGGGCGCAGGTCGAGTCCAAGGTCTCGTCCCGCTCCCAGGCCCAGGTCAAGAAGAAGATTCGCAAACGTAAAAAGCGGTAGCTGTTCCGGCCGGGCGCACCGCCCGGCCGCTTGAACCGTGCTGGCCTCCATCGACAACGGCGTATACGTCGCGCTCATCGCGCTGTACGGCCTGTTGGCCGTGACGCACGTCTTCCGCCGCAACGGCGTCCCGCCGTTGAGCTGGGGCGTGCTCCTCCTCCACACCGGCCTAATCGTCCTGCGCTGGGTGGAGGTGGGGCGGACCCCTTTCTCCTCTCTCTACGAGTGCCTGTCCCTCTTCGCGTGGGCGGGAGCTTTGGCCTACCTACTGGTCCAGCGCTTCGGCCGGGAGAAGGTCCGCTGGTCCGGCGTCGTCCTCTTCGTACTGATGGCGGCCGCCATGGCCTACGGTTCCACCAAGGACCCGGCCATAAAGCCCCTCTCGCCGGCCCTCGACTCCGTCTGGTTCGAGATCCACGTCATCCCGGCGTTCGCGTCGTACGCGCTCTTCGTCGCGGCCTTCGCCTACATGTTCGAGTTCCTGGTGACGGCGGCGCGGCACGAGCGCCTGCAGGAGTTCTCCCGCAAGCTCATCCTCTTCGGCTTTCCGCTTCTGACCTTCGGCATCCTGTCCGGGGCCGGCTGGGCCGAGGAGACATGGGGGACCTACTGGTCCTGGGACCCGAAGGAGACGGCGTCACTCGTGACCTGGTCGGTCTACCTGGCCTATATCCACGCGGCCCGGAGCCCCCGCTTCTGCCGGGGGCCGGCGCGCATTCTCAACGTGCTGGGCTTCGTCTCTATGATGTTCACGTTCCTCGGATTCAACCTGCTCGCGAAGCTGTTGGGCCTCCCGACCGCCCATGCGTATACGTAAAATTATCGTCGCGTTGCTCGTATCGTCGTTCGCGGCGGCGAGCGCCTCCGCGGTGGTTATGCCGGACGCGGAAGGCCGGACGTTGGACGCGCCGGGAGTGGGGACCTTCGTCGTCACGGGGTGCGGGCCGGGGCTGGTCCTGCGGCTCTACGCCGGCGACGAGGACTTCGAGGGGCTGGACAGCGCGCCGGACATATACGGCGTCGAGTGCGACGTCGGCCTGCTCTACTGGGACGACGGCGGCCGGGAGCTGTTCTACTGGAAATCGGACGACGGCGGCTATTCCATCTGGGTGTGGCGTCCCGGCGGGTCGCCGGCGCTGGTCGCCTGGTCCTGGACGAGGCCGGCGTATACCGCGGAGGGGGTTGACGGCGGCCCCAGGCCGGCGTCGGTGCGCTGGCTTCCCGACGACGAATAGCCGTTTCCGGATAATCTATGGGCGAAAATAAAAGCAAGGTCCCCGCCTGGACGGCGCTTTACCTCAACCTCTACGACGTGTTGGGCTACGTCGCGCCGGGGTTCGTTCTCCTCGCCGGCCTCTTCGCCTTCGCGGGGCGGTACGGCTTCTGCGGTTACGACCTCCGCTTCATGGCCCTCAAACACTTCGTGAGCGCCTTCAGCCTCTACGTCGTCGCCGGCGGCATCGTCGCCTGCTACCTCGCGGGCAACTTCCTGGCCGCGCTCAGCAAGATCCCGGAGCGGTTCAATTTGTTCGGCCTGGCCCGCGTGCCGGACTTCCTCTTCGAGGGCGGGGCTGCCGGGCCACGCTACAAACGCGGCGTCCCCGAGGAACTGCTGGAACGCTTCGCCCGGGCCTACTGGCGGACCTTCCTCCGGCAGAGCGACGCCGATGCTACGGGCCCCTACCTCCCGCTTCTGCGGGGGATGGCGAAGGAAGGCCGCCTCCGCTACGGCGGCGTCATCTGGGACTGCTACGATTACCTGCTCAGCCGCGAGCCGGCCCAACATTACGCCGCGTACTCGTTTTTATCTTTATATGGATTCTTCCGGGCGGTTATGGCGGCGGGCGTCTTGCTTACCATCTTCGCCTTCACCGTGGTGGATTACGGCGCCTTCTCGGCCGTTGACGTCGCCTGGCTCGCCGTTCCCATAATCATTACGCTGTTCTCGGTCTCGCGTTATCTCAAGTTCGGCCGGCAGTTCTACTATCAGACGCTACGGTCCTTCGCGGTGGTCGTGCGTGAGTAGGTTCGGCAAAGGTCTCTGGAAGTTTCTCACCTCGCTCGAGCTGGCGGTCGTGCTGGTCGTCCTGCTCGCGGCCTTGATGGTCGTCGGCGCCCTCCTGCCGCAGGGCATGGACGACGAGTTCTACCTCAAGGCCTGGGACGTCGGGACCTACCACACCCTCCGCGACCTCGGCCTGCTCGGCATTTTCCACAGCGCCATCTTCCTCGTCCCGGCCTTCCTCTTTGCCGTCAACCTTCTATGCTGCGGCATCAACTTCCTCCGCGGCAGCACCGACGCCGTCGGCCTGCGGCGGGCCGTCTCGGCCGTGTACCACCTTATAATATTCGCGATGCTGGTCGGCTTCGTCGCTACCTTCCTCTTCTCCTACGGCGGCGAGATATTGATCAAGCCGGGGGAGAGCAAGCGCGTCCCGCTGGACCGCGGCGAGACGGCCTGGGCCAGGGCCCTCGGGCGGCTGGGCCTCCCGGCCCCCACGAACACCAAATCCCCGTACGAGTTGCGCCTCCAGGATTTCACGACGACCTACGTCGAGCGAGACGGCAAGGTTTTCGTCAAGGATTGGATAAGCGAGTTGGAGGTCGTCCGGTTCGGCGAGGTGGTCCGCGCCGGCCGGGTGGAGGTAAACAGGCCGCTGGTCTACGGCGGCATGAAGTATTACCAGGCCTACTTCGACCAGGAGATAACCTTCGACGTGGACGGCCGGCCGCAGACGATGGGCCCCGGCGAGCCGCTGATACTCGGCAAGGAAATGATGATGGTCTCGACCGTAAAGGCCGGGACGCTGCTCGGCGAGGGCGGCGAGGCCGACAGGCCCCTCGGCCCCTACGTCGAACTCAAGGAGATGCCGGGGGACAAGTGGCACCGCGTCACCAAGGATGTGCGGCCGGGCCTCAAACTCGAGCGCGGCGTCCCCGCGGAGGTCCGCGGCCACGCCGTAACCTTCACCGGCTTCGAGGAGTCGAGCGGCTTTACCTACAAGCACGACCCGGCGGTGCGGTACCTATGGGTGCTGTGGATCGCCTTCATGGTCCTGTTGTCGTTTCGGATATACGTGCTGGAGTTGGCGGGAGGCCGGGGGGCGGGCCGGCGCCGAGGGACGGAGTAGCGTATTTCGGGGGCCCGCGGCGACGCGGGTTTTTTTGTCCCGGGAATGCGACCGGGCGTGGCAAATGCGGTAAAATTATATTATAATGAAAATGAGAAAGGATAACGTTCGGAGGAAATTTTGCCGCGTAAAAAGAAAAACGACGAAGCGATAGAGGCCCGGATTCGGGCGCTCGAGGATGAACTGCTGGCGGTTAAGGCCGACTACCTCGGCGCCGCCATCGACGACCTGCGCCGGCCCAAGGGGCCCTTCGCCGTGGTGACGTTCCGGGCGGGGGAGAAGACCTTCGCCCTGCCGCTGTGGTCGGTCAAGGGGATTTCCCGGGCGGTGGCGGTGGCGGACCGCGATGAACTGGGCCCCGGTTTCGTGGGCGTTATCAACTACCACGACGAGCTGGTCCCGGTGCTGGACGCGACGGCGGCCCTGGGCACCGAGGCCCGCGACCTGGACCTGGGCGACCACGTTATTTACTTCTCGGCCGGCGGCCGGCGGGTCGCGATGATCGTCTCGGCGGTGCTCGACGTGGAGTCGTTCGACGGCGAAAAAATAATCTCGGCGGGCGACGCCGGCCTGCCCCGACGGCCCTTCCTGGGCGTGTATGACCAAGGCGGCCGCCTGATTCGTATCCTCGAGCCGGCGGGGCTTCTTTTGGACGCGGCCGAGGACGCCTAGGCGGCGGTTTGCGGATGATGAACGGCACTTTCGAACTCGGCGACGTCGAATTCTCCTTCCTGCGGGAATTCCTGCGGGACCGCTTCGGCTTGCATTATCCCCGGCGCAAGAAGGGCGAACTGGATAAAGCCTGCGCGGAGGTGGCCGACGGCCTCGACCCCGGCCGGTTCTGCAACGTCGTAACTTCCCCGACCGGCCAGCGTCTCCTCCAGCGGCTTATCAACCACCTGACCATCGGCGAGACCTATTTCTTCCGCATCCAACCGCATTTCGACGCCCTGAAAAACGTTATCCTGCCCGACCTCTTCAAACGTAAAGGGGACGAAAAAGCCCTGCGGATATGGAGCGCCGGCTGCGCCACCGGCGAGGAGCCGTACTCCATCGCGATGCTGATCCTCGAGACCCTGCGAAACCCCGAGGAGTGGACCATCGACTTCCTGGCGACCGACGTCAACACCGAATTCCTCGACGCGGCGCTGGAAGGCCTTTATCGGGAGTGGTCCTTCCGCAAGGTCGGTGACTTCTGGCGCACCAAGTATTTCCGGCCCGAGGGCGACGAGTGGCGGGTGGCCGGGAAAGTGCGGGGGATGGTCCGCTTCGCCACCGCCAACCTGCTGGACGAGCGGGACAACGTCGTCGCCGCCGGGCCGGCGCCCTTCGACCTCATCGTCTGCCGGAACGTGCTGATATATTTCGACGACGAGAGTATCGCGCGCGTCGGGGCGCTCTTTCGCCGGTACCTCGCGCCCGGCGGTTGGTACGTCGGCGGCCACGTCGAGCCGGTGGTCTTCGACGACGGCTTCGAACCCGTGAGTTTCCCCGGAGCCATCCTCTATCGGAAACTCCTGCCGGATGAGGTCTCGGCCCGGGCGAAGCGGCGGCCCGCCGAGGAGCCACGGCGCCGCCCCGCCCTCGAACGCCGGGCCCCGACGGACGAACTCGAAAAGGCCGACCGGCTGGTGGCGGCCGGCGACGACGGCCGGGCCCTGGTGGAACTCGCGGCGTTGACGGAGAAGCGCCACGACCCCGAGGTCTACTGGCGGATGGGCCGCGTCCTCGGGAACCTGGGCCGCTACGAGGAGGGGCTGGAGTGGTGCCGCAAGGCCGCCGAGCTCAATCAGCGCAATCCCTTCCCGTACTACATCTCCGCCCTCATTCTGGAGGAGATGGGGAAGAACGAGGAATCGTTCGAAAACCTCCGGCGGTCGCTCTTCGTCGATAAGGGATTCGTCCTGGGGCACTTCTCCATGGCGAACTATTACCGTTGGCGCGAGGACGACGAACGCGCCGCCCGGTCGTACCGCAACGTCCTCCGCCTCCTCGATGGCCGGGAGGACGGCGAACATATCGCCGGGGACGGCCTGACCGTGGGCCGGCTCCGCGAAATCGTTAACCAGATCCTATAAAACGATAATTTAATTTATGGAAGAAGAGAAAAAGAACCCCGAGGGAGAAGAGGCCCCGGCCCGGCGCGAGGCCGTGGACTGGACGGCGCTGTTCGACGCCATGTCGGACCGCGCCGAGGAAGAGAAGACGGCCGAAATTCTGGAGGCCCGAGCCCGGGCGCTGGCCTCTCCGGAGGACGACGAGGCCGCGGACCATGGCGAGGTTTACGCCTTCTTCGCGTTGGGCAGCGAGAAGTACGCCCTCTCGACGGCGGTGGTGGGCGAAGTGGTGGAGCGGCCCCGCGTCACCGCCGTGCCCAAGGCCCCTCCGATAGTGGCCGGCCTCTTCCACAGGCGCGGCGGCGTCTACGTCGCCGTGGACACCAAACACCTGATAGGTCTGAATAACGACGCCAAATGCCGGGACGCGCTGGTTCTAACCGGCGCCATGTCGCGGGTGGCGCTCCTCGTCGACGCCGTGACCGCGACCCGTAATATCCCGGCGGCCGAAATAAGGCCGGCGGACATCGGCGGCCGGGCCATCGCCGGCATTACGTCGGACAACCGCATCGTCCTCGACGGCGGCGCTCTCAGGGAAGAACTCCTCCGCGCGTTGGGTGGAGATCCGGCGGGTAGATAATAGTGGCTCTGCAAGGTAAATTGGAAGATATGCCGGTCGTGGATGTACTCCAGTTCATCTACGCCAGCCGGCGCAGCGGTACGCTGCATATGGAGAGCCGCAACCGTCGCGGATTCGTCGTCTTCCGCGACGGCAACATCGTGCAGGCTTCCACCAACGCCGCGGATAACAGCTTGGGGCACATTCTCATCGCCCGGGGCCGCGTGACCGACGAGGACCTCGCGGCCGCGGTCGCGGCCCAGCGCCTCCAGTATAAGGGTATGCCCCTCGGCCGGGTCATGGTGGAACTCGGCCTGCTTGAGGAACCTGACTTGAAGGCCGCGGTCGTTCATCAGATAGAGGGGGCCGTCCGCGATTTCGTCCTCTGGCTCGACGGCGATTTCGTCTTCGAACTCGGCGCCGGGGGAGATGCTCCCGACGACGTGTCCGTTTCGCTGGAGGGGATCCTCTCCGGCGTGAACGTCGATACCCAGCACCTTTTGCTCGAGTGCATCCGTATATTCGACGAACGGGGGAAGGAGGAGGCCGACCAAGCGAACGCCGACCCGGCCGCGGAGCAGGCCGAAACGTTGATAATCGAACCCGAGGCCGAGGTTACGCCGCCGGAGGAGATAGAGGCCCCGGAGCCGGCCTCCCATACGGTATTCCTATACTCCAACAGCGAGACGTTGGCCGCGTTCCTCTCTTCCATCGCGACCCAGAAGAGAGTCGAGTGCCGGGTCTTCCAATCGTTCACGGCCTTGATGCTCGCGCTGGAGGGCGTCGCGGCGAAGGACCGCCTTCCGGTCGTCGTCCTCGACGTCGACTTCGGCGTCAAGAGCCAGCAGCAGGCCCGCGGCAAACGGGCCGGCGAACTTATCTCGAAGTTAAAGGCCGCCGCGCGGACGGTGGACGTCGTCTGCGTGGCGGGCCGCGTTAACTCGGCGTTGCGGATTTCTCTTATGGAACGGCACGCCCGCGCCGTAGTGGGAATGCCGCCGCCGGCGACGTTCGAACAGCAACCCCCGCCGCCGGACGTCCGCAACTTCCTGCGCGAACTCTGGACCACGGTGATAGAGGCCTTCCGCAACTACGAGGCCGTGTACGTTAAACGGCAGTGGCGCACCCGCATCCGCTCGCTCGAGTCGTACCTAATAAAACTTAAGAAGTTCGTGCGCGAGGCGCAGAAGTCCAACTTCTCGTTCCTGGTTTCGCTCGACCTCCTGAATATCATATCCGAGAATTACGAGCGGGCGCTATTGCTCGTCGTGCGGGAAGGCCAGGCGGCCGGCATCGGCGGCTTCGGCGACGCCGACGACGGAACGCCCCTCGGGATAATCGCCAAAGGTATCACCGTCGATCTCGGCGTGAACTCCGTCTTCAAGACGGTGGCGGAGCGGCGCACGACCTACCGCGGCCGGCCGGACGCGTCCGAACCGGCGCACCGGAAAATCTTCGACGAAATCGGCGAACCCCGCAGCGGCGAGGTCATGGTGGTCCCCCTGATCTCGGACGGCCGGACCCTCGCGATGATTTACTGCGACAACGGCGAGTACGACAAGGCCCTTATCTACGACGAGCTGTTGGACCTCCTCTCCAACCAGACGCATATCCTGTACGAGCGGATGCTGGCCGAGACCATTCCCGCCGGGGCGGGCGGCAACGACGAATGAGAGGGCGTCGCGGCGTCTTGCGCCGCGGGGCTTTTTTTCGTATAATGGGCCGTTAAACGTTCGGCCCTCGCCACGGGTCCAAAGTGCGACGAAAACGTTAACGCCAGAGGTGCTTACGATGCATAAATGGACTATCATAGCGGTTTTGATTATCGCGCTCGCGTGCGTGGCCGGTTGCCGGCGCACGGGGGGCGGCCCGGCCTACTACGGCGGCAACGGCGACGAGAACGTCGTCGAGGGGTCCGTCGTGGTCGGCGAAATCGTTCCGGCCGACACCGACGTCGGCGAGGACATCGACGAGTTCGCCGAGGGCGGCGAGTTCTCGAGCGGCGCCGTGGGCACGCTGGAGACGAGCGAGACGACCGAAACGACGGAGACCTACGTTACCGAAACGTACACCCCCGCGGGCGGAACGGCGGAAGGCTACCGCGTGCAGATAATCGCGAGTTCGTATCAGGACAACGCGGACAACGTGGCCGGTCAGATTCGCTCGGCCTTCGGCGGCGTGGGCGTTTACGTCGAACATATCCAGGGCCTGTACAAGGTCCGCGTGGGCGACTACACCGACCGCGCTTCCGCGGAGGCGATGCGCGACCGCCTGCGTAACGCCGGTTACCCGGACGCCTGGATCGTCAAGGAGCAGGTCAACCAGTAAACGAAACTCGACGCTACGAAATAAATAACCCGCCACTAGTTGGCGGGTTTTCTGATTCTCGCCTTCGAATATTAGAAATCTCTTGACAATATATGTCCATAATGTTATAAAACTATAGGGTTGCTAATGGCCGAGGGTAATTTATGAGTCGAGGCGTGTTAATAAATATAAATTATGTAGCACGATTGATTTGATGCCGAGTTAAGCTATTACTGCTAAATATCCGAACAGCGGCCTTGGTGTTCAGTTTAATTTAATCGAACGTTGTGTCTATTCGAAAAAGGTAACGTATCGCTTGGGCCGCCGGAAAAGTTTTTCAAGATAAATTCCAAGGGTACTAATCAGACGTACGATAGGAGGAGTTAAATGGCGACACGGAAAGTCATGGCGAGCGCGGGGGGCGGCGGGGCCTATCACATCCCGGCCCGTTTCGCCCAGAAATACTACTCCGACCTGAGGTTCGTCCTGGGGGAAAACCGGCCCGACGGCATCATGGTCTTACCGTTGAAGGTCTTGCAGGACATCGCGACGGTGAAGGACCTGATGAGACAGGGCGAGATAGTGTTCATACCCAAGGCGAGGTAATAACGCAGAAACTTTGAGCTTCGGGGGGTACGCCGGGGCACTATTCGTAAGAGTAGTGCCCCAAACTTAATTTTTCCGGGCGTGGCCCGCCGGGGGGTGAGAATGGAAAATCCACCGCTGGAACTGCCTTTCCTCAAGAACGTCGGCTTGGTCGTAACGTACCGGTGCCAGGTCGCCTGTCCCCACTGCATCATCGAAGCCGGGCCGCATCGGACCGAAGAGATGCGCCTCAACGACGCGTTCTCGTGGACGCGCCAGATAGCCGACTACCGCGGCGGCCACACGCAGATCCTCTCGCTCACGGGCGGCGAGCCCTTTTACGACCTCGAGCTCCTGCGGGAGATCTCGGCCTTCGCCGATGCCCGCGGCCTTCTGGTAACCGTCGTTACCAACGGCTTCTGGGCCGAGTCGGCCGGGGCGGCCCTGGGAGTCTTGCGGGGCGTGCCGGCCGTCCGCGCCATGGCCCTCAGTACGGACGAGTATCACCAGATACACATTCCCCTCGACAGAATAAAGAACGCCGTGTTCGCGGCCCGGGAGTGCGGCGTGCCGTTCAACGTCAACGTCTGTACGCCGGACCCGAAGGCCCCCGCCTTTCTCGCCATCCGCGACGAATTGCTCGGCTTCGTCGACGCCGACGACCTCAACACCACCGTCACGTTCCCGGTGGGCCGGGCGGGCCGGGAGCTCCCGGACCTCTCGTATGAGACCTCGGCCGACGTGCCCCGCTCGGCGTGTTCGGTCGGAGGCTCTCCCATCATCTTCCCGAACGGCGACGTCATCGCCTGCATCGGCCCCGTCATTACGCTCCGGCCTCCGCACCCCCTCTGGCTGGGCAACGTCCGCGAAAGGCCGCTGGACGAGATCCTCGACGCCGCGGAGGAGAACGCCGTCCTCCACGCCATCCGCGTATGGGGGCCGCGCCGCCTCGTCGCCGAGGTCCAGGCCGCGGGGCTGGGGGGATACCTGCCCGAGGAGTACGTGTCCAACAGCATCTGCCACCTGTGCCACTACTTGATGTCGCACGAAAGGATACGGGCGTTTCTGGAAGAATTGACGGCCGACGCCGACTTCGTCGAGGACGTCGCGTACGCCCGCATCCACTACCTGGACGAGTACCGGATGGTCGAACTCGCGGGGCTGGGGCTGGTCGCGGGGGGCGGTGGGGGGGCGGGGAGGTCGGGGAGAGCTGACGTTGCCTCTTTTCGGGCGAAACGGCCTGGCGGCCGGAGGTACTAATTCGTTTAATACGAATAGGAGGTAACGCGATGAAGCTGGTAATTCGATATTGTGGCGAGTGAGGCTTTGAGGGCCGGGCTGCCAGGTTGGCGGCCGCTATAAAGGAGGCCACGGCCGTAGAGGCCGTGTTGGAAGAGGGGCACGACGGCATCTTCGACGTGGAGGCCGACGGCGAACTGATATTCTCGCGGGCCGAACAAGAGGGGCGCTTCCCCGAACCGGACGAGATAATCGCCGCGCTCGTCGATTGACCCACCGCCCCCCCAATTCTCATTTAATAGAAAACCCGCCCGAGAGGGCGGGGTTTTGATTATTGTGGCTACGGTAATTAGCCCTTCGGCGGATAAGGGTCGTTGCCGTAGGTTCGCTCTTCCTGTATTTTGCCGTCCTGTTTATGGATGATTATTTGGCTGGGTTCGTTGTTCTTCGCAAGTTCTCTGGCCTTATCGACAGCCTCCTCTTTAGTGTCGTGCGTACTGGAAGCACGATCGGCGCCTTCCCTCTTTACTTTCCAAAGGTTCTCGTCCCCATCGTGCACGACGTGGTAGCTTTCCCGCTTGCCCATTTCACACCCCCTTTATCAGGTATTGGTCGGTTTAACCGAGTTTTTATCGCCTTTTTACCGGGGCTCTTTCGCGTTCTCGTTGAGGCTTGTACGGCCAGAAATTAATCGGGTTTTTCGGATTATACGTTATTAATCCATTACAACCTAGCTTTACGCCCATTCTCGCTTTTTTTAAACGTTCCGAGAGCAACGATACAACGTCACACCTGACTTCGTCTCCTTTACTTAATCTGTGGGCGGCCGCGTTAAATTTATCGAATAACATATCTTGGCCAGTTCTATTGATACGCCATCGTTCGTAAAGGTTATATTTTTTCCTAGAATATACGCCCATGCCGACGAAGAAATCTGCCATTTGGATGAAAGGCTCCTCATGCGATTTTCGCGGGTTTATATCTATAATATTATAATTTCGTTTAAATAAAATATCCGAACCATTTGCTATGAATAAAGGATCAATATCCCGAATACTTCTACTACGGTTCTCTAAACAATCACTGAGCGTACCCCAATCCATTGCCGTATTCTCATCGGGGTTTAAAACCCAAGCGCAATCGTCCGGCCATCTTTTCGTTAGAACGTTTTTGAGTAAATGGTAATACATCCGTTTAAGGTTTTCGATGTCGTCCCTACCTTTAATCTTATGACGGGTGTCTTCAATATCCCACGTTAAAACGTCGATACGTAAATCCCCGGGACTAGCGTGTTTAATGCAAAAGTCGATCAACTTCATCGCTGCGAATCTGCCTTTCGCGTCGCGAACCGTTTCCCATTTAAAATCTTTAAAACCGGAACCTATTAATAACGCTTTTAAAGGATCTTTAAGTAAATCAACATATGATAATCCCGTTGTTACCAATCCTATACCACGGTAACGCCCGATATTATGATGCGTTTCGTCTGCGTATCCTATGTGAGTAGCGCGATCCGTATTCCCACCAAAAGTTTGATATAATATCGAGTTATCTCTTTGTCTTTATTTTATCATACCAATACTTAATCGTTGGTGGAAGTAAAAAAACCGGCCCCTTTCGGGGCCGGCCTTATTAATTTGGAGGCGGCGGGAATCGAACCCGCGTCCGGAAGTGCGGCCGCCAGGCCTCTACACGCTTGTCCCGCGTTTGAATCTCACGCCGGCCTTTGCCCGCGGGCGGGCATAACCGACGCCAGCCCCTGTAAGGGTTTTCGACCTCGGCGGAAGGGGCTACCGCTTCGGCTTATCCCGCTATTCCGTCGTCCGGCCGGTGCGCCGCGGGAGGGCTCAACCGGCGGACGGCCTGCTAACTATTTAGCAAGCGTACGCGTAATTATCGGCGTTTATTTGTTCCCGCCTTTTTAACGCGGCGACAGGAAACCGCGGCGTGCCACCTGGGTACCGTCCACCCCCGTCGAAACCGATCGCCCCCGTATTCGAATTAATATTACTCTATCTATACAGCGCCCGGACCCGGCCGAAGCTCATCGGCTCCACCGCCGGGTGGCTCGGGCCGTAGTAGACCCGCATCAGGAAGTCCCCGTCCACCAACTCGAAGGGGAACCACGTCTGGTTGAAGTAGCTCCAGTTCGGGTTGGGGTCCGTCCGGGCCGTGTCGCCGAAGACGGTGTCGCAGTTGGGGTAATCTCCCCGCTGCTTTAATAATACGACGAACGGGTCGGTGCTGTTCCAATAATAATCTACGTCCCTGTACGTAACCCACTCGCCGTGGTCGTAGGTGAAGTTCTCGGGCCCCCAGACGCGGCTTTTCGGCGTCTCGGGGTATATGGACGGATTCCAGTCCCATATCTCGACGCGGAACCCTTCCCAGCTGGTGTTGCCGGACGGATTGCCGACGTAGACCCGTATGCGCTGGATGTACCCGGCCTCGGCCGGCTCTACCTTGATGGCCCAGCCGTCGCCCGCGTTCTCGCGGTACAGCGGGTGATAGGGGGTGCCGTCGTCGTAATATATCCACTGCGGCGGCGGCGATGCGCCCCCGGCGCCGGCGAGTATGGTAACAAGTATGAGCAACCCTAAAGTTCGCCGCATAGCCTCTCTCCTTGAGAAAGGGCCCGAATTAAGCACTTACTTCCACTTATATTATAATACCCGCTTAACCTGGAGTCAACTTTTTTAATTAAATAAGGGGGTTTTTAGGGGGAGTGGGGGCTTTTGGCGGCCTTCGGGCGCGCCCCAAGGCCGGCCCCTTCACTTTTTTCTTGACTACTCAACGCCTGTTGAGTATAATGGTAGCGGTGGCCATAGCCGCCAGGAGAGGTGATATCTATGGAAAAATTGACGAGCAGGCAACGAGAGGTTTTATCCGCCGTGCGGGAGCTGACGGGCCGGCACGGCTTCCCGCCCACGGTGCGGGAGCTGGCGGAATTTCTGGAGGTCGGCCCCCGGGCAGCCTTCGAGCACCTAGCGGCCCTCGTCCGCAAGGGCTATCTGGAGAAGGAGGACGGCAGGCCGCGGGCGCTGTCGCTGGCGGGGTACGAGCCGGCGCTGGAGCTGCCGGTGGTGGGGAACGTGGCCGCGGGGCCGCCCATCACGGCGATAGAGGAGGCCGAGGAGACGATGGCGGTCGACCGGTCGCTGGGGGCCGCGGATGGCGACTTCCTTCTGCGCGTCCGCGGCGACAGTATGGAGGGCGAGCACATCCTCGACGGCGACATGGTCATAGTTCGGCCCCAGCCGGTGGCGGAGAACGGCGCCGTCGTGGTGGCGCTGGTGGGGGACGAGGCCACGGTGAAGCGGATGTACCTCCGCGGCGGCCTGGTCATCCTGCGCGCCGCCAACCCGGCCTATGCGGACCTCGTGCTCGGCGAGGATCACGACGTCGCGGTGATAGGCCGCGTCGTGGGCGTCATCCGGCGTTACAAGTGAGGGAGTTCGTTCACTACTTGTTCATGAGGCGGTATATGTCGTCGTGGGGGCCAAAGGCAAAAAACCTTACGGACTCGTCGGGGGTCGTGGTGCAGTTATCGCAGTTATTTACGCCCTCCATCCCTTTGGCCCGGCATTCCTTGCAGTAAGCGTATATGACCACGAAGCGCTTGGATACTTTTGAACTGGACAAACCGGCTAAACCATATTTCAACGGCTCGCCATAGCCGATTGGCGAGTTCAATATGAGTTTGATTTTGCGAGCGAGTTCCCTTTCCAGGGAAGAGTATTTCTTAACTTGTTTGTTGAAGAGGGGGGAATATATGGGAGTCGCAGCCACATCTATTCGATGCCGAAGACTTCTTGATGAGTCAGGGTTTGACCTTGCTGAAATTGTTTCCGGGATGTTTGGATCTGCTGGTAGAGATCTTGGTCGGCAAGGATGAGGGCTGTCAGCAGGTCGCTTAGGTCGACGCGGATGCGGTTGGAGTTAGCATCACATGCTGCAGGGATTCGGATGGAGATGTCAGTCCGCCCTTCGTACTGAACGGTATATGTAGTTGAATTCGTCATTTTTTCTTTTCCTCATAGGACGTAATCATGTCGTCGAGTTTTTTACGGAGGTCCAGTGCTTTATGGTAGCTGAAGGCGAGGCGTGCAACCATATTGCCGACTACGTTTTTGGCCTCCGGGTCTTGCTTGGAGGCGTGCATATCAGCGGGATGGACGTACAGCGCGTCCAGCGCGAAGTCGTCTTCGGCGTAGGAAACGACGAAAAAGTTAGCCGGTTGGGCGGGCGGCTTCTGCGGCACGACTACCTCGATATTGGATTTTTTCTTCGGTTTTTTTTCGGCCATGTTTCACGCCTCCTGAATTTAAATTATTTTACCACGGCCGTTGGGCGATGTCAACGAAGGCCGAAGCTTTGGGGAATGAAAAAGAATACTGAAGGATAAAAATGGAAGTCGTGGACCTGGGTGACGGCGTGCGCGTGGGCGCCATCTTCGAGGAATCGGGGAAGATAAAGCCGGTGTGGTTCGCCTACAACGGCCGGCGCCTCGCGATAGAGCGCGTGACCTACGCCTGGAAGGAGCGCGACGGCGACGTGAGCATCCGGCACTACGCGGTGAAGGTGGGCGGAACGGTATACGAGCTGGCGTTCGACACGTCGACGCTGGCCTGGCGCCTCGCCCGCAGCTACATCGAATAGGGAGGGAGGGTTGTAGGGAGGGAGGGTCAAGGAGGCAGGGGGAGAGGGCGGTAAAATTGGGGGGGAGAAGGACGGGGGGTAAAGGGTAATTGGGGGGTGTGGGGGTTATTGGGGGGGGTGGGGCCTGTCGAGGGGGCGGGCCCCTTTTTTATCTCGGGTGATTGTGAGGAAATGACATGTGGGCATCCATTACGGGCCTGGCGCACGGGAGGCCGCTACTCGGCGGCGAGCGCCCCGGCACGGCGGGCCTCGGCCCCGGCGCCGAGGCCTACGGCGAGTTCTGGGAGCGCATCGTCGTATTCCTGGACATGAACGCGTTCTTCGTGAACGTGGAGGTGCGGGCCAAGCCGTGGCTGGCGGGCAGGCCTATTCTGGTGGTGGGCTCGCGCAAGGAGCGCTCCGTCGTCGCGTCGGCCTCGTACGAGACGCGCAAGTTCGGCGTCAGGTCCGGCATGCCCTCCGAGGAGGCGCGGCGGCTCTGCCGCGACGCCGTCGTCGTCCCCGCCGACATCCCCAAGTACACCCACGCGCTGCGCGAGGTAGCGACGCGGGCGCACCACTACACGCCCGTGGTCGAGATAGCCTCCATCGACGAGCTGGCGCTGGACATAACGACGACCTTTCGCCGCTGGGGGACGCCGCGCGACTGCGCCGTCGCCTTCGCCCGCGAGGTCCGCGAGGAGCTCGGCCTGCCGTGCTCGCTCGGCATCGCCCCCAACAAGATGCTCGCGAAGCTGGCCGCCGGCCTGGAGAAGCCCAACGGCCTAACGGTCCTGCGGCCCTCCCAGCTCGAGACCTTCCTGGAGGACCTGCCCACCACCGAGCTGCCGGGCATCGGCCCCAGGATGGGGGAGCACCTGCGGCGGATGGGCGCGAGCACCTGCGGCCAGATGGGCCGCCTGCCGCTCTCGCGGCTGCGCTCGCGCTTCGGCATCATCGGCGACGTTCTGCAGAACATGGGCCTGGGGATAGACCGCAGGCCGCTCGTTGCCCACTACGACTACGAGGAGGCCAAGTCCGTCGGCAACACCGTAACGCTCAACCGCGACACCTACGACCCGGCCGAAATCCGGCGGACCTTCCTGTGGCTGTGCGAGCGGGTGGGGCGGCGTCTGCGCGGCGACGGCTACTGCGGCCGCTGCGTCTACGCCATCGCGCGCTACCCGGACTTCTACACCGTGGGGAAGTCGCACCGCCTCTCGCGCTACGTGGACGAGGGGATGGACGTCTTCCGGGCGGCGTGGCCGCTCTTGCCCGACGACATGCGGGAGCGCGGCGTGCGGATGCTGGGGGTGTCGGTCTCGATGCTGCTGCATCACGGCCGGCCCATGAACCTGTTCGAGATGCGGCGGGACCGCCTCATGACGACGCTGGACGAGCTGAACCGGAAGTACGGCCGCGACGCGCTCAAGCGGGCGGAGCTGATGCCCGGCCTCCCCGGCGGCCTCTACGAGACCGTCCAGGCCGGCTGGCACCCGGGGTAGGATGGGTCCCCGGGATAGTAATAAGCCGGGCCCCGCGGCCCGGCTTTTTGTTCCCTGAAATAATCCCGGCTCAATAGTACAACGCCTTGACCCGGCCGAGGGAAGTCGGGCCGACGGCGACGTTGTACAAACCGATTTCGACGTCGTCGAGACGCAATATCGTCGTCCCGCTGTTGTACGGGCCGTAGACCATTGAGAACCAGTGTATTTTGTACCGGCCTTTCGCCGTTACCGGCGACGAAACCCATTCGTAGTACTCCCATCCGCTCGTCTCGGGCAAACCGTAAGATATAATTTGGCCGCCGCCGTCGATAGATATATCGTATTGGCGGGGCGCGCTCCCGTATCCGGTCGCCACGTAGCGGAAAATGACGCGGATGCGTTGGTCGCGGTCCAGGCGAAAACTCGGCGTCATAATCGAGCATTTGGCCTCGTCGCCGATGACGGTGGTGGCGTATCCGTCGGCGTAACCGCCCGGGTTGGACCATCCCCAATCGCTACCGTAGCCGGTCACGGCCCAACCTTGGGGCGGGAACCGCGAGCCCCCGAAGTCCTCCTCGACCAGCGGCGGGGGAGTGGCCGCCGCGGCGGCGGCAAGTAGCGCGAGAAGGAATCCCTTTTTGATCATGACCTTTCTTCCGAAGCGGAGGAGGGAGGGCCGGTCGGCCTTACCGGTACAACGCCTTGACCCGACCGAGGGACGTCGGCGAGATGCCCGTGTTTTCCTCGACGACGACGTCGTCCACGTAGAAGTACCCGTTGCCGCGGGGTCCGTGAGGACTACCGTTTTCGCCGGACAGCTTCCAACCTACGCCGTAGTCGCCAATCATGTAAGTGGGGAAGTTGACGCGGACCTGGGCCCAATTTTCGGAGTGCGGTAAATCCTGAGACCAGCGCGCCATCCCGCCTTGCCACAGTTGGAGTCTAAGCAGATAAGTCAAAGCGCCGTCGCTATCGCTATAATACTTGAAAGAAACGCAGGTGGGGGCTCCGGTAAGGGGTATGGATTTCGTTGCGAGAGTAGTACTGCCGGTGCTTTCGTAGTAACCGAACACGTGGCCGCGGGCGCAGTAGTTACCGCCGACGTTGAACCTTTCCCATTCTATTATCTCCATGCCGTGGTTCTCTATTATTACCGACCAGCCATCCGGGGGGAACGTCGCGTCGCTGAAGTCCTCCTCGAGAATCGCGCCGCCCGCCACGCCGGCGACCGCTAACGCCAGCGCCGTTATCGCGATAAATCCCTTTCCCATAATCCTACCTCCTTCGTACGCCGGATAAGATCCCGGCTATTTATCCCCTGCCGTAATCCCGGTTCAGCGGTACAGCGCCTTGACCCGGCCTATGGACGTCGGCGAGACGCCGACGTTGTATAGTACTATCTCGACGTCGTCGAGCCGCAATATGCCCGTACCGCTATTATAGGGGCTGTAGACCGTCGCGACCCACCCTATCCGGAAATCGGTGTACGCCCACGCGCTCGGAGAGACCCATTCGTAATATTCCCACCCGGTCGTTTTGGGTAAGGAGCTCGCGCAGACGCCGTTGCCCGTGAAGTATATTGCATGGTCGGTGGGCGCGCCGCCGGACCCGGTTGCGACGTAACGGAAGGTGGCTCGGACGCGCTGGGCGCCCTCCAGGTAAAACGGCGGCGAATAGATGCGGCACGAGGCCGTACTGGCTACGGTAGAAGTGGCGTATCCGTCGGCGTAACCGCCGGGGTTAGACCATCCCCAATCGCTGCCGGAGCCGGACGCCGTCCACCCCTCCGGCGGGAATTGTGATCCCTCGAAGTCCTCTTCGACGAACGCCGGGGGAGTAGCGGCGCAGAGCGCCGCCGTGGCCGCTAGCGCCGCGAACGAGATCCGTAACCTCATTCCCGTGCCCCCGTGTTTACTACATCCTTACCGGTAAAGCGCGCGCACCCGGCCCAACGACGTCGGCGAGACGGCCGTATTCTCCAACGTCACCACGACGTCGTCGACGTGCCATACGCTACTCCCGCCGTGGCTTCCCCCGTGAAAGATCATGCGGAACTCGAGTTGGTAGTCGTCCGACGAGGCCGGCGCCGTGCTATCCGTAAACGGCGTCCACTCGTGGTTCATGGTGTACGGGACCGACGTGCCCCAGGTGCCGAGGTTGACGTACCTACTGCATTCGGGGAAGCCGTCCGTCTTATAATTGAAGTCGACGTGAACCGTCGTGCCTCCGGTGATATGGAAGTAGAACGTGTACAACGACGTGGTAACGCTTTGGAAAGATCCGACGTTAGCGTATCCTTGCGCGTAGCCGCCGTTGTTCTGCCACGACCAGCTACCGGACCCCGAGCCGTTAGAGTACCATCCCGGCGGCGGGAACGTTCCCCCCGAGAAGCCCTCGTCAACCGGTACGGACGGTGATGCCCACGTGAGGCCGGCCACGGCTACGAGTCCCAATACCGCCATCACCTTTTCCATACTCCACTCTCCCTTCGTTGTTACCGGAATACTACCGGTAGATTGCCCGCACTCGCCCCAGCGACGTGGGTTCCACCGCGTGGTACCGTTTATCGTTGATGAGAATATTATCGAGGTCCCAGCTGTATACGGAGGTATGGAAAGAGGGGTTCTTGACGTAGATTTCGAAACGGGCCGCGACCCTCCCGGCCCGGGTGACGACTATATAATCCGAGTACGCGCGCCAATCGGCCGCGAGGAGCATGTCGCGCTGGACCAGCGTTTCGGCGGGAGGACCTACGTAGTAGAGGGAAAAACGGGCGTAGTGTTCCGCCGGGTAGCCGTTGCAGCCGAGGCCGTAATCGTAGCGGAACTCGACGGTCGTTCCGGCGGGGACGTCGAAGGCCGGCGTGTCTATTCGGGCCCAACGGACGATGCCGTCCGTGCTGGACGCCCATCCGATGGCGTAGTTGCACCAGGGGCCGCCCGACTGCGGATCCCACCCCGCGTTGACGGTTTTCTCCACGCCCCATCCGCCGGGCGGGAAGGTTCCTTCGAACCCTTCGTTGATGTACGCGGTGGCGCCGGCGCCGGCGGCGCAAAACGCCAACACTAACGGGAGTAGACATGCTCGCCGCATCTGACCCTCCTTTGCTAAATACCTTTAGGCGTTACGTTCCCCGCAATAAAACTCTGTCTAATCTTACCGGTACAGCGCCCGCACCCGGCCGAGTGACGTCGCTTCGACGGCGACATTGTCCTCCGACGCCGATATATCGTCCAGGTGCAAGTAAACCGCCCCGCCGGAAGAAGGACCCATCAGGCTGTCTATTTCCCAGGCGAATTTATAGTCGGCGGCCGATTCGGTTATGGTCGGTACCGCCTCCTCGACCCACTCCCAACTCTGGCACCCGTGGAAGTCCTTTCTCCAGACCTCGCTTCCGCCCTTGCGGAGGATCAGGTTCAGGTAGAACCTTACCGTACCGCGCCCCGAGGTATACCGCCTGAATTTAAGGTTGACGTCCGTCCCGGCTTGCAACGATACGGCGCCGCTTACCAGCGTGGTCGTCCCGGCCGCGCCGTACGGCCCTTCCATGAAACCGCGGGCGTAAGCCGACGCCCCTTCGTTGATCTTATCCCATCCCGAGGCGGCGCTGCCGGTGCTCTCGGTGGTCCACCCGGCCGGGGGGAACGGGCCGCCACTGAAGTCCTCGTCGAGGTACGATACGGGAGGCGTTCCCCATGCGCCGGCGGCCAACGCCGCCGCGAGCCCAACGTATTTCCACATAGCGCCCCCCTTTGTGCGCTCCGCCGCCGGTTACCGGTAGAGCGCCCGCACCCGCCCCAGCGACGTCGGCTCCACGGCCTGGTCGTCGTACGTGAAGCGGAAGCGGCAGATAGTACTGAAGAGATTGCCCGACGTGCCCTCGTACACCTTGCTTATTAATCCGTAGTTTTGGCCGGCGTCGTGGCCCCAGTTGCGGACCTCGGTTTCGACCTGGCCGTTGTTCCAACGCAACTCGACGATGAGGTTCCGGGCGTTGTCGTAATCGAAGGAAGTCGTCAAATCGAAGCCGAACCACGAGTCCGCGGTTCCGGCGAGGAGGAGCGGGTTCGCCGCGTGCGCCAGGACGGGCGTATTGCCGCCGTAGTTGTCGGCGAAGTTCGCGGTCAGCTCGGATAGCGGCGTATGACAGAGGCGGAGTTCGAACTGGCGGTAGGGGGCGTTCGAGAAGTCGTTCCCGGCTTCCCACTCGATTTTCGTTATCGCGCCGGCGAAGCCCAGTTGCGTTTGCGGCACCAAAAACTGGTACTTATAGCAGATGCCTCAAGTACCGCAGAACGGCAGTTTTAACTGCTGGTCCTTACTGCCGGTTTCGACCTGGCCCGCGATGGCCCCGGCCGCGGCGACCAATACCAGTATCGGGACAAGTTTCCTCAACATCGTAGGAGCCTCCTGTCCGTTAACATTATATCACTTTATGGTGACGTATCAAGTCAGTTTTTTACTGCGCCGGCGAAACTACCTCGTATTGCGGAGGCGCGGGAACCGCCACGCCACGAGAGCGCCCCAGACGAGCGACGCCCCCGCGCCGATAAGGAGCGCCGCGTGGACGTCGACGTAGCGGGCGACGTACCCGGCCTGCAAAGAGCCCAGCCGCATGGAACTCATGAACACGAGGAAGTAAATGCTCATAATCCGGCCGCGGAAGCGGTCCGCCACGTTGACCTGGATCAGCGTGTTGGCGAGGGAGTTCTGCATGACGAAACAAAAACCCGCCGCGACCAGTAGGGCCGCCGCCAGCCAGAAGGCCCGCACGAACGCGAACGAGAAGACGATGCCGGCGAAGGCGACGTTGGCGACGGTCAATATCAGGCCGCGCCGACTGCGGTTCCCCAGGCTCGCGACCACCAGAGCCCCCGCCAGCGCGCCCAGCCCCGCGCAGGTCATCAGGAAACCGTAGATGTCCGCGCCGCCGCCGAAGACCTCCCGGGCGTAGACCGGCATCAGGACGGAGTAGGGCATGACGAAAAAGGCCGACACGCCGACTATCGAGATGATGACCCAGACCAGCGTGTTTTTCCCGGCGTACTTGATGCCGCGGGCGATCTGGCGGCCCGGCGAGCTGTTGATCTTGCGGCGCACCGACGACGTGCTCATTATCAGAAGCGCGCCGATGACCGGGAGGAAGGAGACGGCGTTGATGGAGAACGCGAGCCCCTCGCCGAGCGCGGCGACCAGGATGCCGGCGACGGCGGGGCCGGCGCTGCGGGCGATGTTGAATATGGTGGAATTGAGCGCGATGGCGTTGGTCAGGTCTTCCTTGCCGACGAGTTCGATGACGTAGGACTGCCGGGAAGGCATGTCGAGGGCCTGGGCCAGTCCCGCGACGAGCGCGAGTACCATGACGTGCCAGACCTGTATCTGGCCGGTGAGGGTGAGGACGGCGAGGACGGCGGCCTGGACGAAGAGCGTCGTCTGGGCGATGAGGACGATGCGCCGTTTGTCGAAACGGTCGGCCAGCGAGCCGGCCCACAGGCTCATCGGCAACGACGGGACCAGGCTCACGAAGTTGACGAGTCCCAGCATCGCCGGCGACCCCGTCAGGCGGTAGACCAGCCAGTTCTGCGCGACCAGTTGAACCCAGGTCCCGGTGAGGGATACCATCTGGCTGAACCACCACAGCCGGTAGTCGCGGTGGCGCAGGGCCCGGAACGTTCTGAGAACGCCGGGGCCGCCTTTTTTCGCTTGGCTATCCGACATGTTTAAGGGGGATTACCGTGCCTCGGCGCGGCCGTGGCGGCTTACCTGACATATTAGATATATTATACGAAACGGCGGGCCGGTGCAAGGGGTGCAAGATTGATATTCCTTGCCGGCCCGGCCGGCCGGGCGTATAATAACACATATGGTAGAGGGCGCACCGGTTAACCGGCGGATATGGCGGCGCCGGTTGATATTTATTATCGTCGTCGTGGCGGCGGCGGCCGGGTCCTACTTTTGGGGCCGGCACGTCGAGCCGGCGCCCGTCGAACTCGACGCCGCCCGCGTGGCCCTTCTCACCGGCGCGACCGAGCGGCCCGAGCGCCTCGGCGGAGCCGAGCCGTACTGGCGGATCCGGCGGGGGGACGAAACGCTGTACGCCGCCGAAAGCTCTCTCCTCGCCCCGGAGGTGGTCGGCTACGGCGGCCCCTTCGACCTCCTGGTCGTCGTCGACGAGGCGGGGGACTACGAGCGCGTCGTCGTCGTGCGCCACAACGAGACGCCCTCCTACGTGGAGGACTTGGCGGCCTTCCTCGCGTCCTTCGTCGGCCTGTCGCCGGCGGAGCCGCTCGAGCCGGGCCGGGACGTGGACGTTATTACCCGGGCCACGGTGACGAGCGACGCCTTCGCGGCGGCGACCCGCGTCACCGGCCGGGAAATCCTCCGCCGGGCCCACGGCCGGAAAGTGGCGACGGAGGGGGAAGGCGGCGGGGCGTGGGACTGGCCCTGGGCGCTCGCGGCCGCGGCCTTCCTGGCGGCGGCGGTGTGGCTTAGCCGCCATCCCCGCGAGCCCCTTCGGATCGTCGTGGCGCTGGTCGCGGTCGGCGGGCTGGGGTTCTGGGCGGGACGGTTTATCTCCGTTAGCGACATGGGCCGCCTGGTCCTCTGGGATTTTCCGCCCTTCGCGCCCCGCCTCTCGCTATACGTGCTCCTGGGCGGCGCGGCCCTGACGGCGCTTTTGTGGGGCAACGTGTACTGCGGCTGGGTGTGCCCGTTCGGCGCGCTGGCCGAGTTATTGTATAAAATCCCGGTTAAGAAATTGCGCGTGCCGGCGGCCTTCGCCCGGCGATTGAGCGGCGTCCGTTTTATTCTAATGTGCGTCGTCGTGGCGGCGATAATCGCGAGCCGCGAACTGGGCGCCGCGGCGTACGAACCCTTCGACGACCTCTTCGCCTACGGCGCCGCGGGCGTGTCGCTCGTATTCCTTGTCGCCGTGCTGGCGTCGTCGCTCTTTCACTACCGGTTCTTCTGCCGCTACCTCTGCGCCGCCGGGGCCGTGCTGGGCGAGGTGGCCGCCGTGGGCCGGGCGGGGGCCGTTCCCGCGTGCGGGGAGAGCGACGAATGCCGGGCGGCCTGTCCCACCGGCGCGCTGATATCCCGGCGGGGCGACGTAGCCCGGGAGCTGTGTGTCGAGTGCGGCCGCTGTCGCGTCGCCCGCGGCCGGGCGGCCCCCGAAAAGGAATAAGATTTTTAATTTGTTGCCGGGGCCGGCCTATGGTATAAAGGCCCGTTTTAAATTTCTTATATGAAGAAACGTCGACTGATAATATTCGTGGCCGTACTGGCCCTGGTCGCGCTGGGCTCGCTCTACTACGCCGCGGTGGCTCCCGCCGTCGTCGGCAAGGACCGCGTGGCCGAAGCCTTCGCCGCCGCGCTCAAGGACGGCCCGGGGATGGAGGTCCGCTATACGGCGGCCTCGTTCAAACTCTTCCCCCGGCCCGCGGTCGCGCTCACCGGGGCGGCGTTCTTCAACCGCTCCGGCAAGGAAGTGATCCGCGCCGACGAGGTGAAGCTGGGCCTGTCGTATCTCGGCTTCGTGGCCCTCAAGCCGTCGCTGGCCACGGTCGAACTGGTGCGGATGCGGGCCGACCTGGCGCCGGGGGACGTGTCCTTCGGCGAGGCGGGGGCCGCGGAACCTTTCCGGGGAACGGTCCTTTTCAAGGAGGGCTTCGTCCGTTACGTCGGCTCGAGCCGGACGGTTCTGTTGGACGGCCTGAGCGGCCGCGTTCGCTGTAAGGTCGCGTGGGGAGAGGAACTCGAGCTCCGCGGCAAACTCAACGCCGATAAACTCAAACTGGCGGCCGCGGAAGGCGAAGCGGCCGGCGGCATGGCCATCGCGGCCGAGGGTAGCCTCCGTTTCGTGCCCGAGGCGCCGGGAGGCCGCGTCTTCTTCGACGAACTCGACTTCCTCTTCGGCAAGGCCCGGCTCAGCGTCGCCGGCGAGGTCCAGACGGGCCCGGGCGAAAAGGACGTCGACCTCACGCTGCACGGCAAGAAGATGGCGCTGGCTCAGGTACTGCCGGCCCTCGCGCCGCGCTTCGGCGAGGCCGACCTCAAGGGCGAGATAGACCTCGACCTCACCGTCAAGGGGAAATGGGGCGAGGGCGTCCGGCCCGAGGTCCGCGGCGAGCTGGAGGTCAAGAAGGCCGCGCTCGAGCCGGACGACGGCGAGGGCGTTACGAATTGCGCCGTGAAGGTCCGCTTCGAGGGCGAGAAGTACGTCGTCGAGAGCTTCCACGGCCAGACCAAGAAGGGCGGCTTCAAAGGATACGGGACCGTCCGGCCCGAGGCCAGTTGGCCCTTCCAGCTCAAGATAGAGGGGGCGATGCCGCTCGAGGTGGCGGCCATCGTGCTCGGCGTCCCCGAGGCCTATATGATGGAGGGTACCACGCAGCTCGACCTCGACGTGGACGGCGAACTCTCGGCGGCGGGCCGCACGTCCGTCGACGGGACCGTGGAACTCGTCGGCTGCCAGGTTCGAGTCAAACCCTTCGTCGCGCCGTTCAAGGATCTGAACGGGACGGCCTACTGCGACGGCTATAAAATAAAGGCCGGTAAGATCAAGGGGACGCTCGCCGGCGGCTCCTTCGAGATAGGCGGAAGCTGGCAGGGCTTCGAGACGCCGCGGCTCGACTTCGTCGTCGTGGCCGACGACGTCAACCTCGACGCCGCGCTGCCGCCGCGGGACGGCAAGGGCCACTCCTCCGGCGGCGCCGGGCCGCTGGGCCTCCCGGGCAAGGACGTGACCGCCAAGGGCCGCGTAAAAATTAAAAAGTGCCGGGTGCTGACGGTCGATACGCGGAAACTCGACGCCGACTTCGATTACACCGCCGGCATCCTGAGCATAAGCAAGCTCGACTTCTCGGCGTACGACGGCAAAGTCAAATCGCAGATGACCGTGTACCTCAAGGGCCGGCCCAAGTACACCTGCTCGGCCTCGGTGCGCGACGCGCGGCTCGGCCTATACCTCACCGAAAATAAGTATCTGGAGAACGTCGTGACGGGCCGCTTCTCCGCCGACGTGACGTTCTCGGCGGAGGGGACGACCTACGACGAAATAAAGACCAACTTCGGCGGGAAGGGTTCGGTCGAACTCGAGGGGGGCCGCGTGGCCGAGCTGCCGCTGCTCGCCGAACTCGCGAAATGGTCCCGCATCGACCTCTTCGATCCGCTCCAGGTGTCCGAACTCTGGGCGCTGTGCGACGCCCGGGACGGCGTCATCCGCACGTCCGACCTGCGCATCGAGAACTCGGATATGCTGATAGAGGCGGCCGGCGAGGTTACGCTCGGCAAGCAAGTGAACTTCACGGTTCGGACGACTTTCGAGAAGAAAGCGGCCGATAGGCTGGCGCGGGAGGGCAAGGCCCTCGCGCTGGTCCGGGACGAGGACGGCAAGGCCCACTTCAACTTCGTCGTCGCCGGGGAGGCCTCTAAACCCGCCTTCCAGCTCGATGCCGGTTCGATGCTCGGCGCCGCGGGCGAGGTTCCGGGCGAGGGCGAAGAGGAAGAGGAGTCGGGCGATATAGGCGACCTGTTCTGAGGTCGAGGAGGTAGCACTTGAAGCTGTTAATCGTAACTTATCGGGATCCCTACGACGGTTCGGACGTGGTGTGGAACGCGTTGCGCGTGGCCGCGTTCCAGCAGGACCTGGGCGACGCCGTCAACGTTTTTCTGATGTCCGACGGCGTAAGGCTGGTCCACAAGGACACCCCCCAGCCGGCCGACCCGCCGTACGACGTGGACGCGGAGTTCGCGGCGGCCGTGACGGCGGGCGTTACGTTCAAGACCTGCGGGACCTGTTTGAAGAACCGGAAGCTCCCGCCCGACGGCGTGCCCGCGCAGGCGCCGCCGGCGACGCTCAAGGACCTGTCCGACTGGATCCACGACGCCGATAAGGTGTTGACGTTTTAACGCGAAGGACTGATATGACGGCGCCGATGATACGGATGCAGGGCGCGACGAAGGTATACGAGAACGGCGTCGTGGCGCTGGACAATATTTCCGTCGACGTGGGCAAGGGGGAACTGGCGTTCCTCACCGGCCCCTCGGGCGCCGGCAAGTCCACTTTCCTCAAGCTCGTCACGGCGGAGGAGCGGCCTACCGACGGTTTCGTGGAGGTGGCGGGGCACGACGTGGGGTCGCTTCGGCGCCGCGACGTGCCGTACCTGCGCCGGCGCATCGGCGTCGTCTTCCAGGATTTCCGCCTTCTGAACGAGCGGAGCGTCCTGGACAACGTCGTCCTGCCGTTAACGATACTGGGAATTCCCCCGGGTGAGCAGCGGCGCCGCGCCCTGCAGGTGCTCACCGTCGTCGGCCTGGCCCAGCGCAAGGACGCCCGGCCGATGGAACTCTCGGGTGGGGAGCAGCAGCGCGTGGCCATCGCCCGGGCCATCGCGCTCGACCCGGCCATACTCCTCGCCGACGAGCCGACGGGCAATCTCGATCCCGACATCACCTGGCATATAATGAAACTGTTTAGGGTCATAAACGCCCGCGGGACCGCGGTGATAATAGCGACCCACAACTACGAAGTCGTCAAGCGGATGGACGCCCGCATCATACAAATCCACAACGGCGAACTCGTACCGGAGCGGCCGAGTTGAAACACCTCGGGTTCTATATAAAGGAAGCGCTGAAGAACATAGGCCGGGGCGGCATCCTGACCGCGGCGGCCGTTCTCGCCATTACCTTCGCCGGCCTCATCGCCGGGATCTTCGCGACGGGCTACTTCAACCTCCGGGCCATATACGAGGACGTCAAGAGCGAGCTCTACGTCGACGTATACCTGCGGGACGAGGTGGAAGAGGGCCGGGCCGCCGCCATCGGCGACCACCTGAGCAAACTGCCGGGCGTCGTGCGCGCCGACTTCGTGTCGCGGGAGGAAGCCGCGGAAGAATTCGTGGGGCTGTTCCCGGAGGACCAGGCGCTTCTGGACGTGCTGTCCGATAACCCCCTGCCGGCCTCGTACCGCGTTTACCTTACCGCGGAGGCGGGCAAACCCGCCGAGGTCGAAAAACTGGTGGCCGAGATAGCGGCGATAGACGGCGTCGAGGACGCGGTTTACGGCCAGGAGTGGTTGGAGAATCTGGAACGGGCCGCCAGCGTCGTGGGGATGGCGGGCGGCGTGGTCGGCGGCGTTTTGGGGGCCGCGGCCATACTCGTGGTAATCAGCACCATCGGCCTCGCGGTCTACGCCCGCCGCGAGACCATCGGCATCATGAAAGTCGTGGGCGCCACCGACGGTTTCGTGCGGGCGCCTTTCGTGGTGGAGGGGTTCATTATCGGGGCCGTCGGGGGCCTTATCGCCCTGGGCGCGCTGTACGGCGGCGTTGCGTTCCTGCGCTCGTACGACGTCGCGGTCGAGTTCATCCCGCCTACTTACGTAGCCGCCGGTCTGGGGCTTTCGGCATTGGCCGGGGCGTTCGGCTCCAGCGTCGCCGTGCGGCGTTTCCTAAAAGTTTAATCTTACCGGTTTACCACGTTGGCGCGGCTGCAACTTTACTGCCGCTCGTTGCGTATTAACGTTAAACCGGTTTTTACATATAAGGAGAGGAAGCGGATGAAAAAGGTAGTGGTGACGATTGGGGCGGCCTCTTTTCTGGCCGCCATTACCGTGTCGGCGGCGGCGCCGGCCAGCGAGGGCGTAACGCACGCCGTTCGCGTGGAGACGCCGCCCGTTATCGACGGCGTTCTGGAAGATATGTGGTTCGAAGCCGAACCGGCTTCGGCCTTCCGGCAGTACCGGCCGGCGGTCGGGGAGGCCGCGTTTCAGGACACCGAGGTATATGTTCTCTACGACGACAAGGCGTTGTACTTCGCCTTCGTGTGCTACGAAGATAATATCCCCGGCCTTACGGCCAGCGCGACGGTCCGCGACATGTACATGAACGAAGACGACGCCGTGAACGTGATGCTGGACGCCAACAACGACCGCCAGTCGGCTTACGATTTCATCGTCAACTGGCGGGGCGTACGTTACGACGGGTCCATCGCCAAGGACGGGTGGGTAGGCGGCTCGGCGTGGGACGGATACTGGGAAGCGGCGGCCACGGTGGGGGAGGACGCCTGGTACTGCGAGATGGCGCTGCCGTGGTCCGCTATTCACTACGACCGCAACGCCGGCCACTTCGGCATACAGTTCCTGCGTTTCCGGCAGGCGACTTACGAGAATACTTTCTGGGCGAGCGACGGCCAGTTCCTGAACCGCGTTTCTACTTTCGGCCGGTTGGAAGGATTAGAGAACCTGCCCCGGCCGAAAGCCTTCGAGTTTACGCCGTACGTTACGGGCCGGGCCGAGGACCGATACGACACTCCCGCCTACGGCCTTGAGCCCTCGGACGGTTGGGAGTTCGAGCCGCGCTACGGCCTGGACGCCCGGTACCGCATCGGTTCGACGGCGTGCGTGTTGGCCACCGTCCTGCCGGATTACGCGTACATCGAGGCCGACCCCGCCCAGATCAACCTCTCGCCTTCCGAACTTTACCTCGACGAGAAGCGGCCTTTTTTTACGGAGGGGTACGAGCTGTTCGACACCCCCGGCAATTTCCTGTATACCCGCCGCCTTACGGAGATAGCCGGCGGCTTGAAGGTAAAGGGGCAGGCGGGGCCCGTAGCTTTCGGCGCGCTGGACGTGCTTATGCGGGACGACGACCTGCGTTTTCCGGAGGATAACGTCGGCGCCCTTCGAGCCCGTTACGACTTCGAGAGCGGCTCGTCGGTGGGCCTGATGGGCGTAGGACGCCGGGAGCGGGGCGACGACGTCCCGGCCGGCGAGGGCACGGGCGAGGACCGGGCCCTCTACAACAACGTCGGCCTGGTGGACGGCTCCATCGTATTGCCGGCGCGGTTCACGCTGGCGTACGAGGGCGCGGCCTCGGCCACCGCGGGCGAGGGCGGCGACGATTTCGCCTACACGCTCGATCTGAGCCATTACAGCCTGACCGGGAACGGCGGGATTTGGTTCAACGATAACGGCGAGGATTTCCGGGCGGACACCAGTTTTCTTCAACCCGAGGAGCTGGGGCGTCGCCAGGGCGGCCTGTCCGGCAGTAAAGAGTTCCAGATTAACCGCGGCGGCATCCGTTCCGTTACGCCGGATTTTTATTACGTGCACGACTGGGATTTGGAGCGGCGTACGGTCAGGCACTACTCTTCGGCGAACGTTAAGCTCATAAGGGAGGACGATTTTTACATTGACGTTTTTCACCGCGGAGGCAAGGACCTCCGTTACGTCGCGTCCGGATATCCGGCTTTCTATAACGATAAGTACGGCGCCAGCCTGGGTCACCGGTTGGCGTCGTGGGGCAGTTTCGAATTCGCTTATTGGCGCGGGCCGTGGTACGGCGATTATTACCACGGTTATTACTTTACGGGGTATTACATACCGTTTCCGGCGTTCGTCCTGCGCGGCGACGTCGACGTCGCCAATCCGCGCGCGGGCGACCGTTCCGTCGCGGCCAACCTCAAGACCACGCATAACTTGACAGACGAGTTGTTCTGGCGTATTATCCTCCAAGGGAATTCGGCCGCGCGTACCAGCTCCGGGAGCGTTCTGTGGGGCTGGGATTTCTTACCCGGAAGCACCGCGTACGTGGCGTACGAACAGCGTCGCGACTCGAACGGCCGGTTCCTGTTAGCGGAGCAAGTGGCGTTCGTTAAAATATCCTATATGATATCGGTGTAAACGAGTGGCCCACCGCGCCCGGCGAGAAACCCGCGCGTGCGGGTTTTTCGTTTATATATTACCGGAGGCGGATATGAAGCGAAGGGTGCTTGGCTTAATAGTTTTGTTTATTATGGCCGGGGGCGCCGACGCGCAGGACGAAACCTGGTCGATGACGGCGGTACGGGTGGAGGCCCCCCCCGTTATCGACGGCGTAATCGAGGACTTGTGGTACCGGGCCGAGCCGGCCCGGCTCGCCCGGCAGTTCCGCCCCGCCCGGGGCGCGCCCGCCAAGGCCGATACCGAAGTCTACGTCCTCTACGACGACCGGGCGATTTACTTCGGCTGGGTCTGCCACGAGCCGGACGTCTCGGGCCTCGTGGCCTGCGCCACCGTACGCGACATGTTCCTGAACGACGACGATTCCATCGACGTCATGCTGGACGCCAACAACGACTACCAGTCGGCGTACGACTTCATGGTGAACTGGAAGGGGATCAAGTACGATGGCTCGTTCGCCCGCGACAGCGAGGTGGGCGGCGGGGCCTGGGACGGCCACTGGGACGCCGCGACCTCCGTCGGCGAGGACGCGTGGTATTGCGAAATCGCCGTCCCCTGGGAGACGATGCGCTACGACCGGGGAGCCTCCTCGCTCGGCGTGCAGTTCCTGCGTTTCCGTAAGCCGGAGTTCGAGGAGACCTTCTGGGCCAGCGACGGCAGTCTCTTGAACCGCGTCTCGAGCTTCGGCCGCCTCGAGGGCTTCGAGGACCTGCCCCGGCCCAAGCCCTTCGGCCTGACGCCGTACGTGACGGCCCGCGGCGAGGAGGCATACGATTACTACGGGACGGGAGAGGAGGGGGACTGGGAGTTCAAGCCGCGCTACGGCGGCGATTTCTCGTTCCGGGCGGGGTCCGCCGTCACGGCGCTCGCGACGGTATTGCCGGATTACGCCTACATCGAGGCGGACCCGGCCGAAATCAACCTCAAACCCTCCGAGCTTTACCTTGACGAGAAGCGCCCCTTCTTCACCGACGGCTTCGAATTCTTCGACAACGATTTCCTGTATACCCGCCGGTTCACCGAAATAGCCGGCGGCGCGAAGGTGACGGGGCGGGCGGGCGACTTCAACTACGGCGCCCTGGACGTTATAATGCTGGACGACGACCCCCGCTTCCCGGAGGATAATTTCGCCCTGGGGCGGGTCTCGTACGATTTCCCCGGCGGTTCGACGGTCGGCGTGACCGGGATGGGCCGCCGCGGCGTGGGCGCGGAAGTTCCCCCGACGGAACCTCATTACGGCGGCGATTCCGCCCGCTACAACAACGTCGCCGTGTTCGACGGCCGGATCGTTTTCCCGAAACAGCTCTCGTTGGATTGGGGCGGTTATAAATCCTACACCGCGGGCGAGGGCGGCGACGGCTACGACTACTTCGTGAGTTTCGGCCGGTCGGGCGTGGCGCAATACATATCGACCTGGTACTACGAAATGAGCGAGGATTTCCAGGCCGATATGAGTTTTGCCCAACCCGAGAACCTGGGGACGCGCGGCGTGGGCCTGTACGGCCAAAATGAATTCCAGCTCAACCGCGCCGGCCTCCGGTCCTTCGTACCCTTCCTCTATTACGAGCACCACTGGACGATGGAGGGCGAGAGCGAGTACGACTACATTCAACCGACCTTGCGGTTGACGTCCGAAACGGGGTATTTCGTACGTACGGAGTACCGCGGCGGCCGGGACTCACGGTATGTCCCCTTCGGATACCCGGACTTCCGCAGCGACGTCGTCGAGTTCGCCGCCGGCCACACGCCGGCCTCCTGGGGACGGCTGACCCTCAGCTACTGGCGCGGGATGTGGTACGGCGAGTATTACCACTACTACGGGACCGAGTTCGACGCGATTCCCTTCCCGGCGCTCGTATTCACCGGCGATTTCGAAGTGGGGAATCCCCGGAGCGGCGACCGCTTCTTCGTGGGGAATCTGAAAACCACGCACAACCTTACGGACGAACTCTTCTGGCGGGTCATCGTACAGGGTGATACCGACTCCCGGTTGAGTTCGGCCAGCGTGTTATGGGGGTGGGACTTCCGCCCGGGCAGTACGGCGTACCTGGCCTACGAACAGCAGCGCGACTCGAACCTCAACTTCGTAATCGCGGAACAGGTCGCCTTCCTCAAGATTTCCTATATGCTCTCCTTTTAACGGAGGATTTCTTTTTTCCGGATAAGCGAACGGCCCGCTTTTCGCGGGCCGTTATTTGCGCGGCTTCTTGGGGCCCGGTTCGCGTTGGAGGGGGATGAGGAAGGTGAAGGTCGATCCCTCGCCCACGGTGGAGGCCGCCAGTATCCGGCCGCCGTGGGCTTCCGCCGCCCGGCGGGCGATGGTCAGGCCGAGGCCGGTGCCTCCCACGGTGCGGGTGCTCGAGCCGTCAACCTGGTAGAAGGTCGAGAATATGCTGTTCATGTGGTCCTCGGGGATCCCCGGCCCGTCGTCGGCTACGGCTACGGCGATTTCGCTCCCCTGAACCTTCGAGGAAACCCGGACGTGGCCTCCCGAGGAGTTGAACTGGACCGCGTTTTTAACGAGGTTGCCCAGGGCGGTGGCGATGAGGCCCGGGTCGGCGTACGTGACCGGGATGCTTTCGCCGGCTTCGAATTCCAGGCTTATCCCGCTCGTTTGGGCCAATTTCTCGTATTTGGCGATAACTTCCTCGACGATTTCGTTGACCTTCGTCGCTTCGACGCGGAGCTCGAGCTCCCTGGATTCCAACAGCGAGAAATCCAGAATGCTGTCGACGAGCTCGCGCAGCCGCCGGGCCTCCTTGTCGATGATGCTGACGAACTGGTAATATGGATATTCGCCGGAGCGTTCATCCGCCATTATGAGTTCCGAGCTGCCGATGATGGATGTCAACGGCGTCCGCAGTTCGTGGCTGACGTTGGCGATGAAGTTCTCCTTGAGGAGCGTCAACTCCTTGGCCTCGGTCACGTCCCGGAACGTGGCGACGAAACCGACCTTCTCGCCGGTGGGGCTCGTCACGGCGTTGACCAGTACGCGGTAGTAACCGGTCGCGCCGTCGCCGTCCGTGGCGTCCACCACGAACTCGAATTCCGCGGCGTCGTGCTCCCGGAGCCTCACGGTCGCCTGCTCGAAGGTCTCGTGGAGAGTGGGCGTTTCGATGACCGACCGGACGTGCCGGTTCACGACTTCGCGGGCCTTCCGCCCCAGCATCTTTTCGGCGGCCGGGTTGACCTCTATGACGCGCAGGCCGGTGTCGGTAACGATGATGGCGTCGGCGATGCTGGCGAAGGTCGCGTCCAGTTTGCGCCGGTGCTCCTCGGCGGTGGATACGGACGAGAGGACCCGGTCGAAGAGGCGGGCGTTCTCTATCGACCCCGCGACCTGGCCCGCGAAGAGCGTAAGCAATTGAAGGTCGCTGTCGGTGAAGTAGTCGCCGCCGAGGCGCCCGAGCGTCATGACGCCGATGGTCTCCTCGCGCGAGAGGAGGGGGACGCAGAGCAGGGCCTCGCGCTCGTCGGCGGGCGTGCCCGGGACCGTCATGACGCGCTCGTCGGTCACCGCGTCGTTGACGTACTCGCCGACGCCGGTAAGGGCGACGTGGCCCGTTATCCCCTCGCCGAGCTTCAGCCGGATTTTCATGACCTCTTCCGGGTACGCCGTCAGGCTGACGATGGGCTCGAGCACGCCGGCGTCGCGGTCGAGCAGGAAGATGGTGCAGTTATCCCCGCCGATGAGGTCCTTCACCTTCTGCGCGATGTTGTAGATTATCTCCTCGGTGTCGAGGGAGGAGGATAGCGTTTTGGACGTCTCGAGGAGCGTCAGGAGTTCTTCCATGCGGCTCGTATTGCGCGCCAGGAGCCGGGTGTTTTCTATGAAAATGGATAATTGGTCGCAGATGGTCCGCAGCAGACTCGTGTCCTCGGCGCGGGCGGTTTTGCCTTTCCAGGAGAAGAGAGTCAACCGGCCCAGCGTTTGTTGCTTCGCGGTCAACGGCACGGAAACGTAGCCGGTCGGGCCGCCCTCCTCCTCCGGCGGGAAGTCGAAAGGACCCTTCTCGCCGGGGCCCGCGACCGCGAAGAGTTCCGTGGGGTCGGTCAGCGCGGTCGCCCGTTCGCCCTCTATGCTTTCGAAGTCCTCCCAGGCTCGGATCTTTTTCTCATCCAGCGCGACCTGCGCGACGAGGTGGAACGACCGCCGCCGCTCCTCGTAGAGGTGGATGGCCCCCGCGTCGAAACCGGCGAACGCCAGGATTTTCTCTATCGCCGCCCGCAGGAGTTCCACCAACGGCGGGAGCCGGCTCGCGTCCGCGGCGATGGAACTCAGTATGGACAGGTAGTCCGTCTGGCGCCGGACGTTCTCAAGGTATAGGAGGTTTTCGACGCCGATGGCGGCCTGGAACGCCACGCCCTCGAACAAGGCCCGGTCCGAGTCGGAGACGCCGGGTTCCGGCGCTTCCCACAGCGTGAAGAGAAGGCCGAGCAGCCGCCCTTTTTTCCTGAGCGGCGCGAGGGCGAGGGCCCCGACGGTGACGCCGGGGAACAGGCTGTCCCGCAGCTCCTCGTCCAGGGCGGCCACGTCGAAGATGAAGAGGGGTTTCGTACTAGCCTTGGCGTCCTCGTACAGGTTGTACCGGCCGAAGGAGAATTCGCCGGAGCGAAGGGCGTTTTCGGTCTCTGCCGGCAGGCCGGCGGCGGCCATGAACTTCCGCGGCTCATCCTCGTCGTCGACGAGGAACAGAGCCGTCGCGTCGGAGTCCATCACCGTGTTCGTTTCCTCGACCAGGAATTCCAGCGACTGGTCGAGGTCCACGGTCTGGCTGATTATATGGCTGATGTGAAGCAGCGTCTGGGCGTCGCTGGTGGCGTCCTGCTCCTTCGCGAGGAGGCTGACGTTCTGGATGGCGAGCGCGAGCTGGTCGGCGAAGGTCTGGAGGATTTCGACGTCCGTTTCGGAGAGCGCGCCCGTCTCGTTTTCCTGGACATCCAGAACGCCGGCGACGACGTCGCCTATTTTGATGGGGATGCACAATTCCGACCGCTGTTCCCCCGGTATCGGGTCCGGCGTGTAGCGTTCGTCCTTGAAGGCGTCGTTGGAGAGAACGACCTTCCCCTCGGCGGCCGCCCATCCCACGAGGCCGACGCCCGCGGTGACGTGGGGCAGGGTCCAATCCTGTAGGGCTTTTTCGTACGCGCCCTCGATTACGGCCGCGTTGAGAGTCTCCGGGTCGTCGGGGTTAACCAGGAAGACGGCGACGTTGTAATACTTGAAATGATTCCGAATGGCCGCGGCGGCGGATTTCAACAGGCTCGAGATGTCGCGGGAGGCCAGTATCTCCCGGCCTATACCGCCGATCATGGCGAGTTCGCGCGCCCTTTTACGCTCTTCACGCAGGAGTTCCGAATTCTCCAGCGTGACCCCTATCTGGTCGGTGAGGGTTTCGAGCATGAGGACGTCGCTCTCGCCGAAGGCGTGCAGGCGGCGGCTCTGAACGTCTATTACGGCGGCCACCTCGCCCCGTTTCAGCACCGGAACGCATATTTCGGACTTAGTTTCGCGGCTGGGGAGGGTCGTGGCGAAGAACCTGCCGTCCTGGGTGGTGTCGTTCACGAATATCGTATTTTTCTCCCGGACCGCGGCGCCTATTAAACCGTCTTCCAGCCGTTGACGATGGCCGATGGGCAGGTGGGATGCGTATCCCCCGACGATGGCCTCGAGGTAGAGTTCGCGCCGGCCGGCGTCGACGGAGAAAAGCATTACGCTGTAATAATCGAAATTGGACCGGATGGCTTCGGCGATTTCCTTGTAGAGTTCGCGGGTCGACGGCGCCAAAAACGCCTTTTTGCCTATTTCGTTGATGAGGGTGAATTGGCGGGAGAGTTTTGTCTCGGCCTCCAGACGGCGGGAAAGGCCGTAGGCCGCCGCGGCGCACGCGGCGAGCGAATCGACGAAGAAAATGTCTTCGGCCTCGAAGGCGTTCGGCGTATCGCTCCCCAGGCACACGACGCCGACGGCCTCATCGCCGAGTAGTACCGGAACGGCGAGGAGGGAGCCGCCGCCCGCCGCCTCCTCGGTCATCCGGCCGGCCGCCCCGGTAGAAACGTCCGCCACCCGTACCGGCTGTGCTTTGTGCATAGCCTCGTGCGCGATGCTGTCCGCGAAGGTCTCGGCGACCAGCCGCGCCTCCTCCGGCGAATACCCGAATACGGCCACCTGTTCCACGGCCCCGCTCGTGTCGTCGTACCGGTAAACCGCCCCGCGGTCGGAGGGCACGCCCCGCCGGACCTCTTCGAGGAGTTGCTCGAGCGAGGCGGCCGGCGTCCCGGCGGCGGCGAAAATAGGCGCGGAACCGACGGCCGCGTGCAGGCGCTCGTTTTCCCATCTCAACCGGTCCCGTTCCGCGACCACGTCCTCGCGGGCTCCGATGGCGGCGAGGGCCGCCGATATTTCGTCGGCCAGCGCCAGGCATTCCGCCTCTTCCTCCGGCGAGAACCCGCCGCGGGCCGCGTCCTTTATAATAAGCGTGACGCCGTTGACGGCGTCGTCGCTCCGGAGGGGTAGGGCGATGAGGGGGCTGCCGGCGTACTCTTCGAGGAGCGGAATGTCGCGGAGGCTTTCGGCGCCGGCCGCCGGAAGGTTGAGAGGCCGGGCCGTGCGGTAGGCCTTGACGACGACGTTCTCGTTCTGGGGGGTGAAGGCGAACTGGCGGTACTTGCCGGATTTCCTGGTACTCAAACCAATCTCTATAGGCGAATCCTCTTTGCCGGCGAAGACCGCGCACGCGTCGGCGTCGAAATAGTCGGTGAGGCCGTTCGTCACCAGCGGGAGCAACTCGGCGCGGGAGCCCGCTCTTCGGATGCGGGATTTGAATTCCCGGAAATCCATCGGGCCGGCCTCCCCGGCCGCCCCGGCGCTGTCGTTTTGGCTCGTCATCAGTCGGGCGTTCCCTAATCCCAATTGTAACCTCGCCGTAGTAAATTTCAAGGTATTTTTACGGAACCGTCGATTAAGGTCCCGGCCCCGTTTTAAAAAGCCTTGATTTCTCCTATTGAAAAGTATACCATAAGCGCCACCTACGCCTTGAACCCCGTTCTTTGATAGGAGGTAGCCCGTTATGTCCCACCATTTTAACAATTATATAGCCGGAGAGTGGAAACCCGCCAGGTCCGGCAAGACCATAGAAAACCGTAATCCGGCGGACTCCGACGATCTGATCGGCGTTTTTCCCGATTCCGACGAAGAGGATTTGAACGAGGCCGTCGCCGCGGCGCGCGAGGCGTACCCCGTCTGGCGGAAGACGCCGGCGCCGATTCGGGCGCTCAAGATACAGCGCGTCGGCGAACTCATGCGCGAGCGCAAGGAAGAGATCTCCCAGCAGATGACCCGGGAGATGGGGAAGGTCATCGCCGAGACCCGGGGCGATACCCAGGAGGGCGTCGATACCGCGTTCTATATGGCGGGCGAGGGGCGGCGCCTCTTCGGCATCACGACGCCGGTGGAGCTGCCCAACAAGTTCGGGATGGCGGTGCGCCGGCCGGTCGGCGTCGCGGGCCTCATCACTCCCTGGAACTTCCCGATGGCCATCCCCACCTGGAAGACGTTCCCCGCGCTGGTCGCCGGGAACACCGCCGTGATAAAGCCGGCCACCTTCACGCCGGCCACGGTCTGTGAGCTGGGCCGCCTGCTCGAGGACGCCGGCGTCCCGCCGGGAGTGTTCAACATCGTATGCGGCCGCGGGTCGGCCGTGGGCGAGGCCATACTCCATCATTCCGACATCAACGTCGTCTCCTTCACCGGCTCGAGCGCCATAGGACGGCGCATCAACGAGGTCGGCGGCAAGAACCTCAAACGGGTGTCGCTCGAGCTCGGCGGCAAGAACGCCCAGATAGTGCTGGACGACGCGGACCTCGAGCTCGCGCTGGAGGGCGTGTTGTGGGGCGCCTTCGGTACCACCGGCCAACGCTGCACCGCGACCAGCCGCCTCATCATCCAGGAGAAGGTTCACGACAAGCTGGTCCAGATGCTGGTTGACGCCGCCGGCAAACTGAAGCTCGGCGACGGCCGCGACGAGTCGGTCCAGGTCGGGCCGCTGGTCAGCGAGGACCAGCGCAAGGTCGTCCACTCCTACGTCGAAATAGGTAAGGAGGAGGGCGCGGAACTCGCGCTCGGCGGCGAAGCGTATACGGAGGGCGCCTGCGCCAAGGGCTTCTTCTACCGGCCCACCGTCTTCACGGGCGTCACGCCGACGATGCGTATAGCCCGCGAGGAGATCTTCGGCCCCGTCCTCTCGGTCATAAAGGTGAAGGACGCGGCCGAGGCCGTCGCCGTCCTCAACGATACCAGCTACGGCCTGTCGAGTTCTATCTACACCCGCGACGTGAATCTGGCGTTCCGGGCCATCGAGGACATCGAGGCCGGCATCACCTACGTCAACGGCCCCACCATCGGCGCCGAGGTGCACCTGCCCTTCGGCGGCGTCAAGGACACCGGCAACGGCCACCGCGAGGGGTCCTTCACCGCGTTCGACGTATTCACCGAGTGGAAGTCCGTCTACGTGGACTACTCCGGCCGGTTGCAACGCGCGCAAATCGACGTGGAGGAGTAGAGCCCTCCGCAAGGCCGCGATATTTCCGACGGGGCGGCCTCCTGGCCGCCCCGCCGCTTTGGGATAACGGGAAATGGACGTCTTCATATTCCTGACCGATATTTTAGGCCGGACGGTCTACGCCGGCGGCCGGCGTTGGGGCCGGACCGTGGACTTCGCCGCCGACGGGTCGCACACCTATCCCCGGATAGGTTATTTCGTATGCAGGCCGCGCCGCGGCCGGCGCCGCGTGCGGGTGCTGTGGGAGGCCGTGGACCGGATGGAGGGGCGCGGCGTCTTCCTGCGCGACGGCGCGGGGGCCGAGTTCGAGCCCTTCGAGCGGCGCGAGGACGAGGTCCTGCTCGTCGCGGACCTTCTGGATCGGCAGGTAGTCGACGTCAACGGCGCCAAGGTCGAGCGGGTGAACGACGTTCACCTGTTGAATACCGACACCGACCTGCGCGTCGTCCACGCCGATACGGGGGCCCGGGGATTCCTGCGGCGGCTGGGCGTCCTACGCGCTTTCGACGCCCTCACAACCTGGCTTTTCGATTACAAGATAAAGGAGCAGTTCATCAATTGGCGTTTCGTCCAGCCGCTGGGCGAGCAGCTCGGCGCGACGCCGGTGCAGCTCAACGTCGCGGGACAGCGGCTCGCCGTCCTGCACCCGGCCGACCTGGCCGACATCATCGAGGACTTGCCCCAGCCCGAACGGGCCGTGATATTCGCGTCGCTGGACGACGACGTGGCGGCCGAAATACTGGAAGAGGTGGACGAGCCCGAGCTGGCCGTGGACCTGCTCGAGACGGTGGGGGAGGAGCGGGCCGGCGACATCCTGGAGGAGATGGACCCCGACGAGGCGGCCGACGTCCTGGCCGAGCTCGACGAGGGCAAGGCCCGGGAGCTGATAGGCGCGCTGGACGACCCGGAGCTGGCCGAGGACCTGCGCGAACTCATGGCCCAGGAGGAGGGAACCGCCGGCGCCATAATGACGACGGAGTACGTCGAGATAGGGCGGAGCGACCCGGTGGCCGAGGCGTTCAAGGTGATAAAGGCCGACGAGGACGTCGAGGCCTATACCTACGTCTACGTCGTGGACGAGGGGGAACTTATCGGCGTGATTTCGCTCCGCGACGCTTTGGTCGCCCCGGCCGAGACGCCGGCCGGCGCGCTCATGTCGGACCGCGTAGTCGCGGCCAAACTGGACGACCGGCCCGCTCGCATCTTCGAGCTGTTCGGGAAGTACGGCTTCTCCGCGCTCCCCGTGGTGGACGACGAACGCAAACTCCGGGGCGTCATAATGCTCTACGACGCCGTGGCGGCGATGTATCCCGACTTCGAGAAGGAATAGTACACGACGGTGGCCTTCAAGTTCAAACCCGGTACCTGGCTCACGCCGCGCGTCAAGGGCTTCGCGCTCTTTCTGGCGCTACTCGGCCCCGGCATCATCACGTCCAACGTGGACAACGACGCCGGCGGCATCGCCACCTATTCCATGTGCGGCGCCCATTTCGGCTACAAGATGCTCTGGGCCTTCGTTCCCATCACCGTATTCCTCATCGTCGTGCAGGAGATGGGCCTGCGGATGGGCGTCGTGACCGGCCGGGGGCTGTCGGACCTAATTCGCGAGCGCTTCGGCGTCCGGATAACCTTCTACCTGATGCTGGCGATGCTCGTCATCAACCTCGGCAATACCGTCGCGGAGTTCGCCGGCGTGGCCGCGAGCCTCGGCATCGTGGGCGTCAGCAAATACGTGGCGGTCCCCGTCGCCGCGGCGGCCCTCTGGCTCCTCGTCGTGAAGTGGAACTACAAACGGGTCGAGAAGCTCTTTTTGGTGGCCTGCGTGGTCTACGTGGCGTACGTCGTCGCCGGCTTCATCTCCCGACCTTCCTGGGGCGACGTGGCCCGGAGCGTCGCCGTCCCCGAGCTGTCGTTCGACGGCGCCTACGTCGCGATGCTTATAGGCCTCGTGGGTACGACGGTCGCGCCCTGGATGCAGTTCTACCTCCAGGCCGCGGTGGTCGAGAAGGGCGTCAAGATAAGCGAGTACCACCTCTCGCGGTGGGACGTGATAATCGGCTCCGTGGCCGTGAGCGTCGTGGCCTTCTTCATCGTCGTCGTCTGCGGCGCCACCCTCTTCCCGGAGGGCATCGTCATAACCGACGCCGTCGACGCCGCGCTGGCCCTCAAGCCCCTCGCCGGCGAGTACGCCACCTTCCTCTTCGGCTTCGGCCTGTTGAACGCGTCGCTCTTCGCCGCGTCCATCCTGCCGCTCGCGACGGCCTTCTTTATCTCCGAGGCCTTCGGCTGGGAGGCCGGCGTCGACAAGAAGTTCGCCGAGGCGCCGGGCTTCTACTCGCTGTACACCGCCATCCTCGCGGTGGGGGCGCTCGTCGTCCTCTGGCCGGGCGCGCCGCTCTTCGACATCATGTACTGGTCCCAGGTCATCAACGGCGTCGCGCTGCCAGTCGTCATCCTCTTCATGTTGATATTGATTAACGACCGGCGGCTGATGGGCCGGTACGTCAACAACCCCTTCCAGAACATCATCTCCGGCGTGGTGGCGGCCGTCCTCACCGCCCTGTCCGTCGCGATGGTGGTCATCTCCATCACCGGCTCGTGACGGCGTACCCCAAATTCCTCCCGGCCTCCGCGGCCCGGCGCTTCACCTCCGACCCGGCGCGCTGGCTGATGCGGGCCCGCTCGCCGCTGGTGCGCTACCGCACCGCCGTGGACCTTTTGGCCTGGCCGCCGGATTCGCCCGAGGCCGCGGCCCTCTGGGCCCAGCGCCACGAGGACGCGGACGTGCAGGCCGTAATGGAGGGCCGGGGCGACGACGGCCTGTGGCGCGCCCCCGAGGCGCTGTACCGCCGCGGGGACGGCCTCTACGTCCCGCGTTTCCGGGCTACCGTATGGCAGATGCCGCTCTTCGCCGACTGGGGATTTCCGGCCGAGGAGCCGGCGGTGGCGCCGGCGGTCGAGGCGCTTTTGGGCCGACGCACCGACGACGGCTTTTTCGAGCTGGCGGCCGGCGGGCCTACGCTCTTCGGCAACGCGCTGGTCGCGAGTTCGCTTTCGAGGCTCGGCGTCCCGGCCGGCGAACTCGCGGGAGTCCGGGCCTGGCTCGCCGCGAGGCAACGTGCCGACGGGGGATGGGCGGACCCCCTCGAACTCGCCAGCGCCGAAGCCCCGAGCACCGTCGCGACGACGGCGGAGGTCCTCCGGGCTCTGGGCGCGGAGGGGGGAGAGGCGGCCCGCCGCGGCCTGGACTACCTGCGGGATAATTTCTTCACCGAGTACAACGGCCGTTTCCCGCAGTCCGCGCGGCCCTGGCGTCGGTTCAGCTGGCCGCAGTACAACTACGACGCGCTGTCGGTGGCGACGGCGATGCTGGAGGCGGGGGCGTCGGCGGCCGAACTCGCGCCGTTGGCCGAGGCCGTGGCCGAACTTCAGACGCGGCGCGGCTTCTGGCGCCAACAGCTCCCGTTCGGCGAGCCGGGTTGGCTCGAGCCGGTGCGCGCGGGCCGGGCGTCGCGTTGGATAACGTTCCGGGCGGCCGCGTTCCTCCTCCGCTATTACGACCTGAACCCCGAGGAAGGGGTTGCGGCGGGGGCCGATATTAATTATAATCGATAAATTAGGCGGAAAGCCGCGCTTATGATACCGGCAGTAATCAAATTAATGAGGCCCAAGCAGTGGACGAAGAACCTTATCGTCTTCGTCGCCGTCGTTTTCGCCGGGCGGGCCCTGATACTCGCGGACGCGCTCCACGCGACGTTGGGCTTCATTATATTCTGCTTCCTGTCGAGCAGCGTTTACGTGCTGAACGACGTGATGGACGCGGAACACGACCGTCTCCATCCCGACAAGAAGCACCGGCCTATCGCCTCCGGTAAAATTTCCCGGGGAGCCGGCGCGGTGCTATTTGTCGTTTTCGCCGCGGCGTCGCTTACGGCCTCGTTCTGGGTGCTCGGCTGGAAGTTCGGCGCCTGCGCCGTCACCTATTTCGTCCTGAACCTGGCCTATTCCTTCGGCGTCAAGAAAGTGGTAATCGTCGACGTGGTCGTCATCGCCGTCGGCTTCGTCGTCCGGGCCATCGCCGGCATCTACGCCATCCTCTCGGAGCCGGGCCAGATATCCGAGTGGCTTCTGATATGCACGTTCTTTTTGGCCCTTTTCCTCGGCTTCTCGAAGCGGCGCGGCGAGATTACCGACCTCTCGGAGAACGCGGTGGCCCACCGGCCCATCCTGGCGTCGTATTCGCCGAAGCTGATAGACGAAATAATCGCCGTCACGACGGCGTCGTCGGTAATGTCCTACTCGCTCTATACGATATGGCCCGGGACGGTCGCCCGCCTCGGCACCAATAAAATGGTTTACACCATACCGCTGGCGGTGTACGCGATATTCCGATACCTCTATCTGATTCACAAAAAAGGGAAGGGCGCGAGTCCCTCATCCATACTCCTCCAGGACCGTCCTCTCCAGATAGATATCGTACTCTACGTCGCGGCCGTATTCTGCATCCTGTATCTCTTAAAGTGACCGAACCCGGAATAATTATTTGAAACTAACCAAGAAGACGAGAATTCTAATAGGTTTGGCCGTAAGCCTGGCTTCGGCCGTCGTGCTGGCGGTGGTCATCGACTGGCGCGAATTCGCGTCGTCGTTGGCCCGGGTGAATTACGTATTCCTGATTCCGGCGGTTTTATGCGTCGTCGCTTCCTACTTTTTCCGCGCGTTGCAGTGGCGTTACGTTCTGGGCGGAGTTCGTCGCGTGCCGGTCTATCCGTTGTTCCGCATAACGATGATAGGCTTCTTCGCCAACGCCATCCTCCCGGCCCGGCTGGGCGAGGTGGTGCGGGCGTACATCCTGGCCCGGAAACAGAATTTGTCGAAGGGCACGTCGTTCGCCTCGGTCATCGTAACGCGGCTGCTCGACGGCGCCGTGCTCTTCCTTATACTGGGCGGCGTCGCCGTCCTGATACCGGCTAAAATCGCGGGCGTTCGGGCCGGCGGGACGACCGGCTTCATAATCTATTTCACGCTGGTAAGTTTTTTCGTTTTATTTTATTTTAATCGGGGGGCGGCGACGAAGATAATAAAGTTTATTTTCGCGCCGTTCTCGAAGCGCGCCGCCATTAAAATCGTCCGCTCGCTCGACAAGTTCATACACGGCTTCAGCTGTTTTCGGAGCCCGGCGGACCTGGGCAAGGCTTTTCTGTACTCGGGGGCGATATGGCTACTCGTGGCCTTATCCTATTACTTTATAAACCTGGGCTTCAAGTTCACGACGCCGCTGCCGCTGTACGCGCCCCTTCTGCTCGTGGCCATCGTGAGCCTTGCCATCTCGGTTCCGTCCTCACCCGGTTTCATCGGGACCATGGAACTCGGCGTCATTGCGGCGTTGCACATCATCGAACCGGATTTGACGCGCAACGAAGCGTTATCTTACGCTATAATCGTACACGTCGTCCAGGTGCTACCTTCGGTATTTATCGGCCTTTTCTACCTTTGGACGGAACATTTGACCATAGCGGAACTCGCCAAGGCCGATGAGATAGAAGCGGAAACGGCGTAAGGGGGAACACGTTATGAGTAACCCGCGGACGGAACGTCGTCGTTACCCACGGGCCACTATAGACTACAGGGGCTTGCTCCAGACCGCGCACGGTGACCGGGTACGATTGCGGGCGCGAGATATATCCGGGTCCGGAGTGTTTTTGTTCACCGAACAGAAGCTTAGCGAGTTCGTCGAGGTGTCGCTGACCATATCCTTGCCGGCCGTCGGCGCGTCGCCGGAGCACACGTTCGAATGCCGGGGCATCATAGTGCGGGCCGAGGATATCGACGGCGAGCCGGGGTGGCCGTACGGCGCGGCCGTGCATTATACGGAGATAGACGAACGGCACCGCGACGCCGTATGCGCGTACGTCACGGCGGTTATAGCCGAATCCGGCAAGAGTTTGGAAGCGAGGGGTGGCCGTATAGCCGAGTGTTAATAAACGAAGCCGGCCGCCGGACGACCGCGGGGCGGGATGCCGGAATGGGTGAGCCGGAGCGCTATTGAGGGAGTTGCCGTTAAAATGTCAAAAAAGAAAACCGAACGTCTTTTCCATATCGTTAACGTTTTGCGGAGCGGGGCGGGTTACCGGGCGGCGGAATTGGCCGAGTTGTTGGGCGTATCCATGCGCACCATCTACCGAGACATCGCCGAGCTCTCCGACGTTATACCGATATATCAGGACCGCGGTTACCGCATAGTCCCGGAACCTTCCGTCGCCAGCCTGTCCTTCACGCGCGAGGAACTTTTGGCGGTCAAGCTAGCCGTCACGATGCCGCCTTTGACCGCGGCCTCGCCCTACGCCTCCGCTACGCGCTCGGCCGTCATTAAGGTCGAGGACCAGCTGGCCCGCCTCTTCGGCGAAACCCCCGACGAGAATTCCGTAACGGTTCACGTCAAGGCGTACCCCGCCGGCGAAACGACGGTGCGCGCCCTGCGCGACCTGGAGGAGGCCATTCGGCTCCGGCGCAGCGTCGAAATCGAGTACTTCACCTTCAGTCGGAGCGCGACCACCTGGCGCTCGGTCGATCCCTACGGCCTTACGTTCCGGCGGCACAGCTGGTACCTGGTCGGCTACTGCCACTTCCGCCGGGAGGCGCGGATATTCCGCGTCGATCGCATCCTGTCGCTCAGGCCCACGGGCGACGAGTTCGTCCGGCCCGAGGGCTTCTCGGTGGAGGAGTTCTTCGCCGATACCTGGGAAGTCTATACGTCGGCCATCAAGGCCCCGGTGAAGCTCCGCTTCGCCTCGGCGATGGAGCCGCTGGCCCGGCCCGAACTCGAGCAGCGCGGCAAGTTCAGCCCTACCGGGAACGGCGGCGGCGTCCTCTTCGAGGGGGAGGTCCCGTTGTCGGACGAATTCTACCGCTGGCTCTTGACGTTCGGGGACGACGTGGAAGTGCTCGAACCCGCGACGTTGCGGTCGAAGATAGCGGCCAAGCTCAAGGCCGCGGCCGCCCGCTACGCGGGCGTGGCCGGCGGCACGGCGAATCCGGCGAAAGGGCTCGACGCGTGAGGGCCCCCGGCCGCGCGCTTCTGTGCCTCGCGCTCGTCCTGGCGATGCTGGCCTCCGGCTGCAGTTTTACGCGTCGCTACTCCTCCTCTTCCTCTTCCTCTTCCCGCACCGGCCGCGACAGCCGTCCCACGGGATACCGCGAGACCGGGAAGGCGTCTTACTACGGCCGCGAGGCCCACGGCCAGCCGACGGCCTCGGGCGAGAAGTTCAACATGAACGCGCTGACGGCCGCCCACAAGACGCTCCCCTTCGACACCCGCGTCCGCGTCACGAACCTTTCCAACGACAAGAGCGTTACCGTACGGATTAACGACCGGGGACCCTTCGTCGCCGGCCGCGTCATCGACCTCTCCTATGCCGCGGCCAAGAAAATAGGAATGCTCGACGCCGGGGTGGTCAGCGTCGAGCTTGTCGTCGTAAAATAAAACCGGTTGCTATTCGACCGTGACGAGCGCGGTTGCTAGCTCCGCCAGCTTGGCGAGCGAGGCGACCGCGATTCTTTCGTCGGTCGTGTGTATCTTCTCGAAGCCGCAGCCCAGGACGATGGCGGGCAGGCCGCGGGCGTTGAAGACGTTGGCGTCCGACCCTCCGCCGCCGGCGACCAGCTTGGGCATGAGGTCCGCCGCCCGTGCCGCCAGGCGGAAAAGCTCCACGGGGTCGGTGTCGTCCGAGAGGCGGTACGATACGTACGCCTCCTCCCATTTTATCTCCACCACGCCGCCGAATTCGGCCGCCGCTTTTTCCATCTTCCGTGTAATGTGATCCACGTGGCGACGAAGCTTCTCGGCGTCGTGGGAGCGGACTTCGCCCTCTATTTTGGCTTCCTCTGAGACGATGTTTACGGCCTTACCGCCGGATATGAGGCCGATGTTGGCCGTCGTCTCGTGGTCGATGCGGCCCAACTGCATCGACGCGATGGCCGAGGACGCCATCTGAATGGCGTTGATGCCCTTCTCCGGCTCGATGCCGGCGTGGGCCGCCCGGCCGCGGAACGTCGCGGTTACGAGTTCGGACCCGGGGGCCGCGTTGACGGCGTAGCCCGGAGGTTCCGACGTATCGAGGACGAACGCCCGCCGACTCTCGATGGCGCCGTAGTCGGCGTGTTTCGCCCCCTGCAAGCCCACTTCCTCCGCGACGGTGAATAGCATCTCCACGGGGCGGCGGCGGCGTAGCCGGCCGGCGATATCGGCGAGTTCGAGCATGGCCGCCACCGCGGCGCGGTTGTCGGCGCCGAGGATGGTGTCGCCCCGGCTGACCAGGTAGCCGTTCTTGATTTTGGCCTTCACGCCCGCGCACGGTTGCACCGTGTCGAGGTGGGCGCTCAGTAGCACGGCGTCGCCCTCGCCGTCCATCTTCGCCAGGATGTTTCCGGCCTCGCCGTCGATGGCCTCGCCGGCGTCGTCCTCGCTTACGGACCAGTCGGCGCCCAGCCGGCCCAGGACGTAGTCGGCGACGTCGCGTTCGCCCTTGCTCGGGCCGTATATGCCGGCGAGTTCCTTGAACGTTTTAACGAGCCGGCGTTTGTTTATTTTTATCATCGCGGCGGCCCTAGTCCTCTTCCCACGCCGCGACGGCGGCGGGGCCGCTCAGGCCGGTGACGGTCTTTATGGCGTTTCCGGCGGTATCGTAGATCTCGACCGTTCCCGCTCCCATATCGGCGACGTAGACCCGGCCCTCGTCCACGTCCGCGTAGACGTCCTCCGGGTTCGCGAGGCCCGGCACGACGAACAGAGCCGGCGTCGTATAATTCTGATACGTCCCGGAGAGGTCGTACGGGAAGGCGACCAGTACGCCCCGTTCCGCGTCGACGACGAACACCGCTCCGGCCGTCTCGTCCACGGCTATGCGGACCGGCGCGTCGAAGCCGCTGACCGACGCCAGTTCGGCGCCTTTGGCCGAGAGCCGGACGACGCGCCCTTCGGAGCGGCTGGAGGCCCAGGCCCGGCCGTCGCCGTCCGCCGCCACGGCCCAGGGGTTATCGAGGTCCGCGTACCTTCCCTTCTCCACCGCCGCCACGGCGGCGTCGCCGGTAGCGGAGCCGCTTATCTTGACGACGGCGTCGTTGCCCTCGTCCGCGATCCAGACGTCCCCGGTGCTCGGGTCGACCGATACGTTGCGCGGGTACGACAGGCCGGTGACGCGGGCGAGTACGTCCCCGCCGCCGCTCAGGCGCACGACGCGGTTATTCCCCCGGTCCGCGACCCAGCATTCCCCCGAAGCCTGGCCGACGGAGAGCCCCGTCGGGTTCAGGAATATGAAACCCTGTCCTTCCCCGGGCGAGGAGTAAACGAGTTCGCCGTCGGAGTTGAACTTGCGTACGCGGTTAGTGTAGAAATCGCATACCCAGGTCGCGCCGTTCTTTTCGTAGACGTCGAGTGAATTGGGCTTGCTGAACGTATTCCGGTCGCCCGCCACCTTGATAAGCGCGCTGTCCTCGTCATATATGGCGACCGTTTTGTTCGGCTGTTCGGCGACCCATATCCGAAGGCCCGTTATCGGCGTGGAGCCGCCTCCCTCGGTGTCGGGGTCGCATCCCGTGAAAAGGGACAAAGCGACGGCCGCGACGCAGGCCGCGATTAACGTTTTTTTATTAAGCATTATACCCGCTCCTTGACCGGGGAGATAAACCCGGTTCTCGTTTCGGCTTTTTTATTGTTGAATCGAGTGTCAAGAATACAATAGCCGGAAGACTTTTACAAGGTGGCCTTAACGGCTCGCCGGGGCGCGCGGGGCCTTTACCGACATGAAAATGAGCGCCGCGATAATCTCGAGGACGGCGAGCGAGGCGACCGCGAGGCGGTATTTGCCCACGGGCCATGCCTTCGCGGCGAGGATAATCCCGCCCCACAACAGCGGCCCCACCGTCGCGGCCACGCGGCTCGAGAGCGAGTACAGGCCGAAGAACTCGCCCTGCTCCTCCTCGGCCACGAGGCCCGCCAGGAAAGGCCGGGCCGCCGTCCAGGTGAATCCCAAACCTATCCCCACGAGCGAGCCACCCACCCAGAAGAGCGCCGGATGGTTGGCCGCGGCGATGAGCACGAACGTTCCGGCCCAGCCCAGCGCCGTTACGATGGTCGTCTTGCGCGGCCCCCATCGGTCGGTCACGAAACCGGCGACCGCGGCCCCGATGACGGCGAAGGTCGTGGCTACGATGAATAATGGTATCTTGGCCGAGTCCGGCATCTCGAACACGACATTGGCGTAGACCGCCATGAACACGATGGCCGTCGCGACCGGGTCCTGCAGGAAAAGGTTGCCGATTAGGAAGCGGAAGACCTCCGGCCTTTCGCGGGCGCGTTTGAACGTCGATACTATTTTTCGCAGTCCCCACGCCGGCGAGCGGCGCTCCGCGCCCTCCCGCGGTTCCTTCAGCCATACGAAGACGGGGAGCGAGAGCAAAAGTAAGATGAGGGCGGTGGGGATGAAGGCGGCAGCCCGTCCCTCCGCGAGCGTCGGCACCCAGCCGTTGACGAAGGGCCACACGGCGATAAGGCCCACGATGGCGCCGACGTAGCCGAGCGCGGTCCCCAGGCCCGACACCCTGCCCTCCCGGCCGGGGGGCGCGGCGGTCCGCAGGAGCGCGTTGTAATACGTCTGGCCGCCTATGTAGAAGTAGTTGGCCAGGCCGAACGCCACCAGGCCGAGTACCCCTTTCCAATAAATGGGCCGGACCAGCGCCGCGACGTTGCCTATCGCCAGCGTAAAGGCGACGCACCCGACGGTGTAAATCAAAAGACCCCGCAGGCGGTTCTTGCCTGCGTCCGCCAGGGCGCCGAGTATCGGCATCGTGACGGCGACGGCGAGCATCGAGGCCGAGTAGGCGATGCTGTACGAGATGTCTTCGAAACCCAGGTCGATGATTATCCACTGGGCGAAGTACATCGTAATGACGTTCATGGAGAAGACGGTGTTGGCGAGGTCGTACGTGGCCCAGGCCCACGCCCGGCCCGGCAGCGTGAGGTAGAGCGCGTCGGCTAAACGGCGCGGCTTCATGGCGGAGGTCAGGGCGACGGCGCGTCGCGATGGACGACTTCGCCCCCGGCGATGGTCGCCCAGCTCCGCACCGGCCCCCAGTCGTAGAAGAGTTCGTTGACGTCGCCCGTGTCGAAGATGGCCACGTCGGCGGCCTTGCCCCGCTCGAGCGAGCCGGTCCGATCCGCCCGGCCGAGCGAGTGGGCCGCGTTAATCGTCACGGCGTGGAGCATCTCCGCCGGCTTCATCTTGAGGTACGTGGCCGCCGGCGTGAGTATAGTCCGTAGCGACATAGCGTGGCAGGACCCGGGGTTGTGGTCGCTCGCGACCGCCACGAGGGCCCCGGCGTCGATGAGCTCCCGGGCCGGCGCGAAGTGGCTAGAGCCCAGGAACACCGTCGTCCCGGGCAGGATGACCGCCACCGTGTCCGAACCGGCCAGCGCCCGCACGCCCGCCTCGGTTATAACGGCGAGGTGGTCGACGGACGCCGCACCCATCTCCACGGCGAGTTCCGTCCCGCCCATCGCCTCGAACTCGTCGGCGTGGATGCGGAGCCCCAGGCCCGCCTCCCGGCCGGCCTCGAGCAGCGTCCGCGATTCCTCCACCGTGAAGGCGCCGCGGTCGCAGAAGACGTCGCAGTACTCGGCGAGGCCCTCGGCGACGACGGCCGCGGTCATCTCTCCGGCCACGAGGTCCACGAAGTTCGACCGGCGCCGCGTGTACTCCGGCGGAAGGGCGTGGGCGCCCATGAAGGTCGGGACTATAGATATGGGGGTCTCCCGGCCCACCCGGCTTGCGACGCGAAGCATCTTGAGTTCGCCGTCGGTCGTCAGGCCGTAGCCGCTCTTGACCTCCACCGTCGTCGTACCGTGGCTCAGCATGAGCTGGGCCCGGCGGGCCGCCGCGGCGAACAGCCCTTCCTCGCTCTCGGCGCGGGTGTGTTCCACCGAGGAGAGGATGCCGCCCCCGGCCTCGAAGATCTCGATGTACGAGGCGCCGCCCAGCCGCATCTCGTACTCGTCGGCCCGGGAGCCGCCGTATACCAGATGGGTGTGGCAATCGACGAGGCCCGGCGTAACGAGGCGGCCGCCGCAGTCGAGCGTCTCGCAATCGGCGCCGGCGTGCATCTCCACCTTGTCCCGGGGGCCCACGGCTACGATGGCGCCGCCCCGGATGAGGAGCGCGTCGCCCGCGGCGAGAGTCTTCTCGGCGAGCGCGGGGCCCCGGCGCGGCCCTCCGGCGGCGGTGAATATCTGGCCGGCGTTATGGAGTAATAATTCCGCCATGATTAGAAACGGGGTTCGCCGTTTTCGATTATGACGTCGCCGCCCTCCGTCACGAGCGTGGGGGAGAGGATGACGCCGTCGAGGTGGACGCCGACGTCGTTGCTGCCGCCGAAGCCGACGTTGTTGCCCAGGGCGAGGTGCACCGTCCCCAGGATCTTCTCGTCCTCGAGGATGGCCCCGGTCAACTGCGCGGTGGGGTGGGTCCCTATGCCGAGTTCGGCCAGGACCTTGCCCGGGTCCCCGAAGGGCTTGATCAGCTCGCTCAAGGCCGTGGCCTCGTCGCCCCCCTCGATAGCGGTCGCCAGGCCGTCCGTGAAGGTGACGGTGACTGGGGTGTCGATGCGACCCACACCCGCGAACGAGCCGTCGAAGACGGCCACGCCGGAACTGCCCTCCAGCACGGGGCCGCCGCAGACCTCGCCCGCCGGCAGGTTGCCGAAGCGCCCGGCCTCGTGGTATATCCCGGAGTCGACGGAGAACGCGGCGCCTTCCGTGTTGAGCGTCATGTCCGTCCCGCCCGGCGACGTCAACCCGAACTTCTTCACGCCGGCGATTCGCTGGGCGAGGGCCGCGCTGCGCGCCGCCACCTCGCCGTAGTCCACGGCCATGGTGCGGATCATCATATCGGCGGTGATGCCCGGCATGGAGGCGCAACGGGCCCCGGCCGCGGACGCGGCCTTGCGGGCCTTGGTGTGCGACAGCGAAACTCGCGTCGGCAGCAGCAGCACTTCGGCGGCCGCCATCATCGGGACCACGGGCGCCGGCGGTTCCTCGCCGTTGACGTTGCGCGGCGTCATTATCGTCAGGACGGGTTCGGCGCCCAGGGCGCCCGCTTCCGCCGCGAGGGCTTCCCCGACCGGCCGGGCCACGTCGTCCGTGACGACGACGACCGTCTCGCCGGCCTGCACGTTCATGCACCCGGCCAGCGTCCGTCGGGCGGCTTCGCGTAATTTGTCATCCATAACCTGCTCCAATGGGTCTTTACTGCACGTATCCCAGCGATTTGAGTTTCTCTTTGGTATCGTCGTCGGCCGCGCTCTCCGCCGGGAGGGGCGGCTGGGCGTTGAAGTGGCCGTCGAGGAGGAGCCGGAGTTCCCGTACCAGTTCGCGGTTCCGTTCCGACAGGTCGGCGGTTTCGGCCGGATCGGCCTCCAGATTATACAGCTCCGTCGCGTCGGCCCCGGGGCCGAAGATGAGTTTGGAAAGGGGGCCCCGGCCGGGAGGCCGCTTCACGACCATCCGGTAGTTGACGCCCGCCTCGAGCGACTCCCCGTAAATAGGCGCGTCGGGAGGTACGTTCGGCCAGTCGGTTGTTGTCTCTCCGAAAAGGCCGGCGAGGAGGAAGTCGTGCAGGGAGGTCGAGACGAAGGGCACCGTCCACGCGGCCTCGCCCGCCCGCGGGAAGGCCGGCGGCGCGGCGACGATAAGCGGGACGTGCATGCACGGTTCGTAGACGTAGCGGCCGTGGTCGTAGTAGTAATCGTGCTCGCCCAGGCTCTCGCCGTGGTCCGCGACCGCGACGATGACGGTGTTGTCCCGCTCGCCCGTGTCGTCCAGCGCGGCCAGGAGTTTCCCGATTTCGTTGTCCATGAAGGCCACTTCGCCGTCGTACGCCTGGACGTGGGGGTCGTGGGCCCGCGTCTTGTGGAGATACTCGGGCGGCGGCTCGTACGGCGTGTGGGGGTCGAAATAGTGGACCCAGAGGAAGAAGGGCCGGTTCTCCTCGCCGTGCAGCCACTCCAGCGCCGGCGCCGTGACCTCGTTGCCCGGCCTTTGGAGCCGCGCCTTGACGTTAATAAGGCCCAGGCCGCCGGCCAACCGCGCGATCGTCAGGCGGCTCGCCGCCCGGCCGGTCGAGAACGCGTCGTCGTAGAACTCGAAGCCGCGGGCGAAGCCGAGCTTGGAGGAGACGGGGAAGGCGGCCACGACCGCGCCCGTCCGGTATCCCCGGGCCCGTAGCGTCTCGGCCAGCGTCGGGACCTCTTCGGGGAGCGTGACGCCGTTCTGCACGACGCCGAGTTCGCGCGGCGTCCGGCCCGTCAGAAGCGACGCGTGGCTCGGGCCGGTGAGGGGCATGGGGCAGTAGGCCCGTCGGTAGACCTCGCCGGCCGCGGCCAGCTCGTCGAGGTTGGGCGTGAGGCCCGCCGGCCCGCCGTACGCCCCCAGCCTGTCCGCCCGGGTCGTGTCCATCGTTATTAAAAGGAGGTTGCGCGCGCCCGGCGGGGCCTGTGCCTCGGGGGGCCCCAGCCGATAGGTCGAGCCGGAAACCAGGGCCGCCGTGGTAATCGCCCCGAAGATCACGACGGCCGGGACGGTCGACCGGGAGATACGGCCGAGGCGAATCGGCGGGATGAATCGGATCGCCAGCCAGCATACCGCCAGTAGCGCGAGGTCGACGAGGAGGCTGAGGGGGTGCGCCTTGCCGGGAAGGACGGCCTCGTTCAGGTAGTAGCCGCCGTAGAAGAGCGCGGCCAGGGCCAGCGCGAACGTGACGCCGGAGGTCCGCGCGCCGAATACGGCTTGGCCGGGGCGAACGCGCCGCAACAGGGCGAAGGCCACCGCGGCGACCGCCGCCAGTACGGCCCCTATCGCCGCCGCAATGAAGACGAGTTCCAGCGCTCCGCCGCGCGACGTCGTCAGTTCCGGGTCGAAGATGAGGACCAGCGCCGCCTCCCACGCGCCGATAAGGCCCCCGGTAACGGAGGCCCCGACGGTGAATCTCAAAATGGGAGGAGTTGAGGCGTTACTCATAGTAAACGCATTAACCGAACTCGACGTAGAATTCGGTCGTGGTTTTTATCAGCTTCTGCAGGGCCGCGCCGCGCGCGTCGCGGTCCGACGCTTCGGCGAATTCCTCGACGCCGTCGTAAACCTTATCCTTCAGGTCGTCGAATTGGTCCTCCCGGCCGCTGGCCGAGGCGGGCATGGTCGAGCCGAAGAAGTTCTTCTGGGCCTCGCGCATGTTCGGCATGATGTGCTTCATGTCGTTGAAGCGCTTCTCGCTGAACGCGAGGTCCATCTCGTCGGCGATGACCAGGAGTCGTACGGCCTCGTCGCCGGCGGTATTGATGTTATTCTTCTCGTGGAGTTCGAGCAGCAGTTTCTGGGCCTCGAGGATGCTGGATTCGGCCTCGATGAACTTCTCGGCCTCGGCCTGCGTCCCGACGTCGCCCATTATCTTCGTGAGGCTGGTTATGCGGTTCGCCCAGTCGTTGTCGCCCTCGAATTCCTCCGGCGGGTCGGTGGGCCAGCCGGCCTTGACTTCGCCCATCGCCGTCTCCGCCGCTTTCGCGGCCTCGGCGGCTTTGGCCTTGTCGGGCGTCAGCGAGACGAACCGGATGGCTTCGCGGAAGTTGGCGACGCCCTCGTCGAACTTGGCGATGTCGCCGCCGCTCGGCGCTTCGGACGTGCCGGCCTCTTCCGTCTTTTTCTTGCCGCAGCCGAACGCGAACGCCAGTACGGCAATAAGCGCGAGGCATAGCGTTAACTTCTTCATCGTTCCTCCTAGCCGATCTTATAACTTATTATATAAATGCTTATTTTTCAGGAAATTTAACACCTGGCGGCCGGACTGTCAAGGAAATCGTATATCCGCTCCGCGGCGGCCTCGGCCGTGACGCCCGTCAGGCAGCGCCGGTGGTCGCAATCCGGGAAGAAACCGTCTTTATAACAGGGCCGACACGCGACTTCGGCCGAGAGCACGAGCGAGCGCGTGGCCCAGGGGCCGTTCAGGCCCTCGTCGGTGGGGCCGAAGAAAGCCACGGTGGGGAGGCCCGCCGCCGCCGCCAGGTGCATCGGCGCCGAGTCGTTGCCCACGAACGCGGCCGCCCGCGTCATCAACGCGTAGAGCGCCGGCAGCGACGTCTTCCCCGCCAGATCGACGACGCCCGCCTCCGCCGCCATGAGTGCCGTCAGCGCCGCGTCGTCCGGGCCGCCGACGAGAATCACGTTGAAATCTTTTTTCATTATTTTAATTAGGCCGCAAAAGTTTTCTACCGGCCAGCGCTTGAGTTCCATCCGCGTCTTGGCGTTGACGCCGCCCCCCGGGGCCACCAGGACGACGGGCCGTCCGTCCCCGGGCCAATTCGCCGTCAGGTGCTCGGCCTCCCGCGTCGCCTCCTCGCCCGGTTCGACCAGCATCCGCCCCGGCTCGCCCGCGGCCCCGCAGGCCCGCGCCAGCGCGAAGTACTCCTCCACCTGATGAACCTTCTCCGGCGGCGGCACGCGAACCGTGTGGCCGAAGCCGTCGCCGTCCCGGTCCAGGCCGACGCGGTAGGGGATGCCGGTCCAGGCCGCGAAGGCCGAGAATTCCCAGGAGTGATGAAATACCACTGCCAGGTCGAAACCGCCGGCCGCGACGCGTTTCCTTAGGCCCCGGAGACGCCCCCACCTCTTGCGCACGAATATCTCCTCGGGGACCGTCCACACGTCGTCGAAGAACGGCGCCGAGGCCGCGAGCGGCGCCGCGGCGACGCCCGTAAGAAGCGTTATGCGCGCCCCGGGATAAACGGCGCGCAGGGCCGCGAACGCGGGAGTACCCATTAGATATTCGCCGACGGCCCAGAGTTTAATTATTACGATATTTCGGATTTCTTCGGGGGCGGAAAGGGGGGCCGGCCGGGGGTGGAGCCATACCCTGGCCGCCGTAACGGCGGCGGCCCGTAGTGCCCTCTTGAAGATGTTGCGTCGCTTGGCCACGGTGTCCGGCCTCGGGCCGGCGTTAACGCGCCTCCCGGAAACGGCGGAGCACGGCCCCCCGGCGCTCGTCGGCCGCTTCGAAATACGTGTGGAGTACCGGCTCGAGGTCTTTCGGCGTGTCCAGCGCGTCGAGCGCGACCCCGGCGTCGCCGCGTTTCAGGACCTCGGCCGTCTCCTCGTAGGTCATCATGTGGTAACGTCGCCGCCCTGCCGCGTCCATCCGTACGCCGATGCGATGGGTGAAGTAGCCGAGTTCCCATCCGGCGATGACGCGACGGTGGGCCAACGCGGCGTATCCCGGCCACGCGGTGAAGACGACCTCATCCGGCTCGCTGTGTTCGGCTAAAAGCGCCGCGGCGGCGTAAACCTCGGCCGGCCCGACGAGTTCCTTGTGGGCCCGGTCGAGCGCTATCTTGGCGGCGGGGCGCATCACGCCCAGGAACGCCGCGGCCGTCACCAGGACCGCGGCGGCGTCGCGGCGCCGTTGCCAGAGCCACTCGGCGCCCACGGCGGCGGCCGGCGCGAGGACCGCGACCATGGGGACGAAGTATTGCAGTTGGGCGGTCCCGGGCGCGAGGTTGGCGACGAGGAGGAACGCCCCCGCGGCGAAGGGAAAGGCGAGGGCGCGGCGATGCCGGCTGCCCAAAGCCAGCGCCGCCGCGAAGATGAGTATGGCCGGGTCGGGAGGTGTTAACAGGCCGCGTATCGCCGCCCCCCGGCCGGCGGCGCCGTCGCCGATGAAGAGTTCGTGGATTCCCCAGACGTTGAAGGCGAAGGCGTCCCCCGTGGCCGCGCGGAAGTAGATGACCACCGGCGCTACGGCCAGGAAGCCGAGGCACAGCGCGCCCACGCGGCCCAACCGGCCGCCGAACCCCGAGGCCGAGTTGAACCACAGGCCGAAGGCCGCCGCCGCGACCGTTACCAGGAGCGGCAAACGCGCCAGCGTGGCCAGGCCGAGCAGGAGGCCAACCACGGCGGCGCGGCCGTAGCCGATGCCCTCCCGGCGGCCGGGCCATATCCAGACCGCCGCCGCGAGCGCCAGCGCCGTCACCGCCGGCGCGTACGCCTTGACCGGGACGAGCCACGTGAGCGTGAGCGACGACGATAGGTAGAAGACGGTCGTAAGGAACCCGGCGGTGGGGCCGAAACGCCGGTACGCCGCGAGGCCCAAAGCGCCGGCGCCCAACAGGAAGAGCGCGACGTTAAGGGCCCGCAGGCCGTAGAGCGAGGGTCCCATAATACCCGCCGCCCCGGCGTAGTACATCGGCGCCAGCGGGAGGTGGGGCAGGGCGAAATCCCGGTAGGGGAGTTCCCCTTCGGCGAAGCGCCACGACGTATAGATCCAGAAGCCCTCGTCGCGGTCCACGGGCCGGTTCCATATTTGGAGTACCGCCACCGCGACGAGTATTAAAAGTATTAATGCCAGAGCTGTTTTTCGAGTAGTCATAATGAGCGTCCCGGATATTCCGACATAATAATATACCGCGCCGAGGCCGTCAAGCGACCCCCCCCCCAATAATGGGAAACGGCGGCCTTATTATTATCTCCCCCGAAGCGGCGGCCTTTATGGCCGCCGGGAATTAAGCTTATTACCGGCAGTAATTGGGGGGCGTAGGGCCGTACCTTCAGGTGCGGCCACCATGCCGCCGGTTAAAACCGGCGGTTAACGCTTTCGCGAGTGAAGTACCGGCCGCTAAAGCGGCCGGTTTCGATCTATCCGTGCAGGCCGACCTAAAGTGAATTAATCCGCCGACAGGAATGTCGGCGCCACCTTTAGGGCCGGCTTCGCGGGTGCCGTCAGGTGTTACCACCTGACGGCGCTTATTGTCCCCGTTAACGCATCCCGGCCGGCATAAAGCCGGCCGCTCCCCCTCCCCATGAAAAGAAGCGGCGGCCTTTATGGCCGCCGATGTCGTTACGCGTTACTTCTATCGATGGGGGGAATTAATCCGCCGACAGGAATGTCGGCGCCACCGTTCCCGTATTACGGCCGGCATAAAGCCGGCCGCTTCTCCTCATTAACCCCCCGCGAAATCGTTTGCGCCCCGGCCTTCGATTTGATATATTGTTTCGATTCGGGAACTTGCCATGTTCGAGCGCCTGTTCCACATAAAAGAAAGAAATACCACCGTCCGCCGGGAGCTGCTGGGCGGCGTCGTCACTTTTATGACGATGTCGTACATCATTTTCGTCAACCCCGCCATACTCAGCGCGGCCGGCATGGACTTCAGCGGGGCCCTGGTGGCGACCTGCATCGCCGCGGCCACGGGGACGCTCATCATGGGCTTGCTCGCGAATTATCCCATCGCGCAGGCGCCCGGGATGGGCCTCAACGCCTACTTCGCCTATACCGTCGTCATGGTCATGGGGGTCCCGTGGCAGACCGCCCTCGGCGCCGTCTTCATCTCCGGCCTTATCTTCCTGTTGCTTACGTTGTTGCGCGTCCGCTCGCTCATCGTGGACGCGTTGCCGACGGCGGTGCGCAAGGCCATAGCCGCCGGCATCGGCCTCTTCATCGCCTTCATCGGCCTCGAGAAGGCCGGCTTCATCAAACTCAACCAGGCGACCTTCCTCTCGCTCGGCGACATCACGCACCCCGCGGCGATCCTTGCGGTCTTCGGCCTTATAGTCACCGCCGTCATGCTCGCGCTGAAGTGGCGCGGGGCCCTGCTTTACGGGATGCTCCTCACCGGGGCGGCCGCGGTAATCTTCGGGCACGTGGACTATACCGGCCTGATAACGGCGCCGGAGGGCGTGGCGGCAGTGTTCGTCGGGCCGCTCCATCACCTGGTGGAGGTGGGGCCGTTACCCACGCCGACGCTGTTCCTCCAGATGGACGTCGTCGGCGCGCTCAAGCTGGGCCTTTTGAACGTTATATTCGTCTTCCTCTTTATAGATATGTTCGACACGCTCGGGACCTTCCTCGGCGTGGCCCAGCACGGCAAGTTTCTTGACGACAAGGGTAAGATGCCCCGCATCAACCGGGCCCTCGTCTCCGACGGCATCGCGACGTCGGTGGGCGCGGCCTTCGGCACGTCGACGACCACGTCCTACATCGAGTCGGCCGCCGGCATCGCGGCGGGCGCCCGGACCGGCCTCGCCAACATCGTGACGGCGGCGCTCTTTCTGGTGGCGCCGCTCTTCCTGCCGCTCGCGAAGATGATCGGCGGCGGCATCATGGTGACGCAGACGATGCCGCTCGACGGGACGCTGAACGGCGCCGCCATCGGCGGCATGTTCGAGATGAACCGCGTCCTCCAGCCCATCACGGCCCCGGCGCTCATCATCGTCGGCTCCTTCATGCTCACGGGCCTCCGCGACATCGACTGGGGCGACCCGGTGGAGGCGATACCGGCCTTCCTGACGCTCATCGCCATCCCGCTCACGTTCTCCATCGCGAACGGCATAACGCTGGGCTTCATCTCGTATCCCATAGTAATGGTTTGCGCCGGCCGCTGGCGGAAAGTCAGCCCCCTGGCGTACGTGCTGGCCGCCCTTTTCGTGGCGCGTTTGATTTTCCTGGCGGCCTAGACGAGGATTATTTTGAATAACGACAACGACGCCAAAGCCAACCGAGAACGCCTCTACGTCGCCGCGGCGGCCGCGCTGGCGGCGTTCGTAATTTACGCCAAGACCCTCTGCGGCGACATCTACTGGCAGGACTCCGGCCTCTTCAACCGCTCGGTGGGCCTGTTGGGCAGCGGCGTTCCGCCCGGCTTCCCGAGCTGGCACCTGGCCTGCTACCTCTTCTCGATGGCGCCGGGCATGAACGCCATCGTGGGGATGAACCTCTTCTCGGCGGTGGCCGGGGCCGCGACGGCCTTCTTCATCGTCCTCCTGGTATACGAACTAGTCAAGCCGGGGCCCGCAGCGGCGGTGGGGGCGGCGGCCGCGGCGCTCGTCTATTCCGTGGGGCCGACGGTCTGGCTGCAATCCACGACCTGCGAAGTCTACACCATGAACATGGCGTTGACGGCGGCGACCATGTTCGCGCTCTACGTCTGGCGGCGCCGCGCCGACGGCCGGTGGCTCTACCTGGCGGCCTTCATCTACGGCGTCGCCTGCGCCAATCACCCCCAGCAGGCGGTGATGCTTATACCGTACGGCGTCTTCGTCCTGGCGTCCCGGCGTCAGGCCGGCCTGCGCCTCGGCCACGTCGCGCCGACGCTGGGCCTGTGGTTCTTGGCGATGTCCATTTACCTCTATCTGCCGATTCGTTCGGCGACGGGCGTCGCGGAGAACTGGGGCGAGCCGAGCACGCTCTACGGCCTGTACTTCCACCTGACGTGCAAGGAATTCCAGAGCCAGATGTTCAGCTCGCCGTGGCCCGTGGTGGCGTGGCGCACGAAGACGGCGGCCTGGCTCTATTTCGACCAGTTCTGGTGGATAGGCATGGGCGCGGCGCTGGTCGGGGCGGTTCGGCTGGCGTGGCGGCGCCGCGGCGAGTTCGTCTACTTCGCGCTCATCGCCTTCTGTACGCTTATCCTGACGGTGAACTACCCGTCCTTCGGCTTCCGGGCCTGGTACTTCCCGTTCTACATGCTGACGGCGATATGCATCGGCGTGGCGGTGTGCTGGGTGGGCCGCGCCCTGGCCGGTTGGAAAAAACCGGCCGCGTACGTGTTCTGGGTGCTGGCCGGCCTCGTGGCCCTTTTCCCGGTGGCCTCCCGATTCTACCAGGCGGACCGGAACTATTATCCGTACGTCCGTGACTTCTCGGGGAACTATATGCGCGCCGTCGGGTACAGGGACTTCTTCTTTTTGGGAGAGGAGAACTCCTCGCCCACGACGGGCCTCCAGGCTATGACGACGCTGGAGTACGCCCGGCCCGATATTTTTTACGTGGACATAACCGGAAACGAGAATTACTTCAACGTCTTCGACTTCAGCGGGAAGGACCTGACGCACGCGCCCGAGGAGGAGATCGTCGAGGCTTATTACCGGGTGATGGCCGAGGTGGTTACGGACCCGAGCCACGATTATTACTTCCTGTCCCCCCTCGTTTTTTATCAGAGATGGGGCTACGATTTCGCGCACGACGGCGCAACATACCGGTTGGTACCTCCCGGAGAGAGCCGCGTCGGCGTTCCCGTCATGGACCGGTACGTGCTGCGCGGCCTCGACCCCCCAAGCACTTACCTCGACCACTGGGGCTGTAGCACCATGGGGAATTTCATCCATCGGTTGTCCGAACTCTACGAGGGCTACGACGACGACCGGGCGAGAGAGATGTTCGACCTGGCCGAGCGCATAGGCCGGCGCTCCCACTCCACCCAACACAACCTCGCTACGACCTATTACCTGGCGGGGGATTACGTCGGGGCGTTGCCGTATCTGGAGCGGGCGGCCGTCCTCGACCCCACGGCGCGCATGACCCGGTACCTGCTCGCCGACTGCTACCACCGGCTGGGCCGGGAGGACGAGGCCCGGGAACAGCTCCGGGAGACCTTGCGCTATAACCCGGACGACGAAGTGGCGTCGTACACCCTCGAGACCGGCGTTTATTTAAAGTGGTAAAGAAGCCTCCCAAGGGCCAGGTCTTCCTGGCCGACAACGAGGTCCTCCGGCGCATCGCCGAGGCGGCGGCCCTGCGGCCGGAGGAAGACGTGCTGGAAATTGGGATGGGGCGAGGCCAGCTAACCCAGCACCTCGTGCGCCTTGCCCGGGAGGTCGTCGCGGTGGAACTGGAGGAACGCTTCGTCGACGGCGCCGCCGAGGACTTCGCCCGCTTCGACAACCTTACGATAGTCCACGCCAACATCCTCGACGTGTCCTGGGACGAGGTCGTCCCGGCGGGCCGCCGCGTCGTGGTCGTCGGGAACATCCCGTTCTATATAACCGGCCCCATCCTGCGTCTCCTCGCGGAGCACCGCGCCGACATAGTGCGGTGGTCGCTTCTGATGCAGCGGGAAGTGGCCGAGCGGATATGCGCCTCGCCGGGCGACCCGGCCTACGGCGGCCTTTCGGTCAAGATGCAATTCTGGGGAGAACCCTATTACGCCCTGACCGTTCCGGCGGCCGCGTTCAGGCCGGTGCCGGCCGTGGACGCCGCGGTCGTCAATTACGTCTTTCGGGACGCCCCGGCGGTCGACGTCCCGTCGCCCGAGTACTTCGACCACTTCGTCGATTTCCTGTTCGCCGGCCGCCGCAAGAAGCTGGGCAACCGGGCCGTGACGCTCCTCGGCGGGGCGCTCGGCGCGGCGGAAGTGGCAGCGAAGCTCCGGGGCGCCGGCTTCGACCCCGACGCCCGGCCGGAACGTTTTTCCCCGGAGGAGTTCGGCGGCATTTACCGGACCCTCCGGCCCTATCTGGATTTACCCACGTAGGCGGTAAGCTATGACGACGTCGAAAAGGGCTATACTGATAATGGCCGGCGGCCGCGGGACGCGCTTGTGGCCGCTGTCCCGCCGCGACCGGCCCAAGCAATTCCTCTCTCTCGTCACCGACCGATCCCTCATCGAGGACACGTATGGCCGCGTCGCCCCGCTGGTCGACTCCGCCCATGTATACGTCGTGGCGGAGGAGGACATCCTTCTGGCCGCCCGGCCGCTCCTGCCCGACGTGCCGCTGGCCAACTTCGTCGCCGAGCCGCGCCCCCGGAACACCTGGCCCTGCTGCGTCCTCGGGACCCTCGAGATAGCCGACCGGCTGGGGCCGAAGACGAGCATCCTCGTTCTCCCCGCCGACCACGCCGTCGAGGACGACGCGGCCTTCCGGGCGTTCCTCGCCGAGGGCTTCGAGCGGGCCGAGGCGGGGGCGGTCGTCACCTTCGGGATAAAGCCCGTCCGCCCCGAGACCGGCTACGGCTACATCCGCTGCGGCGACGTCCTGGCCGAGGGCCGGGGGGCCGTGCGCGCCGGCCTGTCGTTTCGGGAGAAGCCTGACGAGGCCACGGCCCGGGAATACGTCGCCTCCGGCGATTACCTCTGGAACGCCGGGATATTCATGTGGCGGGCGGACCGTTTCCTGGAGTTGGCGGAGGAGTGCTACCCGGAGCAGTACGACGTAGTTAAAAAAATGAAGAGGCCGCTCTCAGCCGGCGAGCGAGGCCGCGTCGCCGAGTTGTACGAGAAGCTCGAGGCCACATCCGTGGACTACGCCTTCATGGAACGCATCCCCGCCTTCGAGGTCGTCGCCACCGATTGCGGCTGGGACGACATCGGTTCCTTCGACGCGCTGGAACGCGTCCTTCCCCGGGACGAGTGCGGCAACATCCGCCGCGGCGACGTCCGGCAGGTGGGCGGCGAGGGCAACATCGTCGTGGCCGCCGGAGGCAAGCCGGTGGTAATATTCGGCGTGAACGACACCGTCGTCGTGGACGCCGGCGACGTCGTCCTCATTTACCCCAAGGGCGCGGGGCAGGGGGTCCGCGAAGTAGTGGATTTGATGGAGAAGGAAAAACCCGACTTGCTTTAGTTATAGAGAAGCGGCGGCCTTCACGTCCGCCGATGTCATCACCCCCCGCAGAAGCGGCGGCCTTTACGGCCGCCGACCATGCCGCCGGTTAAAACCGGCGGTTAACGCTTTCGCGAGTGAAGTACCGGCCGCGAAAGCGGCCGGTTTCGATACGCGTTTTTCGTAGGGCCGTACCTTCAGGTGCGGCCACTTTTAATCTTTTATCAATGAGTGAATTTTAAAACCGCCGACACGAATGTCGGCGCCACCTTTAACGCGATACGGCCGGCATAAAGCCGGCCGCTCCATAAGTTATTGATATTATTTCATAAGAAACGGCGGCCTTTATGGCCGCCGACGTCGTCTCCGCTTCGGGGATTATTTATCAATGGCTGACCGGCCCGAGGTACGTCTGGTAATCGAAGGCCGGGCTCCGCTCCGCGTCGTGGCATTTGACACACGTGGCCTCGGTCACGGCCGCGGGGTGCAAGGCCGGCGTCCCGGCGTGGCCCTCGCCCGGGCCGTGGCACTCCTCGCACCCGACGCCCGCCGCGGTCGGCGGGTCCGTCGTCCACAGGAAGCCTCCCCGGTAGCCGTACCCCGTGACGTGGCACGCTACGCACTCCGGGTCCTGTTCCCGGCCGACCTCCACCAGGGAGTCGTACGCCGCGGCGTGGGCCGTCCCGTGCCACTGCTGGGTCGGCCCCGGGTGGCATTGGGCGCACGTGCCGCCGCCGACGTATAGGAAGCCGTCCGGCGGGATGTCCTCCGGCGGCTTTAATAGTTTCTTCTCCTCGACCAGCCGGCGCAGTTCGGCATAATATTTATCTACCAGCTTCTGCGTCTCCTCGTCCTTGGCCGTTTCCTTAGTTACCGGGAGAACCGTGTTCGTCGCGGCGATGACCTTGCCGCCCTCGTCGAGCGTCAGCTTGAGCATCCCCACGTAGCGGTTCCGGCTGCGCGTATAGACCACCCACCGGCCCTTGACCTCCTCGGCGTCGGGCGTCCGGCCGCCGCGGTGGCCGCCGATGACGACGGCTATTTCCTTCGGACACCCCCGGGCGAAGTCCCGGGCCTTATCGACGTTGCCGACGTGGGCGAGGCAGATAATGAGGTCCACCCGGCCGGCGAGTTCCCCGGCCGCCTTCTTGACGGCCTTCTTGTAGTCGCCGATTTCCGCCGACCCGAGGTCCTTGCCGGCGGCGAGTTCGGCGTTCACGAAGCCGACGATGCCGACCGAATAGCCGCCGCGCTCGACCACGGCATAGGCGGGGGCGAACGGCTCCCCGGCCACGGCGACGTTCGCCGATATTGCCGGGATGCCGTACTCCGATACCAAATCTTCCAGGAAATCGACGCCGTAGTTGAAGTCGTCCTCGCCGACGTTGACGGCGTCGTAGCCGAACTGGCCGTAGGCCTCGGCCGTTATTTCGCTCTTGAGCTGGTCCTGAACGCCGACGGTGGGGCTTACGAAGTCGCCGGTATCGACGAACACCGCGTCGGGGCAGGCCGCCCGTAGCGCGTTTACGAGCGACGCCCGGCGGGCCAGGCCGCCGTACGCCAGCGCGTTGCACCCGCAGGACTCGACCTCGGCGCCGCTGTCCCCCGTGTAGATGATGACGAGTTCGCGGCCGGCGCTTTCTTCGGCCGCGCCGCACAGCGCGAGGGACGCGGCCGCCGCCGCGAGGGCCGTTTTAACCGTTCTTCTCACGTTCAATAACCCGCCGCGGCGAGTTTCTCCCGCAGCTTTGCCGCGGCGCTACGTTCGTCGTAGCATCCGACGTAGACGCGGTAGTTGTACTCTTTATCTTCGTCTATATAAACTTGCGGCTCGACGCGCGAGGATATCTCTTTGGCCAGGAGGTACGCGTAGCGGTGGGGTACGCCCTGCCGGATGCGCACGGCGTATTTCGGCTCGCCCTTCACCCGGACGTTCACAATTTCGCCGGCGACGGCCAGCGGTATCTCGCGCTTCCAGGGCATCTCCGGCGGCGCCACGCGCTCCGCGAAGACGCCCTCCTTCATCGCCCGGGCCACGAGGCCCTCTTCCTTGAAAGAGCCGCTGTAGGAGAAGACGACCACGCCCTCGGCGCCGGCCTCCCGGGCCGCCCGGGCTTTCAGCGCCATCTCCTCGCCGATGGCCGCGTCGAACTTATCGGCCGGGACCTCGGGTACCATGATGCCGGCGTAGACGTGCCGGCCGTTCGCCGCGCCGACGGCGTCCCCTATCTGTTTGCGGATGACGCCGGCGTCCCGGCCGTAGGCCATCGGCATCACGGCGTCCACGTAAGAACCCGAAAGCCACGCCGTCCAATCCTGCAGGCAGGAGTTGTAGGCGGTGCCCCTCCGGGAGGCGAAGACGGCCGACGTAAGGCGGCAGGTCGGCTTCTCGGCCGCCATGCCCTCGTAGAGCCGATTTATGAATTCGCCGATTTTGGCCCGGCGCCAGTCGGCGAAGGCCGCGTCGTCGTCCAGGTCCTTGCCGGTCTCGGCCTGATAGCGCGCGATGGCCCCGGGGTGCCGGCCGAAGTCGGGGGAGGGGTAGCGAACGTAATCCAGGTGCAGGCCGTCGACGTCGTAGTTGACCACTATGTCCATGAAGACGTCGTACAGGTAGTCCTGGACCTCGGGCAGGGCGGGCTCGAGCCAGGCCATGCCCCACTGGTCCCAGGTATCGCCGCGGCCGTTCTGGCTGAGCCAGTCGGGGTGTTCCTTCGCCGGGTGGCCGTCGGGCGTCGGCGTCTTTTTATTGAGGACGACGAAGGCCGTGACCCAGGCGTGGACCTCCAGGCCGGCGTCGTGGCCCCGGGCCACGAGTTCCTCCAGCGGGTCGAAGTCGGGGGCCTGGCCGGAGAGGTGGGGCGAGCGGGGCTCCGGGTTGGCGTAGCGGCGGTCGCGCTTGTTGGGAACGTAGAGGGCGTCGCCGCGGTAGCGCACCTCGTAGAACAGCGCGTTGAAGTTGTAGCGCGCGGCGTCGTCGACGATGCGGCCCACGTCGTCGGGGGAGTTCAGGTCCCAGGGGCAGACCCACATGCCCCGGAGTTCGGCGGCGGCCGCGGCCGTGCCCGGCAGCGACGAGGCCGCGAGCGCCAACAGTACCAGTAAGCGTAACGTTTTCACATATTTCACGGCAACCATAATATGTAAAAATCCGGGCGGAGGCAAACCTTTATTTGTCGAGGAAAGCGTCCGCGAACCACGTTGAGTATAAATAATAATATGTCGGAGGAGTAGCGCCGGCGTTCCTGCCGGCGGATTTAAGGGGATAATTTAACTCGACGGCCGGGGCAAGGGGCCGAAGCCCCTTGTCTACCCAACGCCAACCTTGATTTGTATTGAACGCGGCCTAACGAAGGTGTTATATTCCCGCGATGTTGTCCGAAGTCAAAGGCGAACGCTTCACCCGGGCCGACTGGATCCTCCTCGGCGCCGCGGCGCTGTGGGCCGTCGCGTTGCGGCTCCTGCTCCTTGCGACCTCCTCCGGCCACGCCTTTTTCGCCTCGCCCATTATGGATATGCTGTACCACGACGAGTGGGCGCGGCGTATCGCCGGCGGCGACTTCTGGGGGAGCGAACCCTTCTTCCGGGCGCCGCTGTACCCCTACTTCCTGGGCCTGTTGTACGCCCTGGGCGACGGCTCGACGTTCCTGGCCCGCGTCGTGCAGGGCTGCGTCGGCGGCGTGAGCGCGGCGCTGTGCTTCCTGTTGGGCCGCGAGGCTTTCGACCGGCGGGTCGGCGCGGCGGCGGCCTTCGCCCTCGGGACCCTCTGGACGGCCGTTTATTTCGACGTCGAACTCCTCCTCGTCGTCCTCGAGGTCCCGCTGGGCCTCGCCTTCGTCTACTTCGTGCTAAAGGCGACGCGCCGCTTCAGCTACGGCTGGGCGGCGGCGGCCGGCGCCGCCCTGGGCCTCGGCGCGCTGACCCGTCCCAACGTCCTGGCGGTGGGCGTTCTCGTCTGGCTCGCGTTCGTGTGGGTCCGGGCGGTCGGGCGGGACGTCAAGATACCGTGGCGCCGAGTGGCCGGCGTGGTCCTCGTGCTGTACGCGGTGGCGGTGGTCTTCGTGGCCGGGAGCGGCATCCGCAACTACGTCGTCTCCGGCGAGCGTATCCTAATCTCGTGGCAGGGCGGCGTCAACCTCTGGATCGGCAACAACCCCGACGCCGACGGCATGACCGCCATCGTCCCAGGGACCTACGGCGACTGGTGGCGCGGCCACTACGAGTCCATCCGCATGGCCGAGGAGGCCGAGGGCCGGCCCCTCTCGCCGGGGGAGGTGGACCGTTATTACGTCCGCCGCGTCGGGGCCTTCGTCCGCGACGACCCGGCCGCGGCGGCGGGGCTTCTCGCCCGCAAGGCGTACATCATCACCAACGCCTACGAGGTCGCCAACAACTTCGACCTCTATTATCTGAAGAAAGCGTTCCCGGTCCTGCGCTACGACCCGGTCAGCTTATATATAATACTGCCGTTCGCGTTCTTCGGGATGTTCGTGCATCTGCGGCGGTGGCGGCGGCTCGCGCCGCTCTACCTCTTCGTGTTGGCGTACGGGGCCTCGGTCGTAATCTTCTTCGTGAACGGCCGCTTTCGGATGCCCGTCGTCCCGTACCTCTGTGTCTTCGCGGCGGCCGCGTTTTTCTATTGGTGGGACAACGCCCGCCGCTGGAAACTCCGCGGCCTGGTGCTGCGGTTCGTCGCCCTCGCCGCGCTCTTTTTATATTGCGACGCCGATCCCTTCGAGGTGGCCCGGCGTTCCCAGTACGAGTCGCAGGCGCACTATTCGATGGGGACCATCTATTTATCGCAGGGGAACCTCGATGCCGCGGAGGCCGAGTACCTGGCGGCGCTGGACGCGCCGGACAGCATCGCCGTCGCGGACTCGCTGAACGACCTCGGCATTATCGCGGCCCGGCGCGGCGATGCGGCCAAGGCCGAAGAGTACTTCAAGCGCGCCGCCCGGGGACAGCCCGGCTACAGCAAGGCCTACAACAACCTTGGCAACCTGGCCCGCGACGCTGGTGACGCCGCCGCCGCCCGCGAGTACTACGAACTCGCCCTGACCGCCGACCCGGAGGACGCCCGGGCGTACTACTTCCTGGGGAGGTTGCTCGCCGACGAGGGCGACGCGGCGGCCGCCGGGGCCCGGTTCGAACGCGCCACCTATTACCAGCCCAACTTCTCGTCGGCCTGGTACGAGCGCGGGAAGCTGGCCCGGGCCGACGGGGACTTCGGCGCGGCGGCCGAGTATTTCCGGGAGGCCCTGCACTTCGCGCCGGCCTCGACGGAGGCGCGGGGCGCGCTGGCCGACGCCCTCCATCAAGCGGGCGACTACGCCGGCGCCGAACGCGAGTACCGCTACCTGCTGGCGGTCGCCGACGATCCCAGGGCCCACTACAACCTGGCATGCACGCTGGCCCGGCAAGGCCGCGACGACGAGGCGATGGCCGAACTGACCCGGGCGATAACGCTCGCGCCGGAGCGCTACCGCCCCATGGCCGCGGCCGACGGGGACCTGGCGCCCCTGCGCGGCCGCCCCGATTTCGAGAATCTGGTTAGTCGTTGATATAATATTTTTATCCGTGGCAATCGGGGCCCGAACGCGCCCCGGCAAGAGGTGAAAGTAATGCTCGTGTGGAACCCGGAAATATCGATGGGCAACGTAATCCTGGGGAGTCTCCTGGTGTTGTCCGTCATCGGCCTTATCATGAACTACTTCCAGCTACGCAAGGGCTTGTCGCAGAAACGCGCCGAGTTCTTAATCACGCTGGCCCGCGATTACCTGCTCGACCCGGACCTGATCGAACTCTATTACGAAATTGACTACGAGCGCTTCAAGTTCGACGAGAGCGTTCTCCAGACCGACCAGGAGAAGAAACTGGACAAGCTTCTATATATCTACGAGAACATCGCCCGCATGTACGTCATGGATAATATCAACAAGAGCGACATCCGGTACTTCGCGTACCGCTTCATCCGCGTCTACCAGAACCCGGAAGTGAAGAAGTACGTCGCGCTTCTGAACGGCTGGTACGGCAAGAAGCTGACGGTCAAGCCCTTCGAGGCCTTCCAGAAGGTCG
>JASFLY010000006.1:0-129700 GCA_050117845.1 Candidatus Zixiibacteriota bacterium
ACGATGCAGGTTGAGCTTATAACGCCCATCGCGATGGAGAAGGAACTCCGCTTCGCCATCCGTGAGGGCGGCCGCACCGTCGGCGCCGGCGTCGTTACCGATATTCACGAATAGAGATTAAACACCTATTTATTTAATGCCTAAGAAGAGAATAAAGATACGCCTGCGGGCTTTCGACCACCGCTTGCTCGACCGCTCCGTCGAGGAAATTTGCGCGACTATCCAGCGGACGGGCGCCCGGGTTTGCGGGCCGGTCCCGCTGCCCACCGAGATCAACCGGTACACCGTTCTCCGCTCGCCCCACGTCGACAAGAAATCGCGCGAGCAATTCGAGATGCGGACGCACAACCGGCTTATCGAAATAGAGGAGCACAGCGGCGACACGATAGACGCGCTGACCAGAATGCAGCTCCCGGCGGGCGTTGAAGTCGAAATAAAGCTGTAGCGGGATTTAAATAGATATGACCCTCGGAATGCTGGGAAAAAAACTCGGTATGACGACGGCCTTCGACGAAGAAGGCCGCGCGGTGGCGGTCACCGTATTCGAACTGCCGCCCAACCGTCTAACGCAGGTCAAGACCGTGGACCGGGACGGCTACGCCGCGGTCCAGCTGGGCCTGGCCGAGAAGAAGCGGCCCACCAAGGCACTGACGGGCCACGCCGTAAAAGCCGGGATCCCGGCGCCGGCGGTATTGCGCGAGTTCCGCGTCGACGACGTCGAGGCCTACAACGCCGGCGACGTTATCGACCTCTCCATTTTCGAGGGCGTACCGGCGGTGGACGTCCGGGCCCGTTCCAAGGGGCGGGGTTTCGCGGGCGTCATAAAGCGGCACGGCTTCCATCGCGGCCCCAAGACCCACGGCTCCAAGTCGTACCGTCGCCCCAAATCCATAGGCGCGTCGGCGACGCCGTCCAAGGTGTACAAGGGCAAGCGGATGCCGGGGCACATGGGCCACCGCAAATTAATAGTATCGAACCTCAAGGTATTCCGCCTCGACGCCGAGAAATCGCTTTTAATAGTAAAGGGCGCCGCGCCGGGCCCCAACGGCGGCCTGGTGGAAGTTTATCCGGCGCGCAAAGCCCGTAAGAAGTCGTAAGATATGAAAACGAAACTATTCGACCAGGTAGGACGGGAGACCGGCGAGATAGAACTCGCCGACGGCGTGTTCGGCGTGGAAGCGCGGCCCGACCTCGTCCATCTGTGCATCGTGGCCCAACTCGCCGCCCGTCGCGCCGGCACGGCCAGCACCAGGAGCCGGGGCGAAGTGCGCGGCGGCGGGAAGAAGCCCTATCGCCAAAAAGGCACCGGCCACGCCCGGCAGGGGACCATACGCGCAGGGCAATGGCGGGGCGGCGGCGTGATTTTCGGGCCGACCCCGCGCGATTACCGCAAGAGGATACCGCGGCGCGTACGCCGGCTGGCTCTTAAGAGCGCCCTGTCGGATAAGGTGCGCAACGGCAAATTGCGCGTTATAGAGAAATTGGACTTCGTACAGTACCGTACCAAGGCCGTCGTCGAGATGTTGGCCGACCTGGACCTGCTCGACGCCAAGGTGCTGTTTATCCTGGACGAGAAAAACGAGAAATTCGCAAAATCGGCGGCCAACGTACCCATCGTTAACGTCCGGCACGCCGGAAACGCCAGCATTTACGAGATAATCGCCGCGGACGAAGTAGTGATTACCGAACCGGCGGTGCGGGCGTTGGAGGAAAAGTTCGCGTAATGAAGGCCCCTCAGGACATAATAGTACAACCTATAATAAGCGAGAAGATGGAGTACCTGCAGGGCGTCCAGAGCAAGTACGCTTTTCGGGTGCACCCGGACGCGAACAAGATAGAAATAAAACAGGCCGTGGAGACCATCTACAAAGTTACCGTTACGGCCGTAAACGTAATGAATCGCCAGGGTAAAAAACGCCGCGTACGTTACACGCAGGGGCGGCGGGCCGACTGGAAAAAAGCTATCGTCACGCTCAAAGAGGGCGACTCCATAGAGTACTTCGAATAGTAAGCGACTGTTATGGCTATAAAGAAATATAAACCGACTTCTCCCGGCCGCCGCTTCATGAGTTCCCGCTCCTTCGAGGGGCTCAGCAAGAAGAAGCCGGAGAAGAGCCTCACCAAGGCCAAGAAGCAGCGGGCGGGCCGCGACCATGGCGGCCGTATCGCGGTGCGGCATCGCGGCGGCGGCAGTCGGCGGAAGATCCGCAACGTGGACGTAAAGAGGCTCAAGGACGGCGTACCCGGCCGGGTAGCGGCGCTGGAGTACGACCCGAACCGCTCCGCGGACCTCGCCCTCATCGTTTACGCCGACGGCGACAAGCGCTACGTCATAGCCAACGACGGCATGAAGGTCGGCGACGCGGTGAACTCGGGGCCCAAGGCCGAGGCGCGTTCGGGCAACGCCCTGCCGCTTCGGAATATCCCCGCCGGTACCGTGATTTCCTGCGTGGAACTCAAACCCGGCAAGGGCGCGCAGATAGCCCGGGCCGCCGGCACCTATTGCACCCTCCTCGCCAAAGAGGGCGACACCGGCCACGTCCGGTTGCCGTCCGGCGAGGTGCGGCTCTTCTCGCTCGAGTGTCGGGCGACCGTCGGTGAAATCGGCGCCTCCGACCACGGCATAATGAAGATAGGCAAAGCGGGCCGCAAGCGCAACATGGGCATCCGGCCCACCGTCCGCGGCGTCGCGATGAACCCCAACGACCACCCGCACGGCGGCGGCGAGGGGAAATCGAAGGGTGGGAACCACCCGCAATCGCCCTGGGGCTGGTTGACCAAGGGCGCCCGTACCCGGAAGAAAAAGCATTCCGATAAATATATCGTAACCCGGCGTAAAAGGTAATCCGTAGGCCGGATGGGGTAAAGGTTTGGCACGTTCTACAAAAAAAGGACCGTACGTCGATCTGAAGCTCCTTGCGAAGATTCGTCAGGTTGAAGCTTCCGGCGAGAAGGTCGTAATCAAGACGTGGGCCCGGCGCAGCACGATACCGCCGGAGTTCGTGGGCCACACCATCGCCGTCCACAACGGCCGGAAGTTCATCCCGGTTTACATAACCGAGGATATGGTCGGCCACAAACTGGGCGAGTTCGCCCCTTCGCGGACTTTCCGTTCGCACGGCGGCCCCACCGCCAAAGCGGCCAGGCTTAAGTAATTATGGAGTTTCGGGCACGTCAAAAATGGATAAGGCTCTCGCCCCAGAAGGCGAGGCTCGTGGCGAACGCCGTTCGGGGCATGGACGTCCAGGAAGCCATCGACGTTCTGAAGTTCATGCCGCAGAAGGCCGCCCTTCACATCAGTAAAGCCGTCCGGTCGGCTCTCGCCAACGCCCGCGAATACCAGGGCGACGAGAAACCCGACGTCGATAAGCTCTTCCTCAAGACCTTATATATCGACGAGGGGCCGACGCTCAAACGGATAAAGCCCCGGGCGTACGGCCGGGCGCACCGGATTTCCCGGCGCACGAGCCACGTCGTCGTCATCCTGGCCGAGCGGGCCGGGGACGACGCGACGCGGGCCGCCCGGGAATCGCGCCGCGCCTCCCGACAGGGCGGGCCGGCCGAAGGTTCGGCCGAGGCCGCGGACGGAAAACCCCGGAAACCGAAGCGCGCCCGCTTCCTGCGCTTCGGCAAAAAGGAAGACAAGTTCGGGTCCCAGGTCAAGGCCGGAGGCGAGCGCAAGGGCAAGTCGGCCGGCGAACACCGCAAAACCGAAAAGGGGACCAAGGGCGGCCGGAAGAAGAAGTAGCGCCGCGGAAAGCGTATTATGGGACAGAAGACACATCCGATCGGCTTCAGGCTGGGTTACATTAAAACGTGGGATTCGCGTTGGTTCGCCAAGCGCGACTACGCCGCCAAGCTCCACGAGGACCTCGCCATACGCGGATACGTCAAGCGCAATTTCGGAAACGCGGCCATCTCGCGCATTCAAATAGAACGCACCACCGACCGGGTCATCGTACACATCTGGACCGCCCGGCCGGGTATGATAATCGGAACCAAGGGCGCCCGCATCGCCCAACTCCGCGACGACCTCAAGAACCTGGTCGGCTCGGAACTGGACGTCGAAATCCGGGAAATAGAGAACGCGGAACTCGACGCCCAGCTCGTGGCCGAGAACGTCGCGGCTCAGCTAGAAAGGCGCATGGGTTTCCGGCGGGTCATGAAGAAAACCCTCTCGACCGTAATGAAACTCGGCGCCAAGGGCTGTAAGATACAGGTCAAAGGGCGCATAGGCGGCGCCGAAATGGGCCGCACGCAGAAGTACGCCGAAGGTCGGGTCCCGCTCCAGACGCTACGGGCGGACATCGACTACGGCCAGGCCGAGGCCAAGACCGTATACGGCGTCGTCGGCGTTAAAGTTTGGATCTTCCGCGACGAAGTGCTGCCGTCCGAAATAGCCGAGCGCGAGGCCATGAACGTCCAGACCCGCCGGCCTTCGAAGAAGAAAAAGCGCCGGCCTCGTAGAGGCGGCGGTGGAGGCGGCTCGCGCGACCGCAGGAATTAACCGGTATTTTCCGGAGTGACGCTATATGTTAATGCCGAAACGTACAAAGTGGCGTAAGCAACAGCGGGGCCGTAGGCGCGGCCGGGCCACCCGCGGCAACAAACTGCAGTTCGGTTCCTTCGGCCTGCAGGCCCGGGAGGCGTGCTGGCTGACCGCCGCCCAGATAGAGTCGGCCCGTGTAGCGATTACCCGGCACGTCAAGCGCCAGGGCAAACTTTGGATCCGCGTCTTCCCGGACAAACCCGTTACCAAGAAGCCCCTGGAAACCCGTATGGGTAAGGGGAAAGGCGCGCCCGAGTTTTGGGTCGCCGTCGTCCGGCCCGGCCTGATGCTCTTCGAACTGGAGGGCGTACCGCCGGAGATAGCCCGGGAAGCCATGCGCCTGGCCAACCACAAACTGCCGATTAAAACCAAGTACCTGGAGATAGAGGATTAGTCGTGCCGCTCAAAAAGGAAAAAGAAGAGCTCCTGCACAAGACGGTCGAGGAATTGGAGATCGCCCTTCGCGACACGAAGAAGGAAATCTTCAACATCCGCACGAACATCGCAACCCGGAAAGAAGAAGATAACAACCGGAGCAAGGTGCTTCGGCGCCGTATCGCCCGGATTATAACCGTAATGAACGAGAAGCGTCGCGAGGCCGCGGCCACGTCCGGCGGAGCCGGTGATAACTGATGACTTCGACCGTTAATACTGCCCGGAGAGGACGCCGTAAGGCGATGCAAGGCCGCGTCGTTAGCGCCGCGAACGAGAAATCAATCATTGTCGAGGTCGAAACGCGGAAGCAACACCCGCTTTTCAAGAAAATGGTGAAGCGTTCGAAGCGTTTCATGGCCCACGACGAAGGAAACGAATGCCGCGTCGGCGATACGGTCCGTATAATGGAAACCAGGCCGTTGTCGAAAAATAAGCGGTGGCGCCTGATCGAAATAGTCGAGCGGGCGAAGTAACCCAGCCGATTGACGTGATTATACCTTATTCCAGACTAATCGTAGCCGACAATTCCGGAGCCAAGCAGGCGTCGTGTATTCGCGTCGTGGCCGGGTCGGGCATGAAGAAATTCGCCGAGGTGGGCGACACCATCGTCGCCACCGTCAAGGACGCCGCGCCTCGGGGTGCCGTGAAAAAAGGTCAGGTCGTTCGGGCCGTTATCGTGCGTACGCGCAATACGACCCGCCGGCCCGACGGCTCCTTTATCAAATTCGACGATAACGCGTGCGTGGTTATTAACGAGGGCGGCGAGCCGGCCGGGACCCGAATCTTCGGCCCGGTGGCCCGGGAGCTACGCGAAAAACGCTTTATGAAGATAATTTCCCTCGCGCCCGAGGTGTTATAGGCGATGGCAGCCGCTAAATTCCACCGTGTAATAGACCGGCCTCGTATCCGCTTGCGGAAAGGCGATACCGTAAAGGTCATCGCCGGAAAGGACCTCGGCAAGACCGGCAAGGTCCTGCGGGTCATCCCCGAGAAGAATCGGCTGGTCGTCGAGGGCGTAAACTTCGTCAAAAAACACGCCCGTCGGACGCGCGAAGACCGTGCCGGCGGCATCCACGAAGTGGAGTCGACGATACACGCCTCCAACGTCATGCTGGTGTGCCCCAAGTGCCGGAAGACGACCCGCGTGGGGGCCAAGATCCTCGCCGACGGGTCCAAGGTTCGGGTTTGCCGCAAATGCGGCGAGGTAGTCGAGCATTAGAACAGGTCTGAACTATCGTGATTAAACCGCGCTTAAAGAAGAAGTACGACGAAGAAATAGTACCGGCGCTCATGGCCGAATTGGGCTACGGCAACCGGAACCAGGTTCCGCGCCTTGTCAAGATATCGGTCAATTCGGGCCTCGGCCGCTACCACGACGACATTAAAATCTTCGACGCCGGCGTCGAGGAAATGGCGGCCGTGACGGGCCAGAAACCGGTCGTAAGCCGGGCGAAACGGTCGGTCGCGAACTTCAAGGTCCGCGCCGGCATGCCCTCCAGCGTCCGGGTAACGCTCCGGCGGGACCGGATGTACGAGTTCTTCGACCGCCTGGTGAGTTTCGCGCTGCCGCGCGTCCGCGACTTCCGGGGCCTGGACCCCGAGAGTTTCGACGGCCACGGCAACTATACGCTAGGCATCACCGAGCAGATAATATTCCCGGAAATAGATTACGACAAGGTCGCCAAGATAACGGGCCTCAACATAACGATCGTAACGACCGCCGCGACCGACGAGGAAGCACGGCAACTGCTTATCGCGTTGGGCATGCCCTTCGGCCGGCCGCGGGCCAAGAAGTAGCAATCAGTTATGGCGAAAAAAGGCTTAATCGCAAAGGCCAAGCGGGAGCCCAAATTCTCCGTCCGCGCTTACAATCGTTGTCCGATTTGCGGCCGGTCCCGGGCTTACTTACGCAAATTCGATATGTGCCGGATTTGCTTCCGTAAATTGGCGCTACAGGGCGAGATACCCGGCGTAACCAAGGCCAGCTGGTAGTCCCGTCCAACCGGGCTGCACGGAAGTAGACCCGGAGGTTCAAAGATATGGTAATGACCGACCCGGTAGCCGATCTCCTAACGCGTATCCGTAACGCGATGCGCGCCGGCCACGAGAAGGCCGACGCCCCTCATTCCAAGATTAAAGAGGAGATAGTGAAAATCCTCAAGGACGAGGGGTTCATCACCAATTACCGGGTAATCGAGGATAAACCGGCCGCGATTCTTCGCGTGTATATGAAATACGGCCCGGATAAAACGAGCGTATTGCGCCGCATCGAGCGGATCTCGCGGCCCGGCCGCCGCGTTTACGCCGGCAAGGACGAAGTGCCCCGCGTCATCAGCGGAATGGGCGTGGCCGTAATTTCGACCTCGCAGGGTGTCCTGACCGACCGGGAATGCCGCCGGCGGGGCATCGGCGGCGAAGTGCTTCTGCGGGCCTGGTAGGGTAAATAATATTATGTCTCGCGTAGGAAAAAAACCGATTCCCGTACCGGACAAGGTCGAGGTGAAGATAGACGGTTCGACCGTTCGGGTCAAGGGGCCGAAGGGCGAACTCGAGCGCACCCTCCACCCGGCCGTGACCGCGGAGTTAAGCGACGGCCAGGTCGTCGTACGGCCCGTGGACGAGAGCCGCCGGAGCCGGGAACTTTGGGGCCTCTCCCGTACACTCGTAGCCAATATGGTCGAGGGCGTATCGGGGGGCTTCAGCAAGGAACTCGAAATAGTGGGCGTGGGCTACAAGGCCGAACTCCAGGGCCAGGCGGTAAAGTTGTCGCTGGGCTTTTCGGGCCCCGTTAATTTCGAGCTCCCCGAAGGCATCGAGGCCGAGGTCCCGCAGCAGCAAATCGTTATTATTAAAGGTATTGATAAAGAGCTGGTCGGCCAGATAGCCGCCGAAATTAGACGTCTGCGGCCGCCGGAACCGTATAAAGGAAAAGGCATCAGGTACCGGGGCGAGCGTGTACGCCGTAAGGCGCGCAAGGGAGCCGTCGGCACCGGCGCCGCTTAGAGTAGTTGAGTTATGGTGCATCCCGATAAAAAGGTACCGAAACGCGTACGCCGCCACGGCCGGATCCGAAAGAAGGTTACGGGTACCGCCGAAAGGCCGCGGGTATGCGTGTTCCGCAGTTTGCGGCATATATACGCACAGGTCGTCGACGATTACGCCGGCAAAACGCTCGCCGCCGTTTCCAGCCTCGACCCCGGCTTGCGGGGTAAAGTCGACGGCGGAAACGTCGCCGGGGCGGCCACGGTGGGCGAGGAACTCGCCAAGAAAGCGACCGCGGCCGGCATTACGGAGGTCGTTTTCGACCGCGGCGGTTACCGTTACCACGGCCGGATAAAGGCCCTGGCCGACGGCGCGCGCAAGGGCGGCCTTAAATTCTAACGTCAATCCAGTTCGGACTCCGATGAATCGAAGACGCGAAAGCGAAGAAGAGCAACTTTACCAGGACCGCGTGGTAACCATCAACCGGGTGGCCAAGGTCGTCAAGGGCGGCCGGCGTTTCGGATTCAACGCGCTGGTCGTAGTAGGCGACGGGGCCGGCCGGGTCGGCGTCGCGCTCGGGAAGGCCAACGAAGTGGCCGAGGCCGTGCGGAAGGGCGTCGAGTCGGCCCGCAAGAACCTCTTCGCGTTCCCCATAATGGAGGGGACGATACCCCACGAGGTCATGGTAAAGAAGGGCGCGGCGCGGGTGCTGCTTAAGCCCGCGGCTCCGGGAACCGGCGTTATAGCCGGCGGCCCGATTCGGGCGATTATGGAACTCGCCGGCGTGCAGAACGTGCTGACGAAGTCGCTGGGCTCGAACAACCCGCACAACGTCCTCGGCGCGACCGTCGAGGCGCTGAAGTCGCTGACGTCGCCGGACGAAGCGGCGGCGCGGCGGGGCGAGACCCCCCGGCCCAAGAAGAAGGCCGAGGCCGAAGCCGCCGACGAAGCGGCCGAGAGCGACGAAGCGAAAGTAACCCGCATCGCCAAGCGCGTCCGCGCGGAGAGGGCGAAGGCCGCGGCCGACGGCAAAGAGGCCGCCGAGCCGAAGGCGGAGGCCGAAGAGAGTCCCGCCGAATCGAAGGAAGCGGAACCGAAAGCCGAAAATACGGAGCGCGCGCCTGAAGAGGCTCCGGCGGAAGTCGAAGCGCCGGCCGAAGAAGCGGGCGCGGCCGACGAAGGTAAAAGCGAATGAAGTTAGGCGAATTAAAACCTGCGGCCGGTTCGCGCAAGCGCCGGAAACGCGTGGGCCGGGGGCCCGGTTCGGGCAAGGGCAAGACGTCGGGCAAGGGCCACGGTGGCCAGAAGTCCCGTTCGGGGCCGGACATAAGGCCCGGTTTCGAGGGCGGCCAGATGCCGCTTCAGCGGCGTTTGCCCAAGCGGGGTTTCACGAATACTTATAATAAGCGTAAAGAAGCCACGGCCGTAGTTAAGGTCGGCGACCTGGGCCGGTTCGGCGAGGGGGCCGTAGTGGACCTCGAGTTCCTACGCGAAAAACGGGCCGTCAAGTCGAAGCGCGTGCGTTTCCTGAGAATCGTAGCCGGGGGCGAACTCAAAACCGCCCTGACGGTGCGGGCCAACTATTTCACGCCCCGGGCAAAAGAGGCGATAGAAGCGGCCGGCGGTAAGGCCGAGGCGGTATAAATTGCTGGACGTCCTCAAAAGGTTCTTTGCTAACTTAAGAAATATTTTCAAGATCCCGGAGCTCCGTCGCCGGGTATTGATAACGCTGGGCCTTATTCTGGCTTACCGCATAGGCCGGCATATACCCGTACCCGGCGTCAACGCCGAAGCGTTGACCAGCTTCTTCGAGGCGCAAAAAGGGACGCTCTTCGGCCTTTTCGACCTGTTCTCCGGCGGTAACCTGACGCGGGCGACGATATTCGCGCTCGGGATAATGCCCTACATCTCGAGTTCGATTATCTTCCAGCTTCTCGTAACGGTCATCCCGTACCTCGAGAAGTTGTCGAAAGAGGGCGACGCCGGCCGGAAGAAGATAACCCAGTACACCCGCTACGGTACGGTCATACTCTCGATATTCCAGGGTTCGGCCATCAGTTTGTGGCTGGAGGGTTTGAACCCGGGCGGTATCCCGGTTGTCACCACGCCGGGTTGGGGCTTCCGCATAATGACGGTGCTTACGCTGACGGCGGGTACCGCGTTCATAATGTGGTTGGGGGAGAAGATTACCGAGTTCGGCATCGGCAACGGCATCTCGCTTATTATATTCGCGGGTATCGTGGCCGCGATGCCCGGCGGTACGATTCGGACCGTTAATAACCTGTTGCACGGCGAATTGGACATCGTTACGCTTATTATAATCCTCGCTGTCATGGTGGCGGTCGTGATGGCCGTGGTGTACATGCAGCAAGCGCAACGACGAATACGCGTCCAATACGCCAAGCGTATTGTGGGCCGAAAAATATACGGGGGGCAGTCTACCCATATCCCGATACGGGTGAATACCGCCGGCGTTATTCCGGTCATTTTCGCGAGTTCGATTATTATGTTCCCGCAGACGATCCTGACTTTCGCCGGGGGCCGAGGCGGGATTATCGAGCAGATAGCCCAAATGCTATTACCGGGACAATGGTTGTACGTCGTTCTCGATGTCGTTTTAATCGTATTCTTTACGTATTTCTATACCGCCGTCGTCCTGAATCCCCAGGATATGGCGGAGAACATGAAAAAATACGGCGGTTTTATTCCGGGTATCAGGCCCGGGAAGAATACCGCCCAATATATCGACCGGATCATTACGCGAGTAACGCTTGCGGGCGCGCTCTTTTTAGCTGCTATCGACGTTCTGCCGACGGTGCTTATTACCTTCATGAAAGTACCGTTTTACTTCGGCGGGACGGGCCTTTTGATCGTCGTGGGTGTGGCGCTCGACACCATGCGCCAAATCGAATCCCATCTCCTCATGCGGCACTACGATGGTTTCGTTAAAAAGGGCCGTATCCGTGGACGAGTTTGACGCCGGACTTCAGCTGGTCCTTATCGGGCCTCCGGGCGCCGGTAAGGGAACCATAGCGGAGAAGTTAAAGGCCCGCTACCCGGCCTTAGCCCATCTGTCGACCGGCGAGATATTACGAGAGGCCATAAGCGCCGGGACCGACGTAGGCCGGGAAGTCCAGGACAGTGTCGAAGCCGGCCGGTTGGCCCCGGACGATGTGATGAACCGGATAATGGCTGAAATATTGGGGAATGCGGGAAGTTTCGTGCTCGACGGTTACCCTCGAACGGTCCCCCAGGCCGAGTTCCTCGCGGATTTGCCGGGAGTCGATATCGACGCGGTTTTATATGTGGCCGTCCCACGCTTGGAGGCCGCCCGCAGGATAGCCGGCCGCCAGGAATGCCCCGGGGGCGACGACGACGGCCCCGAAGCCGATTGCGGCTGTTCCGGGTGCCACGACCACGAGGACCTCGAACCCCGAGCCGACGACGAACCAGAGACCGTGCTTAAACGTTTCGACGTGTATATGCGAAAAACGGCGCCGGTATTAGATTATTACCGCGGCGCCGGATTACTTCGGGAGATCGACGGGACCGGTACCCGGGAGGAAGTTTGGGCCCGGGTGGAAGCGGCGTTAACCCCTCTCTTGACCGGCAGCGATGATAACCGTTAAATCCGCCGCCGAAATAGAGACGATGGCTCGGGCCGCCGAAGTCGTCGTCGACGCGCTCCGGGAAGCGCGGGGCCTTATAGAGCCCGGCAACACGACGGAAGCGATAGACAAGGCCGTACGGAAGACGATTGAGGGAAAAGGCGGCCGGCCGGCGTTCCTCGGTTACATGGGTTTCCCGGCGTCGACCTGCATCTCGCTTAACGCCGAAATCGTACACGGCATACCGTCGGCGGAACGGGTCATAGTAGAGGGCGACGTCGTATCGGTCGACGTGGGAGTGGAGATAGACGGTTACTACGGCGACGCGGCCTTCACCGTGGCCCTCGGCGACGCCGGCGCGGATTTGCTGGCCTGCTGCCGCGAATGTTTGATTAACGGTATAGGGCAATGTCGGGTCGGGGGAAGGCTGGGCGACGTATCGCACGCCATCGAGTCGACGGCCAAGGCCGGGGGCTACAACGTCGTGCGGGAGTACGTGGGCCACGGCATCGGCACGAAAATGCACGAGGAACCCCAGGTCCCGAATTTCGGGCCTTCCGGAAAGGGGCCGAAGCTGGTACCGGGGATGACCTTCGCGTTGGAGCCGATGGTTGTCGGCGGCGATTGGCGCACCAAGGTCGGCCGGGACAAATGGACGGTCGTAACCCGGGACGGCGAGTTGTCCGCCCATTTCGAACATACGATAGTAATAACGGAAAACGAACCGAGAATATTAACCGAAGGATGGGAAGAGTTCGCATAAAGGTTTAGCGCTCGTATTTTGGCCAAAGAACGCACCATACAAGTCGAAGGCGTAGTAGTCGAGCCCCTCCCGAACGCGATGTTTCGGGTGGAACTCGACAACGGCCACGTGATACTAGCGCACGTGTGCGGCCGGATGCGAATGCACTTTGTCCGGATTCTCCCGGGCGACCGCGTCAAGGTCGAACTCACGCCCTACGATCCGAATCGTGGCCGGATTACCTGGCGTTACAAGTAATACTGAAGAAACGGGGTGGCCCTCATGAAAGTGCGGCCCTCAGTAAAAAAGATCTGCAAAAAGTGTAAAATCATCAAGCGGCGCGGCGTGGTACGCGTTATCTGCGAGAATCCCCGGCACAAACAGCGCCAGGGATAGGCGCGCTACTATTTCAGGAGAAATAAACCCATGGCACGGATAGCGGGAGTAGACCTGAATCGGGCGAAACGCGTCGAGGCGGCCTTGCCGTACATATTCGGCATCGGCCCCACGACGGCGAAGGCCATCCTGGCCGAGGCGAACGTGGACCCCGATAAAAGGGTAAAAGATCTGTCCGACGATGAAGTGGCCCGCCTCCGCCAGGTTATCGAAGAGGGATACAAGGTAGAGGGCGCTCTCAAGGCGGAGGTCGCGGCTAACATCAAACGGCTGATAGCGATTAACAGCTATCGCGGCATCCGTCATAAGAAGGGCCTGCCGGCCCACGGGCAGCGGACCAAAACCAACGCCCGAACCCGCAAGGGCCCCAAGAAGACGGTGGGTCGGAAGCGCAAGAAGAAGTAGCCGTAAGGACATGACTGACGAGGTGAATACCCTTGGCGAAAGTTAAAAAGAAGGCCAAGAAAAAAGTAAAGCGGACGGTTTCCGAGGGCATCGTATACATCAAGTCCTCGTTCAACAACACGCTTATTACGATAACCGATACCGACGGCAACGTTATCGCCTGGGCTTCGGGCGGCCTCTCGGGGTTCAAAGGCTCCCGGAAGTCGACGCCGTTCGCGGCGCAGATCTCCGCCGACCAGGCGGCGAAGCGCGCCGTGGCCGCGGGCATGACCCAGGTCGACGTCCAGGTCGTGGGCCCCGGCTCCGGCCGGGAATCCGCGGTGCGGGCCATTCAGGCGTCCGCCCTGCGCGTTAAATCGATACGTGACCGGACTAAAATACCGCATAATGGCTGTCGGCCGAGGAAGCGGCGCCGCGTATAGCGTCGGGACGCGAGGTTTCTTTTATTATGGCTAAGTACCGTGGACCGAGTTGTCGGATATGTCGTCGCGAGGGGGCGAAGCTTTTCCTCAAGGGCGAGCGTTGCAACCTGCGCGGCAAGTGCCCGGTGGACAAGCCGGTCAACCCCCGGAACTACCCTCCCGGCCAGCACGGCCTGAGGCGGCAGTTCCGCATCTCCGACTACGGCGTACGTCTCCGCGAGAAGCAGAAACTGCGCAAGACGTACGGCATACTTGAAAAGCAATTCCGGAAATACTTCCGCGAGGCCGGCCGCCAGAAGGGCGTTACCGGCGACAACCTCCTGCGCCTGCTCGAAATGCGCCTCGATAACGCGGTCTTCCGTCTCGGCTTCGTTACGGCCCGAGGTACGGCCCGACAACTCGTCCGGCACGGCCATTTCACCGTTAACGGCCGGCGCGTGAACATCCCCTCGTATCAAGTTAAGGTAGGCGACGTTATCGGCGTTTCGGAAAAAGCGTCGCAAACGGACCCGGTGAAGTACGGCCTGGAATATAATAGCGGGAAACTTTTGCCGGAATGGCTGGAGTTCGACGCCAAGAAGATGGAAGGTAGCGTCGTTTCGGTCCCGGCCCGTGACCAGATACCGGTCCCGGTCGACGAACAGTTGGTCGTAGAGTTCTATTCCCGCGTGTAAGGCGCTCTATTCATACCAACGTAACCTATAAAGGAGCGGGGTTAGCCCATGAAGGCTGACGCTTTCAAAATGCCGCGAGGGGTTAAGTTCGAACCCGAGGGGGCGAGCGGTTCTTGGGGGAAGTACGTTATCGAACCCCTGGAGCAAGGCTTCGGTCTTACGTTGGGGAACGCGATCCGGCGCGTTTTATTGTCCTCCATCGAGGGAACGGCTATAACCGCCGTTAAAATCGACGGCGTTTTGCACGAGTACTCGACTATTCCCAACGTCTACGAGGATACGACCGAAATCCTGATGAACCTCCGCCAGCTGGTCCTACGGCTGGAATCCCCACAGCCCAAAACTATCTATCTCGACGTCGAGGGTGAGGGCGAGGTAACAGGCCGGGACATCATCGCCGATCCCGACGTAGTGCTCGTCAACCCCGACCAGAAGATAGCGACGTTGGCCGAGGGTGGGCGACTCAAGATGGAAATGGAGGTTAGCCGCGGCCGGGGATACGTACCGGTGGAGCGGCTGCGCCCGGAGGACAGCCCCGCCGGCCTCATTCCCGTGGACGCCGTTTTTACGCCGGTTCACAAAGTTAAATACACCGTGGAAGAGACCCGCGTCGGCCAGCGGACGGATTACGATAAACTAGTCATCGAGGTATGGACCGACGGCAGCATTACCGCCAATCACGCGTTGAACGCCGCGGCCCGGGTGCTCCAGTCCCACGTCGACATCTTCGTCGATTTCGAAACGAAGCGGCCCCCCGAGCGGGAACGTGAGGACGAGGAACGCGCCCGCCTGCGGGAGCTCTTAACCCGCAACGTGAACGAGTTGGAACTTTCCGTTCGGGCCGTAAATTGCCTGGAAATGGCGGACATCAGGACCATAAAGGATCTCGTGGTCAAGACCGACGCCGAAATGCTGAAGTACCGTAACTTCGGCCGGAAATCCCTAAACGAAATTAAAGAAGTCCTGACCGCGATGGGCCTCTCCCTGGGGATGGACATCTCCGACGTCGAGGATAACTAATATGCGTCACCGTAAATATAAGCGGAAATTTTCGCGCACCCCGTCCCACCGGCGTGCGATGATGGGGAACCTGGTCCGGGCGCTCCTGCAATTTGAGCAGATAAATACGACCGAAGCCAAGGCCAAGTCGCTCAAAGCCCTGGCCGACAGCCTTATCGCCCGATCCCGCGAGGACACCGTCCACGCCCGTCGGGTCGTAGGCCGGGTCATCAAGGACCGGAACCTCATCTGGAAACTCTTCCATGAGATAGGCCCCATCGCCGAAGGCGACGGCGGCGGTTACGTCCGAATCGTCAAGACGGCCACGCGCCACGGCGACAGCGCCCCGATGGCTATAGTGGAGCTCGTCAACAAGACGAAGCTCTATTACGACCGCCGCAAGGCGGAAGAGGACGCCCGTAAGGCCAAGAAGGAGGAGGCCCGAAAGGCGGCCGAAAAGGCCCGCGAGGCCGCGGAAGCGTCGGGGGGCGCGCCCGTTCCGGAGTAAAAGGAAACGAGATTATCAACCCGGCCCGCAAGGCCGGGTTTTTCGTCGCCGGGGCCGGCCGTTAAAATGCTTTTCGGGTTTTTTACGCGTATCGCAGTATGATCAAAAAAAGGCTTGACTTTTTCGGGGAATTTATTATTATGTGCGACCGATAGTCATTACTATTTAGGAGAGCCCATGGTTGCAACCGGGAAACTGAAGATGACCGCTCAGCGGCGGGTTATTATCGAGGAACTCCGAAAAAACAAGAGCCACCCGACCGCGGATCAACTTTTCTTGTTAGTACGGAAGCGCCTTCCCGACATTAGCATGGCCACCGTCTATCGTAACCTCGATATCCTGGCGGAGCACGGCCTCGTGCAGAAATTGTGGGAGGGCGAGGGTCCCCGGCGCTACAACGGAACCGTTACCGACCATTATCACGTATACTGTGAGCACTGCGGCCGTTTGGACGACGTGCCGCTCGAGGCGGTAAACGGTTTTCTGCAGAAGGCCCAGGCCCTTTCCGATTACGATATTCGGGGTTACCGGCTGGAGTTCTACGGCGTTTGCCCGGATTGCCAGGCCGAGGAAGCCGAGGCTTAACAAACCCCACTTTTCATACTAACGGGAATCCATACTCTAACAATTTAGCTCAGGAGGTATTATGCCGGAGTTGAAGGGTAGCCAGACCGAAAAGAACCTGTTGACGGCGTTCGCCGGGGAGTCGCAGGCGCGCAACCGTTACGCCTATTTCGCGAGCCAGGCCAAGAAGGAAGGGTACGAACAGATTAAGTTCGTCTTCGAGGAAACCGCGGATCAGGAGAAAGAACACGCCAAACGCCTCTTTAAATTCCTCCAGGGCGGCGAGGTCGAAATAGGCGCAGCCTTCCCGGCCGGCGTAATCGGAACGACGGCCGAGAACCTGGAAGCCGCGGCCGGCGGCGAAAATTACGAGTGGCACGAGATGTATCCGGCGTTTGCCCGCGTCGCTCGCGAGGAGGGGTTCGACGAGATAGCCGGCGTCTTCGAGGCCATCGCCGTCGCCGAGAAACAGCACGAGAAGAGGTATCGGGGCCTTTTAGCCAACGTAACCGGCGGAACCGTCTTTAAGAAGGACAAGGCCGTCGTGTGGCGCTGCCGGAATTGTGGTTACCTCCACGACGGTATGGAAGCGCCCGACCCCTGCCCCGCCTGCAATCATCCGCAAGCGCACTTCGAGCTTCTCGGCGAGAACTGGTAAAGGCCGGGGAGTGGAAAGGAGGGTACCGTGGAGGTACTGGAGGCCATCGAGGCCCGGCGGGCCTATCGCTCGCTCGCGCCCGTCGAAATAACCGAAGACCTCTGTCGGGACCTCGCCCGTTGCGCGGGGCTCGCCGCGAGTTGCTTCAACAATCAACCTTGGCGCTACGTTTTCGTGTACGACGCCGAGGTTTTGCAACGGATGAGGGAAGTCATGTCCCGCGGCAACGAGTGGACGTTTGACGCTTCCCTCATCATCGCGGTCCTGAGCAAGAAGGATTACGACTGCGTGATAAAGGACCGCGAGTATTACCTTTTCGACGTGGGGATGGCCACCGCCCAATTAATACTCCGGGCCACCGAGCTCGGCCTCGTCGCCCATCCTATCGCCGGATACAGCCCGCGAAAGACCCGCGGGGTCCTGGGCGTCCCGGACGACGTGGACGTAGTGACGCTCGTCAACGTGGGCCGGCGGGCCGATACGGTCAATCCCAACCTTTCGGAACAACAACTCGAGGCGGAAGAAACCCGGCCTCCCCGTAAATCGATAGACGAGATAATGTACTTCAACCGATACCCGGAAGGCGGTTAACTGCTTGCGACGTGCCGGGCGGCCTAGGGGGCGCTTTATTTAATGCTGTTATTATTTACGATTGCGGCCGCCGACACGAGTACGGGGGCGGACCGGCCGGCGGCCAATCGGCTCGCCGGCGAGAACAGCCCCTACCTCCTCGCCCACGCCCACGACCCCGTCGACTGGCACCCGTGGGGGGAGGAAGCCTTCGCCCGCGCCCGGGCCGAGGACAAAGCCGTTTTCCTTTCCGTCGGCTATTCCACCTGCCATTGGTGTCACGTTATGCAACGCGAATCTTTCCAAAACCCGGAGATCGCGGCCCAAATGAACGCCGCCTTCGTCTGCGTTAAGGTGGATCGGGAAGAGCGCCCCGACGTCGACCACCTTTACATGGCGGCTTGCCAGGTAATGAGCGGCGCCGGAGGGTGGCCGTTAACGGTCGTTATGACCCCCGAAGGTCGGCCCTTCTTCGCCGGGACGTACTTCCCGCCGCAGGCCCGTTATGGCCGGCCCGGTATGGACGAACTCGTTCCACGCCTCGCCGGCTTGTGGGCCGAGCGGCGGGACGAAGCGGCCGCCGCCTCGGATGAGGTTGTGGGCCTACTTTCCCGTATGTCCGGCGGCGCCGGCGGCGGGGAATTAACCGAGGATCTCTTGCGTACGGCTTTCGCCGAGTTGGCCGCCGACTTCGACGAACGGAACGGCGGGTTCGGCCGGGCGCCCAAGTTCCCCATGCCCGTTAACCTCCTCTTCCTCCTCCGCTACGGCCGAAGGGCGGGCAACGCCCCCGCCCGAGAGATGGCGGGGAAAGCCCTCCGGGCGATGCGGCGGGGGGGCGTTTACGATCAACTCGGCTTCGGATTCCATCGCTACTCCACGGACGCCGAGTGGCGCGTACCCCACTTCGAGAAGATGTTGTACGACCAGGCGCTGCTCGCGATGGCGTACGCCGAGGCGTACCAGGCGGCCGGCGACCCGTTCTACGAGGAAACCGCGCGTGAAGTATTCGAGTACGTCGGGCGCGACTTGACTTCCCCCGATGGCACCTTCTACGCCGCAGAGGACGCCGACAGCGAGGGCGAGGAGGGGAGATATTACCTTTGGACCGTGGACGAGATACGCGCCGCCCTGCCACCGGAGGAAGCCGCCGCCGTGATATCCGCCTACGGCGTTAAGGTCGAAGGCAACTTCGCCGACGAGGCCGGTGACGGCCCGCCGGGCCGCAACGTCCTTTACCTCGAAGGCCCGGAAACGGCCGACCTCGCGGCCGCCCGTGAGAAACTCCTCGCGGTCCGGGGGGAACGCCTCCGGCCGCACCGGGATGAGAAAATCCTGGCCGATTGGAACGGCCTGATGATCGCCGCGTACGCGAAGGCCGCCCGCGCCTTCGGCGAGGCCACGTACGCGGGAAGCGCCCGCCGCGCCGCCGACTTCGTACTGAGGCGGATGCGGGACCGCGAAGGCCGCCTGTACCACAGCCGACGCGAAAGCGGCGACGGCGTACCGGCTTTCCTGGACGACTACGCCTTCCTCACTTGGGGCCTGATCGAGTTGTACGAGGCCACGTTCGAGGTCAGTTACCTCGCCTCCGCGCTCGATCTGGCCGTAGATACCTGGGGGCTTTTCTGGGACCACGAGGCCGGCGCTTTCCACTTCACCCCGGCGCGCGAGGGCGGCCTTATCGTCCGCAAGAAAGAGTTTTACGACGGCGCCGTTCCTTCGGGCAACGCCGTCGCGACGGTGAACCTGCTCCGTCTGGCCCGCCTCACCGGCGACGCCGTTTGGGAGGAGCGGGCCGCGGCCGCTACGCGGGCCATGGCCGGCCCGGCTGCCCGCTCTCCCGCGGGCACGCCTTTTTTCCTGGCGGCCGCGGACTGGGCCCTCGGTTCCTCGCTCGAAGTGGTGGTGGCGGGGGACGCGGCGGCCCCGGATACGCGGGAGATGCTTCGTGCCCTGGGCCGGGTTTACTTGCCCCACGCCGTGGTGTTATTCAAGGCGGCCGGCGACGACGAACTGGGTTCCTACGCGGAATACACGAAAACGCTAAAGGCGATTAACGGCCGGGCGACGGCGTACGTATGCCGCGACTTCGCCTGCCGAACGCCGACGAACGACGTAAACGAATTAATCAATAGCTTGAAAGGAGAATAAGGATGGCAGAAAGGGAAGGGCTCGTGCGAATGGGCGACAAACCTCTAACGCTTCTGGGCGACGAGGTTAACGTGGGCGACAAGGCCCCCGATTTCGAGGTCATAGGCAACGACATGAAACGCGTCCGCCTGGCGGACTACGCCGGCAAGGTTCTGGTGCTGGCGTCCATCCCGTCGGTGGATACGCCGGTCTGTTCGGCCGAGACGCACCGCTTTAACGCCGAAGCGTCCGACCTCGGCGACGACGTGGCCATTCTCACGATAAGCATGGACCTTCCGTTCGCGCAAAAACGGTGGTGCGGCGCCGAGGGCATCGAACACGTCGTGACGTTGTCCGACCACCGCGACGCCTCGTTCGGCCAGGCTTACGGCGTGCTCATTAAAGAGACCCGCCTGCTCGCCCGCGCCGTATTCATCGTCGATCGCGAGGGCGTCGTCCGTTATACCGAAATCGTGCCGGTCCTGGGCGAAGAGCCCAATTACGAGACGGTACTGGCTGCCGTGAAGGAATTAATCTAAATGATCGATACGGGGGCGAGTTGGCCGAAAAGGAAGGCCGATGACGCGAGCTGAGGTGAACATATTAGTCGGCGGCGAAGCGGGCCAGGGCCTCGCGACCTTCGGGCCGCTGCTTTCCCGGACCCTCGTCCGGGCGGGGTACCATATCGTCGTGACGCAGAGTTACCAGTCGCGGATCCGCGGCGGCCACAATAGCTTCGCCGTGCGCGCGGCGGCCCGGGATGTCGTCGCGCCCTCCGAGACTTACGACCTGCTCGTGGCCCTCAACGCCGAAACGGCCTCGCTCCATCGGGATGAACTCGCCCCCGACGGCGTAGTCATCGCCGACCGCGCCTTCGACGTCCCCGGGAATGGCGTTGCCGACGTGCCCTACGGCGACCTCGTATCAGGCCGTTTCCGCAACGTCGCGGCGCTCGGCGTTACGGCTTGCCTCCTCGGCCTCCCGGAAAAAACGGTCGTCGGCGTCGTCACCGAGTATTTCGGCCGGAAAGGAAAAGCGGTAGAGGAGAATAGGGTAGCCCTCGGCCGGGCGTATGAATGGGCCGGCGCTCTGGACCCTTCTTACCGTCGCGAACTCCCGGCCGTCGCGGACCCCGGCCACCGCCTCACGCTCAACGGGAACCATGCCATCGCGCTGGGGGCTTTGTCCGCCGGCGTCAAGTTCTGTTCCTTCTACCCCATGACGCCGTCCACGTCCATCCCCCTAACGCTCATCGCCCACGCCGAGGAGATGGGCCTGGTGGTGGAGCAGGCCGAGGACGAAATCGCCGCCGTCAACATGGCGGTGGGCGCCTCGTACGCCGGCGCCCCTGCGATGGTCGCGACCTCGGGCGGCGGCTTCGCTTTGATGACGGAGGGCGTGAGCCTGGCCGGGATGACGGAGACGCCGCTCGTCGTCGTACTCGCCCAGCGGCCCGGCCCCGCCACCGGATTGCCCACCCGCACGGAACAGGCCGACCTCGAGTTCGTCCTGCGGGCCGGCCACGGTGAGTTCCCCCGGGCCATCTTCGCGCCCGGCACCGTCGAGGAGTGCTTCCACCTCACGAGGCGGGCGTTCGAACTCGCCCAATCCTATCAGACGCCGGTCTTCATACTGACCGACCAGTTCCTCGCCGACTCGTTCCGCGCGGTCGAGCCTTTCGACGTCGAGGCCCTGGCGCCCGTCGGCTCCTACGGCGAGCCGGCCGACTTCCCCGAGCCGTACGAACGTTACGCCCTAGCGCCGGACGGCGTCTCGCCGCGCCTCCTGCCCGGGGCGTCACGCCGGCTGGTAGTCGCGGACAGCGACGAACATACCGAGGACGGCCACCTGACCGAGGACCTCGGCGCGCGGGTCAGGCAGGTCGAAAAGCGACTGCGCAAGGCCGCGGGTATGCACGCGGAAGCACTGCCGCCCACGTACGCGGGCGACGACGCGCCCGACCTGTTGCTGGTGTCCTGGGGATCGAGTAAGGGCGCCGTGGCCGAGGCCGCGGCTACGCTCGCGTCCGCCCGCGGGATCAATACCGCCACGCTCCACTTCCCGCAAGTCTGGCCGCTCGTCCCCGAGCAATTCGTGGACCGGCTGTCGGCGGCCGGCCGGGTCGTCTGCGTGGAAGGGAACGCCTCCGGCCAGCTCGCCCGTTTGATCCGGGGCGAGGCCGGCTTCGAGATAAAGGAACGGGTAGGTCGCTACGACGGCCTGGCCCTCACGCCGGAGTACGTCGTACGCGCACTGGACGGCGAGGAAGCGGAAGGGGGCGGCGCGGATGGTTAAGCCGCAGGATTACGGCTCGTTCGAGACGGCCTGGTGCCCGGGGTGCGGTAACTTCGGCATCCTGGAAGCGACAAAGGCCGCGCTCGCCGCGGCGGGCCTCGAGCCGCATCAGGTCCTCTTCGTATCCGGCATCGGCCAGGCGGCCAAGGCCCCCCATTACCTTAAGGCCAACGTTTTCAACGGTTTGCACGGCCGTTCCCTGCCGGCGGCGACCGGCGCCCGGCTGGCCGGGCAGCCCGTTTCGGTCATCGTGCAGAGCGGCGACGGCTGCAACTACGGCGAGGGCGGCAACCACTTCCTCGCGGCGATGCGGCGCAACGTCGACCTGACGATGCTCGTGCACAACAACCTCGTCTACGGCTTGACCAAGGGGCAAGCCAGCCCGACGTCGGAGGAGGGCTTCGCGACCAAGGCCCAGCCCCACGGCCCGACGGGCGAGCCCTTCAATCCTATCGCGGTGGCGGTCGCGATGGGCGCGTCCTTCGTGGCGCGGGGCTTCTCGGGTGAGGGGGAGCACCTCGCGGACCTTATTCGGCAGGCGGTGGCGTGGCCCGGCTTCGCGCTCGTCGACATCCTCCAGCCCTGCGTCTCCTTCAATAAGGTCAATACCTTCGCCTGGTTCAAGAAGCGTTGCTATAAGCTCGACGAGAGTTACGACCCGACGGCCTTCGGCCAAGCGCTGGTCGCGGCGTACGAGTGGGGCGACCGCATTCCGCTCGGCGTTATCTATAAAAAGGAGCGGCCTTCCTTCGAGAAGAAATTCCCGGCCGTCGCGGCCGGGCCGCTGGCCCTCCAGCCGGTGGACCGGGCCGCTCTGGGTCGCGTATTAGAGAGGTACTATTAATCGGCAATCCGCCGGGCGCCCGGCGCCCGGCCTCGGAAAGGTGGGGTAACGAATATGGCGGAAATGGACCTGAGTACCTACGGCCTCGACGACCTGCTGTTAACGGCGATGAAGGCCGAAGTGGGCGCCCGGGACGTTTACCGGCGGCTGGCCGGCCGGGTGCGCAACGCGATGCTCAAGGACCGTTTGAACTTCCTCGCGGACGAGGAGGAGAAGCACCGCGGTTATTTTGAAAAGGCTTACCGGAAGGATTTCCCCGAGGGCGATATGACCCTACCCGCAGAGGGCGTTGTCCCGCTGCCGGAAGTGAAGCTCGACGGCGACGACACGCCGTTGCCGGATGTCATCGAACAGGCGATGGCGGCCGAGCTCGCGGCCTTCGACTTCTACGTCGCGCTGGCGAACCGCTTCGAAGGGGATGCCGAAACGAATCATATGATATACTACATCGCCACGATGGAGAAGGGCCACTACGCCCTGCTCGCGGCCGAGCTCGAAAACGCCCGGCGCTTCGACGTCTTCACCGCGGACTGGCCCATGATCCACGAGGGGCCGTAAGGAATCTGTGGTTTTTTGACCCGGGTCAAGGCGGCCGGGGACGATAGGTTTTATTATTCCCCCGCGCGAAGCTGGCCGGAGAAGGTTATGATTATCTCGGAGATCGGGAAAGAATTCTACCACTTCAAGAGCGGCGAACCGCTCCTTCACCGGAATATATACGTCAAGCGTTTCATCGCCGAGGACGGCGCCGCCGGCACCATGGTCCTGGACCCCGGCGCCAAGCCGGACGCCCCGGTCCTGCGGGACGCATTGACCGATATCGCGGGCGGCGTGGGCAACGTCGACCTCGTCTTCCTGAGTCATCAGGATCCCGACGTGGCGGGAAACGCCAAGTTCATAATCGACAATTCCGCCGGCGCGGTCATCCTCGCCTCCGCCGATTCCCGGCGGTTGCTCGGCATGATGGGCCTCCCGGACAACCGGTTCTACGTACTCGAGAGCTCCGGTGTCGAGACGGTGGAAATAAAGCGCACCGGCCATCGTATCCTACCCGTCCCGGCCTATTACTGCCACTTCCGCGGCTCGATGATGCTTTACGATATCGAGAGCCGCGTACTCTTCTCGGGGGACTTCCTCGCCGGCGTCAATACGCGGAGGGGCAGCGGCGTTTACGCCGACGAGACTTCCTGGGACGGTATCTCTTTATTCCACCAAATCTATATGCCCGCGAATCGCGCGGTACGGGAAACGATAGGCCGGATCCTCGAGATCAAGCCGTTCCCGGAGGTCATCGCGCCCCAACACGGCGACGTTATCAAAGGCGCGTTCGTGAAGGAGTTCCTGGACCGCCTCTCGAAATTGGACGTCGGCGTCGACCTCGTGAAGCTGAACGGCCCGGAGAAGACGGCGGGCTTGAAGGCCCTCAACGGCTTTTTCCAGGGCATCGAGGTTTACGAACCGGCGTTCCATGAGAAGCTGTGGGGCGAAATAACGCGGCGCGACGATTTCACGACGATATTTAAAGCGTCGTCCCACGGGATTACGGACATTAAGGTGTCCTTGTCCAACGCGGTCGTATATCTGTGCAAGATAATCGACGGCGCGTTGCCGGAAGAGCACCGGGAGAAGGCGAAGATTTTACTGGCGGTTGCGTTGGAGGAGAACGGCCTGGAGATGCCCTACTACTGCCTGACGGGGGAACGGGTCAAGGCCGACATCCTCGACGTTCCGGCATAACGGCGAAGGAGGCCCAAGAATGACCGACGTAGAAAAGAAGGTCCTGCAGGCCATGAAGAAGGCGGGGAAGCCGATGCGCCCGGGGGAAGTGGCCGAGGCGACCGGCCTGGACAAGGACGAAGTGTCGAAAGCCATTCAGGCGCTCAAGAAGGCCGGCCAGGTGGCGTCGCCCAAGCGCTGCTTCTGGGAACCGGCTTAAACGATTGTAGAAATAAACGCGCGCCCCGGCGCATTGCCGGGCGGGAAAGGGGTAAGAAAATGGCGGCGGAGAAATTGCAAATCTTCAAATGCGAAATGTGCGGCAACATCGTCGAGGTTTTGCACGGCGGCGTGGGCGAACTCGTGTGCTGCGGCGAACCTATGAAGCTGTACGAGGAGAACACCGTGGACGCGGCGGTCGAGAAGCACGTCCCGGTGAAAGAGGACGCGGAACACGGCATCAAAGTCAAGGTCGGGAGCGTCGAACACCCGATGACCGAGGAGCATCACATCGAGTGGATCGAAGTCATATCCGGCGACAAGGCCTACCGCGAATTCCTAAAGGTGGGCGCGGCGCCCGAAGCCACGTTCTGCATCGACGGCGGGGACGTCGTCTTACGGGAATACTGCAACCTGCACGGCCTGTGGAAGGGGTAAAGTATGCTGAGCGATAAAATGCAGAAAGCGCTGAACGACCAACTCGTCGCGGAACTCTACTCCGCTTACCTCTACCTCTCCATGGCGGCGTACTTCGAGGCGTCGGACCTTCCGGGTTTCGCCAATTGGATGCGCGTACAGGCCCAGGAAGAGACGATGCACGGGATGAAGTTCTTCGACTACGTCAACGAACGCGACGGCCGGGTAACGCTGGGCCAGATAGACGCCCCCCCGACGGAGTGGGAATCGGCGCAGGCGGCCTTCGAGCACGTCGTGGAGCACGAGCGCAAGGTAACGGGCCTCATCAACGACCTCGTGAACCTGGCGGTCGCCGAGAGCGACCACGCGACCCACAATTTCCTGCAGTGGTTCGTGGGCGAGCAGGTGGAGGAGGAGGCGTCGGCCAAGGCCGTTCTGCAAAAGGTCAGGCTCGCCGGGGACACCGGCGGGGGCACCTTTATGGTGGACCGGGAACTCGGCGCCCGGGTCTTCACGCCGCCGGCCGCGTCGGCCGAATAAACCGGCCGGCCGGATACCATAAACCGAAACCGAACTTCCGCGCGGGAGGTAAAGCGTGAACGTAGAACAAGCCCTCAAGACGGCGCTCGAGTTCGAGAACAAGGTCCACGACGCTTATCGCGAAATGGCCGACGCCGCCGAAGGCGAAGTCGGTAAAAAGGTCTTCGGCGTTCTCGCCGACGAGGAACGCCACCACGTCGAGTATCTGGAGAGTAGATTGACGGAGTGGCAGCGGGACGGATCGGTTACGGCCGAAGGCCTCGAGACGGCGATTCCGCGCCGGGAAGACATCGAGGCCGGCGTTGAAGGTTTATCCGAGAGCGCCACCGGCGAAATCCACGGCGGCGAGGTGGAGATGCTGCGCCGGGCCCTCCATATGGAGAACGAGGCCAGTGCTTTCTACCAGCGGATGGTGAAAGAGTTGCCGGAGGACGCGCGGCCGCTTTTCGCCCGTTTCGTCGAGATAGAGGACGGCCATACGGCCATCGTGCAGGCCGAACTCGACTACGCCTCCGGCTCCGGTTTCATGTTCGACTTCCGCGATTTCGCAATGAGTTAAACTACAAAATACGGGTTACCAGATACGAGGAGTGCGACTTATGCCGAATACTCAGGACAACCTCAAGGAGGCCTTCGACGGCGAGAGCCAGGCGAACCGCAAGTACCTCGCGTTCGCGAAAAAAGCCGAGGCCGACGGGTTCCCCACGGTCGCGAAGCTGTTCCGGGCGGCCGCGGAGGCCGAGACCATTCACGCCCACGCTCACCTCCGGCATATGAAGGCCGTAAAGAGCACCGCGGAGAACCTGGAAGACGCCCGCGACGGCGAAACCTACGAGTACGAGAAGATGTATCCGCCCATGGTGGAACAGGCCGAGGGCAGCCCCGCGAAGATATCGTTCCAGTACGCCATGGCCGCCGAGGAGGTCCACGCGAAATTATACGCCCGAGCGCTCGAGGCCGTGAAGGCGTCCAAGGACTTCGACGCCGCCGGCGGGATATATCTCTGTCCCGTATGCGGGAACGTCGTGCTGGGCGCGCCCACCGAACCGTGCGCCATCTGCAACACGGCCGCGGCCAAGTTCGTCGCCGTCGAGTAAACGCCACGGAGCGCGCTTATGAGTTCGGATAGGTTAGAGGAGTTTCGCCGGGAACGCGAGGCGTTGAACGAACTCGTGTTGGAGCGCGGGGGCCTGGAGGTCAAACGCTTCTTGGGCGTCGACGCGAACGTCTACCGCGACGGCGCGTTGCCCGCGAAGACGAAGGAACTTTTGGGCCTCGTGGCCTCGCTGGTCCTGCGCTGCGACGATTGCGTTACTTATCACCTGATCCGCTGCCGCGAGGAGGGCGTAAACGACGAGGAGGTCGCGGAGGCGCTGGCCGTCGGCCTCGTCGCCGGCGGCTCGGTCACGATCCCGCATCTTCGCCGCGCGTTCGCCCGCTGGGAAGAATTGAAGGCCGGAAGCGAAGGCTAGGAAAGGAAGGCCGGGATGGAAGACAAGGTTACGCTTTACGAAGAGCTGCTGGGCAGGATTAAATCCATCGCCGGCGGGGGGACAGGCCGGGACGCCAAACTCCAGCAAATCTGCGAGCTGCTGGAGAGCCAGGTGGCGTATTTCGATTGGGTAGGGTTCTACGTCACCGACCCCGAAAACCCTCGCGAGTTGGTGCTCGGGCCGTACGTCGGCGCGCCCACCGAACACGTCCGCATCGAGTTCGGCCAGGGGATATGCGGCCGGGCGGCGGACAGCCGCCGTATGTTCGTCGTCCAGGACGTTTCGAAGGAGACGAACTACCTGGCATGCAGCCCGGACGTGAAGGCCGAAATCGTACTGCCCATCTTCGTGGGCGGCGACGTATGGGGAGAATTGGACATCGACTCTCATACCGCGGCGCCCTTCTCCAGCGAGGACGGCGACTACCTTGGCCGGATCTGCGGCGTCGTTGCCGAAATCGTCAGCGCCAAATAACCCGTTGTACCCGACCGACACCAGACGGAGGAATCCCGCACATGGTTACCGAGATACTTAAAGACGTCTACTGGGTCGGCGTGGCCGACTGGGCCCTGCGCCATTTCCACGGCTACGAGCTGTCCACGCCGCGCGGCTCGACCTACAACTCCTACCTGATTCGCGACGAGAAGACGGTCCTCGTCGATACGGTGTGGAAACCGTTCGTCGACGATTTCATGAAGAACGTCCGGGAGGTCGTCGATCCGGCCGAGATAGACATAGTCGTGGCCAACCACGCCGAGTCCGACCACTCCGGCGGCCTGCCCGAGATTATGCGGCACTGCCCGAACGCCGAGGTCGTCGTCTCGAAGCGCGGGGCCGAGAGCATCCCCGGCCACTACCATCAGGACTGGAACTTCCGCCCCGTCGGCACGGGGGATAAAATAAACATCGGCGGGAACGACCTGGTCTTCGTCGAGGCGCCGATGCTCCACTGGCCCGACAGCATGTTCACCTACCTGACCGGCAAGAACCTCCTCATGCCCAACGACGCCTTCGGCCAGCACTACGCCACCGACAGCCGCTTCAACGACGAGGTCGACAGGCACGAGCTGTACGAGGAGGCCCTCCGCTACTACGCCAACATCTTGGGGCCGTTCAGCGACATGGTCCTGAAGAAAATCGACGAGGTCCTGGCCCTTGGCCTCCCGGTCGACATGATCGCGCCGAGCCACGGCGTCATCTGGCGGGACAACCCCCTCCAAATTGTGGAAACCTACAAGGAGTGGGCGAGCCAGAAGGGCGAGCGCCGCGCCGTCGTGCTCTACGATACGATGTGGGAGGGGACACGCCGCATGGCGGAGGCCGTCGGCGCCGGCCTGACGGAGGAGGGCGTACCGTATAAGATGTTCTACGCGCCTCTCTCCGACCGCAACGCCGTCCTCACCGAGGTATTCCGGGCCCGGGCGCTTATAATCGGCTCGCCGACGGTCAACCGCGGGTACATCTCGACCCTCGGCTCGTATATGGAGGACCTGCGCGGCCTCGCCTTCAAGAACAAGATAGGCGCGGCCTTCGGCTCCTACGGTTGGAGCGGCGAGGCCGTGAAGATGATAGAGGAACACTTGGCCGGTTGCAAGTACGACGTCGTGACGCCGGGCGTCCGGGCGAAGTGGCAACCCACGCCGGAAGACCTGGCGGCCTGCGAGGACCTGGGGCGGCGCGTGGCACAGGCCGTGGCCGCGGCCTTCAAGGAGGCGTAAACGAATGGCCGGATACAACCCGACCTGTCTCTATAACCTGACCTACGGCCTCTACGTCGTATCGTCGTGCCGGGAAGGCCGGCCCAACGGCCAGATTGCCAATACCGTCTTCCAGGTCACGGCGGAACCGGCGCGCATCGCCGTCAGCCTGAACCGGGAGAACCTGACCCACGAGTACGTAAAGGAAAGCGGCGTGCTGGGTGTCTCGGTGCTCGAGGAGGAGACGCCGATGACCTTCATCGGCCTTTTCGGCTTCAAGTCCGGCCGGGACGTGGACAAGTTCGCCGACGTGGAACACAAGCCGGGGGAGACGGGTTGCCCGCTGGTCACGCAACATGCGTTGGCCGTCATTGAAGGCCGCGTCGTCGACTCGGTCGACGTCGGGACCCATACGATATTTATCGCGGAGGTAGTGGCAGGCGAGGTCCTGCGGGACGGCAAGCCGCTGACCTACGCGTGTTATCATGAGACGAAAAAGGGCAAAGCGCCCAAGTCGGCGCCCACCTACCGCGGCGCCGATGCACCGGCGCCCGAGAAAAGGAGCGAGAGCGGAATGCAAAAGTACGTGTGCCAGGTATGCGGTTACGTTTACGACCCGGCCGCCGGCGACCCGGACAACGGCGTCGAGCCGGGGACGGCGTGGGAAGACGTTCCGGCCGACTGGGTTTGCCCGGTATGCGGCGCGAGTAAGGACCAGTTCGACCCGGAATCATAAAATAATACAGAGGGGGAAGTCTTATGGCCGATATGCGGCGATACCGCTGCCTCGCCTGCGAGTACGTCTACGACCCGGCGGAGGGCGACCCGGACAACGGCGTCGATCCCGGCACGCCGTGGGAGGACGTCCCGGACGACTGGGTCTGCCCGCTCTGCGGCGTCGGCAAGGACATGTTCGAGCCGGAGTAAAGATAACAGCCTTAACGCTTGCGTATATTACGGGAGCGCGGCCGCGGGGCCGCGTTTTCCTTTGACATTTTAAGATAATTATTATAGAATCCCGCGATGGACTTGGGCCTGTTAGGCCTGCCGAACGTCGGCAAGTCCACGCTCTTTAACGTATTGACCGGTTGCGGCGCGGCGGTAGGTCCCTACCCTTTTACCACCGTCGAGCCCAATAAGGCCGTGCTTCCGGTCCCCGACCCCCGGCTAGAAGAATTGGCCGCACTGGTGGGCGCGCAAGAGACGCGGCCTGCCCGGTTGCGCGTCGTTGACATTGCCGGCCTGGTCGAGGGCGCGCACGGCGGCCTCGGCCTCGGCAACCGCTTTCTCGCTCACGTCCGCGAGATGGACGCGTTGTTTTACGTCGTCCGCCTCTTCGCGGATGACGACGTGGCGAAGGCGGGACGGGAGCGGGGCCCCACGGGCCTCGACCCCGGCGGCGACCTCGATACGTTAACGGCCGAGCTTGCGCTCGCGGACCTGGCGACGGTGGAACGGCGGCGGGAGAAGACCCGCAAAGCGGCCAAGGGGAGTAAGGAAGCACCGGCGGAACTCGCGGCGCTCGAGCGCTTCGCGGAGTGTCTGAACGCCGGTACGCCCCTTCGCGCTCGCCCCTGGGAAGAGGCCGACACGGCGCTCGTCGGCGAGCTCTTTCTTTTAACGGCCAAGCCGGCGCTCTACGTCGGGAACCTGGGCCAGCCGGGAAGGCCGGAGGAGGAGGAAGCGTTCGAGGCGCTCGCTCGGCGGGCCGAAGCGGACGCGACCCGGGCCGTAGGCGTTTACGGCGGCCTCGAAGAGGAGCTCTGCGAACTCGAGGCCGGCGACCAGGAGTGTCTGCGGCAGGAGTACGGCGTACGCGAGTGGGCCCGGCCCACGCTACTCCGGGCGGGCGCCGAACTCCTGAACCTCGTAACGTTCTACACCGTCGTCGGAACGATAGCGAGCGCGTGGCAGGTCCCCGCGGGAACGACGGCTCGCGGCGGCGCGACCCGGGTGCACACGGACTTCGGCGAACATTTCATTCGGGCCGAGGTCGTAGGCGCTGAAGCGCTGCAACAGGCCGGTTCGCTCAGGGAAGCGCGGGCGGCGGGCCTGGTCCGAACCGAGGGGCCGGAGTATATCATCACCGACGGCGACGTCATAACGATTAAGCATGACGCGTAATTATCCATATTCATAGGAGGACAGTAATTGAAACCGTTCGAGATGTTAGTTATTATAAAGGCGGGCCTCGGCGACGAGGGCCTGGCGGTTTGCCGGCAGCGACTCGAGGGCTGGCTAACCGATAACGGCGCCAACATTGAAGAGGTGGTCGACCTCGGCGAGCTGTCCCTGGCGTATAGGATAAAGAAGAACAGCCGGGGCCACTATCTCCTATTCGTGTTCGACGGCCCGGGCGAGTTGCCGGCCGCGATGGCGCAGCGTATCCGGGTGGACGAGGAAGTTCTACGTCACCTCATAGTGCACCGTAACCCAGCCTCGCTCAAGACGATAAAACGTTCTTCGGAGGAGAGGCACGATGGTAAGAGGAGTTAACCGGATTATCCTTATGGGTAACCTGACCGCGGACCCGGAGCTCCGCTATACGGCTTCGGGGTCGGCGGTGGCGACTTTTAGGTTGGCCGTAAACCGGACTTTTCGTGACGCCGACGGCGAGCTTAAAGAGGACACGCAGTTCATCAACGTCGTCGCCTGGGGCAAGACCGCGGAGACGTGTACCCAGTATCTGGGCAAAGGCCGGGGCGTCCTGGTGGAAGGCCGGCTCAACATCCGCGATTACGAGAAGGACGGCGAGCGCCGCTGGATAACGGAAGTGGTCGCCAGCCGCGTCGTCTTCCTGGGCGGGAGCGACGGAACGGGGACACCGACCGTCGCGGAAGAGACCGTGGACGACGTCCCGTTCTATTAAACCCGGGTAAACCCGGACCGGGAACGCAGTTCATTCTATAAACTATCGAGGAGTACGCATGCCTAAAATGAAGGTGCGTCGGGCGTTCAAGAAACGGCATTGCCGCTTTTGCGCCGACAAGGTTGAACACATAGACTACAAAGATATCATCCTGATTCGCCGCTACACCAGCGACAAGGCGAAGATAAAGGCGCGGCGCGCGACCGGCAACTGCGCCCAACATCAACGGCAACTGGCCCGGGCTATTAAGCGGGCGCGTTATATGGCTCTCATGCCGTACGTGCGCGAACTCTACCGCTAGGGCAAACTACTTTCGGGAAAGCTATGGAACTTATACTATTAAAGAACGTTGATAAGCTGGGGCCGCGCGGCGCTATCGTAAAAGTAGCGCCCGGGTACGCCCGCAATTACCTCATCCCCCAGGGCCTCGGGACGCCGGTCACGGCGAAGAACCGGGCCGCGCTCGAAGCCGAAGTCGAACGGGCCGGCCGGCGGGAGGAGCGTCTCCGCGCCGGAGCCGAGGAGGCCGCGGCGAAGTTCGTCGACGTGTCTCTCCGGTTCGAGAAGCTGTGCAACGAGAGCGGCGAGCTTTACGGAAGCGTTACGGCCGCGGAAGTGGCGGAAGCCCTGGCCGAACGCGGCTTCGAGGTAGATAAAAAACAGGTGCTGTTCGACGAAACGCCGTCCCACATCGGGATCTTCGCGGCGCATATCAAGTTCGCGGAGGGCGTCGAGGCGTCGGTTTCGATTACGGTCGTAAAACCGGAGGAGTAGCGCGGTGGCCGAGGCGCGGGAATATCCCCAGAGCCCGGATGCCGAGCGCGCGGTGCTCGGGGCCATGGTCCTCGACCGCGACGCTTTGCACGAGGGTCTGGAGCGGCTCGAGGAGGACTCCTTTTTCGCGCCCGCACACCGTCACGTTTTTTCGGGCCTGTTGGAGCTCTTTCGGAGTGAGGCCGACGTCGACGTCGTTACCCTCGCCGACGCCCTCAAACGGCTCGGCAAACTCAAGGACGCCGGCGGCACGCAGTACCTCCTATCCCTGGTCGAGGACATTACGACCGTCGCCTCCTTCAAGCACCACCTCCGAGTGCTGGAGGACAAGTACCTTCTCCGCTCGCTTATAAACGTCTCCGTGGACCTCGCGGCCCGGGCGACCGCCGAGAGGGAAGACCCGCACATGCTGGTCGACGAGACCGAGGCCCAGGTCTTCGCCATCGCGGAAAGGCGCCTTCGCCAGGACTTCGTGGCGGTGGGCGACGTCGTGGGCGGCGTCTACGATGCCATAGAGGCGCGCTCCAAGAATAAGGACCACATCTCGGGCCTGGAGACCGGCTACCTCGAGATAGATGATCTCACGGGCGGCTTCCAGCGGCAAAACCTTATCATCCTCGCCGCCCGGCCGGGTGTGGGGAAGACGGCGCTGGCTCTCAATATGGCCCAGAACATCGCCGTCGAACGCGGCATCCCGGTAGCGGTGTTCTCGCTCGAGATGTCGCGCGAAGCGCTGGCCCACCGTCTGTTGTGCTCCGTCGCCCGCGTAGACCTATCGGTGGCGCGGACGGGGCGGTTGTCGTCTCTTATGTGGCGCCCCCTGACCGAGGCCGTCAACAAGCTTTCGGACGCGCCGGTCTACATCGACGATTCGCCCGCCCTTAATATTTTGGAGATTCGGGCCAAGGCGCGGCGTGTCAAGGCCCGCCGCGACGTTCAATTAATAGTAGTCGACTATCTTCAGATGGTCCACGGTTACGGCCGCTACGAGAACCGCCAGACGGAAATCGCGGCCGTATCGTCGTTTTTGAAGGCGCTGGCCAAGGAGCTGAACGTGCCGGTTTTGGCCTGCGCCCAGCTCAGCCGGGCGGTCGAGCGCCGCGTCTCCGGGGAGCCCCAACTCTCCGACCTTCGCGAATCGGGCGCCATAGAGCAGGACGCCGACGTTGTGATGTTCCTGCACCGGCCTTTGACCGAGGGTGAGGAGGACGACGGCGGCGACCAGCATTTCGCCGAGACCGACGTAATCCTGGCCAAACAGCGCAACGGCCCCACCGGCCGCGTTAAACTAATGTTTATACGGAAATACACTCGCTTCGAAAACGCGGCCCGCCGCGAAGAATCGTACGTGCCGCCGGTTTCGAGCGCGGAGGAGGCGTTCTAGGCCGTGGCCGCGGAACGGAGCCGAGCGGCCGCCGGGATATCGCCGGGACTCGAGGCCGGCGCGGAGAATAACGGCGCCGAACGCGGCCGCCCCGTGGCGGACCGCGACCTTTGGCAGAACCGCGTCTACGTGGACGTCGACGCCTTCGCCCGCAACGTCCGGGCCATTAGGGCCCACATAGGCCGGCACCGCGAATTCATGGCCGTGGTCAAGGACGACGCCTACGGCCACGGCGCCGCCGTGCTGGGGCGGGTGGCGGTGGCGGAGGGCGTGGACGTTCTGGGCGTGGTCAACGTGGACGAGGCCCGGGCCCTGCGCGTTTCGGGCATTACGTCGCCCATCCTGGTGCTGGGCGTGACCGCCCCCGCCGGCGCGACCGAAATCCCCCGATGGGGCCTCTCCACCGTCGTGTGCCAACTCGAGTTCGCGGAAGCGCTCGAGCTGGGGGCCCGGGAAGCCCGCCAGCGCGTCCCGGTCTTCGTCAAGGTGGATACCGGGATGGGCCGCTTGGGCCTCGCGGTGCGCGACGTGCCCCGCTTCTGCGACCGCCTGCGCGAGTTCCCGCACCTCTCCCTGCAGGGACTGATAACCCATTTACCGGACGCCGACGACAAGGAATTCTCGCACGGCCAGGTGGCCGCATTCCAGGGTCTCATCGCCGACGTGCGGAGCCGCGGATACCCCCTGCCGCGCAATCACCTCGCCAACAGCGCCGCCGTACTGAACATGCCGGAAGGGTACTTCAACATGGTCCGCGCCGGCATAATCCTCTACGGCCTCTACCCCTCGGACGCCGCCGCCCGGCCGGTGGAACTCGACCCGGTTATGAGTTACCGGACGCCGGTTATCTTCTCGAAGGAAGTCCGGGGCGGCGATACGGTATCGTACAAGCGCGTTTACGAGGCCCCGGAGGATACCACCGTCGCGACGACGCCCCTGGGCTATCGCCACGGGTACCTTCGCTTATTGTCCAATCGGGCCGAGGGGTTGTGGCGAGGCCGCCGCGTACCGGTGGCGGGCGTGGTCTGTATGGATATGACGATGTTCGACCTCGGGCCGGGGGCGAGGCCCCGCCTGGGAGAAGAGATTACGGTTCTGGGCCGTGACGGCAACGAACAGATTACGGCGGACGAAATCGCCGCCCGCGCTGAGACGATATCGTACGAACTCATCACCGCCCTCGGCATGCGGTCACGACGTTACTACCTGCACGGCGGCCGTCTCGACCCGGAGCCGCGCGAACGCCGGGCCTTGAGCGGCCAGTATTTCTGATAACCCGGCCGTCGGGCGCGTACGCCCGGCGGTAAAATATATGTTCTGGTTCCGAACTGGCTTAGAGGCTTGCGCGGCCGCCGCTTTGGCGGCCGTTGTCTATCATTACGTCGGCTACCCGGCCCTGCTGTGGGTGGTCGGGTTGTTCGTCGGGAGGCGGCGCCCGGCGCCGGACCCGGCGGCCCGGCCGTCGTTGTCGGTTATAATCCCGTGTCACAACGAGGCCGGGAGCCTGCCCGGCAAACTGGAAGATTTAAAGGCCGCCGACTACCCGGCCGACCGGCTCGAGATCATCGTCGTGTCGGACGGCTCGGACGACGGGACCGAGGAAGCGGCGGGCCGCTGCGACGGCGTACGCGTTCTGGCTTGGCCCGAGCGGCGCGGCAAACCGGCCGCGCTCAACGCCGGCGCCGAGGCGGCCTCGGGCGATATCCTTGTTTTTACCGACGCCAACGCCCGCATCCCCGGCGACGCCCTAGCGGAACTCGTCGCCCCCTTCGCGGACGCCGCCGTGGGCGCGGTGTGCGGCGAGCAGGTTATTTCGCGCGGGGCGAAGTCGGAAGGGATGTACTGGCGCCTGGAGAGTCTGGTCAAGCGGCTCGAGGCCGGCGTAGGGTCGGTCGTCGGCGCGGATGGTTCGCTCTACGCCGTGCGGCGGGAGCTGTACCGCCCCGTGCCGGCCGACCGCCTCATTATGGACGACTTTTACGTATCGCTCTCGGTGGTCGCGGCGGGGCGCCGGTTGGCTTACGCCCCCCGGGCCGTGGCGCACGAGGAGGCGCTGGACGACGGCCGGCGGGAATTCCGTCGTAAGGCCCGCATAATGGCCGGGTCGCTCGCGGCCCTGTCGGCCCTGCCGACGAGTATCTGGCGGCGGATCCCGTTCCAGCTGTACTCGCATAAGGTATTGAGGTGGCTCGGGCCGGCGTTCCTCGTGGCGGCGATCTTCGCGTCGGCCGGCGCGGCGGCGCTCGGAAGCACGGCGGGCGCGGCGCTCCTCGCGGCCCAACTCTTGTTTTATGTTTGCGCGGTGGCGGGCTGGGTCCTGGGCGGCGGGCGGGCGCCGTTCGTTTTCCGGGCGCCCTTTTTCTTCGTGATGGCTAACGCGGCGCTTGGCGCCGGATGGTTGGAATATTTCGCGGGCCGCAACGAAGCGGCGTGGGATAAATTGCGCTAACGAGACCGTGGAGGTTTACCGTGAAGCGTTTAATGATAATCGGGTTATTAACGGGCATGGCCGCGGCCGCGGCTTCGCCCCTGTCTCTTGTCGAAGTGGATGTCGCGGATGCCGGGGACTTCGAAGCTTTCAGGGCCGACCTCGACTCGCGGTGTATACTCGTAGGCGGATACGCCTATACGGCCGTGGCCGAGGAGGATTTGCCGACCTTCGACGCGGCCGGCCGGACGTGGAGCGTCGTCGTTGCGGCCTCCGCGGAGGAGCGTTTCTTGGTATTGCCGGGGGCGGCGGCCTACGACGGACGGTACGTCCGGACGCGGGACCTGGCCGGCGGCAACGTCGTTTATATCCTTGATGCCGGCGACGCGGCGACGTTGATACCGCTTTACGCGTTCAACGTGCTGGGGCCGGCGCCGGCCGAGTACGAGAGGCCGGAGCGCGTCGGCGCGCTGTACGACCCCGAGGAAGCGGCCGCGACGGAGCGGGTGTCGCAGGCGCGGCTTATATCGGACGTTACCACTTTGCAGGATTTCTACTCCCGTTACGTTTTGTACCACGGCAACGCGGCGGCCACGGCTTTCCTCGAGGAGGAATACCGGGAAATTATCCGAACAGAGGTTGAGCGGCAGTACTTCCCGCTCGAGATTCCGGCCGGTTCCGCCGAAATTGCCAACGTCGTCGCCGTTATTCCGGGGGTGCTCAATCCCGACCAACAGATCGTGGTAGGCGCTCATTTCGACTCCTTTACGTTCGCGGGCGGCGATTCGGTAGCGCCGGGGGCGGACGACAACGCGTCCGGTACGGCCGCGGTGCTGGAATGCGCTCGCATACTCAGCGGCTACGCGTTCGACCGGACGCTCGTATTCGTCGCGTTCAACGCCGAGGAAGTCGGCCTCTACGGCAGCACTTATTACGCGGACGCCGCCCTGGCGCGGGGCGACGACATCCGGGGTATGATAAACCTGGATATGGTGGCATACGAGGCCGGCCCGACCTACGACGGCACCGTCATCTCCGACGGAGCCTCGCTCGATATGGCCGAGCTGATGGCGTCCAAGGCGGAGAGGTATACGACGGTCGAGATGGGAGCGACGTCGAGCTCGACCGAATGGTCGGACCACGCGCCGTTCTGGGAAAACGGGTACCGGGCTATATGGGAGTACGAGGGGTGGTCCGACGCCAGTCCCTTCATTCATACATACGAGGATAACGTCGAGAGCCTGAATTCCGATTTCTTCGTGGAGATGACCCGCGTCCTGGTGGCCACGGCGTACGACCTCGCCGGCCCGAACAAGTCTCCGCTCATGGGGATAGTCCGGCCGGACGGTTCGGATTACGCTGACGAGGCTTACACCGTCAGCTGGTGGGACGTGGACCAGGACGACGTGGGGCGCGACGCCGAGATTTCGCTGTACTGGGCCGAAGACAACACCGGCGAGGACGGTACTCTCATCGCGGCCGGCATAGCGCAAAACGACGAGGGGAACCGCGGCTCGTACGAATGGGACACGTCGGCGCTGGCGGCCGGCCGCTATTACGTCTACGGCGTCATCGACGACGGCGTTAACGACTCGTATACGGCGCCGAGCGTGGGGCCGCTACGCGTCACGCACGATTCCCGGGTGGTGGCGTACCCCAATCCGGTCCGGCCTCGGGACGGCGGTTCGGAAGTGACCTTCGCCGGCGTCTTGCCCGGCGATACGATCGTTATATACGACCTGGCGGGCACGAAAGTGGCGGAGCTCACTCCCAAGGGCCCGAGCACCACGTGGGACGCGGGCGGCCTCGCCGGGGGCGTTTACATCTACCGGGTCGAGTCGAGCGTGATGGCCGAAACGGCGTCCGGGAAGATAGCGGTACTCAAGTGAGGCGCGCCTGCGTATACGCGGCGTTGTTGCTAATGGCGGCGGCCGGTTGCGGCCGGGGGCCGGCCGACTATACCGCTGGCGGCAAGGCTATGGGGACGGTGGTCTCGGCCCGGGCGATCGCGCCGGACGAGGAGACGGCCCGGCGGGCGGCGGAGGCCGCGCTCGCGGCCCTGGCCGAGGCGGAGGATATAGCGTCCTATTACGACCCGGATAGCGAGTTGAGCCGCGTCAATCGGGAGGCGGGCGAAAGGCCGGTCCCGATATCCCCGGATTTATTCGAACTCCTGGAACTGGCCCGGGAGACGGCCGAAGCCAGCGGCGGGTACTTCGACCCCACGGTAGCCCCCGTTATCGCGGCGTACGGCATAAAGGACAAGGCGCCGCGCTGGCCGGATGACGAGGAGTTGGCCGGCGTGATGGAGGGCGTCGGATACGAGGGAATAATCCTTGACGCCGGCAATATGACGGTGGCTTACGCGCACCCGGCGATGGTCGTCGACCTCTCCGGGATAGCGAAAGGTTGGGCTGTGGACCGGGCCCGGGCGGCGATGGAGGCCGCGGGCGCCACGGCCGGTATCGTCGAGGCGGGCGGCGAGGTGGCTTGTTTCGGCGGGGGCCCCGGGGCCGAGGAGGCGTGGCGCGTGGGCGTCAAGCACCCGGCCGGCGAGGGCCTGTACGGGACTTTCGAACTCGGCGAGGGGGCCTGCGCCACCTCGGGAGGATACGAACAGAAGTACGAGGCGGACGGCCATAAATTCAGCCACCTCTTCGACCCGACGACGGGTCGGCCGGCGGCGACGGGGCCGGCGGGTGTAACCGTAACGGCGGCCACCTGCGCCGAGGCGGACGCCTGGGCGACCGCGCTGGCGGTTATACCGGCGGCCGAGGCCGGCCGGATGATTAAACGCGCCGAGGGCCCCGGTAGTCTAATACTGAAGGAGGACGGTAAAAAGATAATTCCGGAAATATGCGGGAATTTCCCGGAAATAAAGGAATTATCGGGGCGGGAATAGTTTGCACCTTCCCTTGTATTGGTAAAGTCTTTGTGGTATAATTGGATTAGGTATACGAAAGAAGCGTGTTTATATGACAACCGATTTAATGGAAATGCGCGTGGCCGTGGTTACCCACGACCCGAACTCGAACCGGCCGGTTCTCATCTTGAAAAATGAGGAGGCCGGTAAAATACTACCGATATGGATCGGCCCGTACGAAGCTTATTCGATAATGATGGCTATTGAGGGGGTCGATCCGCCCCGGCCCATGACCCATGACCTCATCAGGAACCTGATAGACATCCTGGAGGCGCACGTCGTGCGGGTCGTCGTGAACGACCTGGCCGACAATACGTTCCATGCAAGGATATTTATCGATACCGATGGGGGCATGGTCGAGGTGGATTCGCGTCCCTCGGACGCTATCGCGATTGCGCTTCGGACCGAGTCACCCATATACGTATCGCGTGATATAATCGAAGTCAACGGCGCGGACGCGGAGGTGGAGAGGAAAGAAAGCGACCGCTTACAGAGCTTGCTCGAAAACCTCACGCCCGAGGATTTCGAGTTCGATAAGCCATCGTAGGTGCGGTGGGGGGAGCGGTAACGCTCGTTATACGTTATAACGGCAAACGACGCAATTCATCCCGGCGCCGTCGGGGACGGTTTTAAGAAGCGTTCCCGCGGCCTTTGTTTTTATAACTTATCATAAGTCGGAGGAATCACATGCGCAACAAAACGTTATTGGTACTCGCCCTCGTGGCCTTCGTCTCGTTCGGCTTCTTCGCGTGCCAGAAGAAGGAAGAGGCCCCGACGGTAGAGACGGCCGAAGTGGAAGCCCCGCCTGTCGAAGCTCCCGCCGTAGCGACCCCCGAAGAAGCGGGCCCCGAACCTATCGCGCCGCCGGCCGACGTGGCGAAACTCCAGATGCTCGACGGCCTGGCGTACACGATCGACGTAGTCGGTTGGGACAACCCGTTCGCGGCCACCATGTGCGGCCGGGTCCTGGATGACATCGCTATCCTTTCCGGCGTGGCCGAAGGCGAGGAGAAGGAAACCCTCGCGGCCGTCGAACTCGATTTGCGCGCCGTCAAGTCCAAGCTGGACGACGTCGTGGCGAACAAGGGCACCCTTACCCAGGAAGAGCTCGACTCCATTAAAGAGACTCTCAAGAGTGCCGACGCCAAGCTGGCCAAACTCTACGGCTACGCGCCCACCCGCCGCCTGACCGAGGCGGAGGGCGACAAGCTCAAAGAGGGCCACCGCATGCGGGAAGAGAAAGAGAAAGAGGGCGGCGACCTCAAGAAAGAGAAACTCAAGGAAGGCGGCGACGAGCTGAAGCGGAAGAAGGCCGAAGGCGAAGAGGAAGGCAAGTAATAAGCCGCCGGTAAGACGCTAAAAATTAACCCCCGGTTTTTTACCGGGGGTTTTTCTATGTCTATTGACGCGGGGGGTCTCAGCGGCCCCGCACGAGTTCGATTACCTGCCCCGGGCGGTAGTATCGGGTCAGGAGTAAAACGCCACCGTAGACCGCGGCCCCGAGGGCGACGTTTACCAGCACCGGCAGCGGCCAGCCCAGCGCCAGCGCCCCCGCCATCGCCGCGGCCCCCAGCACCGGCCGGAGGATCAACCGCCACGGGTATAGTTTCTTCATCTTCGCGCCGATTATTATAAGGTTGAAAGTGGTCGTCGCGAGCGCCGCGGTTACGCCGGCCACGGCCGGCCCGAGGTAGGAGAAATGGGGTATCAGTATCAGATTGACGCTAACCGACACGGCGGCGCCCAGGGCGTTGGAAGCGAGTACGAGCTTCTGGAGGTCGAACGCGAAGAGCGTGGCCGCGGAGAGTTCGCGGATGAATATGGCCACCAGGGCCCAAATGAGAATCGCCAGGACGAGCCACCCTTCGGCGTAGTCGGCGCCGTAAATGAAGGGGAAGAGTTTATAGGCCACGATGGAAGTCCCCACGCCGATGGGAACGGCCAGGGCCACGAGGAACTTGAACGCCGTGCGCGAGGCGTCCCGGAACGGATCCGGGGAGTCGGGCCAGTACTTCGACAGCATGGGGTAAATGGCCTCGCGGAAGGAACCCGATACCAGGACCAGCCCCTCGACGATGCGCGACGAGGCGCCGTAAATGCCGACGGCCCGGTCGCCGGCGAGCATTTTCAAGAGGACGGCGTCGCTGCGCCAGTAGAGGCTGGCGACGAGGGCGGAGAGCGAAAAGGGCACGGCCTGCCGGATGAAGCCCCGCACGTCGGCCCACGCGACGCGGCCTGTGGGCCGCGCGAACTTGGCGAAGCAGACAATCGCGGCGAAGAGGACCGAGAGGACGTTGGCGGCGGCGTAGAGGCCGATGACGGGCATGACGCCGGCGCCGACGCTGACGGCGATTATTACGAAGGCGAGGGTGCACAGGTTGTTGAATACGAGGACCAGCGCGACGAATTCCATTCGCTCGAAGCCCTGGAATACGTCGGTGAAGGAGGCGAGGATGCCGGAGAAACCGAGGGCCGCGGCGGCGAGGGCCGCGCCCAACGCCGCGTCGCTGCCGGTGATGAGGTACACCCCCATGGCGACGGCGACGATTACCATCGCGCCCGCGGCCCGGACGACCAACGATACCGTCAAGTAGCGGGGGGCGTCCTCGCGGCGGCGGGCGATTTCCCGCACGACGAGGGGCGTCATGCCGGCCTGGAAAATAACGATGACGAGCGTGGCCACGGCGAACGAGAACGTGAACACGCCGAAATCGTCGGCCCCCAGGTGCCGGGCGATGACCACGGCCGCCACGAAGGAGATAAGCTTGGCGGTGAAGCGCGCGAGCGCGAGCGAGATATAATTCCGGGAGAGGCGGCTTTGGGGGTTCACGGCAAAAAATTAAGGCCGAACGGTTCCGTCCGACCGGAAAGGGCGTTTCGGGTCCGGGGCTTACGCGACGGCGTTGTCGTCATCCGGCCTCAATCGCGCCATCATGGCGAGGACGGCGATTATGAAGATGAACGTCGTGCGGTTGACGAGCGACGTTTGATACAGCGGCGCGACCATATTATGCGTGAACCAGGCGACCAGGCCGGCGGAGAAGCCCACGCCCACGGCCGCGTGGAGCGACGACTGTTCTTTCATGGCGCGCCGGGCGTCGTAGTAAACGTACAAGAGGAAGAAGAGGAACGCCGCCAGGCCGAGGATCCCCTGCTCGGCGGCGATCAAAAGCCAGGTGTTGTGCACCGGAAAGAGCATTTCGAAGTCGATTCCGGTCACTTCGTACGTAAAGAACGCCTCCGGGAAGTTGTTCAATCCCACCCCCACGAGGGGATTGTGCTTGATCATCTCGAACGAGTTCTTCATGAGCGCGACGCGGACCTCGTCCTCCATCGTTTCCATGAAGAAGCGGACGCGCATGAAAAGCTTCTCGGAGAGGAGCGTGAAAATGACGGCGAGTTGAACCGCGACCGCGAGCGATACTTTGAGGACGCGGCCGGCGAGTTCCGGGAAACGGCGGACGCCGAGGAAAATAACGGCGACCACGGCGACGCCCATTGCCATCAGGCCGCCGCGGGAGAACGTTACGAGTAAGGCCACCAATGCCATGGCTAGTATTACGATGATAGCCCGTTTCCACATCTTCGACAGGGGGTAGAAGAAATAAAGGGCGATGAAGAGGGGGACCGTCAACTCGAAGAAGCCCGCCAGGAAATTGCAGTAGCCGGTCGTCCCGCAGGCGCGGATGGGGCTCGCCGGGTCGTACGGCGTGGCGTGCGAGATGCCCATGTAGATGCCGAACTTCGCCAGGAAATCGTACGTTCCCCACGGGTTTAAATACTGCGCTATGGCGAGGACCGACTGGAGCGCGACGCTTGCGCCGAGAATGATTATAACGGTTTTTAACTGGCGGTCGCCTTTGAGGTAGTTGGCGATGACGAGGAAGAACAGGAACATCTCGACCATACGGAGGATTTCGAAGATGCCGAAGGTCCAGTCGAGCGCGTAGACCGTGGAGAGTATGGCCGGGATGAAAAGCAGCGCCAGCGGGCCGGTCGTCCGCGGAACGTGTAAGCCCGAACCGCGGCCGGCGGCGAATTCTATAAACCAGAAGAATATAAAGAGGTAAAGCGGGATTTCGTAGGAGTAAAGAACCGGGACGTTCATTATGCCGGGGTGCTCGATATCGGGGATGGGGACCAGGTAGCGGGCAATGAAGATGGGCAGGAGTATGACCAGCATGTAGAAGAACGGCGTCTTGACGTCCCGGAAGAAGAGCATCAGCGCCAGAACGCTCATTACCAGTACGCCCGGCGCCAGGAACTTCAGGCCGAAGTTGACGTATACCCACGCCAACGCGAGCGTGGATACGATGGCGACCAGGAGTATGACGACCTTTATCGTCCGGTCGCCTCCTAGGCGCAACGCGGCTTTGGGGCTATCGGCTTTCACGTAATACGCTCAATAATCGGGCGACGGCGCGGGCGTAGTGCGTGCCCGGCCAGTAGACCCGGCCGCAAGCCGGGCAACGGGCGAAAGTATCTTGCGTCTTTTCGACGTGGGGCGGCAATTTGGTTCTTACTTCCTCTTTAGTTGCCGGTTCCAGAATAACGTTGCATTCGATGCAACGTGTCATGGCGTTCGCCGTGAATTCCAAACTGAAGCGCCGGGCCGTGGCCGCGACTTGCGCCATGACCCGGTCGTCCTCCACCAGGAAGACTTCCACATCCTCGCGGCCCGCCAGGTCCCGGCGCCGTGTTAATAGCGTCCGGCCGCTGCGTAACGTTTCGCGCAGGGCCGCGGGGCCGTCCGCGTCGCGCAGATACTCGACGTCGTAACCCAGCATTCGGAGGTATCGCGCGAGACGCCCCAGCGCGGCGTCGGCCAGGAATTTCCGCTCCCCGCCCCGGCAAGTAAGCATAACCCGTTACCAGAATGCCGGCGCCCACACGACCCAGGCGGCGGCGACGATAGCGACGCCCAACGGCATCGTTACTTGCCACGTCGGGGCCGAGTCTCCATGCCGGAAAAAACCGGAATGGGCCGGAAAGAACCTCGGCGGCGCCTTGCCCCGTTTGCCGACGAACAGGTTCTCCACGTCGGGCAAAGCCCCGCCCACGGCCCCCATTATGACCGCCAACCGAAAATCGCCGAGCCAAGTATACAAAATAAGGGCGGCCACCGCCATTAAAAGTTCAGCGACGCGGCCGAAATCCCGGTGGGTAATCAGGTCCGCCGGGACATGGGCCGCAACGCCGAGAGCGAGCGCCGCGGCCGGATGGGGCGCGACGGCCCCCAGCGCGGCGCCGACCGCAACGTGGCCGAAAACGGACACTTCCTTATTCTATCCACCGGACGACTTCGGACAGCGGCTTCCGGTCGGACCGGCCTTCCTTGGCCGGAACGCCGACCGGTATCAGCGCCACCGGCCTCTCGTCCTTCTTCAAGCGGAGGCCCCGGGCGACGGCGGCGTCGTCGAAAGCGCCGACCCAACATGTCCCCAGGCCCATATCGCGGGCCGCCAGGAGGATATTCTGGACCGCGGCCGCGGTATCCTGCAGACAGTAGAGCTGACGGCCCCGGTCCCCGTACGGCGAATTTACGGGAGGGGCCGCGGCCACGCCGATTACCGCCGGCGCGTCCGCTACGAACTTTTGGCCGAAGGCCGCCGTTGCGAGTTCGCCCTTGACCTTGGGAGAGGTGACGACGATGAAGACCCAGGGTTGTAGGTTCCCTCCGGACGGGGCCCAGCGGGCGGCTTCCAGCAATTTATCTATCTGCTCCCGGGTGACGACGTCGCTGGTGAAACTTCGCACCGACCGGCGTCCCCGGATCGTGTCCAGTATGCCCATGATGTTTAACCGTCCCACGGGTCGCTATACTCGTTAACCAAGACCTGGTCCAGTTCGTCGGCGACTTCCGCGACCCTTACCAGCGCCCGCATGGCCTCGTCGAAGCCGAGGCCGCTCATTTCTCTGTTGATTTCAAGCCACACGACGTCGTCCCGAAGCGAGAACTTCACGGCGATGCGTTGGGCGTTTTCTTGGAGGAGGCGTTCGAAACACTCGCCCCGGCGGGACGTCGGCGCCGCCATTATCGGCGCGGCGATGTTCACGTAGTACTCGCCGCCGATATCGACGATCGTTATGAATATCTCGGCCGACCCCTTGGCGAATTGCCAGCACTGGTGTTCCTCGTTGTAGCACTCGGAGGGTTCGAGGCCCGTGCGCCTGATAAGGGTTTCGACGAGTTTGATATAATCTTCGGCTTTATCCGCCATATTAAACCGCCTCCCGCAGGAGGCCCACCGGCGTTTGCTCGAGCTGTTGGCCCAGCGGGTTGTCGGTGCAGCCGTCCTCGACCCATTTCGGGTCGACGCCCGAAGAGTGGCCGAGGCAGTCGCAATCGCCGTAGTCGCCGGCGTCGATTATCGCCGTCTCGCAGCCGGTGCGCCGCTTGATGGCTTCCGCCGCGGCGTTCCCTTCCGCCGGCCCGTATACTATCAGCCGAATGAGGGGGTCGAAACTCTGCTTCCGCGTACCGTCTATTTCGGCCACGCCGTGGCCGGTAATCTCGAAGAATACGCCGCGTTTGCCGAAGAGCTTGGTGACGGCCGAACAGGCCGCGGCCCAGAGGATCTTGGGGAGGCCCACGAGGTTAATGGCCGCCTGCATCTTCTCCGGAATGCCGACCGCGCCGAAGCCGTAAACGGGCTTGGATACGAAGCGCCACAGCACCCGGGCCCATATCCCCAGGCGCAGATCGTCGAACGGGACGGTCCGCCCCTGGCACAGCGATACGATTTTCGACGTTACGAGTATGACGTCGCCGGCCCGTCTGACCGGGCCGGTGTACTCGTCGACGACTTCCACGATGTTATCGCCGTAGCCCACGACGTGGGTGTGGACGGGTATCTTTTTTATGTCGGCCATTAAGGGCGAAACGAAATACTTACCCCGATTACTAATTAATATCACAAACCCCCTTTAACCACAAGCTGAAACTATGGCCCTTGCGGCCCCTCGGCTTGACCAGCCGTCGCCCCTATGATAGAATTTCGCCTATGTTTATCGAGTATTCTCGCGTATCGCGGGCGCAATGATGGCCGAGAACGATCTCATCTATATGGACAACGCGGCCACGTCCTGGCCCAAACCGCCGGCCGTGCTCGAGGCGATGACGTTCTACCAGGAACGGGTAGGCGCCAGCGCCGGCCGCGGCGGATACCGGCTGGCCGTGGACGCGGCCCGGCTCATCTTCGACGCCCGGGAGGCGGTGGCCGGCCTGTTCGGCGTCGCCGATTCCCGGCGCGTAATATTTACGCTGAACTGCACCGAGGCGCTGAACATCGTCCTCCAGGGGTGGCTGGAGGAGGGGAGCCACGTCGTCACGACGGCGATGGAGCATAATTCCGTGGCCCGGCCTTTAAATCACTTGCATAAAGAGCGCGGCGTGGACGTAACGTACGTCCCGTGTTCGGCCGACGGGTTGCTCGACCCGGCCGACGTAGCGAAAGCCATAACGGCGGAGACGCGGCTGGTCGCGATTATCCACGCCTCGAACGTGTGCGGCGCCGTGAACGACGTCACGGCGGTGGGTAAAATCTGCCGGGAGCGGGAGGTCCCCTTCCTCGTAGATGCCGCGCAGAGCGCCGGCGCCGCGGAGATAAACGTCGAGGAAATGGGTATAGACTTCCTGGCCTTCCCGGGCCACAAGGGCTTGATGGGGCCGCTTGGCACCGGGGCCCTGTACGTCGGGCCACGCGTGAACCCCCGGCCCCTCTACGAAGGCGGGACCGGCACGAATTCGGAGTCGACGTTCCAACCCGAAAATCTGCCGGATTATTACGAGGCCGGTTCCCACAACGCGATAGGCCTAGCCGGCCTGAGGGCGAGTTGCGAGTTTCTGGCGGAAGTAACGCCGGCGGCCGCCGGGGCTCACAAAGCCCGGTTGGCGGAACGTTTCGTGGCCGCGGTCGACGAGATCCCGGCCGTGACCTACCACGGCCCGCGCGATTTCGCGAGGCAGGCCGGCGTTTGTTCGATCCGGGTCGACGGCATGGCCGCGGCGGAGGTGGGCCACCGCCTGGACGCCGGGTACGGCGTTATGGTGCGGACGGGCCTGCATTGCTCGCCGCTGGCCCATACGACGCTGGGTACAATCGAAACCGGTACGGTACGGTTCTCTTTCGGCTATTACAACACCGAGGAACAGGTAGACGTTGCGGCCCGGGCGCTCCGGGAAATCGCTCGCGACGGGGGAAGGTAAGCCATGAAATACAAGATGATATTGCTTGTGGCCGTCTCGCTGGCGCTGCTTCTCGGCTGTGCCGAGGACGAGCCGGGCGACGTTTCGACGTGGTCCTTTTATCGGGGCGCGAGTATAGGCGGCGCTTCGTTCCGGGCGGTCGACGCTACCGGCCCGAACGACGCCTGGGCCGTCGGATCCCGCGGGAAAATCCTCCGCTACGACGGCATCAGGTGGGCCTTTTACCCCGTCTCGGTGACGGAAACCGACCTTAACGGCCTGGACATGACCTCGGGCAGTACCGGCTGGGCGGTGGGCGCGGCCGGTACCGTACTCCGTTACCACAACGGCCAGTGGTATAACACCCTTCACATCACCGGCCTCGATCTCTACAGCGTGGCCTTCGGCGGCGACGGGACCGGCTTCGCCGTGGGCGACGGCGGCGCCGTTTTCCGTTACCGGGGCGGCGAATGGGAAGACGTTTCGGTGCCGGGCGTAACGGCCGACCTGCGCGACGTGGCGGTTGCGGGGGACGGCACGGCGTGGGCGGTGGGCGACGTCGGGACCATTCTTTGCTACGACGGCGCCACCTGGTCGGAGGTCGAATCGTCGCCGACGACGCATCGGCTCAACGCCGTGGCTTACGGGGCCGGCGGCGCGTACGCGGCCGGGGACGCGGGCGTCGTTCTCTGCAACACGGGCACGGGATGGTACGCCATGCCGACCTCGGCTACCGGGACGCTGCTCGGCGTGGCCGCCGCCGAGGAAGCGGCGTTCGCCTGTGGCAACGACGGCATCTTACTGGGCACCAAGGACGGCGCGTGGGGGCCCGTGGGGCCGGAACTCGGGCCGGTGAACCTCAACGACGTAACGCTGATAAACAGCAACGAGGGTTGGGCCGTCGGCGACCAGGGCGTCATCCTCCGCTACGGCCGCGCCTGGTAATCCCCACCCCCCCCAATTATAATAAAAAGAGGGAACCTCTACGGGTTCCTTTTTGTTTGACGCGTACTAGCGTCTTTACAGCAGGCCGGCCGCGACCTTGTAGCTATTGACGTGGATGGTGACGGTGTCCGAGGTGTGAGTGGCGTAGCCGCCGGCCAGGAGTATCACGGCCGGGATGTCACGCTCCGCGCAAGCGCCCAGGACTATGCGGTCGCGCTCAATCAGCCCCTCGATGCTTATCTGTAGCGTGCCGAGCTGGTCGCCGGCGTAGGGGTCGGCGCCGGCCACGTAGGCCACGAATTCCGGGGCGAACCGGTCGAGCACTTTCGGAACGTGCTCGCGGAGCGGCGGGAGGTAGACGTCGTCCGGGGCGAAGGAGGGGAGGCCGATGTCGAGGTCGCTCCGCTGCTTCACGGGGTAGAGGTGTTCCTCGTGGATGGAGAAGGTGAAGACGGCCGGGTCGTCGCGGAAGATGTAAGCGGTCCCGTTGCCCTGATGGAGATCGCAATCGATGACCGCGGCCCGGCTTATCCGTTTCTCGTGGAGCATGTAACGGACGGCCAGCGCGACGTCGTTGATGTAGCAGAACCCTTCCGCGTGGTCGGGGAAGGCGTGGTGGAGGCCGCCGCCGGCGTTCATCGTCGGCCCGCCGCGTTCCACGGCGGCGCGCGACGCGGCGATGGATCCTCCGGCGCCGGTCAGGAAGGCCCGCACTATTTCGGGCGTCAGCGCCATCTCCGAGGACGCGGTGGCGGCGGTCCACCGGGCGTTCAGGACGTCGTCCAGGTACTCCGGCGTATGGACGAGCTCGAGTTCGGCCCGGATGGCCGGTTCCGGCTCGATTACCTCGCCCAGGATGCCTTCGGCCTCCAGCCGTTCGACGATGAGGCGGTACTTCTGTATCGGGAAGACGTGACCCTGGAGGTCGGCAAGGTACTGCGGAGAATAGGCGATGGGTATGGTCGTCATTCCGGGTACCGTGGCGCGTTTTTAAGGGGAAGCTAGAAGCTGACGGTTACCCCCCACGTCGGTACGACTTCGCCGTTCTCCCCGGACGTCCGGCAGAGGCCCAGCGACGGTTCAACCGTAATCGAGTATCCGGGGATGTCGTAGAAGCGGGGTTTCTTTACGGCGTTGTATACGGCCGCTCCCAAAAAACCAGCTGGGATGACGGTGTAGAAAGCGGCGGTCAGCGCGCCGGCGTCGCTATCCTCGTCGGTCAGGAGGTAGGCCGCGCCGGCCGCGGTTCCGATTACGGCGTAAAACGTGCCGGCCGTTGCCGAGAGGACCTTGCCGCGGTTGGCGGAAGGGTGGCCGACGTTCTCGCCGACTACGTATACCGCCAGCGCGGAGGCCAGGGGCGCCACGCCGTAGACGGCGTAAGACAGCTTCTCGCGCGTTCCGCCCTCGTTGTCCTTGGGGTCGCCGCCGACGGCGTAGCCGGCGGCGAAGAAGGCGATTCCCACGGCTCCGGCCGCGGCGGCCTCGGAGAAGTAGAGTTCGTCCGGCGTGCCCCCCGGTTCCCCGGCGCCGGCGAAGGAGGCCTGCAAGGCGAGAACGGCGACGGCCGCGATTAACTTGCGAATCGGCATAGTCCGTTAGAATGACGCCGAGAAGGTTACGAATATTTCGTCCCGGTTTTCGTCCCCCTCGTCGCTTTCTTTAACGAGGTTGTAAGTCACCGTGGAGACGGCGGGAGCGAGTAGCATTCCGATAATCAGGCCCCGCCATCCGTCGGCCCAAAGGCCGACGAGAGAAGAGACGTACGAAGTTCCAATAGCGGCGCCGGCGCTGGCCCAGTCGTTTCGGGAATCGTCTCCCCACAGTTCCCCGGCGCCGTAAACGCCGAGGCCCACGCCGGCCGGGTAGGCTAGAAGGAAACCGTATAGGCCGCCCCCGGCGAATTTTTCGGAAGACCATATGTTCCCGACGGGGATGGCGGCGATGCCGACGCCCACGCCGCCGAGGTAGCCGCAACCGACCTCGGCCGCGACGATGCCGGCCCCGTCCGCGCCGGCGGCCGCGGCAACCGCGAGGGTCGCCGCCAGCAGGGATATTATAACCCTTCGCACGTTGAATACTAATATTTCGGGGCGACGTTGTAAATAAAAACCCGCGGCCGTTTTCACTTGCGCCCGGCCGCGGAGTTAATTATTATTGCGACGTGCACGCCAGATTCGCGGCAACGGCGATGTTTGTTTTACTGGCGGCGTTACCGGCCGGCGCGGTCGATTGGGCCGCCATGCCCTTCGGTTACTACACGTCCGACACCGGCCCGGCGTTCGGCGCCTACGCGGCCTTGTACTTCCGCCTCCCCGACACCCTTCCCGAAACCCGCGTTTCCTATATCCAACCGATGGTCGTTTACACGTGGAAACGCCAGTTCCGCGGCGACCTCGACGGCGACCTCTATTCGCCCAAAGCCGACTGGCGCCTCGCGGCCGAGAACCGCTACGAGAAATACCCAACCACTTTCTGGCCCCCTCCAGGCTCGGAGAACGCCCCCAAGGAATACTACGCGGATTATACCAGGCGCTTCTTCCGTTCGGACGTAGTCGCGTACCGGCGGGTGGCCGGGCCGTTCTACGCCGGCCTGGGAGGCTACGCTCTGGATTACGAAGTCGTCGAATGGGCCCCCGACGCGGAGGGCCTTCCGGGAGGTTACTTGCCCGACCCGGCGCTCGCGCCCGGCGTAGCCGGCGGGAAGGTAGCCGGGCCCTCGGTGGTCGCCGAGTTCGACACCCGGGACCTGCGCCACGCCGCGTCGGACGGTTTCCTCGTGGGAGGGCGCTTCTCTCTGTTCGACGACGGGGCGGGGTCGGATTACTCGTTCCGCTGGTACGAGGTCGACGCGAGGTGTTTCTGCCCGCTCGAGCGGCTGGGCCGGAGGTGGACCTTCGCGAACCGCCTTCTGGTCTCGGGGCGGGACGGAGCGCCGCCGTTCTGGGCGATGCCGGAGCTCGGCGGCTCGGCGCTTTTGCGGGGCCAACCGGAAGGTCGGGCCCGGGACCGCTGGCTCGTGGCCTATCAGGAAGAGATGCGCGTGCCGCTGTGGTGGCGTTTTCAGGCGGCGCTGTTCATGGACGTGGGCGGCGTCGCGCCGAAACTGAACGACCTCTCGCTGGATACGATAATGATGACGGCGGGGGCCGGCCTTCGCTTCGACCTTATCAAGGAAGGGGAGTCGCGGGTCCGTTTCGATTACGGCCGCGGCAAGGACTCGCAGGGCTTTTACCTAGTATTCAGCGAGGCGTTTTAGATATACGAACCCCGGCTAAAGCACCGCCCGCTGAAGAAGGATTCGCAGGGTTTTTACTTCGTATTTAGGGAGTCGTTTTGGGTATACGCGCCGCCGGCTGAAGCCGGCGGTTAGTGCTGCGCGGATAAAGCACCGCCCGCTGAAGAAGGAATCGCAGGGTTTTCACCTTATACTAAACGAGTCGTTTTGGGTATACGCGCCGCCGGCTGAAGCCGGCGGTTAACGCTACGCGGATAACGCACCGCCCGCTGAAGCGGGCGGTTTTTAAAACGAGAACGAAAGGCCGTATAGCGGGAGGGGCCGGCCGTCGGAGGCGACGGCGACGTCGACGTACGGCTCGAGGATAAGGCCGCGGTTCGCCTCGCCCGGCGCCGGGGCCTTCGTGGCTCTATGGTAAACGTACGTTACGAGGAAAGGTTTCGTTGCTACGTCGGCGATGAACAACCCGAGGTATAAATCGCCTTTGGACGTATCGCGGACGTTGCGGTGCGTTTTGTCGTACAGCAATCCGATCCCGCCGAGTAGCGCCGTTTCGCCGTAAGCGGCCAACGTCGCGTACCCGGTGGCTTCCAATCGGTTCGGCGCGCCGTCGCCGGCGGCCCGAGACCCCGCGTCGCACCCCAGGGCGGCGGCGAAGGGGTACGCGCCGAAGACGACGCCCGTAGCGTAAAGTCCTACCTCGACCTCGGCGGCCCAGCTTAACCCCGCAATCGCCCCGGCCAACAAGAAATCCACGGCCATGAACGCGTATGCGTCTCCTACGCCCGCGGCGAAGGTCTTTGGGGAAACGCCGAGCGCCGCGGACGGAAAGGTCGCGCCAAAGGAGACGGTTAATATCGCGGCAATCGTGACCGCTTTAAACGGCCTTGTCATACCCTCCGCGCTTCGCTTATGTCATTTTAAAACGAAAATGTAAGGCCGTAGAGCGGGACGGGCCGGCCTCCTTCTCCGACGGCCGTCGCTACGTACGGCTCCAGCGTCGGCCCGCGGCTCGTTCCAACGGCGGCCGGGGCGGGCTCCTTTACAATATTATATATCCACGCCGTTAAAAACGGTTTGGTAACGGCGTCCACGGCCAGGCCGTAATTCCCGTAGCCTATAGCTATGCTCCCGGCCCAGAATATGCCCGACGCGCCGTAGGCGGCGACCGTCGGGATACCCCAGGACGCCAGCTTGTTGGCCGAAGGGCCGTCTACGGCCTCACCCATGGCGTAAACGCCCAAAGCTGTAAGCGCAGGGTAAGCGGCGATGATAACGCCGCCCATGACCATGGGGCCGTTGGCCGGGTCGTCGTAATCGGTATTAAGATCCCCCAGAACGTAAATCCCTAAACCTCCGCCCAAGGCGGCGTAACCGCAAAGGGCTCCTATCCCCGCCTCGGCGAAGTAATCTCCCACCGAAACGGCGAAAGCCGCCGGCGCAGCCGTTAAGGCGCACGCGGCGACGATTACGAGAGTAGCGCAAAATCGGCTCATCTTCTCCTCCTCCTGGAATTCGAGCATACCCCTGCCAATACCGGAAATAATAAACCGGTGGAGTTTGTTTAACGGTAGCTCACTCCACCGGTGCCGCGCTAGGCTAACATAGTGAGGGCCCGCCGTCAAGTCCCGGGCAAAGGAAAAGCCGCCCGGAGGGCGGCTTTTTAGTCTTCATTTCTTGCTAGTGGTAGAGGGCTTTGACGCGGCCCATAGACGTCGGTTCGACGCTATCGTCGGTGGACCGGACGACGGCCCGGAGCATCCAGACTCCCATGCCGGTCGTGTCCCATCCGGAGTTCCAGTAATTCAGCCACGTGTGCTGTTCGGCGAAACCCCGGCCGTACCCTAAGCCGAAGTTATCGCATAACGGGTCGTCGTGGTGCTGTTCGAGCGCCACTACGAATTTCTCGCTAGGCAGGTCGAATTTCACCGGAAACTCGCACCACGTCGCCACGTACCGGTTTACCGTCCCGTAGCCGATAACCGATTTCGGCGTTCCGTTCTCGGGCCAGATTATTTTACCGGGTTTACCGCCGGCCATGTCGAAAACGGCGAGGCGCATGCCGTCCCAGCGTTCATTCGAACCAATACCCAGGTTCGCGCGGACCTTCGTAAGCCGCCAACTCGACCCTTCAAGGGTGGAAGTGTCATAATCGATTCCGGCCCACGTATTCTCGCCTTTGCCGAAATGGCAGGTTCCGGAGAATACGCCGTTGTCCCAGCGGAGTACGTACTGGGCGCCGAACGACGAGGTTATTAGAACGAGGGATAAGGCGACGACGCCTATTATGGAAAGTTTATTCATACCCAATTCCTCCTCTGTTGAGGGGCACGTTATTTATGCCCCATTAATCATAATTATACCGCGCCGAAGCCCCGTCGTCAATTTTAAAAGCCGCCCGGCGGGCGGCTTTTTGACAACGTAAAAAGGGAGCCTTGCGGCTCCCTTCGTTCGCGTATTAAATCCCTTGCCGATTAGTAATAGAGCGCTTTGACCCGCCCTACGCTGGACGGCGTGATGCCCGGGAAGGTCTGGCCGTCTTCGATCCAAACGCGCAACATAAGGTTCTGGTAGGGATCGCCCGACGTGGATAGTGGCGACCACGTTCCACCGTAGTATTTCCACGAGTGCCCTAAGGAACTATCGTTAGTGTCGACCGAGAACGGGTCGCAGTTGGGGTAGTTGTAATACTGGTGGAAGCCGGCGACGAATTTAACGACCGGGCAAACCCAGTCGATGTCGCACTCGACCCAAACGTGGCCGCTGGCGCCGCTGGGGATGAACAGGTAGCCGCTGCCGCCGCTGGTGGGCCAGAGCATTGATCCCGGCACGCCGCCGGAGTAACCGTAAAAGCCGATGCCGAAGCCGTCCCACGTCTGATTGGGCCAGGTGTCGCGGGTGTAGAATTTGAACTTCAAGATCTTCGCGTATTCGGTTTTTAGGGTCGAGACGTCGAAGTCGTTCCCGGCCCAGGAGCCCGCGCCGGTATACCACGCGATGCTCCACCGTCGCGTACCATTGTCCCAACCCAACTCGAGGGTGGACTGGTCGTACGTCGGCGTCATGTAACCGGGGGAAGGGGAGGTGTTGTAGCCGCTGCCGTCAACGACGACGTCGGCTGCCCAGGCCGAGGCGCAGATGAGGAGTACGCTTAAAGTACATAATATACTTTTACCCATACACTTCCTCCTTTCGGTTTGGCTTACCGGTTGGATTATAACCGTCCAAAGCCCCCGCGTCAAGGTCGTATTAATAAAAAAAGGGAGCCTTTCGGCTCCCTTCGTTTGCGTATTAAATTCCCTGCCGATTAGTAATAGAGCGCTTTGACGCGGCCTATGCTGGACGGCGTAATACCCGGGAAGGTCTGGCCGTCTTCGATCCAAACGCGTATCATCAGGTTGCGGTACGTCGGGTCACTCGTGCGTTCGTACGGTGCCCACGTGCCGCCGTAGTATTTCCAGGAGTGCTCCATGAACGTCGTGTTAGTATCCAGAGCGAAGGGGTCACAGTTGGGGTAGTTATAGTACTGGTGCTCGGCCGCGACGAACTTGACGGAGGGGCAAACCCAGTCGATGTCGCACTCGACCCAGACGTGGCCGCTGGCGCCGCTGGGGACGAAGATGTAGCCGCTGCCGCCGCTGGTGGGCCAGAGCATCGAGCCCGGCACGCCGCCGCTGAAACCGTAGAAGCCGATGCCGAACCCGTCCCACGTCTGGTTGGGCCAGTTGTCCCGGGTGTAGATCTTGAACTTGAGGATCTTGGCGTACTCGGTTTTAAGGGTCGAGATGTCGAAGTCGTTGCCGACCCAGGAACCCGCGCCGGTGTACCACGCGATACTCCACCGCCGCGAACCGTTGTCCCAACCCATCTCGAGGGTGGACTGGTCGTACGTCGGCGCCATGTAACCCGGCGAGGGGGAGGCGCTGTAGCCGCTGTCGTCAACGGCGACGTCGGCCGCCCAGGCCGAGGCGCAGATGAGGAGCGCGCTTAAAAAACACAGTGTACTTTTATTCATTTATTTCCTCCTTATGACAGATATTTAGGAGCGGATTATAACCGCAAAAGACCCCGGCGTCAAGGTCGAAATTATAGGAAAAGGGAGCCGTTACGGCTCCCTTCGTTCGCGCAGTAAATCTTCTCGCTTATTAGTAATATAGCGCTTTGACCCGGCCTATGCTGGAGGGCGCGATGCCCGGAAAAGTCTGGCCGTCTTCCACCCATACCCGGACCATCAGGTTGAAGTACGGGTCGATTTCGGTGCTGGCGCTGGAAAGCGGGCTCCACGAACCGCCGTAATACTGCCACGAGTGGTTGAGGAACGTCTCGTTGGTGTCGACGCCCCACGGGTCGCAGTTCGGCCAATTGTAGTACTGGTGCTGGGCCGCCACGAACTTCACGGACGGACAAACCCAGTCCACGTCGCACTCGACCCAAACGTGGCCGCTGGCGCCGCTGGGGACGAAGATGTAACCGCTACCGCCGCTGGTGGGCCAGAGCATCGAGCCCGGCACGCCGCCGGAGAAGCCGTAGAAGCCGAAGCCGAAACCGTCCCATTGCGTGTTGGGCCAGTTGTCTCGGGTGTACATCTTGAACTTCAGGATCTTGACGTATTCAGTCTTGAGGGTGGATATGTCGAAGTCGTTACCGACCCAGGACCCGGCGCCGGTATACCACGCCACGCTCCACCGTCGCGAACCGTTGTCCCAACCCAACTCGAGGGTGGACTGGTCGTACGTCGGAGCCATGTAACCCGGCGAGGGGGAGGCGCAGTAGCCGCTGTCGTCAACGGCGACGTCGGCCGCCCAGGCCGAGGCGCATATCGTAAGCGCGCTGATGACGATTAGAATCCGTTTTATCACGTTGCACCTCCTTTCTACAAAACCGTGGGTGATTCTAGCTTGGAGAGGCCGCGAAGTCAAGATTATTATAACGCGAAAAGGAGCCGGCAGTACGGCTCCTTTTATCGGGTTTAACGGCATTTAATAGTAGAGCGCTTTAACGCGGCCTATGCTGGAGGGCGCTATGCCGGGAAAAGTCTGGCCGGTCTCGATGAGAACGCGGATCATGACGTTTCGGTAGGGCGTGAGATTCGAGTACTCCTGGTGCAGGCTCCATGCGCCGGACCGGTATTCCCAGGAGTGTTCCAGGAAAGTAGGATTGGTATCCAACGTGTAGGGGTCGCAGTTGGGTTCGTTGTAATACTGGTGCTCGGCCGCGACGAACTTGACCGAGGGGCAAACCCAGTCGACGTCGCATTCGACCCAAACGTGGCCGGTGACCCCGCTGGGGACGAACAGGTAACCGCTGCCGCCGCTCGTGGGCCAGAGCATGGAACCGGGGACGCCGCCGCTAAAGCTGTAGAAGCCGATGCCGAAACCGTCCCAGGACGTGTTGGGCCAGGTGTCGCGGGTGTAAAATTTAAATTTCAGGATTTTGGCGTATTCGGTTTTAAGGGTAGATACGTCGAAATCGTTTCCGACCCAGGCTCCCGCGCCGGTATCCCAGTGGACGCTCCAACGCCGGCTGCCGTTGTCCCAGGCCAGCTCGAGAGTGGATTGGTCGTACGTCGGCGCCATGTAACCCGGCCCCGGGGTAGCGTCGTAATCGTTACCGTCCACCGCCATATCAGAAGCGTGGACGAGCGCGGCGGCAAACAATACTACGGCTAAAATCGCATTCTTCATAAGCGCCACCTCCTTTTCCTCCGTTGACGTTGCTTTAACTATAAGCGCTGCGGCCTTAATTCCCCGGGGTGACCCGGCACGGCCGCCCCGTTAATGGTACAGGGCCTTCACCCGGCCGAAGCTTGTGGGCGCGACCGCCGGATACTCCGCGAAACCGGTGACGCACATTCGAAGCATGAGGTTGCAATAGGGGTCCGCCTTCGTGTGCAGCCTTTTCCATTCGCCGGCGTACCACGACCAGGAGCGCTCCTGGTCCTTCAGGTTCGAATCGACGGCGAAGGGGTCGCAGTCGGGAGGATTGTATACCTGCTCCATCGCTGCTACGAGGTCCGTTTCGGTCGTGGCCCAGGCCACGGGGACGTCGATCCAGACGTGGCCCTTCGCCCCGGTCGGCGTAAAGAAGAACCCGGTCCCGGACGTCGGCCACAACATCGCCCCGGGGATTTCGTACTCTCGTATATATTCGAATATCCCGATGCGGAAACCGTCCCATTCGTCGTTGGGCGCTGACGTGGAGGAGAACACTTTGAGCTTGGTTATACGGTAATACGGGTTTATGCCCGCAATGTCCACCTCGAATTCGTTCCCGACCCAGGAATTCCTTCCGGTGTACCACCACACGAGATATTTCCATTCGCCGTTATCCGGGTAAAGTTCCCGGGAGCCGTCGGTGGGTGGTCCGCCGCAACCGAACCCGTTCCCCATTGTGGAGCGGGGCAGGACCTCCGTGTCGGCGGCCAGGGCCGGCCCCACGGCGAGCCCGATTATAAGAAGCCATCTAATTTTAATCGGTCCCTTCATCACCAACTCCCGCGCCCGCCGGCACGCAGTACCATATCCCGTCGATCCGGCGGACGATGAGGCGCCGTTTAACGGCGGGCGCGCCGGGGGCCAACCGCCGGGGGTAAGCCACGGTGAACTCGATTTCGTCCGGGCCGGCCTTCTCGCGGTCCCGAATCTCGGCCCGACCGTAATCGAGGCCGTCGCGTTCGTACTCACGGGCCAGGACTTCGGCGGCGTTCCCCGCGGGGACGTAGACGACGCGGGCCGCGCCGTCGAAGTCCATCGCGGCCATGTGGCCGTGATAGACCTCCACCGTTTCCTCGGGGGTGGCGGACCCGGCGCAGGCCAGCATCGTGGCCAGTACGGCCGGCCCCAGCGAACGGTTAAGCCGCGTTCTCACGTTCGGCTTTCCTCTGTTTACGCTCGAGCGCGGCGACGAGTATTATGCCGCCGACGAACATGGCGACGCTTACGAGCTGGGCCTCTGTAAGGCCCAGGAACGCCGGGTCGTTGGTCCGGATGAATTCTATGGGGAAACGCTCGACCCCGGCTAAAATTAAATATACGCCGAAGAGCCACCACGGCGGTTTTTTCAATCGGCCCAGGCGCATCAGAACGAAGAAAATCGCCAGGAAGAGGATTATCTCGTAAACGGGCGTCGGGTGCACGCGCTCGGTCGTCGGCACGATCCCGTCGGGGTAGGCCATAGCCCACGGGAGGTCGGACGGAATGCCGTAGTCGCCGTCGCCGGAGAGCTGGCAGCCGCACCGGCCGAAGACGTACCCGAGCGCCAGCGCCGGCGCGACCGCGTCCGCGTAGGGTCCCAGCGGCTGCTTCCTTAGCTTTAGTACCAAGATGACCGCCAGCGCTCCACCTAAAACGCCGCCGTACCAGGTGAAGCCGTAGCGCGACCAGATGAAGCCCCAGGGCCCCAGGACGAACGCATCCCAGTGCTCTATGATGAAATTCGCCCGGGCGCCGACGACGCCGCCGACGAGGCCGGCGATGAGTATGTCGGACAAGAATTTATCGGGCAGGCCCCGGCGTTTCACTTCGGCCCGGAAAACGATAAAGGCCGCGAGGAAGGCGAGCGCGGCCATTAGGCCGAAGGTCCCTATCTCGAAGTCTCCGATTTTAATGAGCGTTGGCCACATGGCCCGCATATTAACATGGAATATATAGTATGACAAGATGCCGTGGTGCGGCCGAACGTTTTTCCCTCTTAACGTCGGGGCCTTTTTATGTCAAAATTGGTCCGGTTTGGAGTGGGTCCCGTTATGTCCGTCATTTATATGAAAATACTCGAGCTCATCCCGGAGCATTACGACCGGGGGATAAAGAAATTCGCGGCGACGGATTTCGAGGCCGTACGCGACGATATCGCGGCGGCGTTCCGGGCCGGCGATCGCGTCCTAGACGTCGGCTGCGGCCCGGGCACGTTGACTCTCCTCATGGCCAGTCAGGGCGTCCGGGCGGTGGGTTGGGACCGCAACGCCGACATGGTGACCTTCGCCCGGGGCAAGGCGGCCGAGCTCGAATTGGGGGACGGCGCGACCTTCGAGGTGCGCGACGCGCCGACGGCTCCCCTCACGGCCGGCGTCTACGACGGCGTGGTAATGTCGCTTTCCCTTTCGGAGATGCGCGGCGCCGAACAATCCGCGACGCTCGAGGCGGCTTGGCAAATGTTGAAAGCCGGCGGCAAGTTGATAATTATCGACGAGGTGCCGCCGCGTCGTATCCTCCCGCGCGCGTGGTACTACTTCAAACGCTTCTGGCTTAAACTCGTCGTCTATTTCGTGGCCCGGGCGGTAACGAGGCCGCTCCGCGACCTGCCGGAGGCCGTGGCCGCCCGGGGATTTACGATAACCGGCCGGAAGTACTTCGAGAGCGACGCGCTGCTCTATTTGACGGCGACGAAGGACGCCGAACGCTTTCCTCCGGCAGTCCCCGAGGTCTCGGCCAAACCGACGTTCGGCGACCGGCTGGCCGACGTCGCGGCCTACCTGTCTCTCTATATGACCTTCCTCCGCGTCGAGCCGGGCCTGTATCGCGTCGGCGCGCCGGGCTCCGACGCCCCGCTCTTCGTCACCGCCAACTTCACGCTCACGTTCAACCTCGTGCGCCGGGCCCTCCGCGGCCTGGACGCGTACCTGCTCGTCATCGACACCCGGGGAATAAACGTCTGGTGCGCCGCCGGCGGTAACAAATTCTCGACGCGGGAGGTCGCGCTGTCGTGGCGGGCGTTCCGCGTGGCCGAGGCGCCGCACCGCCGGCCGGCGGTCCTGCCGCAGCTCGCGGCGACCGGCGTAGCCAAACACGTCCTCGGCCGGGACTACGGCATCGCGGCGGAGTACGGGCCGGTTTACGCCCGCGATATCGGGTCCTACGTCGGCGGCGGGTACCGCAAAACGAGGGAGATGGGCCGCGTGGATTGGGGCCTGGCCAAGCGGCTCGAGGTGACGTGGTTCTTCGCGCTTATGAACGCGGCCGCGGTCGCTCTGCCGCTCGCCTTCGTCCATCGTTTATACTCGCCGCTGGCGGTCGCGGCCGCCGCCGGGATATCGTTCGCGATCGGCGCCCTTTTCCCATGGCTGCCGACGCGCCTTTACGCGGTGAAGGGCCTGGTCGCCGGAGCGCTGGTGGCGCTGCCTCTTTTGTGGTACAAATGGTCGGCGGGCGCCGGGGCTGAGGGGTTGGCCCGGTGGGGGATATACCTCGCGTTCGCCGCCATTCTCTTGGGTATGGAGTTCTCCGGGAACACGTCGGTATCGAGCCCGTCGCGCGTACGACAAGAGTTTAAACCGGCTCTTGTGATTTTAGCGGCGTTGGCGGTGGCCTTCGTGGTCCTGATTGTGTTATAATAGTTTACGGATGATACGAATCGACCGGGAAAAATGCATCCGTTGCGGGACGTGCGTGAGTGTTTGCCCGCAGGCCACTATCGAGATGGGGTTCGATACCTGGCCTGAGCAAGTGGCCCCGGATAGATGTATGGAGTGCGGCGCCTGCGCCCAAAACTGCCAGGGCGAGGCGATCGACGTTGACGCCGGGGTGGGGTGCTTCAGCGCGCTTCTGCGCGAGACGTTGTTCGGCGAAGAGGCCGGCTGCGGCTGAGGGCCGAGAGAGGCCTGAGGTCCGGGCCCATTAATATTAAATATTCTAACGCCGCCCTCGGGGCGGTGTTTTTATTCCTCTCGGCCGCGGCGAAATATCCCGATAACGCTAAGACAATTATATGTTACACTCCGCCCTGCGACGTCACGCGAAGGGAGACTGCTCATGGAATACGATACGTGGAGTATTACGCCGCCGGAGTTGAAGGATTCGGGGTACTCGTTGCTAATGTTCAAGAGCGGCCTGACGGGCCCGTACGACGTGTGCCTGAACGAGATAGGGAAGGTCAATAACATCGGGTCCGTGAAGCACTGCTACCGGGGCGGCATAAGACTGCCGGAGGCCGAGGCCGGCGCGTTCCAGTCGTTCGAGCTGCGTTTGAAGTCGGCGGAGACGCGGAACGTCGGCCTGAACATCGCGACGCCTTTCCTGGGCGCGGACCTCAAGAACCGGTTGCTCGAATCCTCCGAGATCCGTTTCAACTACGGCGACGCGGAGGAGTTCGCCGTCGACTACATCGCCATGGAACGCTTCTTCCAGGACAACGCGCCGGAGTACATCCCGGCCAACGTTCGCGACGCCGCGGACGGCGACGTTACGATAATCACCGGCGTCCTGCGCGTTAGGAAATTCGAGATGTACGTTTCGACCGAGGCCGAGAGCGGCCGGGGCCTCTCGCTCGACGTCGACTTCATCAACGAGAACGTAGACGCGGGGGCGGGCTTCGAGGCCGGCGCCGAGAGCGTCGAGGGCGTCACCTATAAGGTCTCTTTCTCGAGCGAGGACCGGTACTTACCGCTAGCGGCCGCTCGGCGGCTCCTTATCTACAACGACGCCACGGAGCGGCTGCTCCTGGGCCACGAGCCGTACAGGCCGTAGGTAGGGGGATTATTGGGGCCGACGTTCCCGTCGGCCGAGGAATACTAGTTAGCTAATAAAAAACGGCGGCCTTTAAGGCCGCCGCTTCTTGTTTTCTCTTCGGCCGGCTGAAGCCGGCGTTTACGCTGTGCGGGTCAGGGACCGTCCCCTAAAGGGGACGGTATGAAGAGCCGGCCGTTAACGCTTCGCTGGTCAAACGTGGCGACAAGGGGCTCAAGCCCCTTGTTACTGCTCCACCGCTTCCTCGGCCTCGCCGACCTCCGAGAACGAGCCCTTCTTGCTCCGCCAGATGGCCCAGCCGACCAGCGCGGTTCCGATCACCACTACCGGGACGGTCACGTACCATAAATCCCGGAACTTGATGATGAGCGGCGCGACGATGAGCGCGACGAGGTTCATGACCTTGATGAGCGGGTTGATGGCCGGCCCCGCCGTATCCTTGAAGGGGTCGCCGACGGTGTCGCCGACGACGCCGGCCTTGTGGGCCGGGGATCCCTTGCCGCCGTACGCGCCGTCCTCGATGGCCTTCTTGGCGTTGTCCCAGGCGCCGCCGGCGTTCGAGAGGAAAACGGCCATAAGCTGGCCCGTCAGGATGATGCCGGCCAGGAAGCCGCCGAGCGCCGCCGCGTCGAGCATGAAGCCGACGATGACCGGCGTCAGGACGGCAAGGAGGCCCGGGCCGACGAGTTCCTTGAGCGCCGCGGACGTGCAGATGTCCACCGTCCTGGCGTAGTCGGGGTCTTTCTCGCCTTCCATGATGCCCTTGATGGTGCGGAACTGGCGCCGGACCTCGTTGATGACCATGGCCGCGGCCCGTCCCACCGCCCGTATCAAAAGCGAGGAGAACAGGAAGGGAATGGAGCCGCCGATAAGGAGGCCTACCAGGACGAGGGGGTTCGCGACGTCGATGTACGAGATGTTCGCGCCGGCCAGGTTAAGCTCCTCGAAGTAGGAGCCGAATAGCGCCGTGGCGGCCATGACGGCGGTCGCGATGGCGAAGCCCTTGGTGATGGCCTTGGTGGTGTTGCCGATGGCGTCGAGGTCGGCGATGGTCTTGCGGGTTTTTTCGTCGCCCTCCTTCGACATCTCGACGATGCCGTTGGCGTTGTCGGCCACGGGGCCGAAGGTATCCATGGAGACGACGACGCCGGTCGTGGTGAGCATGCCCATGCCGGCGAGCGCGACGGAGTAGAGGATGTACGGGATGTTGGTCGGGTCGCCGACGATAAGGATGGACGAGAAGAGCGCGCCGCAGATAACGAGGACCGCCCACACCGAGGACTCGAGGCCCACGGCGACGCCCATCAGGATGGTCGTGGCTTCGCCGGTGCGGGTGGCCGCGGCTATTTCCTTAACGGGCCCCCGCTTGATGGAGGTGAAGTGCTCGGTCAAAAGCGAGATAAGGATCGAGAGCACCAGGCCGAAGCACGTGGCCCAGAAGACCCGCATGTCGCCGACGTAGTAATAAGCGAAGAAGAAGAAGCCGACGGCGGAGGCCACCGCGGATATAAGGTAACCGCGGTTGATAGCCCGCATCCCCGGCTCGTTGTCGGAGATGGGCCTGACCGCCGCGGTACCGAGGATGGATGTCAGCACGCCGACGCCGCGGACGATGAGCGGGAATATAACGCCCTTTACGCCCATGACGCTCCAGCCGAGGATCATCGCGGCCACGAGCGTGACCTCGTACGATTCGAAGATGTCCGCGGCCATGCCGGCGCAGTCGCCGACGTTGTCGCCCACGTTGTCGGCGATGACGGCGGCGTTGCGGGGGTCGTCCTCCGGGATGCCGGCCTCGACCTTACCCACCAGGTCGGCCCCGACGTCCGCGGCCTTGGTGTAAATGCCGCCGCCCACGCGCATGAAGAGCGCCAAAAGCGAACCGCCGAAGCCGAAGCCCACCAGGACCTCGTAGGCCTGGGAGCCGTAGAGGAGGAAGATGCCGGTGGCGCCCAAAAGGCCCAGGCCGACGCAGAACATGCCGGCGATGGTCCCGGTCTGGAACGCGATGGTCAGGGCCCGCTTGTACGAGTCCCGCGCGGCGTTGGCGCAACGGACGTTGCCGCGCACCGCCAGGCTCATCCCGACGAAACCCACCAGAGCGGAGAAGAACGCGCCCAACAGGAACGCGCCCGCCCGGCCGAACTGCATCGCCAACGTGTCGCCGGTCAGGAACATCGCGGCGCCGATGACGACCGTTATCAACAGGATGGTTTTAAACTGGCGGTTGAGGTAGGCCTTGGCGCCCTTCTGGATGGCCCGGGATATCTTCACCATTGCCGGCGTCCCCGGGTCCAGCTTGAGTATCCTCACCACGAGGATGAGCGCGTATCCGATACCGATGAAGGAGCTGCCGAAGACAGTCCAGAGGGCTATCTTTTCGAAAAGAGAATACGAGCCCATAAAGGTCTCCTTAAAGTGAAACCGGCGGCCCGGGTAGGCCGTCGCTGGGAAAAAGTTGCCGCGAATATACCATGAAAAAGCCTATATGTCAAAGGGCAAGAAAGAAGGGATACGCGGCGTACCGGGCCGGCCTCTCCGGCGAAAATCTTTACCTATCGGCGGTACGTTATGGTGTATAATAGATATGGTATGAGGGGGATGTCGTATATGAGTCAACCTTAAGCCGCAAACGAGGTGGGAACGTGCAGTTATTATCGATAATACTGGCGTACGTCGCGTTGGCGGCGGCGGTTGTCGCGGCCAAAACGATGTTGTTTCGGCTGGGCCGCGGCGGAGGAGGCAAGGCCGGCCCGGCGTTCCTGATAATCCACCGGGGGGCCGGGTACCTCTTCCTACTGATAATGACCTTCCTCTTCGCCGGGATGCTCTATAAAGTTACGGAGTACGGCGACGCGTTCTCTCCACGGGTGGCGTGGCACGCGGCGGCCGGCTTCGCCGTGTTCGTCGTTATGCTGTTTAAAGTGGCCGTCGTGAGGCCCTTTCGGGGCCTTATCAGGCTGGCCCCGGCCCTCGGCATAACTACCGTGGGCCTCGCCTTCGTCGTCGTCGGCCTCGGGCCGCTGGCGCAGAACCTGGCGGGGGCGGCCAAGGAGGGGCCGGCCGAGGTCGTCGAGGTCGTACCCGGCGAGGCGATGATTGAACGGCACGAGGAGATGATGGGGATGATGCGCGGGGGAGAGGAGGACCCGGTTCGGGCGGGGGGCCGCGTCTTCGCGGAGAAGTGCGGCCGGTGCCATCACCTCCGGCGGACCTTCGAGAAACCCGCGGTCGATTGGGCCGAGTTAATAGGCCGGATGCGGAGTTACGACGAGGCGTGGATATCGGACGCCGAGGCCGCACAGATAGAGTTATATCTCAAAAGCGACTACGGGCCGGGGGGCGAGTGAGCGGAACACGCGAGGATTAACCCGATAAAAAACGCCGGCCCCGATGGGCCGGCTTCGTCATTTTAATCCGGATTAGTAATACAGAGCCTTAACCCGCCCCATGCTTACGGGTTCGATGCCAATTTCCCCTTCCATAACGACCCGTAGCATCAAGTTGGTTTCAGCCGGGAAGAGTTGCCAGATGCTCTGGGCGCGTTTCCAGGTCCGCCGACGGGACGGCGCGGTGTCGAGGCAATAGGGGTCGGCGTCCGGCTGGGCGTATATTTGCTCCGCGGCGGCGACGAAATGGTCCGACCATTTCGGTAATTCAAAGTCGACCGTGGCGTCGCACCAATTGTATTCGGTTCCTTCCCCTATTACGAATCGTGGCCCCCATAACATGTTCGTCGGCACGCCGTTACGGAATAGGAAGATAGCGACGTTGAAACCGTCCCATTGGGAATTCGGCCAGTTGTCGCAGGAATAGAATCGTATCGTTTTTACGGTTTTGGCGGCTAGCGTAGAGGTGTCGAACTCGTTCCCGATCCAGGTGCCCGCCGCGCCGTGAACGCCGGCGGAGCCGAGAGTTCCGTTATCCCATTTGAGCTCGTACGACGTGGGGTTAATATAGATGCGGCCATCCGCGGCCTCTATGTCGGCGCATCGGGCGGGGCCGCTTAAGGCGGCTACGGCGAGTGCACAGAGGGCGATTACCTTTCCCATAATACGTCCCAGGGCGTAACGTCGAGTCGTTCGGCCCAACTTCCTCTCCGTAATAATTATAGTCTGGAACCGCCGGCCAGTCAATTATTTTAATCGGGATTAAGCAGGATAACGGAACGGCGTTGCGACTCCCGGGGCGGGCCGGCCTCATTCTTTATACTATATATTGGGGTAACTATATACACACCACATTATGTTGCGTTTTTCGCTTGCTTATACAAGCCTATATTGTTAGAATGCCGTTGGAGGTACTATATACTGTATGCGTCTTAGTGCTGTCGATATCTTCGGTTTCAAGTCCTTCCCGCACCGGACCCGCGTCGATTTCGGCCCGGGTATCAGCGCCGTAGTCGGCCCCAACGGCTGCGGCAAGTCCAATCTCTCCGACGCCGTCCGGTGGGCGCTCGGCGAGCAATCGGCCAAATCCCTGCGCGGCGACGTCATGGAGGACCTTATATTCAACGGAACGGCCGATACGCCGCCCCTCTCCATGGCCGAGGTCTCTTTAACCTTCACCGACGTTCAGGGTTACCTCTCCGTGGAGGCCGACGAACTGGTCGTTACCCGGAGGATGTACCGTTCCGGCGAGTCCCATTATTATCTGAACAAACAACCCGTGCGCCTCAAGGACGTGCGGGATATGTTCGCCGATACCGGCCTGGGCAAGGCGTCGTACGCCGTCGTGGAGCAGGGCATGGTCGAGGCTATCGTCAAGGCCAAAGCCGACGAGCGCCGCGAGTTCTTCGAGGAAGCGGCCGGCATCCGCGGCTATCGGGCCAAGCGCGCCGAGGCGATGCGGAAACTCGACGACGTTCAGGCCAACATGGAACGCCTCGAGGACCTGTACGACGAGTACAAGCGGCGGGCCCGGGCGTTGAAGCGTCAGGCCGGAGCGGCCCGGCGCTACCAGGGCCTCGTGGACCGGCACCGCGACCTGGAAATAGGGCTGGCCCGTCTTGGCTACAAGGCCAAGTCGGAACAGAAACGCGCGGCGCTGGCCGGCCGGGACGAATTCCGGACGGCCCACCGGGAGGCCCGCGCCCGCACGACCAACGCCGACGCCGAGGTCTCCCGCCTGGACGCCGAAATAGCCCGGCTGGAACTCGAACTCGAGCGACGGGAGAAGGACCTGCTGGGGCGCCAGCGCGGCGTGAACGAGGCCGAGGCGGCGAAGCAGCTCGCCGAGGAACGGGGCCGCGCCGCGGCCGAGGAAGTGGCCCGCCTCACGGCCGAACGGGACCGGCTGGAAGCCGAACTGGCCCGGGCCGACGAGGAGAACCGCCGGATCGACGAGGAACTCGCGGCGGCGAGGGCGCAGGCCGCCGAACGCGAGGAGCGCCGGACGCGCGTCGCCGAGCAGCTGGCGGAGATTAGGGAGCGAGAGGCCGAGTTGGCCGAAACGCTGGAGGCCGTCCGCGCCGAGCAGATGCGGCGTCTCCACGACCGCACGCAACTCGCCAACCTCTTCGCGACGGCCTCCGCCGCGCGCAAGAGCCACGCCGGCGAACTCGCCCGCCTGCGAGAGGAAGCGGGCCGGCAGTCGTCGCTCTTCGACGAGAAGTACGCCTCGCTTTCCAAGCTCACCGAGGAACTAGCCTCGCTCGAGCGGGAGTTAACCGGCTGTCGCGAGGCCGCAGGCAGGCTGGAGACTTCCGAAAAGCGCCTGGTCGGCGAATTGGCGCTGGCCGAGGCCGCCGTCGTCGAGGTCCGGACGCGGCGCGAAAAGGCGGGGTCCCGCCTCGCGTCGCTGGAGGAACTCGCCCGGCGTTTCGAGTCCTTCGAGACCGGCGTCAAGGCTTTAATGGAGAACGGCCGGCCGGAGGGCATCGGAGGCCTTTTGGCGGAAGCCGTCCGCGTGGAGCCGGGCTACGAGGCCGCGGCCGAGCGCGCGCTGGGCTACGCCGCCGGGGCCGTGCTGGCTCGGGACCTCCCCACCGCGACGGCCTACGGCCGCCGCCTCAAGGAGGACGGAATAGGGAGGGCGGCGTTCCTGATTCCGGGGAACGGCGCCGGCAACCCGGGCGACCTTCCGGTCGTCGAGGGAGTGCGCGGATGGGCGTCGGACTTCGTCCGTATAGAGGGCGAGTACGCGGGCGCCGCCGCGGCGCTCTTGCGAAACGTCCTCGTGGTGGAGGACCTAACGGCGCTCGAGGCCGTGGTCGAAGTTTACCCGCATTCGCCGGCGGTCACGCTGGACGGCGACTGGTGGGACGGCCGGGCCGTTTTGATGGCGGGATCGGCCGAGGACGTTAGCGCGACCATCCTGGGCCGTCGGGCGGAGATAGACAAGCTCGCCGCCGCGGTGGAAAACCTCGACCGCGAGCTGTCCGCGAAACGGCACGACGTAGGCCGCCTGACCACCGAACGCGAAGAGACCGGCCGCCGCAAGCAGGAAAACGCGGAGCGGGCGGTCCGCCTGGACGCCGCGTGTGAAAATGCCCGGGGCGCGCTCTCGCGGGCCCACGACGAAAGCCGTTCCTTGGAGGAGAGCCGCGGCCTTATAGAGGCCGAGATAGCCGGTGCGGAGAACCGCCTGGCCGATGCCTTCGAGGACGAGGAGAGGCTGGGCGGCCAACTGCACGGCACCGAACTCGCCTGCGAGGAGGCCGCCGCGTCGGTCGAGGAGGCCGACCGGGAAATGCAGGAACTCCGCGGCCGGGTCGCCGCGCTCGAGCGCGAGGCCGCCGACGTCCGCGAGGACGTGGCGACGCTGCGCGAAAAGACGAAGGCCCTCACGGGCGGCCGGGAACGGTTGGCCCGCTTCAAAGTCGAGGGCACCGAGCGGCTGGAGACCCTCGCGGGGGGGCGGGAGAAGAAGGCGGGAGAGGCCGCCGAACTCGCCGAGGAAATTACGGAGTGCGAGGCCGAAATCGCCGAACGGCGGAACGTGTTCCAGGAGGCCGAAGGCGGCGTCAAGGAACTCCGGCTGGTTCGGGCCGAACTGGCGGCCCGGCGCCGCGAGGCCGAGGAGACGCGGGCGGCGGCCGAAGGCGCGGCCGAGGAGGTCGCCGATTCCCTGAAAGAGAAGGAGATCCAGGTGGCCTCGCTAACCGGCGAGCTTAACGCGCTCGACGAATCGGTGGCCGCGAAGTACGGCGTCCGTTTGAGCACGCTGGGGCCGGATGAATACGCGATAGAGGGAGACGTCGAAGAGGCGACGGCGGAGAAGGAAGCCCTGGCCCGCAAACTTGGTAAGATGGGAGAAGTAAACTTCCTGGCGGCCCGGGAGTACGACGAACTCGCCGCCTCCATCGCGGAGCTGGAGGGCCAGCGCGACGACCTGGCGCGCGCCCGGTCCGACCTCGACGAGAGTATCGCCCGCATCGACGGCCAGAGCCGGGAGAAGTTCGTCGCCACCTTCGACCAGGTGCGCACGGATTTCCAGGAGATATTCAAAGCGGCCTTCGGCGGCGGCCAGGCGGACCTCCGCCTCCAGCCGGGAGTCGACCCCCTCGACGCCGGCATATACGTTTACGCGCAGCCGCCCGGCAAGAAAATGGAGCACCTGACGCTCCTGTCGGGAGGCGAGAAGGCGCTAGCGGCCATCGCGCTTATCTTCGCGCTCTTCAACGCCCGGCCGGCGCCCTTCGCCATCCTGGACGAGGTCGACGCCCCGCTGGACGAGAACAACATAGGCCGCTTCCTGAAGCTGGTGGCCTCGTACCGCGGCCGCGTGCAGTTCATGGTTATCACCCACGCCCGCCGAACGATGGAGGAGTCGGACGCCATTTACGGCGTTACGATGGAACGGCGCGGCATTTCCAAGGTATTGTCGCTTAAATTTGAAGAGGTTCCGGAAGAGTATTTGGAACTCGCCGGGGCCGCTTCTTAAGTAAAACTCCGGGGCTCCTGATCCCTAAAGGCGCGGGCGGCCGACTGCGGTCGCCCGCGTTTCTTACGCCCTTTATTGACACTACCGTCCTTTGTTGATATATTTTAACGTTATGCCCGTCTCCGATAGCGATAAATACGGCGTCTGCCAGAAACACGAGGGGCGGCCGGCGATTGCCGTGTGTCCGCGTTGCGGCCGGTTCATGTGCCCGCTGTGCGTCAGCCACGGGGCCGAGGTCGGCGGCCATTTGGTGTGCCGGGAATGCATTGCCGTACTCGCCATGCAGAGCGGCCTCCGCCGGGCCGTCGCATGGGAGAAGCGCGACGGTATGTCTTTCTTCCGGGCCTTTTTCGCGACCTGGCGCGACGTGATATTCGCTCCCCGGGGATTTTTCGGCGGCCTGGATCCGGAGGGGAGTCTTTTCTGGCCCCTCATCTTCGCCGCTATATGCCTGGCGCTGGGCTTCCTCGGCGGCCTGTGGGGGATAGGCGAGGCGGCGGGGGCGCTGGTCGGCCCGGGCGGCGCGGCGCTCGTCGCGGCGGTTGCGGTCGGCGTGGCGCCGGCGACGTACATTATATCCTTCGTCATAACGGTCGCGTATCTACATTTGTTGGCCGCGGGGATGGGCGGCTCGGGCAGCCTGCGGGCGACGGTTCGGGCGACGGCGTACTGCCAGGCCGCGGCTGTGGCCGAGGTAATCCCGGCGGTGGGAGGCATTCTGGCATTCGTGTTGCGCCTCTCTCTTTACGGCTGGGGCGTCTCGGCGGTGCACGGCTTTTCGGTGAAAAAAGCGATAGCGTTTTACGTTATAATTGTAGCGACGGCCGGGGGGTTTATATATTTCGGCGTTCAGTTGTTGACGCCGTTCTTACCGGCAGCTCTGTAGGTATTAACCTCGGCCTTCCTCGCCGCCGGGCCCCGTTCCCGGCGCCGGTTGATTTATGGTGAAATCGGTCCCAACGGCGGCCGGCCTGGCCGTCGCAGCCGCGCTGATTTTCGGGGCCTGCGGGCCCGCCGAGAAGCCGGCCTCGACGGCGGAAGTCCCGGAGGGCGCGGACCTCGTCCGCGGTTCGATAACCGTATTGGGGCCGGAGGACAGGCCCCTCCCCGCGGGCGTCGCCTTCTACGAGGCGGGAGACCACGCGCGGCCCAGTTGGCAGGGCCTGGCGGGGGAGGAGTACGGCCTCGCCGCGGGCCGCTACGATTTGTTAATAGAGTACTTCGGCCAGAAGTACTGGCAACGGGGTGTGGAGCCGACCGCCGGCGAGAACGCCGTCCGCCTGCCGATGGCGACCTTCTCGGTGGACTTTAGCTCGAGCCGGGGGGACAGGCTGGCGGGGCGGGTTGAGCTTTACCCGGCGGGACTGACCGACGAGGCGCCGGTGATGGAGGGCGAAACGTACGAGGGGCTGGCGGTGTTGGCCGGGGTGTACGACGTGCGGGTTACCGTTCAGGACAGGGAGCGGTGGCTGCGCGGCGTCGAACTGGAGGCGGGGGATTACGAGACGAAGACGTTGGTCGAGCCAGTCGGGTATTTGCGGGTAGACGTGGTCGACCAGGACGGCGAGCCGCTGGAGGCGGAAGTCTGGGCGTACGGCCCGGCCTCGGGCCACGAACCGGCGGCTATCGGAACGAGCTACAGGCCGATGGCGCTACTCCCCGGCCGTTACGACGTCGCCGTGCGTTGGGCCGGAACGCGGGACTTTTCGTCCGGCGTGGCCGTGCTCCGCAACCAAACCACGGTGGAAGTGTTCACCTTTTGGCGAAGTGAGGCTCCTTAATGGCAGACAGGACGACCCGGCGCGCGTTCGATAAGAGAATGCGGAACATCAAGGCCGGCATTATAACGCTGGTAGTCGTGGCGGCGCTGGTGGGCGCGCTTCTAATCTCGACGGCGCTGTTACCGCCGCAGATATCGGCGTGGCGTTCCCGCCGCTCCACGGAAGAGGCTCGGGCGCTCGTGGCCGAGGATAAAGTGTTGCAGGCCATGGGCCTTCTGGAGCACGCCATCACGCTCGACCCGGACAACGAACTGGCCCACTTTAACTTGGGCGTATTGGAACTCGGCGTTACGGGCGACGCCTCGTCCGCGGGCGACCATTTCAAGCGCGCCGCGGAACTGGACGAGGATTTCGGCCTGGCCTACTACAACCTCGGCGTGGTCCAACTTTTTTATCTGAACAAACCCCGGCTCGCCAAGGACAACTTCAAGCGGGCTACGGAAATCGATCCGGAGCGGGGCGCGGGCTTCGCGGGGCTGGGCTTCGCGTGCGAGGCGCTCGGCGAGTACGGCGAGGCCCGGGACGCCTACGACCGTTACCTGGAACTCGACGCCTCGGGGCCGTGGGTTGAGCTCGTCAAACAGCACCGGCAGGCCATCGGCGGCTTCCCGGCGGTGGATGACCTCTCGGCCCGGATGCGCGGGGCCGAAGACGTATTCGAGATAGTCGCGGTCGGCGACATCAGCCTCGCCCGCGGTGTCAACGTGGACCTCTACACCGGCCGGTCGGAAAGCCCCCTGCGCTACGTGGCGCCGCTCATAAGTCGGGCGCACGTCGCCTTCGGGAATCTCGAGTCGCCTTTAACCAAGCGCGCCGAGCGTGTGGCGGACAAGGGGCCCCACGGCGGCTCGATTTACCTTAAAGGGAATCCCGATTACACTTTCCTGTTGACCGAGGCCGGCTTCGACGTCCTCTCGCTCGCCAATAACCACATAATGGATTACGGCGAGCAGGGCCTCGAGGACACGCTATACTCCCTCGAGCAGGAGGAGATAAAGCGGGCCGGCGCCGGGCCGGACCTGGCCGCCGCGCTCGAGCCCGCGGTCGTCGACCTGGACGGGTATATAATTCACTTCCTCGCGTTCTCGGGCGTGGAGCCGTCCTCCTATTACGCGGCCGCCGGCAAGGCCGGGTCGGCTCCATTGAACGAGGGCACGGTGCTGAGCGCCATAGGTCGGTCCAAGAGCGAGGCCAATCTGGTCGTCGTGTCGCTGCACTGGGGCGCGGAGTCCATGGCTTACCCCTCGTCGGAACAGAAGCGCATGGCCCACAAGTTCGTGGACGCCGGCGCCGATCTGATCCTCGGCCACCACCCCCACGTCCTCCAGGGCATCGAGTCGTACGGCGACGGGATAATCGCGTACAGCCTGGGGAATTTCCTCTTCGATTCCAAATACGCCTCGCGACACTACTCGACGGTGCTGACGGTGGAGGTCTCGCGGTCCCAGGGGATCCTCGGCTTCCGCCTCATCCCGATTTACATCAAGGGAACCGAACCGACGGTGGCCGGCAGCGAGAAGGCGATGGAGTTCGTCGACTTCGCTCTCTTGAGCGCTTCGGGCGAACGCGTGCCGATAACTCCGCCGAAACCGCCCAAGACGGAAGGGTAGCGAGACAGGAAGGCCGCTCGGTAATATGCTAGTCGACGTCATACGCGTACGCTTTTTAAACGAGAGCCGCGAGTTCCACATCCCGGCCGGCGGGATACCTCTGGAACCCGGCGAGGTCGTAATCGTCGAGACGGAGGACGGCCTCGACGTCTGCGAGGTCGTGGAGCCCACGCGGGCGTGCCCCCGGCGCGAGATAGAGTCGCCGGAGACGGCCATCCTCCGCAAGGCCACGCCCAACGACCTCGAGTGGCTGGCGACGAAGCAGGAGACCGAGGAGACCGCGGCCGAGGCCTGTCGGGAAATCTCGGGCCGCCTCAACCTGGACATGAAACTCGCCGGCGTCAAGATGACGTTCGACGGCGCCAAGATTATATTCTATTTCTCCGCCGACCAGCGGGTGGACTTCCGGACGCTCGTGCGCGAACTCGCCAAGAAGTTCCGCACGCGCATCGAGATGCGGCAGATAGGCGTCCGGGACAAGGCCAAACAGCTCGGCGGCCTGGGCGTTTGCGGCAGGCCGCTCTGCTGCACGGTTTTCCTCAACAAGTTCGAGCCGGTTACGATGAAGATGGCCAAGGAGCAAAACCTGACGCTGAGCCCCTCCAAGATATCGGGATTCTGCGGTCGTCTCATGTGTTGCCTGGCGTACGAGAACGACTTCTACCGCAACGTCAAGGCGTCGTTCCCGGCCGTGGGCACCAAGGTTACGACGCCCCAGGGCGACGGCGAGGTCAAGGGCATACTGGCGCTCACCGATTCGGTCGTGGTACTTCTGGATACCGGCGCGGCCGTCAAAATTAAACGGGCCGACGTCAAGGCGGTCCCGAAGAAGGAACGCAGCGCTTCTCCCTCCGATGGTTAAGGTGTGGCGCAAAACGGCGTTCGTGTTCATCGGCTTGCTCCCGGCGGCCGCGTTTTTTTACGGGGCGGCGGCACGGGCCGCGGACGATTGGACCGTATCCGGCGCGGCCGGCGTCTTTCAGTATTACGATTACGACGGCCTTACGGCCCTGACGCGGGTAGGGCCCGCGGGCACCCTTGTCGTGGCGCTCGAGCGCCCCGCGCGCGCGTACGAGATAGAGGCCCGCGGCCGCTTCTACGGCGACGACGACTACGAGGCGGCCTGCGAGTTCCGCGTACCGTTTTATTTTCACCCGAGGCCGGCCCGGCCTTACGTGGCCCCGGCGGCGGGATTCCTCCTGGCCCGGGAGGACGCGGCGACGCATCGGCTGGCGGCCGTCGGCGTCCGGGTGGGAGGCCGGCTCTACGCGAAAGGCGCCGCGGTCGAGGTGGACGTCTTCGCCGCTTACCGAGGCCGCGTCGACTTCGACGAGGACGCCGGCCGGGGGCGACCCTTGTTCGCCTCCGAGCTCGAGGCCGGCGCTACGGCCGATTGGTTCATCCGGCCCTGGCTCGGCCTGCGCGTCGACGGCCGTCTGCTCTGGCCCGGCTTTTTCGCCGAGAAGCACGGCGAGTGGCACGGCCCGGGCGTGGCGCCGTTCGTAATGGCGGGGCCCTCGTTCCGCTTCTGACCTATTTGCCTTTACGTCGGGACGCCATTTGTATTATAATTAAACTCCGAAATAACCCCCTACCCTCAACGGGAGGTCCGCATATGGAAGCCATAGGCTGTATCGGGACGCCCCTCATAATCGCCGGCGTCATTTTAATCTTCATACTCGCCAGCGCTATCCGCATCCTGCGGGAGTACGAACGCGGCGTCGTCTTCCGCCTGGGTCGCCTCGTCGGGGCCAAGGGGCCCGGCCTCATCATCCTTATCCCCATTGTCGACCGCATGGTGCGCGTGGACCTTCGGACCATCGCCCACGACGTGCCGCCGCAGGACGTTATCACCAAAGACAACGTCTCGCTCAAGGTTAACGCCGTCGTTTACTTCCGCGTTATGGATCCGAACAAGGCCGTGGTCGAGGTCGCCGATTACTACTTCGCGACGAGCCAGCTGGCGCAGACGACGCTCCGGTCCATCCTGGGCCAGTCTGAGCTGGACGACGTGCTGGTGCACCGGGAGAAGATCAACCAGAGCCTCCAGCATATCCTGGACCAGTCCACCGATCCGTGGGGGATCAAGGTTTCCATGGTCGAGGTCAAACACGTCGACCTGCCCATGGAAATGCAGCGGGCGATGGCGAAGCAGGCCGAGGCCGAGCGCGAGCGCCGCGCCAAGGTCATCAACTCCGAAGGTGAATACCAGGCGGCCCAGCGTCTCATGGAGGCCGCGGAGATTATCCAGGCCGCGCCGGCGGCGTTGCAGCTCCGTTTCCTCCAAACGTTGCGCGAAATCGCGGCGGAGAACAACTCCACGACGCTGTTCCCGATTCCCATCGACCTCTTCGAGCCGTTCCTGGAAGCGTACCGTAAAAAAGAGGGCAAATAAGCAAGGGCCTCGTTTAGCTTAGGCCGGAGTATAAATTATGTTTACTAGACTCGTGCGGGCGGCTTTGACGCTGGGCGCGGTCCTGGTCCTCGTGGCGGGCTGCGGCCCCATCGACAAGCGCAAGGCGCTCAAGGATTGCGAATTCAAACTCGACGACGTCGAGGTTAAGAACGTGTCCCTCTCGGACGTGGACATGCTGGTAAAGCTGTCCGTCTACAACCCCAACGATACCGAGGTCATAATCGACCGATTCTCATATAAACTGTGGAGCGACAAGAATCCCATCGCCGAGGGCTGGCACCGCCAGCAGGAACACCTGGGGCCGGGCGAGGACAAGGTAATCCCGCTGACGATGAAGACGCCCCTCAAGAACCTCGGCAAGGGCGTATTAAACCAGATTACCAATTCCGGCAACGTGACCTATGCCCTCCAGGCCAACGTTTATCTGAACACCTTCCTGGGGGAGTTGGAGTTCCCGATCACGGTGCGGAAAAAGTATTGAGGTTGACCTCATGAAGATAAAAATAGCGCTCGTTGCGGCCGCGTTGCTCGCGGCCGTTTCGGCCGGGGCCGCGGACGCCGTGCGGGAAGTTTTCCCCAACGGCCTCGTGGCCATCGTGGCCGAGGACCATACCAACCCCGTCGCCGCGATCCGCGTCTACGTTCGGGCCGGGTCCATTTACGAGGGAAAATACCTCGGCGCCGGCCTGTCGCACTTCCTCGAGCACATGCTGGGGGAGCGGACCGACAAGCATACCAAGGCCGAAATAGAGGCCGCGGTCTCGGAACTGGGCGGGGCGTATAACGCCTATACCTGGAAGGACCACGTTTGTTATTACGTGGCCGTGCGGTCCGACAAGGTGGACGACGGCATCGAGCACCTGGAGGAAACGGTCTTCCACACCGTCCTGGAGCCGGAGAACGTCGAGAACCAGCGGGACATAATCGTCAACGAGATCCGCATGGGCCTCGACGAACCTTCCCGCGTTCTCCAGAAGGCGTTCTTCTATGCGATGTTCCGGGAACACCCGGTCCGTTATCCGACGATAGGTTACGAGGAGATATTCGTCCGGGCCTCGCGCGAGGACCTGCAGGATTACTACGACCGCTACTACATCCCCGAGCGGACCATCGTCGTCGTGGCCGGCGACGTGGACGCCGACCGGACCTTCGGAAAACTCCGCGAGACCTTCGGCGCCCTGCCGCGCGGCAAGTCCTTCTCGGAGGAAAAATTCCATGAGCCGCCGCAGCTGGGCCGCCGCGACGTCGTGGTCCCGATGGACATCGGCGCCGCGTACATGTGGCTCGGCTTCCGCGGCCCCGAACTCGGGACGGACGACGCGTACGCTTTGGAAGTCGCCACCGCCATCGCCGGCTTCGGCCGTTCCAGCCGGCTCTACCGCCGCGTTCTCGAGGAGGGGGGCTACGTCACCGACGTCGAAGCCTGGCTGTCCACGCCGCCCACCGGCTACGGTTATCTGGGCGTGTACGCCGAGGGCGAGGCCATAGAGCTTAACTACGCCGAGGACGCCATCATCGACGAGATGCTCCGCTTCACCGAGGACAAGGTTTCGAAGGACGAACTCACCCGGGCCAAGAAACTCCTCGAGGCGCAGTATATCATGGGCCTGTCGACCGTGGCGGACGTGGCCGAGGACCTGGGGGAAAACGAACTCTATACCGGGAACATGAATTACGGCGATGAGTACCTCGAGCGCATAAACGAGGTCACCGCCGACGACATCCGCGAGGCCGCCCGGCGACACCTAAAGATGTCGAACCTGACGGTGGCCAAGGTCGTCCCGCGCGATTGGGCGGCCGGCGAAGAGGTTATGGAGGTTGTCACCGAAGCGGAGCCGATGGAGAAGTTCGAGTACCCGAGCGGCCTGCGGCTCCTCGTCCGGCGCAACCCCGCGGCGCCGTCGGTGGCCGTGCGGGGCGTAATCGGCGGCGGCTCCCGGGTGACGACGCCGGGCCGGGAGGGCGTCGCGGAACTCGCGGCCGAACTCATGGTCAAGGGGACGAAGAAACGCAAGGGCGACCGTATCGCCCGGGAGATGGAGAACCTGGGCGGCACCATCGGCTCCGGGGCCTATCTGGATTATATGACGCTGTCCGCGGACTGCCTCGCCGAGGATTTCGAAAAGGCCTTCGATATATACGCGGACTGCCTTACGAATTCCACCATGCCGTCCGTAGAGTTCACCCGCGAGCAGGACCGCCTCCTGGCCCAACTCCAGAGCGAGGACGACGACTGGGAACTGCACGGCGAGCGGCTGATGCGCGAGGGCTTGTTCCCCACCCACCCGTACCGCTACCGGACGACCGGGACCGTGGATTCGGTGGGCCGGCTGACGGACGAGGACGCCTACGCCTACTACACGAAGTACGTAACGCCGGGCAACGTCGTCATCTCCGTCGTGGGGGACGTGGACCCGGCGGACGTGAAGCTAATCGTCGATAAGAAGCTGGGTTCCTGGAACCCGCCGGCCTCGCCGGCGCCCATCGTTCCGGCCGACCCGCCGCCCTCCGAACGGACCGTCCTGTACGAGAAGACGGACAACGAGCAGGCCGTCGTATACGTCGGCTTCCGGGGCGTGTCCTACGGCGACGCGGACGAGTTCGCCCTGCGCCTGCTGGACGCGGCCTCCTCGGGCGTGTATCTGCCGGGCGGCCGCCTGCACGAGCGCCTGCGCGGCGCGGGTTACGTTTACGTCGTGCACGCGTATAATATTACCGCCCACGACCCGGGCTACTTCGGCATCTTCGCCGCCACTTCTCCAGGTAAAGCGGACGAGGTTCTCGCCGCCATCGAGGAGGAGATAGCGAAACTCAAGGCCGAGCCGATTACCGGCGACGAACTCGAGCTCGCCCGGGAGAACTGGCTGACGATGAACGCGCTCTACAACTCCCAGAGTAACGGCGACGTGGCCCTGCTTTCCGCCCGCGACGAACTCGTGGGCCTGGGCTTCGATTGGAGGCAGAACTTCGACGCCCGTATCGAGGCCGTGACCGCGGCCGACATCCTGGCGGCGGCCCGCAAGTACCTCGTCAATCCCGTCATCGTCGTCACGACGCCGACACCGCCGGGGGAGGAGCCGGCCGAGGAAGTCCTTGAAGAAGATACGCCGTGATAAGCGTATCGATTAAGAGATATTAGGAGGGCGGCCCGACGGGCCGCAAACAAAAGGGGGGAATATGCGAATCAAATGCCTTGCGGCGGCGGTCCTGACCTGTGCCGTGGCGGCGGCCGCGGCCGCAGCGGAGGGGACGGAAACGCACCGCGAGCGGGTCAGTCTCGGCTTCGCGGCGGGAGCCCGGGCTGTCTCCGGCGGCGGCCCCTACGGCGCCGTATTGTTCCATATACACGGGTTAAGATTCCTGCGGATAGGCGTGGGCGCGGGGGGGTATAGCTTGGGCTCGCTCGCCGCCATGGACATTAGTGGCGGCTATCGTGAACCTTCGGCCAGACTGCTGTTTTTAAGCGGGGAGGTCGCGTGGCCCGATAAGGCCGTGGCGCCCAAACTCCACCTTGAATTCGGCCCGGCCTTTTTCTCTTACTCCTATTATGGGCCATACTTAGTAACCTACCGCGCGCGCTACACCGAGTTGTTCTATTCGGCGGCGCCCGGCGTTGATTTCCGGCTTAGCCCTACTGTCCGGCTGACCTGCGAGGGCGGCCTCGGTTTTCAGACCTGGGGCGTAGAAGACGACTGGGACGGCCGGGGCTTCAAGTACGGCATATTCAATCTCGGCATCCGCTTCGTGTTTTAAGCGGGAGGCCGGGAATCGGTAGTACAAACTCGCCTGAACGACGAGGCAATAACGAAGGGCGGCCCGTTGGGCCGCCTTTTTTATTGTATATCCCAGCCGCAAAGCGTCAGCGTGACGCCGGGCCAGTCGGTGAACTTGAACGTTATCTTGAGTATCTTTCCGCCCAGCTCGCCCTCGCGGCCTACGTACCCCTCTATCGTCGTACGCTTGTCGTCGTCCCAGCCGGTGATGTCCCCATCCACGCGGATGCAGGGCAACGCGTCGTCGGGCCGCGTCGGCAGGCGGAAGGTCCCCCGGCTCGCGGCGCCGGCCTCGATGCGGTAAACCTTATCTTTCAGGGGGTAGTCGACGGTTATCTCGTCGCCGGGCGCGAGCGGCCGCCGCAGGAAAAAGTCCATAATCGTCAGGACCTTCTCGGCGCGCTCCGGGTCCACCGGGACGAAACGTTTCTCGAAGAGTGAGAAGAATTGAAGGGTCCGGCCTTCCGGGTCGGCCTTCATCAGGACCTTCCCGGCGTTCTCGACCTCTACGCGGCCGGCGTCGTCGTCCCGCCACGCTATCTCGTCGTCGGCCACGAAGAACACGGCGAGGACGACGGCGCCGAGGAACTCCCTCGGCGTCCGGGCGGTGAGCGTTACCTGGTATTTTAAGAAGGCGTCGCCGTGCGCGGCGGCGACGGAGAGGGCGAGCGCGAGCGCGAATGCCGTTCGTGTCTTATTAACGTCCGCGGCCCCCCGAGCCTGGGACGTGCGTTAAACCTGCGAGCCGTGCGGCGTGAACTCTTTTTTAAACAGCATCGTCAAAAGGAAAGCGAAACCGCCCGCGAGCAGGACTTTGATGTCCGTCCAGGTGCGAATAGCCATGAGCCGTTTCCACATGTAACGGGGTCGGCGGTAGAACTTGCGGAAGGCGAGCGCGCGCAGTTCCTGGATCTGTTCCCGCTCCATGGTGTAGGGGACGAAGGCGCAACCCTCGAAGGTGTAGTCGAGGACGTTGTCGGTGGCGACGCGGCCGTACTTCTCCACGTTTTCGTAGAGCTCGGCCCCGGGGAAGGGCGTCAGCGCGTGGAAGTTCACGACGTCGCTGTCGATGTCGATGGCGAACTGGATGGACTTAAGGCCGTCCTCGAAGGTCTCGCCCGGATTCCCGAAGATAAAGGGCGTTACGGTCTTGATGCCCGCCTTGTGCGCCCACTCCACGGCGAGGCGGTTCTGCTCGACCGTTACCCCCTTGCCCATGGCGTCAAGGGAGGACTGCACGCCGGACTCGAGGCCGAGGAGAATCCCCCAGAACTTGGCCTTCTTCATCTTCTGGAATATTTCCGGGTCGACGTTGTCGACGCGGGCGGAGCCGTAGAAGGTGAGGTCGTAATCCCGTTCGATGATGCCGTCTAGGATGTCGTGGATGCGCTCCTTGTCGTAGACGAGGTTGTCGTCGAAGAAGCGGATCTCCTTAATCTTGTACGTCTCGTAGCAGTGGTCGATTTCCTCCAGGACCTTCTCGGCGCTGCGGGAGCGCCATACGCCCTCGGCGTTGAGTTGCCAGCAGAAGATGCACTGGCCGTTGCACCCCCGCGACGTGTAGAGGTAGAGCGCCGGCAGCCGCTGGTAGGTGCCGAGTGGCGGGACGTAGCGCTCCATGTCGATGAGGTCGCGGGCGGGGAAGGGCAGGACGTTCAGGTCCGGGATGTGGGGACGGGGTGCGTTGAGGTGGATTACGTCCCCCTCCCGGTACGCCAGGCCCTCCACGGTCGAGAGTTCGCCCCCGGCCTCGAGAGTCCGGGCGAGTACGTCCGACGTTATCTCGCCCTCGCCGAACGTGACGCTATCGGGATGGGGCGACTCCCGTAGGACGCGGTCCCTCCAGCCGCTGGCCAGCGGCCCGCCCACGGCGACGTGGACCCCCGGCATCTCCCGGTGAATGCGCTCGGCGAGCGAGTTCATCGCATCCCATGAGAAAGTAGTCAAATACATCCCCACCATGCCGGGGCCGAAGTCCCGCAATAGCGGCATCATTTCGTCCTGGGTCAGGAGGCCGCCGTCGAAGACGCGCACGTCGTGGCCCGCTTCCCGCAGGGCCGCGGCCACGGACAGTATCCCCAGCGGGTGCCACCGGCCGCCGACGAACATGCCGAAGTTTCCGGTGAACACCTCCTGGGGAGTCCAGGGGGGAAATACCATTGCGACTTTCATAAGGTTATAAGTATTTTTGGAACACTAATTATAACATAAAAAAACCGGCGCCGACCGGCGGCCCCGGGGATGGAATGCGCCGTTCTTCAACGCCACAGCTTGCGGGCGATGGTTACTAGGAGAACGGTATAGGAGACGATTGCGAAGGACCCCTCAAGGCCGGCCGCGACTTTGGCCCAGCCGTAGGGTTCGTAGTCCGTAAAACTCAGTTTCGTGAGCGTAACGAAAGAGAAGTACAGACACCGTTTGAAACTGAAACAGCTCAGGTCGGCCAGGGGCTGGAGCGTGCCGCCCGGGTCGATGTAACTCTCCAGGCCGAAGCCCATCGTGCCGAAGGCCGGTAACAGGTAGTAATATAGGGAGAATACGAACCACACGCCGATGAGGGAGAACGCCACACGCCACGGTTTGGTGCCGTAGCCGGCGTAGAGGTCGAAGAACACGTACTCCAGCGCGTTGCGGATATAGGCCCAGGGCCGCCACGTTCTGCGGTCGACGAGTCGGGCCCGGCGCCTCGTCGCCATCTCCCGGTATAGTGCCGTTTCGGCCTGGGGGAAGCGGCCGAAGTTGCGGAAATTCAACTTGAGCTCGGTATACACCTCGGCCGCCTCGCGGAACTTCCCGGGGCGGTCGCTTTCGATTATGAGTTTATCCGGCAGCACGGCGCGGCCGAGGTCGGTCTCGCGGAAAATCGCGCCGTATAGGTCGGCGCGCCGGAGGTCGGCGGACGCGATATCGCAATTCTCGAAGCGCGTGCCGGAGAAGACGGCCCCCGAGAAATCCGCCCGGACGAGCGTTACGCGGCGGAAACTCGCGGCGCTCATGTCCGCCTGGTGGAAGGTGGCGCCGCTGAGGTCGGTTTCCTCGAAGCGGGCCCGGTTTAATTTGGCGGTGGTAATATCGGCGTGGGCCGCCGCGGCGTAGCGGAAATCGGCGTGGGAGAGGTCGGCCCCCCTGAAGTTGGCGAAGGAGGCGTCGGCCTCGGTGAAGTCGGCGTGGGCGAGCGTGGCGCCCCGGAACGAAGCGCCCTCGAGTACGGCCCCGCTGAAGTCGGAGCCGGAGAAGTCGCCCCCGGAGAAGTCCGCGCCCGTCAGGTTGGCGCCGACGAAGTTGGTCCGGGGGCCCGCGACTTCTTTAATCTTGACCGATTGGAGGTTGAGGCCGGCGAAGCCGTGAAGCGAGGCCGCGCGGCCGCGGATCTCGTCGAGGTAAGCCGCGGTATCGGGGAGGTGTTCCCAACAGCAGCGGGAGAAACTCAAGGCCGGGGCGGTGCATTCCGGATGACAACAGGCCGGCCTTTCCGCCCAATGATGTTCGCCTAGCTCGTCCGACGAGTCCACCGTCAACTCCTCCCGAAGACGTAGCGACCCAGTACGTCGAGGCCCGCCTTGGCCGCCCGGGCGAAATCGCCGGGGGACCGCATACGGCGCACACGCCGCCAGACGTACGTGGGACGCAGGTAAAATTCCCGGTAAGCCGTTCTTATGTAACGCTCGAGCAGGTCCGCGTCGCCGTACACCGCGTGCCGGGCGTCGTAACCGTCGAAGGCGTCGCCCAGTTCCTCCTTGACCTGCTCGTAGAACTCGGTGCCGGGGTAGGGCGTCGCGACGTTGAAGGAGGCGAACGAGGCGTATAGCTCCTTCGCGAGGTCTATAGTCGCGCGCATGTCCTCTTCCTCTTCGCCGACGTTGCCGAACATGAAGAAGGCCGCGGCCTCCAGGCCCACGCGGGCCGTGGCGTCGAAGGCCGCTCGGGCCTGCTCCACCGTCGTCTTCTTGCCCATGCGGTCCAGGACGCGCTGGGAGCCGGATTCCACGCCGAAGATGACGAGGTAGCACCCGGCTTCTTTTATCGCGGCCAACATCTCCTCGTCCACGGTATCGACGCGGGACATGCACATCCACGAGAAGTCGAGGCCCGCTTCCTTGATCATCCGGCACAACTCGACGACGCGGCGCTTGCCGATGGTGAAGGTGTCGTCCCAGAAGCCCACCTGCCGAACGCCTTCCTCCTCGACCATCTCGCGGAGTTCGGCCAGAACGTCCTCGTTGGAGCGGAAGCGTATGGTCCGGCCGTAGTAGGCGCCGGTGGAGCAGTAGTTGCACGGGTAGGGGCAGCCGCGGGACGTGATGATGATGTCGAATCGGCCGTGGCGCATGAAAGGCGGGGCGTACGTATAGGGCCGGAAGAAACGGCGCGCGGGATGGGGCAGATCGTCCAGGTTCGCGATGAGCGGCCGCAGTTCGTTGTGGACTACCTTGCCGCCGTCGCGCCAGCTCAGGCCGGCGACTTCCGCGTACGGGACCTCTCCCGCCACGGCGCGGGCGAGTTCGGCGCAGGTGGCCTCCGGCTCGCCGCGTATGAGACAGTCTGCGCCGGGGGCGGCGAAGCCGTCGTCGGGCCGGGCGCTGACGTGCGTCCCCATGACCGCGGTCAACGTGTCGGGCGAGACTTCCCGGGCCCGTTCCAGGAAAGCGAGGTCGCGCCACAGCGTCGACGTGCCGGCGGCGACGTACAGCAGGTCGGGTCGGCTCTCGCGAATCGTTTCCAATACGTCCTCGACCTCGTCCCGGCCGGCCACGGCGTCGACGAGCGTGACGTCGGCGTCCGCCCATTTCTCGGTCGCGGCGGCGCAGTAGGCCAAGCCCAGCGGCGGGATGACGTAATCGGTTTTGGTGAAGATGCCGGCGCAGCGGGCGAGTACGGCGTCGGTCTGCGTCGCGAAGTCGCCGGGGGCGAGCGGCGGGACCAGGAAGAGCGCTTTAATTTTTCGGGTCATTTTACCAGCTTATAAATTACGGCGCCGCCCGGCAGCCATCCGAAGAGGAACGCGTCCCAGCCGGCGACGAAAATGCGGCCGGCGTTCAGCGCCCGGGCGAGGGGCGATTCCAGCCGCCGTTCTTTGTTCTCGGCCGCCGGTTCCCCTTCGCCCCCGCCGCTTACGAGCGACGTTACGAGGGCCGTCAGCGGTTGGAACAGGTGTTTGAAGTAACGTTTCTTTTTTATTTTGAACCCGGCCTCGCGCACGGCCCGCTTCAGTTCCGCGGCCGCAAAGCGATTCAGGTGGCCGTCCTTCAGGTCGTCCCGGTCGAGGCGGCCTCCCCCCGGGGCCCGGCGCAGCCAGCGCCGGAGGTACAGGCCGTAGCACGACGTGTTGACCAGCGCCACGCCGCCCGGCCGCAGCACACGCGCGGCTTCGGCCAACGTAGCCGGCACGTCCTCGGCCGGTAGGTGCTCCAGGATATCGGCCATCAGGACGAGGTCACACGCGGCGTCGCGAAAGGGGAGTCGCCTAACGTCGGCCTCGACGGCGGCCATTCCCCTCTCCCGGGCGATGCGCAACGCCGGTGCCACGGCGTCCACCACGACGCGGTGCCGGACGCCCTCGAAAAGCGACGCCAGGTACCCTTCGCCGCCCCCCAGGTCGAGGAGCCGATCGTACTCCCGGCGGCCGGCGAAGCGCCGAAGCGTCCGCCATGCCAGCCAGCCCAGCGGCCCCAGGGCGTGCCGGGGAGACAGGCCTGCGGCCTTTCGCCAGCGGCCCGCGCGATAAAGCCGTTCGCTCTCGCGCCGGGGTTCTTCGTCAAATTCGTTTGGCGTCTCTATATCTTCGTATTATAATAAAAAACGTTCGCGGCCGCAATCGCGCGGCGCGTATTATGGGTTTAAACTTCGAGCCTCTGGAATTCTGGTGGTGGGCCGGGGCGGCGGCCGTCCCCGCCGTGGCCGCGGCCCTTTTCGGGTGGTGGCGAGCGCGGGACTTGGCCGGGTCCGCCCGGGCTTCGCTGCTCGCGCTGTTGCGTTTGGCGGCGGTCGCCGCAATTCTCCTTTATGTATTAGGTCCGCGCTGGAACTCCGCGTCGCCCCGGCCGGCTTCGGCCCCCGTCGCCATCCTGGTCGATTCTTCGGCCTCGATGGATCTCGGCGCCGACGGCGGTACGCGCCTGGCGTCGGCGCTCGCGGCGGCGGGGGACGTGGCCCGAGCGGTCGAGGAGAGCGGCGGCGAGTACGTCGTCTACGACTTCGCCGCGGGCCACCGGCCCTGGGGGCCGCGCCTCCCGGAGGAACGGCTACTCACGGCCGAGGACGTCGCGGGGCGCAATTCCTCGGACGCCGCCGGGGCGTTGTCCGGCCTGGTGCGGTTCTACGGCCGGGAGGGCTTGGCCGCGGCGGTAGTACTCAGCGACGGCGCGTGGGGCCGGGCGCCGGGCGGGCCGTCCCTGCCTCCCTGTTATACGCTAGCGCCGGCGGGCGGCCCCCCGGAGAACGCCGTTATTATTACTGACGTCCGGGTACCGGCGGTCGTCCTTCCCGGGACGACGTTCGAAGGCCGCGTTTCATATCTCTCCACTTACGCCGACGGCGGCCGCGTCGCCGCGACGGTCGAGGAGGAGGGCGGCGCTTCGGCCGAGTACGAATTCAGCGTAAGTGCGGGTCGGGGCGAAGCCGTGATCAACGCGGTGGTCGGCGAGGCCGGCGACCAGTTTTTCCGGGCCGCCGTTTCCTCCGGCCCCGGCGAAACGTGGTTCCACGTCCGCGCGCTCGAGCGGCCGCTCCGCGTCTGGTATCGGGAGATGGCGGGAGACGCGGACTTCGCGTTCATCCGTCGGGCGCTCGAGAGCAACGCCGGTTTCGATTTGACGTACCGGCTCGACGTCGGCGACCGGGCCCTGGGCACGGCGGCCGGCGCGGCCGACGGGACGGACGTCGTCATCCTCGGCAACCCCCGCGCCGGGGAGATAACGCCGGCGGAAGGGGCGGCGCTCGAGGCGCACGTGGCCCGGGGCGGCGGCCTGCTGGTAGTCGTAAGCGCCCGGCCGGTCGACGCGTCGGCGCTCGCGTCGGGGCCGCTGGCGGGCCTACTGCCCGTCCGCGTCGGCGCGAACGTCGAGGAAGCGCCGGGCGGCCCGTTGAAGGAAGCGTCGTATCCGGGGGCGGCGGGTGTAGCCGCGACGCCGCCGGTCGCGACGCACGTGTGGCGTTTGGGCTCCTTGAAGGAGGCCGCGTCGCCGGTGTGGCTTGGTCCGGACGGCACGCCGGCGCTCGTCACGATGCCCTACGGCCTGGGCCGGGTGGCGGTGCTGGCGGCGGGCGGTTTCTACCGGAACCACCTCGCCACCGGAGGCGACGCCCTCCAAAAGTTCACGGCGGCGCTCGCGCTGGCCGGGTACGACGAGCAGGCGGAGCCGCTGGCGGTGGGCCGGCGGGTCGCGGGGCCGGGCGACGTTGTGGAAGTGGTTTGCCGCGGCGTCGGGGAACCGACGGTCGTTTGCGTCGGCCCGGGCGGCGGCGTCAAGCGCGTCGCGCTCTCGCCTGCGGCGGGAGGCCTGTGGGTCGGCGACGTCGAGATAGGGGAGCCGGGGCGCTACGAGATAACGGGCCGGATCCCGACGGCCGAGGGCGTAGAGGTTCTCAAACGGGCGGTGCTTTCGCGGCCGTCGTCGTCGGAGTACCGTGCCGTCAACGTGGACGGGGACGCCTTGCGGGCGCTCGCGGCCTCGACCGGCGGCCGCTACTTCGAGCCGGGGGACGCGGCCGGCCTGGCCGGGGCGGTCGCGGAACGCGTGCGGGAGGCGCCCCAGGTCCCGGTGCCGCTTTCCCGGGCGATATGGCCGCCGTGGCTTGCGTTCCCGGCTGCGCTGGCGTTGCTAGCGGCCGATTGGGTAATACGAAGGCGGTCGGGTTTATCGTAAAAACGCGCGAGGTGGTATTTTTATGAAAGAAAAAGAATACATCGTCGCTGGCGAGAAGCGGAAGTCGGAAGAGGAACTCGCGGTTTGCTGTCCGTACGACGGCGAGATAATCGGCAAGACGTGGAACGCCGGGGCGGCCGACGTCGAGGAGGCGACGGCCGCGGCCTGGTCGTTTTTCCGAAACGGAGAAGCGCCGCCGCTTTACGAGCGGGTCGATATCTTGAAACGTTTGGGGGACCTCGTTTCCGTCCGGGCGGAGGAGCTGGCCCGGGACCTGGCGCTCGAGGCCGGCAAGAATATTAAAGAGGCCCGGGGCGAAGTAGGCCGTTGCGCTTTTACCTGCGCTACGGCGGCGGCCGAGGCGACGCGGCTCGAGGGCGAGGTCGTCCCGTTGGACGCGCACCCGGCGGGGAAGGGCCGCTTCGGAATCGTCCGACGTTTCGTGCGGGGGCCCGTGCTCGCGATTACGCCGTTCAATTTCCCGCTCAACCTCGTGGCCCACAAACTGGCGCCGGCGCTGGCGTGCGGCGCGCCCGTCGTAATCAAACCCGCGTCGGCGACGCCGTTGTCGGCCTTGAACCTGGTCCAGCTCGCGCTGGAGGCCGGCGCTCCCCCCGGCCAGGTGTCGGTGTTGCCGATGCCCGGCGGCCGGGCCGAGGGCCTCGTGGCCGACGACCGTTTCGCCGTCCTGACCTTCACCGGCTCGCAGGAGGTCGGCTGGGGCCTCAAGGGGAAGGCGGGCCGCAAGCTGGTTTGCCTGGAGCTCGGCGGCAACGCCGCGGTTATCGTCCACTCGGACGCCGACGTCGACTACGCCGTGGCGCGCGTCGTCGCGGGGGGATTCGGCGTCGCGGGACAGTCCTGCATATCGGTCCAACGAGTCTATATACATAAACCGATTTACGAGCGATTCGTCAGGGACCTGTCGGAACGGGTAAACGCCCTTCGCGTGGGCCATCCGCTGGACGAAGAAGCCGACCTCGGCGGCGTCATCGACGAGGACAACGCCGTCCGGATAGAGAGCTGGCTGGCCGACGCGGTTGCGGCGGGCGCCCGTGTCCTCTGCGGCGGCACGCGGGACGGGACGCGCGTCGCGCCGACGGTGGTTGAGAATTGCCCGGCGGACGCGGCGCTCAACCGGCGGGAGGCGTTCGCGCCCGTGGTTTTGGTAGAGCCGTATGAGGATTTCGCCGACGCGGCGGCCGCGGCCGACGATTCCCGTTACGGCCTGCAGGCGGGCGTATTCACGCGCGACGCGGGACGCATCCGCTACGCGTACGAACACCTCATGGCTGGCGCGGTCGTCGCCGGCGACGTTCCGACCTTCCGCGTCGACCACATGCCGTACGGCGGGGCCAAGGAATCGGGGATAGGCCGGGAAGGGCCGCGTTACGCCATAGAGGAGTATACCGAACCGCGCATGCTCGTGGTGGGCGATTTCGGTTTATAGCGACGGGGACGTCGGGCGGTTAATCGCGGCGCGCCGGCATCAGTCGCCAGTAGAAGAAAAGTAGCGGGAACGCCGCAACGGCGGTAGCCGCGGCGCCGAGGCCCCACTGCCCGACGACGTGCCAACCGAAGGAGACCGGCCCGGCGGCGATGGCGACGAGGATAAAGCTGAGGATTTGTTTGATGATTACCGCGCCGGTCGCGAAGGCCGCCGGGGCGAGTAGGCTGCCCTCGTATATCTGGCCGCGGAAGTACGAGAACACGGCACCCGAAACGGTTCCGATGAGGGCCCCCAGGCCGACGGGCCCCCAGCCGAAGAGGTCGGAGGCGAGGCCGAGGACGAAGCCGCACACCACGGCCGTGACGCCGCCGCGGGCGAGCGCTATGTATACCACCGTAATGAGAGTGAGGTCCGGGACGAGCGCGTCCGGTAGAATGCGGGGCACGAGCGCGTGGTGCAGATACACCACCGTGGCCACGACTACGACGTATCGGATTAAGGTTCGCACCGGCGCCCGGGGAAGGAGTTTAAGACCGTTTCGCCTATACTAGCAATATCTCGGCTCAAACGCAATAACTACGAAAAAAGGGAGCGTGTCCAACGCTCCCTTCGTCGTTCGTAATAGCCTTTACAAAAGGCCGGCGACGGTGTTGGACAGGTTGCCCGCCGATTCGACGAGCGCCGGCGCGTCGGCCGTAATCCCCTCGAGGGCGGTTTTGCCGTTCTCGAGTTGGTCTTTTTTATCTTTTAAGTCTTTCGCGGCCAAGGGGTTTTTCGTTATCTGGTCCGCGAGGTCGGTCAACGCCGTCGGGATTTCAGCGACGAGCGTGGTGGCGTTTTCTACGGCGCCGTTAATGTCGTCGGGGAGTGTCGCCAGCAATTCGGCCTGGGCCTGGAGATTGGCCTTGTCCTCGTCGGTGACGGCGCTTTTGAGTTCCGCGACTTTGGCCGGATCGCTGAAGAGGTCGGCGATGCCGTGCGCTTCGGCGATACCCGAAATGGTCGCTTCGGCGGAGTCGATTTTGGTTTTCGCCGCTTCCACCGAATTGGATACTTCGTCAATCTTCGCGATGAGTTCGTCGAACTTTTTCGTGTCGACCTTGCCGCCGCCGGTGGGCAGGCCGATGGCGGAAGCCGCCACCGCCGTTACCAGCAGGGCCGCGCACGTCAGTACGAGATACTTCTTCATGAGTGCCTCCTTGAATGGGATAAATTTAGACCGTGTAGCGCATTCTAAGAATAACGCGGCCCAATGTCAAGGCCTTCTTATTTCGTCGGGGCGCCGATGCGCCGGGCCCCTTCGGCGTCGGCGGGCCGGGCCGGTATCGTCCCCGCGTCCCCGGTGACCGTCCACACGCGGGCTTGGCCGTCCTCCCGGTCCCGGGCGTCCGAGTGCCGGAGCGTGAGGGCGGCCGCGGCGGGCCAGTCCTCCCGTGCCCCGGGCCGGAGGAGCGTGACCGGGCTCCCGGCGTTCAGTATCTCGAAGGCGGCGTCTCCCGGGGCCAGTTGGTCCAGTATGCGTTCGTTATCTTCCCGGTTTCTTCCCACCACGGCCTTGGCCCCGGAGGGCAGTCGGTACTGGCGGCCGAGTTTCAATAATATTATGTCATCGATACCGGCGTCGCCGTGGGCGAACGCGTCGTCGAGGCGGGCCGCGAATTCCCGGTCCGTCAGGAGGCAGCCGCCGGCGGGAGAGGTATACTCCCCGAGGCCGTACTCCTCGGCCATCGCAAGCTGGCGTTTGCGCGTCCGGCCTTCGATGTCGAGGAGGCGGGAGCGGTCCACCCGGCCCTCCTCTTCGACGAGCGTCGGCGGCAGGAGTTTGGCCGAAAGGGGCCGGAGTAACCGGCCGGCCAGCCCCGATTCCCGCTCGATTATCTCCAGTTGTCCCCGGTGCTGGGACATGGGACGCTGGCCCACGACTTCCCCCGTGAAGCAGAACGCGGCGCCCCGCTGTCGCATCAGTTCGGCGGCGCGGCGCAGCATATAGATATGGCAGTCGATGCAGGGATTGAGGGCGGTCCCGTGGCCGAAGCGGGGCCGGCGGATCAATTCCATGTAATCGTCCCCGGCCTCGGCCGTGACGAGCTCTACGCCGAGCTCGGCGGCGGACCGGCCCGCGGCTTCCCCGGCGCCGGAACCGCCGTGGAACGGCGTGAGGAGGTTGAAGCCGACAACCTCGATGCCCTGTTCCAGGACCAGTTTGACGGCGAGGGCGCTATCCAGGCCGCCGGACACGAGGCCCACGGCCAGCGTTGCGGGGCGGGGAGACATTACGGCGTAACGGGGGTTTCGGGGTCCTCTTCGGCGGTTCCCGCTTCTTCGTCCTTCTCCACGAAGCGATAAACGGTCTCGCCCTCTTTGACCAGGCCGAGTTCTTCCCGGGCGATTTTCTCTACGGCTTCGGGGTCGTCGAGGCGCTCGAGTTCCTCCCGGAGGAGCGCGTTCTCGTGGCGCAATTCCTCCACTTCGGTGGAGAGGCGTGCGTTGTCGCGGGCGAGTTCGCGCCGGCGGAGGTAGCCGTGGCGGCTGAAGACGAAGACGTAAACGAGCAAGCCGAAGAGCAGCGCGGCGGCAACGGATATCGCGATTATCCGCCGCCGCCGGGATTTAGTAACGTGAACGGTTTCGCCGCGCCGGGACATTATCCCTGAAACGATTTAATCGAGGCCGCGCCGGCGTAACGCCCGGAGGACCCCAGGTCCTCCTCGATGCGCATCAGCGCGTTGTACTTGCCGACGCGTTCGGAGCGCGCAGGGGCCCCGGTTTTGATCTGGCCCACGCCGGTCGCGACGACGAAGTCCGCGATGAACGGGTCCTCGGTCTCGCCGGAGCGGTGCGAAACGACCGCGCTCCAGCCGTGCCGCCGGGCTAGGGCGACCGTGGCCAGCGTTTCGGTTACGGTGCCGATTTGATTGAGTTTTATGAGAATCGAGTTGGCGGAGTTTTCCTCCAGGCCCCGGGCGAGGCGGGCGATGTTCGTAACGAAGAGGTCGTCGCCCACGAGTTGGATGCGGCTGCCGAGTTTCTCGCACTGGAGGTTCCAGCCGTCCCAGTCGTCCTCGGCCAGGCCGTCCTCGATTGAGATTATGGGGTAGGAGTCGATCCACGCGGCGTAGAGGTCGACCACGGCCGCGGCGTCGAGTTCCTTGCCGTCGAGGTGATACTTGCCGTCCCGGTAGAAAGACGAGGCCGCGGCGTCGATGGCCAGGCCGACGTTTCCACCGGGGGCGTATCCAGCCGCGCTTATGGCTTCCACCACCAAAGCCAGCGCCTCCTCGTTGGACCCGAGGTTGGGCGCGAAGCCGCCCTCGTCGCCGACGCCGGTGGCGAGGCCGCGCCCTTTGAGCACCTTTTTAAGGGAGTGGTAGATCTCGGACCCGGCGCGCAGGGCCTCGGCGAAGGACGGCGCGCCGTACGGCACGACCATGAATTCCTGGATGTCGACGTTGTTGTCGGCGTGGGCCCCGCCGTTGAGGATGTTGAACATCGGCGCGGGCAGGAGCGTGGCCCCGACGCCCCCCAGGTAGCGGTAGAGAGGCAGGCCGAAGAAGTCGGCCGCGGCGCGGGCGCCGGCCATCGAGGCCCCGAGGATGGCGTTGGCGCCCAGCTTGGTTTTGTTGTCGGTGCCGTCGAGGTCGATGAGGATGCGGTCGACCGCGGCCTGGTCCGCCGCGTCGGCCCCCAGCAGCGCTTCCGCAATGGGGCCGTTGACGTTCCCCACGGCCTGCAGGACGCCCTTGCCGCCGTAGCGGCCGGCGTCGTCGTCGCGGAGTTCGCAGGCCTCGAACTCGCCCGTGCTCGCGCCCGAGGGCACGGCCGCCCGGCCCCAGGCCCCCGACTCCGTGTAAACGTCCACCTCGACGGTGGGGTTGCCGCGGCTGTCCAGAATTTCGCGTCCGAATACGTCGACGATAACGGTCATCTTCGCCTCCATGTTTATGGTTGGAGGATATTAACACCCGCCCGGCGAAAAATCCAGAATAAGAAAACGGGGCGGGAACCGGTGGGGCCGGCATTACCGTCGGCCGGATGGCGAAAAAAACGGGTGGCCCGAAGGCCACCCGCGAATCGCTTTTGGCGATATGGGTAATTACAGCTTCATCAGTTCTTCGACCGCTTTTTCCGGGGCGATGAACGTGACGTTGGCGCCGCAGTCGCCCATAAGCTCTTTGGCCTTGGCCGCGTCCTCTTCCGGTACGAGAACGAAAACGGGTATGGCGTGGATGGCGCAGGGTTTGAGCAGGTCGGAGGCGCATACGTTCGAGCCTTCGAGCGGCAGGAATTTATGGAAGTACCCGACGACGGCCTCAATGCCGTCCGAGGGGTTGATGTAACCGAGGTAGCGTCCGACGTTATCGTAGCCGTTGCCCAGGGGGGCGGTCTCGACGCCGGCGACCGCGATTTTGGTTAGGATTTGCGGGTCCGTGCCGTCCATGTATCCGAGCTTTTTCATTTCGTACTCCCTTCTATCTCGTCTATATCGGAGCCGGTCCGGCTAGACTATACCCTGGTCCAACATAGAGTCCGCGACTTTAACGAAGCCGCCAATGTTGGCGCCGATCACGTAGTTGCAGAATTTCTCCTTCTCGTCGTACCCGTAGGTTATGCACTGCTCGTGGATGGCGGCCATGATACCGCGGAGGCGTTCGTCCACTTCCTCGCGGGTCCAGGATAGACGCAGGCTGTTCTGCGACATTTCGAGGCCGGAGACCGAGACGCCGCCGGCGTTCGCGGCCTTGCCGAGGCCGTAGAGGATCTTGGCGCCGAGGAAGACGTCGACCGCGTCGGGCGTCGAGGGCATGTTCGCCCCTTCCGAGATAACGGTCACGCCGCCCTTGACGAGGTTCTCGGCGTCCTTCTTGTTAATCTCATTCTGGGTCGCGCTGGGGAACGCGCAATCGGCCTTGATGGCCCAGAGCGGGTTGTGGTCCGCGTTCCGGTCGGTCTCGTGGTACTCGACGCCGTACTGGTCCGCGTACTCCTTGATGCGGCCGCGTTTGACGTTTTTGAGTTCCATTACGAAAGCGAGCTTCTCTTCGTCGATGCCCGCCGGGTCGTGGATGAAGCCGCCGGAGTCGGAGAGCGTGATGCACTTGCCGCCGAGCTGGTTTACTTTCTCGACGGTGTACTGCGCGACGTTGCCGGAGCCGGACACGAGGCAGGTTTTACCGTCCAGCGAGTCGTTGCGGGTCTTGAGCATCTCGTCCGCGAAGTAGACCGCGCCGTATCCCGTGGCCTCGGGCCGAATGAGCGAGCCGCCCCAGTTGAGGCCCTTGCCCGTAAGGACACCGGTGAACTCGTTGCGGATACGTTTGTAGGTGCCGAAGAGGAAACCTATCTCCCGGCCGCCTACGCCGATGTCGCCGGCGGGCACGTCCGTGTTCGGGCCGATATACTTACAGAGCTCCGTCATGAAGCTCTGGCAGAAACGCATGACTTCGGAATCGCTCTTGCCCTTGGGGTCGAAGTCCGAACCGCCCTTACCGCCGCCCATCGGCAGCGTGGTGAGGGAGTTCTTGAAGACCTGCTCGAAGCCGAGGAACTTGATGATACCGAGGTTGACCGACGGATGGAAACGGAGGCCGCCCTTGTAGGGGCCGATGGCGCTGTTGAACTCGATGCGCATGCCCCGGTTTACCATAATCTCGCCGTCGTCGGTTTCCCACGGAACGCGGAACAGGATCATCCGTTCGGGTTCGCAAATGCGTTGTAGGATGTTGGCCTTTTTGTACTGGGGATTCTTCTCCACGAATTCCCCGAGCGACGTTAGGACCTCTTCCACGGCCTGAAGGAATTCGGGCTGGTCCGGATCGCGGGCTTTTACTCTTTCGAAGACCTCGTCAGCGTACATTAAAAGAACCTCCTTGAGCGTGTCGAAGTCCTTTACGGGCTTGGCCCGTATGCGCATACCGTTACGAATATATTTTTAAAAGCCGCCGGGCGGCGCTTAACCGTGAAATAGGGACGAAATATTACGAAGGGGTCCGGGGAAAGTCAAGCGTTTTTTGGGTAATTTTTAACCGCTACCGCCCCGGCAAGCGGTTATTTTGTACTCGGCCAGTTCCCGGACGGCGTCCCGGCCGGCGCCGAGTATTAATTTCGGGTCAAGGGCGGCCGCGTCGCCTTGGAGGTATCGGCGCACGGCGCCCACGAACGCGATGCGCAGGTCGGTGTCGACGTTGACCTTCGCGACGCCGCGGGCGACGGCCTGGCTCAAAAGTTCGTCCGAGAGGCCGCGGGCCTCGGGTAGGTGTCCCCCGGCCGCCTCGAGCGCGGCGACGGCGTCCGCGTATACCGCCGAAGCGCCGTGCAGGACCAACGGCACCGACGTGGCCTCGGCTATGGCCTCCAGCCGTTCGGCGTCGATGTAGGGGTCGCCGGGGAACTTATAAGCGCCGTGGCTCGTGCCGACGGCTACGGCGAGGGAGCCGACGCCGGTCGCTTCCGCGAAGCGCGCAGCCTCGTCCGGCTCGGTGAACAAGCCCCGGTCGTGCCCCTTGGCCACGTGGCCGAGTTCGCCTTCGACCGGGACGCCGCGGGGCCCGAACTCCTCCACCGCCGCCCGGACGAAGGCGACGTTCTCCTCGTACGGCAGTTTGGAGCCGTCCACCATAACGGAGTTGAAGCCGAGGGCGACGGCGCGACGGGCGGCGTCGAGGCTCGAGCCGTGGTCCAAGTGGAGGACTCCCGGGATGGCCGCCGCGTCGACGGTCTCCCGCGCCATACGGACGAAGGCGTCGCCGGCGTAGGCTATGGCCGACTCCGACATCGCGACGAAGACCGGCGCGTTTTTGGCTTCGGCCGCGGCGACGACGGCCTGCAGGAACTCGAGGTCGTTTACGTTGAAGGCCGGGACGGCGTACCCGGCCGCCCGGGCGGCCCGGAGTATTTCGTTTGCGTCGGCGAGGGGCATAATTTACCTCTTTCGTTAAAAATAGGGGCGGTAATAATTAGCATAGAGACGGGAGTTAAGCAAGTGTTTCGGTCGCATAACGCAGATATTCGCGGGCAGCGAAACTTGTCGAGGGTAGGTATTTCTGATAGAATTTTATTCAAGGAGCGCATCATCGAGCAACGGGTCGGCAAGAGACCTACGGCTTAATACCGACGAGAGTGAAGAGGAGGCAGGAAAATGAAGGGAGTAATTTGCGGTTTCCTGGTTTGCGTGTCGGCGGCGGGAGCGCTGGTATGGCAAACGGAAACGGTGGATAGTTCCAACGGAGCCGGGTGGAACCCATCTGCGGCCGTGGATAACGCCGGCCGGCCTTGTATAAGTTACGGGTATAGCCCTTTCGTATCGTCGAAGCCGGTGAAGTTTTGCCGCCGGGAAGGGACTAATTGGGCCATTGAAACCGTAGACGACAGCGCCGATTTCGTCGGATGCGAAACGGCGTTAGCTTTCGACGACCAGGGATATCCGTCGGTTGTGTATACTTGCTATGACGAAGGAGACCGGGTAAAGTTCGCTGCCAAGACGGGATCCCAGTGGGATACGTCCTTCGTGTGGTCGACCTCGACCGAAGCCTTGCGGGCCGACTTGGACATCGACGACGAAGGCGTTCCCCATGTAGTTTACGAAGAGACGGACTTTTTCGAATTGACTTACTGCTACCGTGACGGCGGCACTTGGCATAAGACTATTTTGTACAACTCGGCGGCCAACCCGGCCGTCGATTCGAAGATAGTAGTCGAAGATTCCGGCCGGCGGCACGTGGCTTTTTCCGTGGATTATACCCAGGGATTGAGGTACGCGACCTCCGACGGAGGGTCCTGGGACATCGAAACGGTACCTACCACCGGCGACGCGTTTACCATCGGTTTCGATTTGGACGGCGCCGGGCGGCCCCATATCTGCTACGCGTACGACGATAACGAGATAAGGTACGTTTTCTGGGACGGCAACGCCTGGGTTAACGAGGACGTCGCGACCTGCGCCGAAGGCGACATACTCGGCGCTCCGTCCCTGGCGATCGACGACGGCGGTTACGTCTGGGTCGCTTATCAGCATCTTTCGGGAACGCCGACGAAAACCGGCGATTTATATTGCGCGTGGCGGGCCCCCGGCGGCGGGTGGACGTCCGAGCTCGTCGACGACGCCGGCGACGTCGGCCTTGGGACCTCCGTCGCGGCAGGACCCGACGGTTTCGTGGGTATCGCGTATTACGAAGTCGTCAGTTCTTTTTCCGGAAGACTCAAGTTTGCGTGGACGGACTCCGACATCCCGGTGGAACTGGCCTATTTCCGGGCGGCCCCGGCCGACGGGGGAATCGATCTCGCATGGTCGCTCTCGGCCCCCGACCCCGCGATTCGCGGCTTCAACCTCTACCGCCGGCCGGCGGGCACCGATTCCGCGTGGAAGCCTCTCAACCGGGCGCTCATCACCGGCGCTACGCCCTACAGCTTCCGTGACGGCTCCCTCGCGCCGGGCCGGTACGAATACCGGCTGGACGCCGTTAAAGGGAGTACGACCGAGGCCCTGGGCAACACTTGCGGGACGCTGGGCGCCGCCAGGGTCGTCGCCGCGTTTTCGTGCTACCCCAATCCCGCGCGGACCCGGGCGACGGTAGCTTTCGAGTTGGGTAAGGCCGAAGACGTATCGTTGGCCGTTTACGACGTCGCCGGCCGGAAAGTGCGAAATCTGGCCGACGGCCGGATAGAGGCCGGTCCCCACGAGTTCGAACTGGCCGGCCTGACCCCGGGACTGTACGTCACCCGGCTGACCGCCGGCGACTGCGCCGTAACCAAACGTATAGTATGGGTGGACCGGTAAAACCGGATTTAGCGGCGGAGACAGGAAGAGCGTGCGTAAAAAAGCGGCCCTCTCGGGCCGCTTTCTTTATTATTCGAATTCGGTTTGCAGTTTCTCGGCCGAGTTCTTCCTGCGGCGATGCCGCCATTTCTCGATAATGGCGAAGACGACCGGCACGACGAGCAGCGTGAGCAGCGTGGAGGTTATCAGGCCGCCGATGACGGCCACCGCCATACCCTGGCGGAACGAGCCGCCCTCGCCCAGGCCCAGCGCCGTCGGCAGCATACCCATGATCATGGCCGCGGTGGTCATGAGGATGGGCCGCATTCGGACGGGGCCGGCGATGAGCAGGGCCTCCTTGATGGATTTCCCCTTGTCTATCTGGTGCAGGGCATAGTCCACCAGCAGGATGGCGTTCTTGTTGACGAGGCCCATGAGGAGAATTAACCCCACCATCGTCATCATGTCGAAGGTCGTGCCCAGGATGAAGATGGCCGCGATGGCTCCGACGACCGCGAGCGGCAGCGCGAGCATGATGGTGAAGGGGTGGGTGAACGAGTTGAACTGGGCCGCCAGCACGATGTAGATGAAGACGATGGCGATAGCGAGGGCCGTGAACATGTTCATGAACATGGTCTGTTGCATTTCGGTCTCGTGGCCCACGGAATACTCGTAACCCGACGGGGGCGGGTTGTCTTCGACGTACTTCGCCATCTCTTTTTGGATGTCGCTATCCGCGGCGCCGAGCGCCTTGCCGGCCCATATGGAGATGGTGCGCTGGCGGTTGATGTGTTGGATCTCGGTGGGGCCGACGTCGCGTTCGACGTCGACCAGCATCGCAAGGGGCACGACGTCGCCGTCGTAGTTTTTGAGGTATAGGCCTTCCACGTCGCCCTGGTCCCGGACGCGTCCCCTGGGAATCATAACGCGGACGTCGTACTCCTCGCCTTCCTCGGTGTACTTGGTGGCGACGGTGCCTTCTACCATTCCCCGTACCGTCATCGCGACGGAGTACACCGGTATCCCCAATTCGGTGCACATCGCCCGGTCCGGGACGAGGCGGGTTTCGGGGCGCCCCTTCTCATAGCTCATGCCGGCGTCGCGGACGGCGCCCACCGTTTTAAGGTATGTGACCATCTTCGAGGCTTCGACTTCGCAGACGTCCAGGTTCGGCCCGGAGAGGTCAATCGATATCGGCTGTTGGCCGAACGTGTCGCCGCCGCCCATCCCCGGTATCCCGAAGGTAACCTTGGCCCGCGGGTAGTCGGCGAAGGTGCCGCGGAACTCTTCCTGCATCTCGAAGTTGCTGGACTCGCGTTCCCTGACGGGCTTCAGCTTGGCGGTTATCATCGCCCGGTTGGGGATCTCGTCGTCGCCTATGCGGGTGAAGGTCGTCTCCACGGCCTCGTGCTTCGAGAGCGTGTTTTCGACGTCGTCGGCCACGACCGCGGTATGGTTCAGCGACGAATCCAGCGGCGTTTCCACGTACGCGTACAGGTAGCCCTGGTCCCAGGCCGGCATGAAACCGGCGCTGATGAAGCGGACGAGGAAGAGGCTGGCCACGAACGTGGCGAAAGCGATTATAAGCGTGATAATGGGATGCTCGAGCGCGCGCCGCAGGAAACCCCGGTATCCGTCCGCCAGCCGGTCGAATTGGCGGTTGATGGGATTGAAGAGCCGTTCGAACCAGTTCTTCTTGGTCGGGTCGGGGCTGCCGATCATCAGCTTGGCCGACAGCATCGGGGCCATCGTCAAGGCGTCCCACAGCGAATACAGGACGGCGAAGACGACCACGAGGCCGAACTGGCGGAAGAAGCGCCCTACGATGTCGCCCATGTACGCCACCGGCACGAAGACGGCGCAGATGGTAAACGTCGTCGCCATGACGGCCAGGCCGACCTCCGCGGTCCCGAAAGAGGCCGACTTCTCGAGCGACATGCCATCTTCCCAGTGGCGGTAGATGTTCTCCCGGACGACGATGGCGTCGTCGATGAGAATGCCGACCGCGAGCGCCAGGGCCATGAGCGTGAGCATGTTGATGGTGAAGCCCACGGCGTACATCATCAGGAAGGTGAAGAGGATGGAGGTGGGGATGGCCAACGCCGAGATAATGGTCGTGCGGAGGTTGCCCAGGAATATCAGGATGACGAGGACGGCGAATATGGCGCCGAGGTACAACGCCTCGGACGTGTCGGAGACGGCTTCCTTGATGAAGTCGGCGTCGTTGTACGCGATGTCGAGCTCTACTCCCGCCGGGAGCGTTTCCTTTATCCTGTCGAGCCGTTTTAGAGTTTCGTCGCAGACCTCGACGGTATTGGCGCCGGAGGCCTTCCCGACGCTTATCATGACGGCGTCCTTGCCGTTCAGCTTGGGGATGGTCTTTATCTCTTTGTAGCTGTTTATGTCGACCGTCGCCACGTCGCGCAGGTGTATCGGCGCCCCCTGCTTCCAGGCGACGACGACATCCTCTATGTCCTCCTGCGAGCGGAATTTACCGGCGACGCGGAGCTTCTCCTCGCGCGCCCCGGTGCGCAACGGCCCCGCCGGCACTTCCAGGTTGGCCGCGGCCAGCGCGTTCGTTACTTCGTCGAGCGATACGCCGTATCCGGCGAGCGCCGCCGGGTCGAGCTCGACCTTGACCTCGCGCTCCAGGCCGCCCATGACGTCGACTTCCGCGACCCCCGAGATCTTCTCTATCTGGGGTTTGATAACGTCGTCGGCGATGCGGCGCAGCTCCTCGGGAGTGGCCTTGCCGCCGACGGCGAAGGAGATGACCGGCTCCGAGCCCCAGTCGATGCGGGCCACGACCGGCTTCTCGATGTCGAGCGGGAGGTCGGGAAGGGCCTTTTCGACCTGGGTTCGAACGTCTGCCTCCGCTTCGCGGGGGTCGGTCTCGAGCTCAAACTCCAGGACGGCGAGGGAATACCCCTCGTTCGAGTAGGAGTAGAGGTTTTTAAGGCCGCTGATGGAGCTGAGGTTGTCTTCGACCGGTTCGGTAACGTCCGTCTCCACTTCGGCCGCGCTGGCTCCCGGCCACGCCACCGTCACGATGACGTACGGGAAGTCGACCTCGGGCATGATGTCGACGCCCAGGCGGCCGTACGACACGGCCCCCAGCACGATGACGGCGAGGACCTGCATCGTTATAAAAACCGGCCGGCGAATGGAAAAATCGGCGATTTTCATGGCATCCGCGGCTCCCCGGCCGCGGGAGGTTTTAATCGTGGAGTTTTAGAGTTTCTTTTTTAGAGATTTTTACGCCGTCGTCGAGATCGGAGTTGGCGAAGACGATTACTTCCTCGTCGCCGTCGAGGCCGGAGACTATTTCCACCGCGTCCTCGCGCGCCAGGCCGGTTTCGATTAACCGCCGGCGGACGACGTTCCCTTCCGCGACGTACACGGCCACGCCTTCAACTTCGCGACGGATGGCCTGGGGCGGTACGAGGATGGCGTCCTCGCTCCGCGCCACCGGGACCTCCACCTCCGCGAACATCCCGGCGCGGAGTTCGGACACCCGACACGTCGGCTTGATTTCCACCTTGGCCAGGTGGGAATCGGGCGACAGCGACCGCGGCAGGCTTATTACCTCGCCTTCAATGGCGTCGCCGGTACAACCCTTGGCGCGGATTTTAACGGGCCGGTCCTCGCTCATTAAAATAAGCGTTTCGGCCGGCACCGACGCCTCGACCTTCACCGATTCCGGCTTGACTACCACCGCCAGCGGCGTCGCCTGGGTTACCATGTCTCCCACGTCCACCATAACCTCGGTGATTTCGCCGCTTATGGGGGCGTACGCGTGGTAGTAGCGGAACTTCATGCCCGGCTGGTCGTAGTCGATGACCGCGATGGTCGAGCCCCGGCCTACGCGCTTCCCGGCTTTCCCGGGAACCTCGACGACCTTCCCCGCGATTTTGGAATAGACCGTCGCCTCGTCGGTCGAAACGACCGATCCCAGGAACGACCGCGTTTCCTCGATGACGCCGATTTCCGGTTTGGTCACCTCAACCGCGACGGCGACCTCCCGTTTTTCCGCGAATTCCTTCGCGAGTTCACGCTTCTTCGCGGCTCGGGAGAACCCCAGTATAAGGACGATAGCCAGACAAACGGCTGTTATCCCTATTATTATCCATTTTCTCATATCGTTTCGCCCGTAGTTGAACTGCGGAGTTCAAATGTTGACTAAGTGGTCGGCATTCTATCAAAACGCGGGACGCGAGTCAAGAATAATCGGAGGGAATTCTTCTCCGAAGGCCGCTTTTCGCTTCAACGCGGCGGCTCTTTATGTTATAAACAGCTTCACCCAAAGGCGGCGAACCATGGACGAAGTTTACTCGTTATATACGGCCGAATTCCCTACCGCCTGGGGCGATTTCCGGATGGCGGCGAGCGCCTCCGGCGTCGTCGCGGTGGGCCTTCCCGGGGACGGAGGCCGCGGCTTCTTCGAACGTCTCCGTCGGAAATACCCGGGTTTTTTATTCCTCGAGAGTACGACGCCGGACCTGGAGCAAGGCCGGCGGGAGTTGGAGGAATATCTGGCCGGCCGCCGCCGGGAATTCGACGTGCCGTTCCATATCCGCGTTACGCCGTTCCAGTTCAAAGTATTGGAGGTCGTGAGTACGATACCTTACGGTTCCACCACGACCTACGGCGAAATAGCCAAGCGGCTCGGCTCGCCGGGCGCGGCCCGGGCCGTGGGCGCGGCGTGCGGAGCCAATCCTATTCCGCTCGTCGTCCCTTGCCACCGGGTAGTCGGGTCCTCCGGCCCCGGCGGCTACGCCGGCGGCCTCGAGTTCAAACGCAAACTCCTCGAACTCGAGAGCGCGGCTTTTTAAGTAATACGCAAACGATCCCGAAATAGTTACGTAAACCCGAAAGGATGAGGTCGAATGAGGCGTTTCCTGTTAACCGTATTGTTAACGCTCGCCGTCGCGGCCGCGGCCTACGCCGCCGACGAGGACTTCAATTTCGTCATCCTGGGCGACCGCACCGGCGGCCACGTGCCCGGCGTGTACGGCGAGATAGTCGGAGAGATTAACCGGATGGGCCCCGAGATCGTCGTAACCGTGGGCGACCAAATAGAAGGGTACACAGAGGACCGGGCGGTATTGAAGGAGCAGTGGGACGAATACTGGGAAATCGCCGGCGCGCTCGAGGCCCCGTTGTACGTCTGCCCCGGAAACCACGACATCTATAACGACGTGATGTGCGAGGAGTGGAAGAGCCGGACCGACCGGGAGCCTTGTTACTCCTTCGACTACAAGGGCGTGCACTTCGTGATGCTCGACACCGGCCGGTGGGAGACGAGCGAGGATTGGCTGGCCGAAAGCGGCTACCGGGAATGGCTGGAAGAGGACCTGGCGGCCCATAAAGGCGACCGCATGACCGTCGCCATTTACCACATACCCTATTGGTACGAGACGCTGGCGGAGGGCGAAGCCGACCCCTTACACGAGATCCTCGTGGCGGGCGGCGTCGACGCCGTCTTCAACGGCCACTTCCATACCTACGGCCACGCGGAGTACGACGGCATCCCGTATACTATGGTGGGCTCGAGCGGCGGCGGCTTCGGCGACGAGGCCGAGTACCGCGGCGCTTTCTTCCATTACGTGTGGTGCACGGTGCGCGGCGACGAACTCTCGTGGGCGGTACTTAAAAAGGACTCCGCCCGTCCGGAAGGCGCGGTAGCTGTCGCCGACCTCAAGACCATCGAAAGCGTCGAGTACGAGTACGTACAATTGCCGGCGGTACACTACGCCGAGGGTGACGTGGCCTACACCGTATACGTCGAGAACGGTACGGAGAACGATATAACCGTCCCGGTGGCCTGGGACGCTCCGGACAACTGGAACGTGGAACCGGCGACGGCGGAAGCGACGCTGGCGCCGGGCGAGTCGACGGAAATCGCGTTCACGGCCTCGCCCTCGGGCGACATGTATCCCTTGCCGGAAGCCACTATTAGCTACCCGTACCGCGGCGAGATGATCCATGAGGTCACGCGGAGCTTGTCCGCTTGCCGCACCCAACCGGTAACGGCGGTCGCCGAAACGCCCACCATCGACGGTGACCTGGGCGACGCGTGTTGGGCGGCGGCCGGCCGGGCCGACTACTTCTGCGCGGTGGACGGCAGCGCCGTAACCATAGACCCGACGACGTTCTACTTCGCTTACGACGAAAAAAACCTGTATGTCGCCGCCCGCTGCGAGCAGGAGGACATGGGCGCTTTGGTCGTAACGGGAGCCGAGCGCGACGACTTCGTCCACAACGACGATTGCGTCGGCTTCTTTATCTGGCCCGACATTCAGGAGGAAAAATTCTACCAGGTCTACGCTAACGCCGACGGCGTCGTTTACGACATTTCCTATACCTTCGGCCCGGGCGATCTGGATACGGAAGGGGCGGCCGCCTGGAACGGCGAATACGAGATAGCCACGGGCCGCGGCGACGACTGCTGGACCTTCGAGGCCGCTATACCGGTGGCGTCGCTCGGCGGCGAGGATATTATCTCCGGCGACGAGTGGCGGATTAACTTCCGGCGCAAGGAACAGGCCAAGGGCGCGTCGGCCGACTGGCAGTACCCCATCGGCTTCGACCCGTCCCGTTTCGGGTACCTGGCGTTCCAATAAACTAAAATCCCGACCCAAATGAGAAGCGGCCCCGCGGGGCCGCTTTTTTTCGGTGGCGTAAAATCGCGCTTAAAAGGCGACCGGGAGGGACGACAGCGAACTCATACCGCCGCCCGCCGCCACGCCGATGAGGCCGAGGACGAAGGCGATGTAGCCGAGGAAAAAGCAGACGTAGAAGGCGACGACGCAGAGGCCTATCGAGATGCCGATGGCGAAGTTGACGAGCGCGGCGATAAGGCAGTATTTCCCGAATTCTTTATTATCCGGGTCGGGCTTGCTTAAATAAATCGCGCCGATGACGATCCCGGCGATGGGTACGAGGAACGATATGACGTAGAATAGTATCCTGGGCTCCGGCGGGACCTCGCCCGGCGCCGCCGGCCTCTCGGGCACTCCTTCCGGCCCGGCCGCTTTGACGGCGTTGTTCTCTTCGGCCATAACGCTTTCTCCTTGCGTTCTTACTCCGGCAAAAGGAAGCTGAAGCCGGCCTTGAGGCCCAGACCCAACCACACGGCCGCCCCCACGCATACCAATACTAACCCCGTAATACCTAATACTATGTATATCTTACCCCGGCGACGGTTGACGTCCTCGCCCCGGCAGGTCTCGAGCGCGCCGTACACTATGCCGAAGAAGGGGAAAACGAAACAGGCCACGTACGTCAAGAAGGACCGCCATTTGGAGTTTTTCGGCAAGACAGCCTCCGGATTATTCGGCCCGGCCGCGGCGCGCCGGCTTCTCGGCCCGGGGCAGCTTGGCGGCGACGAAGGCGATTACGTCGTCCCGGTTGCCCCCGGAGAAGCGGAGGTTGACGCCGCGGAAGGAATCGAGCCGGGAAGGGTAGCTAAAGGTCGAAAGCATAACGCCCAACCGGTCCGCGTAGTACGAGTGGAAGAAGTCCCAGTCTCGGGCTTTCTTGAGGCCCACTACCGACATATTGACGCCTTTGTCGTCGAGGCGGTAGTAGCGCGGCAGGAAGTGGCCGTGGAGGGATAGGAGCAGCGCGACGGCGCCGATGGCGGCCAGGAGCGGGCTGTGCCACAGGAAGTATATGGCCGCCGTGGCGGCCGCGGCCGTGGCCAGCGCCAGCGCGGAGCGGCCGGGGTATTCTATCAGCGGCCATGAACGCCAGCGTAGTTCCGGGGACGTTTTCTCCGATTCCGCCATATCGCAACTAAGCCTCACGTGGCGCCGGTTTCTCGGGGCCGGCGCGTCCCGTACAGTATACCCTATTTAAACGCGGCCCGCTCAATAATCGTGAGGGGGATACGTGGTTGGTCCCGATTGCCGGAAACGTGAACGAAACTCTCGCCCCGGTGCCGGGTTATTTTCAACGGGACCACTTCCAGCGGGCCCTCTTCGCCGGCGAGCCACAATTTCACCGTACGGTTGTTCTCGGCCGCGAAGCGTACGACCGCTTCCGGGCAGGACGCGAGTTCGACGTTTTCTTCATCCGCGGGGGCGACCGTCGTCTTGGCGTCGAACAGCGCCCGCGAGGATACCGATACGCCGGCGTCGCTTGCTAGGGAGCGGGGCAGAAATCCGGCGGCCGTGAGCGCGTCGCGTACGGCGTCGTAATCCCGGGTCGATATCTCGACGGCGTGGAGTTCGCGGCGGCCCCGAACGAAGGGCTCGACCGTCGGGAGTTTGGCGATTTCGTCCGCGATTTCTTTCGTCTCGGCGGCGACGACCAGGCCGTCGTGAAACGCCACGACGCCGTATTGGCCCGCCCAGTCACGGAGGGAGAATTCGACGTTTTGGGGTACGGGACGGGATACGTGCTCGTTCAGGAAAGCCAGGACTTCCTCTATCGTGACGCCGGCGTCCAGCGCCCGGTAGAAGCTGGCCTTGGATATCCGGTACGAGAGGAGGCGGCCGCCGCCGGCCTGGTCAGCGAAGGCCTCGACGCGAAGCCGCGTCGTTATCGGCGCGTCGTACGGGAACGTGAGTTCGAAGTTGCCGCCCAGGAGGAATTCCGGCTTCCGGGGATGAGTCGAGCCGGCCTCGAGCCGGTCCAGATCCTTCGACCGGGAAATTAGGAGGGACCCGTCAGCGCCGACACCCACGGCCGCGTAACCTGCTACGAAGGTCGCGAAAAGGGCCCGTCGGGCCGCCGCCCCGTCGAAGGTCGACGATACGGCCGCCGCGGCGGCGGCGAACGAGCCGGCCGGATACCATCCGCCGTTTTCGGAGAGTGTCAATAAATAGGTAGTGTAAAGGCCGCCGCCGGTATCGTCCGCCTCTATTCCCTCTCCCAACAAGCCCACGTCGAACAGCTTCTCGGCGTCGTCCTCCGATAGCCAATTGGTCGCGCGCAACTCGTTGCGGTACCGCTCGAGCGCCCCCCGGGTCTCCAGATCGTCGACCAGAAGCTCGAGGCGGTTGAACCTCAGTTCCTCGGAGATGCGCACGAGGGACGGGTCTTCCTCGGGAACCTCCAACAGGGGGACGACCTTGGACAGAGCGCGCTTGGGAGTGGACCCGCTCTGCGTGAGCGTTATCGGGTTTTTTATAATGTAACACCAGACGGCCACGGCGTCGCGAAAGGCCGAGTGGGCCTCCAGCGTGGACGCCGAGGCCGGCGGCGCCGCGGCCGACCCGAGCTGCCCGGCCGCCTCCTCGTCGATCCAGGGGAGGATCTCGGCGGGGGGGCGGTAGAGGCCCGTGGCTTCGTCGGGAAGGAGGAGCCCCCGGGTGGTGAGGGCGTCCGGGACGAGCGTCTTGCCGAAGCGGAAAAGGACCGATGCGCCGAGCGCGGGGGAGAGTTTTTCACAGGCCGCGGCTACGAAGAGGGCCTCGGCCTCGCTCTCCTCGAGTTCGCGCACGAAACGCCGCACGGTACCGCGGTCCGCCAGGCGGCCGGGTATGTCGGCAAGGAGGCGGGCCTTCGACGTCAGTTCGTCCTGGAGCTTGAGGCGTTCGCCGAGGGCGGCAAGTTTGTCTAGCGGGAGGGACGTAAGCCCCGGTTCCAACGGGACGCGTTCGGGACAAGCTTCAAACATTTGGAAATATTAACACGGCGGCGGGGAACGGTCAAGGGCGACGCGGCCTTTACGGCCCTCCCGAAATATCGTATTATCCATTAACGCCGACGCCCGGCCGCCGGCCCCGCTCTTTATACCAATTAACCGGGACGGCCTCGCGCGTCCACCGACATTATGTTATCCACGAAAGAAAAGGAATACATTTCATCCCGGGGCTACTGGACGCCCTTCAAGCCGCTGGCGCTCTTCTACCGGCATCAGCTCGAGCGAGCGCTCGCCCGGGCCTTACGCCGCGAGGGCGTGGCGCTCGAGGATTGCCGTTGGCTGGAGGACGGTTGCGAGCGGGGGAACTTCTTCCGCCAGCTCGTCGAGTTCGGCGCGGCGCCGGGGCGGGGCGTGGGCCTCGACCGCGACGCCGCGGCCCTCGTGGACGGCCGGGTGAAGACGGCCGCGGGAGCGAGCTTCGTGTGCGGCGACGCGGTGGCCTTGCCCTTTCGCGCCGGCGTCTTCGACGTCGTCTTCCAAGCGCTCTTGTTCTCCTCCCTACCGCCGGGAGAGACGCGCGAACGCGCGGCCCGCGAAATCGAGCGGGTCCTCGCCGGCGACGGCGTCCTGGTGTGGTACGACTTCGTCGAGCGGGCGAAGGGGGGCGGCCTGCCCCGGGGCCTGGAGCTCCCCGAGGTCCGGGCGCTATTTCCGGGGTGGCGCCTCGCGGCCCACAAGTTCGGCCTCCGCTTCCGCTGGGTCACCTTCCTCGTCAATAAATGGCGCTGGCTCGCGGGGACGCTGGCCTCACTCGGCGTCGCGCGTTCCCACTACATAATAGTAATGCGCCGCCCGTAGGGGGCGACGCGATGCGGAGGGCGAGGGAATCGAACCCCCAAGGCCGCGAGGCCGGCGGATTTCAAATCCGCTGCCATACCGTTAGGCGAGCCCTCCAAGTAGTTATATATCAGCGTGTTACGCTTTCAGTCTCTTCGCTCGTTTCCCCTCCGTGTGCATTTCGTGTTAATACCTCCACGACGTCGGCCAGGTAATCCGGCGCCAGGTGCGCGTAGCGCATCGTCATCTGGGCCGTCTTGTGCCCGAGCAACCTACCGATCGTCGACAACGGTACCCCTTCCATAGCGAGCCACGACGCGAACGTGTGGCGGAGGTCGTGGAACCGGAACTCCTTGATGCCGGCTTCGACTAAGGCGTTCTTGAACGCGGAGTTGATCCAGCTGTAGCCCTTGCCGCGGCTGTTCTTGAAAACCTTGCCCTTCCTGGATCCCAACCCCTCGAGGATATTGTACAACAATTCGTTAACGGGGACAACCCGCGCGTCCCCTGTCTTCGAATCGGCGACGCGGATCTGGCGCCGCTTCATGTCGACGTCGTCCCACTCGAGCGCGAGGAGCTCGCCCTGGCGCATGCCCGTGTGGAGCGCCGCGATAACGAGGGGCCGGAGCCACTTCGAACACGCCCCGATCAACTTCTCGGCTTCTTCTGGCGCGAGGTATCGTACTCGCCCGGGCGGTTCCCTTAGCCCGTCGACGTGGTCCGCCGGCGACGCTTCGAGGTAACCCCACTTCACCGCGAGACGGAGGGCGTGCTTGAGCGCGGCCAGGTCGCGGTTCACCGTCGCCGGCTTCACCTTCCGGAGGCGCTTCCGTTTGAACGCTTCGATCTGTTCGGGCGTTATAGCGCCGACGGGGACGTCGCCGAAGTGCTCGACGAGGTTCGCGATGTTGAACTGCTTCTTCGAATACGTCGACGGCCGGTTGTTACTCTCGCAGTATTCGGCGTATTTCTCCATCAGCGCTCGGAAGCCGATGTCCTTTACGCCGCGGATCCCGTGGACCCGCTTTAGTACCTTCTGGACCCTGGCCTTCGCGATCTCCTCGGCTTCCTTCTTCGACGTCGTCCGCAAAGACGAATCGAGCCGGACCCCCTTGATCCGACCGAAGAGCCAGTAGTACTTGCCGCGTTTTTTTATACGATAACCCATTATCCAGTCCGTTGGTCCTTAATAGGTTGCCGTTAATATAGGGTTAGTAGTTAGAGGCGACTAACCGCGGTTATAGTTCCAGCTTTGCGAATTTAATACTTGTAAATCCGAACAACGTTTAATAGTATGAAATGTTATGACGCTAACCGTAATAGAGAATGATAATCGCAATATTAAAAACCTACCTTGGTATGAATCACCTTGTTATGAAGAAAACTATTTAATTGGAGGCTTCCTAGATTGTATAAAAGCGAACGGTTTCCCCCGTATTAAGTCCGGTAGAAACGCCGTTGCAATAACGGAATTCGGTTCGTGCGGTAGCGGGATAGCCGATTTATTAATTGCGCCTAAAATACCGCGTTTGCCTAATGCCCCTGACGAAATCGTCGAAATCGTAGCCACTAGTCCAGCGGCGGCCAAGGTATTCGCGGCTTTAGTACAGGGGGTGGAGTTCGACCCCGAACGAGTTGCATTAAATACAGGTATAAGTTTAAAACGTACTAAAATGCTTGTACGGAAGTTCAAAGAGGTTTTAGGGAGTAAGCGGGCGGTATTCCCCCATGTAGAGTTATGGGCATTCGAAGCGAAAGTCTCCGATTGGGGCGCTGGAATAACCCAGGCTTTTAATTACTTCGATTTCTCTAATAGATCAACGTTGGTATTACCTAAAAGCGCTGGCCCGCTAGTAGAAGCGCATCTGCCTATATTCAGATTATTGGGGTTAGGGCTTTGGTTATTCGACGAAATCGAATTAGAAATCGAGACTATACTATGGCCGAAAAAGCGGGAACCGCGCTACTTGGGCGAATATTACCGTACTTTAGCGTATATTTTCCTCAACGCTTAATCCGTATCTCCGTGTAAACCAGTCGATTTAATAAACCCCTCTATTCCGTTATTTAATGGGCGAAGGTGTGTGGGTCGTGACTTAACATCTAAGCGGCCTGGGATATCTTCAATTCTATCGTATAATTCCCTAGCGGTTTTTAAGCGTTGTTTTAGTAACGATATGTTTGCCTCAACATCGTCATCGATCCCGTTAATAAGGCTCTTTATCGACGCCCAGTGTTGTAAAGCTTCGAGTTCGACTGTAACTTTACTACCTCTGGGGGGAAACTCGCTTTCGTACGGCGTGTCGCTCCTAATCCCGCGTAAACCTACTTCTTCGAAGCGCTCTAGTTCTCCGGTAAGTATCCTACATAGTAAAGGAGCACTAGTATAACGGGGGCGGCCGCGCATCCTGGGAGGCGTTTTTAAGAATAAACGGTTTCGATGAAAACACTTCTGTGGTTCGAACCACCCCGTACCGCCGGCGCTCGCCCCAACTCCTATCAAGAACGGCGTAAGCATGTCTACGTATCCCGCGACAACCTCATAGCCGTTATAACTTAGACTATACGTTAAGTATAAGAGGTTTCCGATTACGTCTTCCGGAAGGCAATCGAACCTCTCGTCCCAATGGTCTTTTTCGAGGAGTATGTAGAATCCCGCCGGCCGGTCAGTCCAGGAGGAGAATTCGGAGAGTAAATTATCCAATTCGGTTTTCTGCCTTAGCGCTTGTTCTGAAAACGATATAGTAATTAGTATCCGCGGACGGTTTCCGAATACCGTTACCTTATCGGCGACCCTAATGGAACTCCTTATAAAATCTAAGAACGGTTTATAAAAAGGACTCCCGAAATCCTCTAACACTAAGTTAGGAGAAATCCAGTGGGTTAACGGTAACCTCGCTTGGTATTGTAGGGCTTGTTCTATACATTCTACAGCTTGATTGCCTTCGATGAACTTCTTTTTCTCCCATTTCTCGTAGAAATAGTTTAAATCCTCGAGTTTCCCTAAATTCCTTTTCTCCTCAGCGTAGTTACGATAAGGGAGGGCGTATATTTGGGGATCGAAGAGGACGTCGAGACCTTCTTGTATGCCGGTTTCCGCCAGCTTTTGCGTGTAGGCTTCTGAACAATACCGCGGGCTAATAATCAAGCCGTCGATTATCTCATCTCGGGCAGCGGATTCGATTTTACTACCCGTTTGATGGCCTATTTGTGCGTAGAGTTTCATCCTATACCTCCGATAAAGCCGTTATTAGTAAACCCATATCGTTCGGCCTCAAGTGGGGTTGCTTCCTAATTAAGGTCCCTACTATTTTACTGAATTCGCTAGGTAAATCTGTGCGTATCGAATGTATAGGTTTCGCCGCGTTGTTCCTCAATTGATCAAGGGCGTGGGCCGGGTCCGATTCGTCTCTGATGTACGGATGGGTCCCGACAGCGTATTCGTAAACCGTTACCCCTAGAGAATAAAGATCGACCCGATAATCTAGGAATTCCTTTTGAGCCGTTACGTGTTGTTCGGGGGCCGAGTAGCGGTAGGTACCTATCATCCTTCCGTGATCCGTAATCGAATCGTTCAGTAGCCCTAGGGCGATTCCGAAATCCAGTATAACGAAAGGCCTATTAGGGATTCGGGTTCTAATAATATTAGCGGGTCGAATATCGCGGTGGATTACTTTCTTTCCCCAAATATACTTAATAGCTTCGCACGCCGATATCGTTAATCGTTTTAAGTCTTCGAGCGTCGGTTTATCCCCCGTTTCAATGAGGTCCTCTAAGGTATCCCCGTCGATAAATTCTTCTAAGTAACAGCAATAATCTGTTCTCTCGTGCGTAACGATTTTTATAGGGTAGTCGGCGAGTTGTACTATCGCGGGGCACGCTACGTCTTTTTGTATGGATAATTCCCGGATAAGCCTTTCGATTTTCGACGCCTCCCCCGGCGGCCGGTTGCGACCGGCTGTCGTAGGTTTTTGGCCGATTCGGAACAATTTAAGCGCGTACTTTTCCCCGTTATATATGACGGAGTATACCCGTTTCTGGGCGCCCTCGTTGATATACTCGAGTTGAGAGAATTCCTTAAAGGTTTTTTCTAACGTTTCTTCCACGGAAGCTATACCCCTTTCGAGAAGAGAAGCCGGGAGTTCAGGTTTTATTGTCCATTTCATTTAACGGTTGCATTTATTAAAACGGTCGTGTAAAACACCCGGCGTTTTGACTAGCTTGGGACGAGTTAGCGAAGCGAGGACCCCAGGTCCTTTAGCACATAGAAAGGGGAGGGCCTGGGGTGCTCCCCGCGTCTTTGGAGTACTCATTTATAAAACCCAATCAAATCAGTTTAAAAAACCCGGGTGAGTTACCGTAGACACCAAAGACGTAAAACCCCGCGAATAAGACAATAACGATAAAAGGCCATCTTCGGTAAACCCTATTTCTTTGAAACATATTAACCTACACAATAATATGGCTCTATACGTCGTTAAAACAAACCGTGTCCGTTCGTCGTCTCCGGAAATCGAATCCCCGTGCGAGAGGGAGTCCCTGAATGTTTTGAGCGACGATACGAAACCTGGTATGTCGTTAATAAAACTGCTTATTATCCGGGCATTTTCGTTGCAGAGGTTTCTCATCTTCTCCCGATAAGATAGGTTATTACACTGCCGTACGCTTCCTTCGAATAACTTGCGTTCTTCTTCGGTCATTTTATTTATCATCGCCTTGAGTACGACGTCGAAACGCTCTTTATCGGTTTTCTTCACTCCAGGATTCTTTCGGTAATAGTACGATTCTAACGCGGTAGCGACACTTACGAAAACGTTTTCGAGATAAAGGTGTTTGTTTACTAAGTCTGCTAAATTCGAAATAAATAAGGGTCGAAACTCTTCAGATTTTACCCAATAGCCCTCGAAGATTTCGGTGAGGTTGTTTCCCGTATCTTTATAAGAGAAATACCTTGGGAACGGAAAGCCCGCACGGACTGGATCTCTACCCGTAGGTAAATATTGGAATTTTTCGGAGTTGAAGGTTAACCGTACGAGCGGATTGCTATTAGATTGAATAGGATTTGGTCCTTCATGACTCCTTGGGGTTTCTAAATAGGCTCGTACATTACGTATCGGTAGCCGGTCCCCAAATCCCAATACGAAAAACTGGGAAATTTTAGTAACCGTATCGATGATTTCCTGTAACCCGAATTCTTTCTCAGAATGAACTTGGACTTTAAGGTGAGAAGTAGCTTCATATCGTTGGTTTGGCTCCCCCGAATTAACCTTATCCGGAGTATCACTATTTATGGTTATACGGGTTTTGTCTTCTCCGTTTCTTTTAAGTAGAATAGGAGTAGAATAATGCGGTAACAGTTTCTCGGGGGAATCCTCTGGGATTTTCGCCCATAAACCTTCTTCAACCATGTTAAGGAAAAAGCTGTGGAAGTATCCGAATTCGATATCAATGACGTTATAGCTAATTTCGCCAGTATTCGAAAAACGGTTTCCGAAGATTATAACTGAAGGTTCGAATACCCCACGACTTGCCATTAGGTAGTCGCCGATTAAGGTTATCGGGCTATTATTAATTTCTCCGTTAAGTATTTGCGTTTCGCGCGGCACCCCTTGCTCCGTCCCGAATACCCGCAATTCTATAGCACCGTTAACGTTGATCAACAAGTCTCCGGAGACAGGTGAGTCACTTCTATCCGGGAGCCAAACGCGGCAGTGGTATTCCTGTTTACCCATACACGTAAGCCTTTCTTAAACGTTAAAACCGTATTCCTAGGTACTTAATCCGTACCCCTTCGATCCTTTCGCTACCCGAACGCCTCCTCCGCCCACTCCCGGAAATCGGAGTTCTCGATACCGTCGGGCATTTCCGGAAAGAGGTCGAGGCCGCTCCGGTTTTCGACGTCGTCGACGGTGAACAGGTGGTCAAGGACGTCGGCGTCCCCGGGTGTATCCTGGTCGAGGATGAACTCGGCGACGCTGGCGTGCCACCCCTCGACTAGGGGCAGCATACGCTTCAAGGCGAGTACCCTTGGGCTTGTGCGTTTCGTTTACCGATGGGGATGCAGGATTTTCTCAAGTACCGGCATCCCGACCGGTGGTACTTGCTTCCCGTTCTCGTGATGTAAACGGTCGGACCCGCTCCTGCCGCGGCCGCCCGGCGCCGTTTTTCCGTCTCCCAATTCCGGGCGTAGTCTTCGTCTTCGCGTACGAGACGTTCCCAGAATTCGGCTACCTCTTTCGCTTTAGAGGCGCGCGCCGCCAAGCCTACGTTTATTCCCTCGAGGGCGTTAATCTCGCCTTCGAGGCGAACGGCTTCGTCGAGTAAAACCCGCGTCTGGGTTTCAATGTCACCCTGGCCATTAGTTTCGCTAGCTTTGACTTCTTCTTTTAACGACTTATAATGCGGGTCCTTTTCCTCGAACGCGTCCGTCGCCAACCAGTAAATCCCGTAAGCTACTACGACCACCCCGGCGCCGATGTATACGGCAGTATTGGTTTTTTCATCACTACTCGTTGCGGCTGTACCGGGAGACGCAGCAGCTAATATCAACCCACATACGACCGCGAAAGAAACCGCCCACCTCATCTTGTTATCTCCTCTCGCTCGAATGAGTATATAACCGCCCACCGGCAGCCGGACTCTACAAATAGAAGTATTATCAGTCTAACTACGTACACCCTTTTATTTACCCGAACTCCTCCTCCGCCCACTCCCGGAAATCGTAACTCTCGATCGCGGGCTCGACGTCGTCGGGCAGGGCCGGGAAGATATCGAGGCCACTTCGGCGCTCGATGTCGTCGACGGTGAACAGATGGTCGAGGACGTCGGCGTCCCCGGGCGTGTCCTGGTCGAAGATGAACGCGGCGACGCGGATGGAGTCGGTGTTCGACGTCGGCTGGATCGCGACGACCTTCCAGTAGCCCGAGGGGATCCGGTGCGGCTCGTCGCATTCCGGGAGCGCCGGCATGTCGCGCTCGTACAGCGGCCCGGTCACGACGTATACGACGTTGCCGGCCTCGGCCAAGTCGCGCTCCCGTTCTTCGATCCTCCCCCATGGCCCCCCGTTCAGCGGTTCCATTTGGGGCGTGATGTTGGAATAGTAGTTCGTCTCGCTCCAGTACGTCGTGCCCTTGAACGACGCGAGTGGTGCCTGGTGGCCGCGCTCCGTGCCGAGGTCCGCGTTCGCGTCCTTGTAGTCGTCGTCAGGGTACCGCTCGAGCGTCTCCTCGGGCGCGAGCCACGGGTCGTTCTTCCAGTTCCGCGGCAGGCCGCTTTCCCCCGTGACCATACTACAGTCCAGCCGGTAAGCTACCCAGTCGGCGAACTTCGTCTCGTCGTTGGACGAGAGCGCGTACGCGTCCCGGATTATCAAGTCGTTCGTCGCCGGCGTTCCGGTGGGGTAACCGTAGAAGAAGTGCTTGCAGTGGACCTCCGAGTATATGCCGTCGTCGACGTTGTACGCGTACGCCGCGGTCGCGGCGACAAGCGCGAGGGGTGTTAGCGAAACCCCTTTCAAATTATCCCCCGGTTCCTAATTCGTAATGTTCAGGTAACGAAAGAGTGCCGTGTCCTTCTGGGTCATTAAACGCATATCTCGTTACGGCATAAAGGGTATTTTCGTTATCTAGATAGAGTACGATTAGGTTATGCGGTTTAGTATCCGGGCTTAGCATGCCTTTTTCCTTAATCGCGTTTAAAGGGTCCCACCCGTAAATAGTTTTTAAGTACGCCCTGATGTCTTCTTCGCCTTTTGGCGGTCCGATAACGTAGGTTATTCGTCTTTCCCTTGTGGGTATTTGATCAAATAAGGATTTACCAATGAAAAACAGCCCTGTATCCGTATCGTACCTTATAACGCAAACGAAGTAAGCATCGTTCGGGCTGGAGTTCTCGATATGTACGAAAATACGGGGGTTGAGTTTTTTAGCCTTTTCGAGCTCGTAGTTGGCCTGCGTATCGGTTAGCGAATCGTCCTGTTTTAAATAAGCTATAAACTTCGCCTCGTCGGTTAAACCTAATGATAGGCGGGGTTTTTGGTATTGCTTTATTTGCCTTTCGTAAATCGCGTTATTTTCCGCTCCTATGCGTACGAGCTCGTGTGTCTCATACGCGTACCATCCGACTATTATAGTCATTACAACCGAAGCTATTACGCCAGCAGTCCTAATTACGACTGTGAACCGAGGTTCTTTAATAACCGTCGTTCCCCGCCCTATTCCGGATTGTACTTTGTTTTTCCCCATCCCGCTTCCGCCTCTCTTTCCACCTTACTCAAAAATAGAAGGGCCCGAAGCGCGGCTCCTATTTTACGAGGAGTATTTCACGCTTCGGGCTCTTTACTCGCCACGTAGTCCGTCGCTATCCCGTCCTTAACCTTCCATCGACAACGATAGTATCATCCGCCGCGGTGGCAAAGGGAAGAATATCGAAAAATCCCCGGGACCCGGCCGCCTGTTATCCTCACGCGTTACTCCCTTCAACTTCCTACCTCATCCCATCCTAATTATACGTACACCCCCTGACAAGGTCTGTCAGTTTTTCCCGTGCCGGTATTTTTATTTAAACACCGCCTTCACTCTCCCGAGCGACGCCGGCGTCACCCCCGACGTCGTGTCCCGGAAGTACTGGACGCGGTAATTGTAGCTGTCCACGACATAGAGCCGGGAGCCGGCCGCGTTGAACGCCACACCCATCGGCCGGTCGAACTGGCCGTTCCCGGACCCCGACGATCCCCACTTCTCCAGGAACGACCCGGTCGCGGTGAAGTACTGCACCCGGCAGTTGCTTCGGTCCGACACGAAGACGTAACCCCCGGGGGCGACGGTCAGGCTCGAGGGAATGTCGAACTCGCCGTTGCCTTCGCCACCGGAACCCCAACGTCCGACGTAAGAGCCGGTCGACGTGAAATACTGGACGCGGTCGTAGTACGAGTCGACGACGTACGCGTTGCCCCCCGGCGCCACGGCGACGTCACGCGGCGTTTCGAACTGGCCGTTGCCCGAGCCGTGGGATCCCCACTTCCCGAGGAACGACCCGGCCGCCGTGAAATACTGGACGCGGTAGTTGTCCGCGTCGGCGACGTAGAGGTTCCCGTTCGGCGCGAAGCACAGTCCCGAGGGTTCACGGAACTGGCCGTCGTTCGTGCCGTGCGATCCCCACTTCCCGAGGTAGGACCCCGTCGCAGTGAAGTACTGGATCCGATCGTTCCCGGTGTCGGCGACGTACACGTTGCCGTTCGACGCGACGGCGACGTCGCGGGGCGAGGCGAAGTACCCGTTCGCGGATCCGTTCGCTCCCCACTTGCCGAGGTAGGATCCGGCCGCGGTGAAATATTGGATGCGGTTGTTGCTAGTGTCGGCGACGTACACGTTGCCGTTCGACGCGACGGCGATCCCTTCGGGCCGCGTAAATAGCCCGTTCCCGGTGCCGGGAGATCCCCACTTGCCTTCGTAGACGAAGTCGGCGTTCACAGCCGTGCCGGCCATGAGAATTGCGGCTGTCGTGATTAGTACACGGTTCACCTTGGATTACCCCCGTTCGGGAACAGGCCTGTTGCTTCCTTCCTACACGAAACGGATGAGGCTGTAGCGGAACTTCCTATTCCGCTGGCGTAATCTTTTCAACCTGTTCGACAGCGCTTGCTTGCTGACGATGAGCGCGTCGGCCAGGGCGTCTTCCGGGAACCCGATGTCGCAACCGAAATCCCGCCAGAGGCGTTCGATATCATGCTCCGGCATGAGCAGCGCCGCGGCGAACCTGTTGGCGGCCCGTTCGGCGCGGCCGCGCTCTCCGAAGAACTGGATCCCCGCCTGGCCAAGCGCGTAGTGGCCGATCTCGTGCGCGACGGAGAACCGGCGCCGCTCGTAATGCATATTCCTGTTGACGACGATGATGCGGTGGGGGACCGAGAGGACCGCCGTGAATTCGGGAGAGGCGTCCCATTCCACGATGGAAAAAGTAAGACGCCGGCACAGCCGCTCGAGGTTAACGGGCACGCGGCCGCCGGCGAGGCGGAAATATTCCTTGGCGATGAGTTCGGCCCTCCCGAACACGTTGCTACTCTCCCTTGGTGTCGGCCTCCGCGGTCTCTCCACTCCGTTTTACCTTGGCTTCCAGTTCGAGGTAGTACAGGATTCTCGCTACCTCTTCGTTGAACGCCTTTGTCTGCTCAGGGGTCAGCTGTACGATTCGTTTTGCGATACCATCCTCGAACTTTAATAATATAGCCTTAATCTCATCCTCTGTCAAATCGGGTATTAGCCCTAATAATTCTTTGTCAGGCTCCCGGCGCGTCTTATCTCCCTCAGCGGCAAGCTGTTCCCGCTTGGCTTTAAGCCAACGAAAAAAATCTTTCAGGTCCGCCGCGTACCCCGCGTCGACGGCGAGTTGAAATAACTCACGCAGGTCTTCGGGGAGGTCCTCGGCTCGAGCCGCGCGCCCTAGGAGGTAGTCGGCAGAGACGTTGAAGTAATCAGCGATAGCGATAAGGAGTTTTACTCTCGGAGCTCGCTTCCCGGATTCGATTTCGGATATCGTCGCCCCCGTCGAGCCTACGGCCTTCGCTAAGACTTCTTGCGAAATGCCTTCTTTATCCCTTAAATCCTTAATACGGCTTCCCAAATCCACGCTTTTTATTACCACAACCATAAGATTTTATCAACAAAAATCGAAGAATAGTTCATTTTTCCCTTGACTCGACCTTAAGGTTGTGGTAATATTCCTTATGGTTATACGGCACGAGGTATTTTTTTAGGACCACTCTTAAGGTTATAATATGGAACTTAAGGTTGTAATAATTAACTTGAAGCAACTACGCATGGCCCACGGCCTAGATCAGGAACAGGCTGCGGACCGTTGCGGCATCTCGCCCGGTTATTGGAACGAGCTCGAGGCCGGGAAGCGCCGCGGTTCGCCGAAGAAGATCGAGGCCATCGCCCGCGGGTTTGGGATTCCGTACTACGAGGTTGCAATAATTCTCCATAACACTTACCGCTCGGCCAACGCCGGCGACGACAACGAATCAGATGACGAACCTGCCGCCCCGAAAGGGTAGCAGGTTTTTTTAGCAAGTCAATCCTAACGCGAAACAGGTTTTAAGACGAGGTGATGAGATGGCGAAAACGAAGGGAGAGGGCAAAAAGAAAGGCGCGGAGAACCCCACCCGCGAACGGGGTAACGCCTACAGCCGCTGGGGGCTACTCAACCCGACGAAGGTGACGTTCGATTTCACGAAATTCCGAAAGGACGCGCCCCCGTTCCCGCGAGTCGTAGTCGAGTACGAACTCGTCAACGTCGGTGGCGCGGAGCATACGAACCGCAAGGTGACGGCCGATTTCTTGGATGCCGTGGAGCGGGCCGTTGACCTCTTACGAAAAGGGATGGGGCTCGACTCTTAATCATGTTACGCCATCAAAGACCTTACTTCTTCAATACCGTGCGGGGTCAGTTTGACGCTATGAAATTCGGAACCGATCACCTCGTAGAGTTCGACCAGGCCGAGGTTCGCCAGGTGGCGGACTACGCGATCCATAGCGGCGTCGGAAATCGGGACTTCCTTACCGACTTCGTCCCTCCCCATGTATTCGTCGCCGTTCTTCGTCCAGTACTCGTACAGGACGAACAGGGTCCGTTCTTCGATCTCGGCGTCGTTCATATTCAGTCCCTCCAGGTTGAAAGGTTCGGGCTGTAGTTAACGCATTTTACGACGAGGCACAGGGTATGGCAACTCCTAAAGATCACGATCTCTGCATCGCTACGAAGAAGGTCATCCTCGACAACGCCGCCGGGATCCCCGCCAAGGACATCGCCGCGGCTATGGGATGGAGCGAGTTCAAACTCTACGAGCTCGCCGACCCCGAGTCCACCCGTCACATCTGGATCACCGACGCGATCTCCCTTTTCTTCTGCGGCGGCCGCGACCCCCGGCTCTTCGAGGAGGCGTGCCGCAAGGTCGGCGGCGTCTTCGTCGACCTCAAGCAGTACGCCGGCCGCGGCGCCGAGGCCGACCTGGCCGACGTCCTCAGAGAAGCGGGCGATTTCTGCTCGAAAGCCGCGGCCGCGCTCGGCGACGGCAAGGTGACGGCGAGCGAGCGCGACCGCCTCGACCGCGAGGGCGCCGAGGCGATCGCCGCCATCGTCGCGTTCCTCGGCCGCGCGGGGGTGACGTTCTGATGGTGGAGCGGGCGTTCTGGGGCGTCGAGGAGGTAGCGGAGTACCTCAACGAATCCCCCCACAATATCTACGACTGGGTCGCCCGGCGGCGCATACCGTTCTACAAGCGAGGCCGGCGCCTCCAGTTCAACATCGAGGAAATCAAGAAGTGGGACCGCGAGCGGAACTACCGGCCGACGGTCGCCGAGCGCGAACGGGAGACGACGATAGCGAAGCTCGGCATCTGAAACGCGCCTGACGAACGGAAACGCGGTGAATATCGGTGAAAGATAACCAACCCCCCAACGATACCCCCGGAACGGCGACGGCCCTTAGAAACGATTCTCGCGCGTTGCCGTGGGACCCGGCGCTCGTGCGGAGCGCGATGGCCCGACGCCGCTACTCCCACGCCGACCTGGCCGAACTGCTGACCGAGCGCGCCGGCCCCGACCATCACTTTTCCAAAAGCTACGTCACGAAGGTTTTGACGGGGGCGATCGCGCCGTCGCCGGCGTTCGTCGAGGCGTTGCGGCTCAAGCTCAATCTGCCGGCGCCGTCGCCCGAACGCGTGGACCTTAACGGCTTCGTGCACGCGAAGCTCGAGCAGATAGAGGAACTCGCCCGGGAAATCCGGGAAACCCTTTCCAGCGAGGAGGGGCAGCAATGAGGCAATACGATTCGCCGGAGATGTACGCGAAGGCGGTCGCCGGGTTGCGGCTGGAGCGGCGGCGCCTCATCGACGAGGCCGCGGCGCTCAAGGGCCGCTACGAAACGGTGCTGCGCCGGTTCAAGGCCGGCCAGCTGCCGCCGGCCCGAGCCGCGAAGATGGCGTTCGCCATCTACGACCGCATGATCGTACTCCGGCACGAACTGATCCCATTAATCAATCAACGTTTAACGGCGCTCGCGCTCGAGTACGTGAGGCTCACGTCGTCCGGCAACGGCCGCCGCACGGTGGTTCACGCGGCCGCGCCGGCGCACGAGCGCCACGAGGAGGTCATGTCATGACGTGCATCAACGACGCCTCGGCGCACCCGGTGGACGCGTACGGCGCGCCGGTCCCGCCGGGCGACGAGGTCGTGCGGCCGGAAGGCGCCGACCCGGCCCAAAGGCTCGAACCGCCGGACCCCGCTCCCGGCCCCGGGTGGCGGCGTCCGAACGACGGCGACGGGGGAGTGACGTCCTACCTTAAACTCAGCCCGTCGAAGATCCACACGGCGCTGTCCTGCCCCCGGAAATACAAATACCGCTACGTCGACGGCCTGACGCTGAAACGGATGCCGTCGACGCTGGCCTTCGGCCGGGCCATCCACGCCGCGATCCAGGCGGCGTACGCGCGGCAGAAGGCACCCATGACGGTCGACGAGGTGGCCGGCTCGTTCGCCCTCTACTTCAACCACCTCGACAAGCAGGGCATCATCTACAAGGAGAAGGAGTCGCTCGAGGACCTGGTCGAGAAGGGCAAGGCGCTGGCCGCGGAGTGGTGGCGCCTTTTCCGCGACGACGTGCTCGCCGTCGACATCCTCTCCGTCGAGAGTGAGTTGACGGTCGATATCGGCTTCGGCCTGGCGTTCCGCGGATACCCGGACGTCATCGAGGAGCGCGACGGCCTGCTCTACATCGGCGACCACAAGACGGTCGCCAGCTGGGGCGAGTCCGACGAGATCCTGGCGGCCCGGAGCATCCAGCTCACCGCCTACGCCTACCTCTGCGAGAAGAAGTACGGCCGGCTTCCCGACAAACTCTACTTCACGGTCCTCAAGAAGACGAAGAAGCCTCAGGTGTTCCGCTACTTCACGGAACGGACCCGGGCCGACGTCGACGCCTTCGAGGACTACGTGCGCGACGTCGCCCGCCTCATCAACTACTGCGGCGACAACGGCGTTTACCCCGACAATATCACCCGCGACTGCACGTGGTGCGAATTCACCGGCCTCTGCTGGGGCACGGAGAACGCCCGGGCGGCCTTCATCACGCGCGAGGAGCGCAGGAGGCAGGAGAAGGAAGCCGAGGGCAAACGCAAGGCCGCACTCGGCAACGCGATCATGGCGAGCGTGGATCCGAAGTACGACGGCGACGAACAGGCGCGGAAGCTGGCCGTTATCGGCCACTACGTCGAGTCGCTGGACGACGAACAATAACCCTAAACGTTAGATCGAACTGAGGAGGAAACAATGTCGGACGAAGGAAAAAAGGAAACGGGGAACGTCCCGGCCGAGACGCCGGAGGCCTCGCCGCCGGCCGTGGCGGGCGAAGGGCCCCGTTACCTCGACGACGACGAACTCACCACGCCGCGAATAAAGATCGACCACGACACGGGGAAGTTCGTCAACAACCTGACCGAGGAGGAGTTCGAGGAACTCAACTGCGTTCTACTCGACGTGCGGCTCAGCCGCGTCCGGTGGGACAAGAACCTCGACAACCAGGAACCGCTCTGCCGGTCGAACGACCGCGTGAAAGGCGAGGGCAACCCCGGCGGCGAGTGCGCGAAGTGCTCCCTCCAGGAGTGGACCAACGGCGACAAGCCCGAGTGCGCCGAGACGCACACCTACCTCGGCCTCGACGAGGCGGGCGCGCCGTTCTTCTTCACGGTAAGCCGGACGGGCATACCGCCGTCGCGGCGCTACCTCTCCGGCGCGCAGTACCGGCGGAAGCCTATCTACGCCACCTGGACGGTCCTGACGCTCAAAGCCCAGAAGAAGGGCGGCAACACGTATTACGTCCCGGTCTTCAAACGCGGCGAGAGCGTCGCCGAGGAACTCCTGCCCGAGATGAACGAGGCGATGAGGCAACTCGGCGCGGTCTGGGAACGCTACCAAGCGCGGCGCGAGGAAACGGAAGGCGCCGGCGGCGCCGACTTTTAACGCATTACCCGGCGGGGCGGGCGCGCGCCGTCCGCCCCGTCCACGAAAGGCGAGGGTTACATGAGAATCGTCGAACTGAAAGCCAACAATTTCAAGAGGCTCGTGGCCGTGGACATAACACCCGAGGGGGACCTGGTTCTTCTCAGCGGCAAGAACAGCTCCGGCAAGACGTCGGTGCTGGACGCCATCTGGGCCGCCCTCGGGGGCGCCCGGGCCTGCCCGGGCAAGCCGATACGCGAGGGGGCCGAGAAGGGCGAGGTCCGGCTGGTGCTGGACAACGGCCTGGTCGTCGAGCGGACGTTCACGCCGAACGACTCGTACCTGAAGGTCACGTCCGACGACGGCCGCCAAAAGTTCACGAAGCCCCAGGACATGCTCGACGCCCTGATCGGAAAGATAGCGTTCGACCCGCTCGCGTTCGCGCGGAAGAGGCCGAAGGAGCAGGTCGTCGAACTCTTGGGCGTCGTCGATATCGGCATCGACCTCGATACGCACGAGCGTGAAAGGCAGGCGCTGTACGACGCCCGGGCCGACGCGAACAAGGAAGTCAAACGGCTCGAGGGATCGCTCGCCGGGCAGTCGCGTTACGACGACGCGCCGGCGGCGATTATTTCTGCGAACGAGTTGGCCGCCGAGCTCGAGGAGCTAAACGCCAAGGCTACGAAGGCGACCCAGGCGCAAGCCAAGTCGAAGGAATTATACGAAGAAATTAAAGAGCAACGAGCGAAGCTCGACCGGCTCCAGGCCGAGTACGATTCGCTTCAAGAGGATTACCAGAATGTCGGCTTATGGGATGACGAAATCGCGTCACTCCGCGCAAGGCTCGCCACCGTCGAGGCCGACAACGAAAAGGTCCGGGCGAACGAGCGGTACGACCAGCTCGCCGGCGAACTGGACAAGGCCAAAGCCGTCGCCGCCGACCAGGCCATCGCGCTGAAACTTCACGACGAGCGCAAGACCGAGGCCCTTGAGGCGGCGAAGTTCCCGGTGGAGGGGCTCTCGTTCGACGACGAGGGCGTTCGGCTCAACGGGATCCCGCTGGCGCAGTGCTCGTCCTCCGAGCAGCTCAAGGTGGCCGTCGCGATCGCGATGGCGGCGAATCCCGACCTGCGCGTTATCCAAATTAGAGAAGGGTCCTTGTTGGACCGCGAGAGCCTGGACGTCATCGCCGAACTGGCCGGCGCCCGCGACTACCAGGTGTGGGTCGAGGTCGTGGACGAAACGGGCGAGGTCGGCGTCGTTATCGAGGGCGGCATGGTGGCCGGCGCGCCCGTAGCCGAGGAGGTGGCGGCTCATGCCTAAACCCGCCGAACCTTACGTCGTCGTCGGCAGTCCGGAGCGGACCGCCCAGGGCGGCTTCCGCGTCGACGTCCGCTCCGCCGCCGGCGTCACGCCGTTGCCGCACGTCGAGCGCCATTCCCCTGACGGTTTCTGTTGGGGTTACGGCGGCTCGGGGCCCGCGGACCTGGCTCTCTCTATCCTCGCCTACGCCACCGGCCTTGGCGAGAAGATGAAAGACCAGCCGGGGTTCTACCAGGACTTCAAACGCGACGTCGTGGCGGCGCTACCTGGCGGTTCCGCGTGGGCGCTTCCGTCTGCGCTTATAACCGCGTGGCTCGCGACCCGCGAGCGCGAACCGGAGGAGGCGTAGCCCGATGTCTTCCGACGGATACCTCCCCGACGGCTGCACGCACCGCGACGTCGACGTCCACTTCGGCGGGATCACGATTATCAGCGTCGAGTGCTCCACGTGCGGCGAGCCGAACGACCCCCTCGACCGCTACTGCGTCGAGTGCGGCGAGGACCGTAATCCGAAGGGGCGGTCCTAAAAATGGGCCGCAATTACGACGTGAACAAGTACGGCGTGGTCGTCTCCCCGTCCCGGGCCGACGTCCGGCTCGAGCGTGACGGGCGCTTCCACGCCACGGTGCGGTACGCCCGCGACCCGGCGACCGGGAAGTGGCACGGGTCCTACGATATGGGAACGTCGATCTCCGGGCGCTCGGGGCCGGTCACGTACGACGGCCCGGCCTTCCCGTCGTCGTCGGCCTGCATCCGCCACTACATGGAAGGAATGCTGGCCGAGATCCGGGAAAAGATAACGCCGCCCATCCACGACAGTTGCGTGGGCCCCACCGAAATCAAAGGATGCAAGCAACTCATAAAACTCATTGAGGAATTCCTAACCAACCTTACGGACGAAAGCGAGGGCAAGACGATGGAGAGAGAAGCCACGACTTTGAAACTGGACCAGATAGAGGACGGCGTCGAACTTCGGCACACCGCGCCCGGCGAGGATTGGGCCGGGTTCGTGGAGTCGGTGCGGGAGAACGGCGTACTCGAGCCGGTCCTGGTCCGCCCGGGCGAGAACGGGAAGTACTCCCTGATCGCCGGCCGGCGCCGCTACACGGCGGCCGCGGAGGCCGGACTCGAGGAGGTCCCGGCGGTGATCTTCGCCGCGGACGACAACGACGCCGCCCGGATCGCGCTGATCGAGAACCTGCAGCGCCGGGACCTGACACCGGTAGAGGAGGGACTGGCCTTCCGCGAGCTCCGGGACACGTTCAGCCACACGTTGGAGGACGTGGCCGCGCGCGTCGGCCGGTCGGTGCCGTACGTCTCCGAGTACATCCGGTTCCTCGACCTGCCGGAGGAGGCGACCGCGGCGCTCGACGACGGCCGCATAACGCCGTCCCACGCCCGCGTCCTGCTTCACCTGCCGGACGACGACGCCCGCCGGAAGCTGGTCGCCGAAATCATCGAGGGCAAGCTGTCGGCCCGCATGGCCGCGCTGAGGATCCGGCGTTACATGACGGAACTCGAGGACGCCATATTCGACACGGCCGAGTGCGTCGGGTGCGCCAGCAACACCGACAACACCCCCTCCCTCTTCGAAATGGACGTTAGCAAGGGGATGTGCCTGAACGAGGAATGCTACGAGAAGAAGGTCCAGGAGGTTTACGAAGGGACGGTCACCGCGGCGAAAGCGGCGGGTATCCCCGTGTTCGAAATCGAGGGATGGGGGACTCCCGAGGAAGCCGCCGATTACTCGGAGATCTACGAGTACCTGGTAGGCGAGGACGCTTACAGGGAGAAGTGCGGGACCTGCCTTAAGAAGGCGTGCATCGTCCACCGCCGCGAGGATGGGACCATCTTCAAGATCGAATACATGTGCGGCGACGCCGACTGCATGGACGACCTGAAGCAGGAATACGCCGAAATAAAGGCGGGAACGGACGGCGGATCGGCCCAGGACACTGAGGAACGGAAGGCGCGCCGGCAAGAGCGCCGGGCCAACCGGATGCGGGAACGCGTCGGGGAAGAACTCGGGAAACAGATGGCGCAGTTCGTCGCCGAGAAATTCCGGGACATGGTCAACGAGGACGATCCGTTCTGGGCTAGCGACGTCGCGGCGCTCGTCACCGCGGCCTACGATTCGGAGGACGAGTTCGAGGCCTTCGAGGAGATCACGGCCCTGACGCCGGCCGACCGGGCCAAGCGGTTCCGGAAAACGGTCGTCAAGCAGCTTATCGTCAACGTCGACTACTCGCCGTTCGGCGGTAAGGAAATCGCCCACCTGGCCGGGCGCTACGGCTTCGATCCGGCCGCGGACTTCCAGGTCAACCAGAAGTACCTGCAGGCCCACGACGTCCCCACACTCGCGGCGTTCGCCGAGGGCTACGGCATCGTGGTCGAGCCCGCGGACAACGAGACGGCGAAGGACGTCGCCAAGGAAATCCTGAAACTCGCGAAGAAGCTCGGCGTGAAATTCGCGACGCCCCCCGACGTGATCGACGTCGCGGCGGGGGAGTACGGGTTTGCGACGAGCGAGGAGGAAGGGTCGGCCGATGAATCGGGCGGCGACGTATCCGACGGAAGCTAAGGACCTGACCCAGGTCGACGTCTACGAGCTGCTCGCCCTGTACGGCGGCAGCCTGACGGGCGCGGGCCGGTCGAAACTAAACTCCCTCCTGGAGCACATGAGCTATCCGGAGGAACTCGTCGGCGACGTACGCGTGGAGGCCGGCAACCGGCTGTATTTCGCGGCCAAGGCCGAGATCGAAACGATGCTCGGCCTGGCCGCCGCCGGCGCCCCGGAGTCCCCACCGCCCGACGACCGGCCGACGCCACGGTCCAGGAAGGATCGGGCCCAGGCCGCGGTTATCGAGCGGGCGGCCGCCGCCAAGGAAGGCGCGAAGTTCGCGGAGTTGATCCGGCGAGCGAAGGAGAAGGCGAAGAAGGTGGAGGTATGACATTCGATTTTCAGATAGAAGAGACGCGGGACAACTTCGACGCGCTGGCTGCCGAGGTTTACAACGAACGCTGCCGTCAGCGCGGGAAGTGGGGTCCGCAGAAGCACGACCTTGACCACTGGCTCGTCATCCTCGGCGAGGAGTACGGCGAGGCCTGCGAGTGGGCGCTGGAAGCGAGGGCGGCGGTGCGGGCCCTCAACCTCGGGAGTATTCCCCCGGGCAAGTTGACGGACGCCGAACGAGCGCAGTACGAGTACGACGCCGCGGCTGGAGTCCAACAGATCCGTGCCGAGTTGATCCAGGTCGCGGCCGTCGCGATGGCCATCGCTTCCGGCCTTCCGGCGGCCTCGGAGGAGGACGCATGCCCGACGTCATCGTAACGACTCCCAAGAACCGGATGGCCGAAGCGGCGCTCGAGGCCGAGGAAATCAAGGCAGTCGGCGGCGGGTACTACTACCGGGAGTTTAAATATCGCGTCGCGCCGGCGGCCATCGGTGAAGGCGATAGGGTTTATTACGTCGAGGACGGTTATATCCGGGGTTTCTGTTTAGTATCGCGAGTGGCGAAGAATTACATGCTTCGGTTCATGACCGTTTTTATGGACCCGACGTCCTGGAAGTGGATCAAACCGCTGCCCTGGAAAGCGCCGCGGTCGTTCCAATACGCGCCCGCGTACCTCCACGACAAGGTGGAGATCGTCGGCGGCTGGCTCGACCCGAGACCGGAGGTCGACGCGTAAATGAGTACGCCAAGGATACTAACAACTAACTACGCCACGTACCAACGCCTGGGCCTCGCCGGCGGCGTCGCCGTCTCCGTGACGGTGCCGCCCTGGTTCAAGGGGCCCACCTGCCCGGCGCTCGTGCCGCCGCCGGACCTGGTGAAGGAGTACCGGGGCCGGGAGGTCACCGCCGTCGAGTACGAGGCGTTGTACCTGGCCAAGCGGCTCAACCTGCTGGACCCGGGACGCGTGGCCGAGGAACTGGTCGAGCTGGCGGCGCCGTACGAGCCGATACTCCTGTGCTGGTGCGGCCGGCGCAAGTTCTGCCACCGGCGCGTCATCCGCGAGTGGTTCGATCGCGCCGGCATTCGATGCGAGGAGGTAAACGTAGATGCCCGAGGATAAGGAACAGCAGGAAACGTACCAGGTCAACCTGCCGGAGAACCTGTACCGGCCGGTCGCGAAGTTCGCCGACATCGCCGGGGTCCACCCCGACGACATAGTCGCCCGGATAATCCGCAACTACCTGGACAACATCGGCGTCAGGGTGGACGACGAGGGGGGCGAGTAACGTGGTCGCGATAGCCTTACTCGTAATCGCCGTGGTCGGCGCGATCGTGTACGCGCACCTGTCCGCGGCCAACAGCGACTCGAAGGAGGGACGATTATGAACGGAGCGGAAGCACTTGACCGTACCGCAACCCGGGCCGCCCTTCGCGAACTGGCGGCCGCCATCGCCGAGAAGTTCGCCTTCGCGATCGTCTACCTGGCGCTCGGCGCCGTCGCCGGCGGCGTCCTCGTGTACCTGGGCTTCCAGGCCTGGATCGGCAAGTCGGCCGGGTTCTGGTACCTGACGTCGTCGTACGTAATCGCGGCCGTCGGGGGATTGACGGTGGTCGTCGTCTGGGCGGCCGTGAAGCTCCTGGCGTTCGCGGCGAGGAAGCCGAAATGACGAGCGGCTACTACTGCCCGAAGTTCGACCACGTCTTCGAACGGTTGGACCACTGCGTTCACTACAAGAACGATCGCCGCGGCGAGCGGTGCGAACTCACGCGGAACAAGGGGAAGTGCATCGCGGAACCCCGGTACACGACGAGGGACGATGGCGAAGGATAACGGCATCGTAACTATCGCCTTCGACCCGGGCCGGCACACCGGCTTCGCCATCTACCTCGGCGAGAAGCTGATGCGCTTCGGGCAGATAACCGTCAACGATACGACGGACGTCGCGGCCCGCGTCGCCGACATCCTGGCGGGCCGCACCGGCTACCCCGAGGGCGGCGCCCCGATCCGGCCGGCCCTCGCGATCGTCGAGGAGGGCTCCGACTGGTACCAGGAGAGCCACCGGCGGCGCGACGGCGCCGGCGAGCGCGCGCTGCGGCGGGGGATGAAGGTCAACACGGAGTGCCGCTTCCGCCTCGAGCGCGCCCTGTTGCGGGCGGGGATCCCGCACCTGAGCGTGAAGCCCGAAACGTGGGGCGCAGCGAATTACACGCTCGCCGACGTCCTGGCCGAACTCGCCCGGGCCGGCATCCCGGAACCCAAGGACTTCCGCATCAAGGGCCGCGGCCACCAGCGGGACGCGATCGTCCTCGGCGGCCGGATGGCGAGGAGGCGCGTATGGGACGTAAGGTAATGAGACATTACTAAGATGAACTAGGTATTTAATCGGCTACT
>JASFLY010000007.1:0-106129 GCA_050117845.1 Candidatus Zixiibacteriota bacterium
GTCGGCCGTAAGATGTATTTCTGCACATGGCCCGGCGAAGCCAAAACCAAGCAGATAAAGAAAAACGCCCACGTCGAGATTTGCCTCCCCATCGACAAGGGGAAGAAGAACGGTTATTACCGTATCGCCGGCACGGCCGAAATAGTCGAAGACAAAAAAGAGACCCGGAGAGTGTTTAAAAAGATCCCGTACGCCACCGATAAATACTGGGACGGCCCCGACGACCCTCGCCTTACGATTATACTTATTAAACCGGAAAACAGCCGCTACATGGTGCCGGGCACGGATCCCGAGCTCGACGTTAAACTGTAAAAACGGGGCCAGCGTCCAATTGTATTGTAGGGCCGAATCGTTTGTGGTACAATCCAAATAAAGGAGGACGTATCGTGAAGATATGGTTGATAGTGCTGTCCGCCGCGGCGTTAACGCTTACGCTGTTCGCCTGCGACGAAGAACTCGAAACGGGGAGTATCGAGGGGAACGTCAAGGATGACGGCCTGAACGTTAGCGGCGCGTACGTACTGCTGTTGGAGGAAGGTAAGGCCCTGGCCGGAGAATCGCCGCTCGGCAACGGCTCCATTACCACCGGCTCGGGGAATTATACGATCCTCTTCGTGCAGCCCAACACCAGGTATTACATCGTGGCCGTCAGCGACACCAACGGCGACGTGAAATACACCCCCGGCGTCGACCCGATAGGGTATTTCGGCAGGTACAGCGAAGCCACGCAGCAATGGTATCCCTCGCCTATAGAGATAGGCTCCGGGGAAACGAGACGCGGCATAAATATCGCCGATATGCATATCATTCCGGTCGTTCCCTAAAGCCGGCCCCAGCGCGAACGCACGGCAATCCCAGGGCATAGCGAGCTATGCCCTTTTTCTAAGATTAAGATGCCCCCCCAGAAATACATAGTCATTAAGGGCGCCGCGGCGCATAACCTGCGAAACGTGGACGTAAAAATCCCGCGCGACCGGCTCGTCGTGATAACCGGCGTTTCGGGCTCGGGCAAGTCCACCCTCGCGTTCGACACGCTGTACGCGGAGGGCCAGCGCCGCTACGTCGAATCTCTTTCCGCCTACGCCCGACAATTCCTGGGACAGATGGACAAGCCCGACGTCGAGTCCATCGAGGGCCTCTCGCCGGCCATCGCCATCGAGCAAAAATCGGCCAGCAAGAATCCCCGTTCCACCGTCGCGACCGTCACGGAAATCCACGACTACCTCCGCCTACTCTACGCCCGGGCCGGCGACCCCTACTGCTACCAGTGCGGCCGGCCCATCTCGGCCCAGGCCCCGGAGCAAATGGTCGACGAGTTGATGCGGCTGCCGGCGGGTACGAAGCTCTACGTCATGGCGCCGATCGTAGTAGGCCGCAAGGGCTTCCATAAAAACGAGTTCGAGCGGCTCCGCCGGGAGGGCTACGCCCGCGTCATCGTCGACGGCGGCGAGTACGAACTCGAAGACGAGATCAAGTTAGGTAAAAATAAAAAGCATACGATCCACGCCGTAGTCGACCGCCTCGTCGTGAAAGAAGACATCGCCGGCCGGCTGGCCGATTCGTTGGAGACGGCGCTCGAACTCGGCGAGGGCGTGGCCGTCGCCCGCATATTCAACGATAAATCTTTCGACGATCGCGTCTTCAGCCGACACTTCGCCTGTTCCCATTGCCATATCTCGTACCCGGAAATCAGCCCGCGCCTGTTCTCGTTCAACAGCCCGTACGGCATGTGCCCGAGTTGCGGCGGCCTGGGCTTCACGCTCGAAGTCGACCCCGAACTCATCGTTCCGGACGAGACGGCCTCCCTCAACGGGGGCGCCGTCCTCCCCTACCGCCGATCCGAGGACTCGTATACCTGGCAATTCCTGGAGAACCTGGCCCGACACCTCGGGTTCAGCATGGACACGCCCTGGAACGAACTCCCGAAGAAAACGCGCGATATACTGATGTACGGGAGCGCGGGCCGGTCGTTCCGGATGCGCTACGAACGCGACGGCCGGGTCTACGATTTCACCCACGCCGTGGAGGGCGTCATCCCACGAATCAAACGCCTCTACCGTGAGACACAATCCGAAGAGGCCCGCGAATTCTACTACGGCCGGTTCTTCCGCAAGGACCCGTGCCCGGCGTGCGGCGGGGCCCGTTTGCGGCCCGAAGCCCTCGCGGTAAAAATCGCCGGTGCGAACATCGCCGAGCTGTGCGCGATGTCGGTGGTCGAGGCCGCGGCCTTCATCGACGCCCTCGACCTCAAGGGGAACAAGGCCGTCATCGCCCGCGAAATCCTAAAGGAGCTTACGTCCCGGTTGGGTTTTCTCGCCAACGTCGGCCTGGAGTACCTCACGCTCGACCGAGCCGCGCCGACGCTTTCGGGCGGCGAGGCCCAGCGCATCCGCCTGGCGACGCAGGTCGGTTCGGGGTTGGTCGGCGTGACCTATATTCTGGACGAGCCCACGATCGGCCTGCATAAACGAGACAACGAACGCCTGTTGAAGACGCTCCTGTCGCTACGCGACCTCGGAAACACCGTGGTCGTCGTCGAGCACGACGAACAAACCATTCGCGCCGCCGATTACGTTATCGATCTGGGCCCCGGCGCCGGCATCCACGGAGGCCGGGTCGTCGCCGCCGGCACGCCGGAGAAGGTCACGGGGACGAAGAAATCGGTAACGGGCCGCTACCTCCGCGGCGACACCCGCATCCCCACCCCGGAGACGAGACGGCCCGGCAACGGGACGTCCCTCGTCCTATCGGGCGCCCGCCATCATAACCTTAAAAATATAGACGTGAAGTTTCCTTTGGGGACGTTTATCTGCGTTACCGGCGTCTCCGGTTCCGGGAAATCGTCGCTCGTCGCCGAAACGTTGTATCCCCTTTTGAAACGTCGCCTTTACCGCTCGCCCGTCCGGCCCGGCGAATACGACGCCGTCTCCGGCCTCGAAGCCCTGGACAAAGTAATCGAAATAGACCAGCAACCGATAGGCCGGACGCCCCGTTCGAACCCGTCCACTTATACAAAACTCTTCGACCCGATACGCCAGCTATTCGGCCAACTCCCCGAATCAAAAGCGCGGGGTTACAAACCGGGCCGCTTCTCTTTCAACGTCCGCGGAGGCCGGTGCGACGCCTGCAACGGCGACGGCATCATCTGCGTCGAGATGCACTTTCTCCCCGACGTCTATATCCCCTGCGAAGTTTGCAAGGGGAAACGCTACAACCGGGAAACGCTCGAGGTAAAATATAAAGGGAAGAATATCGCGGACGTTTTGGCGATGACGGTCGAGGAAGCGCTGACTTTCTTCGACGCTCATCCCCGCATCAAAAGAGTACTGCAGACGTTGTACGACGTTGGCCTGGGTTACGTCGAACTGGGCCAGCCGGCGCCGACGCTCTCCGGCGGCGAGGCCCAACGCGTCAAGCTGAGCCGCGAGCTGGCCAAGCGGGCCACCGGCCGGACGGCGTACTTCCTGGACGAGCCCACCACCGGCCTTCACTTCGACGATACTAAGAAACTCCTCGCCGTCCTCCAACGCCTCGTGGACGCCGGCAACACCGTTATCGTAATCGAGCACAACATGGACGTTATCAAGAACGCCGACTACGTCATCGACCTCGGCCCCGAGGGCGGCGATATCGGCGGCCGCCTGGTCGCGGACGGCACTCCCGAGGAAATCGCCCGCGTTCGCGGATCCCATACCGGCGAATACCTGAAAGCGGCCCTCCGGGCAGAATAACGCCGCCCTAAGCCGCGCCCCACGCGTATTACAATCCTTCCAATATTTCTTTGACGCCCCGGACCGAGGCCGCGAACAACCGTTCGCCCGTTTCGGCCGAAGCCGACGACGGGTCGGAACCAACCGCCCCCGCCGGGTAATACTCCCGCAAGTCGTCGCGGCCCGCGGCCCAGGTTATCAGTCCTGGCTTCGTTCGTCCTATCCGGGATACGTCGCCGACCAGTTCCGGGTCGATATGCATGAGCACCGAGACCTCCGCCGGCGTAACGTGGCTCCCCTCTCGATCGCCGAAGGTCTCCTCGATAAGCGCCGCGACCTCCCGCACGCCGTACCAATCCCGCGGGGCGATGCGAGCACCGGGCCGCTCGTACGCGACCTCGGCCGCCGCGCTCTTCAATATGCCGACGTTGCCGCCGTGGCCGTTGACGACGACGATGCGCCGGAATCCTCCATCGACGAAGAACTCCAACAAGTCGACCAGCATGGCGAGGTAACTCGATGGCTTAAGGCTGGCCGTACCGGGGAAGCCGCCGTGATGCAGCGACATCCCGTAGCAAAGCGCCGGCGCGCAGTAAACGCCGGCCTCGTCCGCGGCTTTACGGGATACCGCCTCGGCGATAATATAATCTATCCCGGCCGCGACGGCGGGGCCGTGCTGCTCCACCGAACCGGCCGGTATCACGAGTCGGTCATCCGTCTTCAAGTATTCCTCGACGTCGGGCCAAAACGCTCGTTCAAGCCGCATATGCCGTCCTTTCCTACCCTCGTCCTTATCGGGGCACCGTTTTTCTAAATGATAGCACAGCGTCGCGCATCCGAACCACATATAAAAAGGCCGGCCCGAGACGAGGCCGGCCTTTTCGCTCGGGCGGCGGCTACTGTCGCGTCTCGAGCGCCACATCGAACGACGCCTCGCCCGACGTTCCCCATATTTCGGGGGCGTACATAAGCGACGCCCGCGCCGGAAGCGCCAGGTGTTTGCCCGGCTGTTCGGCGTGGATGACGTACGATACTTTGTATTCGCCGGCGGCTAGCGACGTGAAGAAGAAGACCATCTTCTCGTCGCGCCGCTCGCGGTGCGTGTTGCCCCAGTACCAATCGTAGTAGTAATCGCGCTCGAACTCGTCCTCGTCCACCTCGAATCCGGACGGGAGGTAATCCTCGAGCATGACGTACTCCACCGGGGCCTCGACCTTGAAGGTGACGTCCACGCGGAAACGGTCGCCCGACTTCACCACGTCGGGGATGCCCTCCTTCACGGCGGTGCCGCCCTCGGAGAGGGTGTAATATTTCCGGCTCACGACGAAGCCTTTATCGACGGGAGCTATCTCGTCTTCCTGTTGGAAGTACGTCAACAACGTCGAGAAGTACACCTTGCCGCTGCCCTCGACCTCGACCCGGACGTCGTTGGTGCCGGGCCGCACGGCGCCGTCCTTATCCTTCAGATAAAGGTGCATCTTGGTCGATGCCACGTTCCCGGGCGTAACGGTCATCGTTCCCGCCTCTTCGCCGTTCACGAAAACGCGGGCCACGTAATCGCCCTCCAGCTCGCGCGTGGCCTCGAGGTAGTCGCTCAACGCGAACACCACGGCGGCCGTCTCCTGCGTACTCCGCCAATAGCTACCGCGGCGCTTTAACGACAACCAGCGGACCATGCCTTCCAATTTCTCGTCGTCGGCCCCGCGGACGGCGACGACGGCCCGGAGCGCGGTCGCCGTCGTCTGGATGGGGCTGTCCGACCAGCCGTAGTGCCAGTCCCCCACGCCCGAGAAGTAGACGAAGCCGCCCTCGCGCGTCGCGACCTTATCCAACTCGTCGAGGACGGTTTGCGCGTCGTTCATGCGGCCGGCCTTCGAGAGCGCAAGCGCGAGGAGCGACAACTCGTAGGCGTCGTACGAACCGCGGCCGCGGAAGGCAGTCGCCAGCGGCTCGGTCGCCTTGCTCGATCCGGCCTCGGCCAGGACGTAGAGCATGTAGAGGTAAGTGGAACCTTCCTTCGCTTTCCGAGCGTCGTCCAGTTGATTCGCCAGGGACTCCAGGCCCTCTTCCAGAACGTCGTCCCGCACGTCGAAGTCGGCCTCGCGCGCCTTGATTAGGCCATAGCACACGTACGCCGTCATGTACGGGTGCGTCTCGTCATCGGTCCACCACCCCCAACCGCCGTCCGAATGTTGGAAGTTATACAGGCGGTCGAGGCCCGCCTTGACCATCTTGGGCAGTTCGGCCTCGAGGTCCTTGTTTTCCATGCCGAGTTTTTGTAGGGTGTGGGCCACGTACACGGTCGGGAGGAAGCGGCTCATCGTCTGCTCCACGCAACCGTAGGGGTAGCCGGCGAGGTACTCCAACGCGTCGAGCATCGTTCCGGCGAGGGACGGCGCCAGCGAAACCTCGAGCACCGTCGCGCCCGCCACCGCGTTCTCCGGGACGACGACCGTTTCCCCGAACGACGCGTTGTCGGAGCGGGCCGAGGCCACGTTGTACTCCAGGCCGTGTGGCAATATGGGAATAGTGAGTTCCATCGCGTCCGACTCGACGCCGGTCAACGCCCGGGCTTGTAGCTTCGTCTCGCCGACGCCGTCGACGAAGCACGACCAATCGACGCGAACCTCGCCGCCCGCCGGGATGTTGACGTACCGCGTCGTGTCGCCCTTGACCTTGACCTCGGGGCCGCAAAGGAACTCCACCTTGACGCGCTGGGCGTTTTCCAGGTAATTGTGCACGACGCCCGATATGACGACGTCGTCCCACTGGGTCAAGGTCCGCGGCGTCTCCAGCCGGACGAGGAGATTCTTCCGGGCGACGACTTCCTTCGTCGCGTCGCCCACCCGGGTATCGGCCGTTATGGCCCGGGCGGTCGCCCGCCACGTCGTCAGGCTGTCCGGGACGTCGAAACTCACGGTCGCCCGGCCGCTCCTATCCGTCTCGAGTTGCGGCCCCCAGAACGCCGTGTCCGGGAAATAGGACCGCACTACGGGCTCGACGTACTCCCCTCCGGAACCTTTGGCTTTTGTTTCCTTTTTACTTTCGCTTAACTTCATGGGCGGGGATTTAACGGTCATTTCTTCCATCGCTATATCGCCGCCCCCCAACCCCTCGTCGTCGTAACCGTAGCCGTACGACGAGAAGTAGAACGACGTATTAGTCGTAACGTAGTTCCCGCGACGGTCGTAGAAGAACTTGCGGATATCGGGGGTTTCGTCGGGGCGAACGGCGTAAACGGATTCGTCCGCGACGCCGAGGGAAACTTCCGCCGGCACCGGCTCCCCGCGCCAATCGGTGGTAACGACCGAGAACGTGGCGCGGTCGCGCGGCTCGTACACTTCTTTATCTGGCTCGATAGCGACGTTGAGGAAACGGTCCTCCGGCGGGACTATGACGTCGGCCTGGGCGCTACTCCAGTTGTCATCCGCCACGACGGAAGCGCTGAGGTAAACGTTGGGGGCGAACTTCGCCTCGATAGGCAGTTCGACCAGCGCGGTATTACCCTCGGGCCTCAGGACCTCGGCCCGGTAGAGTTCGTCGCCCTCCACGGTCAAAAGGACGCCGCGGCCGGGCCAATCGCTCTGCACCATAACGAGCGCCACGTCTCCCGGCCTATAGGATTCCTTGTCGAGCGTCACCGTAATACCCGAGCCGGAGTAATATGATTGGTAGTAGCTTTCGTCCGCCACGTAAAAGGACAACGCGTATTCCGAAACGCGGCCGTTCTCGTCGAAGGCGCGGCCGTTAATCGCGTAATAGCCCGTCCCCTTGGGCGTGAAACGGTAGCGCGCCTCCCCCGACTCGCCGATGCTCACCTCGTCGCTGAGGACGTCCTCCTCCTTCCACTTACCGTAACGGCCGTCCGCCTTCTCTTCCCAGCGTTGCGTCTTGACGTCCAAAACGACGTCGGCGGCGAGGGGACGGCCCTGCGGGTCCTGCGTCTGCAACGTGACCACGACGGTATCGCCCGGTTCGTAGAAGTACTTATCCAAATAAGCGTAAAGGGCGACCCCCGCCCGCCATACCGGCACGGTCGCCGCCCCGGTAACCTCGTGCCGGCTGGCGTCGGTCATTACGGCGTCGACGCGGTACTCGTAATCGTAGGACGCATCCTCGAGCGTCGGGAAAGTACCCCGGAAATGGTCGTCGTCATCCAACGCGCCGTCGCCGCTATTGACGTACTCCCAACCGTACGAGTAGTAGTAATCGTCGTAATCGTAATACCAGCTATACCGGTACGAACGCCAGCCGTAATGGTACTTCGCCCGCCGGTATACGGTGTAGCTAACGTCCGCCCGGGCGACGGGCTCGCCGAAGTAATAGCGGCCCGTTACGTCGAAGACCAGCACGTCCCCGGCGAGGTAATAATCCTTATGAGTCGTAACGGTAACTTCGTACTCGGGTTTGCGGTATTCCTCGACCTCGAAATACGAAGTGAAGGTGTTTTCGTCGAAACGGGTGCTGATGTAATAGCGCCCGAGCGGCGGTTCCTCCCCCAGCGTAAATTCGGCCTCGTACGACCCGAAATCGGACGTCTTGAGGTCGGCCTTGAATACGGGCTCTCCCGACGGGCCGTTCACTTCGACCTTCACGTCCTTCTTCGGAAGGTTCTCGTATTCGCCGCCGACGTAATGGCGCAGGATACCTTTGATGTAAACGGTCTGATTCGGACGGTACACCGGCCTGTCCGTATAGGCGTAACCCTTGTAGTGTTCCGCCGAATAGTAACCGAAGTAGGAATCGCAGAGCGTAACGCCGTCGCCGCTCTTGCCCATGACGAGGAAACTCGACGCGTCCTCCGGGAGGACGATGCCGTTTTTAACCGCCAGGCCGTTCTCGTCGGTCGTTAAACCTTCCGCCACTTCCGGGACCGTTAGGATTTCCACGCCGGCGACGGGCTCGCCCGATTTGCGTTCCGCGGCGTATACCATTAGGGTGTCGTTGTCGGCCTTGACGACGAGGGCGGTCCGGTTCACGACGACGAGCGTCGCGGCGGTCTCGCCGGAGGCCGAGGCGGTTACGACGTACGCCCCCTCGCCCTCGACGGGCAGCTTCACGGTTTTATAATTCCAATAGCCGCCGCTTTCTAATTCTTCCCGCCAGGTCGCGACAGGCCGCACGCCGGAGAAGTTGATGCCCTTCATGGAATGCAAATCGAGCTCTGGATTCTTCGCCGCGGCGACGAGGTCAATGGGATATATCGCCATATCCACCTCGTCGACGCCCCGACTCTCCAGCTCCACTTCCACGCCGTCGCCGGGATAGAATATCCGGTAAGAATAAATCCACAACCGTTGTTCGCCGTCCGTAACGCGGCAACTCGAGGCCGTGAACAGAACGGCCGCCGCGGCCGCGAACAGGAGAGCGCACCGGGCGGTCCGTACCACCAAAGATTTCATTTTCACCGTATCCACCTCACGAGTTAACTTTCCCCGCCCCTCGTCGGTTCAACCCTTATCGTTAATATCGACGTTCGGGCGGGCCGTCCGGTTTAACCGGGACGCGGCGTTTATCCCAACTCGACCTGCGACGAGTCGCCGACGTTCAGCGCGGCCGGTTTCCCGTGGGCCGCGGCCCGGTCGCCGATTATGGAACTCTGGAGGATAAGGGACTCCACGGCCGCGTATTCGCTTACGATGCTGTCCCGCACGATGGAATCCTTGACGATGGCTCCGCCCGCCACCGAAACGTTCGGCCCGATGATGGAGTTCTGTATGGCCGCACTCTCGTCGATCCACACCGGCGGAATGATAATAGACCCGGGGCGTTTCGGCACGTCCTCGACGCGGGAGAGGAGGGTCCGGTTCGTTTCGAGCAGGGCCCCGGGCTCGCCGCAGTCGAACCACCCCTCTATGGGAAAGGAGCGGATCTCGTGGCCGGCCTCGACCATGAGCTGGAGCGCGTCCGTAAGCTGGTACTCGCCCCGCGTTTTGATGTCCTCCTCTACTATCCGGTCGAGGCAATTTACCATCAACGTCGGGTCGCTGACGTAATACACGCCGGCTATCGCCAGGTTGGATACCGGCGCGCTGGGTTTCTCGACTAGCCGAGCCACGCGCTCCCCCTGGAGTTCCACGACGCCGAAGCGGCGGGGGTCCTCCACGACGCGGACGCCGATGGCCGATATGCCCTGCTTGACGATACCCGCGAGGTCCGCCTGGAATATGGTATCGCCCAATACGATTAAGAACGGCTCGTCCCGGAGGTGTTCCCGGGCCTGGCGCAAAGCGTGCGCGATGCCCAGCGTCTCCTGTTGCACGACGAACTCTACGGGCGCCTCTATTTTTTTCTCCAGGAACGCCCGCAATTTGTCGCCTAGGTACCCGACGATAAAGACGTATTCGTCCGGTTTGACCGCACTTACTTCGTCGACGATGTATTCGATTATGGTTTTCCCGGCGACGTGCAGCATCGCCTTCGGGACGGTGTGGGTGTGGGGACGGAGTCGGGTTCCCTGGCCCGCGACCGGTATAACAACCTTCATAGCAACCTCCGGTGGAACGTTCGATTATTCCGTTATATTTCTACCAAATAGCGCTTGATAGACGAGAAAGCGCGAGTGCGTTGGCTTATGGCGTTCTTTTCCGCCGACGCCATCTCCGCGAAAGTCCGGCCGTGGCCGTCGGGAACGAAGAGCGGGTCGTAACCGAAGCCGGCGGCCCCGACCGGTTCGAGGCCGATGGAGCCTTCCACCTCTCCCCGGGCCAGCCACTCCCGGCCGTCCAGCGCGACGAGCGCCGCGACACACACGAAACGGGCCCGTCGTCCCGCAGCCGGCGCGCCTTTCAGCTCGCGTAGCAGTTTCTCGTTGTTCGCCCGGGCGTCCCCGTCCGGCCCGGCGTATCGGCTCGAGCGCACGCCGGGTCGGCCCGAAAGGAATTCGACCTCGAGGCCGGAGTCGTCGGCCAGCGCCGCGACGCCCGTTTCTCGGGCGACGGCCCGCGCCTTGCCCAACGCGTTCTCCTCGTAGGTGTCGCCGTCTTCCGGGGGAAGGACGATTCCGGGAAACCGGCTTAGGCCGATAAGTTCCGCCGGGTCCCCGAGGATACTCGCGATTTCGGCCAGCTTGGCCGTGTTCTCCGTCGCCAGGACTACGCGCATCGCCATCGTCGTTTAATCGAAAATTACCAGCTTGACGTCGTCGATTATTATTTTATACGAAGCCGACCCTTCCGCTCCCCCCGCCCCCACCAAGCCATCGCCCTCGAAGCCGATGCCGACGATATGTGAAAGGTCGGGCTCGTAGCCGGGCTTGACGGAGTAAGTCCCGTCGGATTTACGGGTGAACCGGCCTTCTCCCGAAGCCGGCAGGTATTTCGTCTGGAAGGAAACGCGGGTCCACGCCCGCGGCCGTAGCGTGACGCGCCGGCGGAACTGTTTCTCGACGTCCAGTACGTCGTCGTCTAGTACGAGGAGCCAAACGTCCACGAGGAAATCATTCGGGTTATAGGCCGTGAACTCGAAACGGTGATGCTTCGAGAAATCCTTGAGCCGCGGATAGAGATTGACGACGCGGCTCGTCTTCCCGACCGCGAACTTTACGCCGAGCGCGATGCGCCCCTCGAACACGACGTCGCGTTCCTCGGTTACGAGGTGCGCGTCCTTGTCGTCGCCCGAGAGCCAGAACGCCGGGTCGATCCCGGCCTCGAAGTCGAAGACGGGCAGCAGGCCCTTGAGGCCGCGGTACAACGTCACGCCGCCGCCGCCGGTTACGTTGCCTTTAAAACCGGACGTCGTTACGGTCAACTCGCCGCGGCCGGCCCGGTGCGTAAGGCGGTACGAGCCGTCCTCGCCGGTATAGGTCGCGAAAGAGCCGTCGCCCACGCGGGCGTGGTAAACGGGAGTCCCCGGTGCGTCCGCGACGCGTCCGGACACGCCAACCTCGCGTCCCGGCCCCGGCGCCCCGGCCAACTCTTCGAGCAACGCTTGCCGCAGTTCGAAAATCTGATTATTACCCAGGTCGCCCGTAGATATGTCGCTTAGTAATTCAATATTGTACGGCAATAGGGCCTTTAGACGCTCCTCTACGTAGGCCCGGCCGCGCTTCTTCTCCACGAGTTCGAACAGGGCCCAATCTTCCCGGCCCTCTCGCAGGAGCTCGAGCCGCACGGACGAGACGGGGCCTGTCGCTCCCGCCGGTTCGCCCGGGTAGAACCAACCGCCCCGGCCGTTGCCGTACGCATCCTCCGTCCCGACCATGGGATCGTCGAGCCAGGGGTTGACGGGCCGTACCGCATCGGCAGCCGGCGCCAAAGCGACCACGCCGTCGGCTCCCCACAGATACCCGTACCACGACAGGAGCCGCGCCCCGGCCCTGCGGCCGTCGAGCACGTCGCCGCCGGAACCGTCCGCGCGGAGGAAGTATTTATTCCCGCCCGGAATATTCTGATAACGCTCGGGGCACGCCGCCACGTCCCCGAAATCGGTAACCCAGTAAGACACGGCCCCCGGCATGGACACGCCGGGAGCGCCGCGGAAAGGCGACGACGCCACGGCGAGCGCCGGTTTCCCCGGCCACGCCGCGACCGCGCTCGCCAATTCCTTCCACCATTTTACGGCCGCCGCTCCCCCCTCGAAGGGGTCGCGCGAACCGCCCGGGAAGTCGGCCCAGACAACCGGCCGCGCCGGGGCCTTATCTCCGTACGCCTCATACAAGGTTTTATATTCCTCGGCCAACGCATCCGGCGCCGGAGTCAACCCGTCCGCGGCCGGAGGGAGAGTGAAAACGGTCGGGTCGCCGCCCACGGCAGTTTCCGCCCACGCCTCGGCCGCTTTCTCGCCGCTCGTCGTTAAGCGGCGCTGGGAGTAACCGCCGTCGAAAGGCCGGATGCCCCGGGAAACGAGCAAATCCAAATACGGTGCGAGCTCTTCGTCCTTAACGGGGTCGACGCCCTCGCCCCCGGCCCACCGGGAAACGGCGGCGTAATCGGGTTCGACGAAGAGCGGCGGGCCAGCCGCCGGCTCCAGCGTTTCCGGCAGGACTTTTATTACCACTTTCATCTTCTGGGTAGCGGCCCCCTTGGCCCGGATGACAATGCCGCCCTCGTACTCGCCGGCCGCCAAATCGGCCGGGACCTTCACCACGACGAAGAGCGGCTGGGCCTGAGCCTTCGCGAGGTCGAAAGGCTCGGCCAGGGGCACCAGCGCGTCGGGCACCTCGCCCGTCCGGCCGCGGAAGTCGCCGGCGTTATGCACGGTCACGTAGTACTCGAAATATACCGATACGTTCTCAGCCGGGATAGCCCCGCCGGGGCCGGTCAACGCTTCGACGTCGACCTCAACGTCGTTAATATTCCCGTAGTCCGCGTTCACGACGAGCTGGAACGACTCGGCCTCTCCGCGGAGCGCGGCCAGCCTGACCGTCGAGCCGTCGTAGACGTAATTGTCGGGTTCGTAAAAAGCGTCGCGGGCCACGACCTCGTCCGGCCCGGTGGCCCAGACCTTGAACTTCTCGACGAAGGTAACTCCTTTATATTGTGTGTATACTTCCGCTTCCTCGAGCTTACCGCCGCCCCGGCCACAAGCCCCCACTACCGCCATGGTTGCCGCAACCGTCAACGTTACCTTTAACCGACTACAAGCCATATGAGTCCTACCCCTTACGAGTCCACAAGTACCGGTTACGCCCTGCCAGGTCTTTTTCGACTACCGCTTCCCCCACGCCGGCGAACGTTTCCCGAACGTCCTCCGCCAAATCTTCCCCGATCTCCATAGCAATAACGCCGCCGCGTTTCAGGCCGGACGACGCCCAATCGGCCAGCGCCGGGTAATATGCCAGGCCGTCGCCGCCGCCGTCGAGGGCCAGACGCGGGTCCCAGTCGCGGACCTCCGGCGGCAAGGCCGGGATTTCCGACGATTTAATATAGGGGGGATTGGCGGCTATAAGGTCGGCCGGAGGGAAACGGCGCTTCAACGCCGCGCCTAAGACGTCTCCCTCGGTAACCGCAACGTCGGCGTCGTAGCGGGCCGCGTTCCTACGAATCAGCGCGGCGGCCGCGGCGTCGGCCTCGACCGCGTAGACGCGAGCGTCGGGCCGCTTCCGGGCCAGGTATACGGCGAGCGGCCCCGCCCCCGCGCAGAGGTCGATAACCACCGGCGCGGGAACGTCCTTGATTAACCCCTCCGCGATAACGGCCAGTCCCTCGGTCTCGGGACGTGGGATGAATACGCCGGCCTCGACCTCCAGTTCGAGGTCGAGGAAAACCGCGGTTCCTATTATAAGTTGGAGGGGTTCGCGTTCGCGACGGCGCCGGACGAACTCGCGCGACGATTCGAGAGCCCCGGCCGGAACCGAGGAACCCAGGTTCCCGGCGAACTCCCGAGCGGGGAAAGCGCAGGCGTGCGATACGAGGACCCGGGCTTCGGCCGCCGGTGAAGCCAGGCCGGCTACCGCCAGTTCGGCTTCCACTTCGCGGGCCAAGCCCCTGACGTTTTCGTTAGCCGCTACCACTCTCGGCGATCCCCCCGTGAGTTACATGTTCTCCGCGGCCGCGGCCAGCATCTTCTCCCGGTCGGCAGCCGCGAGCGTGTCGACGACTTCGTCCAAATCCCCGTCCAGGATCTCGGCCAGCCTATACAAGGTCAAGCCAACGCGGTGATCGGTAACGCGCGCCTGCGGGAAATTATAAGTCCGTATCCGTTCCGAACGGTCGCCCGTCCCGACCATGGAGCGCCGTTGGTCCGCCCGTTCCGCCGCGGCCTCCTGTTGCGCCTGGACCAGTAGTCGGGCCTGGAGAATTTTCATCGCTTTGGCCCGGTTCTTTATCTGTGAGCGTTCGTCCTGGCAACTCACTACAATACCGGTCGGCAGGTGGGTAATCCGCACCGCGGAATCGGTGGTGTTTACCCCCTGGCCGCCCGGGCCGGTCGAGCGAAAAACGTCGACGCGGAGGTCCTCCGCCCCGATATTGACCTCGACCTCGTCGGCCTCGGGTAGGACCGCCACGGTCACCGCGGAGGTATGGATGCGGCCCTGGCTCTCCGTTTCCGGTACGCGTTGGACGCGGTGGACGCCCGACTCGTATTTTAAGCGGGAATAGGCCCCCTTGCCCTCGACGCCGAATATAATTTCCTTGAAGCCACCGATGCCGGTCTCGTGGGAATTCATCACGTCGACCCGCCAGCGGGCCCGCTCGGCGTAATGTTGATACATCTTGAAGAGGTCGGCCGCGAACAAGGCCGACTCGTCGCCGCCGGTCCCCGCGCGTATTTCGACGATGACGCTTCGTTCGTCGTTGGGGTCCTTGGGCAGGAGAAGCAAGCGAAACTCGTTCGACGCCTCCTCGAGCGAAACGCGCAGTTCCTCCATTTCCGCCCGGGCGAGGTCGCGTATGGCGGGGTCGTCGTCCCCGTCGATAAGCGACTGGGTATTGGTGATTTCGGCCTCGAGGTCCCGTACCCGTCGGCCGGCCGCCGCCAGGTCCTCAAGTTCGGCCCGGCGGCGCCCCAACTCGGCCAGCCGAACGTGATCGGAAGCGACGTCCGGATCGGACAACTTCTCGTTGACCTGGGCCAGCTCGTCCTCGATGGAACTCAACGATTTCAGTAAGTCTACCACGGTTATTCCCCGACCTCTCCCCGGGCCCCGGACGATTCCGCCTCGATGTCCCGGACACGATGGAACGACGCCAGGGCGACCTCAATCATTTCCCCGTCGGGCTCCCGCGTCGTCAAAAATTGCGTGAGGAGGCCCGGGAGGAGAAAGAAATTTATAATCTTGCTATCGGGGAGACGGCTCCCCAGGCGTATCAATTCGTACGCGACTCCCGCGATGGGGAGGACGAGGGCCAACCGGGCCAGAAGCTTCGATACGAAATTGAGGTCCGGCGGCAAGAGCGTGAACACCACGGAGTGGATCAGGATAAGGACCAACAGCAGAACGATAATAAAAGAGGTCCCGCACCGCGGGTGGAAGCGGCTGGCTTCCGGCACCGTATCGGCGGCCGGTTCGTGGCCGTGCTCGAAAGTATTTATTACCTTGTGCTCGGCGCCGTGGTACCCGAACATCCGCCGGATATCCTTGAAGCTGGATATCACGATAAGATAACCGAAGAACACGGTTATCCGAAGGAAACCTTCGATGAAGTTGAAAAGGATGGACCCTTCGCCGGTTACGCCGAGAGGCCCCTTCAGGAGATAGGCCGCGCCGTAAGGTATACCGACGAAGATGACGAGGCCGAATATTAAAGAAAACGCGATGACGCCGGCCATCTCCCAGGATGACGACTTCTTTTTCTTCTCGCCCTCCTTCGGGGGTTCCAATACACTCGCCGAGAAGGTTATGGCCTTCATCCCCAGGTTCAACGTTTCGATGAGAGTTACGATCCCCCGGATGAACGGCAACCGCCAGGGGAACTTCGTCGCCATGGATATTTCTTCGCGGGCATCGGTTACGATTTCCCCGGAAGGGTCGCGCACCGCGACGGCGTATGCCCGCGGCGAGCGGAACATGACGCCTTCCAGAACGGCCTGTCCGCCGATGAAAGGCCGCGAAGCCCGGGCCAGTACCGCCGCGCCGAGGCGTCCGATTAAACGGAATAATCTCTCAGGCATAATTGGAAGACCTTTACCTTCCCGCAAAAGCAACGGCGCACCCCGTTCCGACCCAGGTGCGCCGGACCGGCGCCTCAATCCTTTTCCCGGCACCACGTCACTATATCAAATCCGGCCGCCGATTTAAAGCTCGTCTCGTTCCCAATTACTCCCCGGCGGCCTTGATCGCTTCGATTTTCTTCAGTTCCAGGTCGGCGTCGCCGGAGTAAGGCGAGAGCCGGTGGTAATCCAGTACGTAGCGATACAGCTTCGCCGCTTCGTCGTAATTACCGGTATCACGGTAGCACCCGGCGAGGTCCATCGCCACGGGCACGTTGGGGAACTCGTCCCGGTGGGCCTCGAATATCGCCTTATACCCTTCAATGGCGGCGTCGTACTCGCCCTGGGCCTTATGGCAATCCGCGACGCCCTTGGCCGCGAGGACGGCCGATAATCCGGACCCATCCCTTTCGACCTGGCCGAAGAGTTCCGCGGCGCCCTTGTAATCCTTCCGCTCGAACCGCAACGACGCCAGCTCGTACTTGGCGGCGCGGCCGGTGGCGGTATCGCCGAAACGCTCAATCACGTTCTCGAGTTCCGTCGTCGTGAAAGCTGCTAGTTCCTCGGGGTCAATTCTACCCTCTTCCCCGACGTCGGCCGCTTTTTCCTCGGCGAACTCGGTTATCCGTTCCTGGACGTGAGCATACGCCCGGGCCGCCCGGACTTCGCGGTCGTGCCGGTACCAGAAGTACCCGCCCACCGCCGCGCCCGCCAGCGCCAAGCCGCCAGCCACAGCGGCGATTATCTTCCACCGTTTAATAATCGGGTCGAAGAACTTTTTAACGCCGGAACGGCCTTCGGCCTCGGCCGGCTTGCGGGCCCGTTTGAGGATAGGTTTTTCCTTTTTCTTTTTTATCTTCATATCCGTACTTCCTGCCTTAAAGGCCGTACGAGTGTAGGCCTCCGAATATCAAATTAGCGAAAAGCGTAAACACCGCGGCGACGAATATAAGAATAGCCAACGCCGCCGTCCGCGTTCCCCGCCACCCCCGGGCCCGTCGCGCGTGCAAATACGCCGTCGCGATTAGGAAAACCACGAGCGACGCCGTCTCCTTCGGGTCCCAATTCCACCATACCGACCAGGCCTTCTGGGCCCAAATGGCCCCGGCCACCAAAGCGCCTATCGTGAAGAGCGGATACCCCAGAGCGACCGCCCGATACTCAATATCCTCCAGGCGTTCCTTGGACGGCAGCCGGCCGCCCGGTTTGTCCGAGCGCACGAGCCGCAGGACCGCCGCAGCGAAGGCCACCGCGAACGCGCCTTCCGCCAGGCACGCCAGCACCACGTGTATGGTTAACCACCACGATTGGAGCGCGGGGATAAGCTGCGTTTCGATGTCCGACGGGAAAAGCGACGATACGACGATCAATAAAAACGCCACAGGCATCACGATGACGCCCAAAAAAGCCCCCCGCGTTTTTACGTAAAACAAAAGGAAGAACAGCACGGCCGTCCACGACAAAAGCACGATGTACTCGTACATGCCCGTCGTGGGAAGGTGCCCCGCGATTATCGAACGACCCACGAGGCCTACCGTCATAAAAACAAACCCGGCCAGTGCCGCCCACGCCCCGGCGTCCGCGATTCGTCGTTTCCCCACGGCCCACCACACGAAAAACAGCAGCGCCGAGAGAACGTACAACGCGAAACCGATTTTTAGTACGGCGAACCTGTCGAGGTATTTCTCTAGGCCCAGCTTGGCAGCCGACGGGTACCCTGGCTGGCTTACGAGCGCGCTGGCGAGAGAGGCCGCGTTGCGGTGCATCTCCGCGGTGTCGCCGGCGGCGTACGCCTGATTGATACGCTCAATGTGGGTTCGGGCGGGATTACGCTCCGTAACCGGCTGCCACCCGGCCTCGGGGCTTCCAGGCACGACGAGCAGCTCATCCCACGAGAGCCTATGCAGGACGCCCGCGCGGCTCACTAGTTCTTTAACGGCGGTTTCGGTCTCGCCGCCGCCGAAGGATCCCGGCGACCCGATTATGACCGGCATCAAGTCGGTTTCGAACTCTCGGAGCGATATCCACCGGTCGGATTTTACGCCCGGCACGTTGCCGCCCTCGACATAGAGCAGCCGGCCCGTCCGCCTGTATTCGCCGTCGAGGATGGCGAGCCATATCGCGACGCCGGCGTCGGTACCTAGATCGCTTTCCGACGGGTCGCCGTTCCCGCAGAACAAGCGGTAGCGGTTCGCGACGAACGTCGACCACGGCATAACCCGGTCGGCTTTAACGGCCACCGGGCCGAAAGCTCCGTCGAGCCGTGCCTCGGCGACGAGGGCGCGACGGGCTGCGAAGTCTGGCTCAGCGGCGCCGACGCTCAAGGCCGCCGCCAAAAGCAGAAAGGCCGTTAGTTTATTTCGCACGCTTCGCTATTTCCTTTTCTATCTCGGCCGCGTACTCCTCGAACCAGGGTCGCGTCACGCGGGCGCCCTTGTTCGAACGGCCTGCCACGTACGTTTGGCCGTCGTGTGTGTATATCATCAGTTCTTCGAACCGTATGAGTAGAGCGGCAATAACGCCGAGCGACAGCAATAGACAACCGACGTAGAAAAACCAAAGCCCCGGGTCCCGGGCGACGGTGAGACCCGATACGGCCCCTACTTGAGCGCCCATGAACCTGACGGCGTAAACGTCCCCGCCAACTTCCACGCCCACCCTTTCGCCGAACGGGAATTCGAACTCCCGGGGATCGCCGCCAGTCGGAGTCAATACGCCCTTAAGAGCACGGCTTCGGAGATCCTCGCCTTCACCCTCCGCCATCGCGACGTGCATAACGGCCCGGCCGCCGGCAAACGGAAGATAGGAACCGGACGCGAAAAGGTATTCCCGGCGGCCAGCCCGCCACGGCCCACCGTCTTCCTCGTACAGAACGTAAAAGCGACCGTCGACAAAATCGGGTACCGTACCCCGGATAAAGGACTGCTCCGGGTGGAGTTTGAACAGGAGGCCGGTCGCTACGTCCCCCCGTGGATTGGTTACGTGGACGAAGGCCGTGGGATTGTACTCGGGGCCGCCGTCGCTGAAGCCCTCCTCGGTAGACGTAAACCGCTCCAGGTAACCGAGGTGCCGGAGACGGAAACCGGTTTCCCCCATCTCCTTCTCCTCGCCGGGCGCCAACTCGAGTTCGCCAGTGCCGTCGCCGATTTTCCAGGAGAACTTGGCCCGGCCGTAGTCCTCGACCGTAGCGCCCTTCTTAAGTTCCACCGACTCCAGCATCAGCCCCCTGGCGCCGTCGGCGTTCATATCGGACTGGTAGAGGCCCCAGCCGCCGTAACGCAACGGCCCATTGACCTCGACGTCCCCCGCAGCCACCTCATCGCCGTATCGGAAGACCCTTACGCCGGTTCGGTATTCCAAGGTTTTCCCGGTATTGGCGTCGACGATTTCGTCCACGCTGTCCGCCCGAATCTCGTAACCTTCCCCATACGCCGGGGGTAAAGCGACACCGTAACCGTCAAAAATGTGGATTTCGTCCCGGTGGCCGAAACCCCGCAGTAAACCGCCTACGAATAGGAGTATCAGGCCGACGTGGGTTAAAATTTCGCCGAAGACCGCTACGGCCCGGCGCCGGCCGTACCACGCGCCGCCGACCTCGCGCCAGGTGAAAGGAAGGCGTTTTAAAATACCCGTGATATTGTCGTACGCGGCCGCGGGGCCGATCGCCGCCCGGCACTCCGAACGCTCGAAAGCCGCTAGTGACGGCTTTTTATTTGCGAATAAACGGATTATGGCGGGCGTGCGCCTTATCGTGCAGGTCAATATCGCCAATAATAAGAAAGAGAGTAAACCTACGAAATACCATGTCCGATATACGTTGGTTAAACCTAATATATTGAAGAGCTTAACCGCCCACGCCTCATAATGCGCCTCATAATAAGCCGGCAGTTCTTTTTGCGGTATCGCCGCACCCACCAGCGAAATACCGCCGACTATTAACAGTACAATTACTGACACTCGACGCGACGTTAGGAAGTCGTATATTTTCTTGAATATTACCAAGCCGGCCTAACTCCTCCTGGCCCAGGTCCAGTCGGCCATCGAACCCAGGATGTCGCGGGCCTCGCCCGCGGGGACGGCTACCAGTGCGTCTTTACCCTTAGAGGCGTAGCTCCGGGCCTTCGCCCGGACCTCGTCGAATACACCGGCCCCGGATAGGAGGTCGAGCAACTCGTCCTCCGCGTCCCGGCCGTCCCATATGGCCTCTACGGCCGCGGCGATTTCCCGCCCCCCGGACGAGCGCAATCCGTAGATAATAGGGAGTGTAATTTTACCCGAACGTACGTCCGCGAATCCTTCCTTTCCAAGAGTATTGACGCTTTCCGAAAGGTCGAGACAATCGTCGGTTATCTGGAAGGAGACGCCGGTATTCAGGCCGTAGCTGTTAAACGCCTCAAGCTCCGTGCCGTCGTATCCCGCCGCCAGCGCGCCCACCTGACACGCCGCCTCCAGGAGCTTCGCGGACTTCAGCGTTATCATGCGGATATATTCTTCCTCGCTCATATCGAGTCGGCCCTGCCGCCAAATCTCCAGGAATTCCCCGGCGACCATGCGGTTCGTCGTAGCCACAGCGATGGCGAGGAAGTCGCGGTTCTCGAACTCGGAGGCGAGGTACTGGAAGATGCGTGTCAGGATGTAGTCGCCCCCCAGGATGGAGATTTGATTGCCGAAGCGGCGCCGCGTACTCGGCCGGCCGCGGCGGGTGGGGGCTTCGTCGATAACGTCGTCGTGGAGGAGAGTCGCCAGGTGTATGCACTCCATACAGGCCGCGAGATCCGCGACCCTCTTCTGGCTAACGCCGCCGGAGGCGGCCGCCAGAAGAGTAAGGCGCGGGCGGTAGCGTTTGCCACCCGAACCAGCCGCATAATGCAGAACCTCGGATACGAAGGGCAAGTCGGTACCGAGTAACTCCGCTATCTTCTCCTCGGTTGACGCCAGACCCTCCGCCAGAAAGCCCTCGGAGTTCTCGAATACCCGGCAGGCATTCTCCATCGTCTCGTTCTCTTTATCGTTACCCGTCACGGTTATGCTTCCCCTGTTTTCGACGTAACTTTTTCGGTTATTATAATCACCGATTCGGGGGTTACCTCCATGTAACCGGCGCCTATCTCGAAATCCCGCCGGCCCGCGGCCGAATCGACGCTCAACTTGCCTGGCCGGAGCGAAGTAACGAGCGGCGTGTGCCCGGGTAAAACGCCCAGGTAACCCTCGGTCCCCGGCGCTATCACGGAGGTCACTTCGCCGTGGAATTCCACCGCCTCGGGGGTCACGAGACTAAGGTTTATTTTAGTCGGTAGGGCTATGGTCGTTTCCTTTCTTTCGGAGTCGGGCCAGGTCGGAACCGAAAGCCAGCCGATTCAGGATCGGCCGCCCGTCCCGGCATATCCCGCATAAAGCGCCGTATCGCCGCACGTCGTCCCTGCCGGCCAATTCCACTACGGCCGCATCCTCCCCCGCCTCCGCTACTTGTTCCGCCGCCCACAGGCTCGCCGGACAACGAGGGTGGCAGAGGAATTCCCAACCCGCCACGTCGCGGCCTCCGGGCCGTACCAAAACGGGCTTACCCGTGGCCCCGAACGACACCGCCATTAAAACCCGGTCTCCGTCCTCGTCCGCGATGTCGAAGCCGAAGGAACGGAAGAACGGTGCCGGCATATACGCCCAACTTTCGGACGGCTGGTCCCCGCGCCACGCGACGGTCGCGACGCCCGTTTCCAATTCCCGGCCGGCCCGCAGAACGGCTCGCATCAACTCCCGCCCCACACCCCGGCTCAAGTACGGCGGGATGACCCACAGGCAGTCGATGAATATGTATCCCTCTCCCTCCACCGGGTAAAGCGTATTCTCGACGGGAACGTATTCCAGGAGGCCGACCGCGAGGCCGTCGGACAGCAGGGTCAACTCGTCGCGACCCACGCGCTCCCCCTCGTACTCCACCGTCGCCGGCGGCCGGGGGTCGAGCGCTAGCAGGACCGTAAGCCCTTCGGCCATCGCCTCCTGCAGCCATTGGCGGCGGCGGCGTTTAATCTCGCGCGTCTTGGCGTCCCGTTCGCGCCCGGCGCAAAAGGCCGCCACGTCGTCGAGCTCGGTCGCCTTGGCCGGCCGTACTATAAAATTTCGCGGTGCCATTCCACCGGCGCTTATCTTTTACGCCGCGGCCAGCTCCTTCGCCCGGTCCACGGCCTCGTCTATCGTCCCCACCATAAAGAACGCCTGCTCCGGGAGTTCGTCGAACTCGCCGGCCGCCAGTCGTTCGAATCCTTCCACGGTATCTTCGGTCTTGACGTACTTGCCCTCGCGGCCGGTATAGGCCTCGGCCACGAACATGGGTTGGCTTAAATACTTCTGGATACGGCGGGCCCGGCCGACGATAATTTTATCGTCGTCGGAGAGCTCGTCCATCCCTAGAATGGCGATGATATCCTGGAGTTCGACGTAGCGCTGGAGGATCTCCTGGACGCGACGCGCCACCCGATAATGCCGCTCGCCGATGACCAGTGGATCCATAATCCGCGACGTGGACGCCAGCGGGTCCACCGCCGGGTAGAGACCTAGCTCGACGATATGCCGCGAGAGCGCGGTTACGGCGTCAAGGTGTGAGAAGGTGGTGGCGGGCGCCGGGTCGGTGTAGTCGTCCGCCGGAACGTATATCGCCTCCACCGCCGTAATCGATCCGCGCGTCGTGGACGTGATACGCTCCTGGAGCTCACCCACGTCGGTCCCCAGCGTCGGCTGGTACCCGACCGCCGACGGGAGCCGGCCCAGTAGCGTAGAGACCTCGGACCCGGCCTGGACGAAACGGAAGATGTTGTCGATGAAGAGGAGGACGTCTTTGCCCTCAGCGTCTCGGAAATACTCCGCCAGCGTCAGCGCCGTCAGGCCGACGCGGAAGCGGGCCCCGGGCGGTTCGTTCATCTGGCCAAAGGCCATCGCCGTCTTGTCGATGACGCCCGACTCCTTCATGTCGAGCCAGAGGTCGTTGCCCTCGCGGGTCCGTTCGCCCACGCCGCCGAAGACGGAGTAGCCGCCGTGCTCGGTCGCGATGTTATGGATCATCTCCATTATCAGGACCGTTTTGCCGACGCCGGCGCCGCCGAAGAGGCCGGTCTTGCCACCCTTCGAATACGGTTCCAACAGATCGATGACCTTGATGCCCGTTTCGAGCATCTCCGAACTCGTGTCCTGGTCTGTGAGCGGGGGAACCGGCCGGTGGATGGGCCAACGCTCTTCGCTCTCTATCGGCCCCTCCTCGTCGACGGGGTCGCCGACGACGTTAAGGACCCGGCCCAGAGTCGCCGGCCCCACGGGCACCGTAATCGGGCCGCCGGTGTCGTACACGGCGTCGCCGCGCACCAGGCCGTCCACCGCGCCCAATGCGATACAACGAACCTGGTTCTCTCCCAGTTCCTGGGCCACCTCGGCGGTCAAGACGCCGCCTTCCCGCCGGGGAATCTCCACGGCGTTGCGAATGGGCGGCAGTTCGTCCGACTTGAATTCCACGTCGACGACCGGTCCGATAATCTGGACTATCTTTCCTTCCGTCCTACTCGTCATGCCAAACTCAACCTCGCGGGTAAACGCGCTGTTATAATGGGACGTCTATCTTCATCGCGAGGCCGGCGAATGTATATTTGAACGCGGGCCCCCAGTAAAAACGCACGAAACCGAATGTACCGGCGCCGATACGATTTACGACGCCGAAGCCCGTTTCGAAAAGGTTATACCCGTCCTCGTCGAAGACGCGAGCGTATTCGGCCGTGAAACCGACATTGTACCAACCGGGTGCCACGTCGCACGCGATGCCGGCCTCCGCGCCGTCGTAATGGTCCGTATAATCCAAGTCTATGGCAGGCGCTACCGCTTCCGGCACGGCCGGGCTCTTATGCTTGCCGCGGATCCGTAGCGTCCGGTAACCGGCGAACGGGCCCGCACGCACGGCTCCCACCGGCCAAAGCCAGTAACCGCCCCGGTAGTACGTGCTGAAATTGCGGCGCAGGACCTCCTCGGCCGCGACGCCGCCCGGCGAATATAACTCCTCGGCGTCGACTTCCCATATTCCGGCGAACCAGAAGCCGGCCTTTACCCAAAAATTGCGATATCCGGCGCCGCCGGCCAAGCTTACCTGCCCCAACTGGTAATCGGTGGGAAAATCGACCGGGTCCCCCGTTTCGTCCGTAACGCCTGTTTTATCGTAACCGCCGATGCCCAAGTAAAGGTCAGTGAGTATCGAGAAGGGCGAAGGCGCCCGCCGCTTGAACACGCCGTAATTGAAGTCTTCGCTCTCCCGGTAGATGATGCGCACCACGGCGTCGAGGTCCTCCGCGTAGTCGACGTCGGCGCGTAGGCCGGCCTCGGTAATCCCTTCCGCCTCCGAATCGCCCGCGAGAACGAGCTGACGCAAAAACGCTTCCACAACGGGCAGGGCGTTCTCGCCGGTGGCGTCGGGGAAAGCGGTCCTAATGCGCCCCGCGCCGTCCTTTTCGTATAAAAACCCGGCCGCCCCGAACTCCATTACGACTCGCGCTTCGGGTCCGCTTCCCCACGCGAACAAATCCGTTCCCCACCGCTCGTTCAACTCTCCGATAAACGCCGTGAGCGCGGCCTCTTCCTCCGCGTGGAGGCCGGGGGCGTATAACATCAGCGGCAAGTCATCCAAACGCCGCGCGACGACGTAACCTCTACCCGCGCTTCGGAGCGGTGCCCGGCCGAAGAAGAGGTCGGAGAAACTCCCTTCGTACGGGGTCGCCGTATCCCGCGGCATCAGCGGCACGTTGTACCAGACCTCGGGCGGCGTCGGCACGACGGGCATGTACTCCATTACGGTTACGACGTACCCCGATGCCTCGGCGACAAGTTTATCCCGCCTCCGAGGACCGGCTATGATGCGGTACGTGCCGTCTTCACGTGACTCGGTTTCTTCTCCCCCCAACGCCACAACGGCCCCCGGTACGACCGCGCCGGAACGAATATCGTAGACCTCACCCGTTACAGCCGTCGCCTCCGCACCCACCGGCAGGGCGACCACCGATAAAACTCCCAGCCATAGTATCGTTCGGGGCTTCGGGCGCGCCACTCATACCTCTTTCTAACGGCCTAAGTCGCCAGCGCCGACCTCGTTCGTCATCGTTATATGCAGCCCTTCGCCCGGGGCGACGCGGCCACCGTAATGCATCCGGGTGACGAGGTCGACGTTATCCATTAACTCGGACAACGACCCCCCGACCGCGAAGATATCGTCGCGTTCGGCGGTGGCGTACCATAATTCGCCGTTGCAATATGCCCGGAACCGTACGATCATCACACCCTGCCTGGTGCTTCCGGGGTTACGTTTTTATTTATCTGAGGCCTTCGGAGGCCGACGTCACCTCAATAAGTTCCTTGGTGATGGCCGCCTGACGGGCCTTATTATAATCGAGCGTTAAAGTCCCTAATAAGTCTCCGCAGTTGCGGGTCGCCGATTCCATCGCCATCATCCGGGCGCCGTGCTCCGAGGATATGTGCTCTTGAAGTACGCGCCATACCTGGACGTTGACGTAGAGCGGCAGTAGTTCCCCCAAAATCGTTTCGCTGTCCGGTTCGAATAAATACTCGAGGAACGAACAAGCTGGCGACGCTTCGGCGGATTCCGGGTCGTCCTCGGCTCCCGGCAATAGCATCTCCTCGAGCCTAATCGGAAGTATGCTGCGCGTCGTTACAACCTGCCGGCCGGCGGAAAAGAAGTGATGATACAGGAAGTCCACGCGGTCAACGTCGTGGGCGAGGAAGGCATCGGTAATGATTTTCCCGATGGCCCGGGCGTCCTCGTACGTGATTACCTTAAAGAAACCGGTATAACTTTCGATAACGTTGAAACCCCGCCGCCGAAAGAAATCGTAGCCTTTTTTCCCGACGCAAACCATATCGGCGTACGAACCGAAGTCGCGACGGTGCTCTTCCTGATAGGCCAGTGCTTGCCGGATGACGTTCGAGTTGAACGGCCCGCAGAGGCCCCGGTCGGAACTGATGACGACGAGAATGGCGTTCTCGTCCCCGCGGTCGACCAAAAGCGGATGATAGGCCGGCTCGCCACAGGTCGCCAGGTGCGATATTATCTCGGCGAGGTGCGCCGCGTACGGCCTCATGGCCATGAGGGCCGTCTGCGCGTTACGGACCTTCACCGCGGACACGGTCTTCATGGCCGCGGTTATCTCGCGGATCTTTTCGACCGAGCCGATGCGTTGCCGTACTGCCCTGAGTGTCGCCATTACTTAACCGTTATCCCGCGTTCCAGCATAGGTTGTTCCGTTTCACCCTTCAAGGGGCTTGCCCAAATAACCGCCGCGTAGTTTATTTCCCGTCCATCGGCGTGGGCGGCTCCGGCCGCGTAAGCTAATTCGTAGTCGCCCGGCGTATCCGGCGCCCGCAGTGTTAACTTAACGGCGTAGTCCTTCCCCGTGACCTGCAACGGCTCGTAACTATCCACCGTTATCCAATACGACCAGGTATAACCCGGGCGGTCGGGCAAATAAGTCGCGCCAGCGTCTTTAACGTGCTTGAATTTTCCCTTCGCGCCGCCCTCGTAGCCGGCTTTGACGACCGCCGCGCCTTCGGGCAGAGATACGGCCACGACGCCCGCGAACCTAGCAACCACCTCCGCGGAGGTCGATTGGCGTCCGGTGCGGAGTTGCAGTGCTACCTCGAACTTCTCCCCGGCCTCCACTTCCGCCGGCTGTACGACGTCCACGATATTCAAACAGGAAGTCGTACATAATAGCGCCGCCAGCACGGCCGCGCGCGCCACGGTACGCGGCATTACTTCCCCCCTGCCTCCGTTTCGGGCGCGGCCTCGCCGTCCTCGTCGTCGTCCTGCCGCAAGTAACCGGCCACGAAGGTCTTGGTCTCCTCGGTCAGCTTCTCCTGGACGTCGTCCGGCAACTCGCCCGTTTCCAGGATGGCCTTGCCGAACTCCGGCCGCACGGTATCCATGTACTCCAGTAAGCGCTCGCTGCATTCCCACACGCGGTCCACGGGCACCACGTCGAGAGCGCCGCTGATGACGGCGTTGATGACGATGACCTGAGCCTCGACCGACATCGGCGCGTACTGGTTCTGCTTGAGGATCTCGACGATACGCTCGCCCCGGCGGATCTGGGCCTGCGTCGCCTTGTCGAGTTCGGTGCCGAACTGGACGAACTTCTCCAGCTCGCGGTACTGCGCGAGTTCGAGGCGAAGCATCCCCGCGACCTTGCGCATGGCCTTATTCTGCGCCTTGCCGCCGACGCGGGAGACCGAGAGGCCCGCGTTGATGGCCGGCCTCACGCCGGCGTAGAAGAGCCGGTCCTCGAGGTATATCTGGCCGTCGGTGATGGAGATAACGTTGGTCGGGATGTAGGTCGTTATATCGCCGGCCTGGGTCTCGATGATGGGCAGGGCCGTAAGCGAACCGCCGCCCTTCTCTTCCGACATCTTCGCCGCGCGCTCGAGCAAGCGAGAGTGCAGGTAGAAGACGTCGCCGGGATAAGCCTCGCGGCCGGGGGGCCGGCGCAGAAGAAGAGACAACTGCCGGTACGCCCAGGCGTGTTTGGAAAGGTCGTCGTAAATGACCAGGGCGTGGCCGCCGCTATCGCGGAAGTATTCCCCCATCGTACAACCGGCGTACGGCGCGATGTACTGCAGCGGCGCCGGGTCGGAAGCACCGGCGTGTACGACAGTCGTATACGACATCGCGTCGTGCTCTTCCAGCGTCTTCACTACCTTCGCCACGGTGGAGTTCTTTTGCCCGATGGCGACGTAGATGCAAACGACGTCGGTTTCGCGTTGGTTGATTATTGCGTCCACGCAAATCGCCGTTTTACCGATGCCCCGGTCCCCCAGGATAAGCTCGCGCTGGCCGCGGCCTATGGGGATCATCGCGTCGATGGCCTTGAGGCCGGTTTGTAGGGCCTGGTTCACCGGGCTCCGGGCGATGACGCCCGGGGCTCTCGTTTCCAGCGGCCTCGTCGTATCGCGCGATATCGGGCCCCGGCCGTCGAGGGGCTCGCCGACCGGGGTGACCACCCGACCCAGAAGCTCGTCGCCCACGGGAACCTCCAGGATGCGGCCCGTCGCCCGGGCAACGTCGCCTTCCTTGATGCCGCGGTCGTCCCCCAGGACAACGACGCCGACCGTGGTCTCTTCCAGGTTCATCGCGATGCCGTAGATCCCGCCGCTGAACAGGATCATCTCGTTGTACATCGCGTCGGAGAGGCCGTAAACCTGGGCGATGCCGTCCCCCACGCTCGTCACGATGCCGGTCGTCGTAACGTCGAGTTCCCGGCGGTAACGGTCGATCTCGGTCTTGAGGATCTCGCTTATTTCATCTGGGCTTATTCTCATACGAAGGCTCCCGAAGGCCGCCGTCCCGTCATCGGGCGGCGCCGGCCATTATCTCCCGGAATTCGCGCAGGCGGCCGGCCAACGTCCCGTCCACGACGTGGTCGCCTATTTTTAACTTCAAACCGCCGATCACGTCTTCGTTTACTATCATCTTCAGTTCAACCCGTTTCCCGGTAACGCGGGCGAGGACCTCCGACAGCTTCTGCCGGATATCGTCGGGAAGCGGCGTGGCCGACGTCACCTCCGCGGCGACGACGTCGGCGTCGCGCCGGTATACCCGGGCTAGGTCCTCGTTAATGCTCGGAGTCAGGGGAAGGCGGCCCTTCTCGATAAGGAAACGCAGGAAGTCGCGGGTTACCTCCTGGCCCACAGCTTTACCGGTGAGGTCTACCTTCCCCTCCAGCGGTACCGCCGGATGCTCCAAAAAAAACCGCAATTCCTCGTCCCGGGCGTATACCTCGGCGAAAGCGCCGAAGTCGGCCACGACCTCGTCCACCACGCCTTCCCGGTACGCCAGTTTATATAGCGCCCGGGCGTAGCGCCGCGCTATGACAGAATCCCTCATAACCTCTTAGGCGTCGATGCGCCGCTCGAACGATCCGCGGCTCTCCAACTCTGCCAGGAATTTCTCCGCCAACTCGCGTTCGCGTTCGTCGGTTCGGGTCCCGTCAAGGACCCGTCCCGCTACGGCGACGGCGATGTCCGCCATCTCGCCCCGCACTTTCGATATCGCTTGGGCTTCCTCAATGGCGATAAGCTCCTCGGCCCGATGGAGAAGGCCGTCGGCCTGCCGGCGAGCCTGGGCCAGAAGCTCTTCCCGGTGCCGGCCCGCCTCTTCGTTGACGCGTTTGATAATGGCGGAGGCTTCCTCGCCCACGTCGGCCATCTTGTTCTCGTACGCTGCCTTGAGCTTGTCCGCTTCGGCGCGCGCCGCCGCGGCCCGGGCCATATCTCCTTCGATCCGTTCCCGCCGCTCCCGTAGAATAGGGGCTAATTGCGTTTTGTATATAACGGCGACGCAGACGGTAAACGCGATGAAGATGCCGAGTTGGTAGAAGAATATCGTAGGATTGAACTCGAACATAACTCTTTACCCGAGTAAAGGCTTAAGGGGGTTCACGAATATCATCAGAAGCGCCACGACGAGCGTATAAATGGCCAGCGTCTCGATGAAGACGATCGTTAGGATCGTCGGCACGAGAAGTTTACCCGACGCTTCCGGTTGGCGGGCTATACCTTGAAGCGCGGCGTTGGCCGTTACGGCCTGCGCCACTGCGGCACCGGCGGCCGCGAAGGCCATTCCCAGTACCGCCGCCACCAGCATCCACGAATATCCCTTGGCCACGGTTTCGGTAATTCCGGTCGCCGGGGCGTCCTTCTTTTCTTCTGCCGGGGCCTCCTCCGAAGCGAAAGCGGCCGCGGCGCTAAGCAGTAATACCAGCAACACTACTACGGTCCACGACTTGATGCCCATTACGTACAGGCCTCCTTGAATATAAAGATAAGAGGGCTAGGTACTCCGGCCGCCGCGGGGCGGTCGGGCCGGACGCCGTTAGTGTTCGTCCTCGCCCCACCCCACGGCCGCGCCGAAATACAGGATGGGAAGAAACGCGAATATAAACGCTTGCAACACACTCGTAATCGTTACGAGGGTATATACTAGCGGCATAACGAATTGCGCGAATAAGTATTGGACATGGCCGCCGTCGAGCTTCAGGGCCGGGAAGAGTTCGTTGGCGTTAACGACGAGGTTGTTGAGAACGATAACGAACTCCTCCTCGCCAAATATATTCCCGAAAAGACGAAGCGAGAGCGAAACCGGCCGGGCGAACTCGCCGATACTCTCCAGCACGATAAAAACCGGACCACCGATTATCATGGCTATACGGCCCATAGTCCCGAAGGGGCCGGTTTTATGCTTGAGATACTTGCCGAAGCCGAGTTCCCGAATCCCTACGTAGAACGTCATGACGAAGACGCATAAGGCCATCGCGGCGTTCACGCTAATGTTGCTCGTTGGCGCCACGAAACCGGGGACCATCGCGATAAGGTTGGCGACCAGGATAAAGAGGAAAATCGAGAGGCAAAATGGCAGGTATTTGACGATGCGCCGGCCGCCTATATCCCGCAGAAAGTTCTCGCCCGTCTCGACGGCAACCTCTATAAGCATTTGCGGGATCGTCGGCTTGAGTTTGGCGAAGCGGCAAATCAGATAAAAAACCACCAAAACCCCTACCGCCACGAGCAGTGCGTTGGTTACGATAACCGCGTCGTGGTGATGGAGACCCGGGAGGGGAATGCCCCATTCCAAACCGACTTTTAGTTCCATACGTTATCGGGTCGCTCGGGCCAGCCGGGCCCTAACAAGGAAGAAAACCGCGCCGTAAACCGGCACCGCGGTAGCTACGAATAGTGCGCCAAAAGCCAGCGGGTAAAGCGGCACGTCCCCTAAAATAACAAGCGCCGCGATGGCGCCGGGGGGAACAAGTACCTTCGCGACCAGCGCGAGTACGCCCGAAGCCAACCTCCGGTTTTCCGAGGTCCGGGGGGCGCCGAACCAAGCGCTCGCGAAGAGTATTATGAAAACGAAATCGGAACCCACTGCGACGGCGCCGGCCAGGGTACCCGCAACCCAAGCTAAACCGCCGAAAGTGGCCGCGGCCGCGACGGCCCCGGTTACCGATACGGCTACGCCTGCGATTAAAGTCGCCGGGCGATATCCTTCGGGGCCCTTTTTCATTTAAGAAGTCGCGGCGTTTCTCGTATCACGACGTAAACGGCCGCCGCCAAACCTAGGAAAGTTAACACGAGCGTGAACGCCGGGGTCGTCTCCAGCCATCGGTCGATCAAGTACCCGCCGAAGAACCCCCCGAATATTACGGCCACGAAAGTCCAAACAATGTTTATTATTGCACCGGTTTTCCGGGCGAAACGCTTCGTTTGGCCGGATTCGCTGTCGTTTTTACCCGCCACGCCCTCGTATTCCACGTTGGTGGGAATCCGTTAAATTTTTCGCACAATATAACATCGCACCCCGTATAACACAAGGGATTTCGGGTATTTATATAAAAAAAAGAGGGCTTTGAAGCCCTCTTTTGCTCCGGAGCAAAAATAATCCCTAATGATACAACGCCTTAACGCTACCGAACGACGTCGGCACGACAGCGGTGGGATAGGGCCTACCGCCCATATCCTGGCCGTTCTCGCCGGTGCCCCGACAAGGCGAACTCTCCGTAAGATTGAAATCGTTGTTGTTGAAATCAACGAAAAGGGGATCTGTGTGGATCTCGCCGGTTCCAGGTGATGGTACGAAACTGTACCACGTCCCGCCACCTCAACCAGGGCAGTAATACGCGTAGTTACCAGCGTAATTAGTATCCACGTCGTTGTAGGAGATATTAGCCGAGGGGTAGGAGGTCTGATAACAGGCCACTCCGTAGCGCGAATTGCCGTAGATGATGTTGTTCTTAATCGTCGCGCTGGAGTCGATCCAGACCTTTATACCGTCCAGGCCTTTACATATCGTATTGCTGTCGATAACGCCTGTAGCACCGTCCTGAATTGCTATCGCCGCGTCGTTGGCCGAGCCGTTAACGAAACAACAACCCGTGATGTGGACCTCGGTTCCCGCTTGGGAACAATATATCTGGTTCCTTTCGAGGTCGATCAACGCGCCGTTGCCGCGAATACAGGATTTCTTGCCCTGGAGGACGCCCAAACCGCCGGTATAGACTATATTCGGATCCAGGACGAGGAGTTTATCGTAACCTTCGCCCGACCCGGCTTCGTCGTACGCCGATTGGAGGGTTTTTCCCCAGGCCAGAGGGACTGCCAGAAGCGCGATAGCCAACGTAACTACTATATACCGCAAAATGCGTCACCTCCTTTCTCTAAACCGTTTTTTTGGGACATCGCCTTACAGCGACGCCCAAGGATATACACTCTTTCCAATAATAATTCTAACCCCATATACCCGAATATGCAAGCGAAAAAGGTTTTATATCTACCTCAATATCACGTATTATGTTTCCGAAACTTCGCGCCGGCCTAGCAAAAAACCGGCGTCCCCGCCGGTTTTAATGTTCTTTTCCGCTATCGCCTCCGGCACCCCGGGAGCGGCCCTCGCCTTCGTCCCGATCTAAAAGTCGGGACACCACCCCCTTAGCCGGGTCCGCAAAGGCGAGGCCAAAGGCTATCGCCGCGGCCAACATAACCGCTCCGAAAACGGTAATAAAAACCGCAATGAGAAACGCCGTCGTCAGGTACAACTTCTCGAGCGCCATTACGGCTCCGACGAAGAGCATACCGTAACGTACAGCCTTACCTATGAGGACCGCGTTTATGCCGCTAATCTTGCTGGCCCATACGCGGGCGAGGCCCCCCAGAAAAGACCCGGCGACGTACGCCACGAATAGGATGGCCCCGGCCAGCAAGATGCGTGGGATATACAATATTAAGTAATCGAATATCCGGGTCATCAACGTAAACCCGAGGATTTCCGCGCAGAAATCCAAGAATAAAAGGACTACCCCCCACCATACGACCCGTCGGACTATTTCGCCGACCGAATGTTTAATGTCTCCCTTCGCCAAAGCACCGAAGCCCAGGCGGCCGGCCCCCTTCTCGATGGGTAACGCCAGGAAAACGCGGCGCCCTAAACGGGAAAGCAGATACGCGGCGATCAACCCGACGATAAATACCGCCGCCGCGACCAACAGCACCGGGAGGTATCCGGCTATAGCCCGGACCGTCTCCAGGAATGGTTGAAATACCGTCTCGTCGAAAAACTCTTGCATGATTAGTCTTTAGGCGCCGCGCCTAAAAGCAGCTCTTCCAGCTTGCCCCTTCGTACCGGCATGAATTTCTTGATTATTACTACCGTATTCTCGACACGCTCGTAGATTTCCTCCGGTATCGACTTGAAAAGCAATTGCTCCCAGGCGCCGCCCTTTCGCGCACCGGTGACGACCAGATCGCCCGGCATTATTTCCGACATCACGGCTTCGGTGACGTCCTCGGCGTACACGACCTCCCGCTCTAAACCCCGGCGGCACTCGACATCGCATACGACCTCGTCCAGGACGTTGCGGGCGGCGTAGCGCGGAAGGCCGAACTCATCGGCCGCGCCCGATACGGTTATCACCTTTAACTTCGCGTCGAACCGGTCGGCGAACGCCGGCGATAATTCCGCCGCGAGCCGCGAATTTGCGCTGCCCGATACCGCCACCAAGATGCGATCGATGTCCGCCAGTTCAATCGCCCCCGGCCGTACTACCGCCACGTCGCACGGGGCGTGGTCAATAACCGCGTCTATGACGGTTGCGAGGAGCCGGTCTCCCAGCGTTGGCCGGTTCACGCGCCCCATTACAATGAAATTGCATTGCTCTTCGCGCGCCGTCTCCAATATACCGTGGGAAAGGCGGTGCGCGATTTTAATCATCCGCTTAACGTCGGTAACACCTTCGCGTTCGCAAATTTTCTCGGCCAACGTTAACAGGGGCCTGTAATCCCCAGCGCGGCCCACGCCCCGCTCGAGCGATACGTAGTACGGGACCTCCACCACCGAAAGCAGCAGGATCTCGCCGTCGAACTTCTTGGCGATGGCCGCGGCCACCGTAACCAGCGACTTCATCGTCTCCGGGTTGGCGATGGGCACGAGAATCTTGTATTCCTTGCGGGCCTGTTTGGCCATCAGGTACTTGATAACCCGTTCGCGCTCTAGCGTCCGCTTCGCGCCCTTCGCGTACGCGATGTACACCAACCCGCCGACCCCCAAGAACCCGACCCCTAGGAGGTAAGTAGTCCAATCCATGAAAAGCATCATCAGGAGGTTGGAGATTATGCCGAGAACCGGGATAACGGGACCGAACGGCAACCGGAACGGCCTTTTGAGTTCCGGCCGGCGACGGCGGAGCATTATTACGGAAATGTTAACGACGATGAGCGCGAAGAGAAGGCAGAAGTTGGTAAGGTGCGCGACGGCCTTCACCTCGCCCATTACCGCCACAATACCGGCCAGGCCGGCGGTCGCTACGATCGCCCAATGGGGAGTGCGGAAGCGGGCGTTGACCCGGGACAGAAACCCGGGCATGAACCCGTCGCGGGCTATGGCGTACGTTACCCGGGAGGTAGTAAGGATAGCCGCGTTAAGGGCCGAAATCGTAGATAGCACTCCCGCGACTAAAACGAAGAACAGGCCGTATCCGCCCAACACCTTCGAGGCGATAATCGCCAACGGCGCCGGAGCGGTGCCGAGAACCTCGTAATCTATTATCCCGACCGAGACCATAACGACCAGGACGTAAATCACCGTCGGGATAATAAGAGCCAGGAGGATGGCCCGGGGTACATTCTTCTCCGGGCTTTTAACTTCTTCCGCCGCGTCCGAGATTTGTTCAAACCCGAAAAACGAGATGTAAATCAACGACGTGGCCGCTAGGATACCCATCGTCCCGAACGGAGCGAAGACCTCGAACCGGTCCCACTCCACGTAACGGAAGCACAAAACGACGAAAACGCCCAGTATCACGACTTTCCCGATGGTGAACAGGTTTTGCGTATGGCCGGCCTCTTTCGTCCCCTTAACGTTCAACAGCGCTAATAAAACGACGATAGCGGCCGCGGCCACGGCCCGGTTCAATTCGTACGGCAGGGCCAACTCCACCAGCGGATTGAAGTGTTCCGCGAAGCCGATGGCGTACAGCGCCGCGGAGACGACGAGGCCGAAGACCATGGACCAACCGGTAATGAAGGCCGTGAAGCCGCCGATGGCCTCGTGGACGAAGGTGTAACCGCCGCCCGCGATAGGTATGGCGGCGGCGAGCTCGCAGTACGAAAGAGCCGTAAACAGCGTCATGAAACCGACAAGGAGATACGACACCGTGGCCCCCGGGCCGGCGGTGCCGGCCGCGAGGCCTGACAGGATGAAGATCCCGGCGCCGATCATGGCCCCGACGCCGAGCATGGTCGCGGATAGGAGGCCCAACGACCGCGTCAGTTTGATTTCGTGCTCTTCGCCCGGTTGTGGTAAATGTTCCGCCATATAGATTGTCGTCCTGAGTATTTCCGGGAATTATACAAAACGGGGCGCGAAAAACAAGGGAAATCGGATAAACCTTACCGGGGGCGGTTCCGTAATTTGGTGAAAGGGCGCTATTTATCCGTCCGCTCGACGTGAACGTAAAACTCCGGTTCGCGGGGCGTACCGCCGATGTGAAGCTCGGCCACGCCCACGCCGGCGTATCCCAGCCGGACCTCTCCCGCGAACATATTCACGAGATTTTGCAACGTCATATTCTCGGAACGGAACGTAACGTCGACGAAAAAGTCCGTCGTCCGCCCGCCGAAGCGCCACCTCGCCTCGGCCGCCCGGCAGGAGCCCTCGTCAATACTCAGATCCGCGTTGTGCAGCGTGAACCCGAAATCGACGTCGTCGAGCATGATGCGGACGCTGTCCGGCGCGATCACGAGACGGCCGTCTTTCAGTCGGCCCGTCGCCCGGTGATCCAGCTTGCCGCCCCGCCAAGATAACGTCCCATCGAGCGTAAGGACCCCCTCCGCCTCCAATAGGTAATCCGGTTTCCTCGCGAGCGGCAGGACGTGGATGGCCTCTACGGCCTCCACCTTATAATCGGCCTTACCGACTTTGGTAACGAAAGAGTGTTCGGCGGCAATCTCGAACGAACGCTCGCGCGTCGTCTTTCCCCGCAGCGTTACGTCGAGCGCCTGGTCGGAAACGTCCCCCCCGAAATACACCTCGCGGAGGATAACCGTGTCGGTTTTCTCCCGCCGCAATACGACCTTGCCCCGGTCGGCCCGGAACGTGAAGTCGAACTCTTCCGGCGTCGAGCGGCGCGCCCCGGGCTCGGGAGCCGCGGCGTTTCCGTCGTCGCCACCCCCGGCTCGTTCGGGCCGCGGCGCGGCGAGGGCGTTAACCGCTCCCTCCGCTCCGCCCGTCGGAGGGACAATACCCGGGAGTTTAAACAAATCCTCGGCCGACGCCCCCTCCAGGCCGGGGAGAGGCGGCCGCGGGACGCGGGGCGGATACACGTAAATAGTATACTCGTCCGTCGTTACTTCCTCCAGCAAACGGCCGTCGAAACGCAGGAGTAGGACCGCAGAAGGCCGGAGTTTAACCTTAACCTTTTCCGCCTTGCCGCTAAACATCCACCCGGGTCGCCGTACGAACTCGACGTCGCGGACCTCTACCCCCATCGGGAATACGTAGCGTACGGTCCCGACGGTAATGTATTCGCCGAAGCGTTCCGTTATGGCCCGGCCTACCCGCCCCGGCAGCCAGAAGTTCATTACGCCGTAACCGGCCAGCGCCGCGACGGCGACGACGAGCAGTACGCCGATGGCTATTGCCGTTCTCTTGGTACTCACGCGTTTCCTCCCCTCGCGCCGTGAAGGTAATCGTACAGGGCCCGGGCGGCGCTTTCGTTCATCTTCGGGGCCCGGCGCAACTCGTCGGCGGACGCCCCGGTTATGCGTTCCAACGAACCGAAGTGTTTCAAAAGGGCCTTCTTGCGTGCCGGCCCTATGCCCGCCACCTCGTCCAAAATCGACTTCGACGCCGCGCGATCCCGGACGCGGCGGTGGTACTCGACGGCGAAACGGTGCGCCTCGTCCCGCACCCGGGCCAGGAACAGCGTCGCGGCCTCGCTCAACACCGCCGGCTCCTTATCGCCCGCCGAGAACAGGCGATCGGGGTCCTTGGCGAAGGCCGCGGCCACGTACTCGCCCGCCCCCGCCTCCTCCATCGCCCGGCGGGCGGCCCCCAGTTGATTCAGACCCCCGTCCACCAGGAAGAGGTCCGGCGCCGGCCCCTCGCCCCGACGCACCCGGGTGAAGCGCCGCCGCGTTATCTCGGCCATGGCCGCCAGATCGTCCTGGCCCGCTACGCTTTTAATTCGGTAACGCCGGTAAGCATTCTTGTCCGGGACGCCGCCGTCGAACACCACCAAACTCCCCACTACCGACCTGGGGCCGGTGTTCGAAACGTCTATCATCTCGACACGGCGCAGCTTGCCGCGCTTCCCGACGGCATCCGCTATCTCCTCGAACAGCGCCGAGAGTTCGCCCCGGCGCGCCCGCGAGAGTTCCGACGACTCCCGGAAGTACGCCAGGTTTTTTTTGGCCACCGATACGAGGTGGGCGTACTCCCCCCATCGCGGCACGACGACAGCGACGGGGCCGTTCCGCAACTCCTCCAGCGAGGCCGCAAGCGAAGCCCGTCCCGGAAAACTCCCGGCGACGGCGATCTTCGGCGGCACTTCCGCCCCGGCGCCGTAATGGCCGAGTACGAATTCTTCGAGCGGGTGGCCGGCGGGCGCTTCGGCCTTCACCGCCACCCGGTCCACGAGGCGCCCCTCGCGGACGCGCAACACCACCGCGTAAAGGGCATCCCCGGCCACCTCGCACGCGACCGCGTCGGCGTTCGTATTGCGGTTCGCGACGGCGTACTGGTCAGCGACGGCGCGGCCCAGGCCCCGAATTACGTCCCGCCACGTCGCCGCCTCCTCGAACTCTTGCGAGGCCGCGGCCTCCGCCATCCGCTTCTCGAGTTCCCGCATCACGCCCGCCCGGCGGCCGGTAATGAACTTGACGGCTTTCTCTATCAGCGTCGCGTAATCCCCCTGGAGAACGACGCCGGCGCACGGCCCCCGGCAAATACCCATTTCGTAATCTACGCAGGGGCGGGCGGGCGCGGCGACGTCGAGATCGTGCTTGCACGTCCGCAGGCCGAAAGCACGGTTCGTTAGCGCAACGGTCTTTCGGATGGCCTTACCGTCGGTGAAGGGGCCGATATACCGGCCGGTCCGCTTATCGTGCGCCTCCCGGGTTATAAATATGCGAGGAAATTTCTCCCGGGTTATTTTGATATAGGGGAAACCGTGAACGTCGACGTTGTATTTGGGCCGGTGTTTACCGATTAGGCTCATTTCGAGTATGAGCGCCTCGGTTTCGTTGGCCGTAAGGACGAGCTCGAGTGAGGTCGCCTGGTCCAACATAGCCGCGACCTTGGGGTCGCCGGGCCGCTTTCCGGCCAGGTACTGCCGCAACCGCTTCTGGAGCGATTTGGCCTTGCCGACGTATATCGGCACGCCCCCCGCCTTGAAGATATAACAACCGGCCTCATCCGGGACTTCGGCGAGTCGGCTTCCGATATCTTCTATCGTATATTCCATAAATTCGGGTCACCGGCCGGACGGCGCGTACGTCTCCAATTCCGCGGAACCCAGGAATTCGCTAACCGCGAGGGTCCGGAAATCGCGAAACAACCGTCGCAACTTGGAATGCATCCCCCGCCGGCCCGTGCCTTGCGATAACCGCGTTCGCAGAGGCATATGGTCCCGGTAGGCCGCTATCTCCTCGGCGTCCAGTTCGTAGGGATGGCAGTAGTAAACGCCGGGCCTGCCCGCCCGCGCCCGTCGTTTCAATACGGCTCGCAGTACGCTATACGGCGTTACCCGGGTGTAACCGCCCCCGACGGCGGGTATCTTCACGCCGGGAGATTGCAACGTTGGGAGCGGGAGTTCGACCAAACTCCTCCCGCCCGGCAGGAGGACCTCCCGAGCTTCGGGCGGCCACCACGGGATACCGTACCTCCTCCCGCGTATGGGAAAAATGCTGGAGTCGGCGACGAATCCCTCTTCCGCCAACGCGTCGAGCGCCCAAAGCGACGCCGCGTCGATGCTGAAGTCAGGCGCCCGGTAGTAGACCGGTCGGGCGCCGGTTATATCGGCCAACGTTCCCCCCACGCGCCGCAGGTCCTCCCGGAAACGTTCCGGGTCCAACGCATTGACCGCCGCGTGTTCGTACCCGTGGGCCGCCACGTCGTGGCCGGCGGCGGCGACCGCTCGCACGGCTTCCGGGTATTTACCCGCCGCCGCGCCCAGGATGAAGAATGTCCCTTTCCCGCCGGCGTCTTCCAGTAACTCCAGGATACTATACAACCCGGCGAGGAAGCGGCCGGTTATAGGCCACGTCGACCCGAGCGTCGAGTTACCCCAATCCTCGACGTCTACCGTAAAAATAAACGCCTGTTTCAAGTCCGCGTTAGTCAAAATACAGCACGACCACGTAGTCCATTCCGGCCCCGGGGATCTTTATTACGTCGAAGCTGCGGGCGCCGCAACCGCCGGCGAGTTCCTCCACGCGCCGATGGCCGTATAAATAAAGCGGGCAGCGTTTCCACCAGTACCTTACCTTACGGATAGGCGAACGCCACCACGATAGACTCGGGAAAGACACCGCCGCCCGAAAAGACGTCGCGGCGGCTACCCGGGCCATAAAGGCTTCCGCGTCCTCTACGTAATCCAGTACGCCCATCACTATCGTAACGTCGTAGCGCTCCGGGGGCGGCCACGTCGCGAAATCGGCTCGCACGAGTTCCACGCGTTCCGACGCCCCCATCTCGACCGCCCGTCCCCGGGCCAGTTCCAACATATTGTCGGACACGTCGACGCCCACGACGCGCCGGGCGCCCCTCTCCAGCGCCTCGACGATATAAGGGCCGGAGCCGCAGCCCACGTCCAGCACGCTTTTGCCCGCCAAATCGCCGAAGGCGTCGAACGTTATACGAAAACGCTCCGCGATATCGGACCGGAAATTCCGGTCCAGCCAGCGCATTACGGCGTTGCGGCGGCCGCCGTACAAGGTGTCGAAGGTTACGCCCTTGCCCTCGAAATAACTCCGTACGTCGTCGGATTCGTTATTATTAGCCATCATATCTTTACCGCGTCAGACCCGAATACTTTTTAATGCGTTTCAGTTCGGGGGGATCGAGGCCCCGGATAACGCTATACCAAATACCCGACGCGATACCGGCGGCGTACTGGAAATGGAGTACCGGGAAGACACCGAGGGCCCGGAAAAACGACGCCGGGCCGGCCTTCCGCGCTACCGCCGCCGAGGCCGCGACGTCCGCCGCTACGTACGCCGCCGCCAGGACGCCCCCCACAAGCCACGCGCCCCGCCAGAAAAAACCGGCCGCCGCGGCCGCTGCCACGGCGCCGAAGAACGCCGGCGGCGCCAGCGGCTTCCAGTCGAGGAAACGGCCGTGCTTCTTCGCCACCGCCACCTTCCAGAAAGCGTACTGGTGATACTGCCTCAGTAATTTCCTAACGGAACCCCGGACGTAATACCTGGCCCGCATCTTCTGACTTTGGTATATCACGCCGCCCGCTCGCCGTACGCGATAGTGAAAATCGTCGTCCTGGTTGCGGACCAAACTCTCGTCGAACTCCCCCACCCGGTCGAAAAGCGCCCGGGGCCATATGGGGTACAGCACCGCGTCCACCGGCCCCTCGACCCGGCCTACCCGTACGCGGGTGTTGCCGGTTGAGAATATATTGCTGTTAATCGCGGCGACGAGGCGGGCGGCCTCGTCAACGGCCACCCGGTCCACCGGCCCCCCGACCGCCCAGACGTCGGGCCGTTCCCCCAGTATCGCCATTCCGGTCCTTATGTAGTCCGGCGGTATTTCGGCGTGGGCGTCCACCCGCAAGACGTAATCGCCGCGCGCCGCCGTCACGCCTATCTTCATCGCCGCGCCGGCGAAACGGCCGGGATTATCGAGGAGTTTGACCCGGCCGTCTCCTTCAGCGAGGCGTCCAATTATCTCCCGCGTACCGTCGTCGCTCTCGCCGTCGATCACAAGTACTTCCATCCGGCCCGCAGGCCAATCGTTGGCCAGGATGGACCCGAGAGCGCCCTCGATAAACGCCTCCTCGTTCCGGCAAGGAACGACGACGGAAACGAACGGATACTCTGTACCTGGAGGGTCGTTACTTCCCAGCCGCGTCGCCACGTTTAAATAATAGCAAAAACGCCCGGCCGTCGAAAGCGCGAAAAAGCCCGGCTTGCGCCGGGCTTGGTTTTATTCGCTTCGTTCAGAGGCGCTACTTCATCGCGACAACTTCTTTAACCTTGGATATGATATTGCCCGAATTCATCCCGTAACGGTCAAGCAGTTCGCGTGGACTGCCGGACTCGCCGAATACGTCCTCAATGCCGACGATACGCATGGGGACCGGGTGCTGTTGGCACAGGACCTCCGCGATACAACCGCCCAGGCCACCGTAGATCTGCGCCTCCTCGGCGGTAACGACCGCGCCGCACTCCTTGGCCGCCGTGACTATCGTGTCGACGTCGAGCGGCTTAATCGTGTGGCAATTAATGACGCGGGCGTCGATGCCCTCTTTCGAGAGGGTTTCCGCCGCGATCATCGCTTCGTAGACCAGCGGCCCGCAAGCGATGATGGCCACGTCGTCGCCGTCGCGATAGACCTCGGCCCGACCCACGGTGAAAGGCGTTTCCTCGGTCGTAACGACCGGCACGCCTTCCCGGCCGAAGCGCAGGTAAACCGGCCCGTCGTGCGAGGCCGACCAGATAGTGGCTTTCTTGGCCTCGATGGCGTCGGTAGGCACGATAAGCGTCATGCCCGGGAGGACCCGCATCAACGGGATCTCTTCGAGCGATTGGTGCGTGGGGCCGTCCGGCCCGACGGATATACCGCCGTGCGCCCCGCCGATTTTGACGTTCAACTGGCCGTAGCAGATGGATGTCCGGATCTGGTCCCACGCCCGGCCGGCGACGAACACGCCGTACGTCGTAACGAAGGGAACCAGGCCGGTCCGCGAAAGGCCGCCGGCCTCCGCCAACATGTCCTGTTCGGCGATGCCGAAGTCGATGAATTTCTCGGGGTACTTGTCGCGCACCCATATCGTACGGGTAGACTTCGCCAGGTCGGCGTCACAGACCACTACCCGTTCGTCGTTCTCGCAAAGCCACAGAAGGCCGTGGCCGTAGCCGTCCCGGCTCGGGACCATTTCGACGTCCTTTTGGAAGTCGACTAATTTCGCATCTTCGCGTATACCGCCCATGTATTATCTCCTCAACGGATAACGATTATGAATGAACGCTAGCCGACCCAATCGAAGTCGTGCTTTTTATACTCTTCCCACGGCGCCGTGAAGCCCAAGTCGCCGAGCGCCTGTTGCACCTGCTCGCCCTTTTTCGGGGCGGCGCCGTGCCAGTCGGCCTGATTCTCCATGAAGGAGACGCCCTTCCCCTTAATCGTATTGGCGATAATCATCGTCGGCTTCCTCTTCTCAAGAAGGAACCGTTCGTACGCGTAAGTCACCTGTCGCAGGTCGTGGCCGTCGATTTCGAGTACTTGCCAGCCGAACGCCTCCCACTTCTCAGGAAGTGGGTCGAGGCCCATGACTTCCTCGGTATTGCCGTCTATCATCAGGTAATTACGGTCGCAGATACCGCATAGGTTATCCAGGCCGTAATGAGCGGCCGTCATCCCGGCCTCCCAAATGGCGCCCTCGTTCATCTCGCCGTCACCCATGAGGCAGTAGACGTTGCCCGGATTCCCCTTGCGCTTGAGGCCCATAGCGACGCCCGAGGCGAGCGATAGCCCCTGGCCCAGGGACCCGGCGGAGAACTCCACGCCCGGCGTCTTAAGCCGGTGGGGGTGCCCCTGCAGAATCGTATCCAACTTGCGGAGCGTCCAGAGTTCCTTCCGGGGGAAGAAGCCCCGCGCCGCGAGGACGGCGTACTGCACCGGACACGCGTGCCCCTTCGACAAGACGAACCAGTCGCGTTCATCCCAATCGGGGTTTTCCGCGTCGTGCTTCAGGATGTTCCAGTAAAGCGACACCATGATTTCGGTCGCCGATAGCGAACCGCCGGAGTGACCCGAACCGGCCTCGGAGAGCATCACCATGATGTCCCGACGTATTTTGCGGCTGACCTCTTCAAGCTCTTTGATTTCGACCATAGCCTCTCCTAATGCAAAAGTGAATCTCGAAGGAGCCGTTAACGAACTTGGGCGCCCATTATACGCGAAAACTCCGGGCGCCGCAAGGGATTTTATCCCGGTTTTCTCATAGGGGGTTGCCGACGAGTATTCGAACCTCGCCAATAAATACACCCCCAATGCTTTAAAACCGTGAGCGCACCCGCCTCCTCCCTCAAGTCCTACGTGGCGACGTTTTAACGCCGCGTGTGTTGGACGCTGACGTCCGACGTTACCACACTCTTATGTAACTCGTGTAAGTATATTGGACATATACGATTTATAGCGGGTCGGCGGACTCAATATCAACTTGGGATGGATTGGATTCAACAGAGTAATTATGTTATAATACCGAAAAGCAGTTATTATCCTACTGCATACATATATGCGTAACTATAAACCCATATCTGATACCAATATGTTGGAATGCGTTTATTCTAAGCTTATAATTAACAAAAACCTATCGAGGGCGGTTGGTTAATACACCTACAAAGGTGATAGGAGGGAAAGATGAAATTAAGAAATGCTATCCCGGCGTTCGTACTATCGTTTATGATAATCGCTTCGGCCCACGCCGACACGTGGGTATACGACGACATAACCGCGGATACGACCTGGACACCGGCCGGTAGTCCTTACAATATCTCGGGGACTATAATGATAGTCAACGGCGCAATACTAACGATACAGCCGAACGTCGATGTCGTATTCTATAATCATGCAATCGAGTATTCGGCGTTGGTCATCGAGAATAGTGGTACTCGGGGCGCTATCGTAGCCCACGGTACGGCCGGAAACGAGATAGCATTCTGGTCGACGGACCCCGGAATCCACGGAAGCATTGCGTCCCGTATAGTCCACCCCTGGGCCACAGATCCACCGAAATACGACTTCCGCTTCGAGTATTGCGTCTTTAGTAACATAAAATCGATAGGTTTTACGTGGAACGGAAACGGTAACGGCGGCATAAGGGCGGTGAACTGCCGTTTCGCGTCAACTAGGGTAAAGGGACCTAATTACCAAATCGTCCCCCCTATATACGATTCGCGGATTATAAGCTGCGACTTCCTCGGGGAACCCGTCGTTTATCCCTACTTGCATGCGTTAACTATGACGCGGGGTTACGTCGAGGAATGCACGTTCGACGAAATGGAATCTGGGTGCTCGGCGCAATGCACCGAAATAACGGCTTCGACCTTTACGTATTGCGAAACTGCACTCGCCATCGGTAAAAATGTAGCTACAAGTCTAAACACCTTCGAAGATAACGACGTCGGTGTTTACGTCGCGTATTCATCGAGTATAGGCGACGGCCCGTGGTCATCGGACGAGGATACGTTTTACAATAACGTACGAGGTATATATATCGACGGTTACGACGCCCCGGCAAACGCCGACTATTCCACGATTACGGGCGCCACTATCACCTACAACGACTGGGGCATAGACGTTTGGGGCACCGGCCCCCTACTCAAAATACGCGACTCCGGAATAGGGTATAATCGAATCGACGGGATACGCCTATTTTGCGACCATAACGCCGTCGACCTGGGAACGGCCCTAGACCCGGGTGGGAACACGATCGTTTACAACGGCGATAACGACCCCGAACATTACGAATATAAAGACATTTACGCGCACGGTAGTATGTTTGCGGGAACCGGCCTTATCCCGGCCGTAGGCAATACATGGGAACATATATCAGAAGCCGTGATAGAACTATGCGATATAACCGACTATAACGACGACCCCAGTAATTATACGCTGGACGTACGGGTTACCGCAGGCGACACCGACTTCGCGACACCTCCGCTCGTTATAACGCCGATACCCAAAAAGGATACCGGCGTTCCAACTCCCTCGGACGAGGGCGCGCCTACAGCCCCCGGCGGAGCGGCCTCCGCTACTAACGGATCAGTATCCACTAACGACGTCGGCGTCGAACCAACTTCCTTAGGTAATATCAAAGCGATTTACCAATAACCTTCGCCGAAACCGCCCTCGAAAAAAATAGCCGGGCGTATCGTACGCCCGGCTACTCTAATTTTTTTGGGGGGGGTGGTTAAGCCTTCACGAGGCCGACGATCCAGAGCGTGTAGAAGACGCCGATGAGTACGCCCCAGAACAGCGCCTTCTTCCCGACGAACTTGTTCTCCTTATTTATCGCCCGGAAGATGAAGCCGATAGTGGCGCCGACCCATCCCAGAAACCCTATCTCGACTACCGCGGCCCACATGTTGGACATAACGCTACTCCTGTTAATCCGCTAAAACCCCCGCCCGGCCTTTGCGCCGGGCGGGGGCGTAGTATGCTCGTTCAAGCTTACGTTCGTTCCCGGCTTTATTTGAACTACTACTTGCCCGGGTGCGGCGCGAAGAGGCCCAAGAGGACGTCCTCGGTCGCGTCTATCTTATCAAACGTACCGATATCCCGCATTATCTCGAGCGTGTAGCACCAGTCCTTGCCGTATTCGTTATCCTTTAAACGTTCCCAACCGCTTTTCTTTTCCGGATCGCGCTCGCCTTCCCACGGTCCGTAACCCACCCGGTTCGGTTGTTGCCACTGGCAACGGCCGACTATGTCCGAGGCCGAACCCAGCGGCACGCGGTGCAGGTATCCGGCGATACGAGCGCCGCCCTCTTCGGGCCATGGCGCCGTCAGAGAGAAAGCGACCGTAGTCGTTTCAGCGTTCCACAGGTAATAAGCCCCCGGCGCGTTGTCATCCGGATCATTCGGCGCTTGGTAACTGGGGTAAGATGCATGGCCGCCGTTAGCGCGAATACCCGATAGACCGCTGTCGAACGTAAGGAACGGATCGAGGGATTGAGGATTGCTAGTCGACGGCGTTTCCGGATACGGGAAGCCACCCTGATCGATATAACAGTCGAAGAGGTAGGCGCTTTCGCTGTCGTCCCATCCCCCGGCGGCCGTATAGTTCGTCCGGGACGCGCTGAAGAACCACATGTCGCAGTACGGCCCGGGGTAACCGGCTTGATTATAAGGCGCCGTGCTGGTATTAACATAGGGCGTCTTATAAACGGCGTTTTCGTCGCCCGGGATGGCGTTTATGCCGCGGGTCTGGAAACCTGGTACCGTTTCCACGAATTCCCAATCGTACGTGGTAGCCGGGTCCGGAATCACGTTCGGGTCGGTAGTACTGCGCAGGAACCAGGTCGACCAGACGAGCGCGAGCCAGTCCTCGTGCGATTCCCACTGACGACCATTGTTAAACCCTTCGCTCGGCGGGGTCATATTGGGTTCCTGGTACCAGTAGTAGTGCATGGTGCCGCCGACCGGTCCCGCATCCGTGCCCTCGATGGGTTGGATGGTGTGGGTCGGGTCTTCCCACCGGAAGAAGAACCATATGCGCGGCGGGTTAACGTAAGTATAAAGCGCTTTAACTTCCACGCTTCTCACCTGGCTACCGGCGCCTATAACCGGCGATACGTTGATGGTCGTCCAGGGAGTCGTTTCCCAAAGCCAATAGTCGCCGCCTTTTGCTACTTCGGTGCTAAGCCTTTCGGCGACGCCGTCTATTAGCGGGTAGGTATCGTATACGTACGTAACCGGAACACGGTTAGGACCGGTGCCGTCGCCGTTCCAGTCTAGCGTACATACGGCGGCGCCGTCATGGTCCCAACTGTCGAATTCGTTGCCGTTACCGTCGCATACCAGCAGCGAGAACGTCTGGTCGAGGTAACTGACCTCCGGCCGCGTAATCCCGGCGACGTCTTCGTCACAACCGGCGAGGAATATCGCGCCGACGCCGAGACCGACCGCTAAGGCCGCTAGTAAAATATATCCCTTCTTCAGCCTCATCACTTATCACCCTCCTGGTGAAAATGAAGGCGTTGAGCGTTGTCTCTTCTATCAAACCGGCCTAATCGTTACCTGCCGGCAAAACCCTTGCCTTTTTTTTGACTCTAGCACAGCCCCCCGGCTAGTGTCAAGTTATTTTTTAATACCCGCGCACCCTTTTTATTACTCCAATTCGTAGCATTTCAGTTGCTCTTTCCCGTCGGCGACAAGCAGCAGGCGGCCGGATATGACGGGCGCGCACGCCGCGTATTCCTCCAGCCGAAACAACTCCGTAATCTCCCCTTGCCCCTCCGATCCACCCGCATAAACGATCAATACCCGGCCGTCCTCCCGGACGACGATCGCGCCCCCCGTCGAAGCCGCCGCCCCCACGACGTTGCCGTCGAACTCGACCTCCGCGAGGAGCTCGCCCTCGACGTCGAACATGAACAGCGTCCTACGCCCGGCGACGATCAGGCCCTGCCCGGCAAGTTCCGGCGCAGCGCCGAGTTTGTCCCCCGTTTCGCGGCGCCACAACTCCTCCCCCGTCACGGCGTCGTAACAGGCCACGGCGCCCGAGGCCTCGGCGACGTATATACGGTTGCCCGCGACCGCCGGGTATATCGCGGCGCGAGCCGCGTCGGTCTCCCAACTCGGTTCGGCCCGGCCCGGCCCGCATCGGCCCATTCGTCCTGCCGCCGTCCACGCCACGAAATCGCCGTCGCCCGTCGCGGCCGCTCCCGTCACTACGCCGTCGAACGGCGTCCGGCCCAGCTCCTCGCCCGTGGCGGCGTCGAAGAAGACGAGTTCGTGTTTCAACCCGGCCACTACCACGCCTCCCCCGGCCGCGGGGATTATTATGCCCGGCCCGGCCTGCGCCCGCCATACCGTCTCCCCATCTTCGGGCCGCAACGCATATATCCGTCCTTCGGGATGGGGAACGTACTGATACAAAAATCCCCCGGCGAGTATCGGCGTCGTCGTGAGCGGCGCCTTGAAGCGACGGGACCAAAACCTCGCGCCGTCGCGGGAATCCAGAGCGTAGAGCTTCTTGTCCGCCGACGCGTAATAGACGACGTCCCCCGCCACGAGGGGCGCAACGTCGGCCGGTGCGTCGGCCTTGAACGACCAGAGTAAAGTAGCCGCGATTATCAGAGCTTCCACGGAATTATTATACCCCGGATGAAGGGGCGCCGCAATCTTCTTCCGGCGGTGTCGGGTCGGCCGGGAAGCCGGACGCCGTTTTTAGTTGCATATTAAATTATGTTATGCTAAATAAAAAGGGAGTATATAATGTCGAAGCCGCTTTTATGCTTGACGATTCTAAAATTAAAAACGTCGAAATATTTAAGTACATTTCTCCCGAAGAAGGCCGACGCGTTTTGGGGGATGCGGAAGTAGTATCCCTCCGCGAAAACGAAACGCTTTTCGACGCCGGTAGCGTCGGGAACGAAATGTACATAATCGAAACCGGGAAAATTAAGGTTTTCCGGATATCCGATAACGAAGAGATTACGTTCGCGGAATTCGGCCCGGGGGACGCGTTCGGCGAGATGTCGCTTATCGACGAATATCCGCGGTCGGCCTCGGCGGTGGCGTTGGAGGATTGCGCTTTGCTATCGCTTTCGCGGTCGGCCTTTACGAAGATCCTGGAAGAATCCCCGGGAATAGGCACCAAACTCCTCATGGCCATAGCCGAAGTATTTTCCAAGCGGATGCGTAAAACGGATAAGCTGCTCGAAGCCTATCATCTGGTCAACCGGGCCCTGATATCCAACGAGGAATTCCGCCAACTATACAAGGCCATCCACTCCTAAAACCCAGACCCTGCTATGACGAAAAAAGAGATCGCCGCCAAGGTAGCTCTTCGCACCGGTATAACCCATAAACGGGCGGTCGCCGTAATCGACCAGCTGCTCGCCGAGATTAAAGCCTCTCTGGCCGCCGGCGAAAAGACGGAGATCCGCGGCTTCGGCGTATTCAAGGTTCGCCGCACCAAACGGAAAGTCGCCCGGGATCTCAGCACCAACACCGAAATAGTAATCGCCCCCACGCGGCGGGTGAAATTCATACCCGGCAAGCAGATGAAGGAAAAGCTCAACCGCGCCCTGACGGCCGAATAACGCCGTTAGAAAAAAGAATAAAAAAGCCGCGCCCGGGAGGGTGCGGCCTTTCCGTTGCGTTGGTTGGACGGCCTTAAACCTTGGGGCCGGCCGCCTTTACGTCGTCGCTCGCCATATCCTCGAACTGCTTGAAGTTCTCCGCGAAACGTCGGGCGAGGTCGAGAGCCTTGGCGTCGTAGGCGGCTTTATCCGCCCACGTGTTCTTGGGCCATAGGACCTCCGTCGGCACGCCGGGGCACGCCTTCGGGACCAGGACGCCGAAGACGGGATCGGGTTCGAACTCCTGTTTCTCGAGCACGCCCTCGAGCGCCGCGGACAAGAGGCCCCGCGTCACGCCGATGGCCATGCGTTCGCCGACGCCGTGAGGGCCGCCGCTCCATCCGGTATTGATCAACCAGCAATTCACCTTATGCTTGGCCAACCGCTCCCCCATCAATTTCGCGTACACCGTCGGGTGCCGGGGAAGGAAGGGCGCGCCGAAGCCCGCGCTGAACGTGGCCTGGGGCTCCGTTATGCCCGACTCGGTTCCCGCCAGCTTCGCGGTATAACCGGATAAATAATGGTACATGGCCATTTCCGGCGTCAACTTGGATATGGGGGGAAGCACGCCGAAGGCGTCGGCCGCCAGGAAGAAGACGTTCTTCGGATGGCCGGTGACGCCGTCCGTTATACAGTTGGGAATATATTCCACCGGATACGTGGCCCGCGTATTCTCGGTGATGCTACCGTCGTTGTAGTCTATCTCCCGGGTATGGGGGTCGACTATGACGTTCTCGAGGAGTGAACCGAAGCGGATAGCATTGTAAATTTGCGGCTCATCCTGGGCCGAAAGGCGGATGACCTTCGCGTAACAGCCGCCCTCGAAATTGAAACAGCCGTCGTCGCTCCAGCCGGTCTCGTCGTCCCCGATGAGGCAGCGTTTGGGGTCGGCCGATAACGTCGTTTTTCCGGTACCCGAAAGGCCGAAGAACAAGGCCGCGTCGCCGTCCGCGCCGACGTTGCACGAGCAATGCATCGGGCAAACGTTTTCGGCGGGCATGAAGTAGTTCATTATCGTGAAGATGCTCTTTTTAATCTCGCCGCCGTAATGCGAGCCGGTTACGAGTATGATGTTTTTCTTGAGGTCGACCGCCACCACGACGTACGAACGGACGTTATCGACTTCCGGTAAGGCATGGAAACCGGAAGCCATCACCACCGTGAAATCCGCTTTATGTTTCGCCAGTTGTTCGGCCGTAGGCCGGCGGAACAGCGTCCGGGCGAAAAGCGAGTGCCAGGCTTTCTCGGCAACGATGCGGACACCCTTCGCGTATTTCGGATCTGCCCCGACGAAACCGTCGAAGACGAAAAGGTCCCGGCGCGCCAGGTAATCCGTCACCTTGGCGTATAACGCGTCGAAGGTCTCGGGCGCCATCTCGACGTTCACCTTGCCCCACCAAATGTCCTTCTCGGTGGCGGCTTCCCGCACGACGAATTTATCGTTCGGGGACCGGCCCGTCCGGTCGGGCGTGGTACGAACCACTAACGCGCCGTTAGCCGCGAGTTCCCCCTCGTGCCGCCGGACCGCCATCTCCACCAGCACCGGCGAAGACAGATTACGGTACACCTGCCGCTGGGGCGTAATGCCGAGGTTTTCCAACCCGTATTCATCGACCATACGGACTCCTCCGGTGAATTATGCTTTAAGGGGAATACTGAGAGAACATCTTAGAATAAACCCGCCGACTCCGCAAGCCATTATTCCGGCCCCGCGAGTTCGTAGATGTCGTTCAGCGGATCCTTATATACGGGAGTGCAGTACCGCATTATAAACTCGTAAAAAACGCTCTTGGTCCGGGGCTCGTAGTTGGGCCACGCCTTCTCTTCGAACATGTGGAAGACGTGGACGTGCGTGACGCCCATATCCCGGGCGAGCTCGTACAAACGGGCGGCGTCCGCGCCGCCCTCCGCCGCGAGAAGAAACGCCGACGCCTCGAAGAACGAATCGTACACGGCGTCCCGTTCCAGATACAGCGTATGGTTGGTGAATACCATCAGGACCTTGGAATCGGCCGGCGTGTTTTCGTTCAGGAACTTCTGGGCCATGTAAAAGCCGCACCGGCCGGACAGGAAGTTCTCCCGGTCTTCCCCGGCCAGGTATTCGAAGCCCTCGAGGGTCTGTATAATGCCGCCGATGTTGAACGACACGGCGCAGAAAATGACGACGGCCGTGACGGCGGCCCGCCACCCTCGCCGGAATTTCTCTCCCACCCTCCCCTCCGCCGCCGCGAGCGTCCCCGCCGCTACTATGCCGAGCGCCCCCAGGCCGCCGCCCAGGAAACGTAATTGCTGGGGGCCGAACGCCCACACCAGCACGAACGTCCACGTGTATGCGACCAGCCGGCCGGCCCGCCGGAACGCGAGAGCCGCCAGCGCCGCCAACGGGAGGAGGAACGGGAAATAGAGGCCGGCGAAGCTGTCGTAGTCGAAATCCGCCTGGACCGAGATGCGGTAAGGCAACAAGAGGTAGTCGTACCACTCCCGGCCGGCCCCCATGCCGTGCTGCCAGAGAATAAGGCGCTCGGCCTGCTCCGCCGTGAAATCGCGCCCGCCCAAAACGTCGTAGAAGAGGGGGAACAGCGGATTGCCCCGCTCGACGTACGCCTTCACGAGCCAGGGCACGACGAACGCGAACGCCACGGCGAGCGTCAGCGCGAGGTCGCGAACGCGAAGGCGGCGCCGCGCCAGGTCATATATGAAAACCGGGATGAAGGCGGCCAGAACGTACGCGGACGTATATTTGACGGCGAGTGCGGCTCCGAGGAAAACACCCAACGCGAGCGGCCGGGCCCGGGCGGATTGGCCCTTCTCCCCGGGCCGGAAGTACAAATACAATCCGGCGGAGGCGTAGAGTAACACGAAGTGGTCGACGTGAGCGCCGGGTATGACGACGAAGAAAACGGGCGTGAAAAAGACGAGGGCGGCGGCCGCGGCGGCGTAAAACTGCGGCAGCCATAATCGGCCCACGCGATAGACGAGGGACACGGCCAACAGCGAAACGACCGCGTAGGACGCGTTGGCGCACGACAGGCCGTCCCACAGAATGCCCCACATGTAATACATCGTCGCGCCCAGCGGCATCGACGAATAGGTGTTGTACGGCAGATAAACGAAGGCGTGGCCGACCGCGTATTTATAGGGAACCGCCAGGTGATAGGTAAGGGCGTCCCAGTAAAGCGGCGGCTGGGCCGCGGCGAGGACTAGAGGGAAGACCAGGACGCCGCCGAAGAATACCCAGACGGCCGGCCCCGGTTCGATTTCGGCGAACCAGCGCCGGAAGCGGGTCGCGAACTCGGGCGGCCGCCGGACCCATGAGATAATACCGGCGACGAGGACGCCTACCACTATAACCTTGACGACGACGCCGTACGCCGCGTGCGCCGCCGCCAGGCCGAAGGAAAGCAGGCTGAATACGACGATGCCGGCGGCCGCGGCCAACTCCGGCGGGAGGGCCGCGCGATAACCGACGAGCCGCAACGTCCCCCTGCCGGCGAAATACGTGGCCAGCCACATCGCCGCGAACAGCACGAGGTGCCACAACTTAATCCCGAGCGGCACGACCATATTCCGATAGATATGGGGCGCCGCGGCGTTGAGAGCTACCGACGCCGTGACTACCGCGATGACGATAACGGCCCATAGGTATTTCCTCATAAATCGTCCCCGACCAATTCGTATACGTCGTTCATATCATCGCGATACAGGACGCGGCCGTAGCGCTTCAGGAAACCGTACAACATGGTTCGCGCGTGACGGTCATAATGGTCCCATACCTTGGGTTCGAATGAATGATATATGTGAACGTGGGTGCAGCCCCATCCCCGGGCTAGATCGTACAATTCCCGGGGGTCTCGGGCGTCCTCAGCCGCAAGCAGGAAAGCCGACGCCTCCAGAAACGAATCGTATACGGCCTCCCGTTCCAGGTACAAGGTATGGTTCGTGAACAGCAAAAGCACCTTCGCGTCCGGCGGGAGTTCCTTGTTCATAAACAATTGGGCCCGCATAAAGCCCACGCGTTCGGCGAGGTAGTCCTCGCGCTCCGCCCCCAGGAAATACGCGTACGTATCGAGCGAGCTCAAAAGCGGCAACGGGAAATACGATACGGCGACGAGGGCCAATCCGCCGACGATGATGGCGCGCCAACCGCGGGAGAAACCGCGGCCCCACCGCCCGCACCAACCGTCCGCGGCGGCCAGCGACCCCGCCGCCGCGACGGAGAAGGCCGGCAACGCCCCGCCCAGGAAACGTAATATGCGGGACCCGAAGAACCAGGCGATAAGGTATACCCACGCATACACCGCCACCCGGCCGCCTCGCCGGAAAAACACGAACGCCAGCGCGGCCAACGGCAAGAGGAAAGGCAGGTAAATACCGGCGAAACGCTCATACGCCGAATCCCCCGCGACGGATACGCGATACGGCAAGAGGATAAAATCGCCCACGGCATCGCCGTAACCCATCTCGCCCTGCCACGCCAGCAACCGCTCCGACTGCTCCGCGCTGAAGTCCCGGCCGCCGAAGACACCGTAAAGCAGCGGGAACGTCGGATTGCCGCGCTCGACGTACGCCTTGGCGAGCCAGGGCAGTACGAGGACGAAAACCACGACGGCCGCTTTTAAAACCCACCGGATTTTTAAGCGCCCCCGTATAACGTCGTAAGCCCATACCGGTATGAAGGCAGCGAAAACCGCATACGCCGTGTACTTGACGGCCACCGCCGCGCCCAAGAGGACACCGACCGCGAGCCAGCTTCGACCGGTTTCTTCCCCCCCGCCTCTTCCCGGGTGCTGCGCGAAATATACGTACAGCGCGCCGGCCGCAGACATTATCACGAAATGATCGTTATGGGCCGCCGCCATCGCCGCCGCGACCGGCGGCGTCAAAACGACCATGGCCGCCGCCATCGCCGCGAAAAACTGGCCCAACCAGATTCGCGCCAAGCGGTACGTCAGCGCCGCCGCGAGGAAGGTTACGACCAGGTGGGACGCCTTGGCGGTGATGAGGCCGTCCCAAAGGTAGGGCCAAAGGTAAAAAAGCGACCCGCCCATCGGCATCGACGCGTATACGTTGTACGGCAGATATACGAAACCGCCGGCGTCGGCGTAAGCCTTCGGGACAGCCAGATGATACGTGAGCGAGTCCCAGTAGTAAGGTGGAACGGCGGCCGTAAGCGCCAGGGGAAGCGCGATCGCCCCGACGACGACGAGCAGCCCCGCCGTGGACACCTCAAGTTCGTCGAGCCACCGTTGGACCCGCTCGGGGACGCGGGCCAGGTCCCGGCGGAAAAAATACGCCCCGGCCGCCGCGGCCCCGACGATAAAACCCCGCGCCAGCCAAACGGAAATTACGTGCGCCGCACCCATAACGAAGGCCAGTACGACCATCGCGGCGACGCCCAACGCCGCGGCGAGTTCCGGCGGAGTTTCGTCGCGGTCGAGCAGGAACCGGGAACAGGCCCGGCCGACTACGTAAACGGCGAACCAGAAGACGACGAAAAGCGCCAGGTGGCCGAGCTTCCCGGCAACGACGCCCATGGGGTTAACGCCGCCCTCGCGCGCCGCGACGCCGAGAGCGACGGCCACGGCCGCGAGCGCCAGCACGCCGACGGCGTATAACGCTTTCTTCAATACGTCGCGCACGTCGAAGCCTTAGTCACCCCCCGTCGCCGGAAGGAGTTCGTAAACGTCGCCGAATTTATCCTCATATACGGTGTAACCGTATCGCCGCACGAAATCGTAGAATACGTGCCTGGCCCGGGGCGTATAATACGGCCAGAAACGCTCCTCGAAGAATTTATAAACGTAGACGTGGGTTATGCCCCGCTCACGGGCGTAGCGGTAAAGCGCCTCGCCGTCGGCCGACTCTTCCGCGAGGATGAGCGGCGCGGACGCCTCCAGGAACGAATCGTACGTCGCGTCGCGTTCCAGATACAAAGTTTGATTCGCGAATACGAGTAGCACGCGCGCGCCCGGCGGTAATTCCCGGTTCATGTAATCGTAGCCATTGTAGAAAGGACAGCGGCGGGAGAGGAATTCCTCCTCGTCCATCCAGAAGAAATAGCTGTGCCCCGGTAGTGTATCGAAGATGCCCATGGCGTTGTACGAAAACGCCACGGCCAAAAACGCCACCGCGATAATCGCCCGCCACCAGCGGCCGAGGCGGAGGCGGCCGCCGGGTTCCGCCGCGGCGAGCACCCCCGCGGCGGCGATGCCGAAGGCCGGCAAGGCCCCCGCCAGAAAGCGCAACTGCTGGGGCCCCAGCGCCCACGCGAAGAAATAGACCCAAGCGAACGCGACGACGCGCCCCGCCCGCCGGAACGCCGGTACGGCGACCGCGGCCAGCGGTAGCACAAACGGCAAGAGCAGGCCGCAGAAATCCTCGTATGGGTATCCGGCCTCGAACGACACCCGATACGGCAGGAGCAGCCAATCGGCGATCCCGCGGCCCCGGCCCATAGACGCTTGCCACTCGAAGAGGCGGCGCGCCTGCTCGGCGCTGAAATCCCGGCCGCCGAACGTGCCGTACAATGCGGGAAAGACCGGGTTGCCCCTCTCGACGTATGCCTTTATAAGCCACGGCACGACGAGCAGCACCGCCGTCCCGATAATTATCGCTACCTCGGCCGGCCTCGTTCGCTTCCTCGCGACGTCGTACGCCCAAATCGGGATGAAGGCTATTAGAACGGGGAACGACGAATACTTGACGGCGAGGGCAGCCCCCAGAAACAAGCCGACCGCGACGGCCCGACGCCTCGGCGACGAGCCCTCCCCCACCCCCGGATTAAGATAAAGGAAGAGCGCCGCTATAATGAAGAGCATCGAGAAGTGGTCGACCTGGGCGCCGCCGGCGGCCGTCAGCACCGTCGGCGTCAGGAACACGAAGGCCGCGGCTAATACGGCGTAATATTGGCTCACCCACGCCCGCGCCAGCCGATAAGTGAGGCCGAGCGCGAGTAACGTAACGACGAGGTGGGAGGCGTTGGCCGTTATCGCGCCGTCCCACAAATAGGGCCACAAATAAAAAAGCGACGCCCCGAACGGCATCGACGAATATACGTTGTCGGCGAGATATACGAAACGATGGGCTTCCGCGTACGCCTGCGGCACGGCCAGATGGTACGTGAGCGCGTCCCAGAAATAAGGGGGTTCCGCGGCGGACAGCGCGATCGAGGCCGCCAGAAGCGCCGTCCCGGCCAACAGCGCCGCCGACCCCAACTCTAGCTCCTCCAGGGCCCGCTTGAGCCGGGCGGGGACCTCCGCCAGCCGCCGCCACGTCAACGCCGCCGTCGCGGCCGCACCGAATATTACGATTACCTTGGCCACCACGCCGTACGCCGCGTGCGCCGCGCAGAGCACGAACGCTAGCAATACCGACGCGACGACGCCGAGCCCCAGTGCCAGTTCCGGCGGCCAGGACGTCCGGCCCGTCAAGAGGCGCTCCGCCCCCCGGCCGCAGCCGTAGACCGCGAACCAGAAGACCAGGAATAAAAAAAGGTGCCAGAGTTTCCCGGCGACGTGGCCTATGGGGTTGAAACCCTCCCGCTGGGCCGTGACGCTTAAAACCGTAAACGTCACGGCGACGGCGAGCAGTATTAAAGCGGTAAGTACGGTTTTCAACGCGCCGGACATCGCCGAGCATATTAAAATTAAAACCGGCCCGACGCCACAAAAAAACCGGCCCGAAGGCCGGCCCCGCGGAAAACGATCCTCGCGCGGGCGCCGCCGCGCGCCCCGGCCCCCCGCCGTTATGACGCCGCCGGATCTACCAACTCGAACAAAACGTTGTGCTTATCCTCGTATATAACCACGCCGTAACGATACAGGAAAGCCCGGATGCGTTCCCGCGCCACGTCCGGGTAACGGCCGGCCATCCAGCTCTCTCCGTAGAGGTTTAGATGGACGTGTGTAACGCCCCAACGCCGGACCGTCTCGCGAAAGGCCGCCTCGTCCGGGGCCTCGACCGCCGCCGCCATTATCGCCGACGCCTCGAGGAAGGAATCGTACACGGCCTCCCGCTCGAGGTACAGGTTTTCATTATAGTACAGCAACAACACGCGGGCGTCGGCCGGCAGGTTCTCGTTGGCGTACTCCTGCGTCCGGTAAAACGTCGTCCATTCCCGCAAGAAGGCCGGGGCGTCCATAACGCCGGTGAGATACGTCTGCCGCGGCATCGACGAGAAAATCGGCGCTATAAGAAAAGGGAGGGCGACGGCGAAGGTCGACGCCGAGACGCCGAAGCGCCAGGCCCGACGGCCCCACGTCGCCCAATCCCGGTCGACCGCCGCCAGCGTCCCGGCCGCCGCCACCGCGAAGGCCGGCAACGCCCCGTCGAGGAAGCGAAGCTGCTGCGGCCCCAGCGCCCAGGCCGCGAGATATACCCAAGCGAACGCGACCACCCGGCCGGCGCGCCGGAACGACGCCGCCGCCAAGGCCGCCAGTGGCAGGAGGAACGGCAAGTAGCGGCCGGCGAAATCCTTGTAGTCGAAGCCCCCGGCGACGGAGATTCGATACGGGAGGAGGAGGTAATCCCAAACGCCTCTCCCCCGCCCCATGTCACTCTGCCACTCGACCAACCGCCGCGCCTGTTCCGCCGAGAAATCGCGATTCGGGAACCAATCGTACGCCAGCGGGAAGACCGGGTTGCCCCGTTCGACGTACGCCTTAACGAGCCACGGGGCGACGGGCGCCGCCGCGGCGACGAGGAAGACCGCGGCCTCCGCCCACCGGATTCGCTTCTTTAATAAGTCGTATCCCAATACGGGGATAAAGGCCCCGAGGGCCGCCACCGCCGAGTACTTTACCGCGAGGGCGGCGCCGAGCAGCAAACCGGCGCCGAGAAACGACCGCCGGCGAGCCGTTCCCCCCGGCGCCCCGGCGTCGAAATAGACGTAGAGCGCGGCGACGACGAACAACATAAGGAAATGATCGTTATGGCCGCCGCCCATAACCTTGAACGCCACCGGCGTCAGGATAACCAGGACGGCCGCGAGGGCGGAATAGAATTGGTCCAGCCACCGCCGGGCCAACCGGTACGTAAGCGCCAAGGCGAGAACGGTAACGACGAGGTGAGAGGCGTTCGCCGTTATCACGCCGTCCCAGAGGTAGGGCCATACGTAGAAAAGCGAGCCCCCCATCGGCATGGAGGAAAAGGCGTTGTAGGGCAGGTAGACGAAACCGTGGGCCGCGGCGTACGCCTTCGGCACGGCGAGGTGGTAGACGAGGGCGTCGACGTACGTCGGCGGGTGGGCCGCGGTCAACGCGACCGGCAAAGCGAGAACGCCCGCGCCGAGCGCCAACGCGGCCGTCGGGAGTTCGACTTCCTCCCGCCACCGCCGCACGCGGCCGGCGGCGCGGCCCCATTCCCGGCGCCACAGGAATCCGGTCCCCACGGCCGCCGCGACGACGAATACGCGCGCCACCCACGGGTAAGCCGCGTGCGCCGCGCACATTATAAAGCCCAAATAAACGAAGGCCACGACGCCCAGGGCCGCCGAGAGTTCCGGCGGCGGCGACGCCTTCCGGCCGAGGAGCAGCGCCGCCGTCGTCCTCCCGACGCCGTACACGCCGAGCCAAAATACGAGGAATAGCGCCAGGTGGCCGGCCTTGCGGGCCAGGCTCGCCGTCGGATTGCCAGATACGTCGACGACGACCTGTACGGCGACGAATACGACGACCGCCGCGACGACCACGACGGCCAATAGGGCGCTTTTCGTACGCTCCGACATCGTGTCCCATCATAAAACAGAACCGCAGCACAAACCATAAAAAAGCCGGCCCGAAGGCCGGCTAACAAGGAGGAGATACACGTTTTCGTTAGAAATCCAGGGCGACGCCGGCGCTCACGGTCCGGCCGGGCATCGGGTAATCGTATATGGTCTGGTATTCCTCATCGGCCAGGTTCTTCACGGCGACGAATATCTCGGGGTAATACACCTTGAACGCGACCCGCGCTCCCAATAGCGTATAGGCCGGCAGCCAACGTTTCGACGTAAGGTATGTAACCGGGTCGGTGTAGTCGTACTGCTGGCGGCCGACGAACGACCCGGACACCGAGGGCGTCAGGGCGAACGCGCCGTCGCCGAAGTCGTGCCGGTACCGCAGCTCGAGGAACCCCGAATACTCGGGACGATAGTTAAGCTCCTCGCCGGTGTCGCGGTCTTCGGTCGTGAGGTAGGTTCCGGAAAGGGCGACGTCGAACGTGGGGCGGGAAGCCAACGGCGACGCGTCCACGCCGAGCTCCACTCCCTGGACTACGCTCCGGTCCACGTTCTCCGGCGGCCATCCGCTAATGAGGTCCTCGTAGTCGGAGTAGAAATAAATAAACTCGGCCTTGAAGCGGTCGTTGAGACGGAAGGTCGGGCCGGCCTCGTACGTCCAGCAGTATTCCGGCGTGAGGTCGGGATTGCCGCCGCCGAAGCCGGTGTCCGGCCAGTAAAGTTCGTCGAAACTCGGGGCCCGGAAACTCCGGCCGGCCGACGCCCGGGCGCTGACGACTTCGTTGAAATTATAGCGGGCGCCCACGCGCGGCGACACGGTTCCGCCGAAGATACTGGAAGAATCGTAACGGGCCCCAACGACCGTCGTCAGGTCGCCGAAGCGGAGGTCTTCCTGCGCGAACACGGCCCAGGTCGACCCGTCCTGATCGCCGATGGACGTGCTTTCAGTTTTTACACTCTCGAACTCGCCGCCCAGCCCCAACCGGTTCCACGCAAGGAGCTGGTAGAAGGCCGCTCCCCGGGCGCCGAGGGCGTCGTTCGTATGCGTATCGTCGCTCGGGAAATACGGGTCGGGGTCGGTATAATGTCGTTCCTGGGTTTTATAATAAACCCGGCCCGTAGTCGACCAGGCATCGCTCGGCGACGCGTCGATGCCGACGTTCCCGACCATAAAGTCGTCCTCCTGGCGGGCCAACGGCGTGGGATAAGACAAGGACCCGGGAACGCCCACTTCGGACGTGTGATATTGGCCGCGCAACCAGAGGGTGGCGTCATCGCCCAGCTTGGAGGAGAACTTGACGTGGCCGCCCTTCCCCTCGTAGTCGTCGTTATCGGTGAAGCCGTCGTTCGTACGGTAGCTGCCGCCGACGTTGAGGCCGAAGTTGCCCAACGGGAGGCCGGCGGCCACTTCCGTATTAACGTCGCTGTTCGTGCCGTACGAACCCCGGAACGAGACGCCCGGTTTCTCGGGTACGCCGCGCGTCACGATGTTCACGACGCCGGCGGTAGCGTTCGCGCCGTAGAGCGCCGAAGACGGTCCGCTCATAACCTCGACGCGGTCGACGTCCTCGAGCGACAGCGCGTTGAAATCGACGTCGCCGCCCTGGTGGTTATTTACGGGTTGCCCGTCGACCATGAAGAGCGTTTGTTTGGCGTACGACCCGCGGGTCGAGACGGTCTTGGTGGAACCGGCGCCGCCGTATTCCCGCAAGTAAATGCCCTCCGAACGCACCAATCCCTCGGCGAGATTCGTCGCGTCCAGTAAATTGAGTTCGCGGCTCGTTATCGACCGAATGCCGAACGGCACCTCGGACTCCCGGGCCGGCTCGCCGATGGCCGTAATGACTATAGGGTCGCCGGGGAAGACCTCGACGTCCCCCTCCGGCGTATCGTAGGCCAGTGCCGGAACGACGGCCGCCGCCAGGCTTAAACATGTGGAAATAATTATCGTCCGTACCATTACTTCCTCCTTACTTGTTCTTCGATTTCGGGGTAAATAAACGTACGCCCGGCGGTTTCCGCCGTCCTTACCGGGCAACCGTAGATTTCGGATAAAGTATCGGCTCGGAGGACTTCGGCCGCGGGGCCGTCCGCGACGATGCGTCGGGCCGCCATCAAAGCGACCCGCGGGAAGTACGCGGCCGCCACGTTCAGGTCGTGCAGGACCGCGACGACGGTCAAGCCTTCTCGGGCGTTCAGCCTCCCCAGCAACGAGAAGATCTGAGCCTGGTGGGAGATGTCGAGGTGGGCAGTCGGTTCGTCCAGGAAAACGGTCGGCGCGCCCTGGGCGAGGGCTCGCGCCAGGACCGCCCGCTGGAACTCGCCGCCGGACAACTGGCTAACCGGCCTCTCGGCGAGGGCCGCGACGCCCGTAAGTTCCATCGCCCGGGACGCGATCGCCCGGTCTTCCGGGCCGGGGGGCCGGAACGGCCCGAGATAGGCGTAGCGCGCCAGCATCGTGAGTTCGCGAACGCGATATGGCAGGTTCACCTCGCTGTATTGCGGTACGAAGGACACGAGGCGGGCGACATCGCGGCGGCCGTACGTCTTGATATCCCTGCCGGCGAGCAGCACATCGCCCCGGTCGGCGTTCAAGTAACCCGAAAGCAGACGCAGGAGCGTACTCTTCCCGGCGCCGTTGGGCCCCACGACGGCCACCATCTCCCCAGCCTCCACGGCGAAGTCGACGCCTTCTATCGCCGGCCCCGTCGGCCACGAGTAATGGAGGCCGAGGCCCTCTACCATTCGGCCGGCCACGCTAGTAACCCTTCTTTCGCAAAATCGCCAGGAAATACGGCGCGCCTATGAGGGCGGTGAAAACGCCCACCGGCACGATGGGAATATGGAAATAATCGGCCGTCGTCCGGACGAGTGTGTCGCCCGCGGCCACGAGGGCCGCGCCGCCCAGCGCCGCCGCCACGAGAAGCGTTAGGTGGCGTGGCCCGATTATCCGGCGCAGGGCGTGGGGTACGACTATGCCGACGAAACCGATGGGCCCGGCCAGCGCCACCACCGAGGCCGTCGCTAGCGACGCGCAGAGGATAATCGCTATCTTGAATTTCTCGACGGAGAGGCCGAGGTGGAAGGCGCTCTCCTCGCCGAGCGCGATGAGGTCCAGGGGACGGGCCAATACCATGAGAAGAATAGCGACGACGCCGGTAACGCCCGCCGTGCACGCCACCTTGAACGGCGTTATGTCCGGGCTCGCCAGGTCGCCCATGAGCCACAGGAAAACGGCGTGCTGGTCGCGGGCCGGGACTATAGCCAACATCAAAAGTATGAGCGCCGTAAAGAATGCGCCGACGACGACGCCCGCGAGGAGCAGCGCGTGGACGGAGAGGATCCCCGCCGCCCGGGCCACCATGAAGCCGGTGCCGACGGCCGCTAGGGCCCCAAGGAAGGCCAGGACGTTGAGCGCGGAGAAAGCCGCGGCGCCGGAGCCGAGCCCCAACACCGTCGCGACCGCGGCCCCCAGGCCGCCCCCGGCGGCGATACCGAGGATATAGGGGTCGGCCAACGGGTTGCGCAGAACGGCCTGCAAAGCCGTGCCGGCCGTAGCCAGCGCGACCCCCACGCAGAGCGCCGCCCCCAACCGCGTTAAACGCACGATTACCACGGCGTACGCGTCACGACTCACGACGCCGCCCGTGACTAGTTCCCCCACCGCCCGCGCCGACGCCCCGGGCGAGAGGCCCGGCCCGAGCAGGGCCGCCGCCGCCGCCACGCCGATCAACGTTAACGCCAATACGGCGAACGTCGCCGCCTTCCGGTTCACGGCGTCCCTCCCGCCCCCGGCGCGTCGCCGTAGAAAAACTCGTGAAGGGAGGCGACGCCTTTAGCGAGGCGGGGGCCCGCCCGCAGGACCAGGTCCGGATTGGCCTCGTAGATCCGGCCGCTTCGCACCGCCGCCACGCCGCCCCACCCGGTGCGGCCGGCGACGGCCGCCGCCGCCGCGCCGTGGCACAACAAGATGACCTCCGGGTTCCGGGCTATTACGGCCTCCGGTTCGATGCGGGAATAGGGCCGCGGGAGGCCGGTCCCGACGTTAACGCCGCCGGCGAGTTCGATCGCCTCATGCACGTAGGACCCCTCCGACACCGTCATAAGAGGTTCGGGGCATATCTCGAGGTAGACGCGGGGCCTCTCGGCTTCGGGAACCGCCGCGACGGCGGATCTCACTTTTTCCAGTTCGGCCTCGAACGCCGCGGCGGCCACGGCCGCCTCTTCGTCATGACCAACTATCCCGCCGACCGCCAGGATATTCCGCCTCACGCCGTCTATACCCGGCGCCATGAACGCCACGACAGGAACGCCCAACGGCTCCAGCTGTTCTATCATCCGCTCCTGCTCGTGGCCGGTCGTGATTATAAGGTCGGGATCGAGCGCGACGACGCGCTCCACCGAGACGGTGGAGAAATCGCCCACGGTGGGGAGTTCCGCCGTGGCCGGCGGCCAATCGCAGCCGCGCACGACGCCGACGACGAGGTCCCCCGCCCCGACGGCGAATAGGATTTCCGTTATCTCCGGCGACGTGCAGACGATGCGCCGGGGCTCGGCGGGAACGACGACCGTGCGGCCCAGGTCGTCGGTGAAAGGCCGGCCGTCGGCGACGACGGGCCGGGGAGCCGGCTTGCCGCAAGACGCCGCAATTAGCGCCGCCGCCAGGACGGATATAACGCATTTATTAATATTAGGCATAAAAAAAACCGGCCCGACGGCCGGTGCGAAAGTAGTCCTCGCCTTGTCGCCCTACCCGTCGTAGAGAGTTATCCGGCAATCGCCGGAGACAAGCGGTTCGGAGAGAAGTATCCTGACTTGCGGGTCATCCTACTCATCGGCGCCTTCCCGGTTTCCCAGTGGCGCTGTTGCCGACTTTCGTAGCCGCTTACAGTGGCGGGGCCGCGGCGGTTTTTCACCGCCTTCCATGCACCCCGAACCGTTATTTTATTTTCCCGCCGGGCCCGGGGACCCGACGCTCGGAATACTATACGATAGACCGGCGGCGGAGTCAACCCAAAATCGGCGCCACGACGAAAAAAGCCCCGCTCCGCGGCGGGGCTTTTTAATGCGCTTTTATTAAGGCTAATCGGCTATGACGAACTTGCGCGTCGCAGCATCGCTGCCGGCCGTCAGACGGTAAAGGTAAACGCCCGCCGGCAAAGGCCGTCCCGCATCGTCCGTAAGGGCTACGTGTTCCTCATGTACGCCCGCGTTACGTGGCCCCTCGACCACCGTGGATACGCGGCGGCCGGTCAGGTCGTATACCGCCAACTCCACGCCGGTAGCGCCGGGCAAGGTGTAGCTTATCACCGTTTCGTGCCGGGCCGGATTCGGGAAACTCTGGTAAAGGTGGAACGCGAGGGGTTTCCCGGAAGGCGGCGTCGAACCCTTCTCGGCGCCGTAGCCCAGTACGAATCGCCCGAGTCGGTCGGCGGCCGCCGTAACCCGCCGGCCGCGTTTGTCGATAACGCCGCCCAGGTCTTCCCACGCCGAACCGGTCCAGCGGAACACGGAGAGGCACTCCTCCCGCCCGACGGCGAGGCCGTCGTAGGAAAGCGTCACCTGAACCGGTTTGGTCAACGGCGCCCACGACGGACCGATATCGTACGCCGGCCCTAGGGTCTCGGTCGACTCTTTCCCCGAGGCGACCAGGACGGCCGCGTTCGCGGGGGCGTTACGTTCCACGCCGGGGAAGATAGAGAACATTACGGGTTCGCGTACCGCGCCGGCCGGGAGTTTAAGCGCCGCTTCGCGGTCGCCCACGGTACCGCCCCCCGCCGCGAGGAAGCCGGCGCTGAAGTTTTTAACGCCGGACTTTATGTTACCGGACGTGTCAGCGGCCCGCCACTCGAAGCGGCCGGTACCATTTTCGCCGGGCTCGAGAACCAGCGACCCGATGAAACTCATACCGTCCCCGCTGAATTCCACGGCGGCCGCGCGTTCCTCACCCCGGTTCGGCGTGAAATAGGCTCCAGCCTCGGGGGCGCCGAAGAGGTCCTCGTCCGCCCCCAGGAGAAGTTCGATGTAATCGGGGTTGCCCTGGGGTCTCACCACGGCTAAACTGACCGCGGGAGGATCCGTATCGTCGGTCATCGTTACCGAATAACTGAAGGGCAGCTCGGAACCCTGCGTCGCCACGTTGTTGATAATCATCACGATGGCGTCGTATTGGCCGGGGTTGCGCACCTGTACGATACCCCTGTCGGCGGGCGAGCACATGGATGTTCCGACGCCCGCGGTGCCGTTCAGGTCGGTCCACGTGGTCCCGTTCTTCGACGCCATTACGATGCCGCCCCAGTCCTTCGATTCTTTCATGTTCTCCGGGGCGCCCTCGAACGAGAAGACGGCCGCCGGCCAGGAGGGCAAACCGGTGAAGTAATAGAAACCGTGACCTAGGTGGTTCATATAATAAGATTCCGACGGCTCGTAGTTGACGATGGGATATTCGCCGGACCCCCACTGGTTCTGCAGACCCACGGGGCCGTACTCCCAACGGTAATGCTGCCGGTCGTCACGGCTGTCGGTGAACCAGTTCCAGGTGTTCCAGGTCTCGAATTCCTCGGTATAAGCCCGGCCGGGTATATAACTCCGGCCCACGTGATAGTAGCGGATGATGTAGTCGATAGCGTCCCACGGCGACCTATCGACCAACGGGTCGTTCGTATACCACTGGTCACCCTTACACAAAGCACGCCAGACTTCCCGCGGCATAAGATCGCCTTCGACCTCGAGCCACTCGGGGGGAGTCCATACGCGCCAACACCAGTCCTCGAAGAAGAAGTTGATAATACAGGCTATGTATCCGCCGTCGTCCGTACCGTCTATCGAACGCAACGTGTTCCCCAGGTAGGAGTTCATACGGCCGCGCGGGTCCCCGGCGTTGGGGTATACCGTATCCTCGGCCCACATCGCCGACGCTTCCAGATACCAACTCGGCGTGGTGACGTCGTACATGAATTGCGTAACGTGCATGAACTCGTGGGACGAAATCACGGGTTCGCCGAACGAGCCGCCCTCGCCTTTGACGTACACGTTCCGCAGATTCATGTAGCCGGAATAGTCTTGCCGCGTGGTATACGGGAAGGGCATGTCGGAGTACGCCACGCCGCCCACGCCGCCGCTCAATTTGCCGAGGTAAGCATCCCAGCGGTCGTCGCCGCCGTAATCGTTGCCTTCCGCGGGCCAATCGAGCTCCTCATACCGGTCCCGGAGCGGGAAGTATTGCTGGTCCTCCGGGTCGGGGTGGTAATACCACCCGTCCGCGACGTACTGGGCGAACGCTTTCTCGAGATCGGCCCCTATCCACTCCACGCAATCCGGGATGCCGTTGTTATTGCTATCGGAGGGGTCTTCCAGGGCGTTGGACCCGGAAAGGACGTAATGGACTTTATAGTTCCCTTCCGGCGTGTCGTACGTGTGGATTGGAACCCCGCCGTAACTCGAGTCGCCCCACGACGTACGGCGCTTCACCTGGAAGCCGTCCATACCCGCGTCCTCGAAGCCGCAGAACTCGCACAGCTTCGCTTTTACGGCGGGGTCCATGTAGGGCCACCGCTCCCGCAGCTCCGTTACGACCGGCGTACCGCACGCCCAATGCTCGGCCGAATACCACTCGCCGCGATACGTATCCGGGACGTAGTTCTCCGTTGCGGCGTAAAGCGCCATGTAGCGATACATTAAAGCTTCGTCGGCGCTGATTTCGCCCGCCTGTTCCGCGGCTCTCAGCTTATAGGTCGTGGTGTCCTCGAGGGCGCAAGGCCAAGCCGCCATAGTAAGCGACGGAATCCCCGCTAATATTACTAATGCTAGGCCGAGTCGTTTCATTTCTTACCTTCCTTTGTCGGTATCGCCGGCGCCGGCGGTTACGGGTCCGTTTAATGTATTACGACGGCGCGATAGTAAAAAGACTCGTACTCTCCCGAGTCGACCCAAACGCGCCCTTCCGATAATATCGTACTGAATAGCATTTTCCATTCATTGTTGCCGCCCCGGCCGCTTCCGTAGACGATAACCATCGCCATATCGTTGCCGCCGCTCCCGGCTTCGCCGACGTGCAGGTCCGGGATACTAATATATCCCCCGTTTCCGGTGAGATTGGCTTCGGACACTTCGTACACCGTGCGTTGGACGCCGTCCGCGCCCTCTAGCATCTCGTCGCCACAACCTAAGAAATAGCCGATTAGGAAAGCGCCGATAACGCCAGCCGTAAAAAAATATTTCTTCATTTTCGTCCGCTCCTTGTTAAACGTTCCCGTTAAATTTTACTAGGCGTAACGGAGCGCGTCAAGTTATTTCGGCCCGCCACCGCAACCGCAGGTACGGACGAAGTTTTGGATTATCTCCGGGTAATGCCGCTCGCCCCAACAGCCGGGCGCCGTTATCGACGCCGCGTCCGATCCGTAATCCGCCAAGCTCCGTTCCCAACGCGTTATGCTCGCCGCGGCGTCGGCCGGCGTGACCTCCGGGTGGAATTGACAGGTAACGACGCCGAACTCGCGGTTACGGGCCGCGTGGATACGACAGGCATCCGAAGAAGCGAGGAGTTCCCATCCGTCGGGGAGCTCGGGCACCTCGTCGAAGTGGAAGTTATACGGCCGGATCGTCCGGCCTGCCCCCTCGAATATCGGGTCCGGGACTAGTTCCACCGGCGGCCATCCAACTTCCGGTTCGGGCCGTCGCGTCAGTACGTCCTTGCCGTATAACGCGCGGAATATCAATTGATGGCCGAAGCACACCCCGAAGAGCGGTACGCGGCGTTGTATCGCGTCCCGGATGAATACGATTTCTTGGCGGAGCCAAGGCGGGTCCTCGAATACGGAACGCTCGGAACCGGAAATGATAACGCCGGCCGGCTTCGAGCCGTCCGGCACAAGGTCCTCGCGCCTGACCACGTCGACCGGGGCCAGCTTCTCTACCTCAGCGGCGAACCATCCGCCGGCCTGTCGGTGGTCGGAATTATCTATTATGAGGATACGGTCGTTGGACCCCATGGGAGTACCCGGCCGTCGAGACGTTAAAAGGGGGCCGGAAAACCCGGCCCCCCGGTGTATTTCGCTTTTTACAGTTTTAGACGGACGGGTCCCGGCCTATTAGTCTTTCGATTTCGGCCGTCATGGCGCGCCAATCAGTGAATTCGTAATTCTGAGATTCACCGATCATGCCGCGCATTTTATTAACCGCCCAGACGCAGCGGTTGGCGTTGCCCATGCCGTAATAATTGAGCGCCAGCAGGATGTATACGTCGTAGCCGGTCACTCTCGAGTCGCCGATGAACGTGAAGTTTTGGCCCTGTAAATTGTTAATCATGAACAGGGCGCGTTCGGCCGATACGTCATAGTCGTCGTTGGCCTGGTAGGCCGTGGCGACGCCCATGTATATAGACTGGCGTACTTTGAGCTCGGTACCGACCTGCTCGCTAACCAACACCGCGCTTTCGAGCGTCTCGATGGCCACGGATATATTCTGCATCCGCAGGTAAGTCCAACCTAAGCCGCATTGCGCTTCGGCGTAATAGGGGTCTACTTTAAGGGCGTTCCCGAAGAGGGTTATCGCCCCATCGTAATCCCCTGCTTCCCAGGCTTTCCAGCCTTCCGTTGTCCACTCGGCCTGCGACATCGCGGTAAAATCGTCGTCCTCTTCACATCCCATCAGAACGAGGACGAGAGCCGCGGCCGCAACCAAGAGCGTTATCTTCTTAAGCATCTACCTAGCCTCCTAAGGTTAACGGTACCCGCGGCGTTTTAGCGGGACCCCACTACGAGTTTACGGGTCGCGCTGCTGTCGCCTGCCGTCAGGCGATAGAGGTAAACGCCCGCCGGCAACGGCCGGCCGGAGTCGTCCTTGAGCGCGTAAGCTTCGTTGTTGGCGCCGGCACCGCGCGGAGCGTCAACCACCGTCGCGACGCGGCGTCCACTCAGGTCGTAAACCACCAATTCCACGTGGGAGTTGGTCGGCAAGCTGTAGGCGAATACGGTTTCGGTATCCGCCGGGTTAGGATAGTTCTGATGCAGGCTGAACACCGTCGGTTTACCCGAAGGCGGCGTCGAGCCCTTTTTCGCGCCGTAGCCCAGCACGAACTTGCCCAAACGATCGGTGGCCGCCACTACGCGGCGGGCCCGCCGGTCGATGGTGCCGCCCAGGTCTTCCCAACCGGTACCGTTCCAACGGTAGACCGAGAGGTAGTCTTCGCGCCGTACATCGAGGCCGTCGTAGGACAGCGTTACTTCGGCGGGTTTCGCCAGACGCGCCCAGCTCGGCGACATGTCGTACGCGGGGCCGAGGGTTTCGACCGCAACGCCGTTGTTAATGGACGCTGTAGCGGCCAGAGAAGCACCGCTGTTTCTTTCTCCCTGTGGCGTGACAAGGAAGAGCGTCGCCCGACCTACGGTTCCGGCCGGTAGTTTGAGCGAGGCGTCGTCGTCACCGATAACGCCGCCGCCCGCCGCGAGGAAGCCGGCGCTGAAGTTCTTTTCGCCGGACGCGAGGTTGCCACCCTTATCAGCGGCGTTCCATTTCATCATCCCCGAACCGGTTTCGCCGATATCGAGGATAAACGTTCCGTTGAAGCTTTGGCCGCTCGGCGAAGCGGTTAAAGGAACGAGTTCCGCCCGGTCTTCGCCGCTCGTCGAATCGAACCAGACTTCGATTTCGGGTTTGCCGTATAGCTCTTCGTCCGAGCCCACCAGCAACTCGAGGTAATCGGGGTTCGCCTGAAGGATGGCCACGCTACCGGCTACGCGAGGGGCGGTGTTGTCGCTCGTCGATTCGAAGGAGTACTGGAACGGTAACGAGGTTCCGACGGTGGCGGTACAGGAGAAGACCGCGACTATGGCGTCGTACTGGCCGGGGTTGTTTATCCGGACGATACCCGTGTCTTCAGGGGTGAACATCCGCGTCATGCAACCGGCGTTGCCGTTGAGGTCGGTCCAGGTCGTCCCGTTCGTGGTAACGGCTACCGCGCCGCCCCAGTCTTTACTATCAGCCTCGTTGCTCTCGTCGCCTTCGAAATGTATTATCAAGTGGTTCCAGGTCGGAGGATCGTTGAAGAGGAAGTATCCGGCGCCGCAATGGTTCATGTAGTAACTTTCGCCCGGAACGAAATTGACGATGGGGTATTCGCCGGTTCCCCACGTATTCGAGAGGCCCACTTCCGCAAGCCGAGCACCATACCGGTAGTGGTTGCCGTCATCCCGTACTCCGGTGAACCAGTTCCAGGCCGTGAATTCCTCGTACGTTTCGGCGAAGGCCCGGCCGTTGAGGTAATCGTTCTTAAGGTCGTGCAGCTCGGTAAGATACCCGGCCGCTTCCTTGCTTTCACGGTTGACCGACGGGTCGTTGGTGTACCACTCATCGCCGTTGGAAAGGGCGCGCCACACGTTACGAACCATGGCCCCTTCCCATTTGTCTTCCAGCGGTTGCCAATCCGGCAGTTTCCAGTAACGGACCGCCCGATCGTTCAGGAAGAAGTTCCAGGCAACGGTCTCGTAACCGCCGTCGTCGGTGCCGTCCAGAGAGACGTACGGGTGGCCGAGGTAACCGGCGGCACGACCGATGGCTTGGTCCTCACCCGGGAAAACTTCGTTCTGGGCCCAAACGGCGGTACATTCAAAATACCACCGGGGCGTCGCGCTCGGGCTGGACTCGATGGCGTCATACATGTACTGGACGCCGTGGTTCAACTCGTGAGACACCGTAACGCGTTCCGGATAAGTACCCGTAGGACCGTCGTAGTGGTTGCGTTCCATGAAGTACGGCGTCCGGTCGTTGCGGTAGGTTGTCGGGAAATCGTACGGGTCGTTCGTCGTCATCCCGAGAACGTTGCCGTTGAAACGCCCCAGGTACATATCCCAACGGTCGTTTCCGCCGTAGTCATACTCTTCGTCCGGCGGATAATCCAAGTCGGGATAGTAATCCCGAAGCGGCATAATCTGCTCGTACGGGTCGTAGAACCACTGATGGTCGGCGTACACCTTCCAGGCGTATTCGGCGTCGTACGCGTAATTTTCGACCATGTCGGGTACGCCGTTGTTGTTGAGGTCGCTCGTATCGTCGATGGCGTGCACGCCTTTCTCCACCCAGTGGACGCGGAAGTTAGTCCCGCCATCCTTGGGCTGAGAATCGTACGTGTAAACCTCGAACCCTTCGTAGTTCGAATAGATACCGAACGCGGAGTTGAGGCTACGGTAAACGGTACCGCCGTCCATCTGAGCCGGCTCGAAGGGATCGGCGCCGTAAGCGTCGATTATGACACGCTTCGCTTCGGGCTTCATGCTATCCCAGCGGCCTTGGAGTTCGAGCCATACGTGAGTACCGCTTACGGGTTCCGGCGCGTAGTAGTCGGACCGGTACCGTTCGGGTATACTCTCTACACCGACGAGCGAAAGGCCGAGGTACCGATAGGCCAACGCCATATCGGGATCCAACTCGCCCCTTTCGACCGCGGTATTTACCTTGTATATTACCGTGTCTTCACGGTCGACGACTTTAAGGTCACTGGCGCCGACGGCACCTACGACCACGGCCGCGACAGCGAACAGTAGAATCGTCTTTCTCATACTATCATCCCTTTCTTAGAACCCGTATTTGGCCTAAGGTTTTTTTGGGTTATTATCCTCTCTTAAACGCATTCCACGCTACCATAGCGATATATCCGTGTCAAGGTATTTTTAGTGACGTCCATCTCTTCTTCGCCCGGTCGGACCCGCCTCTTTACGGCCCCCCGGGCATCACCCGGCTCCGTTCTTTCATCGTGTCATCCCCTTTGCTATCGTTTTTCAGCTCCTTGGAAATCTATACCCTTTATTAATTCCACTATATATCTTTAAACGGCTCTCGCCTTACGCCGCTCTACTCCTACGCCGTTAAGCGAGCCGCTTTTCAGCCTTCTCTTTTATCGCCGCCAATTCGACGAGCCGCGACGTTATTTCGGCCAAACCGTCCTCGAACCGCCCTCGGGCGCCGTCGTCCTCGATCCCCCCGAGGTTTATTTGTATATTGTAACCGGCGGCCCGAGCCGCGGCCTCGAGGCATAACGCGCCGCACGCGACGTCGGATATCGCGCTTTTGGAACCAAACTCGGCCAGAGCGGCGCCGGCCGCGTACGCTTCCAACGCTTTCCGTGCCGTTTCGAGCGGCACCTCCGCTGCCCCTATCGTCGCTTCTTCAATCGCCGCCTTCCGTGCTTCTTTCTCGGCTTCTTCCTCCTTCGGCATTTTAAACGCGGCCATAACTTTATCAAAAGCCGCCGCGTCCTCGTCTATTAATTCCGTAAAACGTTGTTGGACGGGCCGCAGCTTTGCCAGCGCCTCTTCGATCGGCGTTTTATCCTCCGGTTTCTTTTTCCTCATAGTTATCTCGCCGACCATAATAAAAAGAGAAACCCCCAACGCCCCGGCCAACGCCGCGACGCTGCCGCCCCCGGGGACGGGTTCCGAACTCGCCAAAGTATTTAAGAATTCACCGATAGTCTCTTTGTCGTACGGCATTTCGACCTCCGAATTCCATTACTTTATTGAACTATGCCTTCCCGCCCGATAATGATAATAGTTCCTAATACCAATATACATTATCAGGCCGGCCGTGTCAAGCTTTTTCGGCTCTACCGGGGCCTATTTCTTACGATTCCCGGATTTGCTCGCCGTCCCGGAAAAGGTAGCGCTTTATCTTTCTCGTCGTCGTTTTCGGGAACTCCTCTTTTCGGATTTTTATTATCTTCACTCTTTTATAATCGGCTAGTGTTTGGCTGCACGCCCCGACGGCGTCCCGGACCTGACGTTCCGCGAACGCGTCGTCAAACGGTTCCCCGGCCCGCGCGGCTTCGCCCTCTAGGTATTCGTAGTCCGGGAAGACCACCGCGCCGACGGTCTCGCGGCCGGTCGACGGGTCGGACATCGGCATGACCGCGACCTCCGCCACGACGGGCGACGCGGCCAACTCCGCCTCTATCTCTTCCGGGTAAACGTTCTTCCCGGCCGCCGTCACGATGACGTTCTTAATACGTCCTGTAATATATATGTATCCCTCGCGATCCAGCCAGCCGGCGTCCCCGGTATATAGCCACCCGTCGCGCAGGACACTCTGCGTTAAAGCCGGGTCTTCGTAATAACCCACCATTATATTGTCGCCGGCGACCGCGACCTCGCCCACTCCCTCGGCGTCCGGGTTCGATATGCGGACCTCGACGCCGGGGATGATAACGCCGCTCGATGCGAACTTGATCCGGTCGAGCGGGTTCACGGAAACGACGGGGGACGTTTCGGTCAAGCCGTAACCGGGCAGGAGGTTCAGGCCGAGATAATAAAAAGTCCGGGCGACCTCCGCCTTGAGCGGGGCCGCTCCCGATATAAACATCCGAATGGTCTCGAGGCCCGCCTTCTTCCTCAGGCCGGCGAAGAAAAGTTTTCCGAAATTAGCGCCCGTGAGGACGTGTGCCGCCCGCGTGACGGCCATCATCGTGTGGAAGAGCGCCCGGGTAAGGGGCGGCGCGTCGTTTATCGCCCGGCGCAACCCGCCGAGCATCTTTTCGTAAAGTAAAGGGACGCCGCACATCATCGTCACGCCGGCGCCCCGCAAATCCTCGACTATCTCCTTGGACTTGAAAGATCGCGCGTAGGTGATGGAGGAGCCCCCGGATATCGGAATTAGCATCCCGGCCGTCGCCTCGAAGGTATGGTGGAGCGGCAAAAGCGAGAGGAACACGTCGCGCTCGTCGAACGGCAACGCCTGGTACACCTGATGCACGTTCGCGCCCAGGTTACGGTGGGACAACATCGCGGCCTTCGACGTTCCGGTCGTCCCACTTGTAAATAGGAGTACCGCCAAGTCGTCGAGTTCCACTTCCCGCTCGAGGAAACCCGCGCGCGCCTTTTCGCCCTCACCCGCGGCGAGCGTAGCCGCCCAGCCCCTGACCGGCGCCGGCCCCTCCTCCCCCTCCCCCATCGAGATAATTCCTCGCACGCGGGCCAACACCTCGCGAAGAGGCTTGACGGTCGCGAGGGCCGACGGCGCCGACACGACGACCTCGACGCCGGCCTTCTCCATTATCCCGCCGAGCTCTTTTTCCTTCAACTGCGGGTCGAGGGGGACGCAAACCGCTCCGCCCGAAAGTACCGCCAAATACGCCACCGCCCACTCGTAGCGGTTCTCGCCGATAACGGCCACGCGTGTCCCGGGGCCTACCCCTAAAAGCGAAAGCGCCGTCCCCAAACGGACGACGTCCTCGTATAACTGCTCGTAGGTGGTGGTGGAGTACTCGCCGTTCGGCTGACGCTTGCGGGCGAAGACGTACTGGCCGAACTCCCGTCGCGCCCGCTCGACGAGTTCGGGGATCGTGTATACACCTATGCCGGGACGGACACCTTTAACCATTATATTCTTTACGGCGGGATAAAGCAGGATTTTATCGGAACGGCGATTCCGCGTCAAGGTTTTTTTGGGTTAACCGCCGCGAGTTTCCCCATCCATTTCGGCCGCGGGGAACGTTATTTCGCCGCGCAGAACGAGACGACGGTAAAAGGCCCCAAGACCTACCGTCAGATATGCCGCGGCCCAGAAAAGCGCCGTTACGACGTTGCCCGCCGGCCCGTAGAGGCCGGCCTCGGTGAGGTGCCAGTGGATGGCGTTGCCGGCGGCGTAGAAGATGAGGCCCAGCGCCAGCTGGGCCCAGGGCCTACCCATACCACGGCCGCCGTAGAGCGCTATGACGATGAGCGCGAGCGCCCCCAACGCAAAGTTGGCCGTGGCCAAAAAGACGTCGGCCACGCGGTCACCCGGCGTAAGGCCGGGGTTCCGTAGAGCCGGGATTATTACGAAATGGACCGCGAGTAGTAAGGCCAAACCCGCGGTAGCCAACGCGCCGGCCAGAGCCTGGCCGGAGACGCGTGATGGGCGTCGCACCACCTTCACCGCGAGCGCCGCTATAACGAAAGCCGCGCCCACGCCCCACGACCAATCCGAGAACGAAGGATACGGCATCGCCGCGGCCCGCAAGGCTACGTTGTAAAAAGTGTAAACGGCGCCGGCGAACCATCCGAGCGCGCCGAGCGAAAATAGAACCCACGTCAAGCGGAGGGCCGGTTGCCGTCGCGAGGCCCGGAACGCCCGGATCACGAAAAACGCCGCCACCGCCGAGGCCGTCGCCAGGGCACCGGATATAGTAACCCCACGGGCCACCCCTTCACCCGGCATCACGATAATCGCGACGCCGAGAACGACGAGCGACAACAACATTACCCGCAGGTATATATTCAGCTTCCTCACGCCGATACCCCGGCCGCGCCGGGACACCCCCACGTCACCCGGTATTTTCTACTACCGGAAAATCGCCTTTACCCGACCCAGGGACGCCGGCTCCACCGCCGGACCGGACCAACGGAAATACTGTATGCGGTTATTCCCGCGATCGACGACGTATAAGCGAGCGCCGGTGGGCGAAAACGCGACGGCCATGGGATCCTCGAACTGGCCGTCTCCGCTTCCCCGTTCACCGAATTTCCCGACGTACTCGCCGGCCGGCGTAAAGTATTGTATCCGGTGATTATTTATGTCCGTCACGTAGATGCGATTATCGCCGGGTGATAAGGCTGGGCCGTGGGGGCCGCGAAAGAAACCGTTCCCGTTGCCATATCCGCCGAATTTCCCCAGAAAAGACCCGGTCGGCGAAAAGCGCTGTACCCGGTCGTTGAAATAATCGGTAACGTAAACGTTCCCGGGTCGGTTGAACGTCAGGGCCGAGCAATAATCGAATTGGCCGTTCAGCGGGCCGGTCGTACCCCATTTGCCGAGAAAAGACCCCGAGGACGTGAAGTACTGGATACGATCGTTGTCTTGGTCCGCGACGTAAAAGTCGCCGTTCGCGGCGCACCCGCACCCGAAAGGCGAATCGAATTCTCCGTCGCCCGTCCCGTACGAGCCCCATTTCCCCAGAAACGACCCTGTCGACGTAAAATACTGGATACGATTACTGTAGCCGTCGACGACGTACACCCGGTACCCGGGGCCTACCGCGATCCCGGTGGGCGCTTCGAACAAACCATTCCCTGACCCCTCGCGGCCCCATTTACCGCGAAAACTACCGGCCGGCGAGAAATATTGAACGCGGCAGTTGCGCCCGTCGGTAACGAACACCCTGCCGTCCGGGCCCACGGCTATAGCAGCGGGCCAATCGAATTGGCCGTTACCGCTCCCCGACGAACCCCATTGTCCTTCGTAAACCCATACGCCCCCGACGCCAACCGGCACGGCCAGAATGATGGCCGCTACCATTAACACGACTAGCTTCCCCATTTTTTACCTCCTCCATTTGTTCGCCGAATACTAACATTACTGGTAGGACCGGGCAATGGAAAACCCCGGCCCGAAGGCCGGGGGTTATCGTGCATTATAGTATAATTGTTATATTACTCGACGACGACCAGCTTACGGGCCGCCGTATTCCCGCCGGCCTCCAGCCGGTACGTGTACACGCCCGGCGCCAGCGTCGAGACGTCCACGCTTACCTCGTTGTCGCCGGCCTTGGCGACCCCGGCGAAAGGTACGGCGACTTTGCGGCCCGATATGTCGTATATCGTTACCGTGGCCTCGCCCGCCGTCGGGACCGAAAACGCCACAGTCGTATTATCGCGCGCCGGGTTGGGGTAGTTCTGGGAGAGGGCGAACGCGGCCTTGACGCCCGCCGTGCATTCTACCGGGCCGTGCCGCTCCGCCGCGCCGGCGAGGGGGACTACCTCCAACCAGTAGTGGTACGTGTTGCCGGCATCGACAACCTCGTCGAGATAGCGGTAGGGAGACTCGCCGGTTATAAGTTCGGCGTTAATCTTCGCCGGTTCGGAGGTCGTCGGGACGCCCCCGACCTCCCGGAAGAGGTTGAAACCGGCGAAGGCCTCGCCCACTTCCCAGCGCAGGGCGACGCCCCGGTCGCAGGGAGTGGCGGCGAATCCCTTGACGTCGATGCCGATATTAACCTTGTTCAGGAAGACCTTATTAGTAGCGCCGTAGGGGTAGCCGCTCGAGGTAGTACACGCAACCGCCACGTCGGGCCAGCCGTCGCCGTTTATATCGCCGACGTCAATATCGTGGATAGAAAACGGCGGCCCCGGTGCGTAATGCCATTGTGGTCTCGCCGGGATTTTACCGCCTTTCCAGAAGTAGCCGAGAACGCCACTGCCGGAATCCTGGATTAAATCTAATAAACCGTCGCCGTCGGCGTCGACGAAACAAGAGTTGCGGTTATGGGTGTACACTTCAGATTCCCAATCCGGCGTATCCGGCAGGACGCCGTGGTCGGAGAAATAAAGGTCGGCATACCGGTCGACGCATCCAGCCCCCAGGCCGCAAATCCCTTTCACGAGGTCGAGCCACCCGTCGGCATTGGCGTCCCCCCACGCCAACGCGTGGCACCTTCCCGGATTATCTTCGCTACGCCAGCAGTGTGTTTGTTCGAGGACGCCGCCGTTATTGCGAAAGATAAAAACGTATCCCTCTTGCGTCTGGCTCCCGGCGAACGTTCCTCCCGCAAGGTCCATATCGCCATCGGCATCGAAGTCGCCCCAGGCAACGTCGTAAGCGTTTAAGTAGTCGATGGACCATGACGGCGCGTCCTCGAGCGTCCCCGCCGTATTCTTGAAGATGTAGAATTGGTCCAGCCAAAGGTCGGCTACCGCCAACTCCAAGTACCCGTCGTTGTCGACGTCCCCCCACGCAAGGCCCGTCGGCGCCGACCCTGGCATATATTTACTCCACGAGGGCGTAGCCTCCAAACCGGCGCCCGTATTCCTGTAAACCTTGACGAGTTCGTCCCCCAATACGGCGACGTCCACGTCGCCGTCGGCATCGAAATCCGCGGCCGCCGCTTCGCCCGAGTAATCTTCCGTTTCCGATAACCATTCGGCGAAGCGGCTAAGGCGGCCGTCCGCATTTGCGTAGACGACGTCCCGGCCGTCAGTCTCTAGGCGTATTTCGTTGGCGGCGAAAAGGTCGAGTCGATTGGACCAGGTGTAAGCGACCGAGATAAGCGCGGCTGGCGCGGGCGCGTCTTTCAACGAGTACCACCCGGCGTGAGCGTCGAAACAATAGTCACTACGCGGCACAACCTGGCCGTTAATCTTAATCTCGCGAATACTAAGCGCGGGCCAGTGGTCCAGGTAGAAGACGTGTTTCTGGCCGTCGCCGTCCTTCCATTCGGACGGTACGTATTGCCACCCGTCGCCGTTGAAATCGCCCAACGCTACGCCCCATGTCGAGCGCTTGTCGGCGCTCACCCAATCGGCGCGGAAATTATAGGGCGGGCGGGCCGACGCCGAAGCAGCTATTACTAACCCCGCGGCCACGACAACGAATATTATCTTCTTCATCTCGGTAAACCTCCTCGCACGGGGCGCGCTACTCCCCGGTTAGCGGTAGAGGGCCCTAATCTTACCGACGGAGGAAGGTATCACCGCCGGATATTCGTGGACGTTAAACTGTAAAATATTATACTTGCCGTTATCCGGGTCGCTCGCCCCTATCCAGACGTACTCGCCGTCGTACGCGCAACCGTGGGCGTGGCCGTGCGCCACGGCGACAAACGAAGCCAAGGCCGAACCGGTTGTCGTACATTTGTATACATGCCTACGCTCCCGGTGGGGATCCGCTACCCATAAGTAACCCTCCGGGTCGTACGCCATATCCCCCGGGTTAATATCAACCGCGTAGGAAGTATATATCGACCCGGTCATAGGTTCCAGGAGGTAGATAATTTTACTCGAATAGGCCGAATAATACATATGCGAAGCATCGACGAAAGATACGCCCCAACTATCTTCCCCCGGAACCGCGAACGACCCGTCTATCGTACTCGAGTTATCTATAAACCGGTATACATACCCCCCCGACCTGCTTACTAACCAATAATAAGTAACACCCCTAACCGTCCCGACCGTCATCCCTACCGGGTACCCTATGTCGTGCGGATGATAGTTTATTATCGAGCCCGTCGTAGTCGTCCGCCAAACGGTACGGCCCGAGAAGGTCGAGATATATAACGTACCGGGCTTATAAGACATTCCCATCGGCCACGCGCCCGGGGATTCGAACGACGACACCAGGCTGCCGAAGGTTGTACCCCAAATGCAAACCGGCGCACCTAATAAGGCGACGCCGGTTATAATTATGACCAGTTTACGCATATCCCGACCTCCTTCTTTGTCTACTTACATTCTATCAGATTTACGGGCCCTCCGCAAACTAAAACCCCGGCCCGAAGGCCGGGGTTTATCGCGCGTTATTGGATATTTTTTATACTACTCGACGACGACCAGCTTACGCGCCGCCGTATTCCCGCCGGCCTCCAGCCGGTACGTGTACACGCCCGGCGCCAGCGTCGAGACGTCCAGGCTTACCTCGTTGTCGCCGGCCTTGGCGGCCCCGGCGAACGGTACGGCGACTTTGCGGCCCGATATGTCGTATATCGTTACCGTCGCGTCGCCGGCCGACGCCAGCGAGAACGTCACCGTCGTCTCGTTCCGCGCGGGGTTGGGGTAACTCTGCGCCAGCGCGAACGCCGCTTTACTCCCCGAGGCCATTTCGACGTGGGCCGGCCCGTGTAGGGTGCCGTAGCCGTTCAGATCCACGTCCTCGAGGTAATAGTCATAACTTCCGCCGGGCGCGACGCCGGCGTCGGCGTAACGGTACGGCGATTCGCCGACGATGAGCGCGTCGTTGACCTTAACGCGGCTCGCGTCTTTACCGTTTACGTTCTCCCGGTAGAGGTTGAAGCCCGCGTGGTTGTACTCGCTCGCCGTGGCCCAGTGGAGGACAGCCCGGCCGTCGGCCGGTTGGCCGGAGAATTCCGCCAACTCGACGCCGACGTACTCCTTCATGTGTTCGAGTAGCCACAGGAACGGCCCCTCATGTTCCAGAACCGTCGGCGCTATAAGTGTTTCGTTGGGCGCGAAACCGCCTTCCGCCCGAGTATTGAGTTCGAAGCAAATGCCGTAGCACTTTTCCTTCTCGGTCTGCTCGCCGTAATGATAATCGATGGAACCGCCGTTTACCGCGTACAATATCTCCGGCGGCGTCCCCAAACGAAAGCGATTGCCGAGGGTGGCGTTCATGCCGTTGCCCATTGTCATGAAATAATCCCGTTCGGGATTCACCGCCACGCTCGGATAATCGTAGCCGTAAGGGATTAAGATATATTCGCCGTAGCTGTGATAATCGAGCGTGAACTTGAAGTTCTTATCGATCATAAACTGGCGGACGGCTTCCGTCTCGGGCTCGCTGAAGGCCGACGGGCCGCGATAAGTGGCGGACGAGGGGCTGGGGCTCGAGCCGCTATTGTCGTATCCCCACTTGTAACCGTAGTTACGGTTTAGATCCACTCCGTACACGCCGCCGCCGTTGTCCCGGCGGTTCTTGCGCCACCAATAACTGGAGCTCCCGCCGCTGTTGTTCTCCACGTAGACGTGGCCGTCGGGATTGGCCATCGGCATAATGTATATTTCGTAGTTATCGACGTAGTATTTTATATCGGGGTCCGTGGAATACTTCGTCAGGAGGATATCAATGAAATGGAGCGGGAGTTCGACCGTCATAAGCTCGCGGGCGTGGTGGCAGCCGACGACGAATAGCTTCGGCTCGTTCTCGCCCAATTCCGGATTATCGGAAATTTTCAGGACCCACATATCCCGGTTTTCCCACGTGTCGCCGACGTCGTATAGTTTACATAAGCTCGGATAAGTCGACTCGTATCCCTGCAGGTCCGTCAGCATTTCCGTATACGTGTGGTACAAGCCCATGTCGGGCGGCAGCGCGTCGAATCCGGCACCGGCGTTCTCGGCTATAACTTCGATACGGTAGCCCATATCCTGCAAACCCGCGAGTTCATCGGCCGACGCGATGACGTCCATATACTCACCCGCCGAGCCGGAACACACGTCCATCCCCGCTCCCAGAATGTCGCGACCGACGTTGTCCTCGGCGCCGTAATACACCCGTGCCCATTTAGGCGGAACCTGGGTAGCCGACGCCGCGCCGGCCAACGCCACGACACACGCGACTAAAAAAACTTTTTTCATCTCGGTCCTCTTCTCTCTCCGCCGCCGTAGCGGCCTGATCCTTACGTTTAAACCTGATATATTATACCATATTTATCTCTACGGCGCCAAGGATTACACGACGCGGTTATTACGGGGTACTCCGCCCCGGGTCGGCCGCAACGGCCACAGGCGTTTGGATGCCGACGCACTCCGACAAGAGAACGCCGGTCGTGTCGTAACGCCCTACGCGGCCGTCGGACGCCACGAAAACGAAGCCGCCAGTCTCGTCAATCTCTACGTCGGTAGCCGCAAGTAAACCCTTAACGGTGAAGTCGGCGGCTACGTCCCAGGATTGCGAGCCCTGTAAAGATTTGTCGAAGGAAGCCAATAAGCCGGCGTCGTAATCGACGACGTAGAGGTTGTTAGTCGTAGCTGACACCGCCGCGTCGAACGGGTAATTGAAACCCGTCAGCTCGGCCCCGCGGGCGCCGTTAGGCCGGACCTTCACGACCGAGCCGGTCCCCTTATCGAGTACCCACGCGCCGCCGTCCGGGTCCGCCGTAACCGACCACGGCGAGTCAAAACTCGAATTGCTGGCCAAAGCCACCGCGTCCACCGTAACCTCGCCGGAAACGGCCTCCGGTAATTTTACGGCCCGGTCGGTTAGCTCGTCCACTACCCAACAATCGCCGGCCCCGGGCACCAGCGACACCACACGAGGAGACCGGAAACCCGTAACCGTCGCCAGGACGTTTCCGCCCGAACCGATTTTCAAGACACGGGCGTGCGAACGGTCCGCCACCCAACACGCCCCGTCGTCCTGGTCCACGGCGATGGAGGTGCCCCGCCGGATAAGGGGTTCTTCCCCCTTGAGCGCGGGCGTCTCTAATAGGAGATCTCCGTCGCTATCGAACTTACGGAGCTTATTGACGTAATAGTCGAGAACCCACGTCGACCCGTCGCTTTTATCGACGGCGACGCAATTCGGCTTCAAGAAAAACGGCAACGCGCCTATGGTATCGACCCGGACTCCATCGTAGTCGTAGATATAAACTACGGTATTGGGCTGGTCGATAATCCACAGCGCGCCGCCCGAAGAGGTTGGTTCCTCGTCGTCAGTGGCGCAACCGAAACCTAGTATCGTCGCGAAAGCGAACGCCGCGGCGACTCGCGCTAGCGTTTTTCCGTTTATCATGACATTCCTCCCGAACCATGTAATAGCCTAAAGCACCTCGCCCGTTTTGTCAACTCAATTTAAAGCGGCCGCCGTCCCGGCGCCGCCAGCAGCGCCTCCGCGGCGAGGAGAAGGAATACCGCGGCCACCAGCGGCGTACGGAGCGGCGTCCCTTCGCGGCCGGTGCCCCCCGGCGGCCGGCGCGTCACCACCGCGCCCGGAAAGAACGTTTGCACCTCCGCCTCCTTCATCGTCTTCGGGTCGGACTCGGGGGAATCGAAGTTGCGCGCGGCCGTGAACGCCGGGTAAGCGTTGGCCATAGCCGCCGTTTTTAAATCGAGCGCGAAAGCTACGAAGGCCGCGGACGCGAAGAAGTCGGAGTATTCGCGGCCCGAGAGTAACCCCACCGCGAACACTTCCCCCTTCCCCATCCTCCGGTGAAGGATGACCGGCCGGCCGTCGGCCGTGGTCGCGGCGCTTTTCCACTCGTCACCCGGGTTCTCCCACCGGACCGCGCCCGCGACGCGGAACGCCCCGGCCTCGGCGGTCCGCGGCAGCGCGCCGGCGTCCGCGACGACGGGCCCGGGGCCTTTCTCGTACTCGCCCGGCGTCCCCCCGGCCTCGAGCGACCCCGCCGCCGTCCCCGCGGGCATCAAGACCACGACGCCGCCCCTTTCGGCCTGCGTCCGGCCCGTGCCGTCGCGGGCCCAGGCGGGAAGGGGCATTACGTACACGCCGGGCCCGGCCCCGGCGTCCCCGGGCGTCGCTCCCACAGCCCCGAGCGCCGCTTCCCACGCCCGGCGCCCCGGCGTCCCGGCCTCGACTTCATAAAACACGTCGGTAGTAGCCGGAAGGTCGACCGTTGCGTGGTCGTCGAACGGGTACCCGCCGGCGCAGGAGAACGTCGCGCGCCCTCCGGCCGGGACGGCGAATCGGGCCGTCGCCCGGGACGATGCCGGAACGTCGGCCCGGCCGCCGCCCTCCCCCGCCGTGACGACCGTGGGCCGGGGACGGCCGTATTGCCGAACGTCCACCGCGCCGTCGAAGTATCCGGCCCCCGCAACGGTCAGGCGATACCCCGTCAGGGCCACGTTCCAGGCGGGCCCCGTTTCCTCCCGCACGTCGTAAAAGGTGACGTCCACACCTTTAGGCACGACGCCTGACGCAGCGAGTAACCCCTCGAAAGCGCCGGCCTGCATATCGGTGAAGACCGCCACTTCCCGGCGCCGCTCGGCCGCCTCCGGCCGGGCCCAAAGTGTCGACGCCGCGGCCACCGTCTCCGCCAGGCCGCCCGGGGCCGCGGGTGGCTTCTCCAGCGCGGCCCCGACGTCCCGCAACGACGTCCACTCGTACTCGCCGGGAGCGGCGCCCGTCAGCACGGCCGCGCCCACGTCCTCCGCCGAAGCGCCCCGGGCGAAATCCCGTGCGTAGCTAACCGCCCGGTCCAACCGCGGTTCCCCACCGTCGACGTAGGTCATGGACGGCGAATTGTCGATAACCAGGAGGACGGCCCGCGGCGGCGCCGCCCCGCCCGGGTCGAAGCGCGGCCCGGCCAGCGCCAGGACGAAACAAGCGATAATCATCACCCGGACGACGAGCAGTAGGATCTCCTGCCAACGAGGCCGGCGCCGGGCCCGCCGCTCCTCCACCACCTTCAGGAGTTCCACCGAGGGGAAACGGACGCGCAGGCGCACCCGCCGTTTGATCAGGTTTAAAATTATCGGTAGGGCCGCGAGCGGCAGGAGTAGAAGGTACAGCGGTTGGAGGAAAGCAATCATGGGGAGAGTGGGATTACATCATGGCCCGGCGGCGGCCGAGGTATCCGACGAGGACGTCCGCCGGGGGCGTGGCCGTGCTGACCGGGACGTACTCGACGTCGAACGCGCCGAGTTCCAAGCGGAAGTCTTCACGCCGTTTCGCCAGCGCCTCCAGATAGCTGTCCCGAAAGCGGCCTCCCTCGAGCGTTATGGCCTCCGACGATTCCATATCGACGAAGTGGGCCGCCTCCCGGAAGGGGAACTCCTCCTCCGCGGCGTCGAGGACGTGGAAGAGTATGACCTCGTGCTTTTCGCCGCGCAACGCCCGCAGGCCATCCAGCACGCGACCCCGCAAATCCCAGAGGTCCGTGAAGATGGCGAAGAGACCCCGCCGCGGGGCCCGTTCCGCCAGGGCGGCGAGGGTGGCGTAAAGGTCCGTCGTGTCGGCCGGTTCGGTGCGTTCCAGAACCTCCAACAGCGACCGGAAATGCTGGCGGCTCGACCGCGGCGGCACGACTTCACGGAGTCCCGCGGAGAACGTCGCCAACCCCACGGCGTCGCGCTGGCCCAGCGCCAGGTAGGCCATCGCCGCGGCCAGCGTGGAGGCGTACTCGAACTTGGTCATTGGCGTCTCGGAGCGGTAGGCCATGCTCGCCGACGCGTCCAGGCACAGGTAGAAACGGAGGTTGGTTTCCTCCTCGAACTCCTTCACGAAATAGCGGTCGGTCCGGGCGTACGCCCGCCAGTCCACCAGCCGGAGGTCGTCCCCCGGCTGGTACGCCCGATACTCCGAGAACTCGACAGAGAAGCCCTTGAAAGGACTCCGGTGCATCCCGGCGAAAAGGCCCTCGACCACCAGCCGGGCCCGGAAGCCCAGGCCCTGCACGGCGGCCAAAGTTAGCACGTCCACGAAGGAAGGTATACTCATTTGAAAACGGGGGACGGACCCCATCCCCTATAGGCCCAATTCCTCCCGCGCGCCCCGCATGCCGTCCAGGCAAAGGCCCAGGAATTCCTCGAGCGACAGGCCCAGGCCGGAGCAAGTGGCTATCTGGTCCCGGTCGGCGCCGGCGGCGAAACGCTTCTCGCCGAAGCGCCGGACGATGAAGTCCACGTCGCACGCGGCGAGAGATTTGTCCGGGTGCATGAGGGCCGCGGCGACGATGAGGCCCGTCGTCGGGTCCACAGCCAGCAGGGCCTTCTCCATCGGCGTCTCGGCCTCTTTGTGCTTGTTGTGCGCCAGGATGGCCTCCGCCACGCCGGTCGGGAGGCCGGCGTCCTCGAGCATCTCGACGGTGGCCAGGCCGTGGCGTTCGGGCTCGTCCTTGGTCCCTTCGTAATCGAGGTCGTGCAAAAGGCCGGCCAGGGCCCAAGACTCCTCGTCCTCACCCAGGCGCCGGGCGACCGCCCGCATCGCGGCCTCGACCGCGAGCATGTGTTTTACGATATTCTTGTTGCTTACGTTCGCCTGGACCAATGCCCAGGCCTCCGCCCGCTCCATACCGTAACCTCGGCGTTCGTATTAGTATTAAATAATAGTATACGAGAAACTTTGTACGCCCGTTCCGGACGCGGCCTTTACGGCCCTCAGGGGTTGTTGCACGCCAGCACGACGAGCGAACCTACCGCCGCGACCAGCGCGAAAAGCAACGTCGTAACACGTACGCGCATTAGCATACCTCCGAAAGAGTTATCGGTTTCATTTGTGGGTAAATTATAACCCGGGGGCCAACGGTAGTCGAGGTAAAACGGCCCCGGGTAATAGACACCGGCGGTCGGTTAATGGTTGACTCGTCGGCGTCGTGCCCAACAGCCTGGGGCGCATCAAAGCCATTTACAAATAACCCGGATTTCGGGACAAAGAAAACCGGCCCTCGGGCCGGTTTTTCCTTCGCCATTTCGGAAAATCTTTAAGGCTCGTATACGGTGTCCCAGGCCGGCTGTTCGAAGAGCAACGGCGTAAAGAAAAACAGGTACGCGCCTACCGTAATAGCGGTGTTAGCCGCGTCCGCTTGATCCTGGTAGTACCCTATGATATTCAACTCCGGGTCTTGAATGGTCCCGCCGCGGACGTACCCCACCGTATTCAAACTCGGGTCCTCTATGCGGCCGCCCGGCCTTATCCAACCTATTCTCTGTAGCCGCGCGTCCTCCACCGAACCGTCGGAGCGGACGTAGCCTAGCGGCTGGAAATTCCGGTCTTCGACGCGGCCGTCCGGCCGGATATACCCCAGGACCCGCAACGAACCCGTCTCCACCTTCCCGTCGTCGCGGATGTACCCGACAGGCGTTAACCCGGAGCCTTGCACTTTAATATCGGCCGAAACGGGCCCGGCCGCAACGGCGACGACGATTATAACAAGGATTAGTTTCTTCATATCGATACTCCGGCCTCCCGGCCGCCGGTTTATTCGTAACGTACGACGGCGTCCCGTAACGAATTGATACGTGCGCCGCGGGATATCCGCCGACACCTGGGTCAACCATTCCGCAGCGTCGCGGGTCTTAATAATACAATGTTTCGCGCGCCTTCTCGTCGCCTCCGATAAAGACGACTATCTCGACTTCGAGTAGAGCGCCGTCGGGAGGAACGAAAGTTATCTTCACCGGCGTTTCCTCTCCGGACAGGTCGACCGTCAGCGGTTGCGACGTCGCCCGGGCCAGCGATTCCGAGCCGGTTTTATTGGACACGTACTTGAAATCGACCTGTGCCACGACCGAAACCGTACCCGATCCGCCCAGCGAGATGGTCAGTTCACCCTCGTCGAACGAAACTATCGCGGCTTCCGCCGCGTGCCCCAAACTCGCCGCGCCGAGCATTACGGCCGTCGTTATTATTAGCTTCTTCATTATCCGTCACCCGCGTAAATATAAATCAGGTGGGTGCAGTATACAACGAAAAAAGAGTCCGGGCCCCCCGGAACCCGTCCACGAGACGTTTATGATTGGAATTGAAGGCAATTAACGCTTCGTTTTTTTGACATCGTGGCGCTGGGCGGTTATAATTTACGTAATAAAAATGAACAAAAAACTCGACGAAAACCGGCGTCGGGCGGAGGGGATTACCGCCGAAGCGGCGCGCGTGTTTTATGTCGGCCTATACGCAAAAGCGCTCACGCTGTTCGACGAAGCCATTGCCCTGGACAACGAAGTCGTCAGAGCGTATACCGGGAAGTCCTTAACGCTGGCCCAACTCGGGCGGCCGGCCGAAGGCCTGGCTAGCGCCGAAAAAGCGGTGGGCCTGGAGCCGACGAACGCGACCGCTTATACCGCCCTCGCCCTATGCTTGCACCGTCTGGGCCGCACGGCCGAGGCCGAAGCCGCGTACGCCCGGGCGTTCGAAATCGACCCGGAACACCCTCGGGTATTGTACAATTACGCGTGTTTCCGGTCCGAACTCGGCGACGAGGACGCTTGCCGCGAATATATAACGCGGGCGTTCCGCCACGTAGATGCCGAAGCTATCACGAATTCCCGTTTCGACCCGGACCTGGCGCGATACATTAATACCGATTGGTTCCGGGAACTCCTGGCCCAAGCGAAAAAACGTCAAGCCGGGAACGAAGATTGAAGACGCCACACGCCGTAATCTTTACCCGTCTCGCAATCTATACCGGATACGGAAATAAGGAAGACATGTCGAAACAACGCCGAGACCCGCGTGAAGAATCGGCGGCGCTCGCCGCCGACGCCGCCATCCACTTTCACAACGGCCGATACAGCCAGGCGCTGGAAATGTTCGACCGCGCCATCGCCCTGGACGATACGAACGTCCGCGCCTTCGGCGGCCGGAGCCTCGTTATGGTCCAACTGGGGCAACCGGCCGCGGCTATCCACAACGCCGAACTGGCGCTGGGTCTCGACCCCTCGTATGCCCCCAATTATACCGTCCTGGCGTACTGCTACCATCGCCTGGGCCGGGAGAAAGAGGCCCAGGAAACGTTCGAGAAAGCCCTCGCCCTCCAACCCAACGAACCGCGGGTTCTCTACAACTACGCCTGCTACTGGGCCGAACTCCGCGACGAGGAGAAATGCCGAACTTACCTGGAACGGGCTTTTCACCACGTCGCGTACCACACGCTCGAACACGCCCCCAACGACCCGGACCTGGCGATATACGCCAAGTCCGAATGGTTCCGGGAGTTGTTGGCCAAGGCGAAGCAAGCGCGGCGCAACCGCCGCGGCCCGGAGGAAACCCCGGGCGACCATAGGTAAAACGGTTTCCGCCGTCTCAATTACGGACGGCCGACGTCGAAACGAAAACGCCCCGGTTAAAAGCCGGGGCGTTATTACGTGTTTTCGGTGGAGGCCGCTGGACGCTAGAAACTATACGCCAACGTAATCCGGTGGCCGCCCACGTCCACGACGTCGCTCAACGTCATAAACGTCGAAATCTTGTCTATGGATATCGTGCCCTCGACGTAATCGTAGTTGAAGGACCACCGGTCGTTCGGCCTATAGCAGGCGCCGGCGAACATCGTATTCCGGGGGAACGCCAGGATGTTTTGACGCCATCCCGCTTTGGCGGACACGTCCTCGGTCAACCACCGCTCCAGGCCAACTTGTGAATAAGTCCAGGTCTCGCTGAAACGATACTCCCCGGTTATCCGTCCCCGCGAGGAGAGCGTGTCCAGGTCCACCTTCCGGAGGCCGACGTTGTAGTCGAACGCCAAGGTCGTCCTATCGTCCGGGTAAAGCGCGAAACCCGGCATAATGCCGAGATCCAATTCGCTACCCTCGGCGATATCGTAGTCGACGTCGTCGTCGGTAATCGTAATGCCGGGCGTCAGGCGCACGTCACAATTTACGCCGAACGCACATTTGGACCATAACAGGTTCCGGTAACCGGCCCTGCCGCCGAAGCGCATACCCGTGGCTTCGCCGCCGGCGACCGGACTGAACGGCTCCGTTAACTCGAGCCGGTTCTTGAGAATCTGGACGCCCCCACCGACGTCGAAACGTGTCCCCCCCGAACGGTAAAATACGCCGCCCAGAATCTCGGCGTCGGTCAGGCCCAATTCGGCCGAGTATGAGTAGTCCGCTTCGTCCTCGGCCTTATGCGAAACCGTAGTATATTTACCGGAGAATCCCACCGCCCACGGGTTCATATCGAACGCCACGGCGCCACATACGTATTTTTCCGGAATGCTGAACGAGAACACTTCCCCTTCGGGGAAGTACCCCAGCTCCGGTATCGAAGTGCCCGAAAGCCCCAGGGAAACCTTGTCCCAATCAAGGCCCGCGCCGAATCCGAATACGGTCGTGCCCGACCGGAAGGCCGCGAACCCCGTGCCCCCCACCGCGGTATTGATGGTCAACTCGGCCGCCGATTCCCCCGGTTCCGCCGGAGAGCCCGGCTCAACGCTGCCGCCGTTCTCCGTGTATTTCACCGTCCCCAGCGACCAATCGCCGCCCACGTCGAATATCATCGTCGACATCTCGAAATACGCGAGTTTGGCCGGATTGACGGTATACGCCGACGTGGCGTTGTCCTCCGCGTTGAACCCCACGGTGGTGCCGCCGTCGAAAGAAGGGGCTGCGTAAACGAACCCGGTGCCGACGACAATCGCCAATAACGCAACCGGGCACCACTTCAGGCCCCGGCGACCGGTAACGAATAAGCTCATACCTGCCTCCTTAGTTAAAGTTGAACGTAATCAGATGTTAATTCCTCTACCCTTACACCCCAATATACCATCACGATATTATTTTATCAACTTAATTAGTGTACGAAAAACCGTTTCCGGTTACAGCCCGATTTCGAACGGGCCGGTCGGAAACGGCTTTGGTTAAATCTAAATTACGCTATTTTGTGATTACAGGAACCAGAACGCGGCGCCGACGCGCACGGTTAAAAAAGCGCTCGTATCTTTGGCGTCGACCAAATGTTGATCCACGTCCGCGGTTATCGACCAGTCGTCGCCTACGGGGAAATCGCCGCCGACGGCGATGTTAGCGCCAAAATAAGCGTTGCTTTCCTCATCCCAGTATATACCGGGGCCGAGGCCGACGTAAATGGATTCGTACTTGCCCACCGGGCCGAAGTAATAGCGGGCGTCGGCATTTAAGTTAATGAGGTAGGTGTCGCCGTACGACTCACGGTCCTTCGAGCGGAATTTATTGTAACCGACCATGCCGTACGCGAAAAAATCGTTACTATGGCTGATGCGGGTCCCGTAGCCCAACGTCCCGACGAAACCCATGCGGTAAGCGTCGCTGAAGTCGACGTCATCCGGCAACGATAGGCCGAGTCCGAGAGAGCCGAAATTCCTGAGTTCGCGTTCGGCCGCGGAAGGGCTAATAAAACCGAACGCTATGACTGATAGACCTAAGATAACAACGATACGCTTCATATTCCATACTCCTTGTTTGGTTCCACGTTCTCTATCACATAACTACGACGCCGCGACGGGCGCCGATAATTAGTCCTTTGGGAGCCGTTTTTAGTTTAACGAATTCAATAACCCCCTTACCAAAGCGAGCCGGCAAAGGGGTAGGTCGCGGGTTTGATTGGCTTTTATCCGAAACGTTTAGAACGTGAAACTAGGGCCGACGACGACATAATGCAGCATCGCGAAGTTATAAACCTCGTCTACGTCGGCGCCCCCTTCCAGCATCCGGTAACCGGCGTTGAGGCCGACCTCCTTATGGATCCGGTAGCGCACGGCTACCAGCACGTCTTCGGCTCGGCCCTGCGGCGCGGCCAGCGCATCGCCGTCTACGCGGAAGGTCCACTTTTCCGCGAAGGCCCACGTTAAGGCGAAATTGATGAGCGGCACCGCGCCGGTGTTCGCCTCTTCGGCCTCCACCCCGCCGCTCTCCAACGTTATCGCGGCGTCCCGGACTTTCGCCGTCACCCCCAGGCCGAAGCGAAGCGACGGACGGCGCACGAAATCGTAGCGGTACGTGAGCCGATACGAATCAAAACGGTACGTCGCATCGATGGGGACGCCGGCCGGTATTTCCAATTCATTGAAGACGACCGGCCTGTCCAACGCGCCGGCGGCTTCAATTTGTAACGGCGCGGCGAGCGCCATAATCGAATGCCGTTCCCCGAAAGTGTACCCGCCACGGACGCGATAAAAAAACGCCGGGTCGGCATCCAGATCGCTCGACAACGAAATGTCGCTGCCCCGTTCGTTGGGGACGCGGACGTCGTTATAGCCGCTGAAGACGGGGCCCAATTCGACGTCCACCGACCAGCCGGCCACCGCGGCCGTAACGCCCCAGACGAACAAACACGCGGCTGTCCCCAGTAACCTCGTAAGCATAAAAACCACTTCCCCCGTAGGGCCGTCGTCAGTTTACTTTACGGCCTAGTAAATAGTACATGGGTACGGCGCCGAACGCGGCGAGACGCACCTCGCCCCGCGCCTCGAATTCGAACTTATTTTTTAACCCTTCGTAAACGGCTTCCGATACGTTAATCCGCCCCGGTTCGCCCTCGTCGTTGAGGCGGGAGGCGAAGTTAACTGTCTCGCCCCACACGTCGTAGACCATCCGCCAACCCTTCACCAGGCCGGCGATGCACGGGCCGACGTGGACGCCGACGCGAACCTGCCAGTCACGCGTACCGACGAACTTGAGAATGTCTATCGCGGCGTCGGCGCATTCCTCGAGTTGGTTGGATTCGGCGAAGAGGCCACCGGCATACATATAGCCGTCCCCCACAGTCTTGAGTTTCTCGAGGCCGCAGTCCCGCACGACCAGGTCGAACGCGTGGAAATAGGCCGAGAGTTTCGTCAAAAGCGCTTTGTGGTTGACGCGGGACGATATGCGGGAGAACCCGACGACATCCACGAATACGATCGTCGCCTCGGAAACCAGGCGGGGCGGCGAGGTACTGGTCTCGTCCAGTTCGGTGATAACCTGTTCCGGGAGGATATTACGCAACAGGTCGTCCGCCCGCCGGTGTGCAATTTCCAATTGCCGCGTGCGCAGTTCCAGCTCCGCCTCGGTCCGCTTCTGGTCCGTTATATCCAGCGCCACGCCGATGGTTAATTTATATTCGCCGTTCTCGTCCAACAGCGGAGTGGACGAGACGAGAACGTCGCGAAGCTCGCCGTCCTTACGCTGCATCCGAACCTCGTACTTGGTGGAACGGCGCTCGTCCCTCTTCGCCCGGGTCGCCTCCAGCGTCTTGGGAATCTCGCCCTCGGGTATAAGGTCCCGGATGTTCATCTCGACCAGTTCCGCCCGCGTGTATCCCAGGATATTGCAATAGGCCTGGTTCACGAAGAGTATGTTCTCCTCGCCGTCCACGATGGCGAACCCGTCGTGGATGGTTTCAACGAGGCTCCGGTAACGCTCCTCGCTGTCGCGGACGGCCTTGAGGTCCCGGGCCCGCTTGACGGCTATCTCGGCCTGGCGGGCGAAGACGGTCAGTTTCGCCAAATCGTCGTCGTCGAATCCGCCGCCCTCCTGGCTTATGGTCAGCACCCCCAGGACGTTCCCGGCGTTGAACATCGGTACGGCCATAACGGATTGGTTGTCGTCCTCGTCGGAATCCGTTCCGGGAATATGGGCGGATAGGTCGTCGTCGGCCCCGACGTTTACGTATTGCCCCTTCCCGTCCCGGGCGACGCGGCCGGTAAGGCCTTCGCCCGGCCTAAGCGTAAACGCCATAATGGCGTCGCGGTCCTTGGCCGAACTCGCGTAGATGGGCGCCAGTACGCCCCTTTCGTAATCCAGGAGGTAGACGGTGCAATCGACGGCGCCGAGCAGGGCCATAGCCTGGTCGGCGATTTGGCGGAGAACTTCGTCCAACTCCGTCTGGTCGGCAAGGGCCTGGGTGGTGTCGTAGAGGCGGCGGTAAGTCTCCTCGCTCTTCCTAATCTCCGCCTCGGCTCGTTTCCTTTCGCCGATCTCGCGCTGGAGTTTGACGTTGGCGACGCGGAGTTCTTCCGTCCGTTCATCCACCAGGGCCTCGAGTTGATGGCGATACCGATCCAATTCCTCTTCGGCACGTTTCTGCTCGGTGACGTCGCGGCTGAAGTAGGCCAACGTTGTAACCGCGCCGTCATCCCCTACGATGGGGTAGAAATCGTTCTCGTACACCCCCCCGGGGAATTCGTCGCAGAAGCTTATCGCTTCGCCGGCCCGGAGGACCTCATCGAAACGACCCCGGCGCGACCGGGCCAAAGCCGGCGGCAGATAATCGGCAAAAGGTCGCCCAATAACCTCGGCGACAGGAACGCCTACGCGACGGGCGGTGGGATCGTTTATCTCCTCAATGGCCGCCGCCGGGTCGACGAGGAACGCGAACGGCGTTCGCGCCACGGCTAGCGCCCCGGATGCGTCGCCCGCGAGGAGAAACTCCTCGACGGCCTGGAATTCGTTCTCGGCAGTCGATTCGTCTTCGATTTTAACTTGGGCTTCGATACGCCAACTGAAGATGGCGATACGCGCCACCGTGTCGGCCTCGTCCTTCAAGGGGCAGTAATAATTCCTGTAGCGGACGCGCCCCCGCGTCTCTTGGAAGTGTACCGGCTTCCCGGTCTTGACGGCTTTCTGGGCCGCCGCCCGCCTTTGTCCCGCGACGGCCTCGGGTAGCACCGTCCATAATGACCGGCCTCGCAACTCTTCCTCCGGAAGCCGCGTCCGCGAACGGGCCGTCTCGTTAAAATTCAAAACCTCCCCGTCGGTATTTATCAGGAACGCGACGTTGGCGGGAGCGTTCAACAGGACGCGGGAAGTCTCTTCGTTTTCGCGCCGGGCCCTCTCTATCCTTTTATTCCTAATTGACGAACCCAACTCCGAGGCGGTAGTTTCGACGAAGGACATCGTATGCCGGTCTGCCTCGGAGAGGGTGAGGCTCAGAATACCGATGATCCCGCCTTCGCACGAAATCGCGGCGTTCACCACCGACGCTTCGGCGGCGTTTTCCGTCTCTTTCGCCGTTTGCGCCCAATCGTCCAGGAAAACGGCAACGGGTGAAGAGAGAACAAGTTGAACGTGCGGGTCGGCCGGGTCCAGTATTTCCCGTTCCCGGTAAATCTCGGGCGAGGGGCCGAAGGCTTTGGCCAACCGCAGGTAGTCACGCCCCTCGCTGAAGAGGTAAATGCCGCCGGCGATGACGCCTGTGTTGTCGGCCAGGAAATTGGCGGCCGAGGACACGAGCCGCTCCAGGTCCGGAGCGCTGTTTATCGCCTTGGATATCGCGTTCAAACCTTCCAGGGCGCGAATGTGGCGCTTCAATTCGTACTCGACCCGTTTCGACTCGGTTACGTCCTCGGCGGCGCCGATGAAACGAGTTATCCTCCCTTCCGCCGTCGTGGCCGGAATGAGTTTTATTTTAAAATGTCGCTCCTTGCCTTTCGGGCCGAAACTCGTCTCGTACGTGTGGGTTTCCCTGGCCGATAATTCCCGAAACCTCTTTTGGATAGCCTCGAATTGATCCGGCGTGGCTATGTCCTCGATGCGCCGGCCGTTATAGAAGTCGGCGTTTTTACCCTCGACCGCGGCGAAGGCGTCGTTGACCCGTTCGTAATACAGGTCTCCGTTCTCGGCCACGCGGACGGACCACAACAGGACGTCGACGTTGTCCACGAGCGCCTGAAGGTCGCCGGCGGCTGACGCCGCGTCCAAGCGATGCCGGTCGCGCTCCTCCTCCGCCCTAACTCGCTCCGTAATATCGCTTACTACGCCGTCGAAATACGACGTTTTAACGTCGGCCCCCGGTACGGCCTGCGCCGTTATGGACGCCATGAAAGAACTCCCGTCGCGGCGATTCAACCGGACTTCATAGTCCCGAATAACACCGTCAGCCGTCAGAGTTTCGACGAATTGCCGACGGCTCTCCGCGTCGGGGAAAAGATCGCCGAAGCTGGTATCGGCGGCCTGACTCATCGTCCCGTAGCCGAACATACGAATCATCGCCGGGTTCGCCGACAGGATACGGCCCTCGGTATCGGCGGTCGACCGGAAAACCCCCACCGGAATATTGGCCTGAAGGGTCCGATAACGTTCCTCCGAAGCCCGTACGGCTTCCGTCAAAAGGCAATGCTTAACCGCCTGGCCGATGACGTTCGCCATGGCCTTACCCAAATCGAAATCCTGACGCGAGAACGGTTTCTCCCTCATCAGGGACAACGTCCCCAGGATTTCACCCGTTTCATCGAGAAAAGGTATGCCCAGAAATGATTGCCGGCCGAAATGCTTCGCCACGGGCTTTACGAACTTGCGGAGGGGACTGTCGGGCGTAACCATCGACGCCAACAAATCGGCGAGGTCGACGTGCACGACCGACGCGTCGATCTCGAAATCCACGTTACAAACCGTAGGCCGGTTCGTCCATATGGTCTCCGCGATTACCGAGCCCTCGTAGAGAGGTATACGCCATCCGGCGTAACCCCGGCCTATCAGTTTTTCCACGAAGCCGAGTAGGCCCGTGTCCATATTGTGGGCCCGAACGTCGAGGAATCTCCCGCCGTCGTCGAGTAGGTTCACGCTCACGTACGCCGGGAAGAGGCCCGACAGATTCCCGACGGCGGCGGCCAAGGCCGCGTCGACCGAACTTTTCCCTATCAACTCGGCGGTCAGTCGAGCCAGGACCGCACTCTCCTGCGCACGCCGTTCCCGGGCTTCGCCCGCCTTCCGCCGTTCCGTAATATCCTCGATGACGCCGTCGAAATACGCGATTTCGCCGTCGGTCGAAGGGACGGCTCGGGCGCTAATTGAACCCCAGAACGTCCCGCCGTCCCGACGGCGGAATAGGACCTCGTAATCCGCGATAACGCGGGCCGAGGTCACGGTCTCCCGGAACTTACGACGGTCCCCCCGGTTGACGTACAGGTCCGAAACCCGTAACCCCGACATATCGTCGGCGCTTTCGTAACCGAACATCCGGGCCAAAGCCGGATTCGCAGATAATATCCGGCCGGCGGGGTCGGCGGACGTACGGAATACGCCGACCGGGATATTGTCGTGCAACGAGCGGAACCGCTCCTCCGAAGCTTCCCGGGCCTCCAATGCCCGTTTCCTCTCCGCTTCGGACGCGTCCAACTCCAACGCGACACGCCGCAGACGCGTTAGTTCCTCTAAAAGCTCGTCTTCCGTTTTTCGTTTATCGGACACAATGATACTTTTCCGGATAAAAACCGGCCGCGCCAACCTTCCCCCACTACCGTGAATGATTGTAATACGGCCGGCCCCCGGACGCAAATAGAAAAACCGCCCGGTCGGGCGGTTTTTGCTTTCCTCACAAGTACCCCGGGACCTACATATCGGACCCTTTCTCCGGGTCCCGGGTCTTCGTCGCCCCGCGGAATACGCCGACCAAAGCGCAAGGTTGACCGCCGCCGTCCCGGACCACCTTCGAATCCGCCTCGACGTATATAAATGAACCGTCTTTGTCGTAAAGCCGATATCCGATACCCGTAACGGCCCCTTTCTCCAACACCTCCGACAGGGAGGCTCGGGCGCGTTCTTTATCTTCGGGAACCAGGTAATCGAAAACGTACGTCCCCCGCAAATCCTCGGGTCCTCCCAAATTGCATAACGTCGCCGCTTTTTCATTGGCCGCCAATATCCTGCCGGAGAGGTCCGTACATATGACCCCGTCAGGGGAGTTTACCAACACGCCGCGATAACGCTCTTCGCTGGCCCGTAAGGCGGCTTCGGCCTTCTTGCGTTCGGTAATATCCTCTACCGTTCCTTCGTAGTACAACGTATTGCCGTCCTCATCCCGCACGGCTCGGGCGCTTTCGCGGATGAACAGAGTCGTACCGTCTTCACGCCGCCAACCTGACTCCAGGCCGACGACAACGCCGTCCTCCTCGATCCGTTTCTTGAACTCGTCTCGCGGGTATCCCGGCTCGTACCAACTCTCCTCAAGATTCCGCTCGCGCAGCTCCTCGAACGACGTGTACCCCAACATTTTTATTAACGATGGATTCGCGAGCAGGATGCGGCCGTCGGGCGTCGTACGGTAAAGGCCTATTACGCTGTTCTCGAATACCTTTCGGAAGCGTTCCTCCGATTCGCGTAGTTCCTTGGTCCGCTCCTCCACCAACTTTTCCAGGTTCCGGCGGTAGGTGTCCAACTCCCGCTCTACGACTTTTCTCTCCGTAACATCCCGGCAAAAATACGCGAGCCGCGTCACTCCTCCTTCGGCGTCCAGGATCGGATATACGTCGTTTTCGTAAATCGCCTCCGGGAACTCGTCGGGCAAGAGTACCGGCGTCCCGGCGCGCAACGCGTACTCGAAATTACGTTTTTTCGTTATCGCCAACTCGTGGGGCAGGTACTCCAAAAACGACGTACCGACAACGGCTTTGCCCGGGAACGTCCGAACGCTTTCTTTCGTGGCGTCGCTCATCGCCACTACAAGTCCCTCGTTATTCACGATCACGGCGAAGCGGCTTAACGTCGCGCTTAACGCCCGCTCCTCCTCGCCGGCGCGGAGAGCCGTCTCGACCATTTCCCGTTCAGTAAGGTCGCTGACCAGCACGCGGACGACTCGTGTCCGTCCGCGGGTGGAAGCGACGGCCGAAAAGACCCATACCGGGAATTCCCGGCCGTCCTTTTTAACCCCCACCATGCGAACGGCGTCGTCAATATCGCCGGCGGCGACGGCACGGAGTTTTACGGAGGCGTCGGGTATCGGCCTCAAAAGGTCGGCCAGTTCCAGGCCGGGGAGTTCCACGGCCTTACCGTACCCGAAAATATTTACGGCCGAGGCGTTAGCGTATTCTATTCGGCCGCCGTCCCCCAGTTCTAACGCGGCCTCGGACGCCCCTTCCGCAACGCGCCGAAACGTGTCCCGTTTTTGTCCGATGGCTTTTTCCAATTTCTTTCGGTCGGCGATGGACCAGCTTACTATGGCAACGCGGTCGACCGTCCCGTCCTCGCCCGCGAACGGGTGGAAATAATCCTCGTACGGAATGGCCCGGCGCACCTCGTCGAAGTGAACCGGCCGCCGCATCCGGATGGCGTCGGCGACACGCTCCCGACGCAAGGGAACGAGGCTGGAGGGGAAAACGTTTTCCCAGAGAGAAAGGCCGCGGAGTTCTTTCTCGGTGAAACGAGTCCGCATTCGGGCGTTCTCGTTGAACCCGATAACGGCGCCTTCGGGGTTGATCAAGAATGCCACGTTAGCCGGAGCGTTTAATAAGGCCCGGGCGGTCCCCTCGCTCTCGCGGAGGGAGGATAGCACTTCCTTGCACTCGGCCTCCATCCCCTCGAGCTCGTCAATGCGGGCCCGCGCCGCGCTTAACTCCCGGCGGAAATCGCTTATTGTCTTCTCTTCTTCGTTCATAATATGAACACTGGTACTCAGGTCTCTATTTACTAGAATTCGGTATATTACCAGGCGACGTCACGTTAACTATAATTCTATCATTTTCTCCGCTTAAAAACAAACATAACTGGCAACAATTTATAGTGTATATGTACATCTCGGGAAAGCCTGTTGCTATTTTTTACGAAGGAAGGTAAGTAGAAGGGAGCGGCGCGGTACCGTAGAGCGATCCGGCCGCGTTTGCCGGTTGCAATCCCGACGCGATTGATTTATGTTTAACGTTCGGGGGACGCTCGACGACAGGTTAGAACGGCCGGAGGTAAATAATGCCGTACGTAGAATCTTTGAAGTGTCCGAATTGCGGTGCCTCGGTTCAAGGCCGGGGTACGGTCACGTGTCCGTACTGCGGCTCATCGTTGACGGTGGCTCCGCCGACGAAATCCGAAACCCGTAGAATCTCTTCGTACTATGGGACGTCGGGCCGGACCATCGCGGCGGGCCAACCCATGCGCTTCAGCCGTTTGCCCAATCTCCCCATTACGGCCGAGACCACCGACATCCCGTTCGAGCCTATAGTATCGTACGAAAAACTGCCGGGCGGTAAACTTAACCCGGCGCTTCAGAGCGAGGCCCAGGGCGTCCTGCACGTCGTCGAAACGACTCAACACGCGATAAACCGGGAAGACCTGGACTCGTATATGGCGACAATACACCCGGCCTACCCGGCCTTCGCCAAGAAGGCCCGGGCGGGCGCGGAAGCCCAATTCATATCGGGCGACATGAAACGCTACACGCTGGCCGTAACCTTCCGTAGCCTCTCCCGGGAACACGCCGTCGTCGAGGTCATGTTCGAAGCGTTTATCTTCTTCCCCTCGGGCCACGCCAACCACGTCCAGGCGACCTTCGTTTATAAATTAAAAAAGTACGAGGGCGCCTGGCGGATATACGATTCGAGACTCCAGGGTCAGGCCACGGGAAAGGCCATAGTATTCGCAGTGGTGGGCATTTCCATGGCGGGCGTATTAATCGGCGTTATTGTGGCACTCCTGGCCGTCTTCCAATCGTGCGACACGGGCGATATCACCATCACGTCCGAACCGAAGACCATTACCATAGAGAAGTCCCAGGACATCACCATCGAAACGCCGGACGGCGTCACGACCGCGCCCGGGACGCCGGCCCGCCCCGACGCCGAGGGCTACTACACCGCGACCACCGGCATCCCCATCTACCGCACGCCGGACCTAAACACGACCGTTACGACCGTGATAACGCCGGGAGTCCGCTTTCGCGTGTTGGAGGAAAAACCGGAGTGGTACCGTATAGTGACCGAGGACGGCGCCCGCGGTTGGGTCCCGGAGATAATCATCGAGGCGAACCTCGGCAACGACTTTAAACTACGCGGATAGACCCGCTTTTATTCCATGAAAAACCCCGCCGTTGGGCGGGGTTTTGTTTTCGATTAAAGGGTCGGATAGATTAACTCAAGTACTTCTTTATTTTGTACTCCAGCGTCTGGCGATTCGTCGTCCCGACTATGAAGTCCAGCACGCGGCCGTCGGGGCCTATGAAGTAAGTTTCGGGGATGCTACCCGATTTCTCGATGTACTTGCGGGCCGTACTCTCGTCGGCCATCACGATGGGATAAGTGGCGCCGAGCGCCTCCGCCGCCTCCCGCATATCCTCGGCCGAGAGGTCGTCGGTGGACATGCCGAGTACGGCGACGCCCTTGCCCTGGTACTCCTCGTATATCGCCGAGAAATCCGGTATCTCGACCCGGCACGGGCCGCACCACGTCGCCCAGACGTTGAGCAGGACCAGTTGGCCTTTGAGATCTTTCAACTTGACCTTGTTGCCGTCGAGGTCGTGTAGTTTGAAGTCCGGGGCCTTCTCGCCCGGCGGCACGGTGCAGTACTCGTCGACGTACTGCCGGAAGTGCTCGTCGGCGTGCGACATGATTTGCGCGTAGCCGGCATCGGCCCGCACGGCTTCGAACGCCGGGTCGGTCGCGAAGGCGTCCCGGAAGTTGATCATGTCAACGTGCACGAGGGCGTTAATGCACTCGAGCGCCGTCGCCGTGTCGCCGGCTTCGGCGGCGAGGCGGGCCAGATCGAAGTAGGCGAAAATGTATTCCGACGGGTCGGCCTCGTCAGCCTCCATCCGGCCTACGCCCTTCGTGTACCATTCCCGCGCTTTGTCCTTGTCCGGGTTTTCTTTTTGGAGTTCGACGTAACCGAGGCAGGTATAAGCGAAGGCGCTCTCGCCGGCGACCTCGATTAGATCGAGGAAGGCTTGTTCGGCGTCGGCCAAACGGCCCATCGCCAACAGGACCCGGCCGTACTCGGCCCGGACGCCGTACTCCTCCGGCGCGAGTTCCATCGCTCGGCGGTACATCGCCAGGCCCTCGTCCTCGCGGCCTTCGGTGAACGAGTACAGGTAGCCGAGGTGGTACGGCCCCCGGTAGTTGTCGGGCTCGAGTTCCATCCCGCGAAGGAAATGCTCCTCCGCCTGTTCCGGCCTCTCGGTCTGCTGGAGCAACGAGCCGTACTTGAAGTGGGCTTCGGCGAAGTCCGGCGCGGTCTCCAGAGCATTCTGGAAGTGTTCCTCCGCCGCGTCGTACTCGCCGTTCTCGCAGCACTGCAACGCGGACCGCACGTACGCCTTCGCGGTATCGTACTTCACGTCGGAATAATCGTAACCTGCCCCCATGTACTACTCCTTTTCTTTTTCGCCGTTCTCGAGCTCCTCGTCGATATTGCGGAGCGTCCCCTGGAATTCCGACAGCGCCTTGTTGAACTTGTCCCGCGCCGCGTTGGTGCCGCGGTCGGCCAACTTTTGGAAGACGTCGGCTATGAGCGTCGTCACTTCGTCGAGGTTCTTGTGGTTGCTGTCGTCACGTTTTTCTTCGGCCACGACCTGACCTCCTTCGTAATGTATTAAGGACCCCCAATCTAATAAACGGCGCCGCCGATGTCAAACAAAAAACCCCGGCCGCGCGGGGCCGGGGGGAAGGTTGACGTTAATGGGCCCACCCCGATGCCGGAGGGCCGAGCCGTCCCCGCTACGCCAGTATCGACTTGTAACGATCGTAGTAAGCGTAAACCAGGTAGGCGTTCACGGCGAACACGAGGACCCCCATAACTATAAAACCCCTCTCCACGAATATTACCCAGGGCAATATGTTGGCGCTGTACGGGACCGCCATAATAACGGCTAGCGGCCCCGTCCGCGGGATCAGCATAAGGACGCCGGTTGCGAACTTGTACAGGCCGAAGAACACCCACAGGTAACCGGTCCCCACCATCGCGGAAAGGAAAACCCCCGCCCGGTCGGCGGAACCAAGGAAGTCGTCCTCGGCGCCGATTATCGCCAGGACCAGCATCCCCGCGCCGTGAACGGCGATGAATAGGCCGAACAGCACGCGGATTATCTTCGTCAGGACCTTATGCTTAACTTCGTACATAACGCGGCCGGCATGTCATCGGAAGGACCCGGCGGCGATTAGTCGCCGCGCATCACGTGGACCTTCTTGGTCCCGCCGGCCTTCGTGACCGGGTTGTAATAATATAAGGTGTACTCGTCGCGCGGTTGGAGGACGAAGAAGAGCGTCCCGCCGCTCGTCGCGCCGGCCGGGAGGTAGATCCCGTCGAAGTAGTCCACCGCGCCGAAGGTCTTGACGTTGTAGTTCACGGTGTAGCCCTCCGGCGACTGGAGCGTGAAGTCGCCGGGGAGGATGAGTTGCGTCTTGGTCGAGAGGTTCTTGACCTCGACGTTCAGCCGCACGTAGACCTTGCCGTCCGCGGGCGTGGCCCGGTCGGGCGGCGTCTCGTCGTGGTCCTCGCGGATCTCGCGCTCGACCGTACGGAAGAGCGAGCCCGCCAGAGCGCCCCAGTCGCCGCCGCCCAGATCCACCGATTCGCCCTTGTCGCCGTCCTTCTTCTTAGGCTTCTCGACGGGCACGAGGGCGCAGCTCTTGACGGCCACGGCCAGCGTGGGCGTCACGTTCTCGAACTCGCGCATGGCGTCGAGCTCGGCGGCGCGTTCCATCTTGAGGGCGTCGCCCTGCTTCTCGGCGAGGGCTTCCTTGTCCGAGGCGTCGGCGGCCCGGGCCGGCGTTGCGCCCCACGCCACGGCCAACGCCGCTATTATTGCAATCAGTATCAAGCCGTTCTTCAAAGTATTAACCTCCTGGGTTATGCACCCACGAGGTTAGGAGAAAACGGGAGGGATGTCAAGGGGGGAGATAAAAGGTAGAGGGCGACCCTAAGCTTGGCGTAGGAAGCCAAGTAAAAATGCCTTACCCAGCGAATAATCGAAACGAAACTACGACGGTCGTACTACTAAGGAGTTAAACTATGAAACGCCCGTCAGGGTGAAGTATACCGGTTTCTTCTATCCCCTTAGTACTCCCTTCCGGACGCATGGTAACAGTTATCGGTATTCCCCCGTTTTCCCACTTCTCGAATCCTTTTAATATGAACCCGCCCGGGATTTCCCTCTCGATTATTGCAGGGGAATGATACTGGACGCGGTCACCAGTAGCTTCCTCTTGCGATAGGGTCACTTTATCATTTACCTTAAACACCATAACCTCCTTTAAAACGATACTTACCGTTCATTCTAAGATCAAACCGTGTATGAGCACCGCGGGTAAAATTAAACACGTTACTGGTTTCGGTTTTGTTGGTTACGGACCTTTTTAGGGGCGTATCCGGTCCAAACATTTATACGCTTTCCGGAAAAGTCGATTGCGAGGTACGCCCTTACCCGTTTACCTTCTGCCGTCGCGAAATTCGTCCGATTCAAACTTAAAAGGCAATCTAAAATAGCCATATTTAATTTGAGTACCTCTTCGTACTTCAATGAAATATTTACTATCTTCGTATTTGACCTTATTGCTATGTCTTCGGGCATTATCCTCTCTAGGCGTCCCCCGCCAAAATAACCTTCTTCTCTTTTCTCCTTCTTCACCTTAATCGGCATGCATCCTCCTTAAGTTTTATTACTACGCTTAACTAACCACTTTAGCTTACAATCGTAATAGCGTTTAAGATATCTCCTCGGTCTTCGACGTTATTCAGAATCCATTCTATATACGAGCCAACAGTCCGATATTCCCTGCCGCCCGTTATTAAAGCAATGATTATATTGTTTTCAGAGTCGCACTGGAAATTAACGTCACTTCCGTACCTTTTATGATACCAATAATTATCGCTTTTTATTTGAAAGGTACGTTCCCCTTTTTCTTCCAAAAGCGTACAAAGCATTCCCTCGTCTATCTCGACGTGATCTTCGAACATTATTACGATTTTCACGAATAATACTCCTTGGGAAGAAACCGTTTTGTAAATAAAACAACGCCCCTCCCGGCCGAAGCCAGCGAGGGCACACGGTTTTATCCTGGGAAAAATAGCTTATCTAATTGCATGTATATCATTCTTCCTTAGAACATAGAAGCCGTATCGGTCGCGGCCTTCATTATCGCGTTAAGCTGGTCCAGTGATAGTAATATCACCGCAAGGCCTAAGACGCCAACGATAAGGAATGCGCCGAGTTTAATTATAAGGGCAGTCTTCGCGGAAACCACCTTTACCAAACCACCCTCTAGACGACCCAACGTGATTTCACAACAACGGAATATTACGTAAACTGCGACGATAGTAGCTAATGCTGGTATCATTGTACGCTCCCTTGTTATCGTGAGATTCCTCTTAAAAACAACACCCCTCCCGGCCGAAGCCGGCGAGGGGCGTTAATAGCGTTCATGGTTAACCCTCGGCAAACCCTAATCCCTGGTTGCCCACCCTTGCCACGAATATTATAGCCGTATTACCGGCCGTTGTCAAGGGGACACAACGTTGCCCGGGAACAGGGTCCCGCCGGCTCAAGCCGGCGGCCTACGCCGGGCGGGTTATACACCGGCCGCTAAAGCGGCCGGTATTGTTTTGCAGACAGGAATGTCTGTGCCACTCGTGGAATGTCTGCGCCACCAATTCCCCCATTGATACGAAACTATTGTGGCCGCACCTGAAGGTACGACCCTACGTAAACGGATACCGGCCGCTTCAGCGGCCGGTTAGTGAGCGGCTTTAGCGTTAACCGCCGGTTTCAACCGGCGGTGCATACTCCCCGCAGACAGGAGCGTCTGTGCCACTCGTGGAATGGCTACCCCCCCTATAGCTTAGAATTCCAGCGTGGGGCCTTCCCAGTTTTCGGCCTCCATCCACCCCACTTCGCCGCCCGGCGTTTCCACCTTGTACCATTTCGACGCCTCGTCCCGTCCCAGTACTTTTACTTCCTCGCCTTCAAAAACCGCGTCTATCGTCCTGGCCCAATCCGACGGAGACTCGCGCACTTCGATAGCCGAGGCGAGGACCTTCGCGGTCGGCGGCCCCTCTTCGACCTCCGCCGGGGGCGGCGGCGCGTTCCCAACGTCGGGGTCCGCGCTCGCGACGGCGCTGAGGAAGATGAACCCCATAATGAGACCTATCACCGTTTGAACGCAAATGGCCGCGGCGGCGACCAATACCGCCCTAACCAATTCCTTATTCCGGGCGGCTATCAGTATCCCATCGTCGTATTGCCGTTTGAATTCGTCGTCGTTTTCCAATAGATAAGTATGGTATTTTTCCCAAATATCCGAGTCTTTAAAGCCCGCTCGATTTATCAGGTCGAGCGCATATTTCCGGTACGTAACGTCGCGGTAATCGATCTCGGTCAGGAAATCGATATAGGCCATCAGTCGCCGCAGGAGGGCCTCGTCTATAAGCCCCCGCTGATAATAATAATCGTAAAAAAGGCTCAGCGTATTAATAACGCCCTTTTCGAACCGCGCTTTCTCTTCGTCCGTCTCGATTATCTCGCTTATTCCCCGCAGCATACGGAGCGGGTCTTCTATATCTACTACTTCAATAGGTTTTACGAACAGCAAGCCGATTTTCCCCCACAGCGCGGATTTATTCGTTGGGTCGTCGTATAGTATTTTTTCCAGGGCGCCCCCGGCCAGAGCGTAATTGCCTTTATTATATTCTACGAACGCCTCCTCGAAACTCGCTCGTACGTGCTCCGGTGACGCTTTGAACGCGGGGTTATCGCGAAATCCCGACTCGAATATAAAATACGGTTCGGCCGATACGTTAATATCCTTTTCTTCTCCCGCCGTCGATACGCTCCCCGAGCTTCTTTGTCGTCCCCGGGCGTACCCGCAATCAATGCAATACCAGTACGGCGTACTCGCGTTTTTCAACATGGATACGCCGACGATTATTAGTATTATCCCGACGCAGGCCGGCGTGAGAAACAAACCGATTATTATCATCGCCCAGCCGCCGACCTGGCTAGGTTGTTTCACCGTCAGAGTGCCGCCGCACTCCGGACACCTTTTGGCGTCGACGGCGAATTCGGTCCCGCAATGAGCGCACTTAACGATAGCCGCGCCCGGTTCGCGATGCAACGGCGCGCCGCAAGCGCTACATTTCAACTCTTGAGGGCTAATACGTTCCATAGGCTTACCCGTATGAAGTCCCGGCCGGGAACGACGGCGCTCGGAGATACCGGGCCGGCCGCCGGCGGAAGTATTACGTTATAATCGTTTGAAGGAAAAGCGCCCCTCCCGGCCAAAACCGGCGAGGGGCGCGAATAACCGTCACCGTCGCTTTATACCGCTCCCTTCCCCGAATGCTCTAAGCTATCATAAATATAATAGCCGTATCCGGGGAAGTTGTCAAGAGGGGTATATTATTATTGCCAGGCAGGAATGCCTGGCTCACGAAACGGATACCGGCCGCTTCAGCGGCCGGTC
>JASFLY010000008.1:0-104272 GCA_050117845.1 Candidatus Zixiibacteriota bacterium
GTAGCCCCAGGGAGACATCACGCTTCCGTAAACGCTACCCGTTTCCGCGTCCAGGCGGTAAATGTTATACGGGCTGGAGTTGCAATATACCCAAAGGTCGCCGCTGGAGCCGCCGTGGGCCAGCGCTATGGGGTAGCCGGCCGGCGCGGCGTAACTCTTTACTACGACGCCGAAGTCCCCATAGGCGGCGGCCGCCGCCAGGAGACATGCGCACGTTATTTTAAACATACCTTACCTCCCAATGAAAGACGGACCTTATGTAAAGTTACCCTCAACCGTCTTACCTTCTAATTATACCACCGCCGCGCCGGATTGGCAAGGATTGCGGCGTAGCGGCGTGAGTAAAACTGACCCCGGAAGGCGGGCCTGATACGCGCCGACCCGGCCTCCGACGCCGAGGAACTTCGCCGCAAGGGACCTTGACCGGCCCCGGTTAATATGCTATTCCTAAGTTGTCGCGTGGAAACGAGAGGGTTTTGGAATAAATATGAAATTAAAACGTATCGTACTCGCGGGCCTCGTCCTCGTCCTCGGGGCCGCCGTTCTCGCCTGTTTCGGCGGGCCGTCGGTGATCGGCCCCGACCTGGAGGTCTCCATAGTGCCGGAGGAGGTCGAGGTCCGGGGGAGGGGCCTGGTGGTCGAGGATTACCGCGTCGAAAGCGGCTTCCTGTTCACCTACATCATCGGGACGATGGCGAACAATTCGGACGTCGAGTACGATTTCGTCTATATAGAGTTCAACCTCTACGACGAGACCGGCGCGTTGGTCGACAACGCCGGCGACGGCATAGATAACTTCGAACCCCACAGCAAATGGGAGTTCGAGGTCATGGTCTGGGAAGACCGGGCGACGAAAGCGAAGCTAAAATCCATCCACGGCCATAGTTATTGATCGAGGGGAGGCCGGACGCTCGACGTCGCGTAGCCGTTATGCCATCCTCTATGCCGAAACGCCGGGCCGCCGCGGCCCGGAAGGTAAAAAGCGCCGTCCTCGCGGCCCTGGGCCTTGCGCTCGGCTTCGCCGTCGTCGCGTGCATGGGAACGCGGATGGACGGGTGGGTGGCCGACCCGGAACTCAAACTCGCCCCGGGCGAAAAGGCGGCCGCGGTGGAGGAACCGCCTCGGAGCGGCCTGGTCGTTCAATACTGGGAATGGCAGGCCTAACCGTCATTATTCTCCGGCGATAATTCCATCGTCGGGATCGTGGTGAATAATACGGATTACGAGACGTCCTGGGTTTTTATCGAATTTAACCTTTACGACGATTCCGGCCTGCTTGTCGATAACACCTGCGACGCCGTCGAGAACCTGGAGCCCCATACCCGGTGGAATTTCGAGGCTTTGGTTTCGGAGGGCCGGGCGGCGAAGGCCAAGCTGAAGAAAATGTACGGTTATTATCAGGATAAATAGAACTCGTCGTATGCACAACCGCACAAAAAAAGCCGCCCCCGAGGGGGCGGCTTCGTTATCCGTGGCCGCCTCCCCCGCCCTTGAAAAAAACACCCTCTTTATGCTATATTACTTGCCCATATATCCGGCGGGCCGGCCGGCCCCCCGGTAGCAATACGTCATTAACGAACGCGGTATCGGGACGGGCGATAGGCCCCGGGGCCCTCGTTCTCTCCCCGCTCGTCCCCCGATAGGAGAGTATATATGCATCTCGGCGCCGATATAGGTTCCGTCAGCGTGAACCTGGTCCTGTTGGACGACGATTACAACGTCGTCGAGAACCACTACATCCGGCATCGCGGCCAACCCATAAAGGCCCTGGCCGAAGGCATCGACGACGTACTTACAAAGTACCGGGCGGAAAGCGTCGAGTCGCTCGCCGTAACCGGCTCGGGCGGCAAGCTGGCCGGAGATATCTCCGGCGCGGCCTTCGTCAACGAGATAGTCGCCCAGACCGCCGCCGTGGGCCGGCTCTACCCGAACGTCCACACCGTCGTCGAGATAGGCGGCCAGGACTCCAAGCTCATCATCCTCGGCGAGGACGAGAAGACGGGCAGGACGGTTATACGCGACTTCGCGATGAACACGATTTGCGCGGCCGGGACCGGCTCCTTCCTGGACCAGCAGGCCAGCCGCCTCGGCCTCACCGTCGAGGAGCTGGGCGACCTGGCCCTCAAGTCCGAGCATCCGCCCCGCATCGCCGGCCGCTGTTCGGTCTTCGCCAAGTCGGACATGATCCACCTCCAGCAGGAGGGCGCGCCCGACTACGACATCGTCGCCGGCCTGTGCTTCGCCATGGCCCGAAACTTCAAGGCAACCATCGCCAAGGGCAAGGACTTCCGCCTGGACTACTGCTTCATGGGCGGCGTCGCGGCCAACCGCGGCATGGTTCGGGCCTTCACCGAGGTCCTAGGGCTGGACGCGGGCGAACTCGTCATCCCGGAGCACTTCGCGTCCATGGGCGCCATCGGCGCCGTACTCACGGCGGCCGAGCTGGGCGAACTCGTCCCCTTCGCCGGGACGCAGGCTTTCTACGATTACCTCGCCGGCGGCCACGACGAGGAGGAGGGCCACGACGCGTTGGTCCTGCGTGACGCCCACCGCGTACCCAAGGCCGAGGCCAAACTGCCGGAGGGCGGCGAGAAGATAGACTGCTTCCTCGGCATCGACGTGGGCTCGCTCTCCACCAACGTCGTCGCGATGGACGAGAACTACAACATCCTCTCCAAGCGCTACTTGATGACGGCGGGCCGGCCTATAGAGGCCATCCGGCGCGGCCTGGCCGAAGTGGGCGAGGAGGTCGCGGACCGCGTTATTGTCCGGGGCGTCGGGACCACCGGCTCCGGCCGCTACCTGACCGGCGACTTCGTCGGCGCGGACGTCGTCAAGAACGAGATAACGGCCCAGGCCACCGCCGCGGCCTATATCAATAAAGACGTCGACACCGTCTTCGAAATCGGCGGCCAGGACTCCAAGTACATCGCGTTGGACGGCGGCGCCATCGTCGACTTCGAGATGAATAAGGTCTGCGCCGCCGGCACCGGCTCCTTCATCGAGGAGCAGAGCGAGCGGCTGGGCGTAAACATCAAACAGGAATTCGCCGAACTGGCGCTCTCCTCCGAAGCGCCGTGCCGGCTGGGCGAGCGCTGCACCGTCTTCATGGAGACGGACATCCTGAGCCACCAGCAGAAGGGCGCGCCCCGCGAGGACCTAAGCGCGGGCCTCAGCTACTCCATCGTCCTTAACTACCTCAACCGCGTCGTGCAGGAGAAGCGCGTCGGCGACAACATCTTCTTCCAGGGCGGCGTGGCGTTCAACAACGGCGTCGTGGCCGCGTTCGAGCAGGTCACCGGCAAGCCCGTAACCGTCCCCGACCACCACGAGGTCACCGGCGCCTGGGGCATGGCCATGCTCGCCCGCGAGGAGTGGGACGGCGAATCGGAAAGCAAGTTCAAGGGCTGGGACCTCTCCCGCAAGAAGTACGAGCAGACCTCCTTCGAGTGCCAGGACTGCTCCAACCAGTGCGAGATAAAGGTCGTCACCGTCGAGGGCGAGGACCCGCTGTACTACGGCTCCCGTTGCGAGAAGTACGACGTCGAGCGCAAGAAGTCGCACAAGCGCGGCGAGGACCTGCCGAACCTCTTCGCCGAACGCGAACGGCTGCTGGCCCGCGACTACACGTCGGCGAAGCCGGCCGAGGGCGCCAAGCGCGTGGGCCTGCCGCGGATGCTCTTCGTCCACGAGATGCTGCCCTTCTTCAAGACCTTCCTGGCCGAGATGGGCTTCGAGGTCGTCCTGTCCGACTACACCACCAAGAACATCATCCACGACGGCGTCGAGGCCGTCGCTTCCGAGTGCTGCTTCCCGGTGAAGGTGGCCCACGGCCACGTTATCAACCTCCTCAAAAAGGGCGTCGACGCGGTATTCATGCCGTCGGCCATATCGCTCGAGAAGCAGAACGCGCTCACCGACAAGTCGTTCACCTGCCCGTACGTCCAGACCTCGCCCTACGTCATCGCCTCCGCGCTGGACCTCGAGTCGAAAGAGATGCCGATTCTCGTTCCCAAACTCTTCTTCGAGCGGGGGGACGCGGCGCTCGTGAACGCGCTCTACGAATCGCTCAAGCCGATGGGCGTGAAGAAGGGCGACGTGCGGCGCGCCTACCAGGCCGCCCGGAGCGCCCAGAACGAGTTCTACGCCCAGATAAAAACCCGCGGCATCCAGGTCCTGGAGTCGCTGGGTAAGGACGACAACGCCGTCGTCATCATAGGCCGGCCCTACAACACCTGCGACGGCGGCATCAACCTCGAAATGCCCAAGAAGTTCCGCGACCTGGGGACGCTCGCCATCCCCATGGACTTTTTGCCCGTGGAGGAAGTGGAGCTCTCGCACGAGTGGGACAACATGTACTGGAAGTACGGCCAGAAGATCCTCTCGGCCGTCGAGATAGTGCGCAAGGACCCGCGGCTCCACGGCGTCTATATCACCAACTTCGGCTGCGGGCCGGACTCGTTCCTTCTCAAATTCTTCCGCGTCAAGATGGGCGGCAAGCCTTTCCTCCAGCTCGAGATAGACGAGCACTCGGCGGACGCCGGCGCCATCACGCGGGCCGAGGCCTTCCTGGACAGCATCAAGAACTTCCGCGATAAGCAGGCCGCCACGGTGCAAATCCGGCAGGTGTCGCTGGCGCAGGACAACAAGAACCGCGTCATATACATCCCTCGGATGTGCGACCACGCCTACGCCGTGCGCGCGGCGTTCGAGGCCGTGGGCGTCCCGGCGGTCGTCATGGACGAGCCCGACGACGAGACGCTGGTCTGGGGCCGCAAGTTCACCTCCGGTAAGGAATGCTACCCCTGCATCGTCACCACCGGCGACATGGTGAAGTACGCCAAGAAGCCGGACTTCGACGCCGACCGGACCATATTCTTCATGCCCGCCGGCTCGGGGCCCTGCCGCTTCGGCCAGTACAACATGCTCCACCGCATCGTCCTCGCCGAACTCGGCATGGGCGACGTGCCGGTCTTCAGTCCCAACCAGGGCAAGTCGCTCTACAACGACCTCGGCATCGTCGGCAACGAGTTCACGCGCCGGGCGTGGTGGGGCGTCGTCGCCATCGACATGCTCGAAAAGCTCCTGCTCCAGACGCGGCCTTACGAGGTCGAGGCCGGCGAGGCCGAACGGGCATACTGGAAGTACCTGACGAAGGTCTGCGACAGCATCGTGAAGGACGGCGAACTCGACGCCGTGGTCGATATCTGCCGGGAGGCCGCGGCCGAGTGGCCCTCCATCGCCACCCGCGACGAACCCCGGCCCATCATCGGCATCGTCGGCGAGATCTACGTCCGCTCCAACCGCTTCTCGAACAGCGACTTCGTCGGCCAGGTGGAGGAGCTGGGCGGCGAGGCCTACCTGCCGCCCATCTCGGAGTGGTTCTGGTACACCAACTGGACCCGCCACCGCGACTGCAAGATCCGCGGCGACTACTCCCGCCGGGCCCTCAGCCTAATCACGCAGAAGATCCAGAAGGGCGACTACGGCAAGATATCGAGCGTCTTCAACGGCCTCGTGCGCAACTGGCCCGAGCCCGAGATAGACGACACCATCCGCATGGGCTCACGCTACGTCCACGACACCTTCGAGGGGGAGGCCATCCTCTCGGTGGGCAAGGCCGCGGAGTACGTCGAGCACGGCGCCCACGGCGTCGCGAACCTGATGCCGTTCACGTGCATGCCGGGGGTCATCGTCTCGGCGCTGCTTAAGCGCGTGCAGGCCGACTACGACAACGTCCCCATCCTCAACATGTCCTACGACGGCCTGGAGTCCGCGACCACCCGCACCCGCATCGAGGCCTTCATGCACCAGGCCCGCCAGCGCCTGGAGGTCGCCCTCGCGGCGAAGCGCTGAGACAGCGGGCTTAAGCCCGCTGCCTTAAACGGTTTCCATGAACGTGAAATGTAGGGGCCGGTCTTCAGACCGGTGCTCACGGATAAAGGTAAGACATCAGCCCGTAAACGGGAATTGGGAAACGCAGGAGGTATCGGGATAGCGGTCGTTACTTTTAGTATTCTAGGCGAAGAGATATTTAAGGACGAAAAGGCAGGTATATTTAACCCCGCGTTGGATGAGTACGTGATAACGGGGCACGGGGTGGGATACCCGCACGTCCTAGAAGTCGCTACACCTGCGGAATTCAAGGCGGTTTTTATTGTCCCGACTGAGGACGGGGAAATCGAATACGTTATTATCGGGTTTTTTACGAACCTAAATTTTAATATCGAAGTAGGTGAACCAATTACGTTCACTTACGAATTTCGTGGCGTAAGAAGCGAGAATGACGGATAAAGAGATAGAGTGGATTGTTAAAATCGAAAATGCGGTAGTTGCTTTAGGCAGTTACGACTCAGAATATAATACGATTTGGGAGGCGACGGGTTTTTTAGTCGGATACCCTTCAGGAGGTGATTTTAATAAACCCGGAAAATCGTACCAAGGTTTTCTGGTTACGTGCAAACACGTATTTAAAGGAAAAAAAGAAATTGTAGTTTTATTTAACGCGAAAGATACCGGGAAAAGACAGGAATTAGTTTTGAAGTTGTTAACTGAAGCGGGGGATAAAGAGGTTTGGCATAAACACGACAACGCTGAAATCGATGTCGCCGTTCTACCTATTTTCGGGCCAACGTTATACGAAGCCGGCGTAGATTTCTCGGCGATACACGTAGACGAATTAACGTACACTATGGGTGGGGCAGAGAGCGATTCCGTAAACCCCGGGGATTACGTGTATATGTTAGGTTTTACAACGGATACCGTCGGGCATAAGCGGAAAACAGTGATATATAAATCGGGCATCGTTTCTACGCTACCTGAGGATGTAGAAGGTGCCCCACCATTTTTTTTCGTCGATATTCCTGTTTTCCCCGGCGGTAGCGGTAGCGCGATTATTACTAATCCTGGTTTAAATTGGGTAAGCAATACGCGGAAAAGCACTATTAACAAAGTAATTGGTTTAGCGTCTAGGGCTGTGACGTATGAGGAAGTAGCGCGGAGCGACCAAGGCGAAAAGAAGGCGAGAGTTGTTTTTATTGAAAATCAGGGATTAACTTACGTATACCCTTCTAAATATATAATCGAGATCATCGAACAGGGTTTTTTTAAGAAGAATCGTAGGACGATTAACCCTTCTTCTTGAAGGGAAAGCGGGTTTTCTTAAACATATAATTGCCTCGTACCGGCGCTTAGACCCGCCCTTTTTTAAGGTTTTAAGTAGGGCCGTACCTTCAGGTGCGGCCACGAAAATCCTCTCTTTAAAATGAGGTAGGGGCGCAACGCGTTGCGCCCCTACACGCGCCCAATATTCCCCGAAGCTAATGGCGTCCCCCATCGGGCCGACCTAAAGGTCGGCCCCTACGGTTCCGTGCCACCGGCTTCCTGCCGGCGAATCGTTGGGTAGGGGTGACCGGCCGGTCACCCCTACACGCCGCCGGTTGCGTTGATATCGAAATGTCGTGGGTAGGGGCGCAACGCGTTGCGCCCCTACGAGGTCGTCCCCGATAACCCCGTGCCGCCGGCTTTCCCGCCGGCCTATCGTTTTCACCGACAGGAATGTCGGTGCCACCCCTTCACATTGTCCTATTCTTCGGTTATAATGACGGGCGGCATTGAGGGGGCGGCGCAGGGGCCGCGGAAGTTGACCGTCATGGAACCTAAAACCAAGGCCGGGTTCTGGCTCGTATACGGCGCCTGGATACCGATAATCGTCTGGCAGTCGTCGCCGAAGTGGGCTCCCCGGATATTGGGCGAACTGAGATACCGGGCGATGGTAGCGACGGGCATCGTCGACGTCGTCGGGTGGATCTGGGCCGTGGGGATGTACGCCGTCGGCTTCTACTTTTTGTTTGAACCGAAAATATTTTCGCGCATCTCGCGGTGGATACGGAACGCTCGGCGCCGGCCTTAGTTTATCGGGGATTACGGTTAATAACGCGTACGACCGACAATAGCGGAGGTTAAAATATGCGAATAGGGATAGCGGCAATATTTATTTGCGCCGGCCTTGCGGCGAGCTGCTTCGCGGCGCCGGGCGACATTCTCTCCAACTTCTCTCTTTCCGGCAACGTCTACCCCGTGGGCGCGGCCATGTACCGCGACGGCACGTACGTCTACGGCATCTACGACGGCGGGAACGGCAGCGAGAGCGCCGAACTCCGGCGCTTCACGCCGGCGGGCAGCGTCCTCAATACGGTAACCTTGACCGGGGCGACTGACCCCGTGGACGCCTGTCCTTCCCATGCGGGCGCCGAGTACGTCGTCGTTCTGGACGGCGGGACGCAACTCCGCGCGTACCACGTTGCGACCGGGGCCTTCCTCGGGTCCGTGCCCATCCCGATTGCGACCGCCGACGGCCTGGCGTACCGCAACAACTATTATTACGGCTCCTACAATAATTACGTCGTCCGGACGACGACGGAGGGGAGTATCGTCGGATCCTTCAACGCCGGGTCGGACGCCGGGACGCTGGCGGCGACGGGCAACTTCGCGGGCCAGGCCGGCGACTACGTCATAGTCAACCCCAAGTCTCAGGGGATCCACCCGACGCTCGTCTATACCGGCTCGGGGTCCCTCGTGGCCTCGTTCACCTTCAGCGGCCCCTATCCGACGATGGACTATCGCTACGGCGCCGTCGCCGGCGACGGTTACCCGTCGTCGAACGGGACGACGATGTGGGTGGTAGTGCGCGAGGATTTCATAGTCCGCAAGGCTTATCAAGTAGACCTGGGGAACGGCGGCGCGGCGGTATCGCCGGCCTCGTTCGGCGCGGTCAAGGCCATGTACCGCTAAATCGATTTAACTTTAACGGGCAGCAGAATTCGTCATTGGCGGTGAGCGGTCGCCGCCGTTTCGCAAATAGGTTGGCCGCCGCCGGGACACTGACCATAACCGGCGGGAGGACAGGAGGTTTTTATGAGGAGAGCGGCAATTTTGGTGTTGGTATTTGCGGTGTCGGCCCAGGCGGGCCCGGGCGCAATACTGGGACAGACGGCGCTGGGCGTCGTAGGCGCGGGCGTGGGCGTTATCCCGGGCGTGATAGCGGGTGCGGTAGGTAACAACGAAGCGGTTGGCGGCGGCCTGGCCGGCGTTACGGGCGGTTTCTTTTGCGCCGGCGGAGTTTACCTCGCGGGCGAGTGGTGGGACGGCCCGAGCGCCGACCGGAGCCATTCCTTTTTAGGCTCGTTGGCGGGAGGTATGGCCGGCGGCACGGCGGCCGCGGTTTGCTTCGGCCTCGCGGGCCGCGACGACGGCCATACGGACAAAAACGAATCCACTTGGATACCCGTGGGCCTGTTGGTACTTTTCGCCGGCACGCCGGCCTTGGCGATAACCGGGTACTATACGTTTAAGGACCCGGCCTCGTCGGAGGGCTCGTCGCACGCGCCGACCGTTACGCCGGCCATCGCGGCCTTGCCGCCGCGCGGAGGAGAAGAGAACCCCACGCTCACGTTCGGGTTCGCGGCGTCGTTTTAAGGGATCACCGAAGGACGGATTATCATTGGAAAACGCTGGCGGGGCTATCGTCAGGTCCCGCCGCCGGATTTACGGACCCGTTGACGCTTTCTTTGGTCGTCCGAGTGGAGGAGTTAAACAGTGAAGGTTGTGACTGTTATAGTCCTTACGTCGGCCGTGGCCGCTTACGCCGGCGGTTGGACTTACGTGGCCGAGGCCGGCGGCGGCCTCGTTGCGGGGGTCGGGTTGGCGGTCGCTACACGCGCCGCGGTGGAAGCGGCGGATGGCGGAAGAAGCCCGGCCAACGCGGCGGCCTTGCCCGCTTATTTGATCGGTACCGGCGCCGGTACCTGGCTCACCGGCGAACTCCTGGACGGCCGGAGCGCGAATCCCCGGGCCGCGTTCTTCGGGGCCGTGGGCGGTTCCGGGGCGGGTATAGGCGCGGGGTTTGCGGTTTTGTTGTTGGGTTACGGCGTCGGGTTCGTTAGCGGAGAGGCCGGGTTATGCTTTTATATGGCCGGTTTCGCGACCACGGTCGCGGCGCCCCCCATCCTGTCGGCCGTGCTCTATAATTCTATTAAAAAGCCGAGGGAGGCCGGCGCGAGCGCGTTGACCGTAACGCCGTCGATAACGGCCTTGTCTCCCCGGGGCCGCGGCGCCGCGCCGACGTTGGCGTACGGTTTCTCGATGTCTTTTTAAGGGATTATCGGAGGCTTTTTTATTTGCGGGGATTTCCGGCGGGCCGGTAACGAGGCCGTCTTCAAGGTATGGCTTCGCGGCCTGCGTCGAGGAGTTAATAAATGAAGAAAGCGGTCGCCATAATCCTGTTGTCGGCGGCGTCGGCTTGCGCCTGCGACGGCGTATACGTGGCCGAGGCCGGGTTCGGCTTCGCCGGCGGCGCTTTGTGCGGGGCGGCGGGTGGCTTGGCCGCCCGCGGCATAGGAGAGGACGGCGTCGCGGGAGGCATACTGGCCGGGACGCTCTTCGTCGGGGGGACCGCGGCGGCGGTATGGCTCGCCGGCGAGGATATGGACGGCCCGAGCGAAAACGGTTGGGCCTCCTTCGGCGGGGCGCTGGGCGGTTCCGCGATGGGCGCGACGGTAGGAGGGGGCCTTATCGTTTTGGGTATGGTCGCCGGGGACCGGGAGCATGGCCCCGTTGGGTTGCCGCTCGTAATATTAGGTTGTGCCACGGCGGCCTTCGCCCCATCTATCCTCTCGACGGTGTTTTACAACGTCGCCAAGAAGCCGGCGCCGGCCGAAGGGGCGGCGATAAACATAACGCCCTCGATAGCGGCGCTTTCACCCCGTGGCCGGGGGGACGCGCCGACGCTGGCGTACGGGTTCGCGGTGTCGTTCTGAGGGCAACGGCGCCGCTTTTGATATCGAAATATCGTGGGTAGGGGCGCAACGTATTGCGCTCCTTTTTATTAGGTGTTACGTAGGGCCGTACCTTCAGGTGCGCCCACGAAAATCTTTTGTTAATGTGAGGTAGGGGCGACTGGCCAGTCGCCCCTACGTACGATGTTGGTGTTGATATCGAAATGCCGTTGGTAGGGGCGCAACGTGCTGCCTTCCTTTTTATTAGGTTTTACGTAGGGCCGTACCTTCAGGTGCGGCCACGAAAATTCTCTTGTTAATATGAGGTAGGGGCGTAAGGCCTTACGCCCCTACGGGCGTCGGTTTGTCTCCGGGGCCTACGGCGGGTCTTCTTCCCGGCCGTTTTCGCGCCGACCTAAAGGTCGGCGCCTACATTTTTAGTGGCGGCGGCATTCCTGCGGGGGGTGATTTTGGACAGTGGGCTTAAGCCCACTGTCTATGCTGCCGGGAATGTCGGCGCTACCCAACGGCCCGGTAACGGCGGGGATGAATCCCGCCGCTTCGGGTTTAACGGGTTTTTGGCCGTTGACCGGGGGCGCGGCGGTTATTATAATCCGGCGAAAGGTATTGGTTGATCAATACGTATTAAACGAGGAGTTCTTATGCGCGGTAAATTCGGTTTGGGCATGCTGCTCGTCTTCGTGGCCTGGGTGCCCATTATCATCTGGCAATCTTCGGTGGAATGGGGGCCGGCGCTGCTGGGCGAGGCTACGTACGCCCGGATAATGAGTACGTACGTCGTACAGGTCGTTTCCGTCGTGTCGACGGCGGGGATGTTCCTGACCGGCATGTTTTTCCTGATGAGGCCGGTGTTCGGCGTGATGAAGGGGATGAGCGACCGGGCCAAACTCCGGGCGACCGGCGTTCCCGGCCATGCTATAGTCCGGAGCATCGGCGAATCGGGCGGGGGGACCGTCACGGTCAACGACCAGCCGCTCCTGTCACTTACGCTCGAGGTGAACGACGGCTACGGTTCGCCGTACCTCGTTTCGCTCGAAACCATAGTGCCGCGCTACGCCATACCGCAGGTGCAGCCGGGGGATACGATCCCGATTAAAATAGACCCCAACGATCCGCAGCGGATCGCCGTGGACTGGGGGGCGATGGGATACTCATGATAATGAGGCTATTGGGTGCGGGTTTGCTTCTATGGGCGACGGCGGCCTTCGCCGGCGCCGGGATGTTCCTGGGAGAGATGGGCGTGGGCGCGGCCGTGGGCGGCGCCTCGTTCTTCGGGACGTACGCGTTTACCAATAGTATGGACGACGGCTGGCAGTTCATAATACCGGGCTGCGCGTTTATGGCGGGTGCCGGGTCGGGGGTATACCTTCTGGGAGAACTCGTGGACGGCCGGAGCGCGAACCCCTGGGCGTCGTTCGGCGCGGCCCTGGGCGGCGCGGCGCTCGGGACGGCGGTGTGCACCACGCCGGGGATACTCGTGGCCAAGGGAGGCGGTGGCGAGAACGAGAGTTACACGGCGATAGCGTTCGGCGTTACGGCCGGGATTATCGGCGGGACGGCCGCGAGCGCGTGGCTTTACAACGCCGTCAAAAAGCCGGCGGGAGGCCGGGGCGCCCGGGCGCCGATGCCTACGCCTACCGTGGCGGCGCTGGCGCCGCGACGTGGGGAAGGCGCGCCGACGATAACGTACGGCGTCGCCTGGTCTTTCTGACGAAAACGCCTTTCAAGGGTTATAAGGCGAGGAGGTACGGACGTGGCCGGGATTGCGGTAACGGCGATTTATATCGGCGGGGTGATACACTTACTCACCGCCGTCTTCCACCTGTTCTTCTGGCGATTGTTCAACTGGCCCGAGGAACTGGCGAAACTCTCGCCGCTGAACGCCCGGGTGGTGCCGGTGATGAATATATCGCTCATCGTCGGTTTCCTGGGGGCGGCGTACGTGTCCGTCTCCTTCGCCGGGGACCTCGTGGGGACGGCGTTGGGGCGCGGCGTCTCGTTCGCGCTGGCGCTGTTCTGGCTCGCCCGTTTGATTCAGCAGTTTATATTCTTCGGCCTGCGGAAACCCTTCTCCTGGTTTCTATCCCTCGCGTGCCTCCTGCTGGCGGTAATTTACTCGTTGCCTCTCTTCGCGGTATAAACCGTATATGAGGCTTATATCCGGGGAGGCGGCCGGCCGGCCGCCTTCTATTATGCTATAATCCCTTCTCGATGGCCGCCTTTATCCAATGCGAGGACCTGCGTCTGACGCTGCGCGCGGGGGACGGCAAGAACCGGCACGAGACGCCGGTCTTCGCCGGCTTGAGCCTCGCCGTGGAGCGGGGGGAGCGCGTCGGCCTGATGGGCCCCTCCGGCTGCGGCAAGACCACCCTCCTCAAGCTGATAGACCGCCTGCTCGACGCGGACGAAGGCCGGGTCCTCGTGGACGGGAAGGACGTGCGGGACTGGGACGTCTTGGCGCTGCGGCGCGCGGCCCAGCTCGTGCCGCAGAAGCCGTTTCTGTTCGGCGAGACGGTCCGCGACAACCTCCTGTTCGGCCTGCGAGCCGCGGGCCGGGAACTCCCCGGCGACGGCCGGCTGCAGGACCTGCTTTCCGACGCGGCGCTGGCCGGCCTCGCGCTCGAAAGGCCGGTGGGGGCGCTGTCGGTGGGGCAGCAACAGCGGCTCTGCCTTGCCCGGGCGCTGGCGCTCGAGCCCGAGATACTCATGCTGGACGAGACCACGTCCTCGCTCGAGCCGCCGGCGGCGAAGAAGATCCTCGGCCGCATCGACGAACTGGCGGGGGGGCGCGGCCTGACGTTCCTTCACGTGACGCACGAACTCCCCAAACTGCGGACCCTGGACCGGGTTTGCGTCATCGCCGGGGGCGTCGTCGTCGAGGAGGGGCCGCCGAAACAGATACTGAATAAACCCCGGGAGGAGACGACGCGCGAATTCGTGAGGGGGCTCGACTGATGGAGGGCTTCATTCAACTGACGCTCGTCGACGTCGCAATCGCGGCCGCGTTCGTCGTGCTGGTCGCCGTCCTGTCGCTCGTCAACCGCCTGGGCGTCGAGAAGACCCTGGCCGTCGGGGCGGTGCGGACCTTCGTGCAATTGCTCGCCGTCGGCTACGCGCTGAAGTGGGTCTTCGGCCTCGACCGCTGGTACCTGGTCCTGCTGGCGGTGGTGCTGATGGTCGGCGTGGCCGGGTGGCACGGCGCCCGGCGGGCGGGGCCGGGGGGCCGCGTCGTCGTCATCGCGACCGCGGCCATATTCCTGTCGTCCGTCGCCGTCATACTCTTCCTCTTCGGCGCGGTCATCCGCGTGGAGCCTTGGTACGACCCGCGCTACGTCATACCGCTTGCCGGGATGGTTATAAACACGGCGATGAACGGCGCCTCGCTCGGCATGGCGACCTTCGCGACGTCGGCCCGTGACCACGCCGAGCGGCTGGAAGCGGCGCTGGCGGCCGGGGCGTCCTCGGCCGCGGCGGCCCGGCCTTACGTCCGCGACGCCGTCAAGAAGGCGCTCATCCCCACCCTCAACGCCTTGATGACGGTCGGCATCGTCCAGCTCCCGGGGGCGATGACCGGCATGATCCTGGCGGGCTCGCCCCCCACCGCGGCGGTCCTGTACCAGATAGTGATAATGTATATGATCGCGGCGGCGGCCGCGCTGAGCGCCATCGGCGCCGTGATGTGGTACAGCCGGTCGTTCTTCACGCCGGCCCACCAACTCCGGCCGGAGCAGACGTAAAGGGTCTGCGGCCGAGTCTAAATTTATTAATAAAAAAACCGGCCCGCGGGGCCGGTTACGCATAGGGGTCGGGTTTTAGCGGTAAAGGGCTTTAACGCGGCCGAAACTCGTAGGCGCGACGCCGATCCCGTACCCGGTGTCCACGGTGCACTCTATCGCCCAGTCGGTTGAGGCCGAGTGCCAGGTGATGTCGTCCTGCGACGTGAAGTGGTGCCCCGGGTACAGCGCCGGCGTGGAGCCCTTGAACGAGACGAAGAATTCGCGATACGGGTCGTCGGTGCTTATGAGGAAGTCCTGCCGTTCGATGATTATTCCGGCGCCGGAGAGGTCGGCGTCGGTCCATTCGGGCCACTTCTTGGTCGTGACCCAGAACGAGCCGATCATGGACCCGATGGTCGCCCCGTCCGCTTCCCACACCTTGACCCGGACGTTGTAGTATTCCGCGTTGAAGCCGAAGTGCGCGCTTTTGAGGAAAAGCGGGTACTGTTCCGCCGAGGGCGTGAACAGCGTCGCCGGGTGGGCGTACTGGATCCACATATACGTCCGGTTGTATTCGCCGCTGGAATAGCGTAGCCGGACCTCTTCGCCCGCGGCGGTCGCCGCGATGCCGGCCGCGATAAACAGTATTATCAAACCGTATCTCATCATACCACCTCCGTCGCTGCGCATTTATAACACGTTCCCCGTAATTAGTCAACGGCGCTCCCGCCGGGGCGTCGCGGCGCCCGCTAAAAACCCCGGCCTCGAGGCCGGGGTCGATATTTTACAAAGTATGAGGCCGGCGTTACGCCTCTTTGAGGATTTCCTCGGCCGCGGCCGCGCCCTTGCCGAGGTCGAAGACGAAGCCCTTGTCGGCCAGGCCCATCTCGAGCGCGGAGATGGCGGTGAGGACGTCGAACGGCCCGACGGCTCCCATGTGGGCGATGCGGACGATGCGGTCCTTGACCTGGCCCTGACCTCCGCCGAAGGAGACGCCGTAGTTGCGGGCGATGTGGTCGCGGAGTTCGTCCGGCGCTATTTCGTCCGGCGGCCTGATGACCGTCAATACGTTCGCCGGGTTGAGGGCGAATTGCCGCAGGCCGAGGGCGTTGACGGCCGCCCGCGTCGCCCGGGCCATCTTCTCGTGGCGGGAGAATATCGCCGGGAGGCCCTCCTCCATCATAAGCTCCATCGCCCGGGCCAGCGCGCGCATGGTCGAGACGGCGGGCGTGAACGGCGTTTCGAACTTCTCGGCGAATTGGCGGTATTTGCGCAGGTCCCAGTAGTAGCGGGGGCACTTGGCCCGTTCGCAGACCTTCCACGCCTTGGGGTTCATGGCGACGAAGCCGACGCCGGGGGGCGCCATGAAGCTCTTCTGCGACGCCGACACCGTTACGTCCACGTTCCATTCGTCCATGCGGAAGTCCATGGCGCCGAGGCCGCAAACCGCGTCGACCACCATGAGCGCGTTGGTCTCGGATACGAAGCGCCCTATCTCCTCGATGTTCTGCACCACGCCGGTCGAGGTGTCCACGAAGGTGGTGAACACGGCGCGGGTCTCGTTCTCGGTGTCTTCCGCCAGCCGCTCCGCGACCAGCTTCGGATTGACGGCGCGGCCCCATTCGACGTCGACGGTCCGCACCATGGCGCCGTATTCCTTGAGCATGTCGGCCCAGCGGTTGCCGAAGTGGCCGCCCCGCACGACGATGGCCTTTTCGCCCGGAGACATGACGTTCGCGACCGCGGCCTCCATCGCCGAGGTGCCGGAACCGGTCAGCAGGAATATGTCGTTTTTGGTCCCGATTATCTCGCGCAGGCACTTCGTTATGTATTGATAGAGTTCGTGGAATTCCCGGCCGCGGTGAGACAGCATGTCGGCGGTTTGAGCCGACGCGACCGTGCTCGGGACGGGCGTGGGGCCCGGTACCATTAAATATTTTTTTATCATACGTCGTTCCTACTCCGTGGAAGATTCGTCGTTATTTCGGGCCCCAAGTATATAATATCGTTAAATCAATCACAAGATTTTCCGGCGAACAAGGCCGGTTCCGTTCCCGTCGTTACCGCGTACGGCCCTCCAGCATGGCCAGGCGGCGCTGGGCCTCGGCGTTGCCCGGGTCGAACGCGAGGCCCCGCCGGTAGGCGGCGGCCGCGGCGGCGAAGTCGCCCCGGGCCTCGTGCACCAGGCCCATGTTGAAGTAGGTGTTGGGGTAGGCCGGCTCTATGACCGCCGCCCGCTCCAGCGTCCGCATCGCGCCGTCGAGGTCGCGGCGCGCCATGAGGATGATGCCGTAATTGACGAGCGCCGCGACGCAGTTCGGGTCGCCGGCGAGGGCGGCCTTCACGTAACGCTCGGCTTCGGACACCCGGCCCTGATACAGGAGCATCGTGCCGTAGTTGCTTAACGTCTCCGGGTTGTCCGGGGAGAGCTCCAGCGCCCGGCCCAGCGCCCGTTCCGCCGCCGGCATGTTGTCCATCCGGATGTACGCCAGGCCCATATTGTTCCACGAGAACGAGTCCTCGGGCTCGATTTCGACCGCCTTCTCGTAGGCGCGGGCCGCCGCCAGGTCGTCCCCCCGGGCGGCGTAGACGGCCCCGAGGTGGTGGTACGAATAGGCGTCCGAAACGCGGACGTCGGCCGGCGCCGGGAAGTAGGCCGCGCCGTAAGCCCCGGCCACCAGCGCCGCGTAGACGACGACTTTCCACCAGGTCCGGCTCCTCAGGGCCGCGGCCGCGGCAAAGACGCCGGCCACGGCGAACAGCGCGAGCAGCGGGAACACCGGGAAGCGGTAGCGCCCCGTGATGAAAAAGAGGAAAGCGAGGGATGCGACGTAGACGGCCGCCAGGCCGAGGGCGGGCCGGTACTTGCGGTCCCGGGCGACCAGTACGGCCCCGCCCAGCGCCCACGGCAGCACGATACCCCACGTGAACGGGAGGATTTTAAGGACCGTGCTCCGGGCCCGGAAGAAGTCGAAGGCCATGTGGTTCGGGATCTCGTAGGAGCTGGCGAGGAGGCGGAGGCGCCGCCCCACCTTCCCGGCGAAGTCGACCGGCTGCGTGAAGATATAGCGTAGCGCCTCGCGGGTGAAGAAGGCCGAGACCTCGGAGGGCCGGAGGGCCCGGCCTTCGGCCTCTTCGGCGAAGGCCGCGGACGAGGCCTCGAGGTGGGAGGGCCACGGCCCCGGCGCTTTGAAGGTGCCGTTGGCCTGGGGGTTGTTCCCGATGTAGAAGTTCACGCCGCCGTTCGACGAGATGACGACGAAGTCGCGCCCCACCGCGTAGTTCCGTACGGTTACGGGCAGGACCACGGCCGCGGCGGCCGCCACCAGCGCCGCGACTATCGCTATCCGCCGGCGCCGGCTTGCCTCCTTCGCCTGCCACCATAGCGCGAGGCCGAGGGGCAGGAGGAGCAAGAGGTAGTTGGGCCGCGCCAACGCGCCGAAGGCCACGAGGGCCCCGGCCGCGACCGCCCGCCGCACGCGTACGCCGTCCTTTCCTCCCGCGGCCAACAGCGCCGCGCCCACGAGGACCGGCGGCAGGAGGAAGTCCATCAACAACTCGCCGTCGTAGAATACGGCCGTCGGCGAGAGGGCGTAAACGAGGCCGGCGGCGACGCCGCCCCAGCGGCCCATGAGCTTGCGGCCCAGCGCGTACAGAAGGCCGGCCGTCAGCGCCGAGGCCAGGAGCTGGAGGAGCGCTATCGTCCGGAGGTCCCCCAAATCGTTGCCGGAGATTTTGGCGACGGCGGCCAGGAAGTAGGGGTAAGCCGGGCTGGAGTGGAAGTACACGTCGCGGCCCAGGACCTCGCCCGCGAGTATGACGCGGGCGTCGTCGGCGTACTCGACGGTGTCGCCGGTGGGCGCGTGGAAAAGGGGGAAGTCGCACATGCCGGCGAAGTACGCGAGCCGCACGGCCAGCGCCACGGCCACGACGCCGGCGGCCGGCGCGACGCGAAGGAGTCGATTCTTCATCAGGCCGGATTATAAAACAATAAGGCCCCGGCGGCAAGCGGGGCCCCAAAGAAAAAACCGGCCGAAGCCGGTTGTCATGATTTAGGAAAATGTTGCGGCCTAGCCCTGGCCGTTTTTTTTGCCCTTTTCGGCGTCGATACGGTTGGCCAGCACCTCGTCTATTATCCCGTACTTCACCGCTTCCTCGGGCGTCATGAAGTTGTCGCGGTCGGTGTCGCGCTCGACGGTGGCGATGTCCTGGCCGGTGTGCAGGGAGAGGGTTTCGTTCAACAGCTTCTTGAGGCGGAGGACCTCCCGGGCGTGGATGTCGATGTCGGTCGCCTGGCCGGTGAAACCGCCCGAAACCTGGTGGAGGAGGATGGTGGAGTTGGGCAGGGCGTAACGCTTGCCGGCCGTCCCCGCGGCCAGAAGGACCGCGGCCATGCTGGCGGCCATCCCCAGGCAGTAGGTGGCGACGTCCGAGCGGATGAACTGCATCGTGTCGTAGATGGCGAGGCCCGACGATACCGACCCGCCCGGCGAGTTGATGTACATCAGGACGTCGCGCTCCGGGTCCTCCTTCTCCAGGAAGAGGAGCTGGGCGATGACGAGGTTGGCGACGTTGTCGTCCAGCGGCGCGCCGATGAAGATGATGTGGTCCTTGAGGAGCCGGGAGTAGATGTCGTACTGGCGTTCGCCCCGGGACGTCTGTTCGATAACCCACGGAATAAGCGTCACAGATGACCTCCGGCGTAAAAGCCGGCCTCGGAAGGCCGGCCTTGAAACTGGGAAGATTTGGAGGTGAGGGGATTCGAACCCCTGACCTTCTGCATGCCATGCAGACGCGCTTCCAACTGCGCCACACCCCCGCAGGTTCTAAATAATATACAAAATCGGCGGCGAAGTCAAGTGCAAAGGCCGGGTCTTGTAGGGGCGCAACGCGTTACGCCCCCGCTCGTAATGGTGGGGTCGGCATTCCTGCCGGCGGGGTAATTCCCTCATTATCTAAAACCTAATGTGGCCGCACCTGAAGGTACGGCCCTACGAAAACTACTTGGGGTGGCGTCGGATGTTATGGTTGGTGGGGCCGGCATTCCTGCCGGCCGTAAAAAGGAGGCCGTCAGGTGGTAACACCTGACGGCACAAAAACCGGGTGCCACCGACATTCCTGTCGGTGTTTAAGATGTAGGGGCCGGTCCAAAGACCGGCCCGTTTACTCGTAATGGTGGCGCCGGCATTCCTGCCGGCGGGGTACTTCCCTCATTATCCAAAACCTAACGTGGCCGCACCTGAAGGTACGGCCCTACGAAAACTACTTGGGGCGGCGTCGGATGTTACGGTTGGTGGGGCCGGCATTCCTGCCGGCCGTAATATGGAGGCCGTCGGGCGGTAACACCTGACGGTACAAAGACGAAATAGCGTAGGGCCGTATTTCTGATGATATTTTAACGGGCCGACCTTCAGCGTTGCGCCCCTAACTGTATAACGCGGTGCACCCCCCGGTCGTTGATTTACCCCCGGCCGCGTGTTATATTTTAACCGAAGGAGTCCAGCCTATGCCCCGAAAAAGAGCCGGCCGCAGCCCGTACGTGCGGGAAAACGTCCTGGCGCTCCGGCGCCGGCGCCGTTTCGTCGAAATCTACTTCGTCATCGCGCTCGTCATCGTGGCCGGGATGCTCATCCTCCACACCCTCTACGTCATCGAGCGCCTCCGCCACGAGTTCCGCGTCACCAGCCGGGCGTACGCCACCTTCCAGATGCTCCTCGCCTCCGACCTCCAGGACCCGGCCATGGACGAGGTCATCATCCTCCTGGCCCGGGATATAGGCCGGACGATGAACTTCCCCACGGTGGCCACCGACGTGTCGGGCACGCCCCAGGTCTGGTGGCCCGGCTACAACGACAAGCTGGGCCCCGACCCCGACAAGAACCTCGAGATAGTCAAGGGGTTGGCGAAGGACCTCGACCGCGAGCACGAACCCATACCCATCGTCCGCTATTATATCGACCCGGAAACCGGCCGGCCGGCGGACGAACTGCTGGGCCACTTCCACTACGGCGAGCCCGGCGGCGTGCGCCTCCTGTACTGGGTGCCGGCGATGGAGCTGGTGCTCATCGGCGCGTTCGCCTTCGCCGGCGTCATCGCGTACCGGCGCCTCAAGCGGACGGAACAGCAGGCCATTTGGGCCGGTATGGCCCGGGAGACGGCCCACCAGCTCGGGACGCCGGTCACGTCGCTCATCGGGTGGCTGGAGCATCTGCGGGAGCGAGCCGGCGACGACGAGGCCCTGCGGGAACCGCTCGTCGAGATGGGTGAGGACATCAAACGCCTAGAGAAGGTCGCGGCCCGCTTCCAGGAGATAGGCGCGCCGTTGCGGTTGGCCGAGGGCGACATCGTGCCGCTGGTCGAGCGCGCGATGGCCTACGGGAAACGGCGGGCGCCGGCGCAGGCCCGCATCTCCTTCAACGTACGGACGCCCTCCGAGCTCCGCGTCCCCCACAGTCCGGTCCTCATCGAGTGGGTGGTCGAGAATTTCGTCAAAAACGCGGTCGACGCCACCAAGGGCCTGCCACCCGGTAAGGGCGAAATATCGGTGGAGGCGCGGGCGGAACGGGATTTCGTGACCATCGCCGTCACGGACAACGGCGTGGGCATCGAGTCCGCCGAGATGGGCCTGATATTCACTCCCGGCTACAGCACCAAGGAGAAAGGCTGGGGGTTGGGCCTCTCGCTCGTCAAGCGCATCGTGGAGGAGGTCCACCGCGGCCGCCTCGAGGTGCGGAGCGAGCCGGGCCGGGGGGCGACCTTCACGGCCTATATCCCGATAGGCCTTCCGGCCCGAGGGGGGAAGTAAACGACGCGCGCCGTACGTATCGCTACCGGGCGCCGGGGCGCGGCCCGCTTGTGGCCGGCTCTCCTGCCGTTGCTGTTCGCCGCGTGCGGCGGGGCCCCCGCGCCGGTCGGCGATTTCTCGCTGACGGCCGACAGCCTGGGCGAGATCCCGATGCCGTCGGACGCCCGGCGGCCGGAGAACCTCGCCAAGGCCCAGGACGGCTCCATGGCGACCCGGTGGACGACCGGCGCGAATATGGAGCCGGGTCATTTCGTGGAACTCGAGTTCCCCGAGCCGCGGCGCGTCGCCGGATTGACGTTGGACGCCGGGACCGCGGCCGAGGACTTTCCCGCCCGCTTCGTCGTCGAGGTCTCGGCCGGCGGGACGGACTGGAAAGAGGCGTTCGCCGGGGGTCCCGACGCGACGAAAGGCGGCCTGACGAGGGTCAAGTTCCGCCGGGCCGAAGAGGTTAAATACATATTGATAACCGTATCCGAGGCCAAAGACCGTTGGTGGTCGATATACGAGATAGAAGTGGAATATGCGGATGATGAAGAAAAATAATCGGCGTTACGGGGCCGGTTGGTGGAGAACGGCCGGCTACTCGGCTTTGATATGCGCGGCCGCGGCCCTTCTGGCGTGCGACGGGAACGGCCCCGGCTTCGAATTGGAGGCCGGAAGTACGGGCGAGGACGACATGCCCTTCGAGGTGCAGCGGCGGGACGAACTCGCCAAGGCGTGCGACGGCGACCCGACGACGCGGTGGACGACCAACGTTCCGATGAGGCCGTGGTTCTATATCGCGATTCACCTGAAAGAACCCCGCCGCGTGCGGACCGTCATCCTGAACGCCGAGGGCTCGCCGAAAGACCATCCCCGGCGCTTCCTCGTGGAGGTTTCGCGGGACGGGAAGGGCATACGCGAAGTCGCCCGCGGCACCAATAAGAATACCAAGAAGGGCATCACGCGCATCGACCTCGACCCGGAGGAAGAAGTCGACCTGATAATGATAACGGTACAGGACACGCGGCGTTACTTCTGGTCCATCCACGAGTTGGAAATCGAGTATGCCGATTAGGAAGGCCGGCGCGACGCGGGCCGGACGTAATTTCCTATCGGCGGTCGGGGCGTGGTTCGGCGGCGGCGCCGGTTTCGACGGGGCGCTGGTCGTCCTTTTTGCGGTACTCGCTTATCGGGCGGCGTACGGCCTCGTCGCCTTCGACTCGATAGCGGTACCCGTTTTCGATTTCTTCGGATTCCGGGACCTGGCGGAGAGCTTCTCGCGGCTCGAGTTGCCCGCCTTTTTCAAGCGCGGCCCCGGCTATCCGTTCCTGATGGCGCTGTGGCCTTTCAGCTTCGGCGGTGCCGACCGCCTGTTGCAGGGGGGCGAGGTCGTCAGTTATCTGGCCGGCGTGGGGACGCTGGTTTTCTTATATCGATGGACGAGGCCGCGTTTCGGCCGGGCGGCGGTGCTGGTCGTGGCGACGGCCGCCGGTTTCGCCACCTTCGTCGAACATACGATCCAACCGCTCTGCGACGTCACGCTCGCCTTCTTCGTGACGGCGGCGGCGGCGGAAGCGGGGAAGGGAAAGGGTTGGGCGTACGTGGCCGCGGCGTTCGCGGCCGCGACCCGCTACGAGGCGGCGGTGCTCATACCGCTGGTGGCGCTGGCCGATTACAAACACTGGCGGGGCCGCCGGCGTTTGATAGCGTACGCGGCCCTGGCGGCCGTACCGGTGGGGGCGTGGCTCGCGCTCAGCATAGTCCACTCCGAAGTCGTCAACCCCTACGTCGAGCAGATGCTCGCGCTCCAGCCGGTGGGGACGGCGTTCCTGGACGTCACGGCCTACGCGGTCTTCACGCCCTGGGTGCCGCACCTCGTGTTCGTGAAATACATTTTCTGCGCGGCGGCCGTGGCGGGGATAATCGTCGCGGTTATCCGGGGAGGGGCCGGCGCCCGCGTTTACGCCGGCTTCGCGGCCTGCTACGTCGTAATCCACATGCTCTTCCCCTTCGCCTTCGACCGTTTCGTCGTGCCGTTGATACCGCTTTTGGCCGTGGGCCTGGTGGCCGCGGGGCAGGAAATCGTGCGATGGGCGGGCCGCTGGAATCGCGGATGGGTGTGGCTTGCCGCGGGCGTTCCGGCGGTGGCGGTTTGGGCCTCGGGCGTCTTTACGTCCTTTACCGCCCGCCGGGAGGAACCGGCGCTTCTGGTCTGGGGGGCCGCGCTGCCGCTCCTCATCCTGACGGTCGCGGCGGCGGGCGCGGCGTTCTTCCGGCGGGGCGTGCCCCGGCGGGAGGTGGCCGGCCGTCTCGGCGCGGCCTTCGTCGCCGTCGCCATACTGTCGTTTTTCGTAAACGGACAGATGAGGTTCTGGGAGTCGCGCTGGTACTCGTACCGCTACGGAGGTTCGACGATTCGGACGGCGGGCGAGGTCCTGGGGAAGGTGGCCCGGCCCGACGACACCGTCTGTTCGGCGTGGGGAGAGGTGCTTCTGTACTACGCGCGGCCGACGTCGTTCCATACGATGTTGCCGCGCAATATGAGGCCCGTTAAAACCCGGTTCTTCCCGGGCAAAGCGGCCCGCAGAGGCGTTAATTACATATGTTACGATAGCATTTCCGCGGCCGACGCGGACACTTATTTCGGGTCGATAACCGGCGCCGGCCTTCTGGCGCGGTTCGCCGAAGGCCGGAACGTGCCGCCTTACGAACATTGGGTGACGCTGCGGCGGGGCTGGGAATACGCTCACCTGTACCGCCGCCGGCCGGGGTGGAAACCGAAATCGGACGGAAACGCGTCCGAGAAAGGGATAGAAGGAAATGAGTTCAGCGAAGGGACTGAAGGAGAAACTCCCGGACAGGAGTGATTTCCCGGACGTCGATTACTGGGAGGTCCGCCTGGAATCGGAGGAGCAGACTACCGTAAACGTCAGGGACGGCGACGTCGAAGTCGTCGCCGGTCGGGACGTGGACCGCGGCAACGTTCGGGTACTCGCCCGCGGCGGCTGGGGTTTCTCGTCGTTCAACCGCCACGCCGACGTGCGGGAACACATCGCCCGGGCGGTCGCCTTCGCCCGCAGCGTGGGCGGCGGCGACGCGTCGGTGCTGCCGCTCGGGCCCGTGGAAGCCTCGGTTCCGGCGCGCTACGAGCGGCATCCCCGGGACGTTTCGTTCGAGGAAAAACTGGATACCGTCCGGTCTTACGACGAGATAGTACGGGAACACCCGGCCGTAATTTCGACCACCGTGTCGTACGAGGACACGGTGCGGAACAAGGTCTTCCTGAATTCCGAGGGCCGGCTCGTCGAGGAGGAGCTGGTATACACCCGGGGCATCGTCCGCGCCACCGGCAAGGCGGACGGCGTCCCGGAAAGCCACTCCGCGAGTTTCCGTTATCACGCCGGCTTCGAGGCCTTCGTCGAACTACGCGACCGGATCCCGGAGATGCTCGAGGGCCTCGAGGAGCAGCTGGCCGCCGAGGACGCCCGCGGCGGGACGTACGACGTCATCGTCAACCCGATGCTGGGGGGCGTGTTCGTGCACGAGGCCTTCGGCCACACCAGCGAGGCCGACCACTTCTACCGCGACGCCGGAATGACCGACGTCATGCGGCTGGGGCGGACCATGGGCTCGAAGGCGATAAGCATCGCCGACGACGCGACGCTCTCGCCCAAACACTCCGGCTGCATCGAGTACGACGACGAGGGCGTGGAGGGGAAGCGGACCGAACTCATGCGCGAGGGCGTTCTGACCGGCCACCTCCACAACCGCACCACCGCCGCCGTACTGGGCGAGGAGTTGACCGGAAACGCCCGGGCGCTCCACGCGTCGTTCCCGCCCATCGTCCGCATGACCGCGACGGTGATCGAGCCGGGCGAGGCCACGCTGGACGACTTGTTGCACGAGATGGGGGACGGCCTGCTGGTGAAGGACAGCCGCGGCGGCATGGGCGGCGAGAACTTCACGTTCAGCGCCCGCGTCGGCTATCTGGTCGAGGGCGGCAAGTTAACGAAACCGGTGAAGAACCTGACGCTCACCGGGAACCTTTTCACCACCCTCAAAAACATCGCCGCGTGTTCGAACGAGCGGGAGTTGTTCAGTTCGGCCGGAGGCTGCGGCCGCGGCGCCCAATCCCCCCTGCCGGTCAGCTTCGGCAGCCCGCACGTCTTGATTAAAAACGCGCTCATAGGAGGTCGGTAGCATGAGCCGAGAATATTACGATGTATATCGCGCCGAGGTCGACCGCATCCCCGTCAACTTCGAGGGCGGAGCCCTGACCGAGATCCAGGGCCGCACGAGCGAGTTTTCAACCTGCCGCTACGTCCGGGAAGGCAAGGTCGGATACTACACGGCCAGCGCCCGGCCCGACGACGAACTCGTGGCCCGGGCCGGCGAGGCGGCGGCTTACGGGAACGAGCTGGACGTGGATCTCCCGGCGCCGCAGGACGTGCCGGCCGTGGCCTCCTATTCCGAGACGACGGCGGCCCTCGGAGCGGCGGAGATGGTCGAGTGGGGCCGGCAAATAATCGAGGGCGTCCGGGAAGGCGTAGGCAAGGACCTCCCGGTCGACGTGCAGCTCGAACGCGAGGTAATAAAGTCCTCTATCTCGAACTCGAAGGGCGTGGCGTACGAGCACCGGGCGACGTCGATATCGGTGGGGGCCTCGCTGATGGAGGCGGCCGAGGGGGACCTCCACTCCGTTTTCGACGTCGAGTACTCGACCGACGCGGAGAACGTCGAGCCCGACCGCATGATCAACTGCATCGTGGATTACTACCGCCGGGGCCTCGAGACCACGAGCGTGCCGACGGCCGCCATGCCCGTCCTCCTGCACCCGTTCGCGGTGCCGCTGTTTTTGGTGCCGCTCCTCGCGGGCCTCGACGGCGAGCGCGTCAAGGACAAGACCTCGCCGCTTATCGGTAAACTCGGGGAGAGCATTTTCCACGAGGCCGTGACGATAGCCGACGACCCCTTCCTCCCCGGCGTCCCCGGGGGCGCGCCGTTCGACGGCGAGGGCGTCGTGGCCCGGCGCCGGCCGCTCGTCGAGAAGGGCGTTCTGCGGTCCTTCAACCACACGCTGGAGACGGCCAAGGCCGCCGGCGAAGAAGCGACCGGCGGCGCCCACCGCGGGGCCGCCGGCAAACCGGCGCCCGGGATATTCAACCTGGTCATGGAGGCCGGCGACACGCCGCACGAGGATATCCTCCGCTCCATCGACCGCGGCCTCTTCCTCCGGTACATGTCCGGGAGCGGCCAGGGCAACAACCTCGCCGGCGAGTTCCAGATGGCCGTGTACTCCGGCTACCTCATCGAGGGCGGCGAGCTGACCAAACGCCTCAAGAACGTCATGGTGGCGGGCAACGTTTACGACGTCTTCCGCCGGGTCGAGGCCGTGTCCTCGGATCGGGTTCCGGGCTGGGACGACGACTACAACGTGCTGGCCCCTTACGTTTTGCTGGGCGACGTCTCGGTCGCCGGGGGTTAGCGCGGCTCCGGCCGGACGCCGAGGGCGCGCTTGGATTCGATGCGGGCTACCGTTAAAGGGAGAGGACTGCTTCTCGTTTACGTGGCCGCCGTGCTGGCGTACGGCGGCTTCTGGTGCGCCTTCACCTACGTCCCCACGCAGGACGGCCCCGCGCACCTCTCCTCCGCGGTGGTTTTCAACTCCCTCCTCGCCGGGGACGCCGCGTTCGCCGGCAAGTACGACCTTAACCTGACCGCCGCGCCGTACTGGACCTATCACGCCGTCATGGCGCCGCTGCTCGCGGCGTTCCGTCCCCTCGTCGCCGAGAAGATATTCCTCTTCCTCTACGTCGCGCTCTTCGCCGCCGCCGGGTGGTTCGCCACGCGGGCCGCCGCCGGAAAGGCCTCGGCGCTCGGCCTCCTGTCCCTCGTCTTCGCCACGTCCTTCCCCTTCCAGATGGGCTTCTACAATTTCATGGCGGGCGTGCCGCTCTTCCTGCTGGCGGCGTCGTATTACCGGGCGGGCCGGGAGCGGGGGGGCGGCCGGTTTTGGATTATCCTCAACCTCCTCGTCACGGCCTGTTACTTCTCGCACCTCCTGGCCTGGGGGGCCGCGGTACTCGCGATCATGGTGTTCGCCGCCTGGCCCGCCGGCCCTCGGGGCCGCGTGAAGTCGCTTTGCCGGGCCGCGCTCTACCTCGTCCCGTCGTACGTCCTGCCGGCGTACTTCCTCCTGACCGTGCCGAAGGGCGGGGACTTCGGCCGCCATTCCGTCGGGTGGCTCGTCCGGGAGCTGGCCTTCGTCCGGGCGCCGGTCTCCTTCGGCCCGTGGCAGGAAGCTATATCGTGGGCGCTGGCGGCGACGTACGCCGTGCTACTGGTCGCGGCCGTCGTGGCCCGGCTTCGCGGCGGGAGGCCCGTATTGCGCCCGGGCGACGCGTTCGCGGCCGCGGCCCTCGTCTTCGTCGTGGCGTATTTCGCGCTCCCCGGCGAAGCGCCGCCGGGAGTGTACTACATCTCGGAGCGGATGGCGCTCTTCCCCTTCCTTCTGATAACGCCGTGGCTCGCGGCGAACCTCCCCCGCGGGTGGGGGAGGCCGGCGGCGTGGGCGGCGGTCGTCCTGGTGCTGGCCAACCTCGTGCCGCTGGGCCTCTACTACGCCCGCGAGAACGAGAAGCTGCGGATCGCGAATTCGGGATACTGCGTCGTGGCGCCGGGACGCTTTCTCTTGCCGATGATAAAGGACCCGGTCGCGCGGGAGCGGCGGGTCGAGTCGCTCCGGCACGTGGCCGCTTATTACGTCATCGCCGCCGACGGATGCAACCTGGCGGACATGGCCGCCGCGACGTCCTATTTCCCCATAAAATTCGCGGCCGGCGTAACGCCCGCGGCCTACGTCGGCACCTTCAGCAATCTGCGCGTCTACGACGTCGAGGGTTCCCGGCCGGTCCCCGATTACGTCATTTCGTACAACATCAATCCCTTCATCCCGGCGACACGGCCCGTCTTCGAGCACTACCGGCCGGTCCACTTCCAGGGTCGTTTAATCATATACGAACGAGGCCGGGACGGCCGGTAAAGGCCGAAAAAAACACTCGCCATCGGGCGAGCGTTTCTTATTCCTCGTAGCGATTCGCGCCTTATTGTATGCCGGTCAGGTACGCGCCGTACACCGTCGCCCGGAGCTTCTGCTGGTCGACTTCGTAGACGACGACGTCCGAGCCCTCCGGCCGGAAGGCCTCCTTGAACGCGCCCGCCCCGTAGTCTATCCTGACGATGGTAAGTTCGCCTTCCTGCGAATCCATCGGGACCTTCGTCAGGTTCCGGTAACCCCGATACCATATCGCCCGCAATCCCGGCCGCCGGGCCAGCGCCGCCGGTTCCAGCACGACGTAGCGAACGTCGTAGTCCGTGAGTATGGCCTGAATCTCGCGGATCCCGCCGTTAGGCCAGTAGAGCGAAGGCCGGTCGTAGTCGTAGAGGAGGTTGATGACGCCGGGCCAGGTTACGACCGCGTCGTCCGCTTCGGTATGTTCGGCGAGCCAGGCCGCGACTTCGCGCCGCTCCTCGTACGCCGCCCGGTCGTCCTGGGTCAACGTTTGGGCGAAGGGCCTGACCAACGGGATTAGGAGGAATACCACCAGCGCGGCCGTGGCCCAGAAACGGCCTCGACGGAAGAGCTCCGGGAGGCGCGTCAGGCCGGCGAATCCGAGCGGTATCAATAATAAATAAAAGGGTACGAAGTAACGGAACAGGCCGAAACCGAAAACGGAAAACGCCAGAAGGTGCGCGAGCAGGGCGATAACCGGGAACGCGAGCGCCCGGCGCCGCCGCAGTATCGGGACGGCCACGACCGCCAGAAGGGCGAACGCGACCAGCGGCGCGGCCCGGTAAGGCTCGCTCAGGTGGAGATTTCCGAGGAAGAGGGTCTCCACGCCCCGCCATAACCCTCGGCCTATGCGGCCCACGAAGTCGAAGAACCCGTACGACGCGAAGTACCCCGACCAGGTCGGCACGTAACGCTTAATGGCGAATACCTGCTCCGGCGAGGGCGCGACGACGAACAGTTTCACCCGAGAGTAGAACGGGTCGCCGAACGCGGAGATATTGCGTATCCACCACGGCAGAGAGGCCACGCCGAACGCCCCGAGCGAAACGCCGGCGGGCGCGAGGCCCCGGCCCCGGTAGACGATGAGGAGCGCCGCCACGTACGCGACGAGCAGAAGAACGCCGTTCAGCCGGCAAAGGTAAGAAAGGCTTAAAAGAACGCCGACTAAAAGCGGTCTAAGAAGTGTGGGCCGGTCCCGTTCGAAGTCCCCGGCCACGGCGAGCGCGGCGAAGAAAAGCAGCGCGAAATACGCCTCCGGCATTACCCGTACGGAGAACCAGAGGAACGAGGGTTCGAGCGCCGCCACCGCGGCGCCGGCCAGTGCGATGCCGGGGCCGAACCAGCGTTTGGCCAACAGGTAAAGGAGGAATAACGCCGCCAGCGACGCCAGCACCGTAACGACGCGTACCGGCGTGGGCGAATCCGCGCCGGCGGAGAAGGCCGCCGCCGCCACGAGAGGCAAGAGCGGCTGGCGATTGCCCTCGGGATGGACCACGGGGCCCCGTTCGCCGTAGAAATCCCACTTGGCGTAGGTGGTGTAGCCTCGCCCCTCGGCGAGGTTGTGGCCGACCTCGAGGATATTGCCGGCGTCCGCGTCCGGCAGGGAGTTGTGAACGAAGCACCAGATCCTGGGCGCCAGGGCGAGCACTAGTATCAATATTAATAATACCGCCTCGGCGCTGCGCGATATCTTGACGTTTGCCATCATAATCGGGGATTTTAGCAAAGGCGGGCCGTTTAGTAAAGACCCGATTGCGCCTTCGAGTCCCAATCCTGTTGGCATTTGGGCCGGAATGGGTTAAAATTATAGGGTGATATTAAGGTTATGCCAGGCCGGAACGTAATAAACGTCGTGCGCGGCCTCCGGAAACGCCGGCTTCTCGGCGTGGCGGCGGCTTTCGCGGCGGGGGGCGTCTCGCTCTTCGCGGCCGCGTTCCTGTTGGCCGTGCTGTTCTCGGCATGGGCCGGGTGGGCCGTTGCGCTCGGGTTGGCCGGGGCGTCGGCCTGCGCCGCCGGCTACCTGTTATGGCGCCTCGTGGGCCGGGACCTTCGAGCCGAGGCCCGTTCCTCCCGGATAATCGCCGAGGCCGAATCGACGTCGCCGCTCCTCCGGCGGCGGCTGGGGGCGGCCTATTCCGTGGCCGCCGCCGGGGGCCGGGACGCCGGGACCTCGCCGGCGCTGGCCGCGGCCTTCCTCGACGAGGTGGAACGGCGCCTGCCCTCGCGGCTGTCGGCCCCCTGGGGCCGGCGGGCCCGCTGGGTGCCGCCGGCCTTGCTCGCGGCCGCGGTCGCGGCGTGGCTGACGGTGGCCCTGGCGGCCCCGGGTTTTCTGGGGGAACGTTTTACGGCCCTGGCCGAGGCGTCGCCCGGGACGGGCGGCATCATCGCCGAGGTATCGCCCGGCGACGCCAAGGTCGGCGTTGACCAGACTCTGGAAGTAAACGTGACGCTCCGCCAGGATTTCGCCGGGGAGGCGGCCGTAATCGTCGAGCGGGGCGGCGCCGTTGCGCGGGTGCCGCTTACGAGCGCGAACGAACGCGAACTCCGCGCGGCCGTCGCGGCCGGCAGCGAGGACTTCCGCTACCGCGTCGTCGTTGGCGCGGAGAAGAGCCGCAACTTCCGCGTGACGGTGGTCCCGCCGCCGGTAATCGGCGCGCTCCGCGTCGTCGTCGCGCCCCCGGCGTACGCCGGCTTGCCGGCCCGAGCCCTGCCGCCGGGCGAGGGGGACGTGCGGGCGCTGGCCGGCGCGACCGTGCGAATCGACGTGGGCGCGGAGGGGGCCGAGGCCGTGGCGGCCGAGGTCCCGGGGGGCACCAAGGAATTTACCCGGGCCGGAGACGGATACGCCGGCGAATTCACGCTGACGCGCCCGGGCACCTATCGCCTGACGGCGTCGTCGCCCTGGGGCCAGGCCCAGACGCCCTATTACGCGCTCGACGTCGCGCCCGACGCCCCGCCGGAAGTGACCATCGTCGAACCGACCCGCGACCTGCTCATTAACGACACGTCCCGATCGCCCCGCTTGCGCTTTACCTGTTCGGACGACTTCGGCCTGGGGGACGTACGGGTGGTCTATTTTAACGAGGTAACGGGCCGCCGGCTGGAAGGACGCGTCGGCTCCGGCGCGGGCCGGGCCGAGCTCGAGGGCGACGTGGACCTGTTGCCCGAGGGCCTCGAGCTCTTCCCCGGCGACGTGGTCGCGTACTACGTGGAGGCGTTTGACAACGACACGGTGAACGGCCCCAAGGCCGGCCGGTCGGCCACGTACCGCTTCCGCTTCCCCACGACCGCCGAGTTGTTCGAACGGGTGGACGACGAGATGAGCTCCGGCGTGGCGGAACTCGAGGGCTTGCGCGAGCAGACGCGCCGACTCCGCGAACAGCTCCGGAAGATGGACGCCGTCGGCGACGAGGAGAACGACACGCCGTCGCGGCCGCAAATCCGGGAGCTGGCCGAGGAGCAGGAGCGCCTGCGGCGCGAATTGACCGAGGCGGCCGAGAAATTGGAGGAGCTGCTGGAGTGCGCCGACGATAACGTCATCAGTCCGGAACTCGCCGCCAAAGTCTACGAGGCCAACCGCCTGTTGGAAGAGGCGCTGGACGAGGAATCGAAGGAGGCCCTGCGCAAACTCTCCGAGGCCCTGCGGGAAGTGGACCCGGAGCGCGTCCGTGAGCTAATGGAACAGGTCAAACTCGACCAGGCCGAGATGGAGCGCCGCCTCGAGCGCGTCATCGACATCCTGAAGGACGCCCGGCGCGAGGAACTCCTGCGCAACCTGGCCCTCCAGGCCGAGGAGCTGGCGGCCTGCCAGAGCGATATCCTGGAGCGACTCGAGGACGCGGACACCCCGGCGCGGCAGGAGGACCTGGCGAAAGACGTCCCGGCTTTCGGTGAGGACGTGAAGGAGTCGGCGGCGGCCTTCGACGAGGTCGACCCGGCGTTGGCGGAAGCGTTGCGCGAGCTGGGCGGCGAGTTCGAGGAGGGCAAGGCGCCCCGGGCCGCCCGGAAGGCTTCGCGGGAATTGGCCGAGGGGGATCTGTCTGGCGCGGCCGAGGCCGGCGAAGTCTCCGAGCAGGAGCTTGAGGAACTCGCCGAAGCGCTGCGGGGGATGTCGGATAAATACCGGGAGGGCAAGCGGCAGGCGCTCCTGGCCGAAATGGACAAGGCGGTCGAGCGCGTCCTCGCCGCGTCGCACCGCACCGAGCGGCTCGCCGCCGAGGCGGCTCTGGGGGAGGCGGGCGCGGGTTTTGCGGGGCGCGGCAAAAGCGTGGCCGCCGAAGTGGCGAGCATCGGCGACGCCGCGACGGAAGCGGCCAGCAAGTCCCTCTTCGTCTCGCCGGCGATTGGCGAGGCGCTGGGGGATATAGGCGCCGAGATAGAGGCGGGGGCTCGGAACTACGAACTCGGCAACGTCCGGGCCGCGGCGGAGGCCAGCGCCCGGGCGCTGGCGGGTTTGAACGTCGTCGCCGCGATGCTGTTGGAGGCGCGGGACAACGCGGCCTCGGCCGGGTCGTCGATGGGCCTGGCCGAAATGATAGAGCAGATGAAGGCGATGGCGGAGGGCCAGCGCCAGCTCAACCGCGAGGGCAAGGCGACTATGTCCATGATGCCCGGGATGTCGCCGAGCGAACTCGGCGCCGCGCTCGAGCGGCTGGCCGCGGAGCAGGAACGCATCCGCCGGGGGATGGAGGAACTCGAGCGGCGGGGCCGGGGCGGCGAGCGCGCCGGGGAGATGGGCGGTATGGCCCGGGACATGGAGGAGCTGGAAGGGGAGCTCCGCGCCGGCAATCTGGACGAGCGGATAATCGAGAAACAGGAGAAGCTGTTGGATCGGATGTTGTCGTCCACGCGGGCCCTGCGGGTTCAGGGGCGTTCGAGCCGACGGCGGGCCGAGCCGGCGCGGGAATACGCGCCGGCGGTGGTGGCCCCCCTGCCCGGCCGCCTGACGGCGCCGAGGCCCGAGGCCGAGCCGGCCAGCGGCGCCCCCGCCGAGGGCTACGTGCCGGCCGACCTGCGCGGCCCCCTGGCCGACTACTACCGCCGGATGGCGGGAAGCGAGTAAGCGATAAACGGGATCAAAATATTCTCATTTTTAATTGCGGCGGTTCTGGCCGCGGGAACGGCCGCCGGGGCGTCGCTTCACGACGCCGCGGCGCAGCTCGATGCCGGCGAGACGAAGGCCGCCGTCAAGGAATTGCTGGCGTACGGCCGCGGCGAACCGACCGCGCCGCTGGCGAACCAGGCGCTCGACTGCGTCCTCCTACTCAATCAGAAAAAAGTGGTCCCGGCGGTCCTGGCGCCGTACGTCGAGACGCTGGCGCTGTTGGCGGACGGCTACGCGACGACGGCGGACGCGGCCTTCCGCGAAATGACCGTAGACGACGGCCTCCCCTGGGCCATACGGGGCCGGGCGGCCCTCCTCGCCGCCGACCTCAACACCTACGGCGACCGGGTGGAGATACTCGAGGCGGCGTGGCGCGACTGTGACGACGACACGGCGCGGCTTCTGGGCGTCGCCCTCGCCGAGGCCTATAACGACGAAGGCCGGGCCGACGACGCCCGGGCCGTGCGCGACGCGTACGCCCGGCGTTTCCCCGGCGACGCCGGCCTTAAATATTTCGACTACCTGTCGGAAACGGAAGACGAGGAGAAATGAATCGAGTGCGCCGCGACGTTTTCGTAGTAATTGACGCCGGCCCGCTGGCCGAGCTCCTCCTGGCGCGTAAGGGGAAGGCGCTGCTGCCGACCCTCTCGTACGGCGTGGCCCGCCTCGCGTACAGCCGGGGCATGGCCGACGACGTGCGGCGGCGGTGGGAAGAGCGGGGCCTCGGCGCCGACGAGGTCGCGCGGCTTTCGGACGTGCTGTGGCGCGAGGGAACCGAGATCCAGCCCGGCGACGAGGTCGAGGCCTACGAGGACCCCGCCCGGGACGAGGGCCTGCGGCTTGCCGTCGCGGCCCGGGCCCGGATTTACCTGACCGAGGACGAGAGCCTGCTGGAACTCGGCGAGTGGAAGGGCATAACTATAGTGGGCGACGCCGACGGCGTGGACCGCGTGCTCCTTTCGCCCGAGGCCACGGCGGTCGTCTTCCGGGCCCGGTCGGAGGGAGAGGCTATCCGCGTCGCGGACGCCTTGCGCGAGGCCGACGTAGACGCCCGCGTCATATCGCAACAGGTCCCCTGGTACGACGGCGTCCTGGTCATGGGCCAGGGTTACTGGGGCGAAATTATGGTATTCGAGAAGGACCGCGCCGAGGCCGAGAGGATAATCGAACGCCTGCTTTCAAAGGCCGGCGGCGGCCCCATCGACGGGCCTATAGGCGACCGCGAGTAACGCGGCCGCTGCGAATTCCCAATGGACGAAACCGTAGTATTGATCCAAGCCCGCATGGGCTCGACGCGCTTGCCCGGCAAGGTGCTGTTGCCCCTCGGCGGCGCGCCGGTCCTGGCGCATGTCGTGGAGAGGTGCGGCACGGCCCCGGGCGTCGGCGCCGTCGTCGTCGCGACGACGGACGAACCGGAGGACGACGCCCTGGCGGCCTGCGCGGCCGACCTCGGCGCCGGCGTCTTTCGGGGTTCGAGCGCCGACGTGCTGGGCCGTTTCGCCGGCGCGGCCGCGGCCTTCCCCGCCGCGCATTATATCCGCATCACCGCGGACTGTCCGCTGGCCGACCCGGCGGTCGTCGGCGCCGTCCTCGCCGCCCATATGGACGGGGGGCGGGATTATTCCTATAATGACGTACCCGTCGGTTTCCCCCGCGGCTACGACGTGGAGGTCGTGCGGGGCGCTACCTTATTATGGCTCGCGGAGAACTGCCGCGACGCCGCGTCGCGCGAACACGTTACGCCCTATCTCCGGGACCACGCGGCCGACTTCAACGTCGAGAAGGTTATGGGGCCGCCGAGCGCGGACTTTTCCGGTTACCGGCTGGTCCTCGACGAGGAGGCCGATTACGAGCTGCTTAAGATTATCTACGAAAGATTGGGGGATAAAGGCCCGTTCGGCCTGAACGACGTCCTGGCCCTACTCGCCGCCGAGCCGGCGCTGGCCGAGATAAACCGCGACGTGCGGCAGAAGGACAGGCCGCCGACGCCCGGGGTCGGGTAAAACAAAAACGGTTCACGGATTGTATTGATAAGAAACGAGCGCCCTCGCGGGCGCTTTTATTCTTCTGTGGAGCCGCTGGGCCGGGCCGTAACGACGATGGGGATCTCGCGGCCGTCCCGGGCGAGTGTTTCCGGGCGTTCCGGCCCGAAGCCGTTTCGGGCGAACACGGCTCGCGAGGCCTGGTTATCCTCTCTTATCCGCGCGACTATCCGGCGGAAGCCGAGTTCGCGGCTGGCGTAATCGCAGGCCGTCGCCAGCAAACGTCGGCCCACTCCACGGCCGCGCCCTTCCGGGGCGACGATGATGTGGACCTCGGCCTCGCCCGGCGTCAGCTCGTCGAAGCGCACGACGCCCACCGGCCGGTCGCCCTCGTATCCGAGGAGGATATGACGGCCCTGCCGGCCCAGGGAATCACGAAACCAGGCGGCGTGCTCTTCCTCGGAGATTTCCTCCGGGCTGAAGGAGGCCGCCCTCGTGGCCGGGTCGTTCCGCCATTCGAGGAGCAAGCGCACGTCGTGGCCGTCGTCGCGGACCGGCCGCAGCGTAATGGCGGGGCCAGCGGTCATCAGTCGAAGTCCCCTTCAAGAATGCCGTCGCCGGCCGGGATGTCCCGCGTCGCGCGGCGGCCCTCGACCCGGCCTATCTCGAAGGGGTTCATCCCCGGCGGGTTCTTCCCGGGACGGAGGATGTCGACGTTTTCGCCCTCGCGCAATACGTCGCCGGCGGCGACGCGGCGGATGGCCTGGATGCCCCGCACGCCGTAGTGGCGAAGCTCCTCCTCGGCCTCCTGGGTTTTCTTCTCGCCGGTCCCGCGCATCTTCTCCACTTCCCGGATAATGCGAACCATGGCGGCCAGCTCGTCCGGCTCGACGGCGTATGCGTGGTCGGGGCCGGGGAGGTTGCGGTCGAGGGTGAAGTGCTTCTCGACGACGCGGGCGCCGAGGGCGACGGCCGCGGCCGGCGCGGCCAGGGGGTCGCGGGAATGGTCGGACAGGCCGGCCTGAACGCCGAACATCTCGGCCAGCCGCGGGATGGCGCGCACGTTCACGGCCTCGGGCGGCGCGGGGTAGGCGGCGGTGCATTGCAGCAGCGCGATGGGCGCGTCGGACGACGCCCGCACGAGATCGACGGCCCGCTGGATGTCGGCGTATGTGGCGGCGCCGGTCGACATAATGAGGGGTTTGCCGGTCGTCGCCAGGAACTCGAGAAGGCGGAGGTGGTTGAGTTCGTACGAGGCGGTCTTGTGGACGCGGACGTACGGATCGACCGCCCGGGCGTCGGCCACCGAGAAGGCGGTGGCCATGAACTCCAGGCCCCGCTCGGCGGCGCGGGAAGATAGGCCCGCAAGCATCTCGTACGGTATCTCGAGGCCGCCGATGATGTCGAGTATGTCCTCTTTGATGCCGGCCTCGGAGAGGTAATCGCTCGTTCCCGCCCCGGGGGCATATATGGTCTCGGCCCGGAACACCTGAAACTTGACGGCGTCGCAGCCCGCCCCGGCCGCGACGTCTATGAGCTCGTAGGCGCGCTCTTCGTCGCCGCCGAGGTTGCCGGCCCGCCAGTTCGACCCGGCCTCCCCGATTATGAAAACCGGCCGGTCCGGCCCGAAGGGGGCCGCGGCGTCCGGCCGGGCGTCGTTATTCCGTTGGTCCATTTCCTTATTTGATGCCGAAATCCTTGAGGCCCGTCGCGATGCCGACGAGGTCGAGTTTTTCCGGCTCCTCGGTGATGGCGGTCATGGCGCCGGAGTCGCCGTAATCCACGAGTTCCAGCGTTCCCTTCTCGTGCTCGGAGTACGCGATGCCGAAGACGGGGACGTCCTCACAGGCGTACGCGTAGCCGACCTCGCGGCCTCCCTTTTTGAGGATCAGCTTCTCGCAGGCGATTTTTTTGCCGCTCAACGTGTCGTACTTGACCGCGCCGGCCTCCACGGCGTCCACGTCCGAGCCGCCGCCGAAGACCTCGTTCAGGTCCGGCCCCTGGCCGACGAGTTCGAGCGCCTCCTGCAAAAGCTGCAACTCCTGGAGCGGGAGTTCGACCGCCCGGTCCTCCCCGACTTTCACGATGAAGCGTTTCGATTCCTTCGTCAAGTCCTTGCCGCTCTCGAGGAAGGAGACGCGGTCGAGTTGGGGCACGAGGGCTTTGGAGATGACTTTGCGTTCGTCGCGTTCGGCTACGACCTCGAGCCAGAAGTACGTATCGCCCGAAACGTTCTCGCTCCCGGTCAACGCGACGAAGACCTCGGACTCCTTGCCGCCCCGACTCATCAGGCGGTACTCGCACCAGCGGCCGACCTCCCACTGTCCCACGGCCTCGGTGAGAACTTCCTCGATCGGCGTGGGGGGCGGGAGTTCCTCCCCTTTATCGCAGGAACTGCATCCGGCGTAAATGAAAAGGGACGCCGGGATAACGAGTGCCAATAAGTAGCGGGTCATAATACCTCCCGGATTATTTAACCGACGCCGAACACGTAGTGGCCTATGTAGAAACAGATGGCGCTTATTATCGCCGCCCCGGGGATCGTTAAAAACCAGGTGATGACTATCTTGCGGGCCAGTGCCCAGCGGACGGCGTTGATGTTGGAGGTCGCGCCCACGCCCATGATGCCGGTCGCGATGACCTGGGTGGTGCTGATGGGGGCGCCGAGCCAGGAGTTGACGAATATGACCAAGGCCGACGCGGTCTCGGCGCTGAAGCCGTGAACCGGCTGCAGGCGGACCATTTGCGTGCCCATGGTTTTGATGATGCGCCACCCGCCGATTTGCGTCCCCAGACCCATGAAAAGCGCCGAGCCCAGTATGACCCAAACCGGAACGGCGAAGTCGGCCTGGATACCGGCTATCACGAGCGCCGCCGTTATCACGCCCATCGCGTTTTGGGTGTCGTTGGAGCCGTGGGTAAACGCCATGGCCGCGGCCGAGAATATCTGCGAGACGCGGAAGAACTTGTGGGCCTTCCGCGGCACCGCCCGGCGTGAGAGCCACATCACCCCCACCATGAAGAGGTACCCCACGACGAAGCCGGCGATGGGCGAGAGGACCATCGCCAGGACTACTTTTTTTATGCCGCCCCATTGCCAGACGCCGACGCCGTACGAGGCGGCGGCCGCGCCCATAAGGCCGCCCACCATGGCGTGTGTGATGCTTATCGGTATCCCGAGGTAAGAGCACGCCGCGGACCACGTTATGGCGCCGATGAGGGCGAAGAGGAGGATCCAGAGATTGATTTCGGCCGGGTCGACGATGCCCTTGCCGATGGTCTTGGCGACGGCGGTCGTGAGGAACGCGCCCAACGTATTGAAGGCGGCGGCCATGAGGATCGCCTGCCAGGGCTTGAGGGCGCGAGTCGAGACCGTGGTCGCGATGGCGTTGGCGCAATCGTTTACGCCGTTAACGAAATCGTACGCCCAGGCCAGGACAATTATTACGCCGAGGAGGATATAGGTTTCGAGCATCCGTTTTGGTTATTAATATAAAGGGAAGGGTTAGGCGTTTTTTACGATAACGCCGTCGACGATGTTGGCCACGTCCTCGCAGCGGTCCGTGGCGCCCTCCAGTACCTCGAGAATTTCTTTGTATTTAATTATCGTAACCGGGTCCTTCTCGCTGTTGAGGAGGTTGGCCAGGGCGTTGCGGCAGAGGTGGTCCGCCTCTTCCTCGATGCGGTTGATTTCGAGGAGGTGGGGTTTGACGTCGGGGAATCGCCGCAGACTTCGGACGGCCTTCTCCACGTTCTTGGTCGCCTCCAGGATAAGCTCGGCCACGACTATGACTTCGTGGCGGAGGCCGTCCAGTTCGTAGAGGCTGATTTTATGGCCGGCGACCTCGATGTAGTCGATTATCTCGTCCAGCGCGCAGGCGAGGGCGTGAATGTCGCCGCGTTCGATAGGCGTCACGAAGGAACGGTTGAGCGTGTCGATTATGCCGTGGGTGACGTCGTCGCCGCGGTGCTCAAGCGCCTTTATCTTGCGCGCGGTATGGGCGGCGTTGGGGATGTCCTTCACGAGGTTCGTAAGCTCGGCCGCGGTCTCGACGGACAGCGACGCGAGTTCGGTGAACATGTCGAAGAACTGCTCCTCGCGCGGCACGATTTTAAAGAGTCTAAAACGCATCATGGGACCCCGGTAATGGGTTAGAGAAGATGGCCGGCTTCCAATTCGCGGTAGAGCTTGCGGAAGCGGTCGCACACGAACTTCCGTTTAAGCCGGGAAAGGTGGTCGATGAACAGGACGCCGTTGAGGTGGTCGATCTCGTGCTGGAGCGCCCGGGCGGCCATGCCCTCGGCCTCGAATTCCCGTTCCCGGCCCTTGGTGTCCACGTAGCGGACGACGACCCGCGACGGCCGGGCCAGCGGCGCGGCGACCGACAGGAGGCTCAGGCAACCTTCCTCCTCCGTCTCGGTTTCCTTGGAGCACTCGACTATCTCGGGGTTGAGTAGTACGGTGTCGGCGCCTTCGGGCAGGATGGAGGGGTGGATGATGATAATGCGTTTCAGGACGCCGATTTGCGGCGCGGCCAGGCCGGCGCCGCGGTGGGCGATCATGACCTGGGCCATCGCCTCGACGACGCGGGCTTCGTCGGGGCCGAACGCCTCGACGAGGGCCGATTTCTCACGCAAGACTTCGTCGTCCAGGTAGCACAGCTTCCGTTTTACTTCTTCTTCATCCACCGTTGCCGAAGGATAGCACGCCCCCGCCGGGGGGTCAAGGCGTAACGTTTGGGGCCGGCGGGACGGTTCAGGGGAGGAGTTCCAGCCGGTCGAGGCGGAACTCCCGGCGGCCTTCGCTCTCGTGGCAGTACGCGACCACGTAGCATTTACCGCCGCGGGCTTTGAATTTGAGGGGTGTTATGGAGCGCTCGGTCTCGCCCCGGCTTCCCCGATAGCGCACCGGCCGGCTCTCCCCGGCGGCGGCCGCCCACTCCAGCGCGACCACGGCCGCGGCGTCCACGTCCGGCGAGGCCGGCATGCCCCGCGAGAGTAGCGCCAGGTCGCCCACGGTCTCGGCCTCGCGCCGTTCCCGGGCGGCCTCGAGAAACGTCAGGAGGAACTGGCTCTCCACCGCGACGTCGCCGAGCGAGCGATGGGGCGCGGGGTTGGAGACGGCGAACGCGTCCGCGAGGCGGCCCAGGCTGTGGCTGCGCTGTTCGGGGTAGAAGTGGCGGGCCAGGCCCAGGAGGTCGACGGTGGCGCTGGGCACCGGCGGCAGACCGAGTTCGGCCGCCGCGGCCACGACGAACGACATGTCGAAGGGGAGGTTATGGGCGACGAGGACCGCGTCGCCGGCGTAGTCCAGAAAAGCGGGGAAGGCCTCGGCGAGGGGGGGCTCGCCGTAAAGGTCGCCGTCCGTGAGGCCGTGGACGGCGGTCGCCTCCGCGGGCACCGGGACGCCGGGGTTCACCAGCGTCAGGAAGTGGCCGGTGGGCCGGCCGCCCCGGAGCGTCAAGGCGCCTATCTCGACGATGCGGGCGCCGCGCGCGGGTTTGAGGCCCGTGGTCTCGAAGTCGAAGACGACGAAGGTCGCCTCGGCCAGCGGCGTGTCGTACGGCGCGGAGGGCATAAAAAAGGCCCGGCGGAACCGGGCCTGCTCGGGAGTTATCTATATGTCGAGGTTCGTTACTTCTTTGGCGTGGGTCTCGATGAATTCGCGGCGCGGCTCCACGGCGTCGCCCATGAGCGTCGTGAACATCTCGTCGGCGTAGGCCGCGTCCTCAATCGTGACCTCGATGAGCGTCCGGCGTTCCCGGTCCATCGTCGTCTTGCGGAGCTGGTCCGGGTTCATCTCGCCGAGACCCTTGTAGCGCTGGATCTTGGGCTTCTTGTCCCCGGGGTAGCGCTTCAGCATTTCCTGTAATTCTTTTTCGTTGTACGCATACTGCTCCTCTTTGCCGTCGCGGATGCCGTAGAGAGGCGGCTGGGCGATGAAGAGGTGGCCGTTCTCTATGAGTTCGCGGAAGTGCCGGAAGAAGAGCGTTAAGAGCAGCGTCCGGATGTGCGCGCCGTCCACGTCGGCGTCCGTCATCAGTATTACCTTGTGATAACGCAGCCGCTCGAGGTCGAACTCGTTGTCGCCGATGCCGGTGCCGAGGGCCGAGATGATGGTGCAGATTTCCTCGTTCTTGAGCATCCGGTCGATGCGCGTCTTCTCGACGTTGAGGACCTTGCCGCGGAGGGGCAGTATGGCCTGATGCGTGCGGTCGCGGCCTTGCTTGGCCGAGCCGCCGGCCGAGGGGCCCTCGACCAGGAAGAGCTCGCTGTCCGCGGGGTCGCGGCTGGAGCAGTCGGCCAGCTTGCCGGGAAGGTTGCCCGACTCGAGCGCGGTCTTGCGGCGCGTCAGCTCCTTGGCCTTGCGGGCGGCCTCGCGGGCGCGCGCGGCGGCCAGGGCCTTGTTCACGATGTGCCGCAGGACGGGGGGCCGGCGCTCGAAAGTCTCCACCAGGCTCTCGTAGACCACCGATTGCGTGATGCCCTTCATCTCGCTGTTGCCCAGCTTCGTCTTGGTCTGGCCCTCGAACTGGGGCGCGGGCAGCTTGACCGAGAGGACCGCCGTCAAACCCTCGCGAACGTCGTCGCCGGTGATGCCGGGGCCGTTGTCCTTGACGAGCTTGTTCTTGGTGGCGCACTCGTTGATGGCGTTGGTCAAAGCGGCGCGGAAGCCCGTCAGGTGGGTCCCGCCTTCGGTGGTCGGGATGTTGTTGGCGTAGGAGTGGATGGATTCGTTGTAGCCGTCGTGATACTGAATGGCTACCTCGACGACGACGCCGTCGCGCTCGCCCTCCAGCGTCAGGACGGGGCGGTGGACGGGATTGCGGGCCCGGTTCAAATACTCCACGAAGGCCTTGAGGCCGCCCTTGTAATGGAAGACCTCCTCTTTGCCGGTCGCCTCTTCCGACACTTTTATCTTCAGGCCCTTGTTGAGGAAGGCGAGTTCGCGGAGGCGGTGCGATACCGTGTCGAAGTCGAATTTGACGGTTTCGAAGATCTGGGAGTCCGGTTTGAACGTGGTCTTGGTCCCGGTGGTTTTGGCGCGGCCGGTTTTCTTGACCTTGCCGACGGCCTTGCCCCGTTCGTATTTCTGGTACCACGCGCCGCCGTCGCGCCGGACCTCCACCTCGCACCACTCGGATAACGCGTTCACGACGGAGACGCCGACGCCGTGGAGGCCGCCGGCGACCTTGTAGACCTTCTGGTCGAACTTGCCGCCGGCGTGCAGTTCGGTCATGACTATCTCGAGGGCGGACTTGCGGGCCCGGGGGTGCTTTTTCACGGGGATGCCGCGGCCGTTGTCCGTCACCTGCACGGCGCCGTCGGCGCGGAGTTCCACCTCGACGGTGGTGCAGAATCCCGCCAGCGCCTCGTCGATGGAGTTGTCGACGACCTCCTGCACGAGGTGATGGAGGCCCCGCTGGTCGGTGGAGCCGATGTACATGGCGGGCCGCCGCCGCACGGCCTCCAGGCCCTTGAGGATTTTAATCTGGCCGGCGTCGTACGCTTCGGCCTTGGCGGTTTTCACCGCCGGAGCCGCCTTGACTTCCTTGGGCGTCGCGGCGCGCGCTACCGCCGGGGATTTTTCGGCCGGGGCCTTCTTCGCGGACTTCCGCGGCGCGGCCTTGGCTCCCCTTTTCGCCGGGACCTTTTTGGCGGCCGAGCCCTTCGTGCGGGTTCCCGAGGACGTGCTCTTGGGGGCCGTTTTCTTCTTCGAGGTCGCTTTCGTGCCAGCTTTTTTCGTGGCCATTTTTACCAGCGTATGCCTTTTTTCCTACTTTGTCGTATTATTTGCTTCGAGGCGTTTTTATTACGGAATTATAAGATATTTACGGTGAAAAAGCAATTAAAAAGCCGGCGAAACCCGGCCGAATTGCGCGCCGTAATTTACTGATAATATTATATTAATGGAGACTCGCGTATTCCGCGGGAGGGCGTTTACGGGGCTGGGGGCCGCGGGGCCGTTTCGGCGCCCCGGATCCGGCCTTCGGATATATTTATCGTGACGTCAGGTTTTAGCCACGGGGGGATTGTGGTCGCCGTGAACCAGGTCTGGCCGGCCCCGGCGAGGACCCGACCCAACCGTTCCCGGCGGCCGGAGTCGAGTTCGGAGCCGACGTCGTCGAGGAGGAGGAGCGGCGGGTCGTCTCCCCGTTCCCGGGCCTGGAGGCGGTACTGGGCCACGCGGAGCGAGAGGGCCGCCGTCCGTTGCTGGCCTTCGCTCGCGAAGCGCCGGGCGTCCCGCCCCTTGACGGCTAACGCCAGGTCGTCGCGGTGGGGGCCGACGAGCGTCAGGCCCCGGCGCCGCTCGTCGTCGCGGCGGCGGCCCAACTCCTCGTGGTACGCGGCGGCGACGTCCTCATCGTCGCCCTCGGCCGGAACGCCCGGCTCGTACGACACGTCGAAGGCTTCCTCCTGGGGCGCGAGGTCGCGGTAGGCCGCGGCGGCGGCCGGCCCCAGCGTCGCGGCCCCGCGGGCCCGAAGGCCCGTCAGGTGCGCGCCCGCCGCAACGAGCTCGTGGTCGAAGGGCTCTACCTCGGCCGAGGGGGCCCCCCGGGCCAACAGCGCGTTGCGTGAGCGGAGGACCGCCGTGTAGCGCTGCAGCGTGAACAGATAGTCCCGGCTCTGCTGGCCCAGCCATACGTCCAGGAAGCGGCGCCGCGCGGACGGGTCGCCCTTGACGAGACCTAGGTCCCCGGGCGAGAAAGAGACGACCGCCAGCGTGCCGACGTAATCGATAAGGCGGCCGAAGGTTTCGCCGTTGACGGCCACGCGCTTGCGGCCGCCGTCGTATTCGAGCTCAAAGGTGCGTTCGCCGTCGGGGGCGCCCGCTTCCGCGCGGACGGCGAGGGCGTCCTCGCCCCGGCGGACGAGGTCGCGGTCGCGGCTGGTGCGGAAGGACCGGCCCAGCGCGAGGAAGAAGAGGGCTTCGAGGAGGTTGGTCTTACCGGCGCCGTTGGGGCCGGTTATCAAAATCAAACCGGGCGGCGCCTCGACGGTCGCCTCCCGGTAATTGCGGAAATTTTTTAAGTATAGCTCGGTAACGAACAACCCGGCTCACCGGCCCGCCGTTATAGCTTTATCGGCATCAGGATGCAGTAGTGGTTCTCGTCGCCGCTGCCGCGGAACGCCCCCTGCTTGGCCGGGTCGTTGAGCTGGTAGATTATGTCGTCGCCCTCGAGGGTGGCCGCGATTTCGTGGACGAAGGCCGGGTTGTAGCTAACCTTGAACTCCTCCCCCTCGTAGATGCAGGGGAGCGGTTCGCGGGCCTCGCCGACCTCGGCCGTCTTGGCCTCGACCTCGAGTTGGTTCTTGCCGACGGTCATGATGATCTGACGGTTGTTATCGTCGCACATCAGCGCCATACGGTCGACGACGTCGAGGAAAAGACTCCGGGCCACACGCACTTCCTTCTCGAAGGATTGCGGCACGACCTCGCGGTAGGGCGGGAACTTGCCCTCGGCCTGGCGGGTGACGAAGCGGAAGCGGCCGCAGTCGAAGGAGATGTGATTCTCGCCGAACGCTATCTCCACCGGGTCCTCGGCGTCCAGCACCTTGGACAGCTCGCCCGCCGCCTTGCTGGGCAGGATAACGTCCACAACGCCGCCTATCTCTATCTCGGTCTTGAGGGAGGTATAGGCCAGGCGGTAGCCGTCGGTGGCGACGAAGCGGACCTCGTTGCCCTCGGCCTGGATGCAGATGCCGTTGAGCGCGTAGCGCGTGACGTCCTCGGCCGCGGCGAAGAGCGTTTTCTTGATGAGGCTCTTGAGCGTGTCCTGTCCGAGCGTCAGCGTGTGCTCGGGCGCGACCTCCGGGAATACCGGGTAGTCGGAGGCGTCGAGGCCCATGAGTTTGAACGTGGCCCGGCCGCCCTTGACGGTGGCCTGCGTGCCCTCGACCGATACCTCTACCTCGTCGGCGTCGAGGTGGCGCGCTATCTCGACGAAACGTCTCGCCGGCAGCGTTAGCGACCCTTTGTCGGCCACGTCGGCGGCGACCCGCGTCCGGGCCCAGAGGTCGATATTGGTCCCGGTCAATTCGACGCCGTCGGCTTCGGCGACGAAGAGGAGGTTTCCTAAAATGGCGAGAGTGCTTTTGGGCGGGACGGCGCTTTGGGCGATGCCCAGGGCGTCCACCAATTCCTTGCGGTCACAGCTAAACTTCACCGTGGCCTCCCATCGGATATTGAAAGGATTAACGCGTACGTCGGATTGACTGAAAATACTAACACTTATCCGCTTCTATTGTCAAACGAATTGTTAAGGTTTCGCGCCGTGGAGTACCGCGGCCGTGAGGTCGTCCACGGCTTTGGTCAGCGCCTCGGTCACGTCGTCGTCCCGCTCCACCTTCAAGCGGCCCCTCAGCGCGTCCATGGCCCGCATATCGCCGATGGCCGCGAGGCTCTCCGCCGCGGCGATTCGGATCTCCGGCTTCTTGTGGTCCAGAGCCTCGCACAGCGGCCGCACCGCCCGGTCGTCCGTGACGACGCCCAGCGCCTCCGCCGCCGCGAGACGGACCTTCCACTTCTTGTCCTCCGTGAGACGCGCTATAAGGGGCTCGACCGCGGCCCGGTCGCCGTAGGCCGCCGCCGCGGCGCAGGCCCGAACGCGGACCTCCTCGGCCTCGTCGCCCAACGCGTCGAGCAGCGGCCGGAAGGCCGCGTCATCCCGCAGGCGCCCCAGCGCGTAGGCGGCGGTCGCCCGGCGCCGCGACTTCTTGTCGCCGGACAGGACCTCGACCAGTCGCTCTCTGAGCGCATCCGATTTAAACGGAAGTAACGCGTCGGCGGCGGCCCAACGCACGTCGTCGTCCCCCAGGACGGTCAGGAAGCTCGCGGCCGCGCGGGAGTCGCCGGTACTCTCCAGCGCCCGAATCGCCGCCACGCGGACGGCCGCGTTCAGGCCGTCGTTCTCGACGGCGCCGGACAGCGCCGCGAACGCGACCTCGCTGCCCTCGAGTCGGGCCAGGGCCCCCGCCGCCTCGACGGCGTACGCGGTGTCGTCGCTCGTAAGGGCCGCGGCCAGCCGGTCGGCCCCCCAGCTCGGGTCGGGCGGGCCCCCCTGTCCCCAGGCCGCCGTTGCCCCTAATACCCCGAAAAATATAGTCGTTACGCGTTTCACTTCCATCACCGGCCGCATTGTGGCAATATTTCGCGTTCAAGTCAAGCGGAACGTGGCCCCGGCGGTTTTTATGGGAAATCGGCGCTGGCCGCGCGGGGCCTGATGTCGTATAATATTAATATTGAAACCCGTACGGCCCGGAAAGGAGCGACAATGACCCCTAAAAACGACCTCGAAAAGAGGCTGCATCCGCACCTTTCGTTCATACTGAAGTACCGGCCTCCCGATATGAAGAGGGGCGCGCCGCGGCCCAAGGAGCCCACGCCCCGGGGGCCGGACATGGTCCGCGCCGCCCGGGCGATAAGCAAGGCCGTGGCCGCGGGGGACCTGTCCTACCGCGAGGCGGCCGAGTACCTCGCCGCCCACGAGAACGCCGGCGTCCGCTTCGTCGGCGCGATAGTACTGGCGCTGGGCGGCCCCGTCGAGGCGTGGAAGTGGCACGTTGACCTGGCCGCGCTCCTCGCCGACGATGATAACTGGGAGGTGCGGGAGGCCGCCGTCTCCGCGCTACGGCCCCTCGTCGAGACGGATTACGGCCGGGCGGTGAAGCTGTTCCGTCGATGGGCCCGGGGTAAGAACGTCAACCTCCAGCGCGTCGTCGCGCTCGGCGTAATGGTCGCGAATAAGCGGCCGTGGCCCGGGCCGATCGGCGACGTCTTCGATATCCTGGAGCCCTTGATGGCCGTGCGGGCGGAGTACGTGCGAAAGAACCTGGGGCCCTTCGCCATCGGCTCGAGCATAGGCCGGCACTACCCGGGTGAAACCGTGGCCTTCCTCAAACGGATGATGCGGGCCCAGGAGGAACAGACCCGCTGGAACGTCGCGATGGCGTTCAACCAGTCCTTCGGCGTCCACAATCCGGAACTGGCGCTGCCGTTTCTGGAGAAGCTCGCCGCGGACGAGAGCAAGTACGTCCGCACGGCGGCGGCGTCCTCTTTGCGGAACATAGGCCGGCGTCACCGGCGGCTGGTCAAACCCCTACTGAAAAAGTGGGCCGGCGACCCGAAGCGCCGGGAAGTGGCGGAGCGCGTAACCAAATTCTTAAAATAAATAAACGTCCAATATCCGAACGCCGCCCCCTCGGGCGGCGTTTTTTTACGAAAATACGAAAATAAATAAAAATAATCCACGCATATGCTTGACGGCAGTTCGCATATGGTGCTATATAATTAGGAGAAGGAGGCAACGCGATGGGAACGGATAAAATACGACGTTTGTTGCTTGCGGCCGCGGCCGGGGCGTTGTTGGCGTCCGCCGCCGCGGCGTCATCTTACAATTACGAAGGAAAATGGCAGGAGTATTTGGGAGTGGCCGATTGGGAATTCGAGATAGGACCCATTTCCGGGGATGATTCCAAGGTAGCGGTGCCTTATATTTGCGCGTCGAGTATCGCGGCGATAGATGTTGGATGCAGGTTATTCGACGCGAACGGTGCCTATCTCGGTTATTGTAAATATTTTTTAAGCTCGTACGATCATTACGAAAACGGCGGGATTTACGGGTGCGCTGCGGTAGGCGAAGGCGCGGTAACGACCTTCACCGTGCATTATTACGATTTGAGCGAGGAAATATATAAAACCGAAAGCCATTTATCGTACGGTCCGAACCCAAGTTGGGATATTAAGGAGGACGGGTGGGGCCGCTTCAAAGCCCTGGCGCGGACTCCCGACGGCCAGAGTTTCTATTGCTACCGGTTATATTCCGGCGATTACAGGATATGTAAAATGACGGTCGCCGGGACCGTAACGAGTTATTTCACGCCTTTGGCCGTGCCGGACGATATGGCGGTGGACGCCTCGGGTAATATATATGGTTTATCGGGGGGGTGGGTATTTAAATACGACGCTAGCGGTTCTTTAATAACGTCGTGGGATACTCCGGTCACGCTTAACGACGTATGCGTCGACGCTAACGACCGGATATTGGGTTTCTCGAATAGTAATATGTACACGTACGTCTTTAGCGACGCGGGTTCCCTCTTGGGCAGCTTCACCGCGCCGTACGAGTCTATCACAAGGCACGGCAGTACCGGTCCGGACGGGAAATATTTCGTCGCATGTGAAGCCTGGGATCAGGAGATTTTTATATGTTTCGTTGAGATGTACCGGTTCGCCCCCGTTCCGACCAACATCGTCCCTACTAGTTTGGGTAAAATAAAGGCCATGTACCAGTAAGGGAGGGTAACGGCCTGACGCCGCCCTTCGGGGCGGCGTTTTTTATTCCTCGGCCGGTCTCGCTTTTCGCCTCTCCCGGGCCAGGTGCCACCACCGCTTAACGTAGGCCGTGGAATAGAACCTTCCCGAGACGACGCATATCCCGACGAGTACGCCCCAGGCCGCGCCGCCCAGGACGTCCCCGGGGTAGTGCACGCCGACGTATATGCGGGAGTAGCAAACCAGCAGCGCCACGCCGAAGAGCGCCGCGCCGACGCGCTTATATTCCGTGAAGACGACGAAGGCGAAGGCGAACGTGTTGGCGGCGTGGGCCGAGGGGAAGGCGGGGGAGTTCGCCTGGTGCGGCAACAGCAGGCGCACCGTCTCGAGGGCGAAGGGCGGCCGGACCCGGCCGAAGAGCGGCTTGAGGAGGCGGGCCGTCGTGACGTCGACCAGCGCCACCGCCACCGCCCCGGCGATGACGCAGTATATGCCGGCGCGCCGGTACCGCGCGGGAAGGTATATCGCCGCCAGCGCCGAGACGCCGATGTAGAAAAACTTGTGCGTGATTATAAGGAAGACGCCGTCGAGGTAGGGGCAGGCCAGCGTCTGGTTGAAAAAGGCGAACAGCGCCCGGTCTATTTCGCCGAGAACGCCCCAGTCGATGCCGGCGAGGAAGTCCACGGTTACCGGTCGCCCCTCAGCGCGGCGAAGGCCGCGTGGGCCGCGTCGTCGTACGGGTCCAGCGCGAGGGCCTGCTCGGCCGCGTACGCCCCGGCGGCCGCGTTGCCCGATTCCAGCTCGAGCCAGGTCAGGCCGTCCCAGGCGCCGACGAGGCGCGGGCAGAGCTCGAGGGCCCGGATGAAGTTCTCGCGGCCGGCGTCCATCTCCTTGGCCTGATAATGCTCGACGCCGGCGTTGTAATATTCCAGCGCCCGGTCGATGTCCTCGTACACCTTAACGGAGAAGTCCTCGTCGTAGTAGCCGTCCTTCTCCGCCGGGCCCGCGAACAACGGCGACGGCGGCCCGAGGTCCGGCCCCTCCCGGCCGGGAACGCCCACCAGGAAGACCCGCCACGATACCGTCTCGAAGACCGGCGCGAAGTGCTCGAGCTCGGCCGGTTCGAACTGCATTTTATAGGCGCACGAGTCCGCCCGCACCCGCGTTATCGCCCGGGCGTAGCGCATCGAGTCGGGATCGTTTTTAACGATATAGGCGGCGTGGTAGGCCACGTACGTGACGTCGTATTTCTCGCATACGCCGTAAAATCCTTCCTCGTCGCCGTAAAGCGCCTGGTAGCACTCGTTGACCTTGGCTCGCATCCCCGGGGCCTCGTATATGGGGTGGAGTACGATGGGCGTGCCGGCGAAGGCCAGAAGCGCCGCCGAGGCCGGGAAGGGCCCCAGGACCGCCGTCTCCGTCCGGTCCGGCTGGAAGCCGAACCATCGGATGATCCGCCATTCCTCGTCGCCGACGTTGGAGGCGTAGCCGCCCTCGCCGGACGCGGCCGCCTCCAGCAGGGCGGTCCAGGGTTGGGGGCGGCTCTCGTACCGGGCGGCCTTGATGCCCTCGAAAGGCAATAGCACCGCCGGGATGAGGAGCCACGCCAACGCCCGGCGGCCGGGGCGGGCCAGGCCGGCGTACCCCGCGGCCCAGGCCGCGACGAAGAACGCCAGCACGACCATGAAACGGGTATACCCGGAGAAGAGCAGCGCGAAGACGACGGAGAAAACGATCGTGGCCGCGCCGAAGGCCCCGGCGGCGGGGTCGCGCAGGCCCCGCAAGAATTCCTTGACGTATTTGACGAGCGGCGGCAGGGCGATAACGAGCGGCAGCACCAGCACCGCCGCGGCCGAGGCCCACGTCGGCGAGTTGGCCGGCCCCGTCCATATCTCCCGGGCCGCGAGGGGGAGCAGGTTCGGGTCGGCCGGCTTGACGCCCATGTACCGGATCTTGTAGAAGATCATCGTGTAGATGTGGGAGTACTCGCCGGCGGCGGCGAAGGGCCGCCCCGCGCCGTAAGCCACGCCGAAGATGACGCCCAGCGCCACCAGCCGCTGCCACCACTTGAGCCGCCACTTCCAGGCCGCGAGCGCCGTGGCCGCCACCGCGCACGCGAGCGCGAACGACGGCGACGCCAGGAAAACTTTCTCGCGCAGGGCCGGGTGGATATAGGCGACGAGGGCCGCGGCGCCGAGCGCGGCGGCCGCCCGCCCCACGCCCCGGCTGTCCTTCGAGACAAGGACCGTCGCCGCCAGCGGCAGCGTCGCGAAGAAGTAGAGGAAGGACGACGCGTGCCAGCTGATGAGCGCGAGCGCGAAGGCCGCGACCGCCGGCGGTATCCAGCGCCAGCTTCCCCCCTCGACGAGGCGGGTCTGGCAGTAGAGCGCGAAGAAGAAGACCGGCAGGACGAAATCCTCCCGGAGGTAGTTGCCGCAGGTTCTAAGGTAGATAACGAGGGAGAGGCCGTATACCAGCGCGGCCAACAGGCCCCCCGGCCTGGACCTGAAGGTCCGCCGGCCCCACAGGTAAACCAGGAAGAGCGTGAGCGAACTCCACAGCGAAACGTGCCAGCGCAGGAAGTTCTGCGGTTGCATCTCGCCGAGGAGGGGTCTGAGGATGCGGTACGATACGCCGATGAAGGCGTCCTGCGTCAAGAAAAACGCTCGCCGCACGTCTACGCCCTCGGGCCACTGGGCGGCGCGGTCGAGCGCCGGGATCTCTTCGCCCAGCGCATACATCCGTACGTAGCGGAAGCGGAAGGCCGGGTCGGACGCGAGGTACATGTCCGGCGGCCAGTGGTACAGCTTCAGCGAGACCACCGCGACGTATAGCGCCACGAGCGCGACGCCGGTGTAAAGCACCGGCCGGCGAGAGAGGAATTCCCGTATGGCTGCGAGTCGGCTCAAAATCATTTTCCTAAATCAATAGGCGGAGTGTAGCATAGTGGCATGGCGCCTTCAAGGCGGCAAATCCCGCCGGCCTCCCCCCTCCCCCCCCCGGGCCCCGCGGCCCATCGGCCCGGGGGCGGCGATTAATGGTTGACACCGGCCCGCCGCCAACATATTATAGGGGAAAGCTCCATCGCAACCAGGCACGACGCGGCCTGATTTTAGCCGCGCAGGAGGTATACCAGCATGGCGGATAATATCCACGAATTCACGGACGGAAACTTCGACGGCGAAGTGTTGCAATCCGACAAGCCGGTCCTTATAGATTTCTGGGCGGAGTGGTGCGTTCCGTGCAAGATGATCGCTCCGGCCATCGAGGAAGTCGCGAACGACAACGCCGACGCGCTGAAAGTCGGCAAGGTCAACGTCGACAACAGCCCGGCGATCGCGTCCAAATACGGCATCCGGTCCATCCCGACGGTCATGATATTCAAGGGCGGCCAGGTGGCCGAGAAGGTCGTCGGCGCCGTCTCGAAGGACACCATCCAGGAACTGGTCGACAAGGTCAAGTAGGCCCGGCCTCTTCCCGGCGATAATACCGTAGCCACAATCCCCGTCGCTGCCAAAGCGGCGGGGTTTTTGTTGTGTGGGTGGGTTGGCGTAAATTATAGGTTAATATTTTTTTATACCAAACCGAAGGGCGTTGTGATATTTTACCTTTGGGAAGGTGGAAGGTGACAGAATAATAAACGAGACCCGACGCTCGCCGTGCCCCTGATGGGGGACGGGCGGCGGGGGTTTAGGCTAACTCCGTTTCGCGCGTTGTTTAAATAATAGGCTGGCGCGGTCGATTAACAAGGAACCAGTTAGGAACCCACGGCGGGAAATACCGGAAGGACGAGATATGCGGGTAACCGAATTCCGTATTAAGAATTACAAGTCGATAATAGACACCGGGTGGTGCGAATTAGCGAAAGATATCACGGTTTTAGCCGGGAAGAACGAAGCCGGAAAGACAGCCGTTTTAGAAGCGTTGAGGGATTTCGACCCGAGGATAGAAGAAATAAGCGCTGAAGCATACCCTAAGCACAGGCAAGGGGTGCCGGAAATAGGAATTAAACTCGAAACGGGGAGAGAAGAAATCGATAGAATATTAAACGGGGCCGATCTGAACGTCGATTATAAAGCAGCGAAAGAAATAGCGGCCAAAGGGATAGTAATCTGCAGAGACCCGGACGGTTATTATTTAACTAACGATACTATTATTGGGGGGCTTTCCTTTAAGGAAGAGCACGAAAACAGTGCTTATAGAGACAGTATCCTTAGTTTGACTAATCTGATTAATTCTATTTATAGTAAATACGGTAGGCATTTCGAAATAGAATTAGGTGAAACGAAAGAAGAAGCCAGGAATGCGGTTACTCAAACAGTATTCCCTTTAAAAAGCCAGTTGACTATCATACCTGATATAGGGGAAAGAAATCGCGCGAATATTCTATTCGAAAAACTCGAAGGTTTCCTAGATACCAAAGAAAGCGAAAACGAAGACGCGCACGGAAAATTCGCGACGGCGGTAGCAGAAAATATCCCTAAGGTCGTATTCTTTAGTACCTTCGACGATATTTTGCCCGATGAGATAAGCTTGGAAAAAGCCTCTAATACCGAAATTGTATTAGATTTCGCAAAAATTGCTGGGCTTGATTTCGATTCGGTTAGAAGAACTGACGACGCCCAAGATAAGCGTAATTTATTCAGCAAGGCTTCGGCAAAATTGTCCGGTTATTTCGGGGGTTTTTACACGCAAAGCAATGTAGAAATAACGGCAGAGTTAGAAGTCGATACTATAAGGTTTTGGGTAGTGGAAGAGGGTGGCCCTACGCATTATAAAACCACGCAACGGAGTAAAGGTTTCCAGTGGTTTTTATCTTTCTTCTTACGTTTGCGCGCGAGAGGAGGCGAAGATAATATGATATTAATCGATGAGCCGGGTTTATATCTCCACGCGAAAGCTCAACAAGACGTTTTAAAAGTACTAACGAAAACCGCTACTAACGGCCAATTAATATATAGTACGCATTCGCCCTATCTCATCGACGCAGGCCGCTTAGATAGGGTTAGATTATTGGTTAATAAGAAAGATATTGGTTCTGAAATAATAAACGAAATACATAAAGAAGCGGACCAAGAAACTCTAACGCCAATTTTGACTGCGATAGGCTTAGATTTAACTTTCGGTTTGAATTTATTCGGGGATTTCAACGTAGTTACTGAAGGCCCGTCTGATTATTATTACCTATTGAGTTTCAAGAACATCCTTAAAGAACGGGGGGATTTTAGTATTATACCCTGTATGGGTGGTACTAAGACTCCTCATTTAGTATCGCTTTTAATAGGATGGGGTTTTAATTATTGTGTTGTATTGGATAACGATCCAACCGGCAAGAGAGTTAGTAACCAGATGCAGAAAAGACTCCCCGTTGAAGGGGAACGATTCGTATTCGCTGGCCCGATTGTAGGTGATTCGATAGAAGATTTATTCGCTATTGAAGACTTTAAAAAATACGTTCTCGAGGACGATACCGTTAAAATCGCGAAAGGTAAAATATCTGGATTCCTGAAAGCTAGCAATATAAAAAAAGTCTTAATTGCAAAACGGTTTTTCGAAAAAACATTAAAAAACGGCCGTAAAATAAAACTTACACAAGAAACGAAAGCGAACTTCGCCGGCCTCCTGGGTCAGGTCCTCGCGGTAAAGAAAAAGTACAAACGTTGAGGTTATCGATTAATCGGTTTAAATACGGCTCGAAGGGGCCCGCGAGTTAGCCTAACTGCACGATTAGGTAATCCCTCGTATTCGACCGCCACAAACACCACCGCCGGTCCGTCCGCCTCCGCGGTTACGATTATTCGTGGCCGGGGGCGTATTACGTGACCATCTGCACCTACGGCCGGGAATGCGTGTTCGGCGCCGTCCGCGGCCGAGCGGCCCGGTTGAACGAATACGGCCGCGTCGCCCGCGACGAATGGTTGCGTTCGGCGGCGGTGCGGGATGAAATCGAATTGGACGCGTTCGTGATAATGCCGAACCACGTCCACGGCATCGTCATCATCACCGGCGACCCGGTGGTAGGGGCGACCGGCCGGTCGCCCCTACATGATACCGCCGGCCGACCGCGGGGGCCGGCCAAACGTTCGTTATCGTCGTTCATCGGCGGATACAAACCCGCCGTCACCCGCCGCGTCAACGCGCTACGCGATTCGCCGGGGGCGCGGGTGTGGCAACGCAATTATTACGAACACATAATCCGGGACGACGACGAATTAGGCCGCATCCGCGGTTACATGATAACGAACCCCGGCCGCTGGGCCGACGACGAATATTATATAAATACGTAGGGACGCACCGCCGTGCGCCCGTACAATATAATGCCCCGCGAATTTTTGATTGCGCCCGTCCGGGCGTTTTATTATTATGCAATATCCGACGATGAACGCGAATAAAGAAAAACAGGCTATCCTGGCGCAGTCGGCGGTCCTGGCGCGGCGGTGGGGTTTGCGGATCGACCCGGAGGAACTCGCCCGGGTGTGGGAACTGCTGGACCGTCCCCCCACCAAGGTGGAGGGCTACCTCTTCGACGTGGCCTGGTCCGAGCACTGCTCGTACAAATCGAGCAAGCGCATACTCCGCCGCTACCTCCCGACGCGCGCGCCCAACGTCGTCTGCGGCCCCGGGCAGGACGCCGGCATCGTCCGCGTCTTCCGGGAGGGCGGCAAGTCGTACTGCGTGGCCGTCGCGCACGAGAGCCACAACCACCCGTCGCAGGTCCTCCCGCTGGAGGGCGCGGCCACGGGCATCGGCGGCATCGTCCGGGACGTCTATTGCATGGGGGCCGAGGTCGTGGCGGCGCTGGACCCCCTGCGCTTCGGCTCGACGAAGGGCGATAACGCCAAACGCAGCCAGGCCATCGCTCGCGGCGTGGTGGAGGGCATCTGGCGCTACGGGAACGCGATAGGCGTTCCCAACGCCGGCGGCGACGTCTACTTCGATTCCGGCTTCGACGAGAACTGCCTCGTGAACGTCGTGGCGATAGGCGTGGTCGAGGAGGACGCCGTCGTCCCGAGCAGCGTCCCGCCCCAGGCCCGCGACCAGCACTACGTCATCATCCTCGTCGGCAAACCGACCGACGACTCCGGCGTGGGCGGCGCGTCGTTCGCCTCCGCCGTGCTGGACGAGGAAGAGGACGTGGAGAACAAGGCCGCGGTGCAGGTCCCGGACCCCTTCCTGAAACGGGTCCTCGCGGTCGCGATGAAGGAAATGTTCGGCCGTGCCCGGGAGAAGGGCGTCGCGCTCGGCGTCAAGGACCTCGGCGCCGGGGGCCTCGGCGGCGCGGCCTCCGAGCTATGCGCGGCCGGCCGCATCGGCGGCACCATCGACCTCGACAAGGTCCCCCGGGCCATCGAGGACCTCGACCCGGCCATAGTCGCCGTGGGCGAGACGCAGGAGCGCTACGTCATCGCCGCGCCGGCCTTCTTCGCCGACGAAATCCTGGCCATTTTCAACGACGAATTCGAGATCCCGCGGGTCTTCCCGGGCGCCCAGGCCGTCGTCATCGGCGAGGTCATGGAGGAGAAATACTTCCGTTTGACGTCGCGGGGCGAGGTCGTGGCCGAGGTCCCGCTGGAGGTCGTGTCCACCGCGCCCAGCTACCGCCGGGAGGCCCAGGCGCCGGCGGCCCCGCTGGAGTTCGTGCGGCTCAAGCCCCCGCAGTACCTGGCCGAGACCCTTCTTAATCTGCTCGAGGCGCCGAACGTCTGTTCGCGCCGGCCGCTCTACGAGCATTACGACCGCAACGTTCAGGGCCACACCGTCGTCGAGGCGGGCGAGGCCGACGCCGCGGTCCTCGCGCCGTGGCCCGGCAAGAGCGCCGGCATCGCGCTCGCCTGCGACGGCAACCCCTATATCGGCGAACTCGACCCCTACGCCGGCGGGGCCCACGCCGTGCTCGAGGCCTGCCGCAACGTCGTCGCCGTGGGCGGCACGCCGGTCGCGGTAACAGACTGCCTCAACTTCGGCAACCCCGAGGACCCGAAGGTCTTCTGGACCTTCGAGGAGGCCGTCCGCGGCATCGGCGACGCGTGCCGGGGGTTGGGACTGCGCGGCACCGACGCGCCCCTTCCGGTCGTGTCCGGGAACGTTTCCTTCTACAACGAGTCCGCCCGCGGCGTCGCCATCAAGCCGTCGCCCATAGTGTGCGTTATAGGTTTCCTGGAGGACTACGCCCTCGCAGTAACGTCGCAGTTCCAGGAGGCCGGGAACCCGGTCTACCTCGTGGGCCGGCGATGGGGCGAGCTCGGCGGCAGCCAGTACTACCAGCTCCGCGGCCGACTGGGTTGGCCGGCGCCGATGCCCCGCTTCGGCGAGGAACGCCAGATGCATGAGGCGGTGCTGGAGCTTATCGAGACGAAGTGCCTGGCCGCGGCGCACGACATCGCCGACGGCGGCCTGGCGGTTTGCCTGGCCGAGATGGCGGTCCGCCCCACGGAAGGGCCGGGCCTCGGCTGCGAGGTCGACATAAGCCCGGCCATGGGCTCCACGCCGCCGGACGGGGTGCTCTTCTGCGAGAACGGCGGCTTCGTGCTCGAAGTGCGGCGCGGTTCCGTGGAGGCGGCGGAACTCATCCTGAATAACGCCGGCGTCGACTGGTGGCGCGTGGGCGAGGTCAAGACCGAACCCAAGCTGACGATACGCGAACGAGAGGCCGTCTTCATCGAGCTGTCCACGGCCGACGTGGCCGAGGCCCGGGGCGAAGTCCTTAAAGGATATTTTTAGCTAACGTTCCCCGCGCGGCGGGTTAAGGAATAATATAGTGTCACCACGTAAAAAGCCCAAGATAGCGGTAGTCCAGTTCCCGGGCGTGAACTGCGAGTTCGAGACGGCCCGGGCGATAGAGGCCGCCGGCGGCCTGGCGGAGGTCGTGCGCTTCAACCTCCCCGCGGAGGAGATACGGCGCTACGACGGCTACGCCCTGCCCGGCGGCTTCGCCTACGAGGACCGCGTCCGCGCCGGGGCCGTCGCCGCCAAGGACGCCGTCGTCGACGTCCTGGCGGGGGAGGCCGGCCGGGGCAAACCGCTGCTCGGGATTTGCAACGGCGCGCAGGTGCTTGTCGAGGCCGGCCTGGTGCCGGGGCGCCAACCGGGCCACGTCGAGATGGCGCTCGCCCACAACCGCCACCCCTACCATACAGGCTTCCTCAACCGCTGGGTATTCTGCCGGCACGAGGAGTCGGGCGACGTGCTGCCGCTCCCCATCGCGCACGGCGAGGGCCGCTTCGCCTGCGGCGACGACGATACGCTGGCCGCGGTGGAGGAGGGGGACAAGGTTTACCTCCGCTACGTCGACGAGGCCGGCGATACGGCCGGCGGGGAAGACAACCCCAACGGCTCGGCGCTGGACGCCGCCGGCATCAGTTCGTTCACGGCCCCGGCGATAGCGATAATGCCCCACCCGGAGCGCGCGAGCTGGCTCTTCCAGCTGCCGCGTTACCTGGAGGGGCCCTGGGGCCTCAAGCGCCGCCGGGCCGCCGGCAAGGAATTGCTCGAGGCGGGGCCGGGGCGTCGCGTTTTCGAAGACTTTTTAAAGCTCGTCTAAGAGAAGAGGTAAGGATTATGAGAGCGCTGGTTACGGGCGGTGCGGGGTTTATAGGCCGCCACCTGGTCGGCTGGCTGTTGGGCCGAGGGTGCGACGTACTCGCGCTCGACAACCTGTCGAACGGCTCGGCCGGCAACCTGGAGGAGTTCGGGGGCGAGGCCGGGTTCGCCGGCCTCCTCGAGGGGGACGTGTGCGACGAGGACATCTGGGCCAGCCTGACCGGCCAACGCTTCGACAGCATCTACCACCTCGCGGCCGCCATCAACGTCCAGGACTCCATCGACGACCCGGCCCGGACGTTCAACTCCGACGTCGTCGGGACCTTCCGGGCCCTCGAGTTCGCCCGGGCGCAGAACAGCCGCTTTATCTATATCTCGACCTGCCTGGTTTACGCGCCGGCGGTGGACGGCACGCCCATCACCGAGCGTTACCCCACGCGCCCCGCTTCCCCCTACGCCGCGGCCAAGCTGGCGGGCGAGAACCTGACCCTCTCCTATTACCACGCTTACGGCCTGCACGCCCTCATCCTTCGCCCTTTCAACACCTACGGCCCCTACCAGCGGACCGACGGCGAGGGCGGCGTCGTCGTAACGTTCCTGAATCAATACTTGAAGGGCGAGCCGCTGGTCGTCTTCGGCGACGGCCGCCAGACGCGCGACCTCCTTTACGTCGACGATTGCGCCGACCTCATAGGCAGGGCCGGCGAGTCGAACGCCGCCGGGTCCGTCATCAACGGCGGCCTGGGTCAGGAAATAGAGATTCGCAACCTGGCCCGCAAGATAGCGGGGAACGAGGACGGCGTAAAATTCGCCGCGCATCCCCACTCCCAGGCCGAAGTGTGGCGGCTGGTTTGCGACAACGCCAAGGCGGCCCAACTCCTCGACTGGCGGCCCACCACCTCCCTCGACGAGGGCATCGCCAGGACGCGCGCGTGGATGGAAGAGCGTATAGGCTGATTCCTATCCTATTCCGATAAATGACGCCGGCGCCCGTGGGGCGCCGGTTTTTTATGCGTATTCGACGGGTCGTGGGGGCGACTGGCCAGTCGCCCCTATCCCGATCGGTTAAAAACGGCGGCCTAAAGGCCGCCGCTTCGATTATTATATGAGTACCACCGACATTCCTGTCGGTGATTAAGGTTCACCGGCAAGAATGCCGGTGCCACGTTGCGTCGCCGTTATCGCGACGACGTCGACGATATCGTCGGTCTTGGCGCCGCGGCTGAGGTCGTTCATCGGTTTCGCCAGGCCCTGCGTAATGGGCCCCACGGCCCGGGCTCCCGCCAACCGTTCGACCAACTTGTAGCCGATGTTCCCGGCGTTAAGGTCCGGGAAGATGAGGACGTTGGCCCGGCCGGCCACCGGCGAGGCCGGGGCCTTGCGCTCCGCGACCGACGGGATGACGGCGGCGTCCAGTTGCAGCTCACCGTCGACGTCGAGGTCCGGCGCCTTCTGCCGCGCGATTTCGACGGCCCGGCGGACCTTGTCCACGGACTCGTGTTCGCCCGAGCCCTTGGTGCTGAACGACAGCAGGGCGACGGCCGGGTCGGTGCCCGTCAGTTGCCGGAAGGAGCGGCCTGTGGTCGTCGCGACGTCGGCCAGCTGCTCCGCGTTCGGCTCCACGAGAAGGGCGCAGTCGGCGAAGAAAATAACGCCCTTCTCGCCGAACTTCGGGTTGCCGGTTATCATCGCGAAGAAGGTGGAGAGGGTATCGACTCCGGGGGCGAGGCCGACGAGGTGCAACGCGGCCCGCATAACCGTCGCGGTGGCCGTGGCGGCGCCGCCGACGACGGCGTCCACGTCTCCCCGGCGCAGAAGGTACGCGCCGAAGAACATCGGCTCGAGGACCGTGGCGGACGCCTCTTCCGGCGTCAGGCCCTTGTGTTTACGGAGTTCGAAGTATTCGCCGGCGGCCTCCTCGCGCAGGGGGTCCTCGGCCGGGATCACCAGCGTGAATCGGCTCAGGTCGGCTTGGCATTTGGCGGCGGCGGCTTCCGCGGACGGGAGGTCGCGCGTAATCAGCGTCACTTCCCGGGCGAAACCGGCGTCGAGGGCCCGGGCGCCGGTGGCGACGATGCGTTCGTCGTGGCCCTCCGGCAGGCAGAGGCGAATAGGCGCTCGGGCGGCTTTCTCGCGTATGTGACTTAGAAAAGGCGTAGTCGACCCTCCTCGGGATTGGAAGGTAAAAAGAGCGGGTTAAGCATTATTCAAAGAACGGACAGGGCGGGGCGGCCTAGAGGACTTCCGCGCCCGCCGGGAGGTCGCCGTCGACGACCAGGATTTTTACCACGTCGTGATGTTGGGCCGCGAGGAGCATACCCCGCGATTCCTCGCCCCGTATCTTGGCGGGCTGCATGTTCTTCACGATGATTATCTTCCGACCGGCCAACGCTTCGGGTTCGTACCAGGGCGCGATGCCGGCTACGACCGGCCTTTCTTCGCCGCCGAGGTCCACGGTCATCTTGAGGAGCTTGTCCGCCCCGGCGACTCGTTCACACGTTTTCACTTCGGCTACTACCAACCCCAATTTCTTAACGTCGTCTATAGTTACGTACGTTTCGGTCATATCCTCCTCCGGCGGTTTACCCGATTCTTCGGCCGCGGTTTTTTCCTTTGTGTTTTCCTCGGCCGGCGTCCCGTCGCGTTGCTGTAGCGCGGCCACGTGGGATTCGACGCGGCCTTCGTCTATTTTCTCGATCAGTATTTTAATCTCGCCCAGGGGCGCCCCTTCCGGGATGGCCGGCGTTTTGGCCTGCTCCCAGGTAAGCGGCGCCGCGAGGGAAAGCATCCTTCTTATCTCTTCGGCGGCGAGGGGCGTGAACGGCTCGAACGCGGTCGCGAGAGAGGCGGCCAGGCGGCAGGACACGTTCAATATGGCCTCGGCCCGCGGCCTGTCCGTCTTGCGCCGGGCCCAGGGCTCCTCGTCGTTGTAATACTTATTGGCCGCCCGGGCGATTTCGAGCGCGGCGGCGAGAGCGGCCCGCATCTCGTATTTCTCGATGTGCGCGGCCTCAACCTCGAGTTGCCGGCTCGCCGTCGCGAGAAGGGCCTCGTCGCTTGCGGTTAACGCGCCGGCCCGCGGCACCTCGTTGCCGAGGTAGTTTTTGATAAAGGTGAGCGAGCGGTTGACGAAGTTCCCGAAGATGTCGGCCAGCTCCGAGTTCACGCGCGTCGCCATATCGGCGAAGGAGAAGTCGGCGTCCTTCGTCTCGGGCGCGTTGGCCGTCAGGTAGTAGCGCAGCGCGTCCACCTGGAAGTCGGCCACCGCGTCCTCGGCCCAGACGGCCCAGTTGCGGCTGGTCGAGATCTTGCGGCCCTCGAGGTTGAGGAACTCGTTGGCCGGAATCTGGAAGGGGAGGTTGTAGTTTTCCGGCTGGCCCATGAGCATCGCCGGCCAGACGATGGCGTGGAAGACGATATTGTCCTTGCCGATGAAGTGGACGACCTTCGAGTCCGGGTCGAGCCAGTAGTCCCGCCACTTCTCCGGTTCGCCGCGTTTCCGGGCCCACTCGATAGTCGAGCTAACGTAGCCGATGGGGGCGTCGAACCAGACGTAGAGGACCTTGCCCGCGGCCTCTTCCAGCGGCACCGGGACGCCCCAGTCGATGTCGCGGGTGATGGCCCGGTCGGCGAGGCCCTCGTCCAGCCAGCTCAGGCAGAACTTGCGGACGTTGTCGCGCCAGTGGGTATTGGCGGCCAGCCACTCCCGCAGGCGGGCGGCGAACTTCGGCAGCTCGAGGTACCAGTGGGTCGTCTTCCGGGCGACCGGGGGGCCGTCGCAGATTTTGCAGCGGGGGTCTTCGAGTTCGGTCGCGGCCAGCCAGCGGCCGCAGCTCTCGCACTGGTCGCCGCGGGCGTCGGGACAGCCGCAATGGGGGCAGGTACCCTCGACGTAACGGTCCGGCAGGAAGCGGCCGCAGTTCTCGCAGTACAGTTGTTCCGTCTCCCGGGCGGTGATGTAGCCGCCGCGGTACAGGTTCGTGAAGAACTCCTGCGCCCGGGGGTAATGTATATCCCGAAGGGTCGTGCGGCTGTAATTGTCGAAGGTGAAGGCAAAGCCGTCGAAGGCTTTCTGCATCGCCTCGTGGTAGTGGTCGACGAGTCGTTGCGGGGACACGCCCCGGCGTTCCGCGCTGACGGTTATGGGGACGCCGTGTTCGTCGGACCCGCAGATATAGACGACGTCTTTCCCGGCGAGGCGGAGGTAGCGGACGTACGAGTCGGCCGGCATGTACGCCCCGGCGAGTTGGCCCACGTGCAGGGGGCCGTTGGCGTACGGCAGGGCGCTGGTTACCAGATATCTTTCGGCCATATTCCTTCCCGGTTTGGGGTCTTGTCGCGGAGTCTAACACAGGTGGCGCTGGACGGTCAAACGTTATTAGCCGGGGCCGCGCCCTCGGTGGCATAAAGAAACAGGGGAGCCGGAAGGCTCCCCTGGTACGTGCTTTTTAGCCTTGTTTCGCTTAGAAGTAAAGCGCTTTTACGCGGCCGATGCTCGAAGGAGAGACAGCCGGGTTGTTCTCGTTGTCCATTACGACGCGCATCATGATGTTGTAGTAACCCGTGCTGTTCGAGTTCGGGGACCAGGTGCCACCGTAGTAAACCCACGAGTGGTTGAGGAAGGTCGGGTTGTTGTCGACGACGTGCGGGTCGCAGTTCGGGTAGTTGTAGTACTGCTCCATGGCCGGCACGAAAGCCTTGAGGCCGGAGGGGAGTATCCAACCGACGGGGATTTCTTTCCAACCGTTCGAACCGGTCGGTACGTACCATTCGGGGCCCCAGAGCATCGAACCCGGGACGCCGCCGGAGAAGGAGTATACGCCGACACGGAAGCCGTCCCATACGCCGTTCGGCCAGCTGGGATAGCAGTACAAACGGATCGTGCGGATGTACGGGTAGCTCTTGACGGTGCTAATGTTGAAATCGTTACCGACATACGTCCCGGCACCGGTGTACCAGGCGATACCGTAGGAACTCGAGCCCGAATCCCAGGACAACTCTACCGTAGCGTCGTTCGCGGGTTCGTTATTCGAGAACTCGGGGGGGGCTTTATCGACGGCCATGTCAGCCGCCCAGGCACCGGCTACTAAAGCTAACAGGCCGGCAAACAAAGCAAAATTCTTCATTGGCAAAGACCTCCTAATTTATCTTCCGCCGGCTCAGGGGCCAGCAACGATTTGGAAAATTTCCCCCGGCGGTGCACGCCGAGGCTCCTAAAGTAATATTTAACATTGTAGACGCCTAAATGTCAAGGGAAAAATGGGAGAAGGCGCTTTTTTCGCCGTTCATACCTTGATAATACCTCGCCTGAAAGGCGATTCGCCCGTCCCGGAGGAGCCTCAGGCACCCCCGGCGCCAACTCGCCTTTTCCACCTGACACCCTCGGCGGTATCCTCGAGGACTATACCCATCGCGGCCAGGCGGTCGCGGATTTCGTCGGCCCGGGCGAAGTTTTTCTCCTTTCGGGCCTCTTCCCGGTCGGCGATAAGCTTCTCGATTTCAGCGTCCAGTACGACCGGCGCCGGGTGGAAAACGTCCAGAATCCTGTCAAACGAATCGAGCGCTTCGATGATTTCGCTACGGCCTATCCCCGATAGCCGCCCCTCGTCCATGGCCCGATTGGCCTCCGTAACGAGGTCGAAAACGGCCGCCAGCGCTTCGGCTACGGCCAGGTCGGCGTCGAGCGCCGCTTCGAACTCGGCCGCGGCGTCTCGAATTTGCTCGGCCAAATCGTCCGGGCCTTCCCCGTCGTATTCGGTGACGCGTCGGTAGAAATCGCTGAGGCGCGTTACCGAGGCCGCCGCGGCGCCCAAGCCGTCGAGCGTAAAGTTCAACTGCCTCCGGTAATGCGTCGAGATGAGCAGATAGCGTATGGCCAGCGGATCGTTGCCCTGGGCCAGGAGGTCGGGCAGGGTGTAATAATTGCCCAGCGACTTCGACATCTTCTGGCCCTCGACGATGAGGTGCTCGGAATGCATCCAGAGGCGCGCGAACGGTTTCCCCGTCGCCGCCTCGCTTTGGGCTATCTCGTTCTCGTGGTGGGGGAAGATGTTGTCCACGCCCCCGGTATGGATGTCGAAAGTCTCTCCCAAGTACTTCATCGACATGGCCGAGCATTCGATGTGCCACCCGGGGCGCCCCGGCCCCCAGGGGGAATCCCACGAAGGTTCCCCTTCGCGGGCGGTCTTCCACAACGCGAAGTCGCGGGCTTCCTCTTTGGCGTATTCGTCCACGTCGACGCGGGCGCCGGGCTGGAGCGAGTCGGGGTCCATCCCGGAGAGTTTGCCGTACTCGGGGAACGTCGAAATGCGGAAATAAACCGCGTCCTCCGAAGTGTACGTGTGGCCCGCGGCCTCGAGCTTTTGGGTCAACGCCACCATTTCGGGGATGTGCTCCGTCGCCCGCGGGTAGTGTTCCGCGCGCTGGATGCGGAGCGTATCGAGGTCTTCGAAGAAAGCGTCGACGTAGGGTCGCGTGTACTCCGCGAGCGGCACGCCCTCCTCCCGGGAGCCGCGTATGGTTTTATCGTCTATGTCCGTCAGGTTCATAACCTGGAGGACCTCGAAACCTTTCCACGCGAGGTAGCGCCGGAGGAGGTCTTCGAACATAAAGGTGCGGAAGTTGCCGATGGTGGCGTGATCGTACACCGTCGGGCCGCAGGTATACATCCGAACCTTCCCGGCCTCGAGGGGCTCGAAAGGCTCCATCTGCCGGGTCATCGTGTTGTAAAAATTTATAGCCATACGCTATTCCCCGGATTTTTAGGGGCGCCATATTAACAAAAAAAAGCACCCGATTAAAGCGTAAAAAACGATTTTCCGCCGTCCCACGGTTTGACCGGGGAGCAGAAATTATTTATAATAGCGTTTATCGGACCCACGCTCGATCAACCGGAGTTGTCAAACTATGAAGAATAGAAGAGATAGGGTCGAGATACCTATCGGCGACGACGAGCCGGAAGGACGGCCCGCCCCGAAAGACGAAATTGAAGAACGGCTGGTCCGGGCTGAAGAGGAGGCCCGGGCGGCGAAGGACGAGCTTCTCCGCCGAATCGCCGACCTCGACAACACGCGCAAGCGCCTCGCCCGCGAGCACGACCGGGCTTGCGCCGCCGCGGCCCAGGGGATAGTGGAGCAGCTCCTGCCGGTGCTCGACGACCTGACGCGGGCCATCGACGCCGCGGACGCCGACGAGGCCGTCCCCCAGCACCACGTCGATTCCATCCGCATGCTGGACCGGAAGATCTACGAGGTCCTGCGCAACGAGGGCCTGGAGGTAATCCGCGCCCAACGCGGCGACCCGTTCGACCCGGAGGTCCACGAGGCCGTGGCCGCGGCCTGCGACCCCGAGTTGCCCGAAAACGCCATCGTCGCGGCCTGGGACCCGGGCTACAAGTTCAAGGGCGTCCTCTTAAAACCCGCCCGGGTGGAGGTCTGCGTGGCGCCGCGCGAAGGGGGCGAGGGGCCGGCGGCTTAGGCCGCTTTGCGTACCGGTATGGCGGACAACAAGGATTTCTACGCGACGCTCGGCGTGCCCGAGAAAGCTTCGGACAACGACATTAAAAAGGCTTATCGCCAGCTCGCGATGAAGTACCACCCCGACCGCAACAAGGAGGACGGCGCGGCCGACAGGTTCAAGGCCATCAACGAGGCCTACCAGACGCTGTCCGACCCCAAGAAGCGCCAGGAATACGACATGCTCCGCAAGTACGGCGGCGCGTTCACCGGGCCCGGCGGCCCGGGGGCCGGGGGTTTCGACTTCTCGCAGTACGGCCAGCCGGGCGGCGGCCAGTCCGTCGAGTTCGACCTGGGTGACCTCGGCGGCCTGGGCGGCCTCTTCGACCAGATTTTCCGAGGGGGCGGGAAAGGAGGTCGGCAGGCCGAGCCGACCACGAATAACGACATCGAGATGAACATCGACGTGCCGTTCTCGACCGCGGTCAAGGGCGGGACGGCCAAGATAAACCTGGGCCGGGAGGAACCCTGCCTGACGTGCGCCGGCACCGGCGCCGCCCCCGGGACCCAGCCGCGAACCTGCCCTCAGTGCGAGGGCCGCGGCACCGTCGTCATGGGGATGGGGAAGTTCGGCGTAACGCGGGCCTGCCCCACCTGCGCCGGCAAGGGCACCGTCGTCGACACCCCCTGCCCGGACTGCAAGGGAAAGGGCTCCCGCCGGGCCAGGCGGCCGCTCAAGGTCCGCATCCCGTCCGGCATCAACGACGGCGGCGTCATCCGTGTCAAAGGAGAGGGGAACGTCGGGCCGGGCGGCCTGCGCGGCGACCTCTATATCACCGTTCGCGTGAAGGAGGATAAGCACTTCCGTCGCGAGGGGCTGGACACCTACGGCGAGGTCGAGCTGAATTTGTCCGAGGCCGTGCTGGGAGCGAAGAAGGAAGTCGAAACGGTTCAGGGTAAAGTAAAAATAAAAATACCGGCGGGGATTCAGGCTGGGAAGAAGATACGCATAAAGAAAAAGGGCGTCCGCGACGAGCGGACGGGCCGCGTCGGCGACCACTACGTCCTGGTGAAAGTGGACGTTCCCAAGAAGATGACGCGGGAGCAAAAAGAGCTCTTCGAGAAGTACGCCGCGGCCATGGGGTGGACCTAACGTGCCGCGTGGGAGGCCGAGTATGGGGAGAGGACCCGGGAGGGGAAGGCTGTACCTGGCCGCCGTGGCGGCGGCTGTGTTCCTGGCGGCCGGCGTCGCTGGCGCGTGGATCGTCGAGGACGTTCCGTACGAACCCGCGAAGATAGCGAACAAGGACTTCCAGCGGGGCATGACGTATTTCCCGGTCGACCGGATGTTCGACCCGGGGTCGAAACAACTTAAGAACGTCGACCGCATGCTCGCCACCGGCGCCGAGTGGGTGGCGCTTGTGCCCGTCTGGTACCAGCGGGACAAGTCCGCCACGGCCATAAGGCCGGACTCGATTAAAACTCCCTCCGATAAATGCGTGCGGACCGTCATCCGCTATCTCCACGAAAAGGGCGCCAAGGTGATGCTGAAGCCGTACGTAGACAGCCACGACGGCACCTGGCGCGCGAAGTTCGAGCCCACGAGCACCTTCGCGTGGTTCAATTCGTACCGGGGTTTTATGAACCACTACGCTGACATGGCGGCCGAGGAGGACGTGGAACTCCTCTGCGTCGGCTGCGAGTACAGTTGGTGCGACGAGGCCGAGTACGATTCCTGGGAAGTCGTCATGGATTCCGTGCGCTCGCGCTACGACGGCGAGATAACGTACGCGGCGGACTGGAAGAACTACCGGGACGTTTGCTTCTGGGAACTCGTCGACTTCGTCGGCGTCGACGCCTATTTCCCGCTCTCGGATGAGGACGACGTCGCGCTCTCGGATCTGGTGAAGACCTGGGACTACCGACTGGGCCGGATGGGCGATTGGCGCCGCGACGCCCGGTTGACCGATAAAAAGATAATCCTCACGGAAGTTGGTTATCAATCGCGGCCGGCGTGCTGGAAGACGCCAGCCTTCACCAAGGACGAACGGCCGGACGCCAAGGCCCAGGACGTCTGCTACCGAGCTCTCCTCATGACGGCGCCGGGCCGCGCCTGGCTGGCCGGCATTTACGTCTGGTCCTGGGACAACTGGAGCCCCAACTCCGGCGGCCTCAACGACAACAAGTGGACGCCCAAGGGCAAGCCGGCCGAAAAAACCCTCTCCGATTTTTACAAAGGCGACTGACGCCGCACCGGGAACTTAATGGAAGAAGCGGGCGAAGCCGGGAAAGGCCGCCGCGGGCCGGCGCTAATGCTGGCCGCCGCCGCGGCCGTTTTGTTCTTCGTCCTCTACGCCCGGACGGCCTGCCCCGGGGCTTACTGGCAGGACTCGGGCATATACGTCCGATCCGTTTGCCTTCTGGGCAACTGCTATCCCCCCGGTTACCCCGTTTACCTCTGCGCCGCCCACCTCTTTACCGCCATCCCGGCCGTTGACGCCGTCGCGGGCCTTAACCTCTTCAGCGCCGCCGCGGGCGCCGCTGCGGCCTTCTTCGTGGTCCTTCTTTGCCGGCGGCTCTTCCCGGCGGACGGCTGGGGTGCCGTCGGCGCGGCGGTCGCCGCGCTCGCGCTGGGCGCGGCGCCGGCGGTCTGGGCGCAGGCCACCGTGGCGGAGGTCTACACGCTAAGCTTGGCGCTGGCGGCCGCGACCGCCTATCTTCTCGTGCGTTGGGGCGGGGGGCCGGACGGCAGGCCGCTTCTCGCCGCGGCCTTCGTCTACGGCCTGGCCTGCGGCGTTCACCCCCAGCAGGCCGCGTTCCTCCCGGCGTACGTCGCGTACGTCCTGTGGGCGGGAGGCCGGCGCGCGTTGTCGCCCCGGCTCTTGTGCGGGATGGCGGCCGCCTTCGTCCTAGCATTCTCCGCTCATTTATATCTACCCATCCGTTCGGCCGCGGGCGTGGCGGCGGATTGGGGAAAGCCGGACACGCTGCGAAACTTCTTCTACCACCTGACGGGGAGGACCTACGGCCGGGAGCTTTTCTCGGCCTCGGCGGCGCTGGTCGGCGCCCGGGGCCGCCTGGCCGCGGACCTGTTCCACGGCCAGTTCGGCTGGCTCGGCCTCGTCGCCGGGGCGGCCGGCGCCGTCTGGCTTTTCGCGCGGCGCCGGAAGGCCGCTGTCCTCGTCTTCGGCGCGGGGGCATTGGCGGCCGCGTTTATCCTGAACTACTACTCCGCCAACTGGCGCAGCTGGTACGTCGCGCTCTACATGGCCTGGGCGCTCGGGTGCGGCGCGGCGGCGGCCTGGCTCTGCGGAAGGGCGGCGGCCTGGAGAAGGCCGGCCGGCGTAGTCCTCGCGGCCGGGGCTATCGTCTTGGCCTCGCTGCCGCTCGCGTCCCGCTTCGGTCCCGCGGACCGTTCGGATTACCCCTACGCCGACGACGCGGCCGGGAACGCCCTCCGGCTCGTCGGGCCGCGAGCCACTTTTATTACGAGTTACGAGGGCAGCGCGCTGGTTGGGCCCGTGGCGGCGCTCGTCACGGCGCGCTACGGCCGGCCCGACGTCTACTTCGTTGACGGCGCGGGGACGCGCCTCTTCCACGACTTCTTCGAACTCATGGCCGCCGCGGATCGGGACGTGGGCGCGACGGTACCGACGGACCGCTACGTCGAGGCTTTTCTGGCGCTCGTCGGCGACCGCTCGCGCGATTACTATATGCTCTACCCGTTCACGCCGCTCCGTTCGTACGGTTACGGGTACGAGAAACGCGCGCGGCTGTGGCGGCTCGTCCCGCCGGGCGGGGGCGTGGTGGGCCGGGACTGGTGGGCGTTGTACCGGCGCCGGGGCCTGGAACCGGAGCCTCCGGCGTACGTCGACTACTGGGGCGGCACCATCCTCGCGTCCCAATATATAGACGAGGCGGGCGAGCGACGCGCCGCGGGGGACGAAGGCCGGGCCGTTTTCTGCCTCGCGACGGCCGAACATCTGGGCCGCCGGTCGGAGAGCGGCCAGTTAAAACTCGGCGTATACGCGGAATTGCGGGGCGACCTCGACGCGGCGCTCCCGCACTACCGCCGGGCCGTCGCGCTCGACCCCACGTTCCGGGGCGGCCGGGAGAACCTGGTGCGGGCGTACGAGGCGACGGGGGACGAAGGCCGGGCGGCCGAGGAGGCCGCGGCCCTCTCGGCGCTCTACCCGGAGTGAGAATAGGGCCGGGCCGGCCGTTTTGACTTGTAAAGGGTCGCGCGAACGGTTACAATATAAGCGCCCGGTAGGGCGTAAAATGCCCTTCCGGAGGATATAATCGGAATCGCGTCGGCGAACGATTCGCGACGCGTTAAAGACCGGCGGCGCCAAGCACTCGGCGTCGCCGTCCCGCCGGAACGTAAACGTTTCCCAAAAAGGTATAATCGTTCATACTAGGTTCTTTGTGCTATGAAAATACTAACGCTTAACTGCGGCAGTTCGTCGCTCAAGTATTTGTTCTTCGACGCCGCCGAGGAGCGCGTTATTGCCCGTGGCGCCGTGGAGCGCATCGCGGTCGGGGGCGCATTCATTCTGCACCGCTCCGAGGGAGCGGCCGGGGAGAAGCCTATTCGCCGGGAGTGCGATTGCCCCTCGCACCGGGAGGCCATCGACCTCGTCCTGGAAACGCTGACGAGCGGCGGGGGCGCCGTCATCGGCGACCTCGAGGAAATCGCCGCCGTCGCGCATCGCGTCGTCCACGGCGGGGAAGAGCTGAACCGGTCCGTCCTTATCGACGACGGCGTTTTGAAAATCATCCGCGACTGCATCGGCCTGGCTCCCCTGCACAATCCGCCGAACATCGCCGGCATCGAGGCCGCCCGGTCGCTGTTGCCGGACGTCCCCCACGTCGCCGTCTTCGATACCGCCTTCCACCACACGATGCCCGACTACGCGTACATTTACGCCCTGCCGTACGAGTGGTACTGCGACCTGGGCCTGCGGCGCTACGGCTTCCACGGCACGTCGCACCTCTACGTCTCCCGGCGGGCCGCGGCGCTTCTGGGAAAGGAACCGGGCGAGGTCAACGTCATCACGCTCCACATCGGCAACGGCGCCAGCGCCTGCGCGGTGCGGCAGGGCGTCTCCGTCGATACGTCGATGGGCCTGACGCCGCTCGAGGGCCTCGTCATGGGTACGCGTTCGGGCGACGTCGATCCGGCGATCCCGTTCCAGGTCACCAAGGACCTCCCCCTCGCCCCGCCGGAGGTATACAGCATCCTCAACCGCCGCAGCGGCATCCTGGGCCTGACGGGGATGTACGCCGACCGGCGGGACGTGATGGAACACTACAAAGAGGACGCGGCCTGCACCGACGACGATTCCGAGGAACCCGGCTCGGCCTACCGCTGCAAGCTGGCTTTCGAGGTGGAGAGTTACCGCCTGAAGAAATACGTGGGGGCGTACGCCGCGGCGCTGGGCCGGGTGGACGCCATCGCCTTCACCGCCGGCGTGGGCGAGAACTCGCCGGAGGTGCGGGCGCTCGCGCTCGAGGGCCTGACGGCCATGGGCATCGAGGTGGACGCTGACCGGAACGACGAGGCCCCGCGCGGCGCGGAGGTCGAGATATCGTCCGCGGCCTCGGCCACGAAGGTCTTCGTCATTCCCACCGACGAGGAGCGCGTCTTCATCGAGGACACCGTGGCTCTGTTGAACGGCACGTACGACCTGCCGGACCGCTTCGTGTACTCCTTCCAGAAGGCGGACTACCGCGTCGGCGCGAAGTAACTGCTATATATCGTAGATTTAAAAGCGGCCCCGCGGGGCCGCTTTTTATTTTGGGGAAATCCGCCCGTCCGGCCGCTGCGGCGGGGACACGTTGGGGCTTGATTTTCCGGCGCCGGGAGGGTATTAATAAAGGGTGAGCGGCCGGCGGGCGCGGGCCGCATCGATAACGCACTCCCGCGAGGAGGATAGGTTATGCTCAAGCGTTTGGCGCTTTTCGCGGCGGCCGCGGCACTGCTGTTCCTGGTCGTCTCCTGTTCGGAAGACGAAGAGGAAAACGGCGGGGGCGGAACGCCGCCTCATAACGAGAAGGAGACCAGCGTCGTCTTCGTCGGCGCCTCCATCACCGAGGCCTGGAGTTTCAGCACCTACTTCAACGGCTACAACTTCCACAAGGTCGTTCACTACGACTGGGTGAAGAGCGACGCCTGGAACGAGGTCCCGCCCCACAGCCCCAAGATTGTGGTGGTTAAGGAGTGCGCGGCCTATTTCGACCTGGGCGGCGATACGCCCTTCAACGAATTCTACGCCGAGATCCGCAAGATGGTGGGCCTTATTCAGGGCATCAACGCCACGCCGGTCCTCGCGACGACGGTCCCGGTGGACCCGGGCTTCGGCGGCTGCACGCAGGCCCAGCTCGACGACATCCGCGAGTTCAACGACTGGATACGGAATTATTGCACGGCCCAGGGTTTCGTTTGCCTCGACCTCGCGGCGGCCATCGAGGACGGCCAGGGCCAGCTCCCCCGCGACTGCCACGACGGCGACGGCCTGCACCCCAACGAGAAGGGCTACAACACGCTCAGCCCCATCGTCCTCCCGGCGCTCCGGGACGCGGGGCTGTAACCCCCCCCAATATGTAATGAAGAAGCCGGCCTGCGGGCCGGCTTTTTTACCTTTATTCGTCCTGCGAAGGCGGCTACTTCCAATTAATAAAGAAATTCATCTGAGGGTAGAAGTCGTCGCGGGCGAAGACGTAACCGACATTGTCGCCTTCAGCGTCCACTATTTTAAGAGGGTAGTTGCAATCTATACGGCCTAAGGACGCCGGGGCCGTTACGGTGAACGTCGTGAACGCGCCGCCGAGACCCCAGAAACGTTCCTTCCCTAAGAGGTACGTGAACGTCGAACCAGTCGTCGGTTGTTCGTATTGAACCCGGACCTTCGTCTCAACCCGGGCCGCCGCGTGAACGTCGAACGCTATCTTTTTCTTTTTCCACTCGAACGTGATTTCTTCGCCGGCGCCGTCGGCCACGCTTACGTTCTCCGCCGGGCCGAGGCCGCGGCCTTCCCCGAATGGACAGGCCGCCGCGAAGGTTTTCGCTTTGTCGGCGTCATTGAGGAAGACGTACTCGGCGGATACTGCTACGCGGCCATCGTATACGGCGATGTCGACGGATTCCTCGGCGAGTCGGAACGTCGCGTCCGGGACGACGACGCTCAAACCGTAAGCGGCGTAAGTCGCGGCGGCGGTAATGCCGAGTACGATCGCGGCTGTACCGAGGAGTAAAGCCCAACCCCAACCTTCGAGGCTGTCGCCCTGCGCGTAGGAGGGCGACGCCGCGAAGGTTAAAACTAAAACCACGATTAACGCCAATTTGCAATACTTGTCCACTAAAGGGATTTTATTACGGAAAGGGTAAATTCGCAATAGGCCGACGCTATAAATCACGCGGTACGAGATAACCAGTATTGGTATGTGAATAGTTTCGGTTATAAAACCCGCCCTTTATTTTTCGGGCGGCTTTTTTTATAATGGGCGGGATAGAAACCAACCGCTTTTCCGGGAGCCGGTACTTATGGAAGAATACTTCTCGAATCGCGCCCAGGAGGCCGTACGCTCCGCGCAGGAGACGGCCAAGGCCCTGGGCGCCGGCCAGATTGGAACCGACCACCTCCTCGTCGGCATCGCCCGCGACCGCGGCTCCATCGCCGCCCGGGCCCTCGGCGCCGTCGGCCTCGACTTCGACCGCCTGACCGCCGCCGTCCAGCAGCTCGCGCCGTCAAGGCCGGGAGCGGAGCCGGGCGCCGTCATCGAGTTCGCCCCCGACGCCAAGCGCGCCATCCAGCACGCCGTGGACGAGGCCCAGCGCCTCAAGGCCCAGCTCGTCGGGACCGAACACCTGCTGCTGGGCGTCCTGCACGAGACCGCCGGGGCGGGTGTCAAGGTCCTCGTCTCCTCCGGCGCGGACCCGAAGGTCGTCGCCGACAAGTGCTACGAACTCATGGGCGCGACGCCTTCCGGCGCGTTCGGCGCCGACGCCGACTCCAAGACGCCGGCGCTCGACGCCTTCGGCCGGGACCTGACCGCGCTCGCCCGCGACGGCAAGCTCGACCCCGTCATAGGCCGGGACAAGGAGATAGAGCGCTGCATCCAGATCCTCTCCCGCCGCACCAAGAACAACCCCGTCCTCATCGGCGACCCGGGCGTGGGGAAGACCGCCATCGTCGAGGGCCTGGCCCAGGCCATAGCCGGCCGCCAGGTCCCCGAGATCCTGGTGGATAAAAAAGTAATCCAGCTCGACCTCGCCGGCCTCGTGGCCGGAACGAAGTTCCGCGGCGAGTTCGAGGAACGCCTGAAGAGCGTCGTCGACGAGATAATCGCCGGCGGCGACGTCATACTCTTCATCGACGAGATGCACACCCTCGTCGGCGCGGGGGCGGCCGAGGGCGCCATCGACGCCGCCAACATCCTCAAGCCGGCGCTGGCCCGGGGCGAGCTCCAGGCCGTGGGGGCGACCACCCTCGACGAGTACCGCAAGTACGTCGAGAAGGACGCCGCGCTCGAGCGCCGCTTCCAGCCCGTCATCGTCGACGAGCCGTCGGTAGATGAGACCATCGCCATCCTGGAGGGCCTGCGGGACCGCTACGCCGCCCACCATCACGTGACCATTTCGGACGAGGCGCTGGCCGCGGCGGCCCGCCTCTCCGCCCGCTACATCGCCGACCGCTTCCTCCCCGACAAGGCCATAGACCTCATCGACGAGGCCTCGGCCAAGGTCCACCTGGCGAATCTCACCATCCCGCCGGACCTCGCCGCCACGCAGGCCGAGGTCGACCGCCTCAACCGGGAGAAGGAGGAGGCCATCGCCCGCAACGACTTCGAGGCCGCGAACCAGGCCCACGTCAAGGCGCTGGAACTACAGGCCAAGCTGGACGGCGCCCGGGCGGAGTGGGAACGCGTCAAGGCCGAGAAGCAGGAAGAGGCGGTCGTAACGCGGGAGCACGTGGCCGAGGTCCTCTCCAGCTGGACGGGGATACCCGTGTCCGAGCTGACCGAGGAGGAACAGGCGCGGCTCCTTCGGATGGAGGATGAACTGCACCGCCGCCTCGTCGATCAGGAGGAGGCCGTACGGACGGTGTCGCAGGCGGTGCGGAGCGCCCGGGCGGGGCTAAAAGACCCCAACCAGCCGGTGGGGACCTTCATCTTCCTGGGACCCACGGGCGTGGGCAAGACCGAACTCGCGAAAGCGCTGGCCGAGTTCCTCTACGGCGACGAGGAAGCCATCATCCGCATCGACATGTCGGAGTACCAGGAACGCCACACGGTCTCGCGGCTCGTCGGCGCGCCGCCGGGGTACGTCGGCTACGAGGAGGGCGGCCAGTTAACGGAGCGCGTGCGGCGGCGTCCCTACTCCGTTATATTGTTGGATGAAATAGAAAAGGCTCACCCCGACGTCTTCAACATCCTGCTGCAGGTGATGGACGACGGCCGCCTGACCGACAGCCACGGCAAGACGGTGGACTTCAAGAACGCCCTGCTCATCATGACCTCCAACGTCGGCGCCGACCGGATAATGAAGCTCTCGGAGCGGGCCCAAGTGGACAAGGAAGCGGCCCTCTACGAGAAGATGAAGGAGGAGGTCTTCGAGGAGGTCAAGGCGGTATTCCGGCCCGAGTTTATAAACCGCGTCGACGACGTCATCGTCTTCCACGCGCTGAGCCGCGAGGACCTGGTGCAGATAGTAGACCTGTTGGTGGCCAAGGTGCGGCGCCGGCTGGCCGACCAGGAGATGGACCTGGAGGTCTCGCCGGAGGCCCGGGAGCACCTGGCCGAGGAGGGTTACGACCCGGCCTTCGGCGCCAGGCCGCTGCGCCGCCTCATAACCCGCGTGCTGGCCAACCCCATCGCCAACCGCATCCTCAACCGCGACTTCGGCCCGGGCGACACCATCGAGGTAGGCTTCAAGGACGGCGAGCTAACGTTAAATAAAAGTAAAACGAAGAAGGCCAAGGTAGATACTAAGAAGGAAGCGGACGGAGAGGAAGTCATCGAGGGCGAAGTGGTGGACTGAGGTAGTCCGCCGGATAATCCGAAGGGGGTACGAACGATGCGTATAGTAATCGCGGTAGCGGCGGCGTGGGCCGTCGCGGTAGGCGTGGGGACGGCCAAGGATTTCGTGAACGAGGATTTCGAAGGGACGTTTCCCCCGCCGGGGTGGACCACTTTCTACGAGGGCACCGGCGACGCCAGTTGGTCGCTCGCTTACGGCGGGCCGGGGGGCCGGTACGCCCTCGGGGGGACCTCCAGTTGGGAGCAAGGGTTGGTCCGGGCCACGTTCATGTCTCCCGAATTCGAAGTCAAGGCCAACACGCGCGTCTATTACCGGTTCGATTACGACCACCACGAGAACGGCCACAGCGGCGGCGGGGCCGATTTTTATATTACGTACGTCCAACCGTCCCAGGGCAACCTGGTTTACGTGCCGCTGGAGTCGACGTCCGATTGGGAGGAGCGCAGCGGAGACCTCAAAAACGACCTCAACGCGACCGCGAAGGCCTGCTGGCGGGTATGGACGACCAATTACTGGCGCTACCATTTCTCCTTCCTCATGGTCGACGGCGTGATTATCTCGGACGACGCGCGCTACCCGGGCGTGGAGCCGAATTCGCTGGGCCGGGTCAAGGCGCTGTTCCGGTAGGGAGAAGTCCGAAAGAAGAGGAAGCAATCCGCCCGGGGGGCCGCGGCGGGAGGTTAAACGTAACGAAATCGAAGGGGGAACGAGATGAGGCGGGGAAAAGTATTAACGGCGATCGTGGCGTCGGCGCTGGCGGCGGGTGCCGCCTCGGCTACGACGTACCTGGACGAGGACTTCCACGCGAACCAGATGCCGACCGGATGGTCGGCCAAGACGAGCGGAAGCGGATCCGTCGCTTACGGGTTTATCTACGAGGAATATACGGCGTCAGTTCTGGTAAACGACGGGCAAGCCGGTACGGTGGAGTTAACGTCGTTCGAGATGACGGTGCCCGCGGGCACTTTGTATTACTCGTTCGAATACTACTCGTACGCCATGGGCTCGGGCACTATCCGGGGGGAGTTCGCCGCGGAATACGCGGGGACCTCGACCGAAATCTACCGCGACTCGTTGTCCGGCGGCAGCCGGCACGTCGAGGCCGGGTCGTTTTACGTCGCCGAGCCGGGGACGATAGTAGTGGTCTGGGTATACCGCGGCGGCGCGGCTCCGGGGCGGTACGCGGAAGGCGAGATGTTCATGGATGACGCCGTCATAACGGACGTGCCGAACGCGGGCGTGGACCCCAGCTCGCTCGGCCGCGTCCGGGCGCTGTTCCGGTAAGCGGTGGCCGAAAGCACTTTCATTAATCCCGGGTTCCAAGGAGGAATCAATGGCCGACTACGACACGGAGCAGGTGCATAAGGACACCATCGAGTATTATCGGCTGACGCTGGCCCAGCACGAGAAGGACCCCCACGCCGTCGAGACGGCGAAGGCCGACCGGGCCGTCCTCGAGATGGTCCGCGAGACCCCCGGCGTCGTCGAGATGAACAGCAAGATGATGGAAGGGGGCCTCGCGTTCGCCGTCGCTCGGGCGATGTCGGTGGACGGCGCCAACTTCCAGGCCGACGTATACGAGGAACTCGAGGAGGGGCCGTTGGCCGAACGCTGGCGCGCTCGCGCCGGGGCCCTGGCGGCCTCCGGCGACATGAACGAGCTCTACGCTATCTCCGAGAAGATGGACGCGGAGGAAGCCCCGACCAAGGAGAACGAGAGCCGGGCCAAATCGCTCATCCCGACGATTATCGAGAAGCTGCTTTTGGTGGAGGCGAGCCCGCCCGGCACCGGCCTCGACGAGCAGCCGATGACGACGCTCACGGCCTCGCTCGACGAACTGGCCCAGCGGTTCCCCGGCGTTCGCTTCCCGGACGCGCTCGACCTGCCGCGCTTCCGTACCCGGCTGGTCTATTCCGATGGGCAGATTAAAAGGCTGGTCGAGCTGTTCGAGAAAGTCAATGCCGAACGGCTGGGGGGGCGGTACTAATGGATCCGGGCGTGAAGCAGATGATCGACGGCCTCAAGATGGGAGTGGACGCCCAGTCCTCGATGGTCAGCGACAAAAGTAGGTTGGACGACGTTCGGGCCGTAATAGGCCGGATGGAAGAGGTCGCCGCCGAGCCGGGCATGGATATGATGAAGTTCCAGGAGCGCATAAACGCCGAGGGCCTGATGGATAAATACGGCCAGGCCATGGCCGCCCTCAGCGAGGTACAGGTCGCGGCGATGGACCAGAAGATAGAGGAGATGGAGGATTACGCCGCGGAAGCGAAGCCGATCGACCTCGAGACGCTGGACATCACCGATATCGAAATCGTCCTCGGCCCCCACCGCCAGGTATACAACACGACCGTGAAGGACAACGATACGCTGCCGCACCAGAAGGCCGCGTACGAGGCGTTCTTCGCGCTGGGGAAAGAGTGCGCGACCATTCCCGAGTTCAACCGCCGGTCCAAGGCCGAGGGCTACCAGGACCAGCTGGGCCTCGCCGGCGTCTGGGACGGCAATTACAACACCTTCCGGCTGGAGGTGACGCACAAACAGCCGGACATGATAACGTACGGCCTGGACGCGCTCACCGCCGTCGGCGATTACCCTTCCCCGGAAATGCTGGCCTACGCGCTCAACCGCCTCGCTCTTCTCAACGAGCGGACCCTCGCGCGGCGGGCCAGTCTCTTCGAACCGTTCAACGGCTTCGGCGGCGAATTGTCGTCGTACCTCATCCTCGTACATACGGAGGAGCAGCGGCAGAAGGTCGTCAACATGTACGGCCTGCAGGAGGAGTTCACCGGCCTCGATTTCGACGCGGCGACGTACCATCCCTACTTCCGCCAACTCCTGGTGCTGGACGACGCCCGCCAGCGCGGCGAGCTGGGCCCCGACTACCTGGGCGTCATCCCCTTCCTCCGGGCCGGCTGGTTCACCGACGCCTGCCTCTCGCCCGAGGAGAAGAAGGCCTTCGCGGATAAGAAAGAGATCCCTCGGCCTCCCGCCCTCCGCTACCCGTATCGCACCGGGCCGGTGGGCGGCGTCAACGTGACGCTGGCGGAACCGCCGTTCGCGAACCCCTTCGACTCGCCCTTCCCGGCCCGCGTGACCATAACGAACAAGGCCGCCGAGGGCCGGCCCCTGGATACGACCAAGGGCCTGCGCATGTGGGTCTTCACCGAGGACGGCGCCGAGGCAAAGAAGGTGCCGGTGGAGCTGCCGGCCGAACTCGCGCCGGGGGCCTCGGAGACGGTCGAGGGCGACCTCTTCGCGTGGGGCCTGCCGCAGGAGGAGAAGCTGTTCATGGTGGCCTTCGACGTCGGCGTAGAGGGCAACCACAAGTGCGACCTGGCCGAGAAGTACGGCAATCCGGAGGGCCTTACGCCGCCGATGATTCCGGACTTCTTTTTGGAGCCTTTCGAAGGCGGCGCCGCGACCGAACCGGCCTTCGTAATGCCGCACCGGCCCGTCCCGGCGTACCCGTTCCCGATGCCGATAGAGTAGGGAAAAACCGCCTAAAAAGCGTAACGGCCATCCCCGGCCGGCAACTAATAAGGCACCGGTCAAGGGGGAAATAGAATCGTCCGCTTCCGGTAAAAAAGCCGCCCCGACGGGGGCGGCTTTAATAAAACCGAGTTAATCCACGTTAATTTAACGAGGCCGACGTTAGTAGCGGTGAATAAGGGAGGTTCGCGTTACGAAGTATCTATTAATGGGATTACCTATCGCACTTATCGCTGTACTGATATCCTCTTGTGATGGGCCCACTTACGTTTACGCACGGCCCAGTATCCAAAGCGTTAGCGAAAACGGAGGAACCATCGAGGTCAGTTGGGAAGCGTTTAACACGGTACAATCTATTAAACGATATAGTTGGTGCGAACTTAAAGGAGGATGGGATTTCGATTTCGAAGACGCCGTTAAAAGCAGCATGTACTACGTAGACGATTCTAATTTAGTGCCCGGTACGACGTACGGGTATACCGTCTACGACGGGATTGAAGAATCGGGATTGAGGAGTATTAATTACAGAGGACCGAGGGCCGTTAAGGATGACACCAACCAAGGGAAATAGAATCGTCCGCTTCCGGTAAAAAAGCCGCCCCGACGGGGGCGGCTTTAATATTGGGACAGGGCGGCGTTAGAAGCAAAACCGCCCCCTCGCGGGGGCGGTTTACGCTAAAGAGGTGATCGTGTATTATCGGAACAGCGCCTTGACGCGGCCCACGGACGAGGGCGTTACGCCCACGCCTTCCTCTAGCATCGTCGACCGGGCTTGCTTTACTTCCTTCCCGGTCTGGTCCTGAACGAAGACCGAGACGCCGAGGTTGGCTGCGTTCCAGGTCGGGTCCAGCGCGAAAGTTGTTCCGATTTCCTCGGTCTCGTTGGCGGACGAGACCGTCACGTCCTTGGTTGCGAAGCGCCGCTCGACAAAGCGATAATGGCCGCCTACCTGGTCCTCCCATAATACGAAGTGGCAGACGTGGCCTGCGGCCAGGGCTTCCTCGAGGGTAAGCTTAACCATTACCGAGGCCTTGTTATCGCCGTAGCTCTTGTGGACGAACTCTATCGTCAGCGGACTGGCGGCGAAACGCCGGATGTTGAATGAACTCATGTACCAGGTGTACATTTCGTCGTTGTTGGTGTACGCGCCGCGGTGCGACAAGACGCCGTCGAACCAGGTCCAGGGATATGCGTTCACGCCGTAATAACCGGCGCGTGCCTGGGCTTCCGGCGTTACGTACAAACTCCCGCCCCTGCTATACCAGGATACGGGAGCGAACTTATCGGGGCCCTGCTCGTCGTAGATCCTACCCATCGCGTATTCTGCGAAGGGACAGTAGCCTCAATTCGTGCCCGTGAAGAACTCGGCCACGACGCCCCGTTCGGCGGCCAACGTCGGCAGCGATGCCAGCAAGAGGAGTGCGATAATCCCAAACGTCTTTTTCATCGTTCGGCTCCTTCGTTTGAGTAATTACTACCGTTTCTCTTATATATAATAAACTGTTTTAACTCCCGAAGTCAAGCGCAATCGGCCCGTGCGGCGGCCGTCCCTCCACCGTCGCCGCTACCGAGGTAAGGGGCCGGATACGGCGCAGGTAGCGCCTCGACGTCCAAATTCCGGATATATTATAACCGAAATAGTCATTGACGACAAGTTGTGGGCGATGTAAATGATTTAAAGGGACTTCGCGGTTCTGCTCGAGCCGGTAAAAGAGAGGGCCGCCCAAAAGGACGGCTCTCTCGGTTTAGGGAGGGAGGGTTCTCGGTCGGGCTAATCTCCTCCTTGCTTATATATTATCAAATTGGTCATATAAAGTCAAGGAAAAAAGCGCGATCCCGAGTTATATTCTTAAACCCCGTTTCCCGAAAGGAAACCGCCCCCAAAGGGGCGGTTTCCATAACGGAGGAGACTCGATCAATCTTAACGGAAAAGGGTCTTTACTTTACCGAGGGACGTCGGCACGACGCTGACGCCCTCCTCGAGCATTTTGGCCCGGGCCTGTTTTATCTCTTTAGTCGTCGGGTCCTGGACGAATACCGAGATGCCGAGGTCCGCCGTCTTCCAGGCGCCGTCGAGCGTGAACGTTACGCCGATTTCCTCGGACTCGTTGGCGGCGCTTACCGTGACGTCCTTCGTTTCGAGTTTACGGGATACGAAACGATAATCATGGCCGCCGTAGGACAGGTTGTCTTCCCATAGTACGAAGTGGCAGGCGTGGCCCGCGGCCAGGGCTTCCTCGAGGGTCAGGTTAACCATGACCGAGGCCTTACCCTCGCCGTAACTGAAGTGGACGAACTCGATGGTGAGGGGGCTGGCGGCGGCCCGCCGGATGTTGAACGAACTCATGTACCAGGTGTACATCTCCTCGTTACTCGTGTACGCGCCGCGGTGAGAAATGCTGCCGTCGCACCAGGCCCACGGGTAAGCGGTAACACCATAATAACCCTTCCGCGCCTCAGCATCGACCGTATACCACATTCCGCTCGAGGAGGCGTGCCAGGCTACGGGGGCCCACTTGTCGGGGCCCTGTTCGTCGTATATGCGGTTCAAAGCGTAGTTCGCGTACGGACAGTATCCGCACCAGGTAGCGGTGAACAGTTCCATTGCGACGCCGCGTTCCGCGGCGTAAAGCGCCGGGGCGCTGAGGGCCAGCGCCACGAGGATAAAAATAACTTTCCGCGCCATTACGGCTCCTTTCGTAATTCATTACGGGAGCTTGGCGCGGCGGCAAGGCCGGCTCGCGGGCCGGCGTCATTCTCTAATGATCAACGCCCACGCGCCAACTCCTAAGGGGTCCGGGTACCGTCGTCGTACGAGTCCGTACGATTGTCCGCGGTGCCGTACCTCAGGTTTTTCGGGACACGTGGGATTTCATTTCGTTCTGTTCACCTCCGTTATCTTCCGGTAGAGAATAATTATATCCGCGGCGAAAGTCAAGCAAAAGAGTCACTATATAGGGGTCGGGGAGGGAGAATTCGGGCCGGGGCGCCGCCTCCCGATACAAACAAGGGAGCCGCCCCCAAAGGGGCGGCTCCCATAACGGAGGAGACTCTTATATTCCTAACGGAAAAGCGTTTTGACCTTGCCGAGGGACGTGGGCACGACGGCGACGCCCTCCTCGAGTTTGGTCGCGCGGCCTTGTAGTACCGCCTTGCTGACCAGGTTTTGGACGAAAACGGTGACGCCGAGGTTGGCCTTGTTCCATCCGCTGTCCAACGTGAAGTCGCGTTTTATTATCTGTTCGTCGTTCGCGTTCGTGGCCGTCAGCGGTTCATAGGAAGAGCCGACCCGCTCGACGTAATTATACAACCGGCCCGACGTGATGTCGTCCTCCCAAATCGCGACGTGGACGACGTGGCCTTCGGCGACCGCTTCCTCCAACTTTACTTCCACGGAGACCGATGCTTTTGTGCCGTCGTACGAGTTGGAGAGGAATTCGATGGTGAGGGGGCTGGGGACGGCGCGGCGGCTATCGTAGTAGGATAGGTAGTTGTTGTATGTGGAAGTACTGCCGCCGACGACTCGGTATTCCCCGTCGAATACGCAAGTGGGGTAGCCGGTAACGCCGTAGTAACTCAGGCGTGCCGCAGCTTCGGTGGTGTAGAACGGGTCGCTGGAAGAGGAATGCCAGGCTATCGGTACGAAGTTGTCTATGCCTTTTTCAGTTGCTAAAGTGCCGAGTGCATCGTCGGCGTATGGACAATAACCGCACCAGCTGGCGGTGAAGAGTTCGGCGACGACGCCCCTCGTTGCAGCCCAAAGCGGCGTCACGGCTAACAGCGCCGCGCACGTCGCAAAAATAACTTTCCGCGCCATAACGGCTCCTTTCGTAATACGTTTCAGGAGGATGGCGCGGCGGCAAGGCCGGCTCGCGGGCCGGCGTTATTCCCTATTTATGAACGCCCACGCGCCAACTCCCAAGGGGTTCGGTTACCGTCGTCGTACGAGTCCGTACGACTATCCGGGGTGCCGTACCTCAGGTTTTCTGAGACACGTGGGATTTCATTTCGTTTTGTTCACCTCCGTTATCTTCACCTAAAGGATAATTATATTCAGGGCGAAAGTCAAGTAAAAGAGTCACTAAACGCCGGGTCGGATAGAGGGGAACCCGGCCCGGCCGCCTCCTCCCGATACAAACAAGAAAGCCGCCCAAAAGGACGGCTCTCTTAGTATAGGGAGGGAGGGTTCGATTTCTAATATGGCGCCCTTGAGCACCAAATACATTATACCAAAACGCAACTATGAAGTCAAGCAAAAAAATCAACTAATACCGAAAATAATTTCCCTTATCATTTGTGTACCGTTTTTTAGCGGGCGACGGGATTCGAACCCGCGACCCTCAGCTTGGAAGGCTGATGCTCTAGCCAATTGAGCTACGCCCGCAGTACCCAAAATGTGGGGAGGGAAGGATTCGAACCTCCGAAGGCGTGCGCCAGCAGATTTACAGTCTGCCCCCGTTGGCCGCTTGGGTACCTCCCCGTTGCTTTCCTCTAGCTGGCGGGGGGACTCGAACCCCCGACCTGCTGATTACAAATCAGCTGCTCTAGCCGACTGAGCTACGCCAGCATGGCGGCCGGTAGTATATCTTATCCGGGGCGTCGCGTCAACCCTTAAGAGAAAAATAAGGCGGTAAAGTTTATTGGCACGTTCGTGCCATTTCGAATTACGGGATGACGACCCGTACCGGCGGTCGTTCGGTAGGCCGGTCCGTTCGCCTACCCCGGGTTTAAGATGTTTGACTTCGGATAGGAGGTCGGGATATAATAAGCCGAACTAAAGGGGCGGGGCGTTAACTGGATACGCGAGTTCGTCGCCGCCAAGGACGCGTATTTTTAGTACGCGCGGGTTCCCGGGGCGGGTGTTTTTTGGCCTCTCTCGGCCGCGTGGGGGTGTTATTTAAATAGGAGGTTAGAGGATGAAGAGGATTTTGGCGTTAGCGCTTCTCGCCGTAGCGCCGGCGTTGGCCAATCCGCCCACGGCCGTCGACGAGGACTTCGGGGGTTCCCAGTTTCCCCCTCCGGGGTGGACGGTGGACGGCGATTCGAGAGCGTGGTCCTGGGAAGACGGCGGCGGTTACGCCAAAGGGACCGCCGAGTGCGGCGCCGCTCCCGACTCGGGCTGGACGGCCCTGTATTCCCCCCCATTTCGCGTAAGCAAAGGTACGACGCTGAGGGTCCAGTTCCGCTATAGGACCTATGACGTGAATTACGAAACCCGATACGTTAGGATCGGGACCTGGCGCAAATTCCTGGATTGGGATCAAGAATGGATTGATTTCGACGAGGTGACGACGACTTTCGAGGCCGGGGGGGAATACCAGGCCGAATTCGCGCTCTCGATTGCGGGAGGAAGTTACTGGGTGTGGGCCGAATTCGACGTGGACGACGTCGTCATCACCCGTCAAAACGTCGGCGTCGACCCCACCTCGCTGGGGCGTGTACGAGCGTTGTTCCGTTAGTTGGGGCTTAACGCTTTAAGCCCGTACGGCGTTTACAAATAAAAACCCGGCGCTCCGCCGGGTTCATTCTGAACGGTAATACGGCGCGTTATTCATTAGGCCCGGCCCCACGGCCGGGGATGGGCGCAACGCGTTGCGCCCCTACTCCGGCCCGGCCTCGCGGGCGGGGCCTTTTTCACCCTCGCCTTCCTTTTTCGAGGCTTCGGCCGCCGCCGCGGCCATCTCCGCCCGGGCGCTTTCCTTTATCATTTCCCGGGCGTAGCGGCCCGTGAGCGGCGGGTCCGCGCTTTCCAGGTATTTGAATAAATGGTGTCGGCCGGCGACGTATTCGCCGTCCGCCGTCAGGATTCCACCCAGGACGTACAGGCCGTACGGGAAGTCGGGCCGGCTTACCGTCAACCCCTCGAGCGTGGCCTTGGCCCCGGCGGCGTCCCCGGCCTCCGCCGCGGCGAGCGCCGCATAGAGGATTATTTCCTCGTCCTCGGGCGCCGTTCCGTGCGCGGCCGCGAAGGCCGTCGCCGCGCCGGCGTAGTCGCCGGCCTCGTAGAGCGTCGCACCCAGCTCGAACGCGAACGCCGGGTCGTCGGGCCGGCCGACGTGCGCTGCCTCGAGGCCGGCTAACGCGGCGGCGTAGTCCCCCCGGGCCAGGCTCGCCCGGGCCTCGTGGACTCCTATCAGGATCTCGAGGGTTTCGTCGTGGCCTTTCAATTCCTCGAAGGGGATGCTCACGCGTTCGCCCGCCTCGAACGGCTTGTCGGCGTCCAGGCCGTTCCCCTGCGCCATCGTTTTGCAAAGCGCCGCGTCGCCGAAGCGGCCGCAAACGGCCGCCAACGTGTCGCCGCGCCGGCCCTCATAAACGAAGGAGCCGGCCGGCGGCCGCGGGCCGCACGCGCCGGCCAGAAGGGCAAGGCCGAGAGCGTAAACCCCCGCCCGTCTCACCGCGGCGCCTCTACGACCTCGCCCTCGTTGACCGTCAGGATGGCGAGGTCCTTGGCGAGCATGCCGTTGTCGCCGCGCAGCGTCGTGGCGCCCGTTATCCCGGGGAAGTCCCGTACGGCGTCGAGGCGGCGCTTAATCTCCTCGCCGTCCTCGGCCGGGGGATAGAGCGCCGAACAGACGATGTTCGCGGCGTCGTACGATTCCGCGGCGAGGTAGTTGGGGAATTCCGCGGTTTCGCGCCGATAGTTCGAGACGAAGGCCCGGACCTTGGGGTCGGGCGAATCGGCGTAGAAGCCGGCCGTGAAGTAGGTGCCTTCCACGTACTTGGCTCCCACGCGGATAACGCGGTTCTCGTTCCAGCCGTTGGCGCCGAGGACGTACGACGTGACGTCGGAGAAGGTGAGCTGCGGCAGGATTCGGACCACTTCCTCGTAGTGGCCGGGGAAGAACACGGCCTCGGCCCGGAGCCATTTCAATTGCTTTGTGTAGGAGAAATAGTTGATTTCGCGTTTATCCGGTTCCTTCGTCATATCTATCAACGGATACTCGACGGCTCCCACGACCTCTCCGCCGAGCCGCTCGACCGCGGCCGTGAACGCGTCGCGGTTGTCGGTGCCGTACTCGTTCGCGGGGTAAAGGACCGCGAAACGCTTGAGGCGGAGGTTGTCTACGGCGTAGCGGGCGATGTTCTCGGTCTCGGCCTCGCGAGTCAGGCCGTTGCAGTAGACGTAACCGTTGATGTTCGTAACGGTCCCGTCGGTCGTGGAGGGGGAGAGCAGAGGGACCTGGTTGGAGTGGCACAGGGGCGCGACGGCCCGTACGTTACTCGTGAGCGCGGGGCCTATCAGCGCTATGGCTCGGGAGGTGTAGATGAGGTTCTGGGCGGCCTCCAGGGCGCCCTCGTCGGTCCCCTTGGTATCCTCGCAGACCAGCGTCACCGGTTCCTCGGGGTGCGACTTATTGTGCTCGGCCACGGCCATCTCTATGGCCGTCCGCATCGTCCGGCCGTAAACCTCGCAGTCCCCCGTGAGCGGCAGCAGCAGCCCCACTACCAGCGACTCCCGGCCCAATCGCTCGCGTACGGACACCAATAGTTCCTGTGCTTCCTGGCCCTCGTCCCGGTCGCCGTAGTTCTTCGCCAACTCGTCGAGGACGACGACCGCCTTCTCGTAGTCGTCGCGTTTTATCTCGTGCTTGGCGAGTTTGAGTAGGACCTCGGCGGCCTCCGGCGAGCGACGGTAGTCCTCCAGCCGTTTGCGGAGTTGGTGTGCCGTCAGGCCCTCGTCGGCCAGGTTGCCGATGCCGCGGACCGCTCGTTTGTAGTAGCGGCCGTCCTCGCCGAAGGCCAACACCGCCAGAAGGCGCTCGAGCGCCCGGTGGCTTTCGCCCATGCGGAAGTGCGCCTGAGCGGCGAGGAATATCGCGTCGTCGAGGTAGGGGGAGTTCGGAAAACCCTCCTCGAACTTCTGGAGGGCGAGTACGGCGTCGGCGTATTCACCCAGCGCGAAATTGCACATGCCGATGCGCAACCCCGCGGCCGCGGCGTAGGGACCCCCCGGATCGCGTTCCAGTATATCCCGGTAAAGGCGGAGGCCGGCGACGTAATCCTTAGATTCGTAATATCGCTCGGCCCGTTTGAAATCCTCGGTTAAAGCTTCGTCGGCCGCGGCCGAGGCCGCGGCAGCGCATAAAGCCAAAACCAACGTAAGGACGGCTATCTTTTTCACTTTCGTACCTGCCTGAGTTTCTCACATTCTAGCACTTGCGCCCGAGGCTGTCAACCTGCCGGTGAGAACTTTGCCGCCGCCCTTCGTCCCGTAACCGGCGTTTAACCCCCTCCCGGATATACCGAGACCGGCCGCTTTCGCGGCTTGGGGGTAGAAGAAGGGTGCCACAGACATTCCTGTCTGTGATCTCTTTCGACGCCGGCTTTCGGGCCGGCGCGGTTGGCGCCGCCCCGGGGCCCGCGGCATAATCGGCGTTCTTGGGGGCGCAACGCGTTGCGCCCCTACCAGGCCGTTAGGGTACGGTATTCCTGCCGGTGATTCAATTGCCGCTTTGGCCGCCGCTCCGCGTCGGCCGCCGCGGGCTCCGGGCGCCTCCTCGCGGGCTGCGGGGTCGCCCTCCGTACACTATGGTGGGGCCGACATTCCTGTCGGCCATTAATCGCCGGGCGGGAACGCCTGGCCCACTAGAAGAAACCGGCCGCTTTAGGGGCCGGTGCATAACCCGCGAAGCATTAACCGCCGGTTTCAACCGGCGGCTCGGGCCCCTTTGATGGCCCGCGGTCCAGGCTACCCGAGCGGAGGTGGAAGGTAGATGTATATAAACGAGAAAGGATCTAATAACTGCGTTCCCGGAAAAACGTATTCCCTTTAAAAAACGTTTGACTTTTTTAGGATATTTTGTTATATATTGCCGTTTTCCACTTAGCCGGAAATACGGGGGCCTAAACCCCTGAAAAATATAGCGGGAAGTTATGCGCCCCTTTACCTCGCACGGGGAAAGGTACGAGCGGGGTAAAGTAGGTGGGTTACTGTCTTCTGTTTCACCCCTAACGCTTCGCGTACCGCGGAGGGTACAGATATGGCCAAGGCGAAATACGAGCGAACGAAGCCGCACATCAACGTGGGAACGATAGGGCACGTTGACCACGGTAAGACGACGCTGACGTCGGCGATAACTCGGGTGTTGGCGCAGAAGGGACAGGCGGAGTACCTGGACTTCTGGTCTATAGATAAAGCGCCGGAGGAGAAGGAGCGGGGGATAACGATCGCGGTGGCGCACGTGGAATATGAGACCGAGAATCGGCACTACGCGCACATCGACTGTCCTGGGCACGCGGACTACGTGAAGAACATGATCACGGGGGCGGCGCAGATGGACGGGGCGATATTGGTGGTGTCGGCGGCGGACGGTCCGATGCCACAGACGCGGGAGCACATCGTGCTGGCGCGGCAGGTGGCGGTGCCGGCGATGGTCGTCTTCATGAACAAGACGGACATGGTGGACGACCCGGAGCTTTTGGACCTGGTGGAGTTGGAGGTTCGGGAGCTGTTGTCGCAGTACGAGTTCCCCGGAGACGAGATACCGTTCGTGCGGGGCTCGGCGTTGAAGGCGATGGAGAGCGGGGACTGGGACTCGGACGAGACGAAGTGCGTGCACGAGTTGATGGAGGCGGTGGATAGTTACATCCCGACGCCGGAGCGGGACGTGGACAAGCCGTTCCTGATGCCGGTGGAGGACGTATTCACGATAACGGGTCGCGGAACGGTGGCCACGGGCCGCGTGGACCGCGGAAAGATTCACACCGGCGAGGAGATAGAGCTGGTGGGTCTGAATCCGAAGCCGATAAAGACGGTGTGCACGGGCGTGGAGATGTTCCGCAAGACGCTGGACGAGGGGCAGGCCGGGGACAACATCGGCGTGCTGCTCCGGGGCGTGGAGCGGGAAGAGGTGGAGCGCGGCATGGTGGTGGCGAAGCCGGGTTCCATAACGCCGCACACGAAGTTCGCGGCGGAGGTGTACGTACTGACGCGGGAGGAGGGCGGCCGCCACAAGCCGTTCTTCGACGGATACCGGCCTCAGTTCTACTTCCGTACGACGGACGTAACGGGAAGCATCAAACTGCCGGACGGCGTGGACATGGTAATGCCCGGCGACAACATCACGATGCAGGTTGAGCTTATAACGCCCATCGCGATGGAGAAGGAACTCCGCTTCGCCATCCGTGAGGGCGGCCGCACCGTCGGCGCCGGCGTCGTTACCGATATTCACGAATAGAGCGGTTATTATGGCATTAAAAGGCGCAAATACGGTTGTAACGCTCGAGTGCACGGTGTGCCGCGAGCGCAATTATACCACGACTAAAAATAGGAAAAAGCACACTGAGAAGCTGGAGCTTAATAAGCACTGTCCTCGGTGCAACAAGCACACGCCTCATAAAGAAATAAAATAGGGCTATAGCTCAATTTGGCAGAGCACCGGATTCCAAATCCGGCGGTTGGGGGTTCGAGTCCCTCTGGCCCTGAATAAAGGCGCGGTATAATAAGGAGCAAGAAGCGCGTATGCGTAAGCTGTGGAATTTTCTGGGCGAAGTCCGGGCCGAACTAAAGAAGGTCACCTGGCCCACGTGGATCGAGGTCTTCTCTTCGACCATCGTCGTCATTATCACAACGCTTATCTTCGCCGCGCTGATAGGCGTTTGGGATAAAGTATTAATGGAGCTAATGCTTCTCATTCTGTAAGCCCAAAGCAGGGGTAGAGACAGTGGCCGACGAGGAAGTCATAAGCGCCGTCGAGGCCGAGGGGCCCGAAGCCCCCGCCGAAGAGGCCCCGCCCTCGAAGTACCAGGTGCGGGTGGACGACCCGAACGTGCGCTGGTACGTCGTGCACACGCTCACGGGCCACGAGCAGAAGGTCAAGGCCGCGCTCGAGCGGGGCATCGAGGAACGCAGCCTGGAGGACCAGGTCTACAACGTCCTCGTGCCGGCCGAAGAGGTGACCACCCAGACCAAATCCGGGAAGAGCACCCGGCGCAAGGTATTCTTCCCCGGCTACGTCCTCGTCCAGATGAAGGTCTCGGAGGAGTCCTGGGGCTTCGTCCGGCGGACCGCGGGCGTTACCGGTTTCGTCGGCTCCGGCTCCGCGCCGACGCCGCTCGCGGACGAAGAGGTCCAGATAGTGCTCGACCAGATTGAGGGCCGCAAGCCCCAGATGGAGGTCGAGTTCGACTTTGAGGAGGGCGACGTCGTAAACATTACTTCCGGCCCGTTCGCGAATTTCTCCGGCGTCGTGGAGGAAGTCTATGCCGACCGGGGGAAGTGCCGTGTAATGGTGACCGTATTCGGCCGGGCGACGGCCGTGGAATTGGATATTTCGGAGGTTGAGAAAGGCCGCTAGGCCGGACCGTTCGGGGCCGGAGGCCGCGAGATATGGCTAAGAAACGCGAGATAGCGAAGATAAAACTGCAGGTGCCGTCCGGGCAAGCGAACCCGGCGCCGCCCGTGGGACCCGCGCTGGGCCAGCACGGCGTGAACATCATGACCTTCTGCCAGCAGTTCAACGAGGCCACGAAGGATAAACCGGGCCTTATCGTTCCGGTAATCATAACCGTTTACCAGGATAAAACCTTCACGTTCGAGGTCAAGACGCCGCCGGCGGCGGTGCTTCTCAAGAAGGCCGCGAACATCGCGAAGGGGTCCTCCGAGCCCAACCGGGACAAAGTCGCGACCGTGACGCTGGGCCAGGTGGAGGAGATAGCCCGCACGAAGATGGAAGACTTGAACGCGGAATCCGTTGAGGCCGCGGTTAAAATAATCGAAGGCACCGCCCGCTCGATGGGCATCACGATCGAGTAAGGGCTCATCCCGGAACCGGAGGAAGAAAACCGTGGCGGGAAAGAAATACAATACGGGTAAAGAGAAAGTCGAACGGGAAAACGAGTACGCCCTGGCGGACTCGATAAAGCTCGTTCGCGAAACGGCGTACGCCGGCTTCGACGAGACGGTGGACCTCGCGTTCCGCCTCGGCGTCGACCCGCGGCACGCCGATCAGATGGTCCGCGGTTCGGTCGTCCTGCCGCACGGCACGGGCAAGTCCGTTCGCGTCCTAGTCCTCGCCAAGGGCGAGAAGGTGCGCGAGGCGGAGGAGGCCGGGGCCGATTTCGCCGGCCTTGACGACTATTTAACCAAAATAGAAAAAGAAAACTGGCTCGAATTCGACCGCATCGTGGCCACGCCGGACGTTATGAAGGACGTCGCGAAGCTCGGGAAAATGCTCGGGCCGCGGGGCCTCATGCCGAGCCCCAAGACGGGGTCGGTGACGTTCGAAGTCGCGAAAGCGGTGGAAGACATAAAAAAGGGCAAGGTCGATTATCGCGTCGACAAGTTGGGGAACGTCCACATGACCGTGGGACGCCTCTCGTTCTCCGACGACCAGTTGACGGATAACGCCGCCACGGCCATCGAGGCCATAGTCCGGGCCCGGCCCGCGGCTACCAAAGGCCAATATTTGAAACGGGTCACGGTGTCCAGCACCATGGGCCCCGGGATCCGGATTAGCCGACAGGAAGCCCTGGCGCTGGCCGGCGGGTAAACCATCACATAGAAACGACGGTGCGGTACCATGCCTATTAGTAAGGAACGAAAAGAAGAGATTTTGGCGTTACTCAAAAGCGAATTCGGCGAAGCCGAAGGTGCGGTGTTCACCGATTTCCGGGGCGTCGACGTCGCCGGCATGACGCGGCTCCGCTCCACCCTTCGAGCCGAGGGTTCGCGGTACTTCGTCGCCAAGCGCACGCTCGCCGAAATAGCCCTCTCCGACGAGGATAAGGAAACGCTGGGCGCGTTGCTCGACGGCGCGACCGGCATCGCCTTCGTCGGCGAGGAGCCGGTTGCCGTCGCGAAAATCCTCGTCGATTTCCGCAAGGATTACGCCGCGTTCGTAATCAAGGGTGGCCTCTTGGGCGGCGAGTTCCTCGCGTCCGAAAAGATAGTCAGGCTGGCCAAGACGCCGCCGCGCGACGTGTTGCTCGCGATGCTGTTCGCGGCCATGAAGTCCCCGCAGACCTCGCTCGTGTACGTCATGAGCGGCGTCATGCGGAAGGCGGTCGCGACGCTTGCGGCCATTGCCGATAAGAAGAAAGAAGAAGAAAACACATAACAATAATTATACATATTTATTTAAGGAATATTTCAAGGAGGAAAGCCCGCCGCGGGCGAAAAGTTTATGACCAAGGAAGAAATCAAGGAAGCCATTAAGTCGATGACCGTCCTCGAACTCTCCGAACTCGTGTCGGAGCTCGAGGAGGAATTCGGCGTTACCGCGGCGGCGCCCGTAGCGGTTGCGGCCCCGGGGGCAGCGGCCGGAGAAGCCGCCGTCGAGGAAGAGAAAACCGAATTCGCAGTTGTGTTGAAGGCCATCGGCGACAACAAGATCCCGGTCATCAAGGTCGTCCGGGAAGTCACCGGCCTCGGCTTGAAAGAAGCCAAAGAGGTCGTGGACGGCGCTCCCTCCACCATTAAGGAAGGCCTGTCCAAAGAGGACGCGGAGCAGGTTAAGGCCAAGCTCGAAGAAGTGGGCGCCACCATCGCTTTGGAGTAAAGCGCTGCATACTATTAACCGTGTACGGGTGATCGCGGCGGAGCGGCCGGCCCCCCGGGCCCGCGGTTCCGCCCGTCACCTTGCCGGGTTTTAAAGGAGCGCCGCAGGTTTGACGTTAAAAAGGATATCGTTTTCCGAAAAGGTCGAACCGATAGAGATCCCCAATCTATTGGAGATCCAGAAGAAGTCGTACGAGGATTTCCTGCAGCACGTAACCCTTCCCACCAAGCGGGAATCGCAGGGCCTGCAGTACATCTTCGATAATACGTTCCCCATTTACGACTTCAACGGCGACTCGTACCTCGAGTTCGTCGAGTACAACGTCGGTTATACCAAGTACAACATAGAAGAATGCAAGGTCAAGGGCATGACCTACGGCGTGCCCTTGCGGGCGAAGTTCCGCTTCGTCGTGCGCGAGCGCGAAGCGCCCGAGAAGGAACCCCAGGTCGTCGACATCCGGGAGGAAGAGCTTTACCTCGGCGAAATCCCGATGATGACGGAACGCGGTTCTTTCATCATCAACGGCGCCGAACGCGTCATCGTGTCCCAGTTGCACCGCTCGCCGGGCCTCGTCTTCAAACAAACCGAGCATTCCAGCGGCAAAATCCTCTATGGCGCGTCAATCATCCCGCATCGCGGCGCCTGGCTCGAGGTCGGTTTCGACGCTGGCGGCGTATTGAACTTCTCCATCGACCGCACCAACCGCCAGCCCCGCATCCCGGTTACCGTGCTCCTGCGCGCCTTCGGTTACGGCGACGCCGGCGAAATCGCCCGTCTCTTCTTCGACGTGGAGGAAGTCAACGTCTCGCGCCGCACGGGCCTTCTGGGCAACTACCTGGCGTCGGACGTCAAGACCGGCGAGGACACCACGCTCTTCAAGCGCTTCACGCTCATCGACGAGAACGTCCTCGACCTCTTGCGGGACAACCGCGTCAAATCCGTCGACGTCCTGACTCCCCGCAACGGCCTGGAAGTGGGGGCCCTCGTGCCCACCTTCCGCAAGGACGACGAAGGCCGGATCAAAACCCAGGCCGACGCGCTCATTAAAATCTACAACGAAATCAGGCCGGGCGACCTGTCCAACCTCGAGACGGCCGAGGCCGCTTTCGAGAACCTCTTCGCCAACGCCAAGCGCTACGACCTGAGCCGCGTGGGCCGGCGCAAACTCAATTTGCGCCTGAGCCTCGATTTCGACCTAAACGACCGGACGCTCCACGCCGAGGACATTGTCGAGACCGTACGCGAACTCTCGGCCCTGCACGCCCGGGAAGGCGACGTCGACGACGTCGACCACCTGGGGAATCGCCGCGTCCGGGCGGTGGGCGAACTCCTGGAGTACCGCTTCCAGGTGGGCCTGACGCGGATGGAACGGGTCATCCGCGAGCGTATGAGCATCCTCGACCTCGAGGACTGCATGCCGCGCGACCTCGTGAACGCGAAGCCGCTCATGAGCGCGGTCAAGGAGTTCTTCGGCTCGAGCCAGCTCAGCCAGTTCCTGGACCAGATTAACCCGTTGGCCGAACTCACGCACAAGCGGCGCCTTTCGGCCCTCGGCCCCGGCGGCCTCTCGCGCGAGCGCGCGAACTTCGAGGTCCGCGACGTCCACTACACGCATTACGGCCGGATGTGCCCCATCGAGACGCCGGAGGGGCCGAACATCGGCCTCATAACGAGCCTGGCCACCTACTCGCGCATTAACGAGTTCGGCTTCATCGAGACACCGTACCTCCGCGTCAAGAAAGGCCGCGTCACCGACGAGGTCGTCTACCTCGACGCCGGCGAAGAGGACGCCTACACCATCGCCCAGGCCAACGCCGAAGTGGACGCCAAAGGTCGGTTTACTTCCGAATACGTGTATTCCCATCGGCGCAGCGAGTACATCCTGGTGGAACCGGATCGGGTCGACTTCATTGACATCTCGCCGCGGCAGCTGGTCTCCATTTCCACGTCGCTTATACCGTTCCTCGAGCACGACGACGCGAACCGGGCGCTAATGGGCTCGAACATGCAGCGTCAAGCGGTCCCCCTCCTTCAGACCGAGGCCGCCTACGTCGCGACCGGAATCGAGGACCGCGTGGCCCGGGACTCGGGCGTCATCGTCACCGCCCGGGCGGGGGGGACGGTCGAGAAGGTCACGGCCGACCGGATAGTCATCCGCCCCGACACCGCCGAGGACGACGCCGCTTACGGCTGGTTCGAACCCGACGAATACGTACTCAAGAAGCACGAACGCACCAACCAGGACACCTGCTTTAATCAGGTACCGATAATCCGCAAGGGCGACAAAGTAAAGGCGGGACAGGTCATCGCGGACGGCCCGGCCACCAAGAACGGCGAACTGGCCCTGGGCCGGAACATCATTGTCGCCTTCATGCCGTGGATGGGCTACAACTTCGAGGACGCCATCGTCGTGAGTAAGCGCCTCGTCGAGAGCGACGCTTTCACGTCGGTGCACATCGAAGAATTCGAGATAGAGTGTCGGGAAACGAAGCTCGGCCGCGAGGAGATAACGCGGGACATCCCGAACGTCGGTTCGGACGCGCTTAAAAACCTAGACGAGAGCGGCATCATCCGCGTCGGCGCGGACATCCACGCCGGCGATATAATGGTGGGAAAGGTCGCCCCCAAGGGCGAATCCGAACTCACGCCGGAGGAACGGCTCCTGCGGGCCATCTTCGCCGAGAAGGCGGGCGACGTGCGAGACGCGTCGCTCAAGGCCCCGCCGGGAATGAACGGCATCGTCGTCGATGTCAAGGTCTTCTCGCGCAAAGAGCGCGAGCGGGCCGACGGCCGGGCCCGGGCGGACGAGGCGAAGCGCATCGACAAGCTCGAGGCCGAGAAGAAAAAGAAGATAGACGCCGCCCGCGACGTCTGCGAAAAACAGCTGACGAAGCTGATGCTGGGCAACGAGCTGAACTACCGGCTGGTCGACGACCTCACCGGCGAAGCGCTTCTGGCCAAGGGCGCCAAGATAACGCCCGCCGTCCTCCGGAAGAAACTGCTCGAGCCCGTCATCGAGCGGCGCGTGAAGATGCACGCGGTGCTGGGCCGCAACGTGGACAAGGTCGTGGCTCGTTTCCACGACTACACCCACGAGGTGTCCAGCTTCATCGATAAAGAGATAGACCGCATCCGCAAGGGCGACGACCTGCCGCCGGGCGTACTCAAGATGGTCAAGGTTTACGTGGCCCGGAAACGCCGCCTCACCATCGGCGATAAGATGGCGGGCCGGCACGGCAACAAGGGCGTCGTCGCCCGCGTCGTGCCCGAGGAAGACATGCCCTTCATGGCGGACGGAACGCCGGTGGACATAGTGCTGAATCCGCTGGGCGTCCCGAGCCGCCTCAACGTCGGCCAGATCTTCGAAACGCACCTCGGTTGGGCCTCGCACAAGCTGGGCGAATACTTCGAGTGTCCTATTTTCGAGGGCGCGTCCGAGGAAGTCATTAAAGACTACCTGGTACAGGCCGGCATTCCCTCCTCGGGCAAGGTAGTGCTGCACGACGGCCGGACGGGCGAGCCCTTCAGCCACCCGGTCACCGTTGGATACATCTACCTGTTCAAACTGCTCCACCTGGCCGACGACAAGATCCACGCGCGGTCGGTGGGGCCCTACTCGCTCGTTACGCAGCAGCCGCTCGGCGGCAAAGGCCAGTTCGGCGGCCAGCGTTTCGGCGAAATGGAAGTCTGGGCGCTAGAAGCGTACGGCGCCGCCTACACGCTGCAGGAGCTGTTAACCGTTAAATCCGACGACGTGTTGGGGCGCGCCCGGATGTACGAAGCCATCGTCAAGGGCAGGAATATACCGGAGGCCGACACGCCCGAGTCGTTCAACGTCCTGATAAACGAGTTGCGGGCATTGTGCCTTGACGTCCATCCAGAGGAAGCGTAAGGCCGGCGCTAGGTTCCGGCCCCCACGCCACGGGAGATATCGTGATCTGGGGACTATACGACGATAAAAGAAAGCAACGCAAAGAATTCACCTCGGTAACCATCGGGATAGCGTCTCCCGAGAAGATATTGTCCTGGTCGCACGGCGAGGTCAAGAAGGCCGAGACTATTAATTACCGGACCTTCCGGCCCGAGCGGGACGGCCTGTTCTGCGAGCGCATCTTCGGCCCCCAGAAGGACTGGGAGTGCGCCTGCGGCAAGTACAAGCGCATCAAGAACCGCAACGTCGTCTGCGACCGTTGCGGCGTCGAGGTGACGGAGTCGCGCGTCCGGCGCGAGCGGATGGGCCACATCAAGCTCGTCTCGCCGGTGGCCCATATCTGGTTCGTCAAGGGCGCCCCCAACTACGTTGCCAACCTCCTCGGCATTTCCAGCCGGGACCTGGAGCGCGTAATATACTACGCCGCCTACCTCGTCATCGACCCGGGCCTGAAATCCGAGACCGGCCTGGCCAAGGGGCAGGTCATCGTCGAAGAGCAGTACCGCCGCCTCTACGAAAAGTTCCCCGGCGAGTTCGAGGCCGAGATGGGAGCCCCGGCGGTCCGGCGCCTTCTCGAGGACTTCGACCTCGAAACCCTCTCCGTGGAGCTCAAGGCCGACCTCGAGACGACGAAATCCAAGCAGAAGCGCAAGACCATCCTGAAGCGCCTGCAGCTGGTCGAGTCCGTCCGCAAATCGGGCAACCGGCCCGAGTGGATGATACTGGAAGTCCTGCCGGTGTTGCCGCCGGACCTCAGGCCGCTGGTACCGCTGGACGGAGGCCGCTTCGCCACGTCCGACCTCAACGACCTCTACCGGACCGTCATCAACCGGAACAACCGCCTGCGCAAACTTATCGAACTCAAGGCGCCCGAGGTCATACTCCGCAACGAGAAGCGGATGCTCCAGGAATCGGTGGACGCGCTGCTCGACAACGGCCGGCGCGGCTACGCCGTTCGCGGCGTCAACAACCGGCCCCTCAAATCCCTCTCCGACAACCTGAAGGGGAAATTGGGCCGCTTCCGCCAGAACCTTCTCGGCAAACGCGTGGACTACTCCGGCCGCGCCGTCATCGTCGTGGGGCCGGAGCTGAAACTGCACGAATGCGGCATCCCGAAGAAGATGGCGCTGGAGCTCTTCAAGCCGTTCATCATCCAGAAGCTGGAGGAGCACGGCTTCGTCCATACCATTAAAAGCGCCAAGCGCCTCGTCGAGCAGGTCAAACCCGAGGTCTGGGATATCCTGGAGGAGTGCATCGAGGACTACCCGGTCATGCTGAACCGGGCGCCGACGCTGCACCGCCTCGGCATCCAGGCGTTCAGGCCGGTGCTGGTCGAGGGTTCGGCCATCCGGATTCACCCCCTCGTCTGTACGGCGTTCAACGCCGACTTCGACGGCGACCAGATGGCGGTCCACGTTCCCATCTCGCCGGAAGCCCAGCTCGAGGCCAAGCTGCTACTCGCCAGCACGCGGAACATCCTCTCGCCCGCCCACGGCAAGCCGCTGGCGACGCCTACCCAGGACATCGTCCTCGGCTGCTACGCCCTGACCAAACCCAAAGAGGGCGAGAAGGGCCAGGGCAAATCCTTCGCCGATGCCGGTGAGGCCCTGCTGGCGCACGACCTGGGCGAGGTGGGCCGCTTCGCCAAGGTAAAAGTGCGGATGTACGGCGAGTTGATAGAGACGACCATAGGCCGCGTACTCCTCAACGAGGTCCTACCCGACGACTTCCTCTTCGTCAATAAGACGGTGGACAAGAAGACGCTGGGCGGCATCATCGCCGAGGTGTACAAGCGCTACGGCCTGGCGCGCACGGTAACGCTCCTCGACGACCTCAAGGAACTCGGCTTCCTCCACGCCACCCTCGCCGGCGTCACCTTCGGCGTCGACGACATTATAATCCCGAGCGAGAAGCCCGACCTCATCGAGGAGACCAAGCGTGAGGTCGAGAAGATAGAGAAGCTCTACACCCAACAGGCCATCACGTACGGCGAGCGCTACAACATGGTCATCGACGCCTGGACGCGCACGACCGACGTTTTGAGCGAGATGGTCTTCGACCGCCTGGCGACGGACGCCAAGGGGTTCAACCCGGTCTTTATAATGGCCGACTCCGGCGCCCGTGGTTCGCAAAACCAGATACGCCAGCTCTGCGGCCTGCGGGGCCTCATGGCCAAACCGCAGAAGAAGATTACGGGCCGCATCGGCGAGATCATTGAACAGCCCATCCTCTCGAACTTCCGTGAGGGCCTGTCGGTTCTGGAGTACTTCATCTCGACGCACGGCGGCCGGAAGGGCCTCGCGGACACCGCGCTCAAAACGGCGGACGCCGGTTACCTGACCCGCCGGCTGGTGGACGCGGCCCACGACCTTATAGTCAACGAGAACGACTGCCATACGCTGCTGGGCATCGAGATGCGGGCGCTCAAGGAGGGCGAGGAGATAATCGAATCGCTCGGCGACCGCGTCCTGGGCCGCGTGGCGCTGGAGGACGTCTTCGACCCGGTCACCGGCGAGAAAATAGTCGCGGCCAACCAGCTCATCGACGAGGCCGAGGCCGAGATGATAGAGATGTCGAACGTCACGGCCGTGAAGATTCGCTCCGTCCTGACCTGCGAGTCCCGGCGCGGCGTCTGCACGCTCTGTTACGGCAAGAACCTCGCGACCGGCAAGCTCGTGAACGTGGGCGAGGCCGTGGGCGTGGTGGCGGCGCAGTCCATCGGCGAACCCGGGACCCAGCTGACGCTTCGGACTTTCCACGTCGGCGGCACGGCCAGTCGTATCGTCGAGCAGTCGAAGATAGCGACGAAGGTCGCGGGCAAGGCGCGCTTCGAGCGCCTCCGAAAGGTCGCCCGGACCGACGGGTCCCAGGTCGTCCTTTCCCGGAACGCCGAACTCGTCATCGTGGACGACGAGGGCCGGGACCGTATCAAGTACACCGTCCCGTACGGCGCGACGCTCCGGGCCGAAGACGGCCAGCAGCTCGAACGCGGCGACATTATATATGAGTGGGACCCGTACAGCGAGCCCATTCTGGCCGACATGGCCGGCACGGTCGAACTCCGCGATATTATCGACGGCGTGACGTTGCGCGAAGAAGTCGACGCCGCGGGCCTTATCCAGCGCGTGGTCGTGGGCGGCACGAGGCGCAAGGACCTCGACCCCCACATCGCCGTTCGCACGGAGGCCGACGGCAAGACCATCGACTACCCGGTGCCGTACGGCGGATACCTCAACGTCCACCAGGACGAAGAGGTAAAGGCCGGCCATATGCTGGTCAAGTTGCCGCGGGAGATAGGCAAGACCCGCGACATCACCGGCGGCCTGCCGCGCGTCGCGGAGCTGTTCGAGGCCCGGCGTCCCAAGAACCCGGCTATAGTCGCCGAAATCGACGGCCAGGTCGAAATCAAGGGTACGCGGAAGGGGAAGCGGAAGATAATCGTCGTCGGCGAGCACCAGTCGAAGGAGTACGAGATTCCGCAGGGCAAGCACCTCAAGGTCCACGAGGCCGACTACGTCGCCGCCGGCCAGCAGTTGTGCGACGGCAATATCGATCCCCACGACATCCTGCGCGTCAAGGGTGACAAGGAAGTTCAGGAGTACCTGGTCAACGAGATCCAGGAAGTCTACCGCCTGCAGGGCGTGGAGATAAACGACAAACACCTCGAGTGCATAGTCCGAAAGATGCTCCGCAAGGTCAAAATCGAAACGGTGGGCGACACCGAGTTTCTGCCCGAACAGATAGTCGACAAGTTCGCCTTCCGCGACGTCAACGAGAAGATGGTGACGAAGCGCAAGAAACCGGCGACCGCGAGCCCGATATTGCAGGGGATAACCGAAGCGGCGCTGTCCACCGATTCGTTCATCAGCGCGGCCTCGTTCCAGAAGACGACTCACATACTGGCCGAGGCGGCCTTCTCCGGCAAACGGGACGGCCTCTTGGGCCTGAAAGAAAACGTAATAATGGGACACCTCATACCGGCGGGCCTCGGGGCCTTCGACGCCACCCGGATAAAACTTCACGTTACCGACGAACCCGCCGAGGAAGTAGAGGAAACGGCCGAGGAAGAGCTGGTACGGGAAAACTAGCCGGCGCGTACGGCGCCCCGGCGGAGGAATTATGCCGACAATAAACCAACTCGTACGACACGGACGCAAGAAGGTTACGCACAAATCCAAATCGCCGGCCCTGCAGAAGTGCCCGCAGCGGCGGGGCGTTTGCACCCGGGTATGGACGGTTACGCCTAAAAAACCGAACTCGGCTCTCAGGAAGGTCGCCCGCGTCCGGTTGGCCACCGGGACCGAAGTCACGGCTTACATCCCCGGCGTCGGCCACAATTTACAGGAACACTCGATGGTATTGGTTCGCGGCGGCCGCGTCAAGGACATCCCGGGCGTCCGTTACCACGTCATCCGCGGGACGCTCGACGCTTCGGGCGTGGCGGACCGGAACCGCAGCCGTTCGAAGTACGGCGCGAAACGGCCCAAGCAGGCAGGGTAAAATAACGGTACGTTTTAAGGATTACGACCCGGAGGTCGATTGAGATATGTCGCGTTCTCGCACGCAGGAAAAAAAGAGCTGGCCGCCCGACGCCAAATACGGGTCGCCCCTTGTTACGAGGTTCATTAACAACATCCTCGCGAAGGGCAAGCGGTCGACCGCGGAACGGATATTTTACGAGGCCATGGACATCATCGCCGAGAAAACCGGCGAGGACGCCCTCGCGGTTTTCAACCGGGCCATCAATAACGTGAAGCCTTCGCTCGAGGTCAAGTCGCGACGGGTGGGCGGCGCCACGTATCAGGTTCCGGTGGAAGTGGCCCAACAGCGCCGCGTGGCGCTGGCCATTCGTTGGATCAAGGCCGCGGCCAAAGCCCGCCCCGAACACGGTATGGTGGGACGCCTGGCCGGAGAGTTGCTCGACGCCGCCAAGGGTACGGGCACCGCGCACAAGAAACGGGAAGATACGCACCGGATGGCCGAGGCCAACAAGGCCTTCGCTCATTACCGTTGGTAACCGCGCGTTCGCGGTTCCCGCGGGCTGGTTAATGATTAATCACCGGGGAAAAGCGGAGTATTTGAATTCGAGTTAGAGCCCGTAGGCTAGGGGATCCATTGTGCCATCCCCGGCCGGGGATGGCCTTTTTATCGCCGAAATTATGACCCGCAAATCGCCCATAAAAAAAATCCGGAACGTAGGCATCGCCGCTCACGTCGACGCCGGCAAAACCACCGTCACTGAACGGGTTTTGTACTACACCGATAAAACCTACAAAATCGGCGAGGTCGACGAGGGCGCGGCCGAGATGGACTGGATGGAACTCGAGCGGGAGCGCGGCATAACTATAACCGCCGCCGCTACCTCGGTCGAGTGGCGGGGTCATAATATCCACATAATCGACACCCCGGGCCACGTGGATTTCACGGTCGAGGTCGAACGGTCCCTCCGCGTTCTGGACGGCGTCGTCGTGGTACTCTGCGCCGTCGGGTGCGTCGAGCCCCAATCCGAGACGGTTTGGCGCCAGGCCGACCGGTACCACGTGCCGCGCATCGCCTTCGTCAATAAAATGGACCGGACGGGCGCGGATTTCTTCCGGGCGGTGTCGGACCTTCGCGGGAAGCTGGCCGCGAACGCGGTCCCGATACAGGTGCCTATCGGCAGCGAGGACACCTTCGTCGGCGTCACGGATTTAATCACGATGACGCCGTATATCTTCGACGCCGACTCCCTGGGTAAAAACTACGACCCCATAAGCCTTTACAGTCTCCGCGACGACCGCCAGGAAGAAATAATGCACTGGCGGAAGAACCTGGTCGAATCCCTGGCCGAAGTGGACGAGGAAGCGATGGACGCGTATCTGGAGGGCCGGGACCTGAAGCCCGTCGAACTCGTCGCCGCCGTCCGCCGGGCCACGTTGAACTACGCCATCGTACCCGTGCTCTGCGGGTCGGCGCTCCGGAATATAGGCATCCAGCTCCTCATCGACGCCGCCGTCGATTTCCTCCCGTCGCCCCTGGACGTTCCGCCGGTTACGGGCGTCCGGCCGGGCGGCAAGGAAGTCGAGGTGCGCCAACCGTCGGACGAGGACCCGTTCTCGGCGCTCGCCTTTAAAGTTATGAGCGACCCGTACGTAGGTCGCCTTACCTTTATTCGCGTGTACTCGGGAACGCGCCGGGCCGGCGGCACCGCCTTCAACGCCAATACCGGAAAAAAAGAGAAGTTGGGCCGCCTGCTCGAGATGCACGCCAACGACCGCGAGGACGTGGAGGCCGTTCACGCCGGCGATATCGCCGCCGTCGTGGGCCTCAAAAACACCTTCACCGGCGACACGCTCTGCGACGATAAGCACCCGATAAACCTCGAGCGGATCCGCTTCCCGGAGCCCGTCGTTTCGGTCGCCATCGAACCCAAAACCAAGGCCGACGAGGAGCACCTCAACGAGTCGCTGGCCAAACTCGCCGAAGAGGACCCCACGTTCAAGGTCCGCTACGACGAGGCCACCGGCCAGACCATTATTTCCGGGATGGGCGAACTCCATCTGGATATCCTGACCAAGCGGATGACCCGCGAGTTCGGCGTCACCGCCAACGTCGGGCCGCCGCAGGTGGCCTATAAGGAAACGGTCGGCGGCGTGGGCCGAGGCGAGGGCAAGTTCGAAAAACCGACCGGCGCCAAGGGCCAGTTCGGCCACGTCGTTCTGGAAATAAGGCCGTACGCCGACGGCCCCTTCCTATTCGAGGACCGCCTGCCGGCGGGCGTATTGGAACGGGAGTACGTCGCCGCCGCCGAACGGGGTGTGAAGGGGGCCCTCGAGGCCGGCGTGCTGGCGGGTTTCCCGGTTACCGGCGTCGCGGTGGCTATCGTCGGTGGGTCTTCCCATCCCGTGGAGTCGACGCCCATCGCTTTCGAGATAGCCGCTCAGCAGGCGTTCCGCCAGGCGATGCAGAAGGCCGAGCCTGGCCTCCTTGAGCCTTACGGTACGCTCGAAATAGTAACGCCGGAAGAATACGTCGGCGACGTCATAAACGACCTGAACGGCCGGCGCGCCGAGGTCGTCGGGATGGAGCGGCGAGCCGACGCGCAGATAATCCAGGCGGTCTGTCCCATAGCCGAAACCTTCGGCTACGCCACCGGCCTGCGTTCCTCCACCCAGGGCCGGGCCACCTATTCCATGGAGTATTTGCGCTACGATATCGTGCCCCGGAACATTTCGGACCAGATTTTACGCCGAACCAGGGGCTTCGTACCGGAATTTTAAGGGTTTTCGGCTCATTTGGGTTAAAAAATGCTTTACTTTCTAGGGGTTTTGTGCTATACATTACAACTTCGCGCTCCGGCCTCCGGACAGTAGGCCGGTGCGATTGGCTTTAAAACCAAGCTGTTTTTAGAGGATAAGCACCAGCCAAACATAAAAGTACGGACCGCTTGAGGATATCGGAGGTCAACCGCGATGGCCAAGGCGAAATACGAGCGAACGAAGCCGCACATCAACGTGGGAACGATAGGGCACGTTGACCACGGTAAGACGACGCTGACGTCGGCGATAACTCGGGTGTTGGCGCAGAAGGGACAGGCGG
>JASFLY010000009.1:0-97973 GCA_050117845.1 Candidatus Zixiibacteriota bacterium
GCTACTACCGCGTTTAAAAAGCTAGAGTCAAATACCGCACGCCGGTATTTAGAAACACTATTAACGGTAGCCGAGACGATTATTAACTTTAAATATTAACAACACTACCGATCCTAAACAGACTGTTTATAGGATAAACATTGTACCGCGTCATACTTCTGCCCGTTATACCTCTTCCCCGTAACCTCCTTACATCCACGAAATCCATCCGTATATCGGAAATGATTTCCATTACTGGACCATTGTTACCTCAATGGTTTTTCATTGTAGTATAATGGGGAAAATTACTTCATTCCCGTTCACGAGGCCCTTCTTAAAAACCGTTAGCTTATTCACAACGACACTAACACTTCGTATATAACCTCTGATTATCTATTAGTCCTGTTCTTTTTGTTTTATTACTTTTATAGACCCCGGCGGCTATTATAATCATTCTTTCTCCCGTCTGGACCAGTTTTTCGGGGTCAAGTCCGTTTTGCTTTAGGGTCCAATGAACCCCAATGAAGTTTATGATAATACAAAATACTTCTTTTTAATCGAATCTGGAGCCGCACCTATTACGCCGGGGGCGGTTCATCGGAATAGGGATACGAATAGAACAAGAAAAAATACGAAATAACAAGAGTTAGACTAGCTATCCCCGTTAACGTATCACCAAATCCGTAAAAACGTATCCTACGACCCGACGCGAATAGGTCTTTCCCATATACCTTCTACAGTCCGACGTTACTTACGTTACTTACGTTACTAAAAGTAATATCTAGAATAATGAGAATACTGGACTAAAGACATCGCTTGGGTACGCCGTAACTCTATTCCTATACTATTTATCGAAAACGCCGCCCTACGAGGTTTTCCCTTAAACCGTTTTTCCTCCGGCTATTCCACTTCGAAAGTCAGAATAACGATTCGCCAAAGCAAGAAAAGAAAAAGCTGTTAGAAAACCCTCCTCAGAAAAACCTTCGTTTATGAGGGGGTTTAACGTCAGTAACGTAAGTAACATACGAACTGAACTATCCGTTTAAACTATCTCCAAAAAGACTTTTAGTCAATTCTCCTTCCCTAGAATCGAATATCTCCCCTGCACCGTATTCCTGTGCTAACCGTTCGAGAAGATCTTGTTCGTACAGTATCGCGGATGCACCTACCACTGTCTTCGCTTTTCGGAAACCTAAACTGGTCAAAACTCTACCTATTTTCGGGTACGATAATTTGCGGTTATCGATCACCCCTTCGTTTAAACGATCGGTAATGAGTTTTACCGGTAACGTATTCCATTCAACTTGGTCCGCGGATTCTAGGATCACTCTTATTATTCTTCCTTCCAACGTGGAAGCCTTTTCACGCTTTTTTTCTTCACCGATTTCCAGAATTAAGTCTAAAAGATTACCTGCGCATTGCGGTTTCGTAAGGCTTGCAACTTGTAGCAGCGGCTTCGAAATATCACCCAACCTACCTGAAATAGGATTAATAATATCCGGCATGGGACGGCCTAAGTATCGGGCTCTGAACGCTAAAAGTTTTTCCTTCAAAGGTATAGCATTTTCAGGCTTTACGCCAGTATTATACTTTACTGAAACCGCCGGCATATTCACGGTAAGGGCCCTTGTCTCCAAAATCGGGTGGGCCGGTATATTCGTCGCTACGACGGTTGGACCGAATAACGAATAATATACTGTATCCTTGAAGGGGCCTTTTTCCGGGTATAGTACACGCGGGATCGTTAATCCCTTCTCAAATCGTCCTAAGATTATGTCCTCGCTACGGTTAACCTCGGCTTTTTTCCAGATATTCATAACGTCAAAGAAAATAGATGCGTTAAAATTATCGGCAGCCCTAAAAATGAACGGCTCTCTTAACGATTCTACGTGTATACCGCGGTACGCGGCTTGGATCATCCCCTTTCCGGTACGTGTTTTACCGCGTTCAGGTACCGCGAAAAGGTTAATAATCGGGGAATACTGGAAAGCTTCTAAACAATATGTGTGGAGTACCCACGCTACTACGAGGTGATAATATCCGTCGTGAGGTAATACGGATATGTTTCGGTGATACTCGAAAAGGTCGTCGTAAATTCCTTCATCCAGCTTACCTACTTCTAAACACTTATGCTCATCGTACTGTTTGATTACCTCCTTACCTCGAGCTAATTCCCAGGGCATCTGGTTTAACGGCGGCGGTACGTACGTTTCGCCATCGCGCTCGATGGAAGGCAAAAAGGTCAGGTCTTCTCCTTCCTTGACAAGGAACTTAGGTTGACCTTCGTGTTCGACTACATCGACTAACCCCGCGAATAAAGCCGTAGGTTTTGCTTTTAGCGTACCCTGTTGTGCTCGGCTACTCGGAGTTTTCGCGTCCGCCTTCCGTTTATCGTTAACCTTCTTCTTATAAACCTCTATTTCTTTGCTCGTTAATCCAAACCGGGGTTTTATCCGGCGATCGAGGTACGTATGCGATGTTATTTCATCCAATTCGCTAAGCATAATAAGAATGGGTTCTATCAACTTACATAGTTCGAGTTTATCTGCGTCGGGACGAATCTGCTCAAGCAGATAATCGATTAAAGTCTTCGCGTTTTCGAGTAAGGCATCGAAATCCCCCTTCGAATTCGTTTTAAAATATCCGTTCAGGTCACTCCCTCTTGGTAACTCTACGACCTTGGCTTTTTCCGCAAGCAACTCCGCAATTTTAAGGCACCCCTTGTCTCCGGCTTCGTCGCCGTCGAGGCATACGTAAACGGTCCTACACCTAGAAAACCTATTTAGGTATTCTTCTTTAAAGTTACTAGCGCCGAGTATACCTACGGCGTTATAGCCTTCCTGAACAACGGTAATAGTATCAGGTATACCTTCGGCGATAACGACCTCCGCGTTTGCTAACGCATCTTCGTTGTAAAGGTACTTAATTTTACGACGCATATTCATGTATTTAGGTTCTCCCTGACGGAAAACCCTACCGATTAAATATACGACCCGTCCTTTCCAGATATTTGGGAAGATTATCCTGTTTAAAAATATATCTACCACCGTTCCGTCGTGATTCCTTTTTACGACGCCGGCCTCAACGCAAAGTTCTTCAGAGAACCCGTGTTTTTTTACTAAGCAATCCTTAAGACCTCCGGAGGCGAAACCTATCTTGAATCGGGAGATCGTTTCGTCATTGAAGCCGCGGTCGGTTTTAAGGTATTCAACCACGGGTTCACTTAGGTTCGAGTGATAAAACAACGCGGACTTGTCGAGTATGTCCTCGATCATACGTTCGCGCTCAAGATCAACTCCTTCCTCAGGCGTCATCGCAGGTAAATAAACGCCGACGCTTTTCGCCAGATCCGTTACAGATTCCCAAAACGACTTCTCTTCGAAGAGTTCGATAAATCGGATAACGTCTCCGCCTGTCCCACAGCCGAAGCAATAAAAATATTGTTCTTGAGCGTTAACGGAAAAACTAGGTTTTTTGTCGTTATGGAACGGACATATCCCCTTATGGTTTTCGTCAAGGACGATACGCTCATTCACTATATCTACAATATCGACTCGGTCCTTAATTCCATCGATTTTTAACTTTAAATTATTATTCATTTCGTACCTCCTAATTATTAAACCTTATTCCAACCTCCTTAGGTTAGTTCAAGGTAAGTAATATAATCCCAGTTCTCTACATACATTAATAGTACTATTAACCCCGCCGGCCCCTACCGGTGGCGCCCTACTATCCCATGCCCCCTGCATTAATACGTTTCGAATATTGCTAATAACACGCGCCTCCGAATTAACCGCCTATTAAAAACGCAAGGCAGTAGCCGGCGGCGTTGCGCCGGAGACGATACCAGCGTGACGCGTGGCCTTGTTCTTCCTTTCTTACTGGGGGGGAGTAGTACCGGATATAAACTAAAAGCTAATTCTCACTATACTCGTATAGTGGGGGCCTATAGTTTTTCTCCTTATCCCATTTTTCTATTTCCTCGATCTTAAATTTTAGTCTTTTCCCTCTTTTATAATAGGGTATTTTTCTCCGAGCCACCCATTCCCGAACAGTACTCGGCGACTCATTTAAATATTCGGAGATTTCTTCGAGCGACCAAAAAATTTTTCCGGACATATTCTCACCTCCTTCTATTGTAATAATGGTATTTCAATACCTTCCGAAAGCTGATGCAGTTAATAAAAGCTAGCTTAATGGGAAGTTATACTACTCTTCTCAAGATATTATAATGCATTATTTTAAAAACTATAGTACTTTTTATATAATTTATCTATACGTCTTAGGAAAAGCTTCGACTCCTAAGCCGTTTCGCGTTATAATTACCATATTCAGCAGAAGGGAACGGGCGGACCTAGCGTTCGGTTTTCAACCCAACGCAGCCGGCTACCGCTTCTACGTCGTGGGCAGTTACAACTACCGCGTCCAGTACTTCCGGGACACGACGTCGGGGGTGACGCCGGCGTCGCTCGGGAGGGTGAAGGCGGTGTTCAGGTAATTAGAGACGACACGATTATTTTAATCGGGGAACAGCTTAACGAATTACGGGAACGAATTGCACCATTCGCCGATCACGCGGAGACCGTAGGGATAGGTTGGGATAGGTTGCATAGGTGGAGAGATCGCACCGAAGGACTTATCCGGGAATCCCTCGGGGTAGACGAGGCCGAGAGGTTTAACCCGAAATTAGGTTTCGCAATCGTAAACCCGGACCCCCACGAAGGATTAAGGCTAGAGTTAGCTAGGTACGAACAGAAATTAATTACCCTCTTAATCGAAATCGAGGAGCACCCGGAGGAATTTTCTAAGAGACGAGGCGGAAAAACCGGAATAAAGAAAGGAAGGAAATCCGGACGCCGTTCGGGGAGCCTTAAGCTGAAATGGAAAGAATGGCAACGAGACCAGATATTCTGGTGGAAGCTAGCGGTGGGGATTATGGTTTTACAATTACTCGTAGGTTTCCTCGCTGTCGTCAAACGGTTTCACTATTAAATTAGTGGACGATGCCCCGCACACCCCCTCTTTATACCGACGTTATCAACGCAACGGGGCGGACCGAAAGGTAAGCGCCGTTAGGGATCGTAGTAAACCAGAAAAACTGACAGGTACCGTCAGGGAGGAAACGTATAATTATACTGGGTTAGAATACGAAATATAGAGGTTTATGATACAAAGTATAGGCGGCCGGGGCTCGGGGATAAGGCTGGGCTAGCCGCCTTTCGCATGCGTCGGGGTTAACGTAATTCAACGATTCGAACGGTAAAATTCGGTAAGTCGAAAACGATAACAAGGAAGGTTACTGAAGATGTGGTGCGTAATTATATACGTCTTCCTTATTCTGGTGGGTATTATTGTAGGCTTGCTGATTTATTTTAAGGAATTTTCGAATAAAAAACCACCTACAGCAGCCGTTAGTACGTTTAATCAGAAGGGGACTTTAACAAGTCGTGCCGTTACCCGGGACGAGACATTTAACCGCCCGCTGGGCCAACCGGCGAAATGGTACTCGAAAGGCAAATCCGTCACCGTTCAACGTTCGGTTATTTCGGACGGTATGGTTTACGTAGGGAGTTACTTTAAAGGTTCGTACGGCAACTATTCGGACGCTTGTTTAATAGACCCCACCCTTAGAGTTTCGTACGAAGGCTTTGGCGAACCATTAGGTTATTGGCCTAACTACAGCGATATAACTAAGAGGTGTAGAGGGGTTTACCTTAGATGGATAGCGGGAGGTCGTCGGGATCCGGGTATTGATATAGGTTACGTATTTATATTTTTTTACGGTTTGGAGCGCCGGCTTTTCGTCGATGGGAGGATAAACAAACTTGATAATACGGAAAGAATAGCCATAACCGACGAAGTCATTCGCCTATTATCGGTTTACGGCGACAACTGGTCTTTTCGTGGTTACGCCAGCAGGCTACTCGGGACCGAATGGTTACTTTTCGGGCAGGGAACACCCCTTCCCGCTTACATCGATTTCGACGACTACCATTTCATGGACGTATTCCGGGCGGTATTAGGTCGTTATGTAACCGAGGGAAAACCGATACCGGCCGGCATCGCTTTACAGTGGCTCAACCTCTATACAGATTATCGGTTAAAAACCCCTGCCCGGAGGTGTAAAAAAGAATTCCGCGAGTTGTTCGTTCAGGAATATGCGGAACGTTATGGGGAAGGATTAGTAATCCCACGAAACAAACGGGGGTTATTTTTAGATTACCATCCGGCGAGTCCTACTATCGGTAGGTTTAATCTGGAGTTAGGAGAACTGAGTGACCCGTTTTTATTAATGAAACCGAAAAGGAAATTAATCGCATTAGCCGAAAAATGCACCGGCGAATTAGACGCGTACAGCCGTTTTATGGGTAAAAAGGGGAGCGATCCTAATTCGTTAACGGCTTTAGCATACCTACCTAAAGGACTATTGGATTCAAACCCGATTGCGGGTCAGGCGAAAGCCGGATTATCCGAAATTTGTGAAGAAGGCACGAGTGTAATATCCACTGAAGACCTATTTAGCATATTAGGTTTCCCTCTTCCTGCAGAAATAAATAAAAAATATTCGCACGTTTTAGCCTTATTACTCGAAAAACTAGGTTTCGGGATAGCTCCCGATACCCGTTATCATAACGGGAAATTAGATATCCCCGGTGAAATTGCAATCTTTAAAAACGGACACGGGCCTGGGTTTATACCGTCACGCGGCTTTAATACTATCGGAGCGGTACTTCAACTAGGAGCGTTAGTAAGCCAGACGACTAAAGGCTTTCTTCCAGCGAAAGAAGGACTCCTTCGTGATCTAGTCCAAAGCGATAGGGAGTTAAATACGACGGAAAAGGATTCTTTATTAGCGTACCTCTATTGGTGTATTCGTACTCCCCAAAAGAAGGCGGGGCTAAAAAATAAACTTGCTAGGTTAACCGTAAACGAAAAGCTAGGTATCGGTCGAGTGTTACTTTCGGTAGCCCTTGCCGACGGTAGTATCGAACCTAAAGAAGTAAAAAAACTTGAAACGTTATACGGCCTCCTCGGTTTAGATAAAACGCATGTAATATCTGATTTAGCGTCAACGTTGGACGAACCCGTTAAAGTCAGCGACCGCGACCCCGAAATAACGTATCAAATACCTAAGGTAACCGTTAAACCCAGGACGGGACTAGAATTAAACGAGGATCTAATCCGTTTACGGGAAGAAGAAACGAGGCGAGTTAAGACCGTACTCGAGGGTATTTTTTCAGCGGAGGGCGCCGACGATAATAAACCTGAACCAAGTACCAATGATTACGAGTCTACTGTTAACCCCTTGAACGCTTTAGATAGCGCTCACGTCGATTTATTCAAACAACTAGTCGAGCGGGAATTTTGGGACCGAGATGCTCTCGAAGGGATATGCGAGAAGTACGGGTTAATGACGGACGGAGCTATGGAAGTACTTAATGAATGGGCTTTCGAGTATGGCAATGCGCCTTTAATCATTGACGGGAAACCAATACATATAGATACTGAACTAGCAGAAGAAATCTGCGGAGGTCTGGAATGACGAACGCGGACACACCGGTGTTGCGCCCCCGCGACCGCGACGCCATTATACAATCGTTACGGGCAGGCGTTACTCCTCGGGCCGGATTGCAACATATCCAGGTCGGGCGAGCAAGGGAAGTCGAAGCGTTACTGAAGGATATAGAAAGAATCGCCGACGGCGGATCGGCATTCCGTCTTATTATTGGGGAATACGGTTCTGGGAAAAGCTTCTTTCTTTTTTTAATTCGATTAATAGCTTTAGAAAAGGGGTTAGTTACCGTCCATGCGGACCTGTCTCCGGATAGGCGATTATACGCTACGGGAGGCCAAGCTAGGAATCTTTACGCCGAGTTAATGCATAACATTTCGACGCGTACAAAACCAGATGGCAACGCCCTTGTCAGTATCGTCGAACGGTTTATCACGGAAGCACGAAAACAGGCGCGAGTTAACGGCGATACGGTGGGTAAGACAATCGAGGTACGTTTATCCAAATTATCCGAACTCGTCGGAGGATACGATTTCGCAAGCGTTGTGGCGGCTTATTGGGAAGGTTTCGACCGCGGGGACGAACAGCTAAGATCAGATGCTATACGTTGGTTAAGGGGCGAGTTTTCTACGAAAACTGATGCGCGAAACGCCTTAGGAGTGAGGGCTATAGTTGACGATGCCAACGTATACGACTACCTTAAGCTACTAAGTTTATTCGTTCGCCAGGCCGGTTATAAAGGCCTACTGGTAAATTTAGACGAAATGGTAAACCTATATAAATTATCTCACTATAAAGCCCGGACGTCCAATTATGAACAGATACTTAGGATACTAAACGATTGCTTACAAGGGACTGCCGGATATTTAGGGTTTTTATTAAGTGGAACCCCGGAGTTTTTATTCGACCCGCGTAAGGGTTTATATAGCTACGAAGCGTTATATTCTAGGTTAGCCGAAAACGCGTTTACGCGTAAAGCAGGGATTGTTGACTATACGGCGCCGGCTCTCCATTTAGCTAATCTAGCGCCGGAAGAATTAATGATTCTACTTAAAAATATAAGACACGTATTCGCGTACGGAGATAATTCTAGGTATTTAGTACCGGATGAAGCGCTCGAAGCATTCTTACTACATTGTTCTAAAACGATCGGCGACGCCTATTTTAAAACGCCTCGTAATACAATTAAAGCGTTCGTGGGTCTACTAGCGGTACTCGATCAAAACCCCGGGATTAAATGGCCAGATTTGGTCGGCGAAGTTAACGTAGGAGAAGAGAAACCATCCGATATGCCGTTTACTAGTGACGAGGATTCAAACGGCGACGAGTTAGCGGATTTTAAAATATAGAATATTTATGGGCGCATCCGAGTGGTTCGGGCGGCTTCATAAAGAGGTCCAGCGATGGGTATATTTACAAGGATGGACTTCTTTAAGGGATATCCAAGAACGCGCTATCGGTCCGATTTTAAACGCCGAAAACGACGTTGTTATTAGCGCGTCGACAGCGGCGGGAAAAACCGAAGCCGCGTTTTTACCTGCATGTTCTCAAATCGCCGGGCGACCGTTTAAGGGGTTCGGGATACTTTACGTTAGCCCGCTAAAAACTCTTATCAATGATATCTTTAGGAGATTGGAGACTTTATCAGAGGCTATTGACGTTCCTCTAACCCCGTGGCACGGGGACGTTTTATGGTCTATTAAGGAAAAGCAGCGCAAAACTCCTCGGGGGATATTACTTATAACCCCTGAGTCACTCGAGGCGTTACTGTTAAAAAGGCCGAGTTGGTGCGCGGACGCGTTCGGCGAAATACGATATATTATTATCGATGAGTTCCACGCTTTTATTGGGACGGAAAGGGGGTACCAACTATTATCTCTGTTGCACCGTTTAGAATTTTTAACGGGCCGGATTATCCCGCGTATCGCATTGAGTGCTACTCTTAGCGAGTTACGGCAAGTAGCTTATTACTTAAGGCCGAGGGGCGGTATGTCGTGCGTTATTATCGAGTCGAGCGGTACGCATTCGGATTTGAAAATCCAACTACGAGGTTACTTGTATACCAACGAAACTGAAGGCCGCCTACCTTCGAAGGTTAATGCCATAATTAAAGACTTATATCGCTTTACGAGGACAAAATCTAATTTAGTTTTCGCGAATAGCAGAGTTAATACTGAGGAGGTCGCTACGGCGCTTTCCGATTGTTGTAAACACGATGGGGTTCCTAACGAGTTTTTCCCTCACCACGGTAATTTATCAAAGGAGTTACGCGAAGATTTAGAAGCGAGGTTGCAAAAAGGTAAATTACCGACTACGGCTGTTTGTACGACGACTTTAGAGTTAGGGATCGATATCGGGACCGTCGACACAATTGCCCAGGTTACCGCCCCGCCTTCAGTCGCCAGTTTAAGGCAGAGGTTAGGACGATCCGGCCGCCGCGGCGACCCGGCCGTGTTACGTATGTTTATCCTGGAAGACGAGATAACAACTACGAGTGACGTACGCGATAGACTTAGGCTAGAAACGTTCCAAAGTATAGCGGTTGTTAATCTATTATTAAAAAAGTGGTATGAACCTCCTCCGTTAGAGTATTTCCATTTATCGACACTCCTTCAACAAACACTAGCGGTGGTAGCACAATACGGCGGGGTTCGAGTTAATCAGCTTTGGAGATTATTATGTGATTCCGGGCCATTTTCGAAGGTTGACGATCGACTATACGGCCAATTCCTACGGGCGCTGTGCGAACAGGAGTTATTAACCCAAACGGGCGACGGGCAATTAATAATAGGTTATATGGGGGAGAAGTTGATTAGTCACTATACTTTTTATGCAGTGTTTTTTACGCCGGAAGAATACCGACTCGAATATGAGGGCCGGATACTCGGGACGATTCCCATTGACAAACCTTTAGTACCCGGGCAATCGTTAATTTTCGCTGGACAGAGGTGGGAAATACTCAGTATCGATACCGGTAAAAAGACGATTCGGTTAGAGCGTGGGACTAGTGGAAAAGCACCGTATTTCGGAGGTAGTTCGCTCCTAGTGCACGGCGTTATTAGGGCGGAAATGTATAGGGTTTATAACGAGAAGGACAGCCCGGTTTATTTAGACCCCCTAGCGAAATCGTTATTCGAAGAAGGCATACAGTTCTTCCATGGGTATGAATTAAATAAAACGAACGCCCTTTCTTTCGGACAGAACCTTTACCTCTTCCCCTGGGTCGGGGACCGTATAGCCTTTACTCTAACGATGCTATTGCGTCGAGAGGGGTTAACAGCCGATTACGCGGCCGGAGTTATCGATATTAAGAATACGACCCTAGATACATACCGTCAACTCGTACGCCGGATCCTCGACCGACCTAAGCCGACCCAAACCGAATTAGCGAATAGCGTTCCGGAAACCGTTAGCGATAAGTATGATCGATATTTACCAAAAAACATCCGGGACGTAGGATATGGGGCTAAATATTTCGATATTGAAGGGGCGATCGATTTCTTCTCAAAAACGGTTTTCTAGTCGAAAACGTCGATACTTAATCCTTACGGTTATTCCGTAACTGTTTATTAGCTTTAAAGTTAAACACTAGTATGGGTTATCGCATCGCAAAACGTGGGAAGTATTACTGGCTTTTCGGCCGGATTAAAGGCGTCCGGCTCGACTCGTCTTTGCGGACGACGTCGAAGAAAGAAGCCGAAGAGATCGCGAAGGCCCGGGTCCGGAAAACCCTCGAGCGGGTCCACGGGATCCGTGGCGTATGGGACATCCGACTTGCCGCGCTCCTCGAGAAGTACCTCGCCTACTGCGAACAGAACAATCGGCCCAGTACTTATAATCGGAAGCGTCCCTTCATCGATCATATCCTCGCCTACTTCGGCGACGTCCCCCTCTCCTCCATTACGACCGAGCAAATCGAGGCGTTCAAGATCCATCGCCGGCGGACGGTCGGGCCGGCCACGGTGAACCGCGAGATGGCGGCCCTCAAACATGCCCTGAACCTAGCGGTCGAGTGGGACTACCTTGAGGTGTCGCCAGCGGCCCGCGTTAAGAAATTCAAAGAACCGCCCGGGCGAGTCCGTTACCTCAACCGCGGCGAGGCCGACGCGCTCGTCGCCGCGTGTTCGCCGGAACTCCGGCCGGTCGTCGTGACGTCGCTGAACACGGGGATGCGGATTGGCGAGATCCTGGCGCTCGAGTGGGCCGACGTCGACCTGAAGCGGCGCCAACTACGTATCGTCGATTCCAAAAACAACGACTCCAGGGTTGTCCCGATAAACGAAATATTGTATAATGCGCTCCGTTCGATTCGGGGACGGGACGGGAAGGTGTTTCTCAGCAGCCGGGGCAAGCCGTACCAGTCGATCAGGACGGCGTTCGCCCGGGCGTTGAAGGAAGCCGGGATAGATGATTTCACGTTCCACGACTTAAGGCACACGTTCGCGTCGTGGCTCGCGATGGAAGGCGTACCGACGTCTACGATCGGGAAAATCCTCGGGCACAAAACGCCGCAGATGACGATGCGGTACGCGCATCTAGCGCCGGACTACCTGGTGGATGTCGTCGAACTTCTGACACAAAATAAACACAAAAACAAGAGCGCTGCGATCGAAAGCGACGCAACTACCTGATAATAAACGACCGGGCCATTAGCTCAATTGGCAGAGCAACTGACTCTTAATCAGTAGGTTACAGGTTCGATTCCTGTATGGCCCTAATCACGAAGAGGCGTCCCACCCGCGGGGCGTTTTCTTTCTTGGTCCGAATATGCCGGCCGACTAAAGCCACTATGCGGCCGTAATGAATATATCCCCCCGATCCACAGGTAATTATGGTATACTAACTTACCTATAAATTTCCCCGTAAACCAGATAAAGCACCCGCGATAATATGGCAAGAGTATCGAATTCCCTTAAAGCGATCGGGGCGTTCGTATCGGCGGTAGTGGCGGCCGGCCTGGCGTTCGGCCTGTTGGAGGCCGTCTCCGCCCGAATCGCCACGCTGGCGACTTGCGTACCGCCGGACGATTTCGTCGCCTCCGCCATCACCCGGGCGAAGTTCTATACCGCTTTCGCGGTGGCACTTGGCGCCGTCATTATCGGGCTGAGCGCCGCCGTCAAGGCGCTCGTAGGCCGGAGGAAACCTTTCTCTCCCGGCCGCCTCGGGATAGCGACGATTTTCGGCAGTACCCTTGCCCTTAACGTCTTCTGGTTCGTTATTGCTTATTGGAATATTAATATCATAAGGGTAAGCGGCCACGAATACCGGCTAATACATCCCGACGGGTTCTTCATCTTCGCCTTCCCGATTATGGTCATCGCCGTGGCGGCCTTCACGGTTCTTTTGTATTTCGTCTTCGGGCGGATAAAAAACCCGAAACGGTCGTTATTCTACGGGGCCGGCGTAGCGGTAATAGGTTGGGCGACGTTGGGCGTTTGGTATTTAATCAGCCGCCCCGAACGGGCGGAGGCGAATCCGGGAAACCCGGACGTAATATTTATTACGTTGGACGCGTGGCGAGCGGACAGCTGGCAAGGAAAACGTCAGGGACGGAAGTTAATGCCGAACCTGACCGCGTTCTCGAAAGACGCCTGCATCTTCAAGAACGCCCGCGTCCAGGCATCGTGGACGCTGCCGTCGGTTGCCAGTTTTTTAACGTCGCAATACCCCGCGGTCCACGGGGCCAAGCCCAATCGCCGCGTCGGCACGAAACAAGCGATCCTGGCCGAAGTACTGGCGGCCCACGGCTACGAAACGTTCGCGACGACCGGGAACGATTTGTGTTTGCCGAACTCCGGCCTCATGCGGGGTTTCGACGACTACTACTATTGGGATTCGAAGCCGGCGCTCAAAGCCTTGGGGTACTACGAGACCTACGCTTTCTACCTTGCATTACGAGCTCACCGCAAAGAAACTACGGACAAACATATCACCACGATTCTAACCGACGAGATCATGCGCCAATTGGAACGCCCCCGTAAGAAGCCGTTCTTCCTTTGGGCCCACTACCTCGACCCGCATTCCCCTTACGAACCGCAACAGCGGTATACGACGATACCGATTCCGAGTAACGAAGAGTTGTGGGATTACCCCAGGAAAAAAAGATTCCGGATAAATCGCCAACTTTATTTCGGGGAACTTCGTTACGTCGACGAGGAGTTAGGACGCGTTTTCGAGTTACTCGAGAAACGCCCGAATACGCTGGTGATAATATCGAGCGACCACGGCGAAGAATTCGGGGAGCGATTCGAGAAAGGCCCCAGGGACAATTACGATATCCGGGGCCACGGCCACGGCCATACCGTATTCGACGAAGTACTGCGAGTCCCGTTGATAATGAAATTCCCGGATCGGCGGACCTGCAAAGTCGATGCCGGAGTCGGCCTCATAGACGTAGCGCCGACTATATTGGATTACGTCGGGATCGTAAAACCGCTTTCGATGCAGGGCCGGAGCCTGCTTCCGGTCATTGAAGGCCGGGCGGAAGAGGAACCGGTCTTCGCCGGGCCGACCCAGTTATACGACGGCAAAAAGGAGGCCGTTTACTTCCGCGGCCGGAAGCTGATATACGATTGGGCGAAGGAAGAGTATTTTTATTTCGACCTGGAAAACGATCCCGGTGAGAAAAACCCGCTCGACCCGAATTCCCCGGAAGCGAACGGAATGAAGGATCGCCTTAACAACTGGCGGGAACAAAACCGGCGCTTCGCGGAAGCGTTCGAAACGGGAGACGAGGGCGCCGACCTGGAAGGTGCGATGCGTGCGCTCGGGTACGTCGAATAACCGCCAGGAGTAGACGCCGCACCGGTAACGCACATAAACAAAAAAACCCCCGCCAAGGAGCGGGGGTTCGTTTTTTAGGCCGGTTACGATACTACGATAACGTTTTCAGCCTGCGGTCCTTTTTGACCCTGTACGACTTCGAACTCGACTTCCTGACCTTCGGAAAGGGTCCGGAAACCCTCGCCGACGATGGCCGAGAAATGTACGAAGACGTCATCGCCTTCTTCGCGCTCTATGAAGCCGTAACCTTTGGCGTCGTTGAACCACTTGATTTTACCTTTTTCCGGCATATATCAAACGACCTCCGGTACTACCCCGCCGCCCGGGCGGCTTGTGGGTTTACCCATACAGGCTTACCCACGCTTGCCCATACTCCCGTTTTTCCGTTAAAGAGCCGCCCGCGCTGGAGAACGCGGAAGTAGCCGGGTCGTACGGTTCGTGGTATACCGAAGTACTTGTCTTACACCTCCTTGGATTTCTAAATGCGAGCACTCTTCTTGCTACCATTATAATAAAAAACGCACGGAAGTCAATAAAAAAAGCACTCATTCGCCTACGTAAAAAAAAGCCCCGCCCTGAAGGGCGGGGCCTCGTCTTTATGGCCTGTGTTACCTAATCAACGAGCGTAACGTTTTCGGCCTGTGGTCCCTTCGTGCCTTGTACGACCTCGAACTCTACCTCTTGACCCTCTTGGAGAGTACGGAAACCCTCCGCATTGATGGCAGTGTAGTGTACGAAGACGTCGTCGCCTTCCTCGCGTTCGATGAAGCCGTAGCCCTTGGCCTCGCTGAACCACTTGACGCGTCCTTTTTCAGCCATGCACGTCGCACCTACCTGATACTCCCCCGCCCCCGGACGTGCAACGGGCGTTTCGACCTCCGCCCGCCTGCGCAAGCCAGCGCTCCCGCCTTTGCCCTCGTAATAAACGTCCCCGGACCGTATCGGCCAGGGGAAAGAGCCGGGCCGGGCGCTCAAGGGAATATACAGGTGCTTGGCTCCAACCTCCTTGCTACGTTTAACTGAGAGCCGGTTGTTAACGAATAATCCTAATAGATGGCCGCGCCGATGTCAAGTAATTTTAGACCTAAAAATCCGCTTCCTCCGAGCCCCGCCGCCGGGGGAAATTCCCGGCCTCACATCCCCCTTGTTAAAAAACCTCCGCCGGTTTATAATACGCCTTAATGATTACGGCCGGAAAATTAAAACCCCTCCCCGAAGACGCGCCCCTAATACTCGCGTCCACGTCGCCGCGACGTTTTTATCTCCTGAGAGAGGCCGGGATTCCGTTCGACGTCGTCGCCCCGGGAAACGTGGCCGAGGACTCCCTGCCGGGGGAACACGCGGAAGACATGGTCGTTCGGCACGCCCGGGCGAAGGCCGGCGCCGTCGCCCCCGATTACCCGGGACGACTCGTCCTCGGCGCCGATACGGTCGTCGTCCTCGACGGTGAGGTATACGGCAAACCGAAAGATGACGCCGACGCCCGCCGTATGCTCGGCATCCTCCAGGGACGGACCCACACGGTCTTCACGGGGCTGGCGCTACTGGACGCCGCCGGCGGCCGGGAAATTAGCGACGTAGAAGCGACCGAGGTAAGCATAGCGCCGTTATCGCCGGATAAAATCGCTTACTACGTCGAGACCGGCGAACCCGCGGACAAGGCCGGCGCGTACGCCATCCAGGGGCGCGGGTCGCTGTTGGTCGAAAGGGTCGACGGCGATTACTTCAACGTCGTCGGCCTCCCGCTCTTCCGTTTGACGAAGCTATTCGAATCCCTCGGATACGACGTTTTGCGGTGACCGATAAACTCGCACAAGTAATCGCAAAGATGCGGCGGCCGACCGAGCTGGCGGTCGCTTTCGACTATTACGGCCTGGAAAAACTGGTGGGCCTCGAGGGCCGCATGCGCGAGTGGGCCGCGGAGGGGATCCGCGCCGCCGGCCGGGATAACAGGAAACGGGGACTCTTCGAACAAATCGGCGCGTTGTTCGCGGACGAGCGCCCCGACCTGTTGGCCGAACGCCTCGCCCAGGCATCCCGGCTCCTCGACGAACTCGAAAGGAAAACGGCCCCGTCTACACCGACTCGGCCGACCCCTAAGAAAACGCTCGAGGCCGATACTAACGTCCAATTCCTGAAGGGAGTGGGGCCGGCGCGAGCGCGGGCGCTGGCCAACCTGGGCATCGTCACCGCTCGCGACCTGTTGTACCTTTTCCCGCGCGATTACGTCGACCGCTCACGCGCGACGCCGTTGGGCGACCTCAATATCGGCGACGACGTTACGGTCGAAGGTACGGTGGGAGAAATAGTGCTGGAGCGCAAGCGCCGGGGCCGGACGTTGGTCACGGCGCTTTTATCCGACGACACCGGCGACATCCTGCTCAAGTGGTTCAACGCGCCGTACGTCGCGGACAAAATCGAAGCCGGCGACCGCGTCGTGGCCAGCGGCAAACTGAAATTCTACCAGGCGCCGGAATTGGTCAACCCGGAGTTCGACGTCATAGGCCGCGGCTCCGACGCCGGGTCCTTCGGCGGCATTATACCCGTTTACCCCCTTTCGGCGGGCCTAACCCAACGCGCCGTCCGACAGGCCACCCGCCAGGCCCTGGACGCCTTGGCCGACGCCGTCGACGACCCGATCCCGGCGGCCGTGCTGGACCGCACGTCGTTCCCGCCGCTGGGCGAAGCGTTGCGGCAACTGCACTACCCCGACGACATGGAAACTCAACGCCACGGCCGGCGGCGCTTGAGTTTCGAATATCTTTATTTGATGGAACTCGGCCTACTTCTCAAGAAGAGGCAGGAGTTAACTCAGGCCGGCGTTCGCGTGAACGGCGATGGCTCTCTGCGCGATAGATTGCAACTGCCGTTCGAACTCACCGGCGCCCAGCACAAGGCGTTGGCCGAAATCGACCGGGACCTCGCGGCCGGGTGGCCCATGCGCCGGCTGCTCCAGGGCGACGTGGGCTCGGGCAAAACGGTCGTCGCGCTGGAAGCGATGCTGGCGACGGCGGAAGCCGGTTTCCAGGCGGCGCTGATGGCGCCCACCGAGATCCTCGCGCGGCAGCACGGCCGGACGGCCTCGGCCCTCCTCGAGCCGGCCGGCATACCCATCGGCCTCCTAACCGCCACCACGCAGGCGGCAGAAAAGGAGCGGGTCATGGCCGCGCTCGCCGACGGGACGCTGTCGCTCGTCGTCGGCACGCACTCGCTTCTGGAAGACAACGTCCGTTTCGCGCGGCTGGGCCTGGCCGTTGTGGACGAACAGCATCGCTTCGGCGTCGACCAGCGCCAGCGCCTCGTCGCGAAAGGCACGAACCCGAACATCCTCGTCATGACGGCGACGCCGATCCCCCGCACCCTCGCCCTGTACGTTTACGGCGACCTGGAATTGACGATAATCGACGAGTTGCCCTCGGGCCGCGCCGGCACGACTACGCTTTGCCTGAAGGAAAATAAAAACCGAGAGGCCTTCGAGCTGTTGCGGCGCGAAGTGGCGGCCGGAAGGCAGGGGTTCGTCGTCTACCCCGTAATCGAGGAGTCCGAAACGACCTCGCTCCAGGCGGCGACGGCCATGGCGGAGAAACTCGCGTCGGAAGTATTCCCGGATTGTCGGGTCGGCCTCGTCCACGGCCGCCTCCCGGCCGACGACCGGGAGGCCGTCATGGCGGCCTTCCGCCGGGGCGACGTCAACATCCTGGTCGCGACGACGGTCGTGGAGGTGGGTATCGACGTGCCCAACGCCACGGTGATGATCGTGGAACACGCCGACCGTTACGGCCTATCACAGCTTCATCAACTACGCGGCCGCGTGGGCCGCGGGGAACACCCCGCACATTTCATCGCCGTCGCTTCGAACAAGATAACGCCGGAGGCCCGCTTCCGCCTCGACACCCTCGTCCGGACGTCGGACGGGTTCGAGATAGCCGAAGCGGACCTCGGCCTGCGCGGGCCGGGGGAGCTTCTGGGAACGCGCCAGCACGGCCTCCCGGATTTCGCCCTGCGCGCCATCGTCGAGGACAGGGACTTGCTGGAACTCGCCCGGGAGCAGGCGGAGGCCACGCTCGACTCGGACGAGAAACTCACGCTGCCGGAACACCGCGCCCTCCGCGAACGCATCCGCCGCGACTTCGCCCGGCGCCTACGCCTCGCGGGGACGATATAAAAAACCGCCTCCGTCGGGAAGGCGGCGAGTGAATTTCGTTATTGCTAATCGAGCGTAGGGACGCGCTCGAGTTTTTTTATATAACTCCCGGGCAAACCCCAATGGCGGGCGCCCCGAAGCAAGAGGCCCATATAGGCCGAGCTGGGATGCGGGGCCGACGGCGCCGGCATGGCCACGACGTACAACTCGACCCGGGATTCCCCTTCCCCCGGGCCGTCGGGCAACCACACCGTTTCCGCGCGCCGAACGTACGCGCTCTCCGAATGGGGACGGCCGGGCCGGTAACCCTCTTTCCTGTCCAGGGCCGGGAGGTCCGGCGGCGGTACGCGGTATATGACTCCCCACACTTCCCCCCCCGGGTCGGGCTCGACGTCGGCCACGCCGCAACCCCGCCAGTCCGACGTACGCGTATCGAACGTTAACGTGTAACCCCGGAGTACGGCCACGCTCACGAAACCGTAACCGGGGCAAGTCCTCGCCATCTCCTCGGGGTCCATATTGGACCCGTACGCGAAATACTCCACCGGCCGCAAGGTCCCCACTCGCGCGACGACCTAATCGTCTGCCATGTCGCTCAACAACGTTCCACCCACGCTCACGTTCTCTTGGCTGATTTCCCGGAACAGAACGACGAAGCTGCTTTCGCCCATACCTTCGTACGCGGCCGCGGCCGCCTCCGTTAACCCTTTTACCAACTTCCTCTTGTTTTCCATCGCCAACGACGGTCCCTCGACGATAATAAAAGGCATAAACTCCCGCTTTCTCCGTCCCCACGTGCCTAAACGAACTTCCGCCGGATGAACATAATCCGGGACCGGGCCTCCTCGATACGGTGGGCGGTCCGTTCTTCCGGGTGGCGGCGGTTACTCCGTTTTAAAAACGCGAGATGGACGAGTTGGTTAAACATTTTACGGATACGCATGAATCCTTTTAAATCGAAAGCGAACAGGAAGCGCAACTCCCATCCCAGCCGGCCGAACCACTTCGAAACCTGCCGGTAATCCCGTTCGCCGATGTTGCCCAATTCCACCTCTTCCCGAAGCTCGGCCTTTATCCACTTCCACTGGTATATCCACGCCACGACGACGACCACCAGGAGGCCGAAAACGCCGGCCCAATGGATGAGGAAAGATAGCAAAGCGCCCGCGTTCCCGAAGAACGACACCAGGAAATTATGGAGGAAGTGCGCCCCCATCGCCAGGCCGAAGAACGACAAAACGGCCAGGCCTCCCGTAAAACAACCTCGAGTCTGGCGGGCGAGGCCGAAGCCGAGGCCGGTAAGCGCGGTGAAGAAGGCGTGGTTCAACCCGAAGATGAAGACGCGGAGGACGAAAACGCCGGCCATCGTCTCCATCCCTCCGCGTTCGAACTCCCGGAATATGTACGTTATATCCTCCACCCAGGCGAAGCCGGCGCCGATGATGGCGCCGAAAATGATCCCGGCCAGGACGTCGGTGAAGCGGTGGCGGAGGGTGACGAATACGAGGAGCAACGCGAGTCCCTTCGCCGTCTCCTCGACCGGGGGGGCGACGAGCGAGGCGGTCAACCCGCTCGCGAGGTACGGGTCGAACATGGTGTAGAAAGAAAAGGCGAAAAGGGTGTTAAGGGTCCCGGCGATGATTATCGACGGCACCGCGCCCCAGAGGAAAACGAGGGCCAATAACCAGATGGGGTCTTTTTCGAAACGGTCGAGGAACCATATGAATAATACGTTCCCCGCGGTGGTAACCGAAACGGCCAGGAGGCCCACAAGGTACGGCACGGTATGTCTCCCTAGCGTCGGCTTTGCACTATGCGCTCGCGAAGTTCGTCAATGCGTCGGAGCGTCGTTTCCTTGGGCCGTCGTTTGTAACTGCGTTTGAGGAAGGCCAGTTTAACGAGGCGATTGTATAACCTGCGCACGTAAAAGAAACCGCCGAAGTCGAACGCGAACAGGAAACGGAGTTCCCACCCGACCCGGCCGAACCACTTCGAGACCTGAACGAAATCGCGCTCGCCGATGGTGCCCCGCGACACCTCGTCGTGGAGCTCGCGCTTAATCCAGTGCCACTCGGTGAACCAGGCGATGACCACGACGATCAGAAGGCCGAAGACGCCGAACCAGTGGACGAGAACCGACGCCAGGATGCCGGCGTCCCCGGCGACGGATACCAGGGTATTGTGCAGGAAGTGAGCGCCGATACCGAGGGCGAAGAAGAAGATCACCGCCAGGCCGCCGAGCCAGCAACTTCGAACGACTTTCGCGATCCCGAAGCCTATACCGGTCAGGGCCGTGAAGAAAGCGTGGTTGAGGCCGAAGACGAAAACGCGCAACACGAAAACGAAAGTCAGGGCCTCGAAGCCCCCTTCCGACGCGGCCCCGCAGCAGTACATTATATCCTCGACCCAGGCGAAGCCGATGCCGACCAACGCCCCGAAAATGATTCCGTCCAGGATGTCGTCCAGGTGGTGCCGCAACAGCGCGAAGACAGCTAGGAGCGCGAGCGCCTTGGCGGACTCCTCGACTACGGGGGCCACGATGGACCCCATAAAGACGTCCGCCGACCAGGCGTCCATGAGATACGGGAGCGGCAACCCCATTAAAACTTCGAAGACGAGAGATATAATGACGGAAGGTACGGCGCCCCACAAGAAAACCAACGTTAACAACCAGATAGGATCTTTTTCAAATCGGTCGAGGAACCATATAAGTATCAGGCTGGCGATGGTCGTTATCGTTACCGCGATTAATGCCGCAAGGTATTCCAATTCGCACGCTCCAGATTGACTTAAGAGCTTCGTTTATGTACTCGTTTCATAATAGGGTAATCGGGCGCGCCGGACAAGCAAAATATCAATCGCATTAGGTCGGCCATATTACCCTTGCGCCGGGCCGCCCGGCCGCTTATAATTCCGGGGCGGAACTCAACGCAACCGTACGCCGCACGCGACCACGTATCGATGGCCGAATCCGTAGTAATAGTCGGGGCCGGGGACAGGGCCCGGCATCTCGCCCGGACCCTCGAAGAGAGCCCGGCGGCCTCCCTTTCCTTCTGCGATTTCGCCGGGGACGAGGTGGCCCTTTCGAGGCGTCTGGGGGAGCTCGAGAACGGCCTGGCCGTTATCGCTGAAACCTCGACCAAGGATAAAGCATTGCAGGCCGTCGCCGGAGCGTGGGACGCGGGGGCGCCGGCGCTCGTCGCGGCGCCGCTCCTCCCGGCCCTAGCGCCGGTGGGCGACAAGGTTATGGTGGAAGGCGAGGAGTACTACCGCTTCCCCGCCGGCGGCCCGGGCCCCTGGCGTCGTTTCACCAAATGGCTGATGGACAAGCTCGTCGCCGCCGCCTTTATAATAATCCTGACTCCCATCTGGCTGCCGATGTTCGTGGCGATAAAACTCGACTCGCGCGGACCTATAGTATTCCGACAGAAGCGCGTCACCCGCGGCCGCCGGGAATTTAATATCTATAAATTCCGTACGATGTTCGCCACCGTGCCCAAGTATCAGGCGTCACCGGGCGAAGGCACGGATATTCGGATAACGCGCGCGGGCCGGATACTCCGCAAACTCGGCCTCGACGAAACGGCTCAACTCATCAACGTCATCAAGGGCCAAATGAGCCTCGTGGGGCCGAGGCCGGAGATGGCATTGTCGGCCGCCGAGTACGAACCCTGGCAGAACTACCGCCTGGAGGTCAAGCCCGGCATCACCGGCCTGTGGCAAATCGCCGGCTCGGCCGACCGCCCCATCAAGGACGCCTTGGAGTTCGACTTCTATTACCTGGCCAACCAAACGCTGGCGATGGATATACGGATATTCCTCAAGACGATCCCGATTCTATTCGGGAAGGGAGGCGGCCATTGATGCGCGTCGTCGCCGTCGCCACTCCCGGATTCGCGCTCCCCACGCTCGACATTCTCCTCGAAGCCCGGGGCATCGACGTGATGGCCGTGGTTACGAATCCCGACCGGCCCCGCGGCCGGGGGTTGGACCCGGGCGCCCCGGCGGCCAAGACCTGGGCCGCGCGTAACGGCGTACCGTTCTTCCAACCGCAGAAACTGACGCGCGCCGAACTCGAAGGCTGTCCCGGCATAAAAGTCGGCCTCGACGCGCTGGTCGTCGTCGCGTCCGCGTTCTACGTCCCGACCTGGCTCCGGGACTTGCCACGATGGGGAGCGGTCAACCTCCACCCGTCGCTGCTGCCGGAACTCCGGGGCGCCGCCCCCATTAGCTGGGCGATAATTAACGGCCTAGCCGAAACCGGCGTATCGACGATGCGCCTCGCGGACGAGATGGACGCCGGCGATATCCTCCTGCAAAAAAGCATGCCTATCCTGGGCCGCGACACGGCGGGGTCCCTCGCCCCCCGGCTCGCCCACGCCGGGGCCAAACTGGTGCTGCAAACCCTTCGGGGCCTCGCCGCCGGCGAAATCGAACCCACGCCCCAGGACGCGGCCCGGGCGACGCACGCCCCCAAGATTACCGCCGAGACTCGGGCCGTCGATTGGGGCCGGCCGGCCGAAGAACTCGACAGGCTGGTTCGGGGCCTGCACCCGGCCTTCAGCGCCCGGGTTTCCTTGGGAGGAGTAGTCATCCAAATCCTCGACGCCGCACCGGTGGAAGGCGGCGGAGACGTCGACGCGGCGCCGGGGACGATAACCGCGGTAGGCGAGGAGGGCATCGACGTGGCGTGCCGGCCCGGCGTTCTCCGCCTGGTCCGGATAAAACCCGCCGGGAAGCAGGAAATGGCCGCGGCCGGATTCGCGGCCGGCCGGCGGCTTGAGGCCGGCGCCCGTTTCGATCGACTCGAACCTCCCCCCCAGGAATAAATGGACAAGCGTTCACTGAAGCTATATGCAGCCGGGATCGGATGCCTGGCCGCGTTCGCGCTCAGCCGTACGGCGCCGGGCGCCGACCTGCTTGCGGTTCTGGATAGCGGCCGGGGCTTCTCGGCGCTGCTCTATACACCCGGGACTACCGCCATCCCCCCGTCGACGGTGTTGAGAATCGCCGCCTTTTTGGCAGGGGTTCTATGTTTCGCTCCGGCGGCCGCGCCCCTCGGCCGGGCGGCGCTCCGGTTCGTCGACCTGTGCCGCCGGGAACTGGGCGACTGGTGGGTAGTCGGGATATTGGCCGTTATCTCCGGCGGCCTGGCCGTCACGCTCGCCTTCGGACCGCTGGGCCGGGAGGGACACACCCCGGCCGAGAGGGAATACGATTTCCAGGCCCGGATATTCGCGGCGGGCCGCGTCACCGCCGAGCTGCCGGCAACCGACAAGGCCGGGGGCGCCGAGGCCGGCAACTTCGTCGTCGGGGAAGGCGACGGCGTCGCCGGCGGGCGCTGGTTCGCGGCGGCCGAGCCGGCCGGGCCGCTCGCCCTCGCCGGCGGCAAGGCCCTCGGCATCGGGTGGCTCGTGAACCCGCTCCTGGGAGTCATCACGACGTTCGTCCTGTTCGGCTACGGCCGCCGTCTATTCGGCGCCGACGCCGCGCTGGTCGCGTGCTTGTTATACGCCGCCTCGCCCTTCGCCGTCTTCAACAACGCTTCGCTGTTCCCGGAACCGGCGTTCCTCCTGCTACTCCTGCTATCCCTGTGGGCCGTGGACGCGGCCCGGCCTTCCGGCAAACCCGTCCCCTGGCTCGTCGCCGGCCTGGTTCTGGGAGCGGCGGCCGCGGCGCAGACGCTCTCGGCGCTGGCCGCCGGGATACCTGTAGCCGCCGTAGTCGCGTACGATACGTTCCGCCACAGGTTAACGTGGCGTTCGCCGGCGTGTTTCGCCCTGGGGTTAATCATCGGAATAACGCCGCTGCTCCTGTATAATTACGTGACGAGCGGCGACTTCTTCCGCTTCCCGACGGCGTACCGCGTGGCCTCGAGCGCCGGCGTGGGCGAAATGGCCCTTTTCTCGATTCGGCGCCTTTGGGTCGCGGCCACGGATTTCGCGGGGTGGCCGCTGATATCGTTCGCGCCGATGCTGTTTCCATTTTTGATAAAACAGATACCGCGTCAAGGCCGGCTGCTATACGCGGTCGCTATAGCCACGGTGTGTCTCTACGCCTTCGTACCGGACGCCGGCGTGGCCTACGGCGCCAGGCTCTATTACGGCGTCTTGCCCGCGGCGCTGGTCATCGGCGGGTGGGGACTGATTAAACTGCCGGCGTATCTGGCGGACAAGCGAGGTTCCCGCCCCGGCACCGCGGCCGCCGCTTTGACGCTGGCCCTCCTGGCCGGCACGGTCCCGTATTTCATCCGCGTTACGCCCGTGTATAGCGACTATCGGGCTTTTCCCGATGGCGCCCGGCCCTGGGTCACGCCGTACCTGAGTCGGGCGTTGGAGGAGTGGGACGTCCGTTCGGCCATCGTCTTCATAGCCCCGGCGGAGCGTTGCCCGGGGCCCGCGCCGAACGATATTGGACCGGGGAACGGCGTAATATTCGCCCGCGACCGGGGGCGCCCCAACGCCGAGTTCGCCGCGCTATTTGCCCCGCGTCCTTATATCCTTTGCGATTACGGGGAATTCGAGAAGACCGGCGTCCTCCGCATCCTAAAACTCGAGCCGGCGCGCCGCGCCGGGAAAGGAGAATAACGTGAAATCGTACGACGGCACGGGCCCGGAATTTACGGGAGATACGGTCAAGGCCGCGGTGGCCGGCTGCCGGGAGCACGGCATCCGCTACCTCGTCGTCGCCTCCACGATCGGGAAGACGGCGAAGGTCGCCCGCGACGCCGTCGCCGGGGAGGACATACAACTCGTCGTCGTGACCCACAATACGGGTTTCGGCGAGGAAGGCCGGCAGAGTTTCCCCGACGAAGCGCGGGCGGAACTGGAGGCCGCCGGGGCGCGGGTTCTCACCGGCACGATGGTCTTCCGCAGTCTCGGCCGGGCGATAAAGGACAAAACGGGCGGCGACCAGGAGACGCTGGTGGCGTCGGCCTTGCGCGTACTGGGCGAGGGAACGAAGGTCGTGGCGGAAATAGCCATGATGGCGGCGGATGCGGGCCTGGTGCCCCCCGAGGACGTCATGTGCGTGGCGGGCACGGGCCGGGGCGCCGACACCGCCGCCGTGGTCAGGGCCGTCCCGTCGAACCGCTTCTTCGACCTCAAAATCCGGGCGTACGTGGCCAAACCGTACGCGTTTTAACCCCCGCCCCTCCCCCTCCCGGTCGAGGCAAGGAGTATCCGCGGCGCGGTTTGAAATGCGACGTTGATTAATATATAATAAACGAAATGATACCGGCACCGGACAACTCAAAGATCCTGATAGCGGGCGGCACCGTCGTCGAAGCGACGGGGGAATCCGAAGAGGATATCCTGGTCGAAGACGGCGTCGTCGCCGGCCGGGGCCGGGGCCTGGCGCCCCCCCCGGGGGCCGCGGTCGTCGACGCCCGGGGCAAGTACGTCTTCCCGGGCCTCATCGACATGCACGTCCACCTCCGGGAACCGGGGCGCGAGGACAAGGAAACCATCGCCACCGGGACCCGCGCCGCCGTTATGGGCGGCTTCACGGCGGTGTGCGCCAAGGCTAATACCTTCCTGGTTATGGACAACCCGGCGGTCGTGGAGTTCGTGCACTCCCGGGCCAGGACCGCGTCCTGCGCCCACGTCTTCCCCGTCGGTTCCGTCACCGAGGGGCTGAAGGGCTTCGGCAGTTTATCGGAGATAGGCAGCTTGAAGGAGGCCGGCGTCGTCGCGATATCGGACGACGGCGTCCCCGTAGTCTCGAGCGACATAATGGTGGCGGCCCTCCAGTATGCCGCCGATTTCGACCTCCCGCTCGTCGCCCACTCCGAGGACTACCCCCTGGCCAACGGGGGCTCCGTGACCGAAGGGCCGGTCGCCAGCCGCATCGGCCTGGCCGGCATCCCGGGCGAGGCCGAGGAAACGATGATCGCCCGGGACATCGCCCTCCTCCGCCACACCGGCGGTAAGCTCCACATCGCCCACGTAAGCACCGCGGCGTCGCTCGCGCACATCCGGGGCGCGAAGGCCGAGGGCCTGGATATTACCTGTGAAACGACGCCCCACTACCTGTTGTTGACGACCGACGCGGTGACGGGATTCGACGGCGACACGAAGATGAATCCGCCGCTCCGCGACGAGGTGGACCGGAAAGCGATGGTGGCCGGCCTCGTGGACGGGACCGTCGATTGCATCGCCACCGACCACGCGCCCCATACGCCCGCCGAGAAGGACAAGGAATTCGACCGCGCCCCCTTCGGCGTCGTGGGGCTGGAAACGGCGCTTTATCTGGTATTTACGTACCTCGTACTTCCTGGTGTAATTTCGCCCTCTCGTATGGTAGAATTAATGTCAAGCTGTCCGGCGCGGCGCCTCGGCCTGGAAGGAAGGGGTACGCTGGCGCCCGGCGCCCGGGCCGACGTTACCGTATTCGACCCGATACCCCGGAGAACCGTTCGCTCCGCCGATTTCCACTCGAAAGGCAAGAACACGCCGTTCGAGGGATGGGACGTGCGGGGGTCCGTCGACGCCGTTTTCGTCGGCGGCCGGCCGGTCGTGTGGGACGGGCGACTCGTCCGCGCGTCCTAAAAAGGTAAACGCCATGAAACACTTCATCGACATTTCCCGGCTGTCCAAACAGAGCCTGGCGAAGCTCATCGACGTGGCCGAAAGCATGGTCCCTCTCGCCCGCGAGGGCACGACCGTCGGCGAAGGGAAAATCCTGGCCACGCTGTTCTACGAGCCGTCGACCCGTACGCGTTTATCCTTCGATGCCGCAATGCTAAGGTTGGGCGGGAAAACGTTGGGTTTCGCCGACGCCCGGGCGTCTTCGGTGTCCAAAGGCGAATCCCTGGCCGACACCGTACGCACCGTGGATAAGTATTCGGACGCCATCGCCATCCGGCACCCGTCGGAAGGGGCGGCCCTCGCCTGCTCGTTCTATTCGGAAGTCCCCGTCGTCAACGCCGGCGACGGCGGCCACCTCCACCCCACGCAAACGCTCCTCGACCTGCTTACGATAAAGCGCGAATTCGGCCGGCTGGACAACCTGAACGTCGTTCTGGCCGGGGACCTCCGGTACGGTCGGACTGCCAGCTCGTTAGCGCTGGCGCTGTCGCCGTTCAAACCGCGGCTGGTCTGCGTGGCGCCGGAGGGGCTGGAGCTCCCGCGGCACGTCGTACGGCGCCTGCGGGCGGAACTGGGCACCGCGGTAGAGGAGACCGAGGACCTCGCGACGGCGGCGCCGGGGGCGGACGTCCTCTACGTCACGCGGATTCAGCAGGAACGTTTCTTCTCGACCGACGATTATTTAAAAGTTAAAGGGTCGTACGTCGTCAACAAAAACATCGTGGCGTCGATGCCGAAGGACGCGCTGGTGCTGCACCCCCTACCGCGCGTCGATGAAATCCCGCCCGACGTGGACGACGACGTCCGGGCTCGGTACTTCGAGCAGATGCGGTACGGCGTCCCGGCGCGCATGGCGCTTCTGGCCGTCCTGCTCGGCCTGGTGGACGTGGAGATCCCGACCAAAGAGATCCGCGGCGAGGAACTCGCGCTCGACTGCCCCAACCCCCGCTGCGTGACCGCGGGCGAGAAATACCTCCAAAAACTGTACACTCCCATCCTGGACCGGACCGAGTCCCTCTTCGGCGAGCTGGGCGAGGGCAAACGGTACCGGTGCTTATACTGCGACTACGAAGTAGTGGTGTAATATAACCATGAGCATCCTCTCGAAAATATTCGGAACCAAGTACGACCGCGACATCAAGAAGATGTCGCCGGTCGTCGACGAGATTAACGCCGTATACGAAACCCTCCGCGACCTCCCGGAAGAGGAGTTCCTGGCCCGGACGGATCGGTTCCGGGAAGAGCTCCGCGCCGACCGGGAGGAATTCCTGCGCAAGCAACTCCCGGAGTACATCTCCCCGGAGGACGTCGAGGAACGGCTGGCCGAATACCTGAGCGTCCCCATCCCCCTGTGGGAAGATATGATGGAGCGCCACCTGCCCCGGACAATGACGCCGGAAGAACGGCGCATCAAGGCCGAGCAGTTCGGCAAGGACGCCTGGGAACGGCGCGAGGAGAAACTGGGCGACCTTCTCCCGGAGGCGTTCGCCACCGTTAAGGAAGGGGCGCGGCGGCTGTTGGGCCAGACCTGGGACGTTAGCGACCACGCGACGACCTGGGACATGGTCCACTTCGACGTCCAGCTCATCGGCGGCATCGCGCTCCACCAGGGCCGGATAGCCGAGATGGCCACCGGCGAGGGCAAAACCCTCGTCGCGACGTTGCCGCTCTACCTCAACGCACTGGCCGGGGACGGCTGCCACCTCATCACCGTCAACGACTACCTGGCCCGGCGCGACGCGGAATGGGTGGGCCACCTGCTCGAATACCTCGGCGTATCGGTAGGGTGCATCCAGTCCGGGATGTACCCCAAGGACCGCCGCGAACAATACAACAAAGACGTCACCTACGGGACGAACTCCGAGTTCGGCTTCGACTACCTGCGCGACAACGGCGTCGCCTTGCGGGCCGAGGAGCAGGTCCAGCGCGGCCACGCCTACGCCATCATCGACGAGGTGGACAGCGTCCTCATCGACGAGGCCCGGACGCCGCTCATCATCTCCGGCCCCAGCCGCAAGGATTTCGCGCACAACTACAACGAGTTCAAACCGCTCGTCGAACGCCTCGTGCGCAAACAGATAGCCTTGTCGGCGGAATTGATGGACGACGCCGAGGGGCTGCTGGAAGAGGGCGAAGACGGCGAAGCTTATTACAACCTCCTGAAGGTCGCCAAATCGACCCCCAAGAATCGGCGTCTTCTGAAGTTGTACGAGGACCCCCGGCTGAAGAAAGAAGTCCAGCGCCTCGAGATGGAGATAATGCGCGACAAGAAGATGCACGAGGTCGCCGAAGAGCTCTACTTCTCGCTGGACGAAAAAGGCCACGCCGTCGAGTTGTCCGACATGGGCCGGGAATTCCTGTCCCCCTCCGACCCGGGGCTGTTCGAGGTCCCGGACATCGAAACGAGCCTCTCCGAAATCGAGGGCGACGAAGAAAGCTCCGAAGAGGAGAAGGAAAAACTCCGCGAGCAGTTACGCGTGGAGTACGAGGCGAAGAACGAGAAGCTCCACAACATAAGCCAGTTGCTGCGGGCCTATCTATTATTCGAGAGGGACGTCGAGTACGTCGTCAAGGACAACCGCGTCGTAATCGTCGACCAGTTCACGGGGCGCCTCATGCCCTCCCGCCGATACTCCGACGGCCTGCACCAGGCGCTGGAGGCGAAAGAGGGCGTCGATATCGAGCGCGAGACCATGACGCTCGCGACGATTACGATTCAGAACTACTTCCGCATGTACAAGAAACGCGGCGGCATGACCGGTACCGCGGAAACCGAGGCCCAGGAATTCTTCGACATCTACAAACTCGACGTCATGGTCATCCCGACCAACGAGCCCATCCGCCGCGTCGACAGCCAGGACGTAATATTCCGGACGAAGCGCGAGAAATATAACGCCATTATAGACGAAATAGTGCGGATGCACGAATGCGGCCGGCCGGTGCTCGTCGGCACCGTTACGGTGGACGTCTCGGAAACCATTTCGCGTTTGCTGAAACGGCGGAACATCCCGCACAACGTCCTGAACGCCAAACAGCACCAGCGCGAGGCCGAAATAGTCCGGGACGCGGGCCAGGTCAGCGCGGTCACCATCGCCACCAACATGGCGGGCCGCGGGACCGACATCAAACTCGCGGCCGAGGTACTGCAGTGCCGCAACTGCGCGTTGATAAACGGCCCGGGGGACTATCAGCCGGACCACCCGGATTGGGCCGACACCTGCCGCAAGGACGTGCCGTGCGGCCTCCATATCGTCGGGACCGAACGCCACGAGGCGCGGCGGATCGACCGCCAGCTGCGCGGCCGCTCGGGCCGCCAGGGCGACCCCGGCTCGACCCGCTTCTTCCTCTCGCTCGAGGACGACCTTATGCGCCTCTTCGGTTCGGACCGCATCGCCGGCATCCTTACCCGGATGGGCCTGGAGGAAGGCGAACCCATCGAGGCCGCGATGATAACCAAGAACATCGAACGGGCCCAGCGTCGCGTCGAGGAACAGAACTTCACCATCCGCAAGCGCGTCCTCGAATACGACGACGTGATGAACCGCCAGCGCCAAATAATATACCAGCTCCGCAACCAGATCCTGCACAACGACAACCTCCGCGACGACATCTTCGAACTCATCCGAATCCAGCTGGAGGACGAGGTCGCGGATTGCACGCCGGTGGAAATGACGGCGGAGCAGTGGGACATTCCCCGCATCGTCTCCTGGGTGCGTTCCCGTTTCCCGGCCGAAATAACGGTGGGGCAACTGGAAGATCTCGGCGACGCCGACGCCATCGTCGACGTCATCATGGAGGCGGTGACCGAAGCCTACGACCGCCGGGAGGAAGCCTACGGGCCGGACCTCCTGCGCCAAATAGAACGCTTCGTCATGCTCACCACGCTCGACGAGAACTGGCAGGACCACCTCACGGAAATGAACGAACTCCGCGAGGGTATTACGTTGCGTTCCTACGGCCAACTCGACCCGCTCGTCGAGTACAAGCGCGAAGCTTACAACATGTTCGAGGAGCTGCTGGGCCGGGTCGACGAGGAGACGGTGTCCAAGATATTCCGGGTGCACGTGGGCCGGGAAGGCCGGACTCCCCAACCGGCGGAAGTTCGAACGGTCCATCCGGAACTCGAGGCGCTCTCGTCCCGGGCCCGGAAGCCCCGCGAGGCGTACGCCAACTCGCCCGAAGAACAGCAGCATCGGACGGTAGTGCGGCAAAACCCCAAGGTGGGACGGAACGACCCGTGCCCCTGCGGTTCGGGCAAGAAATACAAGAAATGCTGTGGCGCCGGAGAATAAGCTCTACGGTTCGCCGTTAACCAAAAGGAACACGTCCGTTTTGAAGAGATTCCCCGTCGCCGCGGCCGCGGCGATAACGCTTTGTGCGGCGCTTTTGCGCTTCGGTTATACCTGGCGGCTGGGCTTCCCCCCGGCCGTGGGGCCGGCGCTGGCGAGCGCGGCCGTAACCGCCGCCGTGGCGTTGGTGGCGTATCGACTGGCGGGTCGGGCCGGGGCGATAACCGCGGCCTTTATTTGGGCCGTCCTCCCCGTATCCATTATCTCTTCCGTGTTTTTCCCGAACCTTACCTACGCGGCCTTCGCCGGCGCGTTCTCCCTCGTTTACTTCGGCGAAGGTTCAGGACTGAACGGACGGACCTCTCACTTATTATGGGCGGGCGCGCTGGCCGGCGTCGCCGCCGCCTTCGACGCCACTGCCCTGGCGCTGGCCGCGTTTTATCTCGCCGTTTCGGTTTACCGCGCGGCGCGGGGGGCGGGACGGCGCGCCGCCGCCTTCGCGTGGTTGCCGGCGTTCGCGGGAGTACTTGTCGCGGCCGCCACGGTGGAATACGTCCGTACGGGCGAAATCCTGGGCCACGTTAGGACGGCGCTGAACGCGTCGCCTTCCGTTTACGGGAACGCCACGTTACTCCTGAAACGGGTAGCGGCCGACGCCGCGGCCATGCTTTTCTGGGACCCGTTGGGATTCGGCATCGCGGCCGTCGCCGCTTTGGCCGGGGCCGGTTGCCTGTACGGGAAGGAAACGCCGGGAGGGAGTTTTTACGCCGGCCTTTTCGTATTCACGCTCGCGCTGTTCAACTTCGCGCCCACTTCCTCCATCGACTATGCGCCGATGCCCCTCGAACCGCCGCTGTGGCTGGGGGCGGCGGTTCCGGCGGCTATACTGGCCGGGGCGGCGGCGGGAAAACTCCTGTCGGGGGATAGCGGTCCGTTGAACAAATGGGCGGGATCCCTGGCGGCGGCCTCCATACTCGCGGTTCTTTTTATTAACGGAAACAAATACCTCGCGGTGGTTTCGCTTTGCCTTTTAACCGCTCTGGTCGGTTTAACGCTCCTCCTCGCCGGCGTGAACCAGCGCCGGGCGGCGGGGCCGCGGGCCATGATCCCCCGCCTCGCCGGGGCGGCGGTTATTTTGATTTTCCTCTTTTACGGGGTTATATTATACTTGTAAAATCGAAACGGTGAAGGCCATAGCCATTATCCCGGCCTTCCGTGAAGAAGGTCGGGTGGGAAGGGTCGTCGAGGCGGTACTGCCTTATCTGGCCGACGTGATAGTCGTCGACGACGGCTCCCCCGACGGTACTGGGGACGAGGCCCGGCGCGCCGGCGCCGCCGTTCTACGGCTTGAGCCGAACCGGGGCAAGGGCGCAGCCTTGATGGCCGGCCTGGCCGAGGCCCGTCGGCGGGGTTTCGAGGCGGTGGTCACGCTGGACGCGGACGGCCAACACGACCCGGCCGTCATACCGGCGATGCTCGCGGCCCTGGCCCGGGGCGCGGATATCGTCATCGGGACTCGAACGAAAAACCTGCGCGGTATGCCCCCGCAGAGGGTATTTTCGAACACTTTTACGTCCGCGGTTATTTCGATGCTCGCCGGCCGACTTATTCGGGACAGCCAGACCGGTTACCGGGCGATGCGGCTGGCCGCCGTGGACGGACTGCCGCTCGTGCGCCGGGGGTTCGACCTCGAGTCCGAGATACTGATAAAGGCCGCCCGGGCCGGCGCCCGGATAAGACACGTAACCGTTCCCACCATTTACGGCGACGAGAAGAGCAAGATAAACGTACCCGCGGATACCTACCGCTTTTTCCGCGTTGTTTTTACGGACCTTATGGAACGGCTGGAAAGATAGGAACAGGTGACGGCTAAACTCGAATTCGAGCGCTATCCGATAATGGATACCGCCATCCATAACGTCTCGATGGAGGAGACGCTCGACATAATCGACCGCTTCGTGGCCGAGCGGAAACCCCGCACCATAGTCACCGCCAACGTCGACCACCTGATGCTCCTGCGCAAGAACGTCGTGTTCCGCGAGGTATACCGCCGGGCCGACCTCGTCACCTGCGACAGCGTGCCGCTTCGGTGGGCGCTCGCCTTTCTGGGCACCCCCGTAAAGGAGCGCGTCGCAGGCGCGGACATCTTTATGGCGTCGGCGCCTCGGGCGGCCGAGAAAGGATACCGGGTCTTCTACCTGGGGGCCGGGCCGGGGGTCGCCGAGGAAGCGGCCCGGGTGTTGACGGAGCGCCATCCGAAACTGCAAGTGGTCGGCGCTTACTCGCCGCCCGTTATGTCGTGGGAAGAACTCGCCGAGGACGAAGAAACGCTGTCTCGGATCGCGAATGCAAAGCCGGATATACTTTTCGCGGCGTTCGGAGCGCCGAAACAGGAACTTTGGCTGGAAACCGTAAGAAAAAAACTTCGAATACCGGTGGGCGTGGGCGTGGGCGCGGCCTTCGACTTCGCCGCCGGGTCCGTAAAGCGGGCGCCGCGCTGGATGCAACGTTGCGGCCTGGAATGGTTGTACCGCTTTACGCAGGAACCCGGGCGCTTGTGGCGGAGATACCTCTTCGTCGATTCGCGCTTTGGTTTTTACGTATTGCAAGAAAAACTCCGGGGCCGCCGGGCCCCGATTCCCCCCGCCTCCCCCGGCGAGGACGAGTAAGCCCCCCTCTCCCCTTTTAACCTATATCCCCGAAACACTCGTACGCCACGCCGAAGCGTACGCCCTGGACGGATACGACGGCCTCGGCGACCCCAAGGGCCTCGAGTACGGCCGCGACGGCCAGCGCCCCCGCCGGGAAAATATCCGCCCGCGCCGGCGGCATCCCCGCGAGGCGGCGCCGTTCGGCCACCGGCATATCGTAGACGCGCCGTCCCAGAGAGGCAATGCCCACCGCGCTTACGGTCCGGCCGCGTATCTCGTCCGCGTCGTACTCCCCCATGCCGAGTTCCACCGCCACCGCGGCCGTCGCCGTCCCCCCCGTAACGATAACGTCGCCCGCGGCCGGCCGCACGTCGGCGAGTTGGCCCCGAATAAAAAGCGCCGCCCGATCCCACGCGTCGGCGTCGCCGGCCGTTTCTCCCAGAAACCGTTCGGTTACGGCAACGCAACCTATAGGGTAACTGCGGACGGCCGCCCCTCCCGCCGGTCCCGTTTCCCGCGCTATCTGGGCGCTCCCCCCTCCCACGTCGACCGCCGTCAATAGCCCCGTGGATAGGGGGAGGCTCCGACGGCCGGCTAGGAGTACGAGGGCGCCCTCCTTTTCCGGAGACAGCACCTCGAACGCCGCGGCCGGGAGGGGCCCCAGGGCCCTTTCGAACGCCCGACGCAGGTCGTCCCGGCGCAAGGCCGCGGTCCCGACTATTTTAACCTCGTCGGCGCCGCGTTGCCGAGCCCGTGCGACGTAGGCCGTCACCGCCGCCGCCGTCCGCTCGACCGCCTGGGCCGATATCTCGTTCCGGCCAAGGCCGGCCCCCAACCGCGTCGACGCCATATCCTCCTCGACGACAGCCGGCCGGCCCCCCGTTTCCAGGGCCATAAATAAATAAAGCACCGTATTGGTGCCGACGTCGATTACCGCTATTGATTTAGGAAAATCCTTACCGGACAACGGCCACCTTCCCCGTAAACGTCTCGCCTTCCCGTTCGATTATATAGAAGTACACGCCGGAAGCCACGGCCGCGGGCCAAACCCACGTCCCGCCGGAGTCCGGCCTGCCCTCGGCCACGAGTGCGCCGGCCAAATCGTAAACGGCGATCCCCGCGTCCGAGGGAACGCGGTCGAAGGTTACGCCCCCGGCCGCCGTCGAAGGCCTATACGGGTTGGGGTAAACGCGGGCGTCGCCGAGCGTGAGTACCGGCCCCGTGTCCGCAAGGCCCGCCCATCCGACCAGCGTCGCCGCGCCCAACCGCGCGTTCATCGCGACGAACGGGATAGAGAGATGGTCCATCGTATCGGTCGTTTTGTGGTAATGGGGATAAACGCCGTACGACGAGTCCTCGTACAGGTACGTTGCCGCGAAGCCCTCCTGCCAGAAGGACGCGTGGTCGCTGTTTACGCGGAACGGGTCGTTATCCCCCGTGAACGAGAGTTCGGGGACGTAAAGGCGACGCGCTTCCGAGGCGGCCCTGTACATCCATTCGGAATCGTCGTTGTAAAACAGGAACGAGTCGTCCGGGCCGTCGCCGACGTACCCGACCATATCCATATTCCACACCGCCCGGATATCGTCGCCGCGGGCCTTCGCCTTCCGGGCGTAATCGCGGCTGCCGACGAGTCCCTGTTCCTCGCCCGCGAAGAAGACGATCCTGACGGTGCGCTCGAGGTCCACGTCGGCCAGCGCCCGGGCGATGGCCAGCGCCGCGACGACCCCCGACCCGTTGTCGTCCGCGCCCGGGGCCAACTCGCGGGGCTCGTCGGAGATGCTATCGTAGTGGGCCACTACCAGGTACTGCTCGTCCCCTTCGCTCCCGCCCGGTATGTCGCATACGACGTTGTCCCACCCGAGTTCCTCGGGCAGGTTGTCGCGCCGGCTGACCCACGTGGCGCCGCCGTCGGAAGTGTAGTCGACGCACGAGCCGTACCCGCACGCCCAACCCTCATTCGCCGAGGCGAACGAAACGCCGGTCAGGGGGAACTCGGCGGGGGTATCGACACTACGCCAGGTGGCCCCGCCGTCGGTGGTCCTGAGCACGGCCCCGTCGTCGCCGCCCACGGCCACGCCGCGGAGGTCATCCGTGAACTGCACCGCGCCCAGATACTCGCCGTCCGCAACGTCGTAGCGCTGGACGTCCCAGGTTCCGCCGCCGTCCTCCGTGTGGAGGATCACGTCGTAATTATTGCCGACGACCCAACCCTCGTCGGCCGACACGAAACTCAGGCCCGTAAGCTCCACCACTTCCGCCGGCGTCTGCGGATCCGAGAAGGGCGTACGGCGCCGCGTCCAGGTGACGCCGCCATCGTCGGTGCTCCGCACCTCGCCGTGCCACCCCACGGCGTAGCCCCGCAGATTATCCAGGAATTGTATTTCGAACAGCGTGTCGGTCATGCCGCTGGGTTGAGTTTCCCAGTTCGCGCCGCCGTCGGTCGTATGCAGGATGACGCCTCCGGTCCCGCAGGCCCACCCCTCCGCCGAGTCGGCGAAGTGTACGCCGGTCAGGTGGAGTTCGGTGGGGGGCGGTTGCAGCCGCCAGGTCAGGCCGCCGTCGGTGCTTCGGAGTACCGTCCCGTTGGCGCCCACGATCCACCCGAAGGTGTCATCGTAAAAGAAGACGTCGACCAGCTCGTCCTCGGTCCCGCTCGCCTGCACGACCCAGCTGCCGCCGCCGTCGTCGGTGTGCAATATCAAACCGGACGAGCCGACGAGCCACCCGGTGCGCGTCCCCGGTAAAAAGAAGCACGAATCGAAGTCGTGGGCGGTTACGAAGTTCTCGTAGTGGGGCGATAGACCCAGCGATTCCAACCGCTCGCACAAAAGTTCCGCGGCGTCGGCCAGGCGGGGCGAAAACGAATAACGGGTAGGTATGGCCGTGAGGTCGGCGAGGTCTCGGTTTATATCTTCGGCCTTTATACGGCTGAGGATGTATTGGATGCGGCCGTCGGCGAGGTTGATCTCGGGGCGGGGCGTCGGAACCGCGAAGTCGGCAGGCCGGGCCGGCGTCAGGCGGCGCCAGGGCCCGGGGATATCCTTGACGGGCCGGCCGTAAACCATGCCGTAACTCCGGGAAAGCAGGACGTCGCCGGCGTCCTCGAACAACACGTCGCCGAAGGGCGTGAGGGCCTCCGGCGCTACTCCTTCGACCCGGTAATAGAAACGTCCCGCCGAGTCGGGAAGGAGGGCGGTACCGGCCGGGCGGCCTCTACTACCGCAATAAACATGGGTCTCGCCGACGCGGCCCAGGTAATAAACGTCGCCCCCGGGGGGAGCTTCCGCCGGGCCGTACGCCGAAACGACGAGCGGCCCTTGTCCGGCCGCCGCGGCCCCCAACGCAACCAGGAAAAGCGATAGCGTCAGGAGTCGCTTCACTCCGCGGCCTCCGTCGGGCGCCGTTCCCGCAGTTCGTCCACCAGCGAGTAGGGATTGTGGGTAATGTCGCCCATCTTGACGTGGGGCTTCACGGCCGGGCCGTGGAAGTCGGAACCGGCGGTGGGCACCAGGCCAAGGCGCCGGGCGAGTTCCTCGAACTGCTCTCCCTGCTCCTCGGTGTGGTAGGAGCAGTAGCACTCGATGCCGCCCAACCCCTCGGCCGCGAGCTCGACGAAAATCCCCTCGTCCTGCGGCAAACGGAAGCGGTCTCCCGGGTGGGCGAAGACGGCGACGCCGCCCGCCGCCCGCATCACAGCCGCGGCCTGGGCCGGAGACATCCGCTCGACCGGATAATACGCCGGCTTACCGTGGGATAGGAGGTCCCGGTCGAAGTGGAAATACGGCGCCGTGGCCTTCGGCGGTTGCCGGAGTTCCTCGAGTAGGAGATGGCCGTCGTTCACCGGGTCGTTGAGGACCACCCGGCCGATAACCGGCCCGACGGGCGGCTGCCCCCGGGCCTCGTCGGCCAGCTTCACCTCGTCGACGACGATGCCCAACTCCCGAAGGCGGCCGAGGCGCCCCGCCGCCTGACGGATGCGGGCCGCGGTCAAATCGTCTATGGCGCGCGTAATGGCCTCGTGTTCCCAATCGATGAAATACCCGAGTATGTGGACCCACCGTTCGCCGAGGTCGCACGTGAACTCGACGCCGGGGACGGTTTCAATTCCCTTCTCCTTCCCGGCGGCCATGAATTCCGGCAGGCCCGAAACCTCGTCGTGGTCGGTAAGGGCTATCGCCGCCAGCCCTGCCTCCCCGGCGAAGCGGACGAGGTCGGCGGGCGGGTATTGGCCGTCGCTCGAATAGGAGCTGTGCATATGCAGGTCGACGCGTCTATCGTCGGGCATTTACTAACCCCCGAGTTCCTCGGGTTTAACGATTACCGTATCGGGTTTGATGAGGTCACCGGCCGCCAGGCCGATGCCTAGTAAGCGGCCTTCCGCCGTAACGAGGCGCACCGCGGTGTCGGCCGGGAACGCGTCCCGGGACGTTACCGGGCGGCCGTGGACGACGTCCCGGCCTTCGCCGGCCGTAAGCGTCACGGACGGCAGGTCCGGGAGCAGGCCGTCGGCCGGGATAAAATGCGGCGGCCGGAGGATGGTTTCGATATCTCCCGCTTCCACTTCGACCTGGGGCACCGCGTCCTCGATCCGAAAGGGGCCTACGGCGAGGCGGGTCAAGTCCACGACGTAGGCGCCGACGCCGAGTTTCCGGCCTATGTCCCGGGCGAGCGCGCGGATATAAGTCCCGCCGCCGCACTCGACGTACGCCGTGAACGTCGGGTCCTCGGCCTCTTCGATTTCCAGCCGTTTAATCGTAACCACGCGGGTGGGCGCCGTTACAGCCTCGCCCCGCCGCGCTTTTTTGTAAAGCGGCTCGCCATCGTGTTTGACCGCCGAGAACTTCGGGACCTCCTGCATTATCTCGCCGACGAAGGACCGCGCCACCGCCGGCAGCGCCTCGTAAACCGCGGGGGTCACTTTCCTTTTATACAGGACTTCCCCCTCGTCGTCGCCCGTCGAGGTCTCGGCGCCCAGCTTCGCGACGAAGCGGTACGTTTTATCGTACCCCAAAAAGAAGCGGGCCAGCCGCGTAACGCGGCCGAAGAGCAAGGGGAGCACGCCGTGGGCCGCGGGGTCGAGGGTCCCGGCGTGGCCGACCTTCTTCGTTCCCAGAGCCCGGCGGGCCATATCCACCACGTCGTGGGAGGTCGGCCCCCGGCTCTTGTCGACGTTTATCAGGCCGCCGGTTTCGATTTTAACCATTCCTCCACCTCCGCGAGAACGGCGTCCCGGACTTCCGCCAAGGGGCCGGCCACGAAACACCCGGCCGCCGCCGGGTGGCCGCCGCCGCCCCGCGCCAGCGCCAAGCCGCTCACGTCCAGATCCTCCGCGGCCCGGAATGATATCCGAACGCCGCCCTCCACTTCCCGAAACAGGATGCCGACCCGGCACCCCTCCACCCGACGGGCGTAGTCCACCAGCCCTTCGGTCTGCTGGATCTCCGCCCCCGCACGCCGCAAGGCTTCCTGCGTCACGGCCATGAAGACGACGCCGCCACGGCGCTCCATCACGCCGAGCGCCGCGCCCAGTATCTTCATATAGGCGAGCGGGTATCGGCGGTAGAGGTCGCTTTCGACGTCCGACGGAGACACCCCCCGTCGAACCAGGTCCGCGGCCATCTCGAAGGCCCAATCGTTCGTGTTGGAATAAGTGAAGTTGCCGGTATCGGTCACGAGGCCGACGTACAAGCATAGAGCGGCCTCGGCGGGGAAATCGCCTCCCGTCGCGCCCAAAAGCTCCCATACCTGCGCGGCGGTGGCCGGAGCCGCCGGCTCCACCCAATCCATCGAACCGAAGCCGCGATTGGAAGCGTGGTGGTCGACGTCGATAATCGTTCCCCCGGCCTCGGCGAAGGAGGCCACTTCGGAAGGCAGCCGGCCCAAATCGGCGCTATCGAGGGCCACGGCGACGTCCCCGTCCCGCCAGGCGAAAGCTCGGGCGTTTTCAACTTCGTCGAATCCGGGGAGGAAACAATAGCGGGTGGGCGGGGGTTCCAGGGGCCAAATAGCGGCCTCGACGCCCCAGGCCCGAAGGCCGTACGCGAGGCCGAGAACGCTTCCGACGGCGTCTCCGTCCGGCTCGGCGTGCGTCGCGAGAACGACCCGCCGCGCCGCCTTAAGAACCGGGGTTATTTTCGTCGCCGCCGGATGTCTCATCGATTTCCAATTCTTTGAGAATCTCGAAAACGCGGACTGCTGACCGGTATTCCTTGTCCAGGCGAAACCGGACGTGAGGGGTGCGCCGTAATCGGACGCGGGGACCTATCTCTTTCTGAACGAAAGGACGGCAGCGTTCCAGGGCGGCCAGGCCGCGGGCGATTTCCTTCTCGTCGCCGAATACGCTAACGTATACGTCGGCGAATTGCAAGTCGCGCGTGACGCGGACCCACAGAATGGTAACGCCGCGGATCGCGGGATCGGTGACCCGGGATGCCAGGATGTCCGCGACCTCTTTTTTTATCAAACGCTCGACGCGAGCTATTCGATTACCGTCTTGCACGTTCCACACCCCCCGGGCGCACCGGGGACGGCGATTTAAAGCTCTACGATGTCGCCGGATATAGTTAGGTCAAGGTCGCCGAAGCGGCGCTCGAGGTGGTTTTCCAGTTTCGCCAGCAGCACGTCGGCCCGGCGCCGGGAACTCGCCAAACCGCCGAACGCGATAACCGAACGGCTAACTTCGTCCAGGCCGTCGATTTCGGCCACGGCTGCGTCGAACTTCGAACGAACGCCGTCCTTCAAACTACGGACGACCATCCGTTTATCTTTAAGACTCTTGGCGCCCTCAAGGCGTACCGTCACCGTGAGGAGCGCGAGATACGGCCTTGGCATGGCTCTTATTTACGTTCCAGCCGGCGGGCTATCTTCTTGTCTTCCAATATCTCTATAACGTCGCCCTCCTCGACGTCGCCGTACCCGCCGATTTGAATGCCGCACTCCAGGCCCTGCTGGACTTCCTTGGCGTCGTCGCGGAAACGGCGCAGCGACGAGATGTGGCCCTCGTGGATGACGTCGCCGTCGCGCCTTACGCGAACGCGGGCCCCGCGGTACACCCGGCCACTCGTGACCATACTGCCGGCGACGCGCGTGGCAGCCGTAACGCCGAAGACCTGGCGGACTTCCGCCGCACCGGTAACCTCGGTAACTATTTCCGGCTCGAGCAACCCTTCCAACGCGGCCCGGACGTCCTCTATCGTCTCGTAAATGACGTCGTAGTTGCGGATTTCGACGCCCTCCTGTTGGGCCAGCTTCTTGGCTTTACTCTCCACGCCCACGCGGAAGGCCACCAGGACGGCCTCGGAAGCTCCGGCCAGGATGACGTCGCCCTCGTTCACGGCGCCCACGGCTGAGTGCAGTACTTTCAGGCCGACCTCGTCGTTGCCGAGGCCGTTCAAACGTTCGAGAAGCGCCTCGGCCGAACCCGCCACGTCCGCTTTGACGACCAGGTTCAACTCGCTCTTCCCGCCCTCCTGCAACTGCTGGTACCACTCGTCGAGCGAGAATACCGGTTCGGCCGTTTCGGCCTTCTCCGGTTCGACCGAGAGCAGGGCCGCGAGACTGCGGGCGGTCTTGTCGTCGGGCATGGCGACCAGTACGTCCCCGGCGTCGGGGACGCCCTCGGCCCCGAGGATGGATACGGGCGTCGAAAGGCCTGCTTCCTTTATCTTCTTGCCGTCGGCGTCGAACATGGCCCGCACGCGGCCGGCCTTTTTGCCGACGACGAAGGAATCGCCTATCTTGAGGGACCCGCGCCGGACGAGCACCGTGACGACGGCGCCGCGGCCCCGGTCGAGCGTGGACTCCAGTACGACTCCCGTCGCCCGGGCGTCCGGTTCGCCCTTCAGTTCCATTATCTCGGCCTGGAGGGAAACGGCCTCCATGAGCTTGTCGAGGCCCTCCCCCTTGAGAGCGGATATCTCCGCCGCCAGCACCTCGCCGCCCCAGTCCTCGGTGGTCACGCCGTGTTCGGCCAGGCCCCGCTTCACCCGCAAGGGGTCGGCCTCCGGTTTGTCCATCTTCGTGATGGCGACGACCACCGGTACGTGGGCCGCCTTGGCGTGACTGATGGATTCGAGCGTTTGCGGCATGACGCCGTCGTCGGCGGCCACGACGAGTATAACGATATCCGTAATCTGGGTGCCGCGGGCCCTCATCTGCGTGAAGACCTCGTGGCCCGGCGTGTCGATAAAGACTATTTCGCCGAACTTGCCCTTGACCACGGAGGCCCCGATGTGTTGGGTAATGCCGCCGGACTCGGAATCGACGACGTTGGTCTTGCGGATGGCGTCGAGCAGCGTCGTTTTCCCGTGGTCGACGTGCCCCAGTACGGTAACGACGGGCCGGCGGGGCGCGGTTTTAATTTCGGCCTCCACGGCCTCGACGTCGAAGTCCAGGGCGCCGGCGACGTCCGCTTGCTCTTTTATACTAAGCAAACTCAGGGGGGTTAAATTCCGGCCGCCGTCGCCCTTGTAAACCTCGACAATTTTTTCGGTGGCGACGTCCAGGTTGAAGGCGAGTTCGCCCAGCGTTAGCTCCCGGCGTATGCGGGCCTTTTTCTTGGCCTGGACTTTCGGTTCAATGGTCGAAGGGCGCTTGCCCTTATGAGCGTGAGACCGGGCGGGGATACCCCTTCGTCCGCGGCCGCCCTTATCGGACCGTCCGCCGCGGCGAGCCGGCCGACGGGAACGAGGCCGGGCCAAACGGTCCGCCTTGGCGAGCCGGCGCAACGCGTCCTGTTTCACGGCCTCTCCTCGGTCTTCCTCTATCTCGGCCTGGGCTTTATCGCGGCCGTCCTCTTTCTTGGGGCGCGGGGCGGCGGCCTTTTTCGGTTTACCCGTCTTCGAATCCGCGCTCTCTTCGGCGGAAGTTTCGCTTTTTTCCGTGGTTTCCTTCTCTCCCTTGACCTCGGGTTCTTTGGCCTTCGGCTCGGCCGCCTCCGGCGTCTTCACTTCGGCCGGCGCTTCTTTTTCGACGGTCGCCGCTTTCTCCTCCTCGGCCGTGGCCTCGGGAGCCGCGGCCGGGGTCTCGGCCGCCTTCTCCTTCTCGGCCTCTTCAGCCGCGGGGGTTTCGGCGGCGGCGGGGGCTTCCTCCGGCGGCGGAGCGGGTTCCTCCTTCCGCGGCGCTTTCTTGCGAAGACGAGCCTTACTCGCCGCGGGCTTCGCCATTTCGGGAATAAGCGTCAGCTGCTCTTCTCGGGTTTCGTCCTTGATGCCGAATAAATGGGCCCGCAGTCTGGCCTCTTCTTCGACAGTAACCGAGCTATTCGCGGCCTTCGCGTCGACGCCGATTTCGTTGAGTAAAACGACGATTTCTTTACTGGTCCGGTCCAGGGACTTGGCAATTTCGTGGACCCTTCTCTTAGCGGCCAAAGTCAAACACCTCTCTTATTAACTTTAACGGACAGGAGTATCCCCGCATCGGGGTTACTCCGGCCCGGCGTCCCCCCGCTCCTCATCTTCACTTGAAGGCTCGGCCTCGGCCGAATCGGCGACGGCCTCTTCCTCGTCGCCGCTCTCGCCCGGGACCTCTAACGTTTCGGTACCCTCTTCGGATTCGGCCTCCGGTTCGCCGCCGCCCTCTTCCGTCGGGGCATCTCCGGCGGGAGACGCCTCCGCCGTTTCTTCCTCGGCGGCGGTCCCGGCGTCGTCCTCTCCGTCCTTTTCCGTCGGGGCCGTATCCATATAATCCTCGGGTTTCGGCGCGGACAATCCCTGCTCGGCCAATTCCGCGAGCTTCGTTTCGACTTTCCGCTTAAGCTCCTCGGCGCTCTTGGGGCCCAGGCCCGGGACGGCGGCCAGTTCCTCCAAATCCGCGGCCAGTATCTCGTCCGCGGAACCGAAACCCTCCTCGTACAACGCGAGGGCGGTCTTTTCGCCGATGCCCGGGAGCGAAATCAGGAAGTCGTAAGACGACGCCGCTTCCGCTTCCTCGCGCACGCCTAGTTCCTCGCGTTCGCGTTCGCTGATAATATCCAGATGCCACCCGATGAGCTTGGCGGCCAGGCGGACGTTCTGGCCGCCCCGGCCGATGGCGAGCGAAAGCTGGCCCTCCGGGACGACCACTACGATGTGGTGGGCGTCCTCGTCGACCTCTATGGCGGTTATCTGCGCCGGCGCCAGGGCGTTGCGAGTAAACTCCTCCACGCTCGAAGAGAATCTGACGATATCGACCTTCTCGCCGGACAGCTCGCGAACCACGGCCTGCACGCGGTACCCGCGCATCCCGACGCAAGTGCCGACGGGATCGACGTTCTTGTCCCGGCTCGACACCGCTATCTTGGACCGAGAACCCGGTTCCCGCGCGACGGCGTGGATCTTGACCAAACCCTCGTATATTTCCGGGACCTCCAACTCGAACAGCTTCGACAGGAACTCCGGTTGGCCGCGCGATACGATTATCTGGGCGCCCTTCGTCGTCTCGCGGACCTCCGTAAGGTAAGCGCGAACGCGGTCGCCGAGACGGTACTCCTCGCCGGGGAGCCGCTCGCGGTAAGGCATCACGGCCTCGGTCCGGCCGAGGTCGAGAACGATGGTCCCCTTCGACTCACGCTTGACGACGCCGCTGACGACCTCGCCGATGCGCTTCTGGTATTCGTCCAGGATTACGCTGCGCTCGGCTTCCCGGAGGCGCTGGATGACGACTTGCTTGGCGATTTGGGCGGCGTTACGGCCGAAAATGGAGGGCGAGATTTCCACGTCCATCTCGTCGCCCACTTCGGCCTCGGGGTCGATGGCCCGCGCTTCCTCCAGGCTCATCTCCAGCCCCGGCTTCGTGACTTCCTCGACCACCACGCGACGGGCCACGATGACGATATTGCCGTCCTCATCCAGAAGGTGAATGTCCATTTCCGGTATGTTGAGGTGGCTTCGCCGGGAGGCCGAATTCAACGCCGCCTCCAGCGCTTCGATTACTATCTCGCGCTCGATATCTTTCGCGCGCGCCAGTTGGTCCACCATTTCGTTGAGTTGGATTCCTTCCATAGTATTCCCAATCCTCGGCGCCGTTACCGCGCCTTTCGGCCGGGGCGGTTCTTTTTCCGCGGGCCCGCGGCCTTTTCGAATCCCGGTAGTTCCGGCTCGAGTCGGGCCTCGGCCACCGCCGCGAAATCGAATTCGTGGCGCCCGTCCTCGGCGTCCAGCTCGACCGTATCCTCTCCTACGTTAACGATTCGCCCTATAATTACCTTGGGTTTCATACCTTTCTTTATTTTAAAACGGGCCAACATGCCCCGAAAACGGTAATAATCCTTCGGGCCGCGAAGGCGGCGATTGAGGCCGGGGGAAGAGACTTCGAGGTCGAAGTCCCCGCCCGGGAGGTCTTCCAGCTCGAGTCGGGCCCGGAGCCGGACGTTAACTTCGCTACAATCCTCCAGACTCACGTAGCCCTCGGGCCGGTCGAGAACGACCTGGATAATCCACGATTTCGGCCCCCGGTTAAGAGCCACGTCCCAAACGTCGAGGCCCAAAGCGCCGACCACCGACGCGGTAATCCCGCACACCTTCTCCCTTATGTCCTCGGCTAGTACCATTACAGTCAGTCCAATTTGCCCAGTTCTTCGAGCAACGCGGCGACGAGTTTTTCCTCGTCGACGGGCCGCACGATTTCGCCCCGGCGGTAAACGACGCCGCGGCCTTTGCCGCCTGCGATGCCGACGTCGGCCTCACGGGCTTCTCCCGGGCCGTTCACCGCGCACCCCATAACCGCGACCACGACGTCGCGCGTCTCGCCGTTCAAACTCTCGGCCACGCTGCGGGCGAGGGCGGCTATGTCCACCTGGGCCCGGCCGCACCCGGGACAGGATATCAAGGTCGGGCCGCGGCGCCGGAGGTCCAGCGTCCGCAGGATTTCGTAAGCCACCGCCACTTCCCGGGCGGGTTCGTCCGTCAACGAAACGCGAACGGTGTCGCCCAGCCCCGCGGCCAGGATAAGCGCCAGGCCGGCGGCGGACCGTACAACCCCGGCGTCGCCGAAACCGGCCTCGGTTATGCCGACGTGGAGCGGGTACGGCAACCGCTCGGCGATGAGACGATTCGCTTCCAGCGTCAGCGCCGGCAACGTGGCCTTGGCGGACATTATAAGATCCTCGACGCCGACGTCCTCCAGGCGGCGAGCGGCGGCGACCGCGCTCGCGGCCATGGCCTCGGCGGTCCGGCCGCCGTACTCCTCGACGACGGCTTCGTCCAACGAACCGGCGTTCACGCCGACCCGCGCCGGGACGCCCCGCGCCGCCATCTCCCGGCCCACGTCGATCCAATGCTCGAGCCGGGTAATGTTGCCCGGGTTGAGTCGGATGGCCGCGGCCCCCGCGTCGAGACAGGCCAGGGCGAGACGGTGGTCGAAATGGATGTCGGCCATAAGCGGGAACGGGGCCCGCCGGGTCAACTCTCCGAAGGCGGCGGCCGCGTCCAGATCGGGAACTGCCGCTCGGGCCAATTCGCACCCGGCTTCGGCCATCGCTTCCAGTTGGGCCAGCGTCGCGCCGACGTCGCGAGTATCGGTTTTGGCCATGGACTCGACGCGCACGGGTTCGCCGCCGCCGAGGGCCACGGCTCCCACTTTTACCCTTTTCGTCCGGTCCCGTGTGTACACTTAAACTAACCCCATCCCACCAGTCGCCGGAAATCCGCGAAGAGCGCCACCAGGAGTATCGCGCCCAGGAGCACCATACCGATAAAACTAATGCGCCCGCGCGCCTCGGCCGACATATTCTTCCGCCGAATAGTCTCGAATACGCCGATGACGATATGGCCGCCGTCGAGCACCGGTATCGGCAACAAGTTCAACATCCCGAGCATTACGGATAAAATCCCCATGTACTCCAGGTACGGGATGACCCCCGCTCGTGCCGTTTCCCCGGCGTAGCGGGCGATGGTAAGGGGGCCGCCCAGGGCCTTCGTAACCTTAACCTTTCCCCGGAAGACAAGTATCATGCCGCGGGCGGTCCCGGCGGTAGCCTCCCAGGTACGCGCCGCGCCCGCCGGTATGGCGGTAAGCCAGGTCTCGGACACCTTAACCTCGACGAAGCCGCAAGCGACGCCGAGGTCTTTTAAGAACGCCTCCGGGTCCTCGCCGTCGTATTCGACGGCGACGGTCAGCGGTTCCCCATTTGCCTTCTCGAAGCCTATGAGGTGGCGACCGGCAGGCAGGCCGTCCAGACCTTTAATGAAGTCGTTAAAAGTAGCCGTGGGCCGGCCGCCGAAGGAAACGACCTTATCACCCGGGACGATGCCGGCTTTATCCGCGAGGCTGTCCTCCAAAACATTGGAGACGTCGTTGGCCTGATACGGAACGAGGCCGACGAAACCCTGCCCCGAATCGGGGTCGAGGGCCGGCTTGGCCTCCAGAACCACGGTACGGTCGCCGCGGCGCACGTCGAACGAGAGTCGTTTGCCCGCGTTCGTCTTTACGATACGTTGGATGTCGTACCAGTGAGGCGTCGGTTTGCCGTCGACGGCCAGGATAACGTCTCCGACCTCGAATCCGGCCGCCCGGGCGGGCGCCACGATCTCGTTCTCCCCCACCTGCACCTTATCCAGGACCTCGTCGACGCGATTCGGGAACGTATGCACGGTGTACCCGGCCTTGCCCACCACGGCGAAGACCAATACCGCCAATACGAAGTTCATCGCCGGCCCGGCGAACGCCACGATCATGCGGACCCAAGGGGGCTTGGACAGGAACTCGTCGGGTTTGCCCTCGCGTTCGCTTTCGTCGCTGCCGGCCATCTTGACGTAACCGCCCAGGGGTACGAGCGACAACGCGTACTCCGTCCCGCGCCACTTGAAGCTGAAGAGGACCTTCCAGAAGCCGAGCGAGAAACGCAATACCCGTATCCCGGACAGTTTCGCGGCGGCGAAGTGGCCGGCCTCGTGCGCCACGACGAGGACGCTCAAAAGAATTATGGTTGCGGGTATGGTTATCACTATACCGCCTACTGGTAATAATCCTCTTCGATTTCAAAATAGAACAACGTCGAAGCGTCCTCGGCTATCTCCCATTCCGCCGTCGATATCGATTGGGCGAAATCTTCCATGGCGTCCGAGAACTCCTCGGCGTTGGCGCGGTAGTCCGCCAGCGCTATCTCTATTTCGTCTCGCAAGCTGTCCAGGTTCTCACTGAAGCACACGATACCGGCGGGCAGGATACGGGCCATGTAACCGCCGGCGTGCGGGTAGATGAGAGCCACGAGTTTGCCGCTTTTATCGGTCGTCATCGTTATTCCCCGTAGACGTTTTTTTCCAATTTGCGGATATATTTCTCGAGATCATCGCTGGTCCCGAAAACACCTATCTCACCGGCGGACGCGAACGCGCCGGTGCTGTAGTCCAAGATTTTCTTGTATTGTTCCAGGGCGTCCTTTTTCCGGCCGACCATCTCGTACGCCTGTCCCAGATACCATAAACCGTTGTAGTCGTACGGCGAGGCCGCAACGTATTCCTCGAAGGTCTTCACGGCCTCGTCCCATCGCCGGAGGCCCAGTTGGGCCCGGCCCATCTGATATCGGGCGCGGATGAGGTTTTCGTCGAGGCCCAGCGCCCGGCGGTACGAATCTATGGCGGTTCCGAGTTCGTCGTCCGCCAGGTAAACCTCGGCCAGACGGAAATGCAGGTTAGCGTCACCCGGGTCGAGGCCGATGGCCATAATATAGGCGTCCGCCGCCGCGCGCCAATCCTTGATATTCTCGTACTCCAGCGCCAGCTCGAAGTACAGGTCGGCGTTGTTGGGGTCGGCCGCGATGTCCGCTTTAATGTCTTCGATGTTACCGGCGAACGCGGCGCCGCCGTGGAGCGTTACCACATATATCAACGACGAGACGACGACGGATCGTATCGCCACAATAGCCTTAGTTTTGTTAGGCATGTCCCGCCACCTTCTGCGCCGCCTCGGCCGCCCGGCGCCGGGCCCAGGCGTCTACGGCGGCGACCTCTTCGTATCCCCCAATGTTTCCGTCCGGAGCCTCCGCCACCGTCGCGGCAATGACCTCCGGAATGGCGCCGAAAGGTATCTCGCCCGAGAGAAAGCTCCCGACCGCCGCCTCGTCCGCGGCGTTCATGGCCGCGGGCTTCAGGCCGCCGGCGCGTCCGGCGTCGAGCGCCAGGCCGAAGCACGGGAAACGCTCCGGGTCCGGCCGGGCGAAATCGAGCCTCCCGATCGCCGCGAGTTCGAGCGCGGTCGCGGGGAAGTGGATTTCCCGCCGGTCGGGGTACGTCAACGCGTACTGTATCGGCAGCCGCATGTCCGCGGCCGCCAGTTGCGCGATGAAAGAACCGTCCGCCAGCTCGACGAGCGAGTGCACTATCGACTGCGGATGAATCAGGACATCGATGCGGTCGTACGGCATGTCGAACAGCCAGTAGGCCTCGATGACCTCCAGGCCCTTGTTCATCAGCGTCGCGGAGTCCACCGATATCTTGGCGCCCATGTCCCACACCGGATGGGCTATGGCCTCCTGGGGCGTAACGTGGGCGACCTCCTCCCGGCTCTTTCCGAGGAACGGGCCGCCCGAAGCCGTCAGGATGAGCCGCCGGACGCTCTCGCCGTCCCGGCCTTCCAGGCATTGCGCCAGCGCGGCGTGTTCGCTGTCGACCGGGAATATCCTGCCCCCGCCGGCCCGCCGGGCCTCCCGGACCAGCGGCCCCCCGGCGACGAGCGACTCCTTGTTCGCCAGCGCCACGTCCTTGCCGGCCTCGAGCGCTGCCAGCGTGGGCGCGAGGCCCGCGAAGCCGGCGATGGCCACCAGGACGAGCTCCGACTCCGGAACCGTCGCCGCGGCCGTCGCGGCGTCGTCGCCGACGCGGACGTCGAAACCCTCCGAGCGCAGGGGCTCGAGGGCCCGGGCCTGCTCGGCGTCGCTTACGGCCACGAGCCGGGGGCGGAAGGCGCGAGCCTGCTCCAAAAGCAGCCGGACGTTATGCCCCGCCGACAGCGCGACGACCTCTATCTCGTCGCCGAGCGTCGTGACCACCTCGAGCGCGCTCCGCCCGATGGACCCGGTTGACCCTAATATGCTAACGCGTTTCGCCATAACTTATTCTTTTTTACCCGACCCGACCCAAAACGACCAGTACGCCGAAGAAGAGCGGGGCGCAATACAGGACCGCGTCGAACCGGTCCAGGATGCCGCCGTGGCCGGGCAGGATGCCGCCGCTGTCCTTGACGCCGGCGTCGCGTTTCAACGCCGACTCGGCCAGGTCGCCGACCATGTCCCCGGCGGCCAGAACCGCGCCCGCCAGAAGGGCCCCCGCCCATCCCAGGCCGGTTTCCCGAAAGACGAAAAGCGTAAGCACTACCGGGACCGCGAGGCCGGCGGCGGTGCCGCCCACGGCGCCCGCGACCGTCTTTCCGGGACTTATACTCGGCGCCAGTTTCCGTTTTCCAAAAGCCCGCCCCACGAAATAAGCCGCGATATCGATGCACCAAATAGTAATAAAAAATATTAACAGTAATTCCACGCCGGCGGCCATTTTGCGGATCAGCACCAGGAACGCCAAAAAGGCCGGAACGTACGCGAACGCCAGCAGGCTGGCACCGGCGTCGACGGCCGCGTTCGCGGCGTCATTGCGGAACACCGGGATGGCAACCACGGCCAACGTCAGGGCCGCCGCGGCCCCCGCCGCCAGGGCCGGCCGGTACGCCAGCGCCGCCAGAAATACCCCGCCCGCAATCATCGTTGCGAAACGGTGGGGCCGGCGGCCGGTGGCCTCCAGCACGCCGAACATCTCGAGGAGCGCGACGGCCGCGATGGCCTCCAGGTACACCACGAAATGCCACGGCCTCCCCCAAATGATTACTATAAGGTGTACCGGCAACCACAACGCCGCGGTCAGGACGCGCGCCGCCAGCATTACGCCCCCCGTGCCTCCCCGGCCGAAACCCGGCCGTAGCGCCGGTCCCGCTCCAGGTAATCGACCAACGCCGCGTACATATGTTTGGCCCGGAAGTCCGGCCACAGCACGTTGGTCACGTAAATCTCGGCGTACGCGATTTCCCACAGGAGGAAATTCGACACGCGGACCTCGCCGCTCGTGCGTATCAACAGGTCCGGGTCGGGATGGTCGGGCGCGTACAGGTGCCGGCTGATGGCGTCCTCGTCTATTTCCCGGGCGCCGTTGGCGGCGAGGCGCCTGGCGGCGTCCACTATCTCCGCCCGGCCGCCGTACCCCAACGCGAGCGTCAGCGTCATCTTGTCGAAAGCCTCCGTCAACGCCCTCGTCTCGTCGAGTTCGGCACGGACGTCGGCCGGCAAGCGCTCGAGGTGACCTATGGCCTGAAACCGTATCTCTTTATCGATTAACTCGTCGCGCTCGCCGACGAGGTAATTCTTCAAAAGCTTCATCAGCGCCTGGACTTCCAGTTTTGGCCGGTCCCAGTTCTCGCTGGAGAAGGCGTAGAGCGTCAGGTATTTAACGCCGACTTCCCGGCAGGCGGTCACCGATTCCCGCACGGCCTTGACGCCGGCCTGGTGGCCGCGCACCCGGGCGAAACCTCGCCCCTGGGCCCAGCGGCCGTTCCCGTCCATGATGACGGCGACGTGGGCCGGGAGCTCCGCCCCTTCCAGTCGGGAGCGCAGTTCCTCCTCGTCGAGTTCCTCCCATTTGTTTATTATCTCCATACGTTGTCCCGGTTTACGGCCCGCGCGCAACTGCTTGCCGTCGGAACCCCTCTCGCCGCCCGGCCGCGGCAGGGCAAACAAAAAAGGACACGCACCAATCGCAAAACCAGCCGGCGGGTCCCTTTTAGAAGCTATTCAATTGGTAGAAGAGTCAGGCCATATTTATATCTCCAGAACCTCTTCTTCCTTCGCTTCTAGAAGGGTATCTACCCGCTCAATATATTCGTCCGTCAACTCCTGGACTTTTTCCATAAGACGCTGAGCATCGTCTTCGGATATTTCGCCGTCTTTCTGTGCTGCTTTCAACGCTTTATTCGCGTCGCCGCGGACCCGCCGAATAGACACTTTACCTTCCTCGGCCAACTTCTTCACCAGCTTCACGAGGTCCCGCCGGCGCTCCTCGGTGAGGGGCGGAATGTTGATGCGGATGATGTTGCCGTCGTTGGTCGGCGTCAGGCCCAGGTCGGACTGGTATATCGCCCTCTCGACGTCCTTGATAATGGACTTATCCCAGGGCTGGACGACGACGGTGCGGGCGTCCGGGACGGAAATTGTGGCCACCTGCTTCAACGGCATCCGCTGGCCGTAGGACTCCACCGAGATGCGGTCGAGCAAAGTAACGGAAGCGCGGCCGGTGCGGATGGACGAGAACTCGCGCTCCGTCGCCGAAGTGGCCGATTCCATTTTGCTTTCCGTCTTCTTAAGGATGTCGTCTGCTTCCACGGCCGCTCACCCCACGTACGTTCCGATTTTTTCTCCTCGGATTATTTTGGCAACGTTACCCGTTTCGCGTAAATCAAAAACCACAACGGGGATTTCGTGGTCACGACACAGCGCCGCCGCGGCGGCGTCCATGACCCTCAAATCCCGGGCGATTACCTCGTCGAACGAGAGGGACTCGTACATCCGGGCTTCGGGGTTGTCTTCCGGGTCGCTGTCGTAAACGCCCGGCACGTCCGTCCCCTTCAAAATGGCGTCGGCCTCTATCTCGCAGGCCCGCAGGGCCGCGGCGGTATCGGTCGAAAAAAGCGGCCTTCCGGTTCCGCCCGCGAATATCACGGCCGCGCCGCCCTCCAGAAGATCCAGGGCCCGACGCCGGGAGTAGCGTTCGCAACATTCACCGACGCCGAAGGACGACAGCACCTCGGCCGAAACGCCTTGCCCGTCCAAACCCTCTTTTAAAGCCAGGGCGTTAATGACGGTGGCCAACATGCCCATGTAGTCGACGGGGACCTGCGGCCACCCCATTTCGCGAGCCTCGCGCCCCCGGACGATGTTCCCCCCGCCGATAACTACCGCCGCCTGTGCGCCCGTCTCGCAAGCGTCCGCTATTTCCCGGGCGACGTACGACACCTTTTCCGGCGCCAGGCCGGCCTCTCCCTCTCCGGCCAAAGCGCCGCCGGACAATTTCAACAGGACGCGTCGATATGCGGCGGCCCCGGCCATCGGCCTATTCCCCCAGTTTAAACCGGGCGAACCTCCCGATGACTATGTTCTCGCCCAACTTCGCGACCGTTTCCTCGACGTACTCCCTGACGGTCTTGTCCGGGTCTTTCACGTACGCCTGTTCGAGGAGGGTCCGTTCGGCGATGAATTTCTTGAGCCGACCCTCGACTATCTTCTCGATTATATTATCCGGCTTGCCCTGCTCACGGGCCTGCTCGGCCGCGATGTTGCGTTCGCCTTCGAGTACGTCCGGCGGGAACTCCTCGGCCGTCACCGCCACCGGGTCGGCCGCGGCCACGTGCATCGCGATGTCCTTGACGAACGCCCGAAATTCGTCCGTCCGAGCGACGAAGTCGGTCTCGCAATTAATCTCTACCAGTACGCCCAATTTATCGCCGGGGTGGATGTAGGAGGCAATCAAGCCCTCGCCCGTCGCGCGGCCGGCTTTCTTCTTCGCCGCGGCCAGGCCCTTAACCCTAAGGTATTCCACGGCCCGATCGTGGTCTCCGCCGCATTCCTGGAGGGCCCGTTTGCAGTCCATCATGCCGGCGCCGGTCCGTTCGCGGAGTTTTTTTACTTCCGTCGCCTCAATCGCCATAACTTATCCTCTCAACTATCCCTCGGGACTAACGTACGCCGAAGCGCCGGGCGCGTCGGCGGCGATTACTTCTTCGGCTCCCGCCGTATCGTCACCCTCGGTACCTTCGCCGCGGCCGTCCACGAAACCCTGGGCGATAGTGGCGGCCATGATGCGGATGGACCGGATGGCGTCGTCGTTGCCGGGCACGACGTAATCCACGGGGTCGGGGTCGCAATTCGTATCGACCAGCGCCACTACCTTTATTCCCAGCCGATTCGCTTCCCGGAGCGCGATGATTTCGCGCCGGGGGTCGATAAGGAACACGACCTGGGGCAGACGCTTCATGTCCCTGATGCCCCGGTACAACTTTAGAAGCCTCGCCTTCTCTTTTAAGAAGCCCAGGCGTTCTTTTTTATTGTACTTAGCCAGCGTGCCGTCTTCTTCCATCGCCTCGATAGCCTTGAGGCGATCGATGTTCTTCTTGATGGTCTCGTAGTTGGTCAGCGTGCCGCCGAGCCAGCGGGTGGTGACGAAGAAGCAGTCGGCGCGAGCGGCCTCTTCCTCGACCGCGGCCTGGGCCTGTTTCTTGGTCCCCACGAAAAGGGCCCGGCCTCCGCCACGGGCGATGTCCCGGGCGAACTCGTACGCCCCTTCCAGGAGCCGCAAGGTCTTCTGCAGGTCAATAATGTAAATGCCGTTGCGTTCCGCGAAGATATACTTGCGCATCTTCGGGTTCCAACGGCGGGTCTGGTGGCCGAAGTGGACTCCGGCCTCCAATAATTGCTTCATCGATACGTCGAACATGACTATCTAAACCTCCGTGACCGTGTTTACGTTGGCAAGGGGCGTTCCGATATCCGCGCCCCTTTGGAGCGATAGCCGCGAATTTTTTATTTCACCAGCTTAAGAAGCTTTCCTCCGGTGATATAAAGCTCGCGTTAACGTTTAGAGAACTGGAACCGCTTGCGCGCACCCGGCTGGCCGTACTTCTTCCGTTCCTTCATCCGCGGGTCACGCGTCAGGAGGCCGGCTTTTTTGAGCGACGACCGATACGAACCGTCCACCTGCTCGAGGGCGCGGGCGATGCCGTGGCGCAGAGCGCCCCGCTGGCCCGTTATGCCGCCGCCCTTCACGGTGGAGAAGACGTCGAATTTGCCGGTGGTCCCGGTGACCTCGAACGGTTTAAGGATGTCGACGCGCCAGGTCTCGAGGGTGAAGTAGTCGTCTATGGGTTTCTTGTTGACGACCAGCTTGCCCTCGCCGGGCCATATCCAAACCCGGGCGACCGAGGTCTTGCGCCTGCCGGTAGCGTAATGTTTTTTAACGTCCAACTGAAATCCTCCAGCCCCGCTTAGACGTCGAGCGTTTGCGGGTTCTGCGCCGCGTGAGGATGGTTCGGGCCGCGGTAAACCTTAACCTTCTTTAAAAGCTTGCGACCCAACCTGTTTTTCGGTAACATGCCCCGTACCGCGTGCAGGATGACCCACTCCGGTTTACGCTCCATTAATTGGCCAAGCGACGCTTCTTTCAAGTGGCCGACGTATCCGGAATGCCGATAGTAGGTCTTGTCCCGTAGCTTGTTACCGGTAACCCGAATTTTGTCGGCGTTAATGACGATCACGAAATCGCCGGTATCGAGGTGGGGCGTGAAATAGGGCTTCTCCTTGCCGCGCACTATTTGCGCGACGCGGGTAGCCAGGCGCCCCAACACTTTGCCGTCGGCGTCGACGACGAACCAGCGCTGTTCGATATCGTCCTTTTTGGGTATAAAAGTCTTCTCGTGCACTCGCATCACTCCGCAACTATTAAGCGCTCGCGGCCACGGCCGCGAGGGACCGAAATATAACAATATCAAGGTGTAAAGTCAAGTATTATTTGTATAATCCGGCCGGAATATATTATATTAACGTCAGTGCTTCCGGTCGATTCATCCCCGGGCGCGGCGTGACTCCGGCGGAGAGCCGGCGTGTCCCGACCGGAATTTATAAAACAGGAGGTAATCGATTGCAGGTGAGGCTACAGCGCATTGCGGCCGGCCTTCTCGCCCTCGCGGCCTTCATGGTGTTCGTCGGTGCGGCCGGGTGCGGCAAGAAGAACGGCGCCGAAGGAAAAATGGGCGACCCGTTGGATCCCTGGAAGGAAGCGGCGGCCCGAATCGAAGAAAGGCCGGGAGTGAAGGACGCCCAGGCTTTCGTCTCGGGCGGTCGACATATCATCTTTTTAATAGAATTGGACTATCGTGAAATTACCGAAGATAAAATCGAAAGGTTGGACACGGGCGTAACGCGCGAGCTGTGCGCGGCCTTACCGAGCCCGGTCGAAATGCGGATAAGCATACCCGACCGCGGCGGCCAGGAATGGCAGGGTTTTTACGTACCCGACGGCGGTATTTTCAAGACTTTCCGGGGCTCGACGGAACTCGAGCCGTACTTCGACGCCGAAACGGCCACGTTCTTTATTAACCTACCGGCGGAAGGTTAGCGGCGCGGCCCCGGGCGGTGCAAGTCGTTTTCTGGTTGACATCGGGTGGCAGATAGTATAAATTTTTTAGCGGGTCGGGGTTAACGAGTTAAGGGGGTGAACTTATGGAAGCCGAGGTCTTAATCTCGAATGACAAGCGGGAAGACCACCGGTACCATAAACTCAATTGTAGGTGGTGCGACCATATCAAGCACGCGAACAAACGCCAGGTAACGCTATCCGAAGCCCGGGAACGCGGCTATAAACGGTGCGACGAGTGCAAACCCCAGTAGCGGGTAGTTGGGGTACGCCAGGTACTTAGGCGCTCCTCGCAAACCTTTTCCCGGCCGTAACCGCCCAAATATATAAGGAGCCGGCCGAAGGCCGACTCCTCGTGGCAGGGTGGTTGTGGTCTAATTTAAGCCAGGGACTTAAGGGACTCGATAAGGGTTTTAATAAAAACCCAATTCGATTTCCCGCAAGGGCATACCGGGAACGCTTCCTTCGCGGTTAACTGGATTTCTTTCCCGCAATTCGTACACCGGTAAACGCCCGATGTCGGAGGCTTTTGGCCCGGCAAAAAACCCATCGCTCAGCCCTCCCCTGATTAGTGTTTGCGTTAGGGGCACCCGAAGAAGTGGTCCCGGATCGAATCGGGCGCCCCCCCAATACCCGCCCTACCCCCAATACACTCCCTACGTCGGACGTTCGTAAGGATCTTTCCCACCACCATTCTCTATTGGACCCCTCAAATCCGCGGGAATATTACAATATACCCCCTGACAGGAGCTGTCAGTTTTTTTAACCTATTTAAAAAACGGACATTTTAAATATTGAAATAGGAAACCGCGGGGGCCACAACGGGGTGAATACCTCGTTGCGGCCCGACCGCGGTTAGCTTTAATACTGCCGATTCGAACCGGGCCTAAATACCCTGAGCCATCCCGCCGGGACAAGGGGCGATCATTCGCCGATATAACCCGGGAGTACGCCCCGGACGCCCCGGCAGGCCGAAAAACATCTTTTCGCCCTTAGTAGTATATCGCTTTCGCCCGGCCGAAACTCAGCGGCTCGACGTTCAACGTCTCGGTGTCGAGGATTACCCTGATCATAAGGTTGTAGTAACCGGTCGAGTTGGTATAGGGCGACCAGGTTCCACTGTAATACATCCAGGAGGGGGCGACAGGCGTCGAATTGTTATCGACGCCGTGGGCGTCGCAGTTCGGGTAGTTGTAATATTGCTCGACGGCGGCGACGAAATTATCGTCGGACACGGGAACGGTCCAACCGACCGAGAAATCGTTCCAACCGTAATTGGTGGTACTACCGGTAACGAACCGGGGCCCCCATATGAGCGAACCGGGCACCCCGCCCGCGAAGTTAAACACGCCGATGCGGAACCCGTCCCAGCTGCCGTTGGGCCAGGCCGGCCCGGTATGTACCCGCATAGTGGTTAGGCCGCGGTAAGAAGAGAGCGTCGAAATATCGAAGGCATTCCCGATCCAGGTCCCGCTGCCCGTATACCACGCGATATTATACGACGACGACCCGTTGTCCCACTTCAGCTCAATGGAAGCGTCGTAAGTGGGGTCCTCGGCCGCAGGTCCGGCGGAAGGCGCCGGCTCCACCACGTAGTCGGCGGCCCAAGCACCCGCGCATATCACGCCCGCCGCTAAAACCGTCAATAACGTTTTCATCTTGTTCCCTCCGTTTCTTAGCGTTTACGCATTCGGTACGATCGGCCGCGGGTTGCGGCCGACCTTACCGACGTTAACGATACGTCGCTTTAACCCTACCGAGACTTGAAGGTATAACGTTCAACTTCTCGTTAACGACGACGACTCGTAACATCAAATTTCGATACGGATTTACCGATGTGGAAAGAGGGGACCATTCGCCCCGATAATGCTCCCACGAGCGGCCCACGAAAGTGGGGTTAATATCCAGTCCGAACGGATCACAATCCGGGTAATTATAATACTGCTCCACGGCCGCGACAAACGAGTCCATCCCGGCCGGCAACGTCCACCCTACCGTGAAATCGCACCAGGTATGGCCCGTACCGGACCCGATACAGAACGTCGGCCCCCACAACAGCGAACCGGGCACCGAGGAGAAAGCGTATACGCCGATACGGCATCCGTCCCACTGGTTATTAGGCCAGGTATCGCGGGAATAAAACCGTATCTTCTCGATGGCCCGGTACGAGGTCAACGTGGATAGGTCGAAATCATTGCCGACCCACGACCCGACTCCCGTATACCAGGATATACTCCACTGGCGGGTACCGTTATCCCACGCGAGTTCCATCTCGGCGTCGGCCGCCGCGCCGACGTATTTCGCCGGCGTCGCCGGTCCGTCTATAGCAAAATCCGCCGCCCCGGCCAACCCGGCCACGGCGACGACCCAGCATAAAACGATTTGTTTCACCCTACGACCTCCTAACTAAGTCCTGACGATTCAATACCGTAATCGCGTAAACTTAGCCGGCTACTACTCCACCCTGTAAGTTAAATTATATATCAATGCGGCGCAGATGTCAAAATAAATTAACACGACATTTCAGGCCACGGGGCTACGGCGTTTATACGACGAAAGGGGCCTTAAAGGCCCCTTTCGTTTTGCGCTTCGCGCGCAGACATCCCCTATCGGTACATCGCCTTGACCCGGCCCATACTCGCCGGTTCCATCCCGACGTAGGCATCGCTGACCCGGACTCTAATCATTACGTTATCGTACCCCGTGGAACTGGAATAGGCCGTCCAACTCCCTGAATACATCCAGGAGTGCTCTTGGAACGTAGGATTATTGTCGAGGGTATGGGCATCCGCGTTCGGGTAATTATAAAACTGCTCCATCGCCGCGGCGAAACGGAGCGTCCCGGGCGGCAAGGTCCAGGCCACCGAGAAATTCGCCCATCCGGCGCTCGAGAGGCCCGGTTTTACGAATTTCGGCCCCCATATCAGCGACGCGGGTACTCCGCCGGAAAGGCTGTACAGGCCTATATTAAAACCGTCCCACGCGCCGTTGGGCCAATCGGGACTGGTATACACCAACATCCGCGTTATCCGCGTGTAGTCCCGGAGTTGGCGCAGGTCGAAATCGTTCGCTACCCAGGCGTTCGCGCCCGTGTAATACGCCATGGAATAACTACGTGTCCCGTTATCCCACTTCAATTCCACTACGGTGTCCTCGTCCTCCGGCAAAGCGCCGGGTTCGCCGGACGGCGCCGCGGCCGCGAAATCAGCCGCGATCACCGCGGCGACCATCGTAAACGTTAGAGCCGTTACCGCTATTATTACCTTCATATCTTATCCTCCTCCTTTGCCCGGAACCAACCGCCGGGCATCATCATTTTATTTGCTTATATAATACCGGGCTATCACGTATACTCCGCCCGCCGCTCAGCCCCGGGGACGCCGGCGACGCGAAGCCGCCCCGAGATAAAAACCCGCCGCACCGGCCGCGACGGCCGAAACGACGGTCCAATTATCCGTGGATCCGTATTGATGTTCCCTCCTAACAACGGGACGAACGCTCGTTACGCGATACCGCCCGCGGCGAATACGTCGTGACCCGACGCAACCGCCTACTATGTCAATTTTATATGATTATATTTGCCTTGGCAAGTACTTTTTTCGCTCCCGCGCCGCCGACCTCTCGCCTTTTCCCTTTACTTCGCCCCGATTATTTCCTAAAATCCGGCCGCGGGTCCCGCTATGAAAATACCCCCCGAACTCCATTTCGGCGTAGAGGAAGAATTCGCCCTTCTCCACCGCGACGGCTCCCTGGCCAACGAGGCCGACGCGGTGCTGGAACTCGTCCCCGAAAAGTACAAACCGGACAATATCAAACGCGACCTCCATTTCTGCATCGTGGAGATAGCCACGCCGGTCTGCAACTCCCCGGCGAAAGTGGAACGTTCCTTGCGGGAACTGCGCGGGGCGGTCGGCGAGGCCGTGGCCTCGCGGGGATTGCGCGTTATCTCGTCCGGCGTCCACCCCACGGCGCCCATGGACCAGGGCCGTCTCGTCGAAACGCCCCGCTTCAAACGTCTTATCGAGGGCGGCGCCCTGCGGGGCGACGGCGTGCACTTCGGCTTCCACCTGCACGTCTCGCTGGACGGGCCGGAAGCCCGGGCCGCCGTCGTGAACTGGCTCCGCTGGCACATCCCCGACTTCGTCGCCTTCTCCGTGAACGCGCCGTTCTATCTGGGAAAGTACCACGACGTCAAGTCGGTCCGGCTGGAATATTACGACCCGGTCCCGACGGTGGGGCCCCCGCCGGTAATAAAGAAATTCGACGATTGGGCCGACGTCCTGAAGTCGTTCCGGGCGTACGGCGTCGAGGGCGAACGGGACCACTACGGCGACATACGCCACCGCTACAGCCTCCCCACCATCGAGGTCCGCGTGATGGACACGCAACAATCGGTCGACGAGGCGGTGGCGGCGGCGGCGTACGTTTGGGCCCTCGTGCGCCACTACGCGTCCCTCTTGGGCGACGAGTTCCTGCCCCCCATGACGGAAAACGAGTTGGCGTCGAACCGGGAGGGCGCCTGGCGACGGGGCCTGGAGGGTAACTTCGGCCTATACGGCGACGCCGTCGACCGCGCGGAGTACATAGGCCACACGCTGCACCACCTCGTCGAAGCCGGCACGCCCGAAAGCCCCTACCTGGAACGGCTCGCCGAACGCGTGGCCGCGCGCGGGACGGGCGCCGACCGCCAGTTGTCCTTCCTGCAAAGCGAAACCGTCGACGGGCCGGCACTTCTGGCCGAACTCGAACGTAAATTCGCGGAGGGGATATAGATGGCCGGGAAAAGCGGAAAGCAGGGATACTTCACCTTCGTCCTTCACAGCCACCTGCCGTACGTAATGGGCCACGGCGGCTGGCCGCACGGCACCGACTGGATATTCGAGGCGGCGTGCGAGACCTACCTTCCGCTCGTTAAAACGCTGCGCCAGTTGCTCGACGAGGGCGTCCGGCCGGGCGTCACGCTGGGGATAACGCCCATTCTCGCCGAACAATTGGCCGACCCGGCCTTCGCCGCCGGCCTGGGCGACTACATCGAGATAAAGATCCGCGCCGCCCACGACAACGCCGCCGAATTGGGCGCCGCCGGCCGCTCGGACATGGCGGCCCTCGCCGACTCCTGGCGCGACTTCTACGGCGCCGCCCGCGCCGACTTCGAAGAGCGCCTCGGCGGCGACATAATAGGCGCGTTCCGGGACCTCGCCGCGGAAGGCGCTTTGGAAGTGATTACCTGCGCCGCCACCCACGCCTACCTCCCGCTCCTGGGCCGGGACGAGTCCATCGCGCTACAGCTCCGCGCGGCCCGGGCGGCCCACCGGCGCCACTTCGGCCGCGACCCTTCGGGGATATGGCTCCCCGAATGCGCGTACCGCCCCGGCTATGAGTGGCGCTACCCCCTCGAGCCCTGGGCGGAGAGGCCCCCCTTCCGCCGGCCGGGCCTCGAGGACATGCTTTCCGCCGTCGGCCTGAAATACTTCATGATAGACACCCACCTCCTGCGGGGCGGCCGGGCGATGGGCGTTTACGCGGGGCGCTTCGAGGCGCTGAAACGCATCTACGAGCAGATGCTCGCCGGGGCCGACCTCCCTTCGGCCGGCGAGGACCTCACCCCCCACCGGCCCTACTACGTGGGGGCGGCGGCGCCGGCGGTGGCCTGTTTCGTGCGCGACGCCGAGACGGGCCTGGTCGTCTGGTCGGGCGAACACGGGTATCCCGGCGACGGGTGGTACCTCGACTTCCACAAAAAGCACTTCCCCGGCGGCCTTCGCTACTGGCGCGTCACCTCCTCGGGCGCCGGCCTCGACGCCAAGGAGCCGTACCGGCCGGCGGAAATCCCCGGCCGCCTGGCCGAGAACGCCGACCACTTCGCGGACCTGGTGCAAAAACTCCTGGCGGAGGACCCGTCGGCCTCCCCCCTCCTCGTCGCGCCGTACGACAGCGAGCTCTTCGGCCACTGGTGGCACGAGGGGCCGGCGTGGCTGGGCAATACCCTCCGGCGCCTCGACGCGGCGCCCGACGTGGAATTGGTAACCTGCGGCGACTACCTGGAACGCTTCCCGCCGGAGACGTCCGTGGCGCTGCCGGAGGGCTCGTGGGGCGAGGGCGGCTTCCACGGCATCTGGCTCAACCCCGAAACAGAGTGGTCCTGGCGCCTGATATACGAGGCCGAGGACGAATTGGCCGAGGCCGCGGGGCGGAAACGTTCAGCCATCGGCGAACGGCTCTTCGTTCAGGCACTGCGCGAGTTCATGCTCCTCACCGCCTCCGACTGGCAGTTCCTCATCTCCACCTGGAGCGCCCGGGATTACGCCGAAAACCGCCTCCGTTACCACCACGAGGCGCTGGAGCGGCTGTTCGACCTCCTGGCCCGGGACCACGCCGGCGCCGTAATAACCGGGAGCGAGTTGGACTACGTAACCGAACTCGAGCGGCGCGACCGCCCCTTCGCCGACCTCGACCCCTCCTGGTTCTCCGCGCCTTAAAGGGGCGTCCCGATAACCGTGGCCGACCGCATAATCAAACTCACGCTGGAATACGACGGCACCGACTACGCCGGGTGGCAGATTCAGCCGGACGTGGTGACTATACAGGGCGCGCTGGAAGAGGCCCTCGCGACGGTACTCAAGGAAGAGACGCGGGTGCACGCGGCGGGCCGGACCGACGCCGGCGTTCACGCCGCGGGCCAGGTGGTCCACTTCCAAACGTCCGTGGCGATGACGCCCGACGAATTCCGGCGGGCCCTCAACAGCCTTCTGCCGGGCGACGTCCGCGTCGTCGCCGCCGAGGAAGCGCCGGCCGACTTCCACGCCCGCTTCTCGGCCCGAAGCCGCAGCTACCGTTACGCCGTTACTTTTGACGATTCGGTCTTCACGCGGCGTCACGCCTACTGCGTCGCCGGCCCGCTGGACATGGAGGCGATGCGGGAAGCGGCGGCCCTGCTCGTGGGCGAGCACGACTTCGCGGCCTTCGGCAACGCCTCCGACGACTACGACACGAGCGTCCGCCGCGTGACCGAAATCCGCGTCGAGGAGACTCTGACGGGCCTCGAGGTCTACGTTACCGCCAACGCCTTCCTCTACAAGATGGTCCGCAACGTCGTGGGGACGCTCCTGCGCGTGGGCCGGGGCGAACTGGCCCCCGCCGACGTGGGCCGCCTGCTCGCCGGGAAGGAGCGCGCGGCCGCGGGGACCCCCGCGCCGCCCGCCGGCCTGACGCTGCTGCGAGTAAGCTACTGACGCATTTGATTTGACTTGCCGGGGGGGATATGATAGATATATGTTCGCACCCGCGCCCGGGTGGCGGAATTTGGTAGACGCGCATGGTTGAGGGCCATGTGGGAGACTTTCCTGTGCGGGTTCGAGTCCCGCCCCGGGCAAAGAAGAACGGCCCCCAGTGGGGGCCGTTTTATTTGTGGAGGATTACGTAAACCTCAGCCTTCGATTCCGAACGCGGCGCCTCCGAAGAAGACGCTCGCGTCGTCCTCGCCGACCGCGTCCCGCAGGTCGCCGTCGACGAGCGTCGAGTAGCTCGCGTGCGGCCGGACGTACATGACGCCCAGGAAATTAAACGTCGCCGACACGCCGGCCTCGACGAGGTTGAGGGCGAACTTGTCCTGGCCCAGGTTATAATCGTTGAACTTGGGCGAGCCCACGCCGGCCTGAACGTAGGCGTCGAGGCCCAGGTAGTCGGTGCAGCTGTGGCCCAGGCCCAAGCCGGCGTCGAAGTAATACCCGCCGGAGTTGCCCGCCACCGTCACGTAGTGGTCGGAGTACACGCTGGCTATCGACCCCACGGGGTACGCCAGAAGGACGAAGATGTCCTGCGTGTCGTCGGGGTCCACCTTCTCCGTCTCCGGGGCCGCGCCTCCACCCGACACCTCGACTTCTACCTCGGGCAGGTAGTAGTAAACGTACCCCGCCTCGACGTACAGCCCCGAGAACGAACGGTTGTACGAGATGCTGAAGTCCAACTCGTCCAGCGTATTGTACTCGTCCTCCAGTTGGACGTTGGCCCAGAGGGCCGGCGTAATGCCGTTGAAGGACACGTACGCCGAGGGTTCCGCGACGAACCCCGGGCTGAAGACCATTCCGCGCCAGACGTAATCGGAAACGACGTCGGCCTCGGCCCCATAGGCCAGTTCCAACGCGGCCGACGACGACGCGGCGAGGACCGCGAGCGCCGCAACGTAACACATTACCTTACGTACGATCATACCGGTAACCTTTCGATGAATCTCCGTATATCGTTTCCCGCCGATGAAAAAGAACGGATACTCCCTGCCCCGGGCCCCGAGGGCCGAAAAGAGCGATTATGGGCGGGCCGAACGATTTCCAGCTTCCCCGGGCCACGCGCGCGGGCCCTAGTTAGTGACGATGATACCCGTCGGCCCCCTCGAAATCAAGCCGTTTTTACCCTCGACGCGCGCCGGCGCCAAAAAGAAGAACGGCCCCCTTGCGGGGGCCGTTTATTCGAACTTCCACCCCCTTATTCTTTACTCGCGGAAGGCCGGACCATCTCGGCGCCGCCGTCCGAAAGGCGGCGGATGATATTCATGTTCAGAAGGCCGTAAATGATCCGGCAAACGTCGAAGCGGCTCAGGCCGGCCTCTTCGGCGATGGACGATAGATCGCGCCGGCCGTCGAGCAGGCTGAGGACCCGCCACTCCTGCGGTTTGAGCTGGATGTCGCCGCTCGACGCCGGGTTGGGGTTAATGGCGTAGACTTCGCAATAAGAATGGATAGTATCCTTGATCTGGCCCCATTCCTCGATGCGCCGCGCCCCTTCCAGGATGATGTACTCGACGTCCATGGAAACCAGGATATCCTCGTCGTCGAGGTCGAGTTCCGGGAAAAAACGAAACCGCCCGGTACGTTCCCCGATGGCGGCGTAAATGGATTCGGTTATCTGAGCTTTGATTTTATCTTCTAATACCTTGCGGTCGATAGCCCCCATCGCCGCGAGTATCGTCCCGAGGCGTATCGGGTTCCCCTCGACCTGCATCCTCTTTTGCGTTCGGAGAGCGAGCTCCAATTGCTCCCGGTTGATTAACCCCCCTTTTAACAGCATCGTACCCAGTTGTTCGCGCAAATTAGAGGGCGTCGCGAAAACCGCGCGCCCGTCTTTATAGTAGATCCATATCGTCTCGCGCTCCCCCTCCACGGCCAGGGTGCCGGTCTTCCGGCCCTGCCCGATGATCTGCATCACTTCCGCCAGCGAGAAGTCCTGGATGTCCCCTTCTATCGACATGTTTCGAACCGGATACGTTTTTATTAGAAACTATGTCATAATCCCCACCGCGCATACCTCACGTAAGCCGGCGTCACCCGCGAATCGCCGGTCGCGCGTTTTTACTTCGATTCGGACTTCTTCTGTTTTCCCCGCCGGCCCCGCCTAGCCATCCAAACGTCAATGTCCTCGGGTAGGGCGCAAACCACCCCACCGACTCGGACTACAGGCAATCCTTCCCGTTCCCTCCTCTTGGCGGTGGCAACCGAACAATCCAGGAAGGCCGCGATGCGCGTCCAACCCATCAGGATTTTCGGTCGGCGGGGGTTACGTTTCGTTGCCATTTGGCATACCTCCCGCGTCGTAAATTCAGAATACGATTAAGTTTACGCGTCTAAAAGTATTATAGCAGATTCTTGACGCGACGGCAAATAAATCTGGCCTACCGAATCGACTTTAAACGTAATCGAGTCGATCCATTAAAAAACGTCCATTTCGGCCGCCCGCCGGGGGGCGTCGTCCAGCAACTCGTCTCCCCGGGCGATCAACTCCCCGGCCGGCCCCGGCGAGACCGCCCGCCGTTCGGCGTCGGCCTCCCGGGCGAATATTAAATAAACCCGAACCGGCGTTACGCCCGCCACCCGCCCGAGCGCCGCCGCGTATACGGCCATCTGGTCCCGGTACTCGCGCCCCGCCCGCTCGGAAGCCGCCGCCGGGTCATCGCTTTTATAGTCCACTATTACCCAGCCGTCCTCGGCTTCGTACGCCAGGTCGATTTTGCCGGCGACGATGGCGTCCCCCACGGTAACCGAAAAGGGCATCTCGCGGTACGTCGTCGCCGCCGCGGCCGCCTCCCGCACCGGCGCCGAAGAGAGGCAATTGGCCGCCCAGGCCGCCACGTCGCGCTCATCCTCCGGCCCGAGGCCCAGGTCCCGGCACGCCCGGCCGGCCGCCTCGGCCACGCCGGCGTCGTTTCCGAGGTCCAGAACCTCCATGACGGCGTGCAGCGCCAGCCCTTTCCGCAGGGCGTCCTTCGAGGACGAGGCCGGGGCGCGGACATCCTCGTCGCCCTCCTCCTCGACGTGGGCCAGGGCCGACGCGCCGATAATCGGCGCGGGCACGGCGGCACGGCGCACCGATTCGGCCAGGCCCCGTTCCCAATCGTCCCGGCCCGAGGCCAGGTCCGGCGCCGACGCGCCTTCCGGGGCCGCCGGCCCGAGCGTCGCCCTCTCGGCCTCCGCGTCGATGCGGACGACCTCCACCGGCCGCTCGTCCTCGCCGAACGCCGCCACCGTCGCGGCCAGGGAGTCCTCGGCCGCCTCGGCCATCGCCGGGAGCACCAGCACGTCGCGGGCCCGCGTGGCGGCGACGTAGTCCAACCGCCGCTCCTCGCAGCGGCCGAAATGCTCCTCCCGGTCGGCCGCGTCCTCGTAGCCGGGAGTAAGGAGCCGCGTCCCCGCCTTCTCGCTTCCGACGCGGAGGTGCAAAAGGCCCGTCCGGCGGTCCACGAACGCGGCGTCGCCCCGGCCCCCGCCGGCCTTGCGGCCCCAGTCGGCGAAGACGACGGCGGCGAACTCCAGCCCCTTGGCCGCGTGGACGGTCAGAAGGCGCACGAAGTCGTCGGCCGCGTCCAGCGCCGGCGATTCGTGCTCCGCCTCCTCGCGTTCGGCCATTTCGGTAAGCCACCGGGCGAACCCGCGCAGGCCGACGCCGCCCGCCGCGGCGTAGCGCCGCGCCGCCGCGAGGATCTTGCGGACGTTCGCCACGGCCCGGGGGCCGTCGCCCCACAAGGCGCTCTTGGTCAACAGCCGGCTCGACGAAACGAGGTCCGCCAGCGTCGCCGCGGGGGTTCTGTCCGGGCGTTCGCGGTGGAGGCGGCCGAGGAGTTCCCGGGGGGCGCGGAAGCCGGCCGGCGCGTCGTCGGGCAGCTTTTTACGATAATCGAAAACGCCGCCGGCCAGACGGAAGCGCAACAGGTCGTCGGGCGTGAGCGAGAACAACGGCGAGGTCAGCGTCGCCACGAGGGCCAACTCGTCCGCCGGGTTGTCGATGGCCCGGGCGGCCGCCGCCAGGGCCTTGACCTCCGGCCGGACGTAGAAGGTCTGGCCGCCGTAGGTGTAGAACGGCACGCCCCACGCCTCGAGCGCCGATTCCCACGTGCGGACGTGCGTCCGACTGCGGAACAACACGGCGAAGTCGCGATACGCCACGTGCCGTCGCGTTTCGCTTTCGCCGTCGAAGACGTCGAACTCGCTCCCCAGTACGGCCCGGCGGACGAACGCCGCGACCGCGTCGGCCGCCGCGGCCTCGCTCCCGAACTCGCCCCCCGGCCCCTCGAGGACGAACGCCCCGGCCCCCTCCCCCGCCCGCGAGGCCGCGAGTTCGGAGGGTTCCAACTTCCCGTACGCCGGCTGATAAGGCGGTTCGCCCTCCCCGAACACGCCGCCGAACGCCCGGTTCACGAAGGATATCAGGCGCGGGGCCGAGCGGAAATTGTCGGTGAGCCGGAGCGTCTCGCCGCCCGACGCCTCCACCACCCGACGGGCCGCCTCGTATACCTCGACGTCCGCCCGGCGGAACCGGTAGATGGATTGCTTGGGGTCGCCCACGACGAAGAGCTTGCCCGGGACCAGCGCGACGTCGCGCCAGTCGTCCGCCACGGGGCCCTCCTCGGCCAGATAGAAAATAAGCTCGACTTGAAGGGGGTCGGTATCCTGGAATTCGTCCACCAGGATGTGGCGGAAGCGCCGTTGGAAATACTCGCGCGCCCCCGTCTCCTTGCGCCGCAGGAGCCGGGCCGCGCCGAGCAACAGGTCCTGGAAGTCGAGGACGCCGGCCTCCTCCTTGCGGCGCGCGAAGGCCTCCGCCGCCCCGCCGAGCCACGAGACCGCCGGCGGCAAGAGCGCCCTCCCCCGGGCGTCGCAGACCTCCGCCAGGGCCGAGAGCGCCGGCTTCAAGTACTCCTCGACCAGCTCGTCCTTGAGTGCGCCGGGTTGCCAGTTGCTTTTGGCGCCGCCCGGTTTGATTTTGGTCCGGCACAAACCGTCGAGGTCGCCCGCCCGCAGGGCCTCGGCCGCGCCGTCCAGCGCCTCGAACGCCCGGTAGCAACGGTCGTCCGGGTCCTTGCACCGGCCCCGGACCTCGGCGAAGCGGCGCCCCGCCGCGTCCAGCGCGGCCTCGAGGCCGCCGAAATCGGGGATGGGAATATCGTAACCGTCGAGTTTTACTATATCGCGCTCAGCGCATATCCGCGCGAGCGCCTTCGCGAGGAAGTCGGGACGGGGGGCCCCGACGTGGGACCAGAGCGCGGCCCACGGCTCGTTCCGGCCTATCGTCTCGGCGGCCGCGCCCACCCATTCGTCCCAAACGCCCTCGAAGAGCAGGGCCGCCGCGGCGGCGTCCAGGACCTCGAAGCCGGGGTCGACGCCGGCCTCCACCGGCAGCTCGCGCAAGAGCGACGCCGCGAAGGAGTGGATGGTCGAGATCTGCGCCCGGTCGAACCGCTCCACCGCCCGGGCGGCCTGGACGTCGTCGGGGTGTTCCGCGGCCCAATCGTCGAGGGCGGCCCGCAGCCGGGCCGAGAGCTCGGCCGCGGCCTTCTCGGTGAAGGTTATCGCGACGAGCTGGGCCGGGTCGTATCCGGGGGTCAGCAATGCCGCCAGGGCCCGGTCGCACAACAGGCGGGTCTTGCCCGTGCCGGCGCTGGCCTCCATGAAGAAGGTCCGCCCCAGGTCGCGCGCCGCTTCCCGCGCCGAGCCGTCGGAAAGTTCGGCCGCCGTCTTACTTCACCTCCCGCAACTCGGCCAGCCGCGAAGCCGGCGCCGAGGCCCACTTCGCCTCGCCGAGGGAAGTCCCGATGACGTCGCAGATCACCCTCATGTCGCAATGGCGGCAGGGCGTCCGGCCGCCGGAATCCCCGCCGCCGGCGACGAATACGCCGTCCCGGGCGAGGCCGAGCAAGCCGCCCACGAGGTGCCGCACGGCCGCCTCGTCCAGCGGCCCCTTGTCCGATATGACCCACTTGTATTTCTCGCCCCGTCCCAGCGGGAAGCAGTACCCCGCTTCCGAACGCGCCGGGTCCAGGCCGAAAAGGGCCCCGGCGGCCATCAGGTACAGGGCAGGCTGGAGCTGCCGGCCGCCGTCCAGATTGGCCACGTGGCGGTCGCGCGAACCCGTTTTGTAGTCGAGGACCCGCGCCGCGTCGCCGCGAATGTCCACCCGGTCGATGCGGCCGTGGATCTCGGCCGCGGCCGGGCCCCCGCCGTCCGCGGCCGTTTCCAGCTCCATCCCGTACGGCTCGGCTACCGACGCCGGGTCGTCGCTTTCGTCGGCCCGCCGGCCGAAGCGCAGTTCGACGTACGTCGGGGCCCAGTCGCCGTCCGCTGCGGCCTCGGCCTCGACGAAGGCCGCGAGTTTTTCCGATAGCAGGCGCCGCTCCATCTCGAGGGCGAAAGGCCGGGCCGTCGGCCCCTCGGCGGCCAGGGCGTCCAGCGCCTCCCCGACCAGCCGGCCTATCTCGGCCTCAATGCCTCCCGCGGATGGATGGCGGTAGTATTCGCGGAGCACGTCGTGGACGACCTTCCCCCGGGCCAGGGGCGATACCGCCAGGTCCTCTTCGGCCTCCTCCCACGCCCGCAACGCCAAAACCTTTTCGAATAAGTATTTACGCGGGCACGCCGCCAGCGTCTCGAGGTCGGAGGGAGAGGCCGCTACGGCCCGGCGGCCGAAGCGCCCCGCCAGGTACTCCCGGCCTTCGGCCGAGACGATGAGGCCGTCGTACGGCGTCGCCACCGTTGACCCGGCCGACGCCGCGGCCTCGCGGGCCGCCGCGCATCCGGCGTCGGCTCCGGCCAGTGAGGCGCCCACGGCGGCGCCGCCGAGTTCCCGCGCCCGGCCGGCCCAGTATTCGGCCTCGTCGAGCGCGGCCTCGGCCGGCGGGGCGTCGGAACTGCCCACCCGGGTGAACCACGGATACGCGGCCGCGGCCCGGTCGAAGTTGTCCGCCGTCAAAGCTCCCCCGGTCAGAATAGCCGCCTGCCGCACGAGGAAGTGGGAAGGCAGGCGCTCGCGCCCCGCCCCGTCCATGCGGTGGTAGGAGAGGTGCAGGAATTCCTCCGCCGTCCCCAGGGCCAGCCGGAAAAGCAGCGGCTCCTCGACCGCCCGCTCCGCCTTGAGGTTGAATCTCCAGCGGCCGTCGGCCCGGTCGTTGAATTCGGCGCGCTCGTGGTCGAGCAGCACCGGGTCCTGGGGCGGCCGGCGCGGGTAGGAGCCCTCGCAAACGGCCGGGATGAATACGGCCCGGAAGCGCAGGCTCCGCGCGTTATCCGTTTTAATGAGGTGAACGCCGCCCCGCTCAAACGACCCGGCCCCCAGCTTCGTATCGCGCAGGAGCCTCTCCACCGTTTCGGCGAACGTCCGGAGGGGGACCGGCGCTTCCACGACCTCGTCGTAGGCCGCGAGGTCACGGCACAGGGCGACGGCGGCCTCCCGGCCGTCATTCGCCTCGAAATAGTCGGTAACGAAATCCTCCAGGCACCCGGCGAATTCGCCCCAGCGGGCGCTCGCCGGGAAATCTTCCCACGCCGCGAAGAGGCCCTCGACGTACGAGGCCAGCGCCCGCGCGTCGGCCGGGTCGTGGCGCCGCTTATCCTCCGGAGCCGACGCGCAGATTTCGGCGTAGCGGGCCAGCCGCTTGGCCCACGCCTCCCGGCCGTAGACGATGCCCGCGGCCGCGGATATCTCGTCCCACAGGGCCGGTTCGAACGCGGCCCCGCCGCCGCTTCCGCCGCTCAACGGCGCGGTCGCCAGGAAGTCCATCACGTCCCGCCGCCCGAAAGGCCGCGACGCGGCGCCGGCCTGCCGGACCAACTCCAGCGCGCGGCGAATCCCATCCCCCGCCCGGGTGGACGCGAGCGGCCGGCCGCCGCTGATATTGACCGGTATTCTGACGGCGTCGAAGACCTCGACCAGCGCGGCCAGAACGGCCTCGTCCCGGTACAGGACGGCCGTCTCCGTGAAGCGGACGCCCGATTCCCGGTTGAGGCGCAGCACCTCCCGGGCCACGACGCGCGCCTCGGCCTCCTCGTCCGGGGCCGACACGATTTTTACCGAGCCGGGAAGACGGGTACTTTTCGCCGCGCCGGCGGCGTCGCCCCCGTCGAGGGGGACGGCCCCGACCCCCAGCCGCGCCAGCCATTCCCGCGTCGCCCCGGTGAAACGGAACTCCGGCTCGTCGCCGTAGGGCATATAAATATTCAACCGCACGGCGGTAGCGAGGGTCGAAAGAAGGAAGCGCTGCAGTTCATTGAAATCGTAGAAGCCGAACAGCGACAGCCCCGGAGCCTCGAATGCCGCGCCGAACGAGGGCGCCCGGCCGGCGGCGGCCCGGAAAACGTCGTATTCGTCCCACAGCGGCGGCCGCGAGCCGTCCCCCGCCAGCACGCCCCGGTACCGGTCGTACAGCCGGCCGAAGAGGGCCAGCTTCTCGCCCAGGTTCAGGTCGGCGTGCCAGGCCCCGAGGCCCGCCTGGGCGACGTCCTCCGCCGCGGCCCCGAGCGCGTCGACGAAGCCGGGCCTCCCTTTAACCGGGCCGAAGTACGACGCCCGCTCGAGGTCGGCGGCGAGCGACGCGAGCACGGCCCGGCCGCCCCCCTTCGGGAGGCTATTTCCGGGGCCGGCCAAGCGCCGGGCCAGGTCGATCAGGGTGAGGAAACGAACGTTGGCGTGGCCCCCCGCCTCGCGCGCCAGCCGCCGCGACAGCTGCAGGCCCGCGAGGTTCGACCGAACGACCACCACGGCCGGGGCGAGCGGGGCCGCCTCCCGGGCGCCCCGCAGGTCCTCGAAGAGGCGGCCGGCCAGCGTCTTTTCGGACATCGATAAATAGAGGGTGTGCCGCGGAGTCAAGCCGTCCTTCCTTTCCCGGAATACACTACTATATATGAAGGAAATGACAAGTATTATTTAAAAGATACACGCCTCGGCCCCGCCGGGCCCTCCGAAATTATATTTGACACCCCCCGGCAAATCTGGTAGATTTTAACACTCTACCGTCAGGAGGAATAATATGCTGAAAAAGGCTTTAATAGTAACCGTATCTCTAGTCGTGTTATCAGGGCTATGTTCGGCCGCTCCTTTCAAGGCCGGCGAGAAACTGGTGTTTTCGGTATCGTGGTCCGATATCGTCAAGGCCGGAACGGCGACGCTTTCGGTCCCCGGCGTGAAGGTTTTCAACGGCCATAAGGTATATCATATAGTGTCCACGGCCTCCTCCGGCCCCCAGGTCTCGGCCTTCTTCTACACCCGGGACCGCATCGATATATATCTCGACGTGGACGACTATACCATATGGAAATCGGAGAAACACCTCGTCGAGGGGACGTACACCAAGGACGAGGTAATATATTTCAATCCCCCGGGCCGGACGGCCACGCGCGGCGTCAAGACCATGCGGACGCTCGCCAGCCCCCGCGACGCCCTGGGCGGCTTCTACTACGTCCGTTCGCTCGACCTCGAGGTCGGGGAGGACGTGGAGGTCAACTACGCCGACGGTAAGGTATCCAAACCCATAGTAATCAAGGTCCTCCGCAAGGAACAGGTCACGGTGCCGGCGGGGACCTTCGACACTCTGGTCATCGAACCGGTCCTGAACGAGACCGAGGGTATCTTCAAACAGGAAGGCCAGATCTGGATTTGGGTCACGGACGACGAAAATAAGATGCCGGTCATCCTGAAGTCCAAAATCGCCATCGGGAACATCGAAGTCCAGCTCGAAACTTACACGCTCGGCTCGTAACGGCGTCACGCCTATGGCCGCGGACGAGATAGACTTCAGCGAGGTAAAAACCTACCCGTTCGCGGAGCGCGAGAGCCTCGTACGGGTAGAGGATTTGGGTCGGCCGCCGGAGGAACCGGCGGCCGTAGCCGCGTCTATCGCCTCCCTCCCGGACGTGCTCGGCGCCCGCAACCTGGTCCGTCTGGCCCGGGCTATAGTCCGGGCGCGGCGCGGCGGCCGGGGCGTTGTATTCGGCCTCGGGGGCCACGTCGTCAAGACCGGCGCGGGCCTCCACCTCATCCCCCTCCTGCGCGAGGGTTTCGTCACCCACCTCGCCGTAAACGGCGCCTTCGTCATTCACGATTACGAACTGGGCCGATTCGGCGCGACCTCGGAGGACGTCGCGGCGAACCTGCCCGAAGGCCGCTTCGGCCTGGTCGAGGAGACCGGGGCCGAGCTGAACGGCATCGTCGTCGAGGCGGCCGGCCGGAGCGAAGCGCCGGGTTTACTCGCTGGCAAGGCCGTGCTCGAACGCGGAACGCACGCCGACGCGAGCGTCCTGGCGGCCGCGGCCGAGGCGGGCGCGGGCGTCACGATGCACGTCTCGCTCGGGGCCGACATCATCCATCAGCACCCGGCGGCCGACGGCCGGGCCTGGGGCGAGGCGGGCCTCGCCGACTTCCGGCGTCTGGCGCTCGCGCTAAAGTCGCTCGACGGCGGGGGCGTCTTCGCCAACGTGGGCTCGGCGGTCCTCCTCCCCGAAGTCTTCGTCAAGGCCCTCAACCTCATACGGCATCTAAACCCGCCGGTAAAAAACTTCACCACGGCCAACCTGGACATGATACAGCACTATCGGCCCCGCCAGAACGTACTCTCCCGGCCCACCGCCGGGGACGGCGAAGCCCTGGCCATAACGGGCCATCACGAGATAAACGTGCCGCTGTTGTCGGCGGCCGTGCGGGCGTTCGCCCGCGAGGGAGAATAGAGGGAGGGCGCCGCTTCCGTGGTATCGTGGAAGCGCGACCGCGTGCTGCACGTCTTCATAACCAAAGACCATTTCCCCAAATGCCACGAGGCGGCGCTGTACGGCGTCCGGCCTTCCTCCTTGAACCAGCTCGCGCAGGTGCGGGACGGCGACGAGGCCTTCCTGTATAACCGCGTCGCCGGGAACCTTTACGGCCCCTACCGCTGCCGGGGGCCGGTGCGCTACCTGGGGCCGGACGTGGACGCGCCGGTGTGGGAGGCCGCGGGGCCCGGGTCGCGCCGCGAGAAGTTCCGCTTCGTCGTCGGCCTCGAGGCCCCGCCCGAAACCCTGCGCTACTCGGTCCCGCAATTCTACGAGGCCGCGGGCGCGGCGGGCATAGAACTCGTGCCGGCCGACTTCGTAAAGCGAAGCGTGTACACCTTCCTGCCGGGGCACGGCGAGCGGTTCCGTCGGGAGTTGGCCGGGGCGGGGTACCAGAAGGCCATGCCCTTTCTTCCCCCCTCCCGGCCCCTTCCGCTGGAAAAATACGTTCCGGTGGATGGTAAAAATCTGGAATTTATACTACAATACGAACTGCTCGACGAATCCATGCTGGAATTTTTGCTGGCCCGCGAGCCGACGGCGCTGGCCGAGGAGATGGGAGCGCGCCCCGCGTTCAACCAACTCCGTATCGACGGCCGCGGCAACCGCATCGACCTCGTGTACGCGTCGGCCGATGCGCTGTACATAATCGAACTCAAGCGGGGCCGGCGGGGCGCCGAAGCCCGCCGGGACATCCTCCGCTACGAAATTTGGGCGCGGGGCCGCCGGGGCAGCCTGGCCGAGGCCTTCGGCCTTCGCCGGGAGCGCCCGACGGTCACGCCGGTGCTGGTCGCGGCCGGGGGGCCGTCCCGGCCGGCCGACTGCCGCATATACGACTGGCGGCTCGACGAGAATCCGGCGCGCCTCTCTTTCACCCGCGTGCAATGACAACGGGCGATGATGCCTTATGACGCTACTCGAAAAAGTCCACGAACAATTCCGAGAAACGGCCGACCTCGTGACGAGGTCCCTCCCGGTCACGGACAAGTACCTGGTTCAGTTGGCCCAGGAGACGGCCTCCCGCGTCGTCGTCGGCGGCAAAGTGCTTCTTATCGGGAACGGCGGCTCCGCCGCGGACGCCCAGCACATCGCCGGGGAATTCGCGGTCAAGCTCAACTACGAGCGGGCCGCCCTTCCGGCCCTGGCCCTGACCACCGATTCGTCGGTCATGACCGCCGCGGCCAACGACTACGGCTACGCGGAGATATTCGCCCGCCAGATCCAGGCGCTGTGCAACGTGAACGACATCGTCGTGGCGCTGTCGACCAGCGGCAACTCCCCCAACGTCGTGCGGGGCCTGGAGATCGCCCGGGAGCGGCGCGTCCTCACGGCGGCTTTGCTCGGCGGCGACGGCGGCGAGGCCGCCCGGCACGCCGACATCCAGGTAATAATCCCGTCCACCAACCCCCAGCGCATCCAGGAACTCCACTCCCTCCTGGGACACGTCTGGGTCTCTTTAGTCGAGGAACTGGTGTTCCGGGGAGCGCGTTAGGGTCATGGCCGAACCGAAGGAACTGCTCGAGCTGCTGGAACGCGCCTCCGCGACCCGCCTGCTTATAGTCGGCGACGTCATGCTGGACCACTACGTCTTCGGCGACGCGGCCCGCCTCTCGCCCGAGGCCCCGGTCCCCGTGGTGCGGGTGGAGCGGGACGTCGTGCGGCCCGGCGGCGCGGCCAACACCGCCGTGAACGTCCGGGCGCTGGGCGCCGAGGTCGAGCTGGCCTCGGTGGCCGGGGACGACGACAACGGCCGGTCCCTCCGCCTCCTCCTCGAGGAGGAGGGCGTTTACCTGGGGGGCCTCGTGGTCGCGGCCGACCGGCCCACCACCTGGAAGGGGCGCGTCATCGCCCGCCAGCAGCAGTTGGTCCGGCTGGACCGCGAGGACGACGGCGACCTGGACGAGAAGCTCGAGGCCGAGCTTCTGGGCCGCGTGGCCGAGGCCCTGCCGCGCGTCGGCGGCGTCATACTCTCGGACTACGGCAAGGGCGCCGTCACCGCCCGCGTCGCCGCCGAGGTCATCGCCCGCGCGGCCGAGGCCGGCAAGATAATCTGCGTCGACCCCAAGACGAACCACTTCCGGCTGTACCGCGGCGTGACGTCGATGACGCCCAACCACCACGAGGCCACGGCGGCCGCCGGCATCCGGCAGGCCGACGACCCCACGCTGGAGCGCACCGGCCGGGCCCTGCTCGAGATGCTCGAGTCGGCCTCGGTGCTCATCACCTGGGGCGAGCGGGGCATGGTCCTCTTCGGCGCGGACGGGACTATTGACCGCATTCCCACCCGGGCCCGGGAGGTCTACGACGTGGCGGGCGCGGGCGACACCGTCATCGCGACCTTCGCGGCGGCGCTGGCCGCCGGCGGGAGTCATCTCGCCTCGGCCCAGCTCGCCAACTTCGCGGCCTCGGTCGTCGTCGCCAAAGTGGGCACCGCCACCGCGACGCCGGAGGAAATAGGACAAGCCATCAACGGATATTACAAGGACGATCTAAAATGACCGCTGCCAACTTCGCCGACCGATTGACAGAACGCATCCTCACGACGAACAGCCGCATCTGCGTCGGCTGCGACCCGTCGCCCGAACACTTCCCCCCCGAACTCGCGGAGATGGACAACCCGGTGGCCGCCATCGCCCGCTTCGGCGAGGAGCTTATCGGCGCGGTGGAGCGTGAGGCCGCGGTCATCAAGTTCCAGGCCGCGTTCTACGAGCGCCACGGCGCCCCGGGCGTGGGGGCGCTGGCCCGCCACGCCGCGATGGCCCGCGACGCCCGCCTCATCACCATCCTCGACTGTAAACGGGGTGACATCGGCAACACCATGCGCGCGTACTGCGACGCGTACGTGGCGCCGGGCGCCCCGGTGGAAGTGGACGCGGTAACGCTCACCCCCTACCTCGGCGCCGACGGCCTGGCCCCCTTCAACGTCTGCGCCGCCGAGCACGGCAAGGGCTACTTCGTCGTCGTCAAGAGCTCCAACCCCTCCACCTCGGACGTGCAGGACGTGCGGATGGAGGACGGACGGCCGCTGTACCACCGCGTGGCCGAGATGACGGCCGCCGTGGGATGCCACCTCGTCGGCGCTGAAGGGTACTCGGCCGCGGGGGCGGTCGTGGGCGCGACCTACCCCGAGGCGGTGGCCGAACTCCGCGAGGTCATGCCCCGGCAGTTCTTCCTGCTGCCGGGCGTCGGGGCCCAGGGCGGCGACCCGAAGATGCTCGGCGCCGCGTTCGACGAACGGGGCCTGGGCGGCCTGGTAGCCTCCAGCCGCGGCATCGCGGCCGCCTGGCGCGAGCGCGAGGGGATGAACTGGCGCGACGCCGCCCGCGAGGCGGTGCGCGAACTCAACGCCGCGGTGAACTCGATACTATCGACGCCCTAATCGACACGCTCTTCGGCGAACTCTGCCACCAAATACCCGCCCGCACGCTCGCCGTCGCGGGCGTTCCGTTGCCGGCCTGCGCCCGCTGCGCCGGGATATACCTCGGCGTCCTCCTCGCGTTCGTGTGGTATCTGGTCCCGGGGCGCAACCGCGTCTTCCTGGCTTACCCCGGCCGGGGCGGGACGGTACTCGCGGGGCTGGGGGTACTGGCCGGCGTCGCCGACTTCGCGCTGGCCTTCGCCGGCAGCGGCTACGCCGGCGGCAACGAGGTACGCTTCGTCATTTCGCTGTTCTCGGGGTGGGGCGGCTGGGTGCTGTTCGCCGGGGCGGCGACGGGCCTGCGCTGGGGGTGGACGGCCGACCGCAAGATCCCGGCCGGGCAGCTCGCCGGGTCATTGATACTCCTGCTGGTGCCGGGCCTGGCCTTCGTGTCGCCGGCGCCGTGGGGGGCGCGGGCCCTGGGGTACGGGGCGCTGGCGGGGGCGGTCGTCACGTACGCCGCGCTCACCTACCTGCCGCTCGCGCTCTTCCTGCACCGCCGCCGGACGGGAACGCTACCGCGGGCCGCCATCGTCGTCGCGCTGACGGCGCTGGCCTTCGTCGAAATAAGATGGGGTTACGCCCTTTACGCCGCGGCGATACGAGTCCTTACGTAACGTCCGTCAGGCCCCGCCGAAATACTCCTCCATGCGGTCGAAGGCCTTATCTATCGTCTCGGCCGAGTCGCAGAACGTGATGCGGGCGTGGCCCTCCCCCGTCGGCCCGAACGCCACGCCGGGCGTCATCGATACCCTTCCCTCCAACAGCAGCCGCTTGCAGAACGCCAGCGAGTCGCGGCCCTCCTCGGTCAAGAGTTTCGGGAACATGCAGTACGACCCCGCGGGCTTGACGTACGAGAAGACGTGCGGCAGGCCGTCGAGACGGCGGCAGGCCCGGTCGCGGAGCGCCAGGTACTTCTCGGCGAACCCGCGCACGCAATCCTGCGGGCCGCGGAGCGCGGCCAGCGCCGCGTACTGCGAGACGGTGGGGGCGGAGATGGCGAAGGGGATGTGGACCTTCATCAACTGGGAGGCGAGGCCGCCGGGCGCCCAGACGTATCCGACGCGCCAGCCCGTCATGGCGTAGGTCTTGGTGAAGGTGAAGGTGCTGACGGTGCGTTCGGCCATGCCGGGGAGCGAGGCCGGGCTCACGTGCCGGGCGCCGTCGAAGGTAAAATACTCGTAACTCTCGTCGGTTATCGCGTACAAATTATTCTCGAGCAGGATTTCGGAGAGCGGCGCGAGCTGGTCCTCGTCGAAGACGGCGCCGGTAGGGTTGACGGGAGAACAGAATAGGAACGCCCGGGTCCGCGGCGTTATCCTGGCCTTGAGCGCGTCGAGGTCGAGGCGCCAGCCGTCCTCCTCGACGGCGGGGACGAACGCCGGAACGGCGGAGGCCATCTTGATCTGGCGGATATGGGTGGAGTAATTGGGCGTCGGCGTCAGGACCTCGTCCCCCGGGTCGGCGAGCGCCATCACCGCGGCGGCGAGGCCCTCGATGGCCCCCACCGTAACGATAACGTCGGCCGGGTCGGCCCGGAGGCCGTTATCGCGTTCCAGCTTCTCCACGATGGCCTCGCGCAGGGAGGGGAGGCCGGCCGTCGGCGTATAGCCCCCGCAGCGCCCCTCGTCAAGGGCCCGCTTGGCGGCTTCCTTTATATGCTCGGGGGTGTCCGTCGTCGGCTTGGCCCACGAGAGCATGGCCGGGTCGTCGACGTCCGCGGCCAGCCGCGTCATCTCGTGGATGGCCGAAGGGGCGATACTCTTCACTCGTTCCGATACCATATTCAACCGACCGCCTTCCTTAATTATGTTAACCGTTACCATGATTGTAACGCCCCCGGGGATATTCGTCAAATTAAAAAACGATTACGCCGGGAAACTCCTTTAAAAATGCGGGGGGAATAGTTAATATACAATCGGGGTCCTGGGGACACGGACGAAAACCTTACGGAGGATCAGGTCGTGGCGGGTAAACGAGTAATAGTGTGTACGGCGGCGGGGGTCGTCGCCGGCGTCGTATGCTGGCTCGGGTCGTATTTGGCGGGCGGCGTGCCCGGCGGCCTCACCACCGGGACCATCCTCGCCATCGTCTTCAACCGGGCGTTCCTCGGGTTCGCCGTCGGGATATCCGGGTGGCGGGCGCCCTGGGCGCTTCACGGGATAGTAATCGGCCTCGCGGCCTCGCTGCAAATAGCTATCTTCCCGTTGTTCGCCGGGGAAGGCGTCGTGCCGTTCCTGATGTACGAGTTGGCGGGCGGCTTCTGGGGATTCGCGGTGGAGCTGGTCGCCCGGGCCTTAGGCGCGGGCCGCAAGTAAAAGTCGAAAACCTGTATCGGATAAACTATTTCGGTTGCGGCGGCGCGTCGCCGGCCGGAGTCGTTCACTCGGGAGGGATAGACATGACGGGGAAACGAGTACTCGCGTGTTCGCTGTTCGGCCTAATCGCCGGGCTGGTCTGTTGGCTCTCGTCGCAGATAGGCGGCGAGGCCGGCATCGTATTCCACGCGCCCCTCGCGCTCGGCACGATACTCAACCGGGCGTTCATCGGGTTCGCCATCGGCGTCTCGGGGTGGCGGGCGCACTGGGCCCTGCACGGCGTCGTCATCGGCGGCCTGGGCTCGCTGCCGCTGGCGGCGGAGGGCCTCGACGCGCCCTACGGTTACGTATCCTTCATAGTCATGACGGCGGCGGGTGCGGTATGGGGGTTTTTAATCGAGTTGGCCGCCCGGGGGGTCGGCGCCAAAATGAAGTAAATGAAGACGGTAGGGGTTCAATTAATCCGTAATGGTCCCCGCGGGGACGGGTATCTCAACACAGCCAAAGGAGTAGCGACCATGACGGGTAAACGAGTAATCGCTTGTACGCTCTTCGGTTTCATAGCGGGTATATTGTGTTGGATGGGGGCGAAGTTCGGCAGCGGCATGGAGTTCACGACGGGCGTGATCCTCGGCATCATCCTGAACCGCGCCTTCATCGGCTTCACCATCGGCGTCTCCGGGTGGCGGACGCACTGGGCGTTCCACGGCGTCGTTATCGGCCTGTTGGGAACCTTGCCGCTGGCGGTATACGCCATCGGCGACCCGCGGGGCCTGCGCAGTTTTCTTTTAATGGAAGTCGCGGGCGCGGTGTGGGGTCTCCTCATCGAACTGGGCGCCCTGGCGGTGAAGGCCAAGAAAAAGGCCTAGGCCTCCCCTTAAAGGAATAAAAAAAGCCGGCTCATCGCGAGCCGGCTTTAACTTGCAGGTCGGGATAAAGAGGACTCTTACTCCTCTTCCTTCTCCTTCTTCGCCGCCTCGATGACGCGCTGGGCGACGTCGGACGGGGCCTCCTCGTAATGGGAGAACTTCACGACGAAGGACCCCTTGCCCCCGGTCATGGACCGGAGGTCCGAGGCGAAACGGAATATCTCCGCCTGCGGCACCAGGGCCTTGACTTCCTGGAAGATACCCGCCGGCTCCATTCCCATGACGCGTCCCCGCTTGCCGCTGAGGTCGCCGGTGACGGCGCCCATGAAGTCGGCCGGCACGGTGACCGTAATCTCTACTATCGGCTCCAGGATGACGGGGCCGGCGGCCTCGAAGGCCTTCTTGAAGCCGAGCGAACCCGCGATTTTGAAGGCGAGGTCGGACGAGTCGACGGTGTGGAACGAACCGTCGTAGAGCGTGCACTGCATGTCGACGACGGGGTAGCCGGCGATGACGCCGCCGGACATGGCCTCCACGACGCCCTTCTCCACCGACGGTACGAACTTGCCGGGTATGGCGCCGCCGAAGATTTTATTGACGAACTCGAACCCGGAGCCCCTCTCCAGCGGGTCGAGCTGGATGTGGACGTCGCCGAACTGGCCGCGGCCGCCGGTCTGCTTCTTGTAGCGGCCCTGGGCCTTGGCGCTCTTGCGTATGGTCTCGCGGTAGGCGACGCGCGGCACCTTGGCGTCGACGGCGACGCCGAAGCGCGACTCCAGCTTCGAGAACATGACCTGAACGTGCTGCTCCCCCATCCCCGAGGCCACGAGTTCCCGCGTCTCGGCATTCCGGTCGACGTGGAAGGTCGGGTCCTCTTCCATCAGTTTGGTTAAGGAGGAGATCAGCTTATCCTCGTCGCCCTTGGAGCGGGGCGATATGGCGTAGGGCATTACCGGTTCGGGGAGGACGAGTTCGGGAAAGACGACGCGGTCGCCGGGCGCCGTTATCGTGTGGCCCGTTTGGAGAACCTCGGCCTTGACGAACGCGCCCAGTTCCCCGGCGCTCAATTCCGTTACCGGCTTCTGGGTCTTGCCGTTAATCTCGACCAGCGACGACGCCTTGACCTTGGCGTCGGCGTTGACGTCGAGGGTCTGGTCGTCGGCCTTCAACTTGCCCGAGTACACCCGGATGTAGGAGAGCTTCCCCGCGAACGGGTCGTTGACGGTCTTGAACACGAAGCCGCTCATCGGCGCGGTGGCCGCGGCGGGGCGTTCTATCTCCTTGGTCCCTCCCGGTTCGACGCCGATGCGCTCGGGGACGTCCGCCGGCGAGGGGAAGTATTCCAGTATCGCGTCCAGCACCGCCTGGCCGCCGACGCCGTCGTACGCGTCCGCGCAGAAGACCGGTACTATCTTCCCGTTGGCGATCCCCCGCTTCAACCCCCGGGCGACTTCCTCCGCCGAGAGCTCCCCGGTGTCGAAGTACTTCTCCATCAGTTCGTCTTCCTGCTCGGCCGCGGCTTCGACGATGTTCCCCCGCAGCGTTTCTACGGTACCCTTCAGGTCGTCGGGGACGTCGCCCTCGGTCGGGTCGCCCGAAAGGCCGCCTTCCCATATAAACGCCCGGTCGCGGTTCACGTCCACGTAACCCTTGAACGCCGCCTCGGCCCCCACCGGGTAAGAGAGAACGACGAACTGCACGCCCTCGAACGCGGCCCGAAGCTGTTCCAGGGCCGTATCGAAGTTGGCGCGCTCGCGGTCCATCTTGTTGATGACGACGGCCCGGGCGACGCGGTTGGCGTCGGCCTCCCGCCAGGCGCGCTCGGTCCCTACCTCCACGCCGGCCACGGCGTTGACGACGATGAGCGCCACGTCGGCGACGCGCATCCCCGCGATGAGGTCGACTATGAAGTCGGCGGAACCGGGGACGTCCAGAAGGTTAATCCGATGCCCTTTTAAATCCGCCGCCAGAAGGGCCGCGCTAACCGAAAAGCCCCGTTTTATTTCTTCTTCGTCGTAATCGGCGGCGGTGTTCCCCTCGTCCACCCGTCCCCGCCGGCTCAAGGCCCCGGCCCGGAAAAGCAGATCCTCGGCCAACGCGGTCTTGCCCGCGTCGCCGTGGCCCACGAGCGCCACGTTACGTAGTTTCCCAATTTCCAGCTTACCCATCTAAAGTTTCCTCCTAATAATGGCCCGATGTCGGAGACGAACGATACGAAACCGGCGCCGCGCAACGCGGCATCCGCGGCCGGATGTCCGGAATTTTAAAGGGGGATTTTGGAAGCCGCTTTCTCTTCGGGGGAATAGGCGCGGCCCCCGGCGGCGTACGCCGCGTTCACAAAGGCCGCGAACAACGGATGCGGCGCCAACGGCCGCGACTTGAGTTCCGGGTGGAACTGCACGGCGACGAACCAGGGGTGGCCGGGGACTTCCACGACCTCCGCCAACATACCGTCGGGAGAGGCCCCGGTGACCGCCAGGCCGTTTTCGGCCAATACGTCGCGGTACTCGTTGTTCAATTCGTAGCGGTGCCGATGGCGCTCGCTTATCTCGAGGGCGCCGTACGCCACCGCGGCCCGCGAACCTTCGGCCAGAACGCAGGGATACGCGCCCAGCCGCATCGTCCCGCCCATCCGGGTAACCTTCTTCTGCTCGTCCATGAGGCAGATGACCGGATGGCGGCAGTCGACGTCGAACTCCATGGAATAGGCCTTGTCGACGCCGCCCTCCCGGGCGACGTCCATGACCGCGACCTGAAGGCCGAGGCATATGCCGAGGTACGGGATATTGTTCTGCCGGGCGTAACGGGACGCGGCGATTTTACCCTCGATGCCGCGTTCGCCGAAACCGCCGGGGACGAGGATGCCGCCGATGCCCGACAGCCCCTCGGTCAGTCCATCTTCCCGCTCGAGGTCCGACGACTCCACCCATCTGATGTTCACCCGGGCGTCGGCCGAAATGCCGCCGTGGGTCAACGCCTCGATAATGCTCTTGTACGAATCGCGCAGGCCCGTATACTTGCCGACGACCGCGATATCGACCTCGCCGCCCGGGTGGCGGATCTTATCGACCATCGCTTCCCAGTCGCCGAGGTCGCCGGGTTCCGCGGACAGGCCCAGCCGCTCGATTATCAAATCCCCCAATCCCTGCTCCCGCAAGTGGAGCGGGATATCGTAAATAACGTCGGTATCGAGGGCTTCGATAACGGCCTGCGGCGGGACGTTGGTGAAGAGCGCGAGCTTGGCCCGGGTGCCGTCGTCCACCGAACGGTCGGTGCGGCAAATGAGGGCGTCGGGTTGGATACCTATGGCCCGCAGGTCCCGGACGGAGTGCTGGGTCGGCTTCGTCTTAAGCTCGCCGGCCCCCGCGATATAGGGGACGAGCGTCAAATGGATAAAGGCGCACTTGTCCCGCCCCACGTCCAGGGCGAACTGACGTATGGCCTCGAGGAACGGCTGGCCCTCGATGTCGCCCACCGTGCCGCCGATTTCCACGATTATAACGTCGGCGTCGGACTCGACGGCCAATTTGCGTAGCCGGGATTTAATTTCGTCGGTTACGTGGGGGATAACCTGAACGGTGCCGCCCAGATAATCGCCCCGGCGCTCCTTCTCGATGACGGCGCTGTACACCATACCGGTGGTGGCGTTGGACAACTTCGACGTGTCCCGGGCGGTGAACCGCTCGTAATGGCCCAGGTCGAGGTCCGTCTCCGCGCCGTCGTCGGTAACGTAAACCTCGCCGTGCTGATAGGGGTTCATCGTGCCCGGGTCGACGTTGATATAGGGGTCGAATTTTAATATTGAGACGTCGAGGCCGCGGGCGATCATAAGCCGGCCGATGGAGGCCGACGCGATCCCCTTCCCCAAAGATGAAATAACGCCGCCGGTTACGAATATATATCTGGTATCGTCTGTCTCCGCAGAACACATATTTATGGGCACTCCAAACCCATTCCGGCAAATATAACAAAAACCCGTTCGGCCTGTCAAACGAAATCCCCGTGAAGGCCGCTTTTCGGTTGACTCCGGGCCGTCCTAGGCTAAAATACCCCCCATTAACCGGTGGTTTTCGACATGAGAAACTTCCTACTCATCGCGCTCGCGCTCGCCCTCCTGCCCTGCCCCGGCCTCCCGGCCTGGACGGCCCCGGAAACGCTCTCCCCGGCGGCGGGCGGCCGGTGGAACGTATGCTACAATTTCGCCTCCGCGGTCACGGCCGACGCCGAAAACAACCTCCACGCGGTTTTCTTCGAAGAGCCGGGGAAACGCGTATACTACCGCCGATACGACCGCGCCGCGGCCTCCTGGGACCCGGCGCTGCGCCTCGACGAGTACGGAGGCCGGGACGCCGCCCTTACCCTCGGGAGCGACGGAACCCTCCACGTCTTCTTCAAATCCCGCCGCGCGCTGTGTTACCGCCGGCGTAGCCCCGACGGCGATTGGAGCGACCCCTATTACCTCCGCATCGACGACCGGACGCCCGGCTTCCCGTCCCCGCTCCCCTTGCCGGACGGCGACGTCGCCGTGGCGATGGTCGCCGAACGCGCGCACACCCCTCCCGCCGAAATTTGGTTAACGACCTGGCGCCGGGCGACGGACGTCTTCGACCCGCCGGTCCGGCTCTCCGACGACCCGGTGAAGTCCGGCGCGTGGATGCCGACGCTCGCGATTCACGAAGGCGACCTCCACGTCGTGTGGCGGGATGACCGCTCGGGCGAATTCGACCTGTACGGCAGGGTAAAACGCGGGGCGAATTGGATGGAGACGGCCCGGCTAACGGACGACCCGGCCAGGACTTACCACCCCCGGCTGGCCGTGGACCCGGAAGGCGTGCTGCGCCTGTTTTTCATGGACAGACGGAACGGCAACCCCGCGATTTGGGAAAAAGAATGGACGGGAGAGGGGTGGACGGCCGAGCGGGTACTATTCGACGGCGGCGCGGAAGCCCACCACCCCACTACCGTCCGAACCACCGACGGCCGCTCGCTGTTATTCTGGGAAGACACGCGCGAAACGCCCGGGGCCGAGATATCCTACGCCGTATTCTCGGACGGCGCGTGGAGCAAAGCCCGGCGGATTTCGGACTCGCCGGAAAAGGCTTCGGTGCACACGTCGGCGGCCGTCACCCCTGACGGCGAGGTCGTCGTAGTGTACGCCGAGGAAGGCGAAATACTCCTGCAAAGACTCGCGCCCGGCGGCCTCCCTCAATGATACGGCGGCGGGGCCATATAAACGCGGAGGTAAAACCGTGCTAAGACTTCTGATAATTACGGCAATGACGTCGGCGTTGTGGGCGGGGACCCCGGCGACGGCGGAGGAACCTATCGGCGTTACGCTGGGCCCCTATTACCGGATTTCGTTTCCGCTCGCCGGCGAGGACGGGAACCCCTCGTGGGCCGGCGGCGGGGCGCGGGTCCGCTACGAGTGGTCCGAAGACTTCGCGGCCTCGGCCGCCATCGCTTACGACCGCTACGAATTCGACGAGCGTTCCACTTTAGCGGAGGCGGGTATTTCGGGGCCGCTGGAACGGCAGATGTTCATGCTTCAAGGAGGGGTGATATACAATATCCCGCTCCGGTGGACATACCCCTACGCCGGCGGAGGCATAGCCCTCGCCCGGGAAAAGACGGTCTACCGGAGGTACGCCGATCCGCTCGTGCGCTGGCACCCCGGCCTGTACGGCGAAGCCGGGACCTACATCCCGCTGGTCGGGCCGCTCGTCGTGGACGTCGGCTCGGACGTAACGCTGCTCCTCGGCCGCCGGGCGGGTGACTACGACCGCGACGCGGGCGGGTACCAGTACGACAGCGGGGCCGCGTTTTACCTCGGCCTCAAAGCGGGCGTCGGTTTCTTTTTCTGATATAGGGTTGGATTCACACCCGGGTTTCTGTTATAATTACCGTAGTAAACGGGGGGCACTAAATGTTGACAGATGAAGAAAAACTGGTGATGTTGCAAATATTGCCGGACGACGAGAAGGCCGCACGCGAACTCGCGGAAAAGGCCGGTATATCCGTCGCCGACTTAACGCTATTGGCGCTTCGTTATTGCCTTCGGGCCCGGGGCGCCGCACCATTTAGGGAACTCCTGGCAAAGGGAGGAATCCAACCGACCAGCGCTTCGTCCGGAAACCTGCTAGGCGTCGAAAACGCGCTGGATAAGGAAAATCCGGCGTAAAAGAAATCGAGAAAAAACCTGAGGCCTATTCTGGAATTTCGATTGTCCGTTAATAGGGAAAGAGGTGTATTGATTCGGCGATCCGTAATGAACGGATTACCAGCGGGCTCAACTTCCAATTAAAGAGTGAGGAGAGAACCATGAAGAAATACGTATATTTAGCGCTAGCGCTCGTTTTATGTTTCGCCGCGCTCGCGGCCGCCGATGAGGAAGTGATTATAGGTTCACCCGCGTCGGGTAACTACGTCCCGTGGTGGGGCTCCAATCCCGAGATGCGCTTCCAGTGCCTCTGGGAAAAGTCCGAAATCGGGCTGACTGCCGGCGGGTATATCAACAAGGTTGAGTTTAACCGTTCGAGCAGCGCCTCAGGTTCCTTCGGTAACGTACGGGTTTACTTCGGCCATTCCACTAAAACCACCGAGCTCGACCTGGTATACGCCAATAACTATTCCGATACGCCCGTACAGGTCCTCAACGAGACTAGCGTAACGGTTGCGGGATCCTCCGGTCAGTGGTGGGATCTCGGTATTACACCCAACACCTTCAATTACAACAACACCGACAATCTGGTTATGGAAATCCGGTGGTCGGGCGGAGGCACTTCTTGCCCCTGTTACCGCGCTAGCGGAACGAATAAACGTATATGGGCGTTCGACGATGAGGCAACGACGGCGGTATATCGTTACGCCCAATTGCAATATATACGTTTGACCGTAGCGAATACCACCGGCGTCGCGCCCACCTCCCTCGGCCGCATCAAGAGCCTCTACAACTAACGAACGTTTTAACGCGAATAAAAACGCCCCTCTCGCTTTGAGAGGGGCGTCGTTTATCGAGAGAAAAAGGCGGTAGCGGCGGCTTTCACCTTGCACTCCGCGGCCTATTCTGTTTTAATCTAATCGAATAAGGAGGGTAACTGGTCGTCGACGCTAAGGAGGTTGGAATATGAAGAAATCGGCGATTGCCACGTTCATCCTCGCCGCCGTACTGGCGAACGTTACGGCCGCCGGAACTCACCTCGTCGGCGGCAGCGCGAACCAGGGCAATGGCATACCTTTTAGACCTATGGAATCGGGGATGCGGTGGCAAACGATATGGCACCAAACCGACATCGCCGAAGCGGGAACGATTACCAAGGTCGAATTCCAAACGCAAAGCATCACGGAGGCGGGTACTTTCTACAACTGCAACATCCTACTATGCCACACGTCCTTGGCCCACGTTACGACGGCCTTCCATAGTAATTATTCAGGCAATACGCCGGTAACGGTTTTCGTGGGTACGAAAGTCGTTCCCGTCATGCCGCAAGGTCAATGGTTCCCCGCCGCGGAATCGATTAACTTCGAGTACAATAATACCAACAACCTACTCATCGAGATTCACTGGTCCGGCGCCTCGGGCGAAACCATGTGCTCTATTTACTCGAACAGCCGCGGGAAAGCCGGCCGCGTCTTCGCGCTCGACCCCAACGCCAACACCGGGACGGTAACCGAAAATTACGATACAATAGGCCGGATTACGATTAGCCCCACCGGCGTGGAGCCGACCTCCCTCGGCCGCATCAAGGGCCTCTACAACTAACGAACGTTTTTACGCGAACAAAAACGCCCCTCTCCGGAGGGGCGTTTCTTTTTGCGTTTGCGCGGCCGCGGGCCTAGTGGCCGTATTCCTCGATTATCTGTTTGCGCGTCATCTTCAGGATGTCGTACTTCTCGCCAATCTTCGTGAAGGCCGCGATGGCGTGGTCCAGGTGCTCGGCCTCGTGGGCCGCCGAAAGCTGGACCCGGATGCGGGCCTCGCCGGGCGGGACCACGGGATAGCTGAAGCCGATGACGTAAACGCCCTCGGCCAGGAGGTCGCGGGCGAAGTCCTGGGCCAGTTTGGCGTTGTAGAGCATTATCGGGACGATGGGGTGGTCGCCGGGGTGGATGTCGAACCCGGCCTCCGTCATCTTCTCCCGGAAATACTGCTGGTTGTGCTCGAGCTTATCGCGGAGCTCGGTGGTCTCAGTGAGGAGGTCCATCACCGCCAGCGTGCCGGCGACGACGGTCGGCGCCAGCGTATTCGAGAAGAGGTAAGGCCGGGATTTCTGCCGGTACCAGTCGATGAGTTCCGCCGGGCCGGCGATGCAGCCGCCGGACGCCCCGCCGAGGGCCTTGCCGAACGTCGTGGTGATGACGTCCACCCGGCCCATTACGCCGCGATACTCGTGAGAGCCGCGGCCCGTGGGTCCGAGGAAGCCCGTGGCGTGGGAGTCGTCCACCAATACGAGCGCGTCGTACTTCTCCGCCAGGTCGCATATCTCGTCCAGCTTGGCGATGTCGCCGTCCATGGAGAAGACGCCGTCGGTCACGACGACGCGGTACCGGGCGCCGGCGGCCTCCCGGAGCTTCGCTTCCAGGTCGGCCATGTCGGCGTGCTGGTAAATAAAGCGCCGCGCCTTGGCGAGACGGATGCCGTCTATAACGGACGCGTGGTTAAGGGCGTCGGTCAGGATGGCGTCGTCGGCCCCGAATACGGCCTCGAACGCGCCGCCGTTGGCGTCGAAACACGCCGCGTACAGGATGGCGTCCTCCATGCCCAGAAAATCGGAAATGCGGCGCTCCAGCTCCTTGTGGATCTCCTGCGTGCCGCAGATGAAGCGGACCGAACTCATGCCGTAGCCCCATCGGTCCAGCGCCTTGTGCGCCGCCTCCACCAGGGCCGCGTGGCTGGACAGGCCGAGGTAGTTGTTGGCGCAGAAATTCAGAACGGGTTTCCCGCCGGCGACGCCCACTTCGACGCCCTGCGGCGACGTGATGACGCGTTCCTCTTTGTAGAGGCCCGCCTCGCGGATGGCCGCGAGTTCCGCCTTGAGATAATCCTTCAACTTCGCGTACACCATGATATTCGCACCTCACCGGGCTGCTTATTCAGCCCAAAGGTTAAAGAACGGTCGAACCGAAAGACTGGTTCGGCGCGATTATAGCACGGAAATATATTTTCGCCGAATAAAGGGCGGCCTCCCGGCCGCCCTTCCACTATTATACGATATTTCGCTACAAGCCGTACTTGTCGATTATTTCCTGTTTGCCGAGACCCAGGATGCCGTACTTCTCGCCTATCTTCTTGAAGGCGGCGATGGCGGCGTCGAGGTGCTCCCGCTCGTGCGCGGCGGAGAGCTGGACGCGGATGCGCGCCTGCCCCTTCGCGACCACGGGGAAGAAGAAGCCTATAACGTAGATGCCCTCGTCGTAGAGGTCGCGGGCGAAGTCCTGGGCCAACTTGGCGTTGTAGAGCATTATCGGAACGATGGGGTGGACGCCGGGGCGAATGTCGAAGCCGGCCTCGGTCATCTTTTCCCGGAAGTACATCGTGCTGTCCTCGAGCTTGTCGCGGCGCTCCGTCGTCTTCGAGATGAGGTCCATTACCTTGTGCGAGGCGGCGACGACGACCGGGGCCAGCGTATTCGAGAAGAGGTAGGGCCTCGCGCGCTGGCGGCCCAGCTCCACTATCTCCTTGGGGCCGCTGATGCAGCCGCCGGAGGCCCCGCCGAGCGCCTTCCCGAGCGTCGTGGTGATGATGTCGACGCGGCCCATAACGCCGCAATGCTCGTGGGTGCCGCGGCCGGTCTTGCCCATGAAGCCAGAGGAGTGCGAGTCGTCCACCATGACCATGGCGTCGTACTTCTCCGCCAGGTCGCATATCTGCTCCATCGGCGCTATGTCGCCGTCCATGGAGAAAACGCCGTCGGTGGCGATCATGCGAAGCCGCTTGTCCTGGAACTGCTGGAGTTTCTTCTCCAGGTGCTTCATATCCATGTGCTTGAACGAATCGTACTGGGCGTCGCACAGCTTGATGCCGTCGATGACCGAAGCGTGGACCAGCCGGTCGGCGATGATAACGTCCTCCGACCCCAGCGAAATCTCGAAGACCGCCGCGTTCGCGTCCATACAGGAGGCGAACAGCAACGTATCCTCGGTCCCCAGGAACTCGCTAATCTTGCGCTCGAGCTCCCGGTGGTAGTCCTGGGTGCCGCATATGAAGCGAACCGAGGACATGCCGTAGCCCTTGGTATCGAGGCCCTCGTGCGCCGCTTGCACCACGTCGGGGTGGCTCGAGAGGCCGAGGTAGTTGTTGGCGCACATATTTATGACTTTTTTAACCGGAGCCCCTTCGGGGAACTCTACTTCGATATCGGCCCCCTGGGGCGTCACGATATAGCGCTCTTCCTTGAACAGGCCGTCGTTGCGAATCCCGGACAATTCGTTCGAATAGAATTCGCGAGCCGTATTGCCGTAAACCATATTTTCCTCCTGCGGCTCTGGCCGCGGCGCGTCGCCGCGGGCCCCTACGCGTCGGTGAATTCGCGGACCAGCGTGGCGATGGCGTTCACGTTGTCGAAAGCGTCGGCCGTCGCCCTGTCGTCCGGGATCGAGATGTTGTATTCGGTCTCGAGGAATAGTTTCAAAGAAACCATGGAGAACGAGTCCACCAGGCCGCCCGAGATAAGGGGCGTATCGTCTTCGACCGTTACGCCGGAGTCCTCCTCGACGTACTCGTCGACGATGTACTCGCGGATTTTCTCTTTCATTTCGTCAGACATGCGCGTCTCCTTTAATAAATATTATTGATTAATCGTCCTCGAGCGTCGAGGTATCGCCAATCTCCTCGCCGGTTTCGCGCGCCTTGAGTAGCCGCCGCATTATCTTCCCGCTGCGCGTCTTGGGCATCGAGTCCATGAACTCTATTTCCTGCGGCATCGCGAGGGGCGAGAGTTTTTTGCGGATGAAATTTATGATGTCGAGCTTCAGTTTCTCGGTCGGTTCGTTGCCGGGCTTCAGCGCCACGAACGCCTTGACAACTTCCAGGTTCACCGGGTCCGGCTTCCCCACCGCCGCCGATTCCGCCACCGCGGGGTGCTCGAGCAGGGCGGACTCTATCTCGAACGGCCCGACAAGGTGTCCTCCCGTGTTGATGACGTCGTCGTCCCGGCCCACGAACCAGTAGTAGCCGTCCTCGTCCACGGTGGCCCGGTCGCCGGCGATGTACCAGCCGCCCTCGAACTTGCTGTTGTAGACCTCCTCGTTCCGCCAGTACTGCCGGAACATCGCGGGCCACACGGGCTTGAGCGCGATGAGGCCCACGGTCCCCTGCTTGACGGGCTCGAAGGTCTTGGGGTCGACCACCGCGACCTCCATCCCCGGGAACGGCTTGCCCATGGAGCCGGGCTTTATCTTTAGCCCCGGATAGTTGGAGATGACGATGGAGCCGGTCTCGGTCTGCCAGTAGCTGTCGTGGAACGGCAGGCCGTAGACCTCCTCCGACCAGATGACCGCCTCCGGGTTGAGCGGCTCGCCCACGCTGATGAGGTGGCGGAGCGAGCTGATGTCGTGGCGCTTCACGATGTCGGCGCCCTCTTTCATGAGGAGGCGGATGGCCGTGGGCGCGGAGTACCACACCGTCACCTTGTATTTCTCGATGGCGGCGTACCAGCGCTCCGGGATGAAACCGAGCTCCAGCACGAGCTGGGTGGCGCCGATGGCCCAGGGGCCGATTATCCCGTAGGACGTCCCGGTGACCCAGCCGGGGTCGGCCGTGCACCAGTAGACGTCGTCCTCGCCCCGGATGTCGAGGACCCACCTCGACGTAATATACTGGGAAACGATGGAGCCGTGGACGTGCAGCGCGCCCTTGGGAGCGCCGGTGGTGCCGGAGGTGTAGTGGAGGACGGAGGGCGTTTCCTCCTGCGCCGGGTAGGTGTCGAAGGTCACCACCGGGTCGGCGGCCTCGACGTCGAAGTGCGTCTCGCCCGCTTTGGCCTCGCCCTCGCCGTCAATGATGACGATGTGCTTGAGGGCCGGGAGGCGGTCGCGGATGCGCCGTACGCGGCCGGCGAGTTTCTTCGACGTAATTACGGCCACGGTCTCGGCGTTCTCGAGGCGCGTGAAGAGCGAGTCCTCGCGGAAGGCCGAGAAGAGCGGCTGGGCGATGGCGCCGGCGCGCAGGATGCCGATGAAGGCGATGTAGAGCGCCGGGACCTTATCCATAAACAGGCAAATCCGGTCGCCGGCCTCGATGCCCAGGTCGCCCAGGAGTTTCGCGTATCCGTTGCTGTATACGCGGAGCTGCTCGAAGGTGTACTCGCGGGTTTCGTCCCCGGCGGCGCTCTCCCAGATAAGGGCGGTTTTATCGCCGAGGCCGCGTTCGCAGTTGCGGTCCGTCAGGAAGTAAGCGATATTCTTGGTCGGGGCGTCGTCGTAGCCGAGTTCGGCGCGGGCCTGTTCCCAACCGAAGTCCTTGGCCCGTTCGTCGTAAGAGCCGATGTTGCTCATAACCGTCGCTATCTCCTTGGGCGATATCGTGTGGGATGCGTTGAACGATGTGCGGAAAGTCCTTCGGGCGGGTATTCTACAACGGCCGCGGCCTTACGTCAAGGGTGATTTTACTAATGTTTGTACCCAACTATAAGGGCCCCCGGCGGGATATTCCGGGGACTTCGGCGCCGGCCGGGCGGGGCATTTCGCGAGCGGCCGATTCCCGCGGCCATTCGACGTTGAAGGGTCCGGCGCTATATGATAGCATCGGAAACAAGGTAGTGTCGAAGCTCATCGAGGGTTTGGAATCGCCGAGGAGGTAAAGAGATGAAACCGATTTTACGGACACTCTTCGCCGCATTCGTAATCGGGGGAACCGTCCTCGGGCCGGCCGCGGCGGGGGCCACCGGGGCGGTCGTGGAACTCGAGAGCCGCGTCACCGGCAACCGCGTCCCGTGGCGGGGCGGGGCCGGCGACGCCCTGCGGTTCCAGTGCCTGTGGCTGCAAAGCGGCATCGAGGCCGCCGGGTACGTAAATCAAATCGATTTTTACTTCTCCTCCGGCAGCGTACCGGCCTCCTTTTATAATTGCCGCGTCCTGTTGTGCCACTCGTCGAACGCCGAGCTGGAATCGACCTTCGCCGACAACTATACCGGAAATACGCCCGTCGAGGTCTTCAACGGGACCATGACGCTCGACGGGGCCACGTGGCTGGATATCCGCATCACGCCGGGGCTCTTCGACTACAACAACGCCGACAACCTGTTAATGGAGATATCCTGGGACGGGGACAGCGGAAACAACGTTTACTGCTACCAGTGCAACGGGGCCTATCGACGCTTATATAATTTCGACAGCAGTACCGCCGCCGAGGGAACGCCCCAGGCCGAGAGCCAGTACATCCGCCTCCACGTCGGGACCTTGCCCGGCGTTGCGCCGACGAGCCTGGGCCGCGTCCGGGCGTTATACAAATAAACGCTCACGCCGCCACCCACCGTTCTAACAAAAAACGCCCCTCCTCGGAGGGGCGGTTTTAACTTTGAGTATTCGGGGGCGGGCGTTTTACAGCTTGAACGCCACCAACTCCTGGAACCATTCCCGGTCGCGGTAAAGCTCGAAGTCGGCGTCGGTGGCGGCGCGGGTATTCATATTGGGGGCGTACGACAGCGCCCGGCCCAGCATCTCCCGCGTCTCTTCCTCCCGGCCGGCCCGGGCCAGCAGGCAGGCGTAATTGTACGCGTGGATGTAATCCTCGCCGCCCAGCCGCACGCCTTCCAAAAATTCCTGTTCGGCCTCCGGGGTCCGGCCGACGTCCATCAGGCAGGAGCCGCGCGTCGTATGGGCGTACGCGTTGTCGGGGTGTTCGGAGAGGAATTCGTCCACGGTTGCCAACGCGTCGTCGACGCGCCCCAGCTTGGAAAGCACGAACGCCTTCGCGAGCGGAGGCCGGTCGTACGTCGGGTCGGCGGCGATGGCCTGCTCAATCAGGCCCAGCGCCTCCTCGAAGCGGCCGCTGTTGGACAACACCCGGCCGCTGTCCATCAGCGCCTTGGCGCGCATCCGCCGGGCGTCGCCGCCGGAGGCGTTATCCTGTTCGAGGGCCTGGTTCATCTATCGCCTATGCCGTCTTTGCGCCCTTACTTGAAAGCGGTCACGCTCTGGAACCATTCCCGGTCGCGAACGCTTTCGAGGTCCGGGTCGATGGCCGCCTTGGAGTTGTGCTTGGGGTCGGCCTCCAGGGCCCGACGCAGGTACTTCTCGCACTCTTCCTCGTCGCCCTCCGCCGCCCAGTAGCACGCGAAATTGTAATTGGTCACCAGGTCGTCGGGGCCCAGCTCCACGCCGCGACGGTACAGGCCCAGCGCCGCGGCCGCATCGCCCTGGCGGTGCCGGGCGTTGGCCTTGGTCGTATAGGCCCGGGCGAAGGTCGGATAACGGCTTATTATTTCGTCGCACACGGTCACGGCGTCCTCGTACCGCGCGAGCATCACGAGCGCGTTGCCCACCGAGGCCCGCGCTTCCAGGAATTCCGGGTCGTGATCGAGCGCCGCCTCGAAGGATTTCAGCGCGTCCTCGAAGCGGCCGGCGTCGAATTGGGCCCGGCCTACCGCCGTAACCGTCTCGGCCCGGAGGCGTTCCGGGCTTTTTTCCTTATCGCTTATCTCAGTTGCCATATCAACCACCCCACCTGATTCAATTCTATAACGCCCCGGCGGCGAAGTCAACACGAATCCGCCCCCCGTCCCGGCCACATTCCCCTTGCCTTCGACCCGGAGGCGTTGTATATTTGCGCCCCGAGGATATCCGGTAATCATTTCCCACCTTTTTTTCGAGAGAGGTAATCAACTATGGCGAACCCGTCCATCAAAAAGATACTGGTAACGGGCTCGGTGGGCCAAATAGGCTCCGAACTCTCGCTCGCGCTGCGGGAGCAGTACGGCGCCGAAAACGTCATCGCCACCGGCCGCAAGACCAAGCCTTCCAAGGAACTGGAAGAGTCCGGCCCCTTCGAGTTCATCGACGTGGCCAAGCGCGAGACCGTGGAAGAGGTCTGCGACAAGTACGACGTCAACGCCATCGTCCACATGGCCGCCATCCTCTCGGCCACCGGCGAGCAGAACCCGATGCTGTGCTGGGACGTCAACATGAACGGGACGATAAACGTGCTCGAGGTGGCGCGGGATCGCAATATGGCCCAGGTCCTCATCCCGAGCTCCATCGCGGCCTTCGGCCCCGAGACGCCCCGCGACAACACGCCCCAGGAAACGGTCCTCAAGCCCCGCACGATGTACGGCGTCACCAAGGTCGCCGGCGAACTCGTGAGCGACTACTACTTCCACAAGTACGGCCTGGACGTCCGCGGCCTGCGCTACCCCGGCATCATCTCCGCGGAGACGCCCCCCGGCGGCGGGACCACCGACTACGCCGTCGCCATCTACTACGCCGCGGTCAAGGGCGAGCCGTACAACTGCTTCGTGCGCGAGGACACGGTTCTGCCCATGATGTACATGCCCGACTGCCTCAAGGCCACCATGGACCTCATGGACGCCGACGTGTCGGGGCTCGTTCACCACTCCGACTTCAACGTCGGCTCGATGAGCTTCTCGGTCGCCGAGCTGGCCGACGCCATCCGCAAGCACGTCCCGGACTTCGAGGTGACGTACGAGCCCGACTTCCGGCAGGCCATCGCGGACTCCTGGCCGCGCTCGCTGGACGACGGCGCCGCCCGGAAGGAGTGGGGCTGGTCGCCGGCGTACGACGTCGACGCCATGACCGAGGACATGCTGACGAAGCTGCGGGCCAAATACGAGGCCGGCACGCTTCCCGAAATGGGATAATACAGGCCCTTGAGTTTAATCTGCCTCAAATGTCCGCTCGCCCGGTTCCCGGAGCCGCAGGAGCAGTGCTACCGGACCGGCGGCCTCATCTGCCGCGTGGACGACGGAAACGTCGGCAAGTACGAGGACTGCCGCTTCGGCTGGGACGCCGGGCGGGCGGCCGAAGAGGCGGAGTGCCTGGAGGAATAGCCTATCGGGATCTTGACCGAAAGATAATATCGTGTATAATTTTAGTGGAGAGGAGATATGAAAGAATATAGCGGTTTAAAATTGGATTTAAATAATATGACCGCCGATTCTTACCTACAATTAGGAAAACGGCGGCTGGATGAAGCCGACCTATTAGTACAGCGTGGGCATTTCGCCTTGGGCGGCTACGTCGCTGGATTAGCCGCGGAATGTATTTTAAGCGGTTGGCTGGTCTTCGCGGGAAAACCGGTTCCAAAAAGCCACAGTTTTTACCAAAAGCTTAAGGATAATCCCTTACTCGAAAAAGAACGGGACGAAAAGCGGAAAAAGGAATCCCGTGTTAAGATTAACTCCATCCATCGCCGGTGGAATAACATACTTCGTTATGCGCCGGAAAGTATTATGGAAACGGCATATAAAACGCAACGTTGTTATAAAGATTCGGACGGGACGCCTTTAAAGGGAGATTTAGCGTGGGCAAACGCGGCCGTACTCATCCGGGAAGTAGGTTGGCTAGTCCAAAGGAGTCAAGCGAAATGGAAGATTTTAAAGAAAAAGTAGAAGAGGCGATTAACGCCGAATTCGGCGAAAATGCCGCTGAACTAGAAGTATTAGAGTCGGGTCGCGTTTCAGGCTTCGTGGTATCCGGGAAATTCGACGATAAATCGGATCAAGAACGCCAGGATATGCTTTGGGAAACCCTTAAAGAGGCCTTAACTCAAGAGGAGCTGTTAAACGTTTCTTTTCTAATTACGTTGACCCCCGACGAAGAAGAAGCCTACGCGGAATAGCCGCCCCCACCAATCTGAGCGTCAGCGCGCCTGAAACAGGCCCTCATGATTTCGGAAAATAACGCCCCCCGAAAAGGGGGGCTTTTTTAATATTACGCACGGGCGGCCGCCAGCCGGCCCCAAAACCGCCATGATTTAGGAAAATAATCCCTCCGAAAAGGGGGTACATCGGCCTTTTGTAGGGGTGACTGGCCAGTCGCCTCTGCCGACACCCCCCGGCCCGGACGCCGGCCGGCCCCAAAACCGCCATGATTTAGGAAAATAACGGCCCCCGAGAAGGGGGGTTTTTTTAATATTACGCACGGGCGACCGTCAGGTCGCCCCCTTACGTTCAATGATTTAGGAAAATAATTCCCCGAAAGGGGGTAATTCGGCGTTTTGTAGGGGCGACTGGCCAGTCGCCCCTGCCGGGCGCCCGCCGGGGCGGGCGC
>JASFLY010000010.1:0-92811 GCA_050117845.1 Candidatus Zixiibacteriota bacterium
CCAGTCGATTGCCCCGCCGTACCGGGCGGGAATCGGGGTTGCGTAGGGCCGTACCTTCAGGTGCGGCCACCGTGCCGCCGGTTAAAACCGGCGGTTAACGCCTTCGCGGGTGAAGTACCGGCCGCTGAAGCGACCGGTTTCGGCCTATCCGTACGTGCCGACGGAGAGGCCGGCTTCTAGGAACTTAATCCGCCGACAGTAATGTCGGCGCCACTACGGCCGGCGTAAAGCCGGCCGCTACCCCCCCAATGAAAAGAAGCGGCGGCCTTTACGGCCGCTTCAAAAACGAAGCCGCCCTCCCGGGCGGCGGTTGCGTTTCGGATAAAAAATATTCCTTAACCGGTTAGGAACGTCGCGGCGTGCTGGGCGTACTTCTCGGCCCAGTAGCGGTTGTGCGCTATCTCGTCGTCCGACAATTTGCGCACGACCTTCGCCGGCGACCCGATCGCCAGGACCCCCGGCGGGATGGCCTTGCCCGGCGGCACCAGCGACCCCGCGCCCAGCGTCGATCCCTCGCCTACGGTGGCGCCGTTGAGGACGATGGCCCCCATGCCGATAAGGCTGCCGTCGCCGACCTCGCAGGCGTGGAGGATGGCCCCGTGGCCCACGGTGACGTAGGACCCGACGACCAGCGGCAGGTCGTCCTCCAGGTGGCCCACGCAGAGGTCCTGGACGTTGGTGTATTCGCCGATGATTATCTCGTTGATGTCGCCGCGCAGGACGACCCCCGGCCACACGTTGGCCCTGTCGCCCAGCGTGACCCGGCCCAGGACCAGCGCCGTCGGCGCGACGTAGACGTCCTTCCCGATTTTCGGTTCGTATTCCAGGTAATTCTCTATCATACTCGCTCCTCTCGCGTCGGCCGGGAAAGTAACACATCGCGGCCCGCGTGTCAACGGCCGGCCGCAAGGGGAACGCCGCCCGGCGGGGCGGCGTTCGTAATAAAACCGGGTCGGGGAACAGCCCTCATTCGGGCGTTAAGTACCAATCGTAGCTCGTGGGCAGATTCAGGTAGACGGCCATCCCTATGTGGCCGCTGGCGAGACAGACGCACGTACACCATCCCGGGACGATAGCCGACGTATATACGTCGTACGAGCCGTCGTTGGCCGAGTACCCGGACCCGATGAGCGAGGCCCCTTTGTAGACCAGGATAAGCGCGCCGCCGATGGGGTTGTTGCTCTCGGCGTCGTAGATGTAGCCGTAGAGTTGGCCGACGTCCGTCCCGTTCGGCGTGTCCGCCCCGGCCGAGTCGACCGTATTAACCGGGTTCGAATCCGAGCAGGCTGCGAGCAGGAATAGTAATCCGACGCCCAACGATAATACAGTATAAGTAAATTTACGTTTCATACGACCTGCCTCCTTTACTTAAACAGCTATTAATACTGGTTAACTCTTCCGGCTACGTTATAACACATTACTTTAGTAAATTGCAACATATATTTTAGTGGATTAATATTTGCGGAGTAACGTGGAGCCATGTATGGCGAGGCGGGCCGCCGTTTGGCCGGCCGCCGGCCCTGTCTATTATTTATCCCCGGGCCGATAGCCGGCGAGGTATGGACGGCGGCGGGATTGTGGGCTACGCCGAACGCCGCCACGGGGAATCGCGCGCCCCGGTCGGGACGCACCGATTAACGTTGTGAACCTTAATTAAATATATTAATGTCGAGGGCGCCGGCGGAGCCGCCGGGCGCTTTTTCGGGCGCTCGGGCCGGGAGTAAAAAAGGTTGATAAGGGACCGTAAAGATGTTACAAAATCCCTAAGTAAAAAACGAGTAAGGGGAGAGTATGGCGAAAACTTTGCGATGGGCCGTCGCCGTTCTGTGGGCGACGGCGGCCGTCGGCGGCGCGGCGGAGTATGCCGCGACCGTCAGCACCACCTACGAAATCGACGCGGCCTCGACGGAAATCGCCCAGGCCTTCGGCCTGCCCGGCGTCAGTCGGGTCGATACGACCGTTACCTTTTCGATTGAGCCGCTGGAGTCCGGCGCCTACCGCCTGACCTTCAACACCGCGAGCCAGCAGACGCTGACCGGCGAGTCGGTGGTTCCGAACGTGGAACGCGTGGGCGACATCCTGGGAGGCCGGTGGATCGAGTTCTCGCCGTGGACGCTCAAGGACGGCGGCGTCAAGCGCGCCCCGAATTTCGCGAAAGACAGCGAAGAGATAAGCTACAACCTGTTGGCGCTGATGCTGTTTCCGGCGGGCGGGCCGCTGGCCGACGAGTGGCGCGACGGCGCCCGGGCCGCGGTGGCCCGGTCCTACGGGATGAAAATGGTCTCGATGGAAATGGCCGAGGCCCAACCCCTCCCGGCCTTCGAGGGCGAGGAGACCGACCTGTTGGAGTACTCGGTGGTATGCCGGCAGAAGCTGAGCCAGGACACCAATGTGAGTCAGATGACCGGGACGGCCTCGTTCGAGGGGGCGGGCGCGACGGTCCCGGCCCCCGACGGCCTGGCGGCCTACGGCCGGCTCGACATCAGCGGCAAGCGCGACCGGTCCTTCGTACTTGCCGGCAAGCCGCGCGACCTGGGGGACCACGTTTCGATATCGATCCGGCTCGTCCGGGAAGGCTACGAGCTTCCCGCCGATTGGGTCGCACAGGAAGAGATAAGCGCCGAATAGCGCATCACCGATTGACAACCGAAGGCGGTAGCGAGGGTGGCTTCATCAGATAGCACCGGGGCCCATCCGTTGCGGGCGGCCCTTCTGCAGGGGGCGGCGTTCGCCGCGTTCGCCGTATTGCCGGCGGCGGCGGTTCTGTTTTTAACGGCCGGCCTCGACGCGGCGTCGTACGGTCCCTTGTTGCGGGCGTACCTGTTCTTCGTCGTACCGGCGGGTATAGTGTCGGCGCTCTTCGCCGGCCTCTTTTTGCGGGCGGCGGCGTCTTCGGCCCGGCGCCTGACGGACGCGGACGAGGCCCTCGGCCCCTACGACCCCCCGGGAGCCGGAACGGTGCGGGCGTTCCCGCCGCTGTGCGGGGTAGTATCCTTCGCGTGCGCGTTTCTGGCGTACGTCGCCGCGGGGATATCCGTCCCCGGCGCTTCGGCCGTGGTTATAGTCGTCGGCGGCGGCGCGGCGGTCCTTTGCGGCCTCGCGTCCTACTTCGCCGCGGAGAATTTCCTGGTTCCGCTGTTCTACGTCCTCGCCCGGGCGGGAGTGCGCTTCGCCGAGCGGGGTACGGTGTCCCTCGGCGCCCGCGTCTCCTTCGCGGCCGTTCTGGGTACGGCGGCCGTTCTCGCCCTCGCGGCCGGGCCGGCCCTCGTTTCCGGCGGAATATCCGTTTGGCGGTCGGTACTCGTGGCGGCCGTGCTACTCGTACTCGCCGGCGTCGGGGCTTACGTCTTCTCCCGGCGCGTCAGCGTGGCCCTCAAGAAAAGCAGCAGCTCCACGCCCATTCCGTTCTACTACGGCGACGAGGTGGAGGGCGTAACGACGTTCTGCCACAAGTTCGTCGGCGACGCTTTGGCCTACGAGAACACGGTGCGCCGCGTGACCGAGGACCTCTCGGGCCAGTCGGGGCGCGTCCGCGAGAGCCTCACCCAGCAGGCAAGCATCGCCGCCCAACAGGCCTCCGCGATCTCGGAAACTTCGGTTACGATGAAGGAACTCGCCGGCACCGTCAAGCAGACGGCGTCGCGGGCCGAGGAGATATCGGGCCGGGTCGAGGCCTCGGTGAAGCTGGTCAAGGCCGCCGAGAACCAGATACTCCGCAACGCCGACCGGATAGACCGGCTGGCCGCGGAGTCGCAGGACGCGGCCAAGCTCGCCGTTTCTCTCAACGAGAGCGCCCGAAGGATGGACGAGATTGTCGCGCTGGTGAACGACCTCGCGGAGCAGTCCACCGTGCTGGCCCTTAACGCCGCCATCGAGGCGGCGAAGGCGGGCGAGTTCGGCCGGGGCTTCTCGGCCGTCGCCCGGGAGGTCAAGAACCTGGCCGGGTCGTCCAAGGAGGGGACCGAGGGCATTCGCAAGGTCCTGACCGAAATTCGCGGCCACACCGTGAAGACGGTGACCTCCTCCCGCGAGAGCGCCGAGCAGTCGTCGGCCATGCGGGAGGGCGCGCTTACGGCCAAGAACCTCGTCGAGGAAATCGTCCCGCTGGTGGAAGAGATAGGCCGGATGTCGAAGCAGATAGCGGCCTCGGCCCGTCAGCAGAGCCTGGGCCTCGAGCAGGTGACGACCGCGGTGGACAACATCAACGACGCCGCGGCCGAAGCCCTGGACCAGGCGAAAGCGGTACGGGGCGCGGTCGATACCATAGCACAGGTAAGTATGCGTCTCGCCGAAGAATCGGATGCCCCCTGGCATTGGAGACGTTCGTAACGCGGGGGCTTTAGGAGGAAAGTAATGAACAAGGCAACGAAGATAATCCTGGTGGCGCTTCTCGCCGCCGTGGCGTTTTCCGCTTGCGGCAAGAAAGCCGAGAATACTTATCTCGTCGGCGTAACCGGGCCGTTCACGGGCGACGGCGCCCAGTACGGCGAAATGCTCCGGATGGCGGCCGAGATGCGGGCCGACGAGATAAACGCCGCCGGCGGTATAAACGGCGTTCCCCTCGAACTCGAGTTCCAGGACGACAAGGGCGATCCGAAAGAGGCCGCCAACGCCGCCCAGAAACTCGGCTCGAACCCGGACGTCCTGGCCGTCATAGGCCACTTCAACTCGAGCTGTTCGCTCGCCGGCAAGGAAGTCTACAACTCGATGGGCGTCCTGCAGCTCTCGCCCGGCTCGACCAACGTCACGGTGTGCGCGGGCGGCGACTGGACCTTCCGCAACGTTTACCGCGACGACTTTCAGGGCCAGTTCATCGCCGAGTACATCAAGTACGTGCTGGGCTACAACCGCGTCGCCGTCTTCTTCGACAACGACGATTACGGCCGGGGCCTCCGGGACGCCTTCACCGCCCGGGCGGGGGAGATAGGCCTCGAGATAGTGCGCGAGGAAGCGTACGTCCGCGACACCCAGGAGTACACCCCCCAGCTCACGCAGATAATGGCGCAGAACCCGGACATCATCTTCGTCTCCGGCCTCTACGCCAACGCCGCGATGATCCTCACGCAGGCGCGGAACCTCGGCATAGAGACGCCGTTCATCGGCGGCGACGGCCTTTTGTCCTCGGACCTGATAACCAACGCCGCCAAAGCCTCCGAGCTCACGATAGTAACCTGTCCCTTCCTGCCCACCTCGACGGATGAGCGCACGCAGAAATTCGTGGCCGCGTTCGAGGAGCGCTACGGGACCACGCCGGATTGTTGGGCGGCCCTGGGATACGACGCCGTGGGCATCGTGGCCGAGGCCATCGCCGAGGTCGGGCCGGACCGCAAGGCCATCCGCGACTACGTCGCCGGAATGAATTCCGAGGAGAAGGCTTACGACGGCATCTCCGGCCTCACTTATTTCAATGAGGACGGCGACTGCATGAAGCCGCTCGTCGTGGCGGTCGTCAAGGATGGCGTCTTCGTCCCGCACGAGAAACAGGGCGATGCCCTCGAGGAAGCGAAGAAGGCGCTGGAGGCCGCCCCCGCGGAGGCCGAGGAGCCGGAAGCCGAGGAGCCGACCGAATAGGGACACGGGACCCGGGGGCCGTGTCAGGGCGCCGGGGTCTTCATTCCTGGTTTGCGAAAGAACTCGAAATTCACCGAGGCCGTCGTCGCCGCGCTCGTTGCCGTGGCGACGGCGGCCATTTACCTTATCTTCCGTTCCGCGTATTACTTCCCGGACGCCATGCGCTGGGAGCTCGGCATCGCGGGCCGTGGCGCCCAGGCCGTCTGGCATCCCCACCACCTTATATATAACCCGCTCGCCGTGGCCTTCCACGCCGTCCTGAAACTTTTCGGGTACGGCGGCCGGCTCTTCGGCGCCATGCAAATACTGGACGCGCTTATAGGCGGCGCCGGCGTGGCGCTCGCGTACGCCGTCCTCCGGCGGACCTCGGCCTCCCGGCGCTGGGCCGTCGCCGGGGCGTTGTCGGTCGCTTTCTCCTTCGGCTACTGGGCCTACGCCTGCAACGCCGAATCCGTGGCGCTCAGCACCGTTGCCGCAATGGCGACGCTGTGGGCCGCCCTGTGGGCCGGGGAGGGAAAGAGTACGGGCCGCTGGGCGCTGTGCGGGGTGGCGGCGGGTGTCGCCGTCCTGACGCACATCACCAACGGCCTCCTGCTCGCCTTCGTACTGGCGGCGTATTTCCTTTCTCCCCCCCGCAAGAAGTGGGTCGGCCTGCCCGCGGTCCTGGCGTCGTTCGCCCTGCCGGTCGCCGCCCTGTACGCGGCCGCGGCCTTCATATTCCTGGGATACTCGAGCGCCGGCGACGCCTGGCGCTGGGTGGCCGGGGTACCGGGCCATTCCCAGTATTACATGTCCTACCGCGTCTACAACGTCGTACTGGACCTCTACGCGTTAACGCGTAATTTCTTCGGCCTGCGGTGGGCCAAGGACGTCGTGACGGACGGCTGGACCGCCGGGTACGCTGCGCTCGCGGCCGTGCTCGTCGTGGCCGGCGTCGCCGTGGCCGCGGCCCTTATATTCGCGCTTATCCGTTTCGGTAAAAAGGGAAGCGACCGGCGGCCCCTATGGCTCGGCCTGGCGCTACTTTTACCCTTCGCGGCGTTCTTCACCTTCCGCGACGCCGGCGGCATCGACCGCTGGACCACGCAGGTCTTCGCGCTGCTCTTCCTCGCCTACGCCGGCCTCCGCGCCGGGGGAGCGTCCCGGGCGGGACGCATAGTCCTCGTCGCCCTCCCGGCCCTCCTGTTCGTCGGCAACTTCGCCGGGTCCATCTATCCCGAATCCAAAGAACAAAACAACGAGCACCTCGCCTTCGTCCGCTTCGTCGACGGCGTAACCGAGCCGGGCGACATGGTTATCTTCGACGGCACCGGCGGCCTGGGGACCGGCATCTATCCGACCTACTTCGCCGGCGTCGAGACGACCGGCATCTACTTCGGCGTCCGGGACCCGGCGACCTTCCACGCCGCCGTAGACGAAACGCTGGCGGCGGGCAGGGCCGTCTACGTCAGCGACGCCCGGTCCGCGGCCGGGAGCGCCGACGTCATCGGCGCCGGGGGGCCGGGGGAGTACGACGTGACGGGCGAGGCCGCCGCGGAGCTCCTCGCGTCCTACCGCCTCGAATACGCAACTACCTACCACGGCCCCCGCTACGCGCCGAGCCGCTTCTGGCGGCTCCTGCCGCGCGACGGCCTTCCCGACGCTAATACCCCGGAGTAATGTTTTATGGTAGAAAAACCTGCTAAAGGGTTACGCGAACACTGGGGGTCTCGTTTCGGCTTCATCCTCGCGGCCACCGGCTCCGCCATCGGCCTGGGGAACATCTGGAAGTTCCCCTACATCACCGGCGAGCACGGCGGCGCGGCCTTCGTCTTCGTTTACCTTATCTGCATAATCGTCATCGGCCTGCCGGTCCTCATGGCCGAACTCGCCGTGGGCCGGGCGGCCCAGTCGAACCCCGTCGGCTCCTACCGCGTAATCCGCCCCGGGACGCCGTGGTTCCTCGTTGGCGGGATGGGCGTCGTCGCCGGCTTCGTCATCCTCTCGTATTACAGCGTCGTCGCCGGCTGGATCCTGGCCTACGTCGTCAAGGCCGTCGGCGGGACGCTGACCGGCTTCACCGCCGCGGCGGGGGGCGCCGAGGCCGCCACCGAACACTTCCAGGCGTTCGCTTCGCACCCCGGATACGCCATCTTCTGGCATTTCCTGTTCATGGCCGTTTGCGCCTTCATCGTCCAGCGCGGCGTGCGGGGGGGCATCGAGGCCGCGTCCAAGATCCTCATGCCCATCCTGCTCGTCATCTTGGTAGTGCTCGTCGTGTGGTCGCTCTCGCTCCCGGGGGCCGGGGCGGGCGTGAAGTTCTACCTCGTGCCCGAGATAACGACCGTGAGCGTGGGGCCGTTGAGCTTCCCCTTCTTCAAGGGGCTGGACGCTTCGGCCGTCCTCATCGCCCTAGGCCACGCGTTCTTCTCGCTCTCCATCGGCATGGGGGCCATGCTCACCTACGGCTCTTATCTTAAGAAGGACGCGGACCTCAGCTTCTCGACCTTCACCATCGCGCTCATGGACACCGTCATCGCGCTGCTCGCCGGCCTCGCCCTCATCCCCGCCGTCTTCGCGATGGGCCTCGCGCCAGACGCCGGCCCGGGCCTCCTGTTTCACACGCTGCCGGCGGTCTTCTCCAGCATGCCCGGCGGCGTCGTCTTCGCGATTCTCTTCTTCGTCCTGGTGTCCATCGCCGCGGTCACCTCCGGCATATCCATTCTCGAGGTCGTCACGTCCTTCTTCATGGGGGAACTCGGCTGGCGGCGGACCCGCGTCGTGCCCATAATGGCCGGGATAATATTCCTCCTCGGCATACCGTCCGCGCTGTCCTTCGGGGCGTGGAAGGGCCTGCGTATCTTCGGCCTGACGTTTTTCGATTTAATGGACTACCTCTCGGCCAATTTCTTCCTGCCTGTGGGGGGCCTTTTGATAGCCCTCTTCGTCGGTTGGGGTTGGGGGCCGCAGGCGATAGAGGCCGCCGCCCGGGGCTCGTTCCACGGCTTCCCGACCGGCAAGATTTGGCTCTGGATGTGCCGGACTATAACGCCCCTCGCCGTCGCGATAATCATAATCGCCAAGCTGGCGGGAATAGGGTAGGGCGGCGATTAATCCTTGACCCTCGGCTCCGGGCAAATTAATATACGGCTATACTTTTTTCGACGGACCTGAGATATGTTCCTACAACAGCTCATTAACGGCCTTACCATCGGCGCGGTCTACGCGCTCATCGCCGTCGGCTACACGATGGTGTACGGCATCGTCGAACTCATCAATTTCGCCCACGGCGAGATTTACATGATGGCGACCTTCGTCGCGATGACGCTCTTCCGCTCCGCCGGCTATCCGTTGTGGGTGGCCGCGCCCGCGGCCATCGTCTCGGCCATGATAATCGGCGTCACGCTGGAGTACATCGCCTACAGGCCGCTCCGCCAGAGTCCCCGGTTGGTCGCCCTCATCTCGGCCATCGGCGCGTCGCTCTTCCTGCAGAACCTCGCGATGAAGATATGGGGCGCCCGGCGCCAGCCCTTCCTGGACCCGTCCCGGCCCCTCGAGTTCTTCCAGATAAAGCACCAACTCTCCCTCCCTCTCCTCGGCGACGCCACCTTCTCCAACATGCAGTTGACCATCCTCGGGACCGCGGCCGCGATGATGATATTCCTGCACCTGTTGATTAATAAAACCAAACTGGGGAAGGCCATGCGCGCCTGCGCCCAGGACCAGGTGGCCGCGAAGCTGATGGGCGTCAACGTCGACCGGACGATAACGGCCACCTTCGCCATCGGCTCCGCGATGGCCGCGGTCGCCGGCGTCCTGGTGGGGATGAACTACAATCAGGTCTGGCCGATGATGGGGTACATGGCGGGCCTCAAGGCCTTCACGGCGGCGGTCCTCGGCGGCATCGGCAATATGCCGGGGGCGTTCGTCGGGGGCCTGGTCCTCGGCCTGGCGGAGGGCTTCGCCGGGGCGTACATCTCGTCCCTCTGGATGGACGCCATCGCCTTCGCCATTTTGATAATAGTATTGATCTACCGCCCCTCGGGCCTCCTGGGCAAACAGATCCCGCGGAGGACGTAGGGGGGTGCCACAGACATTCTTGTCTGTGAGAAAAAGCATTAATATCACCGGCAGGAATGCCGGTGGCACACATACGAATCAATTTAGTAAATAATCAGGAGTGGCACAGACATTCCTGTCTGTGAAGAATAAGAAATTACAAAGTAAAACGAGTATGAGTATGATAGCGGAGGAGAAGGATTATTCGTCGCTCGTAATGAGGCGGCGGAACTTGCCGCACTGGGAAATGGCGGGTGCGACTTACTTCGTTACTTTCGAACTTAACGAGGGCGAATTATCCGGCGAGGAGATAGTATTCGTAAAGGAACATGTAAAACGGGGCGACCCCGATTTCTATCGATTATTAGCGATGACCGTCATGCCGGACCACGCCCACGTTTTATTACAACCGAACGGCGGTATTTCGCTGCCGCGGATTATGAAGGGAATTAAAGGTGCTTCGGCCCGATCGATAAACGAGCGGCGGGGCCGGCGAGGCGTATTGTGGCGGGACGAATCATACGACCATATTATCCGAAACGACGCCGAATTGGAGAAAACCCTCGAATATATACTGAATAATGCTCCCAAGCGGGGTCTGTGTGAGGACGGATGGGAGTATCCGGGGTTTTACTTGCGGGGCGTATAGTAACTTATTAGGAGTGGCACGGACATTCTTGTCTGTGAGAAAAAAGCATTAATATCACCGGCAGGAATGCCGGTGGCACATATAAAATTAGAAATAACAAAACCAGGAGTGGCACAGACATTCTTGTCTGTGGGAAAAAAGCATTAATATCACCGAAAGGAATGGCGGTGGCACGAATACGAATCTAAATAATAAAATTAGAAGCCGTACAGACATTTAATGATTAAGTCGATATTCAGATCAGATATTGAGCGCCTACGGCAGAACGTCGCCGAGTTGCTGGGCAACAAGATCCGCAGCGGGGCTATCCTGGCCGCGGTGGCGGCGGCGGTGGCGCTGGGCGTCACGGTCCTCGAGTTGCCGCCGGGGCTGGTGGTCGTGGCGGCCGTCGCCGGCGTGGGCTCGCTCTTCCTAGGCCGGACGAGGGTTCTCCTCATCGCTTTCTTCGCGCTCCTGCTCGTGGTCTTACCCTTTGTTGTTACCGACCAGTACTGGCTCCGCGTCACGGTGACTATCGCCATTTACGCCATCCTCGCGCTCGGCCTCAACGTCATCGTCGGCTACGCCGGCGTGTTAGACCTGGGCTTCATCGCCTTCTACGGCATCGGCGCCTATACGGCCGCTCTGCTTATGCTCAAGTGCGGCTGGTCGTTCTGGGCCGCGCTGCCGGTGGCGACCGCCGCGGGGGCGTTGTTGGGCGTCCTGCGCGGCCTGCCGACGCTCCGCCTCTCCGGCGATTACCTGGCGATAGTGACGCTCGGCTTCGGCGAGATAGTCCGCATGACGTTCACCAACTGGGTCGGCCTAACCAACGGGCCGATGGGCCTGCGCGGCATCGAGGCCCCCAGCATCGGCTCCTTCTCGTTCGGCTTCGACGCCGCCCACGGTGGCTACATGCGCTATTACTTCCTGGTGTTGGCCTTGCTGGGCCTCGCCGTATACGTCGTCTATCGCCTGCGGTACTCGCGGCCGGGCCGCGCGCTTCTGGCCATCCGCGACAACGAGACCGCCGCCGCGGCCATGGGCGTCCACCTCACGCGCTACAAGGCGCTGGCCTACGCGGTGGGGGCGGCCTTCGGCGGCGCGGCGGGGGCGTTCTTCGTCTCGTTCAACCTCTTCGTCTCGCCCAATTCGTTCCTCTTCTTCGAGTCGGCCATCGTATTGTGCATGGTGGTCGTGGGCGGGATGGGGGCCATCGCGGGGGCGATAGTGGGCGCGGTCATCCTGGGATCCTTCCCGGAATTGCTGCGCTTCCTGGCCGACTTCCGTTACCTTATATTCGGCGCGCTTATGGTGGCGGTGGCGATATTCAGGCCGCGCGGCTTGCTGAAGGCCTAATCCTTTTACCATTTGACTCTTGGGCCGGAATATTCTACAATCCCCTAATCTTAGGGGATTTATGTTTTGGAAGGTAGCCATCGCGGTAGTCGCCTTCGCGGCGTTCGCGTGCGCCTCGGGACTGCCGGAGGAGTACAAGCCGCCGGTCGAGCCCCGGGTCGAGGAACCGCCCGTCGTGGAGGAGCCCCCCCGCATCGAGAAACCGAGTGGGGAGAGCCCCGGCGCCGAGTTGCACGACGTCCGCGTCCTCCTCTACATCGGCGGCGTCGCGCCGTCGGACAAGGTGGCGGCGGGGCAGAAGCTCGTCCCGATACTGGAGCGCCGGGCGGCCGGCGTGGCCAAGCGCTACGCGCTGGACCACAACGAGGGCGAGAGCCGTATAAACGTCGAGCTCTTCGGCTGTCCCGATCCGGACCGGGCGCTGCTTATCCTGACAGCCCCCGGCCTTCTGGAGTTCCAGGCCGTGGCCGAGCGGGACGCCTTCGTCGAGGAGATTGTCGCCGCCGGGTGGTCCACGGACGCCCTGCTCCTCCGCGATTACGAGAACGTGATAGTGGTGAAAGAGGGGGACAGGGCCGGCCTCGCGGCCGCGCTCCGGGCGCACCTGCCCGCGGGCAGCCGGGTGCTCTGGTCGCGGCCCCTCGACGACGAGGGTGCGGAAGTGTACGAGGTCGCCCTCGCGACCGGCGACGGGATGGCAGTTACGGGCGCGGTGGAAGCCGTCGCCGTGGCCGACCCCGCCACGCGTGAGCCCGTGGTCCACTTCGACCTCAACGAGCGCGACGGCACCGTATTCTCGGGCCTGACGGCCCGCAACCTGGGCGGGGCCATCGCCGTGGTCTTCGACGACGAGTTGTTCTATACCGCCCGGGTGCAGGAACAGACCTTCCGCCGCGTGGCCATTACCGGCGACCTGAGCGCCGGCCGCGCCAAAGACATCGCCCTACTCCTGTCGTCGGGTTCGCTGCCGGCGACGGTGACGCCTGTCGAATATTACGTGGACGGCGAGAGCCGGCCGATTCCCAAGCCGTCTAAATAACGGTTTACCGGAGGTACTTGGTTTTGCGTTACAGCAAAGTCTTACGCGCGATACTTATTATATTAGTCGGCGTTCTCGCGCTGCTCTACGTCTTTCCTACCATAAACTTCTACTCGTGGTGGCAGGACGAGTACGAGGAGGACCACTTCGTCCTCAACTGGCCCGGCGGGTACGAGACGCCGTTCCCCTCGTGGCTCGCCCCCGTGGGGCGCGTCCTCCCGAAAAGGCCGGTCAAGCTGGGCCTCGACCTCAAGGGCGGCATCTACCTCGTTTACGAGGTGGACGCGACCGATCTCTCCGAGAAGGAACTCCGCGACGCCGTTAACATGACGGTGGAGATAATCCGCAAGCGCGTCGACGAACTCGGCGTGGCCGAACCCGAGATCCAGAGCGAAGGCAGCAACCGCATCGTCGTCAAGCTCCCGGGCATCAAGGACCCCGCGCGCGCCAAGGACCTCATCGGCACCACGGCCCTGCTGGAGTTCAAACTCGTCAACGCCACGGACTCGTTGTATAAAATTATACAGGAGTACGACCAGAAGAAGGGCGCCGGCGCGGCGGAGGGCAAATACGCGGCGCTCGGCGACCGTATCCAGACCATCCGCGGCGAGACGGTCTTCTACGAGGACGACTACGAGCGCGTGCGCGAGGCGTTCGACGACGCGGCGGAAATGGGCCTCGTCCCCTCGGGGTGGATGATCGCTTTCTCCAACGCCGTACGGAGCGAGGACGACGGTACATACCTCGAACTGGGCGGCCCCTACCGTTCCGTCTACCTCGTGTCCGAAGAGACGCCCATTACCGGCAAGTACCTCCGCAACGCCCAGATGGATTACGACCAGTACGGCAAACCGAACGTCGCGTTCACCTGGGACAACGACGGCGCCCGGATCTTCGGGGACCTCACAGGCGCCCACATCGAGGAGCGCCTCGCCATCCTCCTGGACGGGTACGTGCAGTCGGCTCCGGTCATCCAGTCGCGCATTACGACCCAGGGCGAGATAACGGGCAACTTCACGAGCGAGGAGGCGTCCGACCTGGCGCTCGTACTCCGCTCCGGCGCCCTGCCGGCGAAGCTCTGGCTTATCCAGGAACAGGTGGTCGGGCCGTCGCTGGGCCGCGACGCCATCCGCAACGGCGTCATCGCCTCGGTCATCGCCTTCGCGATAATCATCGCCCTGACGGTTTTCTACTATCACTTCGCGGGCCTCGTGGCCGACCTCGCCCTTATCTTCAACCTCGTCATCGTCGTGGCCGTGATGGTTCTCATCCACGCGACGTTGACCTTGCCCGGTATAGCGGGATTAATACTATCGGTGGCGATGGCCATCGATGCCAACGTCCTTATATACGAGCGTATCCGGGAGGAACTGCGCTCCGGAAAGACGGTCAAGGCCGCGGTGGACACGGGGTACCGCCGGGCCTTCCTAACCATCTTCGACTCCAACATCACGACCGTCATCGCCGCTATTTTCCTCTACCTCTTCGGGACCGGCCCCATCCGCGGCTTCGCCGTTACGCTCACCATCGGTATCGCGGCGTCGATGTTCACGGCTATCGTAGTCACCAAGGGCATCTTCGACTACTTCACCGGTAAGGGAATTAAAAAGCTATACATCGGGTAAGAACAGGGCGTTCGATTCCCGGACGTTCAGATAGTTAACTATCGATATAAAAGCCGGCCTTCGGGCCGGCTTTTTCTTGCGTATTTATCCCGGCGAGCGTAACTCGTTCGGAAACCGAACGTTATTGGCGTATGAGAATAGCGGGGGAGGCGGGGTTTTTAGCGGCCTGGCGCCCATTTTAACGCCACCCCCGTCAATTATAGCGGTATTATGGCGCCGCTATTTTATTTATTCTTACGGGACTTCCTCCATATTTGGCGATGGGTGCCGCTAGTTTTGACGGTATGACCCGATACTATTACACTATATCACTAATTTTATTTATTGCTTGTTTTTGAATGTAATTAACGCGGTGCGGGAAATTACTTCCGCGCCGGTACTCGAACCCGGGGTTTTTTAGTTTAGGCCGTTTAAATAGTTGCCGTTGATCAACGAGGCCGCCCGGCCAAGTATGTTCGTTGCGTCGCCTGGTCGAGTGGACGGAGCATTGTTCAGTTGTAATGACAATACGCCGACACGACGCGATAATACCCTGCGCTGTTGTGATACGATATTATTCCGTGCCGATTTAGAGGCCCGGATTTCCCTCGTTATTATTGGAGTATTTAGGGCTTGACTTCGCGGTGCCGGGAGAGTAGAATTACGGTATATTAGGATATGAAAGGAGGTGTGATTATGAGGAATTTGTGTATCGCCGGGATGATATTGGTAATCGCGGCGGCGAGTTTCGGTATAGAGTTGGTATTGCAACCCGGGTCGGAAGGCAAGGATAACCAGATCATCGATACCCAACCGACGACGAATCGCGGTACTTATTCCTACTTGACCACGAACTGGTCGGGTGGTTGCGAAGACCGGGGTTTGATCGAATTCGAGGGCCTTTCCGTTATCCCTTCAGGAGCCGTAATTAACTCCGCCAACCTCGAGCTCTATACCTATACTAACAACCCGAATGACACGTTCGGCATTTACCGTATTACCGAATCCTGGACCGAAAGCGGATCCACGTGGACCAACCAGCCCGCGCACCACGCGACCGCCTACGCGTTAACGTTAGTTACCGGAGCCGCCACGTACTCGTTCGACGTGAAGAATCTCGTTCAGGAATGGGCGGACGGTACGTACGTCAACTACGGTATGATGCTAAAGCGGCCTTCCGGGAATAGGACGGGATGGCCGTATTTCGCTTCGAGTGACCATACTTCGTACCCGCACCCGAAATTGACCGTCGATTACGGCGAGACCGGCGTAACGCCGATGTCGATGGGTAAAGTCAAAGCGTTATTCAACTAAAAAAGTTTTCCGAGTTTGCGAAAGCCGGCCTTCGGGCCGGTTTTCGCTTATGGGCGTCGTGATATATTACCGTTGACCGCCGCCCGTGCGCCTGTTAATTTATACGAAAGGCCGTCCTGCCGGGCGGCCTCTAAACTATGGAACGGCCGGATAACAATAGGTACATATACGTCGTGTGGGCGCTCGCCGCATCCGCTTTGGGCGCCGGCCTCTACGTCGCGGCCGGCCGCGTGCCGTTCGTGGCCGCGGCCTTCGGGGCCCTGGGCGACGTATCGAGCCCCGTCGTCCGTTTCTTCTACCGCCGGCCGGACATGGCGGGTGACCCGGGGCTATGGCTCAAGCACGCCTTGTGCGTCGTCGGGCCGGCGCTGTTGTGGGCGGCGGCGCTGGGCCGGGCGTTTCCCGGGGTCGCCGTCCGTTTCGCCGGCCTCGTTACCCGCAGGTCGTCCGCGTACGTACTTATCGCGGCGTCAGTGGCGGCGGTCGCGGCGCTCGGGATATTCGCCGTCAATAAAACGTCGCTTCACCCTGACGAGGCGCCTCACGTCTTCCAGGGCAGGATATTCGCCCGCGGCGCGCTGGCCGCTCCCGTTCCCCAGACCGAGGAGGGATTGAAACGGGCTTTCTTCCGTTCCAAGGACGAGGTCGCGTACAAAGGCCGCTGGTTCTCGGCGTACGCCCCGGGCCCCGCGGCCCTATCCTATCTGGGCGGCCGGCTGGGCTGGCCGAAACTTTTCACGGTGGCCGGCGCCGGCCTGATATTGCTCGCCGTTTTCGCGCTAGGCCGCCGCACCCTCGGCCCCTACGGCGGGGCCGTCGCCCTCGTACTCGCCGCCACGTCGCCCTTTTTTCTGATAACGCAAGCGTCCTATCTCCCCGAGGCGACGCTGATGGCGTTCGTCGCGCTAGGATGGTGGGCCGCGGCGAGGGTCGGGGACGGCCGGGCATCACCGGCGTCGGTCGCGGCGTTGGGGGTCGCCGCCGGCGGCGTTCTGCTCACCCGGGAATACGCGCTGCTGTACCTCGGGCCGCCGCTCCTGTGGTACCTGTGGCGGCGCGGCCGGGAAGGGGGGAGCGGCGGAACGAAGGGCGCGTGGTTCGCCCTTGGCGCCGCGCCGTTCGCGCTGGCGTGGCTCTGGTACAACTGGCGCCAGACGGGGCACGCGTTCCTGCCGCCGTTATACTTCGCCAACCTGGATTACTTCGGCTTCGAGGAGTCGGGGGCTATTTTGGCGGCGCTATCGTCCACCGCCCGCAACCTCACGGCGTTTTCCGTGGACGCGTTCGGCTGGCCGCTGTTGTGCCTCCTGCCCGCCGCCGCAAGGCCGTTTTTGGGGCCCCGGCTCGACGCGTTCGAGAAGGCCATGTACGCCACCGTACTGCTCACCGCCCTCGCGCACTTCCCGCTGCGGGAAGTCGGCATCGCGTACGGCGCCTCGGATTTTTACCCGGCGTGGTTCGCGCTGGTCTTTATAACGGCGAGGTTTTTTGTTATACTTTCGGGAAGGTTGGCGCGGCGCTTTCCCGTCGGCGCGGAAGGTGTTATTGTAGCCGTTGCCTCCGCGCTCGTCGCGTTCAACCTCGCCTGCTATGTGCCGGCGGCGATAACGCGTTGCGCCGGCCGGCCCGCCGGGAATCGCGGCCGCTGGGCCGACGAGGAAGTCCGGCTCGCCCTCGCCGAACTCGGCGTCAAGGACGCGGTGGTGTTGATAAAACCGCGGGCGTGGTGCCTGAGTACGACGCCCGGCTCGCCGTTCCTCGACGACGACGTGGTTTACGGCCGGGATAACGGCGAATACAACGGCGAACTTAAAAAAATATTCCCCGGCCGCCGTTTTTACCTGTTGGATTACCGGCAGTTTCGGCGGACGGGGGAAATCGGGGGGCTAGAGGCAAGGTCTCCCGTAAACGTACCCCATGAGGAGGAAAGATGAAGAAGGCCATTATACTAGCGCTTGCGTGCATACTCGTGGCCGCGGCGGCGCCCGTGTGGGCCGCCAAGACGATGCCGCCGTTCAAAGCCAAGGACGTCGACGGCAAGAAGGTCAGCTTCGAGGACCTGGCGGCCGAGAACGAACTTATGGCGTTCGTATTCTTTGGAATGGACTGCGGCCCCTGCAAGAACGAGCTGGTCGAGGTCAACAAGTTCGCCGACGACTATGACGGCTTCGCCGTCGTCGCGGTGTCGACCGATACCGCGCGCACCTCGTCCCAGGTCAAACCCTACGTCAAGGGCCAGGGCTTCAAGTTCGCCGTCCTGCTCGACGAGGACGGCGAGCTCGTACGGGCGCTCGGGATCCCCGGCAACCCGTACTCGTTCCTCGTTACCGCCGAGGGAGATATAATCTGGGAGCACAGCGGTTATCGGAAGGGCGACGAGAAGAAAATGAAAGAAGAGATAGAGGCGTTCCTGGGCTCGGCGGGGGAATGCCCCCCGAACGCCAGCGACCCCGTGGAGGATTAAATTTTGCTAAAAAAAATCATCGTACTAGTCCTGGCGGTCGCCAGCGCGGCCTCGGCTTATAACTTCAACGACTGGCTGTCCCTAAACGGTACCAACAGCGCCGTGTACATGCGTCAGAAAGAGGACGGCCAGCGCTGGACCTGGGATATACTGCAAACCGAATTGTGGGCGTGGCGCTTCGCCGCCGGCGCCGAAGTCGAGTTCAACCATCCCCGCCGGCCGGTAGTCGAGCCGGTAGACCGCGTTTACCCGGAAGGCGACGAACTCATCCAGCGTTACGGCCGCTACCGCGACGACATCTTCGACGTCCGCGTCGGCGACTTCGATAAAACGCTGGGCAAAGGTCTCGTCCTGCGCTCGTACGCCGACCGGGATTTCGAGGTCTACCACCGCCTCGACGGCGGCGTGGCCGACGTCCACGTATCGTTCGCCGATCGCGACTGGGGCGACGTAACGGCCCTCTGGGGCAAGAATAACCGCGACGAAGAATTCTTCGAAGAGGGCGATACCATAGCCGGCGGCCAGATAACCTTCCGTCCTTTCGACTTCGTGTACGTGAGCGGCGCGGGCGTACAGGCGGATATCGAGTACGTTTCTTACCCTTCCAACGAAACGGTGGAAGAGAAACTGTACTCCGGCGGCCTGGGCGGCGGTTGGCGCTACTTCGACGTGTACGCGGAGTACGCCACGCGTAAGGGGTACGACCTCAACCTCCAGGAGGATGTCAACGGCTCCGGCATCTACGGCGTCGCTACCGGATATCTCCCTCGCTCCAGCGTCAGCGTGGAGTATAAGAAGTACGACGACCTCTCGTACGGCTATTCCAACCCACCGCCGTGTTCGGTGCGGGAATCGGCCATCGTAGGGCCCGACAGCCTGGGCGGCGGCGAATGGGGATACTACGTGCAGGCCACCGGGAACCCCACTGACGACGTACGGCTCCGCGGGGGGTATAGTTACGCCGACAACGTCGTCGGCGACGTAGAGGAAAAGACCGAAATGATAAAAGAGTATTTCGGCGAGGTCCGCTACGACCTGCCGTGGCCCGTTGTCCTGGAGGCCGGGTACGAGTACGCCGAAGACCCGCATTTCGAGTTCGGTATAGAGGACCCGACGGACGGAGAAGTCCGTCGCATACCTTCCCTCGGCGTTAGTACGACGCCGTGGGACGATCACTCCTTCGCGGCCGAATTCGAACGCGAGAACCTGACCGAATACGCGCTGAACGCGTCCGAGGATTATACTTACAACCGCGGGTCACTCGGGTATACTTATTCGTCGTGGCTCGGCCTCACGGTTTCTTATGAGGATTCGGATAAGACGGAGCAGGAATTGATAGCCTGGGGCGAACCGCCCAAGTTGCCGGACTTATACCGTGAAAAAAACAAATGGTTTTGGGGCGAGGTCCGGCTGTCGTGGTACAACCCGACCTTCCAGAACCATACCCTCACGGTAGGCTACGGGTCGCAGCGCGGCGGCTTGATATGCTCGAGCGGCGTATGCCAGCAGCAGGCCCCGTTCACCGGCCTTAAAGTTGCGCTCGAGGGTTCGTTCTAAGGTCCGGCACGTATTCCTACTCCCGGGAGGGAGGCATGACGGTACTGAAAAAAGCCGGCCTACTACTGCTCGTAACCGCCGGCGTGGCCACGGCTTATAACTTCAACGACTGGCTGTCCCTAAACGGTACCAACAGCGCCGTGTACATGCGCCAGAAAGAGGACGGCCAACGCTGGACCTGGGATATTCTGCAAACCGAACTGTGGGCGTGGCGCTTCGCCGTCGGCGCCGAGGCCGAGTTCAACCATCCCCGCAGGCCTGTGGTCGAACCGGGTGACGGCGTATATCCGGAAGGCGACGAACTTATCCAGCGTTACGGCCGCTATCGCGACGACATCTTCGACGTCCGCGTCGGCGACTTCGACAAGACGTTGGGCAAGGGTCTAATATTGCGCTCGTACGCCGACCGGGATTACGAGGTCTACCACCGCCTCGACGGCGGCGTGGCCGACGTCCACGTGTCGTTCGCCGATCGCGACTGGGGTGGCGTAACGGCGCTATGGGGAAAGAATAATCGTGACGAGACGAAGTACGATGAGGGTGATACCGTCGCCGGCGGCCAGATTACCTTTCGCCCCTTCGACTTCGTGTACGTGACCGGCGCGGGCGTGCAGGCGGATATCGAATACGCTGCTTACCCTTCCAACGAGACGGTGGAAAATAAACTGTACTCCGGCGGCCTGGGCGGCGGCTGGCGTTACTTCGACTTCTACGGCGAGTACGCCACGCGCGAGGGTTACGAACCCAACCTTCACGAGGATATCAACGGCTCCGGCGTCTACGGCGTCGTTACCGGGTACCTCCCTCGTTCCAGCGTCAGCGTGGAGTATAAGAGGTACGAGGACCTCTCGTACGGTTATTCCAACCCGCCGCCGTGTTCCGTGCGGGAATCGGCCATCGTAGGGCCCGACAGCCTGGGCGGCGGCGAATGGGGATACTATTTTCAGGCTACGGGGAACCCCGTCGACGCGGTACGGCTCCGCGGCGGCTATAGCTACGCCGACGACGTCGTCGGCGACGTCGTCGATAAGAACCAGGAAATCGAGGAATACTTCGGCGAGGTCCGCTACGACCTGCCGTGGCCCGTGGTCCTGGAGGCCGGGTACGAGTACGCCGAAGACCCGCATTACGAGTTCGGTATAGAGGACCCGACGGACGGAGAAGTCCGTCGCATACCTTCCCTCGGCGTTAGTACGACGCCGTGGGACGATCACTCCTTCGCGGCCGAATTCGAACGCGAGAGCCTGACCGAATACCAGTTGAGCGCTTCCTACGATTATACTTATAATCGCGGTTCCCTTGGTTACACTTATTCGTCGTGGCTCGGCCTGACGGTCTCGTACGAGGAAACGGACCAGACGGCCCTGGAGTTAATCGAAAAGCGCGAACCCAAATTGCCGGATTTAGTCCGTTACAAAAACGAGTGGCTGTGGGGCGAGGTCCGGCTGTCGTGGTACAACCCGACCTTCCAGAACCACACGCTCACGATAGGCTACGGGTCGCAGCGCGGCGGCCTGGTTTGCTCGAGCGGCGTATGCCAGCAGCAGGCCCCGTTCACCGGCCTTAAAGTAGCGCTCGAGAGTTCGTTCTAGTAGATAGAGGCGTATTGAGTTGAGGGCTTTTTCGGTATATCTGCTTGCGGCCGGCCTGGCGTTCGCGGCTACCTCCTGCGCCAAAAAGGAAGTCGCCGAAGGCGATGCCGTGCCTACGGCCGACGCTCCGGCGTCCCCGGCCGTCAAGGAGGCCAACGTCGCCGGCCAGTTCTACCCGGGCGACGCGGCCGAACTCGCCGCCGTGGTGAAGGCCAAACTGGCCGAAGCCGAAAAGACCCTCGACGCCGAAGACGTCGTCGCCATCATCGCGCCCCACGCCGGCTACGAGTACTCGGGCGGCGTGGCCGCGACGGCCTTCCGCCAGGTCGAGGGCCGCCGGCCCGCCACGGTGGTCCTGCTCGGCCCCAGCCACCACTGCGGCGCGTACGAGATAGCCACCGGGACCTACGGCGGCTACAAAACGCCCCTCGGCGTGGCCGAAGTGGACGGCGACTTCGTGGGGGCGGTGGCGGAGAAGTGCCCGGACGTGGAGTACACCAACGTCCCGTTCGAGAAGGAGCATGGCCTGGAGGTCCAGCTGCCCTTCGTCCAGACGCTCTTCCCGGAGGCGCGGGTAGCGCCGTTCATCTTCTGCCGGCACGACGGCGCGGTGGCGGGGCGCTTCGGCCGGGCGTTGGCGGAGGTCATCGACGATTCGGACGGCGACGTACTTATCGTAACCACGGTCGACCTGAGCCATTACCACCCGTACGACGAGGCGGTGCGGCTCGACCGGGCCTTTCTCGAAACCTACGAACGCTTCGACGCCGGGGCGATATTCCGCGGCTCGGGCGACGGCGAGTTCGAGATAGACGCCCCGGGCCCCGTGGCCGCGACCTTCAATTGCGCGAAGAAATTGGGCGCCGCCGAGGCGGTAACGCTCGAGTACAAGAACTCCGGCGACGTAACCGGCGACTCCAGCCGGGGCGTCGTGGGCTACGCCGCCGCGGCGGTCGTAAAATAGAAAATCGCTTATGACGGATACCGGAAAAGAAATTGAAGGCGTAATCGTAAAACCCCGGAAACTTGTAAGGGACGACCGGGGTTGGCTTATGGAAGTGCTGCGCGCGGACGACCCGGACTTCCGGCGCTTCGGCCAGGTCTACGTGACCGTCGCCCGGCCGGGGGTCGTTAAGGCCTGGCACTGCCACGAGCGCCAGACGGACCACCTGGCCGTCGTGGCGGGCGTGGGCCGCATCGCGCTCTACGACGGCCGCGACGGTTCGCCCACCGCCGGGAACGTCGTCGAGGTCATCGCGGGGGAGGACAACCCCGTCCTCGTCGTCGTGCCGCCGGGCGTGTACCACGGCTTCGCGTCGGCGAACGGCGAGCCGGTCCACGTCCTCAACCTCCCGACCGAACTTTACGATTACGACAACCCCGACGAACTGCGGCGGCCCTATAACGACCCGGGAATACCGTACGACTGGGGCGAGGCCGACCCGGCGAGCGGGTAGGATGGGCGACGCAAGGCCACGCGAGGGTTAATATGAAAGGCGTCATCACCGCCGGCGGGACGGGGTCCCGACTCCTCCCGATAACGAAGATAACGAACAAGCACCTCCTGCCGGTGTACGACCGGCCCATGATCTATTACCCGCTCACGACGCTGGTGCAGGCCGGCATCGAGGACATCATGGTCGTGACCGGCGGCGAGTTCGCGGGGGACTTCCTGCGGCTTCTGGGCAACGGCGCCGAGTTCGGCCTCAAGCGCCTCCACTACGCCTACCAGGAGGGCTCCGGCGGCATCGCCGCGGCGCTCGCGCTGGCGGAGGACTTCGCGGACGGCGAGCCGGTGGCCGTCATCCTGGGCGACACGATAATCGAGGGCAACGTGAACCGCGCCGTCGCCGAGTTCGGGGAGCAGGGACGGGGCGCGCGGATTTTCCTCAAAGAGGTGGACGACCCGCGGCGCTTCGGCGTGGCCGTGGTCGACGGCGGCCGCGTAACCCGCATCGTCGAGAAGCCGGACGACCCGCCGGCCAACTACGCCGTCCTCGGCATATACCTGTACGACGGCGGCGTCTTCGATATCATCCGGAACCTCAAACCCTCCGACAGGGGCGAACTCGAAATAACCGACGTCAACAACGCGTACGTGGAGCGGGGGGAGATGACGTACGCCGTGCTGAACGGCTGGTGGACCGACGCCGGGACCTTCCCGTCGCTTTTGCGGGCGTCGACGCTCGTCGCGGACACGGGGGCCTGCAAGGAAGACATTACAACCTAAGGGGACTTTCGTCGTGAACCGGAAAAAACTTTACGGGATAATCGTACTCGTGGGGGTGGTCGTCGTGACGGCCGGCGTGCTGGTCGTCGTCCTGAACATGAAGACGATAGACGTTACCTCCGACCTGAGTTGTAAGGTAACGTTCGGGAAGATGTCCGCGGGCGAGGCCGAGCGCGTCCTGGCGGTGGCCGATAAGGAACTGATGCCCGGCCGCAAGTACGCCTTCGCCCGGGACGCGTACGCCGCGGTGATAGAGTACCACCACGGCGACTGCCGCGACGACGCCTACCTGGGGATGGCCCGGGCCTTCCTGGCCGAGGGCAACCGCGCCGAGGCGTACGGCTGGCTCGCACGCGTCGTCGAGGAGTATCCGCGTGGCTCGGCCGTCGAGGAGCACGGCCTGGATAAGGCGGCGGCCGACGAACTGGGGAAGATACTGGCCAAGCCCCCGCTCGATTACGGCTGGGCCGTCAAATACCTGAGCCTGTTGTCGGACGCCGAGAGCCCCGACGCGGCGACCTGGCGGCAGAAGTTCAAGGACATCATCGAAACGCCCTTCGACGTGTCGGCTGCGTATACCCATAAAAAGGAATTGGCGTACGTCGTGAAGGAAACGGCGACGCGGGACGCCCGCAAAACGGCTCTCTTCTACGCGCAGGAAGAAGTCCCGGGGCAGTTGATCCAGGCCCTCAAGAAACGGGTTAACTTCGGCGACGCGGTCCCGGAAGATAAACTCCTCGCGATAATAACCGAGCGGGCGGTATATTCCGACAAGCTGGAGGGCGTCAAGAAAGCCGGCCTGGACGAGCAAACGAAGGCCCGAACCGAGGAAAGCCGGGAAGAGATGGGCCTGGGGGAATTGCCGGAGGAATGGGCCAACGCATTCATGGCGGCGGACGAGGATACCGGTTGGGTGGCGTCGGCGCACGTCGTCGGCCAATTGAGGCAAATCACCATCGCCGAGATATTGACCTCCGCCGGCGTCGACCCTTTGACCGGCCGGGCGGCCGCGCCGTAACGCCGGCGGGTTCGCGTGCTTGCCTAAAGAAAAGCCACATATCTACGTTGGCACTTCCGGTTACTCCTATCAGGACTGGAAGGGGCCTTTTTACGCCGCCGACATCAAAGACCGCGACATGGTTGCCTTCTATGCCCGGCGGTTCCCGGCCGTCGAGGTAAATTTCACCTACTACCGGGTGCCGAGCGCCCGGACCATCGAGGCCATCGTGCGCAAGGCGCCGAACCTCAGCTACGCGGTTAAGCTCACCGGCGACATCACGCACGAGGGCAAGCTGACCCCCGAACTCGCGGCCGACTATCTCCGGGGCGTGGCGCCGATGGTTGAGGCCGGCGTGCTGGGTTGCCTCCTGGCGCAGTTCCCATGGCGCTTCAAGTACACGCCGGCGGCGATTGAATTCTTGAAAAAGATAATGGGTTATATGGGGGACCTGGGCGTCGTGGCCGAGTTCCGGCACGACAGCTGGGCCGTCGACGAAGCCTACGAGAAGCTGCGGGAATTGAAGGTGGGGTTCTGCAACGTCGACGAACCCGCGCTCAAGGGCCTGATGCCGGCGACCTCGGTCGCCACGTCCGACGTCGGGTACTTCCGCTTCCACGGCCGCAACGCGAAGAAGTGGTGGCGCCACGACGAGGCCGCCGAGCGCTACGACTACCTCTACGCGGAGAAGGAACTCCAGGAGTGGCTGCCGCGCATCCGGGACGTTGTGGACAAGGCCGAGAAGACGTACGTATTTATGAATAACCACCCGCTGGGCCAGGCCGTAACCAACGCCGAGATGCTGATGGATATGCTCGGCCTCGAGTTCGAGTCGTCCGAAGATGCCGCCCTCTTCTAAGAACAGGTTATTGACGATAGTCCTGGCGTTGTCCGCCGTGTCCGCCGTTACCGCCGTTTATTTTATGAGGACGGGGGGCTGGACCCGTAGCGCCGGCATCTTCGGCGAGGGCCCCGGGTATCGGGTCGTGGACGGCGATACCATAGAAGTAGAGGACGTCGGCCCCGTGCGCTACATCGGCATCGACGCCCCCGAGCGCGACGAGCCCTATTACGACGAGGCCACGGCCTACAACGCCGAACTCCTCTCCCGGGGCGAGCTGTCCCTGGCGTACGGCGCCGAGCCGCGGGACCGCTACGACCGGGCGCTGGCGTACGTATACGTTCGCGACGGGGAAGGCCGGAACGTCTTCGTAAATTGGGAGATGGTCCGGGCGGGATGGGCGAAGACGCTCGAGATCCCGCCCAACGTGCGCTACGCGGACAACTTCCGGCGGGCGGAGAACGACGCCCGGCGGTACGAGAGGGGCATCTGGGCGAAGGGCGACGGCGTACCACGGGAGTGAATTATGAATAAAGATGTACGGAAGATACTCGTGTGCGGCGGGGCCGGGTTCATCGGCTCGAACTTCGTGCGCCTCGCGCTCGCGGCCTGGCCCGGGGCCGAGGTCGTCGTGCTGGACAAGTTGACCTACGCCGGCAACCTCGAGAACCTGCGCGACGTGGAGAACGATCCGCGCTACTCCTTCGTCGAGGGCGACGTCGCCGACCAAGAAGTCGTGCGCCGGGTCGTCGCCGGCTGCGACGTATTGATAAACTTCGCCGCCGAGACCCACGTCGACCGGTCGATTCTTTTCCCCCGGGAGTTCGTCGTGACGGACGTCGTCGGGACGTTCACGCTGCTCGAAGCGGCGCGCGAGTTCGAAGTGGAGAAATTCGTTCAGGTCTCGACGGACGAGGTGTACGGCTCCATCGACGAGGGCGCGTTCGACGAGGCCGCGGCCCTGGACCCGACGAACCCGTACTCCGCCTCGAAGGCGGGCGGCGACCTGCTCGCGCTCGCGTACGCCAAGACCTTCGGCGCACCGGTCCTGGTGGCCCGTTCCACGAATAACTACGGGCCGTTCCAGTATCCCGAGAAATTTATACCGCTGTTCGTCACCAACGCGCTCGACGGCAAACCGCTGCCGATATACGGCGACGGCCGGCAGGTGCGGAGCTGGTTGCATGTGCGCGACAACTGCGAGGCCATGGCGCTTCTGGTGGAGAAGGGTGAACCCGGCGTCATTTACAACGTCGGCACCGATTGCGCCTTGGAGAATATCGACGTCACGAGGCGCATCCTCAGGATAATGGGCAAGGGCGAGGAATTGATAACGCACGTCAAGGACCGCCTCGCGCACGACCGCCGCTACGCGCTCAGTTACGAGCGCATTCGGACCCTGGGCTGGGAACCCCGGACGCCGTTCGACGCCGGCCTGGAGGAAACCGTCAAGTGGTACGTGGAGCACGAGGAATGGTGGCGGCCGCTCAAAGACGCCGCTTTCGATAAATACTACGAGCAGCAGTACGGTGATAGATAACAACGCGAAAATATTCGTAACCGGCCACCGCGGAATCCTGGGCCGGGCGCTCATGGGCGAACTGGGCCGCCGCGGCTTCGCGGCCGTGGGCGTGGACGTCGCCGAGGTGGACATCACCGACGCCGGCCGCTTGCGCGCGATCCTGGAACGGGAGACGCCGGACGTCGTCGTCAACTGCGCCGCGTTCACCCGCGTGGACGAGTGCGAGGAGCGCCGGGATCTGTGTTTCGACGTCAACGCCGGCGGCGCGGGAACGGTCGCGGCCGAAGCGGCGGAAGTCGGCGCCCGCGTCATCCACATCGGCACCGATTACGTCTTCGACGGCCGGGCCCGGGGGCCCTACGGCGAGGATGCCGAAACGGGGCCGTTATCCGTTTACGGTGAGAGCAAGCTCGAGGGCGAGCGGCTCGTCGCCGAGGCCGCCGCGGACCACCTCATCGTCCGGACGGCGTCGCTCTTCGGCCTGGGCGGCGTCAGCTTCGTCTCGAAGATACTCACCCGCGCCAAGAACGGCGAGTCGTTGCGCGTCGTCGAGGACCAGCGCTGCTCCCCGACCTACGCGGCCCACCTGGCGGAGGCGCTGGCGGCCTTGCTCCACGTCGAGTATCGGGGGATAGTCAACGTCGTCAACGCGGGTTCGGCCACCTGGTTCGAGGTCGCCCGGGAGATATTGAAGCTGACCGGGAACGACGTCCCGCTCGAGCCGGTGGCGACCGCGGACCTGGACCTCCCGGCCCCGCGGCCCGCGTATTCGGTTCTGAGCATATCGCGCTTCACCGGCCTCACCGGCCATGTCATGCCGACGTGGCAGGAGGGCCTGGCGGCCTATTTGCGCGAGTTAAAAGAGGTAAAAGAGGTGCGGGCGGATGCCGATTAGGCCCGAGGACGTCGACCGGTTCGCGGCCGAGAAGGCCGTGCTCGTCGGCCTGGACTGGGGAAGGCCGGCGCCGTTATCTCCCGAGGAATCGTTGCTCGAGTTGGAGAACCTGGTCGGCGCGGCCGGGGCCGAGGTCGTCGGCGGCGCCATCCAGCGGCGCCGGAGGCCGGACGCGGCGCTTCTGATAGGCCGGGGCAAGGCCGAGGAACTGGCCGAGGAAATAAAGGAACTCGGCGCCAACCTCGTCGTCTTCGACGAGCCGCTCTCGCCCGCGCAGCAGCGTAACCTGGAGGAGGCGCTGGACGTCCGCGTTATAGACCGGCCTGCGGTCATCCTGGACATCTTCGCGTCCCGGGCCCGCACGAACGAGGGCCGGTTGCAGGTCGAGCTGGCCCAATTGGAATACGAACTGCCGCGCCTCCGGGGATGGGGCGGCGAGTTGAGCCGCACCGCCGGCGGCATCGGGACCCGGGGCCCCGGCGAGACCAAGTTGGAGATAGACCGGCGCCGCGTCACCAAACGCATAGCGACGCTCAAGAACAAACTCCGCGGCGTCAAGCGGCGCCGCGTGCTCGAGCGCGCGGGCCGCAAGGACCTCCCGCTGATAGCGCTGGCCGGGTACACCAACTCCGGCAAGACGACTTTGCTCAACCGGTTGGCTGACGCCGACGCGTATGCCGCCGACGTGCCCTTCGCCACCCTCGACCCCTTCATCAAGCGGGCCCGCCTTCCGTCGGGCCGGGCCGTCCTGGTGGCCGACACCGTGGGTTTCATATCCAGCCTCCCGCCGGACCTAGTGGCCGCGTTCCGCGCGACGCTGGAGGAGATAAGCCTGGCCGACGTGGTCGTCGTCGTGCGGGACGTGACCGCCGCCGACGTGGAGGGACAGGCCGAGGTGGTGGAGGACCTCCTGGCCGAACTCGGCGCCCGCCGCAACCGCCGCGTGGACGCCTTCAATAAAATAGACCTAGCGCCCGGATTCGACGTAGGCCGCTTCGGCGAACTCGGCTTCGAGAACCCGGTCGCCATTTCGGCCGCCACCGGCGACGGTTGCGACCGCCTGCTTTCCATCCTGGACGCCATACTGGCCCGCGACGAAGTGCGCGTCGTGGTCGAACTCGAGCCGGGGGCGCTGTTGACGGAGGTCTTCGAGCGGGGCCGCGTTATAGAGCGCGACTACCGCGGCGGCCTCGTGCGCATCCTCGCCGACGTGCCGCCGGGCCTGGCCCGCCGCCTGGAACCGTACGCCCCGGCCGACGAAAGCGTAACGCCATGAACACGAACGGCAAATATGAAGCCACGATAGGCCTCGAGGTCCACGTCCAACTCAAGACCCGGGCCAAACTATTCTGCGGTTGCGCCAACCGGTTCGGCGCCGCCCCCAATACGTTGACCTGTCCCGTCTGCCTCGGCCTGCCGGGGACGCTGCCGGTCCTCAACGGCGAAGCCCTGCGGCTGGGCCTCCGGGCGGCAGTCGCGCTCGGAACCGATATCCCGGAAGCCACCTCCTTCGACCGCAAGAATTATTTCTACCCCGACCTGCCCAAGGGCTTCCAGATAAGCCAGCACTTCAGCGCGCTGGGCCTCGACGGCGAAGTGGAGTACTGGGGCGAGGACGGCTTCGGCACCGTCGCGATAGAGCGGGTCCACCTCGAGGAGGACACGGCCAAGGCGGCCCACGCCGAGGCGTACGTCGGCCCCGACGAAACGCTCCTCGACTTCAACCGCGCCGGCGTTCCGCTGATGGAAGTAGTGTCCAAACCCGTAATGTCGTCCCCCGAGCAGGCCCGCCGCTACATCGTGGCGCTACGGCGCCTCCTGATCGAGGTCGGCGCCTCCGACTGCGACCTGGACAAAGGGGCCTTCCGCATCGACACCAACATCTCGGTCAAACTCCGCGAGGCGGAGGAACTCGGCGAACAGGTCGAGATCAAAAACCTGAACTCCATCCGCGCGATGGAGGCGGCGCTGGAGTACGAGTTCGAGCGCCAGGTGGCCGTGCTCGAGGCCGGGGATAAGGTGACCCGCGTCACCCTTCACTACGACGACGAGGCCGGCGAGACGACGGTGACGCGATTCAAGGAGGTACAAGCCGACTACCGCTACTTCCCGGAACCGGACCTGCCGCCCGTGGGGATATCGACTTCTTACCTCGACGAAATAACGGCCGAGTTGCCCGCCCCGCCCGCGGCCCGCATCCGCGAGCTGACGGACGAGTACGGCGCGGCGACGGCCGAGGCCGAGATGCTGGCTTTCACGCCGGGTTACTACGACTTCCTCGCGGCGGCCGCGGCCGCCTACGGCGGCGAGAAACGGGCCCTGGTGAACTGGCTCGTAGGGGACGTGACGCGAGAGTTGAACGAACGCGGCTGGGACCTCGCCGGGGCGAAGCTGACGCCCGCGGCGCTGGCGGCGCTGCTGGCGTTGCTCGATTCGGGGACGGTGAACGTCCCCGCGGCCCGGGAAGTGCTGGCCCAGCTTATGAGCGAGGGCGGCGACCCGGAAACGATAATAAAAGAGAAGGACCTCGGGCAAATATCGGACGACGCGGCGCTCGAGGCCCACGTGCGCGAGGCGGCGGCGGCGAACCCCAAGGCCGTGGCCGATATCCGAGCCGGGAAAGAGAAAGCCCGCGGCGCCCTCGTCGGTTACGTTATGAAAAAGACGAAGGGGCGGGCCAACCCGCAGCGCGTTAACCAATTGATAGAGAAGGTGGCGGCGGAGGGATAGCGCGGCTCAGTCGACTTCCTTCTTCATCTTCATGATGAGCCACATTTGCTCCTTCGTGTGCACCAGCACGAAGGAGCCTTTCAATTTCTCGCCGAACAGGTTGAGGACGTATTTGTAATCCTTGCGGTCGACGAGTTCGTAGTCGCCGCGGTCCCAGATGGTAACCTCGCCCGCGCCGTAGCGCCCTTCCTCTATTTCCCCCTCGGAATCTATATAGGCCACGTCGTGGTCCTCGACCTCGACGGCGAGGCGCCGTTCTCCCGGTTTCGTCGAGATCCCCTTGGGAACGGCCCAAGATTTAAGCACGCCGTCCAGTTCCAGCCGGAAGTCGTAGTGATGCGTCTTGGCGTCGTGCTCCTGGACGACGAAGCGGCCTGTGACCTCCGGTTTTTCTTTTTCGCTCACGGAACCTCGTTCCTATCCCGCCGGCCGGTTAATCTTCCCGGCCGCCGCGGCGCCGCCGGCCGTTGCCGTTCCCGCCCTCACCCCGAACGACCTCGGCCTTCTTCGGGTCGCCGACGACCCGGATGGCCGCTTCCCCTTCCACCGGGCACGCGTATTCGCATATCCCGCAACCGACGCAACGCTCTGCCTGGACGTGCGGTTTGAGTCGGCCCCGCCCCTGCAGTACGATGGCCTTGGGCGCCGTGGGGCACATCTCCTCACACACGCTGCAGTCCTCCTGGCCGGACCAGGGCAGACAGCGGTCGCGGTCGATGGCCGCGAGGCCGAGGACTTCCTTCTTTTTTTGACTCTCGGTGAGGGGCCGTAGCGCGTCCGTGGGGCAGACCTGCGTGCAGAGCGTGCATAGATACTCGCAGTAGCCGCGCCGGGGGACGAGCGTCGGCGTCCAGAGGCCCGTGAGGCCCGCCTCCAGGTGGACCGGCGTCAGGCCCTGCGTCAGGCACACGCGAATGCACTCGCCGCAGCGAATGCACTGTGCCAGGAAGTCCTCCTCGGCGCCGGAGCCGGGGGGCCGGATGAGGAAGGGGTCACTCTCGGCCCGGCCGTCGAGCGCCAGGACCGTGGGGGCCGCGGCCACGCTCGCGCCGGTGGTGATGAGGAAGGAACGCCGCGACAGCGCCGGGGCCCAGGTCGTCGGGTTCTCGGGAGGGCGCTTCCGGCCGAATCCGAAGCTGATGGCCCCGGGCCGGCAGGTCGGGAGGCAGTCCATGCACAGGTTGCACTCCGCCTGGGCCGTGCTCTCGCCGCTCCCGCCGATGGCCCCCATCCGGCAGACGTTCCGGCATCGCCGGCAGTCGGTGCACACCGGCCCCTCGACTCGGCGGCCGAAGGGCGAGGCCCAACCGACGACGGCGAGCAGGGCGCCGGTGGGGCAGATATAACGGCAGTAGAAGCGGCGCCGGATCAGTCCCAGAAGGATAAGGCCCGTAAGTATTATCGTTATCGGCAGGTGCCCGGGGATGATGACGGCGTTCTCGGCCACGACGTGCTGGCGGAGGGAATAGGCGAAATCCTCCAGCGCCGGGACCTTGTAGAGCAGCGCCGTGGTTTTGTCCAGGCCGATGGAAACGTACGGAACGAGCGACGTCGCGAGCGTACGGGGGAAGAGGGAAAGCGGGTCGAACCATCCGGCCAGTTGGATGCCGAACGCCGCGAAAATGATGAGGGCGACCAGCAGGAGTACGCGCCAGGTGCGGTGGCGAGGCGCGTCTCCCTCGCGGCGGCGCTTGCGGAAAATCTTCCCGATGACGGAGTCGCCGGCGTCGAGCAGCGTGCCGACGGGGCAGACCCAGCCGCAGAACGCGCGCCCCAGCAGGAGAGTCAACCCCAGGATGATGAGCGCCGGCCAGAATGCGGTAATAATAGCTCGGCTCGCCACCATCGTCGTAACGGCGAGGAGCGGCGAGAAGCGGGCGATATAATCGTACGGGAGGTTCCGGTCGAGGGGATAGGTGGTCACCGCCACCACGTAGCACGCGGCGAAAAAGAAGATTATCTGGCTCGCCCGGCGAAGCCACTTCCATGCGGTGGGGGGCATGGCTAGGCCGAGAAGGTCGTGACGTCCATGCGCTCGAGGTCGGCGGTCCCGAAGCCGCGACGGCCGGCCTCCTTGACGACGCCGAGTTCTTCGGGTTCCATACCGAAGAGCGTCGCGGCGTAGGCGTCGGCCGCGGTAACGTCCTTGGCGACTATAATTTTATCCAAACGTTTAACGTATTCTGCTTTGCCGCCGGTGGGGCCGTTACTCGTCAGGATCCGGGTGGCGTCGATTACGGTGAGGGTCGGGGTCAGGACCTCGGCCAGGTCGACCAGCTTCTTACTGAGGTTCTGGTGCCAGCGGCCGCGGTCCTCCAGGATAAGGCCCATGAGGTTTTTTATCCCGAGCGTGAGGCCCGCGAGCGAGTGGTCCTTCGCGATGGGGACGTTGATGAAGACGTCGGCCTTCAGCGCTTCGGCGTAAATCTTCGCTTTCTTGACGGCCACGCCGTTCGGGAGGTCCAGGTTTTTAGCGAGCGCCGTGTCCACATACGATACGTCGGCTCCGGCGTCCCGGGCGGCGTCGGCGATGCCGCTGGAACTGTAACTGCGTTTGCAGTTCACGCAGGTGTGGTCGTAAACCTTGACCTCGCCGGCGTCGGCGGCGAGGCACAATTCCACCAGCGCCGCGACGACGAGCGGGTTTGTGTTGGCGGCGTACTCCGGCGCCCGGTCCCAACCGATATTAGGTTTTACGAGTACGCTGTCGCCGCTCTTGATGTACTTCGAAAGGCCGCCGAATTCGTCGAAGGCCCGGGTGAGCATGTTCTTGTACTTGGTGCCGCCCGCCACGACTACCTTGGCGGTCTTGGACGGGGCGTAAGGCCACACGGCCTCGTCCGCGAACGCGACGCTGTCCAGGATGGCCGCGGCTCCCGCGGCGATTCCCAGATTGCGGAAAAACTCTCGTCGGCTTATGGTCATATGTGTTCCCCCTCAAGATTGAGTTATAAGTATCACTCCCGGCGGGACCGGAAGAATTCTTGCAAAAGCGCCGCGCACTCGTCCTCGAGGACGCTTCCCGCGACGGCGACGTGATGGTTGAACGGGGCCGCCGGCACGTCGACGACCGAACCGCAACCGCCGAACTTGGGGTCGGCCGCGCCGTAGACGATGCGGTCGACCCGGGACAGGAGGGCCGCGAAGGCGCACATGGGGCAGGGCTCGAGCGTGACGTATAGGGTGGAGCCGCCCAGGCGGCGGTCGCCCCGTTCGGCGCTGGCCCGCCGCAGGGCCTCGAGTTCGGCGTGGGCTATCGCTTGGCCCGTGGCCTCGGTGCGGTTGTGGCCCTTGCCTATAACCTCGCCGCCGTACACGACGACGGCCCCCACCGGGACTTCGCCCTCCTCGGCCGCCACCCGGCCTTCGGCCAGGGCGTCTCGCATAAAGCGTTCGTCTTCGGGCAGTTGGGGCATCGTCGCGGGTGGGGTTTAGTTTTGATTATATATAAATTATATGATAACCTCGGCGGGAAATGTTGAAGAAATCGGTGCTGGTATTCGTTTGCTTCTGGACCCTGGGCCTCGCCGCCGCGGAGGAGTACCCCTATTATTACGCGCTCGAGCCGTTGCCGGAGGACCGCTACGGCGGCCTGGAGACGGTCACCGGGAGCGGGTATATCCCCCTGACGAGCGGCGAGTATCCCGGGACCGTCCGCGTCCTCGACGGCGAGTTCCTGCGGAATCGGGGCTATCTCTGGCTCGGCCGGGCGCTCGCGGAAGAGGCCGGCGTCTACGTGGAGTACGTCCCGGGCCGCGAGGGGCCGGTGATGGTTCCCCGCATTCGCGGCGGTACCGGCCACGGGGTCCTGGTGCTCGTCGACGGCGTCCCGCTCGAGGACGTGGCGACCGGGTGGTCGGATGTGCAGGGGGTGCCGGTGGAGGCCGTGGCCCGCGTCGAGGTCATAACCGGCCCGGCGTCCTGCCGCTTCGGCGACCGGGCCGTCGCCGGCGTCATCAACGTCGAGACGATGACCGGCCCCCGGGAGGCGGCGCGCGCCCTCCTCTCCGCCTCGGACGGCACGTACGACTCCGAACGTTACCGTTTCAATTTCGGCATGACGGCCCGCGGCTTCGACCTCTACGGCAGCGGCAATCGCATCCTGACGCAGGAGCCCAACACCCGGGAGCGCAACTCGTCCACCAACTTCGACGGCCGCGTGGGGCGGCGCTGGGAAAACGTCGGGGCGCTGGACCTGGCCATAGGCCACTTCGACGCCTACGAGAACACGCTGCACCCGGGCGAGTGGGAAGAGGTGGTGTACGCGCCCGGCCTCCAGGATCACAGCCACGACCGTTTCCGGCTGGCCGGGAACAGGAAATGGGGAAACGGCGAACTGCGGGGCCTGGCGTACTACGTACTCAGCAAGCGCGAGTTCGGCGATTACCTGAGCGGCCGCTACTACCGGACGAAGGCTCACGAGGGCAAGGTCGAGGTTTCGTACACGCTGTCGCACCTCGAGGACAGCGGCCTGACCTTCGCTACGGCCGGCGGCGTGCGGGCCGACGCCCACAGCGGCGAGCGGGCGATAATAATGTCGGGGCGCGTACTGGAGGAGCTGCGGCCGGCGGGGCCGCTGTACCTGGCGGCGGGCGCGAGCTACGACGCGCTGGCGGAAGTCGGCGGCGCGTTGAGCCCGCGGCTCGCGGTCTCGGCGATGGTGACCGAGGGCCTCAAGGCCTACGGGTCGTTCTCGGGCGGCGTGCGGCTTCCCTCGGCGGCGGAGCTGGGCCGGCGCGAGGAGATCCTCCGGGAGCGGGGATACGAGGCCGGCCTGCGCTTCTATCGCCGGGGCGGGGCCGAACTGGGCGCGGCGTATTTCCAGAGCCAGGGGAAAGACGCGTATCTGGAGGACGCGGCCGAGTGGACCGGGGAACTGAAGCGGCGCGGCGTCGAGGCCTCGGCCGAGGGGCGCCTGCCGCCCTGGTTCGACTGGTACGGGAGTTACTGCTTCGCCGACGTGACCCGGGCCGACGGCAGCGAGGTCGGCTTCGTTCCCCGGCATCGGGCTTACGGGAAGTTCGGCGCGCTCAAGGGTTTTCTCAAGAACGACCTCACGATACGCGCGGACGTTACGGCCGAGTACGACAAGTTCCGGGCCCGGGCGGACCTCGCCGGCGGCGGGTCGGCGGCGGCGCCCGCGCCCAATTACGACATGCCGGACGAGTACTGGACGGTGGGCGCGCATCTCTCCATCGCCGTGGTCTCGTTCCAGTTGTATTACAATGTGGAGAATATCAACCAGACCCGGGATTGGGGCGCCCGCCCCGGGTACTCGTATCCCGGCCGAATTAGAACTTACGTCGGCTTCAACTGGACCCTATACGACTGAGCGGAGGAGTACGCGATGAAGTGGGCGGCGATTTGGCTCTCCTTTTTAACGCTCTTATACGTAATAAACCTCGTGAGCGACTTCATCCAGGCCCGTCGCGTGCGGGCGCTCGCGGAACGCGTTAAAAAGCTGGAGGAAGCGGCCGGGAAGTAGGCCCGGACGCGCCCAAATGAAGAAGCGGCCCGAAGGCCGCTTTTTTTATTTAAATTTGATTAAATGCTTAAGGCCCGGAGCGCCCCGGTCCAGGAGGCCCGGCAGGTCCTCGAAGGAGTGGACTTCCTCGATCAAGGGCGTCGGGTCTATGAGGCCCTCGGCGAGTAGTTTCAACGCCGGCTTGAAGGGGCCGCAACGGTTCCCGACGAGTTCGACCTCGTTGATGACGGCCGGCGCCAGGTCCACGTTGTACGGATCGGCCATGGTCGTCTTGAATACGACCTTGCCGCGGGGGCCGACGTAACGCAAAGCGTGCTCCAGGCCGTCCGCGACGCCCGTGCACTCCACGACGACGTCGTAGTGCCGTTCCGGGACCTCGTCCGGTTTGAGGATGGGAACCGGCCGGCCCATCCGGGCCAGTTCGTCCGTGCGGCCGGGGTGGTGGCCCACGACGACGACCGGCGCGCCCGTGAGGCTGAGGACCTGGGCGACCAACAGGCCCAGCTTCCCGTCGCCCATGACCGCTATCTCGTGCGTTGGCGCGACGTGGTTGAGTTCGACCACGTTGAGCGCCGCGGCCAGCGGCTCCGTGAAGACGGCCTTCTCGTCGGGGATGCCCTCCGGGACCTCGTGCAGGTTGACGGCGGGGAGGCTCAGGAATTCGGCGAAACAGCCGTCGCGGCCGTCTATCCCCAGGACCGTGCGGTATTCGCAATGGTTGCCCATGCCCTTCATGCAGTGGCCGCACATGTCGCAGGGGCAGTTAATCTCGCCGACGACGCGTTTGCCCACCCAGTCGCCCGGCCCCGCGTCCACGACGCCCACGAACTCGTGCCCCGGGACGCCGGAGAAGGACAGGTAGCCCCCGGCCAACTGGATGTCGGTGTCGCACACGCCCGCGTACGTGACCTCGATTATAGCCTCGTCGCGTTCGGGCTTCGGCTTCTCGTACGACTCGTCTAGGGTGAATTCTCCGTTTTTAATCAGTAGCGCTTTCAAAGTAACCCCCTTACGGTGCCGGGTGTCACTTCCGGCGCGGTGAGCGCCGGCCGAATCGGGATTTAAACTTCGTCGTCGGCCGTATCGGCCTCCAGTAATTTTCGGTAATAAGACTCGCTGGTGTACAGCGCCGCCGCCGGGTTGTGGCCGGTGACTCTGTCCTTCGCGATGAGGACCGTGACCGGGGCCGCCGAGTGCCGGAAGAAGAGGCTGTCGTGCCCCACGCACAGGCCCACGGCGACGTTGAGTTCCGTGCCCGCCGCGGCGAGCAGGGCCGCCTGGGCGACGGGGTTGCACAGCGCCTCGTACTCGCCGGGGCGTATCTTCTCGTCGTCGCGCAGGCCGATGTCCTCCTTGGGGACCGAGCCGACCTTGCAGCATATGCTGCTGACGCGGAAACCGCCGGCCTCGAATATCCGTGTCGCCAGCGCGGCCTCCCGCCGCAGGCCCACGCAGAACGCGAGGCCCAGGTGCCGGACGCCCAGCCGGCGGGCGAAGCTCATAACTTCCTCGACCCGCGTCTCGCGGCAATACCCCGCCGCCTCGGTGCGCGCGGCCGCCGCGGCCAGCTCCCGCGTCGCCGCGTCGTCGTACGCCGCCCGTGCCCGGGCCAGCGTTTCCCCGGCCCCGGGGATGGGGCAGAAGGCCGGGTATTCCACGGTCCCCGGTTCCGCCCGACACGCCTGCACGGCGCAGGCGGCGCATTTGAGTTCGAGGTCCACGTTACCGGGTACGGCCTAGTCCGGCTTATCGCCCCGCTGGAACTTCTCCATGCGGGCCTTGCGCTCGGCGCGTTTCCGGGCCTTCTCTTCCTCCGGCGTTTCGGCCGGGGCCTGGCTTCCTTCGGGCGCGTAATGGTACGAGAGGGCTTTAACGTACGTGTCGATAAAACCCTTGAGTTCCTCTCGCATCTTCTGGAGGGTGGGGACGAAGTCGGCCGAGGCCGGCGACATCTCCGCGGCGAAGATGCGGTTGTCCAGCTCCTTGAGCTCTTCGGTCCACTTGCGCTCGAATATCTTGACGACCTCCGGCGTGAGTACGGTCTCGCCGGCGTCGAGGCGCTTGAACTCGCCCATCATCTCCCCGCGGATGTACTCGGCTTTGTCCCGGGCGGTGGAGACGACTTCGGGCTCAGTCGAATCGGACATCGAGTTCCCCTTCGATCCACTCGTCCTTATCCTCGTCCTCGCCCACCAGCGGATAGCGAATCTCGCACAGGGCCTTGACGGCGTCGCGGTTGCCGGCCTCGCCCAAGAGGTCGCACGCCTGGTCGAGGTACCAGTCGATGGCGTCGTTGTCGTCGGCGTCGTCGGGGAAGGTCGTTTTGAGGTAGGCCACGATGCCGGAGGTGTCGCCGGCGGCGGCCTTTTTCATGACTTCCTTGATGGCGTCCTGCTGCAGTTTCTCGCGGTCCTCGTGGTCCTCGATCATCTCCTCGACGGCGTCGACGGTGAACTGGTGCGAGGCCGCCATGTGGTCGGTGCCGTACTTCGCGAAGAGCTGGCCGAAATGGGTCGTCGTCTTGAGCGACGTATCCTCTTCCATCATCTTGTTGAAGGCGTCGCGGACGCGGTCGTAGTGGTCCATGTCGGAATAGTAGCCGAGGCCCATGACGATGCCCGGCGCTTCGGCCTCGCTAGCGTGCTGGACCTTGGCGCAGGTCTCGGCGTACTGCTCCAGCGTTACGCCCTCCACCGCCGCGATGTCCGTGCTTTCGGCGGAACCGAACATTTGCTTCGCCGTGTAGTCGCCGGAAATCTGGCTGTACTTGACCATCATTTCCGCGTCTTTATTGATGACATCGTGCCATTCGGCGATGAGGCCGCAGGCGTGGTAGTTCAGTTCGCCGTCCTCGTCCATGCACGTGCGGGGGTCCTGGCTGTACTTCTTGAGTATAGCGAGCATTTCGTCCTTGATGTCGAGCGTACCCTCGCTCTCCTCCCATTTCCGGCGGACGATACCCGCTTCCGCGCTGAAGAGAGCGTATTGTTCCAACGTCAGGCCACTGATGATGAGTTCTTCGCCCATGGCGTCTCCTTTGGAATTAAGGGGAAATGACGTCAGGTTACGTTAGCGTTTGCTAAGGTAATAAAAAAGGCGGGGCAAATCAATAGAAAAGCCGACCGCGTATCAATTTAAACGTATTTACGGTCGGCCGGAGTCCCCGATAATCCACTTGCCTATCAAATCGGGCCCTCGGCCGTAGCGCCGGACGTACTCCCCGGCGACGCGGCTCTTCGGCCTCGCGGCCGAGGCCGCATCCCCCAGCGTCGCGAAGCCGCCGCGCAACAGGCCCTGGTCCAGCAGGCCGTACCCGCTCCCGTCCCGGTACAGGCACACGACGTGCGAATCCTTAACGTTCCAGCAGACGTAACTCACGACCCAACTCTCGAGGCCGGCCCGCCGGCAGAGTTCCGCCGAGAGGTAGGCGAAGTCGTCGCAGTCGCCGTACCGCCGGCCCCAGGTGACCGCCGGCGCCGTAACGAAGTCGACGATGCCCCGCACGGGATCGAGGACGTATTCCACCCGCTCGGCCACGGCCCGGGCTATCGCTTCCGGGCCGGCCGCGGCGGCGGCCCTCGCCCAGGCGTCGAAACCGGGGCCGGCCTGCCGCCGTACCTTGCGCAGGAACAGCGCGTCGATAAAAAAAGTAAGCGGCCATTTGAAGGCCGCCGTCCATATCCCGATTAAAAAGCGCATCGCTTTAATTCGTGAATCTGTATTTAATCAGCGCGATGAGCGCCGGAACGCCGTCGAACCAGGTTATCTTCTTCCCCTCGTCGAAGTCGCGGCCGTGGTAGGAGATAGGCATCTCGTAGACGCGGAGTTTCTTCTGTTTGAAAACCTTGGCGGTTATCTCCGGCTCGAAGTTGAAGCGGTCGGACTTGATTTCGACGCTTTTGATTATCTCGGCGCGGAAGGCCTTGTAGCAGGTCTCCATGTCGGTGAGCATGGTATCGTACAACAGGTTGGTGACGAAGGTCAGGAACTTGTTGCCGAAGTAGTGGACGACGTTGAAGACGCGGTGGGTTCCCATGAAACGGGAGCCGTATACGACGTCGGCGAAACCGTCGACTATCGGCTTGATGAGGGTGGGGAATTCCTCGGGGACGTACTCGAGGTCGGCGTCCTGGATGACGATGATGTCGCCGGTGCACTCCCGGACGCCGGTGCGGATGGCCGCGCCCTTGCCCTGGTTCTTTTCGTGATAATAGGCTTTGACGCCGTCTACGCCGTCCTCGCGCTTGAGGATGTCCACCGTACCGTCGCTCGAGCCGTCGTCGACGACGACGATTTCGTAGTCGAGCGGTAAAGCGCGACAACGGTCGATTATTTCCTTGACCGTTTTTTCTTCGTCGTATACCGGGATTATTATCGAAAGCTTCAAAACGTGCTCCCTGGCGCCGCGGGGCGCCGTTTGGAATTTAGTGCTAAATATAAATTATCCGGCGGCCGCGGTCAACGCTTTTATTTCCCGCGCTGGCAGCGTATAAAATGCGCTATGGAGCGGTCGTAAGTCCGTTCGGCGGCGTCGTCGAAGTAGCAGGCGGGGAGTTCGCCCAGCCGCCGGTGGTAGGCGATGCACTCGCAGCACAGGCCTTTGCGGGAACACGGCTCGTAGGTACAGTTGCAAATCTTTAAATTGTCGTCGAGTCGGCACTCCGCCATGGCGGGCCTCCGTTCTTTCGGGTTGTCCGGCGGGTTTTTTTAGCTTATAATGCCGGCGTGTCGTTCCTGGGGTTGCAGAAAGGTATAATTTACGGGCCGGTCGCGTCGCGGCGGCTCGGGACGTCGCTGGGCCTCAATATCTCGCCGACGACGGCCCACGTCTGCTCTTTCGACTGCGTATATTGCCAGTACGGCCCGACGGCCCGACTGGTGACCCCCGGCGAGGGCGGCGTGGACGGCCTGCCTTCGCCCGAGGAGGTGGCCGGTGCCCTCGCGGCCGCGCTGGAGGGCGGCCCCGCGCCCGATTATATCACCTTTTCGGGAAACGGCGAACCCACCCTGCATCCCGCATTCGCGGAGATAGTCGAGGCCGTGCGGCCCGTCCGCGGTCGCCTGACCCCGGCCGCCAAAATCGCCGTCCTGTCCAACTCCAGCGCCGTCGGCGACCCGGCCGTCCGGCGGGCCCTGGGCCGCGTGGATGTTCCCATAATGAAGCTGGACGCGGGTTCCGCCGGCGTCTTCGACGCGGTCAACGTACCGGCGCCGGGAGTTGCCTTCGAGGACGTCGTGGCCGGCCTCCGGGAGATGGAGGACTTCGTGGTGCAGACCTGCCTCGTGGCGGACGCTCCGGGGAACGCGGACGACGAGGCCGTGGCCGATTACGTCCGGACGATAGGGGACGTCGGGCCGAGTAGCGTCCAGGTTTATACGACCGACCGGCCCGTGGCCCGGACCGGCGTCGGCATGGTCCCGCGGGAGCGGTTGGCGGCGGTGGCTCGGAAGGTTTGCGAGGAGGCGGGCGTCCCGGCCGATATATTCTAAAGTTCGAACGGCGATTCTATATCGGCCGCGTCGTTGACGCGGTTTTTTATTTTCTCGCCGGCGCCCTCGACTATACGGCCGTCCCGGAGGACTACTATCCGGCCCGCCCGCGCCCCGACGTCCGGGTCGTGCGTCACCACGATAAGGGTCTTTCCCTCCTCGTTGATGCGGCGGAACACTTCCAGGATCTCCTCGCCGGTTTTGGTGTCGAGGTTGCCGGTGGGCTCGTCGGCCAGGACGACGGAGGGACGGTTGATGAGCGCCCGGGCGATGGCGACGCGCTGCCTCTCGCCGCCGGACATCTCGTTGGGCTTGTGGTGGCCCCGCTTGCCCAGGCCCACAATCTCGAGGGCCTCGGCGGCGCGTTCGCGCCGTTCCGTCGGAGCGACGCCGGCGTATATCAGCGGAAGTTCGACGTTCTTCTCGGCCGACGCCCGCGGCAGGAGGTTGAAGGTCTGGAAGACGAAGCCGATTTCGCGGTTGCGGATGGCCGCCAGCTCGTCCTCGGTCGCCGCGGCCACCTCGTTGCCGTTCAGGTGGTACGAGCCGTGGGTGGGCGTGTCCAGGCAGCCGATGATGTTCATCAGCGTGGACTTCCCGGAGCCCGACGGCCCCATTATCGCGAAGTATTCGCCCCGTACGATGTCGAGGTTTATTCCCTTAAGAGCGGCCACGTCCTCGCCGCCCATGTAATATATTTTCTCGATGTCCCGGAGGCGTATGAGGGTCTCGGCCATTACGACTCTTCTTCCGTGGCCGCGCTCGGGTCGAGTCGGACGATGTCGCCGTCGTCGAGCTGGCGCAGCGTTTTATACGGCCCCACTATAATGTTCTCGTCGCCTTTCAGGCCCTTCGTTATTTCGACGAAGCGGTCTCCCATGATGCCGGTCTCCACCTCGACGAAGCGGGCGCGTTTCACGAACGGCTTCTCGTCCACCAGGACGAAGACGCCCTTAACGTAATCGGTGCGGAACAACGCCGGTTCGCCGGCGGTTTTTTTCTTCGCGGGTTTCTTCGGCGCCGATTTCGTCTTGTCGCCGGATTTGCGCAACTTCTCCCATTCCTGCACCGTCTCCCGGGTACGCGTCACGAGGGACTGAATGGGGATCGCGGTTACGTCCTCGGTCTCGGCCGTAATAACGTCGGCCGTCGCCGTCATCCCCGGCCGGAGCGCCGACGTGTCGCCCCCCAGCAGTACCGTTACCTCGAAGTCGGAGGACGTCTTCTCGTCGGTCGTGAGCGACAGCGTCTCCTTGGCGCTCGAGGCCACTTCGATGACCTCGCCGCGGAAGACGGTGTCGGGGAAGGCGTCGACGGTCACCGAGGCCGGCTGGCCCAGCCGCACGTCGACGACGTCCGTCTCGTCGATGTCGCTGACCACCTGCATCGCCGCGAGGTCGGCCACCGTGAGCATTACGGTCCCGGCGGTGTTCAGCGTGCCGACCACCGTGAACTCGCCCTCCTCGACGTTGAGCGCGGTAACGATGCCGTCCAGCGGGGCGGTGTATACCGTTTTATCGAGGGCGTCCCTGGCCTGGACCAGCGCGGCCCGGGCCCGGGTCACGTTGTTCATGGCCAGGTCGTATTCGGTGCGGGCGGCCTCGTACTGCGTCCGGGCCAGGTCGTACTGCTCCTTCGATATAAGGTTCTTCTCGTAGAGGCCCTTCTGCCGGTCGAAGACGTCCTGGGCCGTCTCCCAGCGGGAGTTCGCGAGGTCGAGGCTCTGGATGGCGCTGCGGTAGGCGGCGCCGGCCTCGTCGCGGCTGGCCCGGTACTGCGTCTGCTCGAGCTGGAGGAGGACGTCGCCCTTGGAGACCGGTTGGCCCTCCTTGATGTAAATATGCGTGACTTCCCCCATGATATTGGCGGAGACGTCGACGCTCACCCGCGGTTCGACCTCCGCCGGCCCCGAGACGTACGCCGTGATGTCGGTCTTGGTGGGCGTATCCACGCGAACCGCCGGGACCTGCTGGCGCTTGGAGTTGATGAGGAGGAAGGGACAGGATACCAACAGAACCCATATTATAATAACTATGGCCCAGCGGATTTTGGTCATGCGGAATTTAATCTTCATGCCTGGCTCCCTTCGGCCGGGACGGCCTCGGGCGCGCCCGGACGCGGAATCTTACCGGCCACAAGCAGTAGTATTAGTATCGTACCTGTTACGGTTAACGCCACCGACCCTTCGGGTCCGAAGGCTCCGCCGGATAACCAGGCGGCCCCTTTCGGCGCGGCCTCGAATAGCGTCGCGTCGGTCGCCATGCCGCTGACGCTGAAACCGAGGAGCGGCCCCTCGCCGAAGTTCCAGCCCCAGTGAAATCCGATTGCGAGCCAAAGCGACCCGCTCCGCAAGTAAATGAGGGCCAGTATAACGCCCGCGAGGGCGACGTTCACGAACGGCAAAACGCCCGCGCCCGGGTTCATCAGGTGCAGGACCGAGAATACGACGGACGTCAACAGCACGGCGGCGACGCGGCCCCAGGATTCGTCGAGCACCATGACCGGGTAACCGCGAAGGTAAAACTCCTCGGCCGCCGCGAATAAGGCGAATAAGGCGAGCGGCCCTAAAAGCCGGAGGGCGTCCCCGGCCGCCGGCGGGGCGTAGTGGAACTCGGCGCCTCCCGCCAGAAAGATAGCCGCGCACGTTACGCCGATGAACGCGACGCCCCCGGCGAACCCTACGGCCAGGTTCCGCGGCGCGTCCCGGCCCCGCAGGCCGAGCGAACTCAGGGGCCGCCGCCGGTCGAGCCAGCGGCGGGCGGCCAAAGCGACCCCGACCACCGGAACGAGGACGACGAGGCCCAAGACCGCCAGAAGCCACGGGTTTAACACCAGCGTGACGGGTCCCGGATGAACGACTTCCACGCCCAGCACGCGGAAGAGCGCGGCCGTCGCGACCATTAGCAGCAGCGGCACGCCCAGGCCGGCAACGTAGAATAATAGCAGCCGCAACCAGGCCCGGGGAATCCCGTCTTTATTGATAAAACAGGACTTCACGCTAATGCTCGATTTCGCCCAGGGCCCTCTTCAGGTCGTACTCGGCGACGCGGAAGTCATACTCGGCGTCGACGAGCGAGTTGAGCGCTCCCACGCCGAGCGCCTGCGCGTCGGTCAATTCGAGGGTGGAGGCCCCGCCCAACGCGAACAGCTCCTGCACCAGGAGGAGTTCCTCCCGGGCGGCGTCGGCCGTCTCTTTTGCGACGACCACGGTCTCGGCCTGCTTTTTATACTCGTAATAGGCCTGCGTTACGTCGAGGGCCACGGTGTCGTCCAGCCGGTCGTAGGCGGTGCGCGCTACGATGGCGGCGGCCCGGGCCCGGTCGACGTTGGCCTTCGTCTGGAAACCGTCGAACAACGACCACGACGCCGCGATGCCGACGATCCATTCGTCGTTGGCGTCCCAGGTGTCGGCGGAGGGGGAGTCGTAGTCGCTCCAGTCGTAGGCCGCGCTCGCGGCCAGCGTCGGCAGCCACCCGCCGGAAGCGCTACGGACGCCGAGTTCGGCGATGCGTTTCTCCTCGCGGATACGCACGGCGTCGGGCCGCTGCCTCGACGCGCGGGCGATGAGTTCGTCCAGCGACGGAAGGTCGCCCGGCGGGGCGGGGGCGTCGCCCGGCACGAAGGTCAGGTCCGGGTCGGGCTCCATGCCCACGGTATTGAAGAAGGCCAGGCGGGCGGTCTCGACCGCGGCCTCCGCGGAGATGGCGTTTATCTCGTCCGACCCGCGCTGGACCACGGCCCGGAGGTATTCGGCGCGGGAAATGGCGTCGGCCTCGTACTGGGCCAGCGCGAGTTCCTCGTTCTTGCGGCTGGCCTCCAGCGAGAGGTCGGCGACCTCTTTCAAGCCGGTGGCTTTCAAGGCCCCGAAGTAAGCCCGGGCCACGTCGACGACGAGGCGTTGCCGCTGCTCGTCGCGGCCCGCGTTGCCCGCCCGGCCGGACGCCCGGCCCGACAAAACGCCCCATATAAGGCGGCCGCCCGCGAAAATAGGCTGGTCGACGCGGGCCTCCGCGTAGTAATAATGATCCGGAGGGACGTAACCCGGGATCTCGAAGCCGCCGAATTGCAGCGTTTCTCGGTCGTAATAGCGCGACGCCGAATAGGTCACGCTGGCGTTCGGCATGATGCCGCCCCAGCCCTGGTAGAGGTCGGCCCGGGCGGAGAGGTACGTGGCCTCCGCGGCGACGGCGGCGGGGCTGCGGTTCAGCGCGAAATCGAGCGCCTCGTCGAGCGTGAGCTCCTCGGCGTAGGCGACGGCGGCGAACGCCGTAAGGGCGAACGTAAGTATCGTTTTTTTCATGATCGTGGGAGTGGCCCTCCTAAGTAATTTACGCCATTTTACCAAAATTGGTTGCACGGGGTCAAGGCAAACCGGAAAAGGGCCTGTTCTATAGAGGCGATCGCTTCCCATATTCTTCCCGTCCAATATAACAATCAGAAGCGGCGGCCTTTATGGCCGCCGTTCGCACGTCATGAAAGGGGCAGACATTCTTACCGGAGACGACGGGAAAAACGAATCAGAAGTGCCACAGACATTTTTATCTGTGAAAAAGGGAAAATAACTATAAGGGTCACCGGCAGGAATGCCAGTGCCACGGACATTCCTGTCTGCGAAAACGGAAAAAACCGAACCAGCGGTGGCGCAGACATTCTTGTCTGCGGAAGCGGTATGCCGGCGGCACACGGCAAAGCCGCCCCGAGGGGCGGCTTTTTATTCCGGATTTATTTACGTTACTTGGCGTCGTCGCGGCATTCCCGCGGCGGGAGCTCCCCCGTGTGTATGAGGAGGTCCTCCCACGCCCGGTCCACGTCCGCCTGGATCTCGGCCACGAGTTCGGGGTGGCCGTCGCCCTTGAAGAGGTGGGAGTAGCGCCCCTGGAACTTGAGCCACTCTTCGATGGGGAGCTTGTTCTTGGGTTTGTAGTTGAGCTTCCAGACGCCGTCGATTATCTCGTAGAGGGGCCAGAAGCAGGTGTTGGTGGCGATGCGCGTCACTTTGAGCGTGTCCTCGGGCGCGTGGCGCCAGCCGCGGTGACAGGGGGCCAGGATATTGATGAACGAGGGGCCGTCGGCGGCGAGGGCCCGTTCCACCTTGCGGGTGAGGTCCATGAAGTTGTGGGGGGCGGCCTGCGCGACGTACGGTATGTGGTGGGCCGCGACGATGGCGGTGAAGTCCTTGCGCGCCTGCACCTTGCCCGGGACGACCTTGCCCGCGGGCGCGGTAGTGGTCGAGGCGCCCTTGGGCGTGGCGCCGGAGCGCTGGATGCCGGTGTTCATGTAGGCCTGGTTGTCGTAGCAAATGTAGAGCATTTTATGGCCGCGCTCGAGCGCCCCGGAGAGCGACTGGAGGCCTATGTCGTAGGTGCCGCCGTCGCCGCCGAAGGCGATGAAGTGGAAATCGCGGTCCATCCGGCCCTGCTTCTTGAAGGCCCGGTACGCCGTCTCCACGCCGGACACCGTGGCCGCGGCGTTCTCGAAGGCGTTGTGGATCCAGGGAACCTTCCACGAGGTGTAGGGGTAAAGGGTGGTCGCGACCTCGAGACAGCCGGTCGCGTTGCCCACGACCACCGGCCCGTCCGCGGCGAGCATGACCTGGCGGGCGACGATGCCCGCCCCGCAGCCGGCGCAGAGACGATGGCCGCCGGTGAAGCGTTCCTCGCGGTGGGAGAGTTCTTTTAGCGTAGTCATCTATCGCACTCCTTGCGGTGTTAACTCCGTTTAACGTACGCCCAGATAGCCGACGTGCCGGTCGATTTTGCCGGTCTCGGCCACGCGGAAGCCCTCGTCGAACGCTTCTTCCAGAAGGTCGGGGCCGGTGTCGCGGCCGCCGAGGCCGTAGATGAAGTTTAGGACGTGCGGCCTCTCGGGCACTTCGTACAGCGCGCTGCGCACTTCGCCGAAGGTGGGGGAGCCGAACGCCCCGAAAGAGGCGACGCGGTCGCACACGACGACGCACTTCGCGTTTCCGAGGGCGGCGGCGATTTCGGCGTGGGGGAAGGGGCGGAAGTGCCGGAGTTTCATAAGGCCGGCGGCCTTGCCCTGTTCCCGCATAACGTCGACCGCGTAGCGGGCGGTGCCGGCGGTCGAGCCCAGCGCCACCATGATGACGTCGGCGTCTTCCGTGCGGTAGGTCTCCACCGGGCCGTAGTGCCGGCCGCTGAGGGCCTCGTACTCGGCCGCGGCCGCGGCGAGCGCCGCCGGAGCGTTCTCCATACCCTCTATCTGCTGGCGTTTGTGTTCGAAGTAGTAGTCGTGGAAATCGAGCGGCCCGACGGTGAACGGGTCCTTGTCGAGGAGCAGCGCGTAGGAGGGGTTGTAGGGGCCGACGTATTTTTTTACGTCCTCGTCCGAAAGCGTTTCCACGACTTCCATCGTGTGGCTGATGATGAAGCCGTCGTACGCCACCAGCGCCGGAAGCAGGACGCCGTGGTTTTCCCCGGCCTTCATCGCGATAAGCAGAAGGTCGTACGCCTCCTGCGGGTTCTCGGCGTAGAGCTGGATCCAGCCGGAGTCGCGGGCGCCCATGGTGTCGGAGTGGTCGCAGTGGATGTTAATGGGGCCGGAGAGCGCGCGGTTCACGACCGTCATCGTTATCGGCAGGCGGAGCGACGCGGCGATGTACAGGACCTCCCACATCAGCGCGAAGCCGTTGGCGGAGGTGGCCGTCATGGTGCGGGCCCCGGCCGCCGCGGAGCCGACGCACGCGCTCATCGCGGAGTGCTCGCTCTCGACGGTTATAAGTTCGGTGTCAACGTCGCCGTCGTGAACGTACTGCGCGAAGGTCTGCATCAGTTCGGTCTGCGGCGTTATGGGATACGCGGCCACGACGTCCGGGTTTATTTGTTTCATGGCGTACGCGCCGGCGTCGTTCCCCGTAAGCGGTATCTTTATAGATGCTTGGGCCGTTTTAGCCATGTGGCCTCCTATTCCTCTTCGTCCAAAACCATTTCAATGGCTTTTTTGGGGCACTCGGCGGCGCAGATGCCGCAACCCTTGCAGTGCTCGTAGTCGAAGCCTGTCATTTCCTCGTTCTCGACGAGAACCGACGTGTCCGGACAGAATATCCAGCACAGCAGGCAGTTGTTGCACAGGTCCTGGTTCACCACCGGTTTGTACGTGCGCCAGGAGCCGGTCTCGTATTCGTCGGCGTTGCCCGCGTCTTTTATAAGGCCGCCGAGGGGTACGTCTTTCCAGCCTTTCTTATCTTCCATCTTGGATTTCGCCTCCCGGCGTTTATGCGGCGGCGCCGCGGACTTCGTCGTGCGCTTTTTTTATGGCGGCGACGTTGTCGTCGACTATCTTCTTGGACTTGGCGCCGAATTTCTTCTCGAAGGTTTTATTAACCCAGGGCAGCTCGACCGTGCCGATTATCTTTATAAGCGCGCCGATCATCGGCGAGTTGGGCATGTCGCGGCCCATGACGTCGAGCGATATCTGCCGGGCGTCCACGACGTAGACCTGATCCGGCTCGACGCCCAACTTGGCGGCGAGTTCGGCCGGGTCGTGCGCGGTATTAATGATAACCTTGCCGCCCGGCTTCAAGCCTTCCGCCACCGGGACGGTCCCCAGGAGAGTGGGGTCGAGGACCACTACCACGTCCGGCGACGTGATGAAGTTGTGCAGCGTGATGGGCGCGTCGCTCAAGCGCGTGAAGCCCTGTACGGGCGCGCCCGAGCGTTCGGGGCCGTAGTCCGAGAACCCCTGGATGAACTTCCCTCCCTCGAAGGCGGCCTCGGCGAACAGCATCGCGGCGGTTTTAACGCCCTGGCCGCCCCGGCCGTGCCACCGGATTTCGAGTATTTTTTCCGGCAATTTACATCACCTCTATTTGAGTTTGAGCGTCGCTGTGAATCGGTTCGGCAAGCCGTGCTTCGCAGCGATGAACGGAAGTATTATTGCGAGGTTTACTAATTTAAGCGTAGTGGATATTTTGAATATCCGACCATTATAGCATAACGGGGAGACCTATTAAAAGGTTTTTCGAAATTATGCCCGGCAGCGCCGCCGCGGCCCCCGGCCCGTTTTAGCTTGATAATTCCGGGTGAAACCTTTATATTAATTTGGTTACGAATATTATGAAGAGGTGGATATATGTTTTTCTATCGGATAGCTAGGTTAACGGCCCTCGCGGCCCTTGTATCGACCGCTTTCGCCGCGGCCGCGTTCGCTTATTTCGGCGACGTCGTCGCGTCCTTCTCCGCGCCGGCCGAGGGCCCCCAGGCCCTCGCGTACAATAACGGGAACCTCTATTGCTACTGCGATTCCCAGGCCGGCCGCATCTGGCGGATAAACGCGGCCAACGGCAACGTGACCGGCTCCTTCGTCTTCGACAAGGCCGGGGCGTATCTCGGCGGCCTGGCCCACGACGGCGATTACCTCTGGGCCGGCAATACCGAGGAAAACCGCATATATCGGTTTGATTGGGGCGGCAGCGTCTTATCGTCATTCCAGGCCGGGTGGGATGTGGGCAACGGCCTGGCGTGGTCCGGCTGGCACATCTGGGGATGCGCCCAGGGTACGAAGTGGGATTATCGTTTCTTCCAGATGAGGTTCACCGGCGGCGTTATCCGGAGCTACCAGACCTACTACGAGTCGTACGACGTCGCCTGGGACGGCAAGTATCTATGGATACCCCAGTACGACGATATCGCCACCTCTTACCTCGTCGCCGCCATGACGCCGACCGACGGCTCCGTCACGGGGATGTTGGAAAACCCTCCGGGCGATCAGCCTCGCGGAGCGACGTGTGAGGGTAACTACATATGGTTGAGTACGCTGGCCGACGGCGGTTACCTGTGGAAAATCGACATCAAAGGCCTGGCCGTAGAGCCGACGTCGATGGGTAAGGTCAAGGCGCTGTTCCGGTAGCGCGTCACCAGGCGAATTTAAAGCCGGGCCTCGGGGCCCGGCTTTTTTCGTGCGCAGGATTCTCGCCGGCCTCAATCCTCAATTTCGCGGCGGCCGGCGATGGCCTTGGCCAGCGTCACCTCGTCGGCGAAGTCGAGGTCGCCGCCGACCGGCAGGCCGCGGGCGATACGCGTCACCTTGACGTCCAAGGGCGAGAGGAGTTTCGCGATGTAGTAGGCGGTGGTGTCGCCCTCCACGTCGGGGTCCGTGGCCACGATGACTTCGGCCACGTGTTCGGCCTGGACGCGGTGCACCAGCTCCGCCATCCGCAGCTGGTCCGGCCCCACGTCGTCCAGCGGGGAAATGACGCCCATCAGGACGTGATATAGGCCGTTGAACTCCCCGGTCCGTTCAATAAGGGCGATGTCGGCCGGCTCTTCGACGACGCACACCAGCCGGCCGTTGCGCGTTTCGTCCTCGCATACGGGGCAGAGTTCGGCCTCGGCCAGGTTCCCGCAGCGCGCACACGGCTTGACCCGGAAAGTGATTTCCCCGAGAAGCGTCGACAGATTCGCGACGTATTCCTCCGGGGCCTTCAATATGAAGTACGTCAGCCGCTGGGCCGTTTTCCGGCCTATGCCCGGCATCTTCGTGAGTTCATTTATGAGTCGTTCGATGAGTCGGCTTTGGTTCGTCATTGAGGCTCCCGGCGCTGAAACGTTGGCGCAATGGTAGTATAGTTGCGGGCCGAAGTAAAGGGCCGCTCGCCCAAAGGAAAGGGCGGCCGGAAGGCCGCCCTGATAATCGTCGTTGCTTTAGCCTAGCCGGCTGATCCCGCCGGAGGCTCCGTGCCGGCCGGTTTCGCCGCCGCGGGCTTCTTCTTCTTTTTGCCGAGAAGTACGATGATAACGATGATGACGACGACTACGATGATAATGCAAAGGATGATGCCGATAATAACCGCGACTTTGCTGCCGCCGCCGGCCGCTCCCGCCTTATACGTGACCGTCATCTCGGTATCGGTGTTGATAAGCTTGTCGAGCGTGTATTCCCAGGCAACCGTATTCCCGGTGATTTCGCCGTTGCTTTCGACGATCTCGCCGGGGCAATTCAGCTTATAGGTGAATTTATAATCGGTTAACTGCGACGGGTCTTCGACGTCCATCGTGAGCTGGACGAGTTGCTTGAAGGTGACCGCGTCGCCCGCTACGTCCATCGAGAAAGTCTGAGTAAGTTCCCCGCCTTTAAGCGCGAAAACGCCGTACCCGTTAAGGTCGCCCACGCTCTCAAAATCGATGTAATAGCTGGCTTCCGGTACGCCGGAATCCGTTTCGCCGACCGTGATGTCGCGGACGGTCAGATTCGACCCCTCGTACTCCGCCATAATTTCTTCTTCGGTGAAGGAGAGTTCGGGCGCGCCGCTGACGTCCATGCTGCCTTCGCCTTCCTCACCGGTGGAACCGCCGGTCCGGTCGTAACGGACGTAAATCGTCCCGGAGCCGTCCGGCTTAAGCGTCAACTCCTGGTCGTAATTGATACAGCCGGCGACGATAATAAGGCCGATGGCCAACGCCGCGAGGCCGATAAGTTTAGACCGCATAGAGTTTCCTCCTAAATTAAATTAATAAATACGGGTTAACGACGAGCATTCCCCTTGCGGGATTTCATAAAACATTAGCTCGCGTAGTTTAGGATTCTAACAACATACTACGTCGAAGTCAACCGGAATTTCTTGCGTTTATTTTGGGCCGAATTACCTTTCGGCCGTGGCCGACATGACGGTTTTTTCCGCGCTCGCGAAGTCGTACAGGGGCCATTCCCACGTTACCGTCCGGCCGTCCTCGCCCACGGTCCCGTTCGTCTCCGTTATTTTGCCGGGCATTTCGACCGAATATGTAAAAGTGTATCCCTCGAAGAGCGCCCGGGCCAACTCCTTGCTCTCGGGCGTCACTTCCTTCGGATCTTCTTCGTGCTCGTTTATTATTGTCTGTAAGAAAACGTATTTGCCGTCTTTTTCCTCGAACGACATTTCCTGGTTCTCGAACGCGCCCGTGCCGTTCAGCGTTCCTATCTTGTCGAAGGACAGGACGAGGTGGGAGTGGGTTTGCCGCTCGTCGCCTTCGCCCTCGACTTTCTCCCATTGATCCTCGATCGTTACGCCTTCCACGCCCTCGAACGGCGCGCCCAGGTCTCCGGTAAGGGAGTCGGCCGCCGTGGTCGGGGCCTCGGCTTCGGGGTCGGTGCCCTGGCCGCCCGTCGGCTCGTCGTCGAAGTAAAACATCCACGTATCTATCGTCAACGTGCCGGAGCCGTCGGCCTCGAACTTCGTATTTTGCTGATACGAAATGCAGCCGGCGACGACCGCCAGCGCGGCGCAAACGGCGATTATAGAGAAAAAACGCTGCATGACTAACCTCGCTTAATTTAAACTAAAATGATTCCTTCGGCGTTCAATTTGGGTCGGCGGCAATATCGGCTCGTTATGCTTTGCCGGACGAACCCGGCCTCGGATCGACGCCGCGCGCTATTCGGCCCGCGACACGGCCGTCAGTTCGATATAACCCAGTTTCATGAAGATCACGTCCGCCGTCGGGATTTTCCACGTAACCGTCCGGCCGTCTTCGCCCACGATCCCGTCGCTGTCGGCGACCACGCCCGGCATGACGACCGAAAAAGTAAAGGCGTAATCTCGGAAGAGGGCCCGGGCGAGCTCTTCGTCCTCCTTAGCGGTCTTCTTGTCCTCGTCGCCGAGCTCGTTTCGGATAGTCTGCTTGAACGTGAACTTGTCGCCTTTTTTCGAGAACGTCAATTCCTGATTATAAAACGCGCCGTGGCCGTTCAGCCTTTCGACGTTGTCGAAAGCCAGGACGACGTGGGTATGTTCGCGGCGCTCCTTCCGTTCCCCCTCTATCTTGGACCAGTGTTCCTCGATGGTAACGCCGTCCACGTCGGCGAAGGCGGGGCCCAATTCCTTGCTGAACCGGGCGTTCAACTTTCCGGCGTCGTCCGAGCTGCCTTGCCCGCCGGCCGAGGTTCCGGCCTCGTCGTCGGAGTAGGGGACCCAACTATCTATTGCGATGCGGCCTGAACCGTCCTCCTCGAAAGTGATATGATGCTCGTACGAGATGCAGCCCCCGGCCGCCAGCAAACAGCCGAGCAGTACCGCCGCGTATATCGTACGTCGCATATTACGTCTCTACGCGTTCTCCAACGCTTGCGCCAGATCGGCGATTATATCCTCCGCGTCCTCCAGGCCGGCCGAAATCCGGATGAATCCCGGCCCCATGCCCGCTCCCGCGGCCCGCTCCGCGTCGAAGACGCCGTGGGTGACGCCCGGCGGGTGCTGCACCAGCGTCAGCGTGTCGCCGAGGCTCACGGCGAAGACGCACAGCTCGAGCGCCCCCAGGAATCGTTCCGCCGCCTCGCCGTCCGCCAACTCGAACGCCACGATGCCGCCGAAGTCGCGCATCTGCCGCCGCGCGAGTTCGTGCCCCGGGTGCTCCGGCAGGCCGGGGTAGTAAACCCGCGTCACCTTGTCGTGGGCCGCCAGGAATTCCGCGATGGCGCGGGCGTTGGCGCAGTGCCGGTCCATCCGGAGCGGCAGCGTCTTGAGGCCCCGGCCGAACTGGTACGCCGACGCCGGCGACGGCGCGACGCCGAGGTCCTTGTATATGCCCTTGCGGATTTCGGCCAACCGGTCCGCCGGCCCCGCCAGAGCGCCGCCCACGACGTCGTGGCCGCCGAAGTACTTCGTCGCGGAATGGAGGGAGAAGGTGGCGCCGAGTTCGATGGGCCGCTGGAGGTAGGGCGTGGCGAAGGTGTTGTCGAAGGCGACGGGCACGTCCCCGGCCGCCCGCGACGTGGCCTCTATGTCGACGATGTTGAGCAGGGGATTGGAGGGCGTCTCGAGGTAGACCATTTTGGTTTCGGGGCGGATAGCCGCCGCGACGGCCTCCGCCGTCGGCTCCTCGACGTAGCTTATGTCGACGCCGAAGCGGGGCAGTTGTCCCGCGAAGAAGATGGCGGTCCCTCCGTAGAGCTGGCGCTGGGTGACGATATGGTCGCCGGCGCCGACGTGCGCGAGTACCAGCGTCGAAATGGCGGCCATGCCGGACCCGAAGGCCAGGCCGGCCTCGGCCCCCTCCAGCTCCGCCACGTCCCGCTCGAACGCGGCGGTCGTGGGGTTGGCGAACCGGCTGTAGAAATAATCGTCCGTTTCGCCCGCGACCACCGCCCGCCCTCGCTCGCCCGGGGGAAAGGAAAACGAGGCGGTCTGGTAAATGGGCACGGATAAAGCGCCCGTTTCCTTATCGACGGGCGCGGTGCCGCGCACGGCGCGGGTGTGGAATCCTCGGCGTTTCATATATCGGGGCGTAACTCGCCGTAAAGGCTTACTCCAGGGAGCGAAGCGTCGACCCCGGCATTATAGGCGTGCCGCCGGACGCTGTCAAGCTCATTGTACGGATGCCTTATTTATAAATAATACCGGGCCAGGAGGACGCCGAGCGTCGTCGGCTCCAGGCAGCCGCACTCCCGGCTGCGGTCGTACCACGCCGTCAGCGTCCAGCTCCCCGGTTCCGGCGCGCCGAATTCGTAGTCGCACACGCCGTCGTCGATAAGAAAGCCGTCGTTCGGCGTCACCATTACCGTGAGCGAGAGTGCGACCGTGTAGGCGTAATAAGTCTGTTCACCCGCGCCGGGCGAGCCGATGGAGTTCCAGCCGTTGTCGAGGGAGAGTTCGTAAGTTTGCGAGAAGAGATTCCCGGCGGCCTGCAGGAAGGCCGCGCGGTCCCACGAAGTCGGGATGGTGTATCCGTTGACGGTAGTGCCGACGTCGGCGGGATCGAAGTGGAAGGCGAAGTCGTTCGAAAGCGCCGCGGCGAGGAGCCGGGCGTCGGAGCGGTTGAAGGAGAGTTCGACGTTGGCCAGTACGAACGCCGGTTCGGTCGGCTCGTACGTCTCCGGGCCGGCCGGCGTTTCCTCGTCGCCGTCGCACCCGGCGAGGACCGCCAGGCCGACGAGGACGGCGAGTAAGTACGTCCCCTTCGGGTCGGGCCGTTTCATCGCTATCTTACCCCCACAAATAAAAAAGCCGGCGGCCTAACGGTAAATGCAGAGAGACGTTCCGAAGGCGGTATACGTGCCCTCGGCCTCGGAACTCGTTCGGTCCCACCAGCCGGAAAGGTGCCACGTATTATTGTCGTCCTTCTCGAACGCGAAGTCGAAAAGGCCGCCCTTGACGATATAATCGGTGTGCTTATCCGTTTTGAGGATGAAGTCCACCTGGATATTCTCGACGTAGAATTCCGTGGCCCCCGTTTCCGGCGTCCCGATCCAATCCCACGATACCGCGAGCGTTATCTTGTAGGCCTGCTCCATCGCGTTGCGGCTCGCCGACAGGAAGGCCGCGCGGTCCCACGATTCCGGGATGACGTAGCCGCCGCCCCCGGGCGCTTCCTGTCCCACGTCGTTCGGGTCGAAATAGAATATAAAATTATCGGCCAGGGCCTTGTTCAGATGCGTGGCGTCGCGTTCGTCGAATCCCTGTTCGGCCATCGCGACCGCGTACTTGGGTTGCGAAAGGCCGTAGAGTTTCGTCGGCGGTACGTATTCGCCCTCGAACAACTCGCAACCGACGCCGCCGAAGACGACGAACAGACAGGCCGCCAGCCCCGTTAATACCCGTTGTGTGTGTTTCACGTCGTTTCCTCCGTATTACTTATCTTACGCCGCCGGCGTTACCGGCCCGGCGGGCAGGCCGAGCAATCCTTCCAGTTGATGCCCCAGGGCCAACAGGCGCTCCTCGTCCCACGGCGCGGCCAGGATTTGGACGCCCACCGGCAGGCCCTCTTCGTCGAATCCGGCCGGCATCGTCAGCGACGGTAAGCCGATGAGATTGGCCAGGCTCGAGAATACGTCCGCCAGGTACATGAGCTGCGGGTCGAGGTTGCGGGTGTTGAGTTTGAAAGCCGTGAAGGGCGAGATGGGGGACACCAGGAAGTCGAACTCCTCGAAGGCCCGGGCGAAATCGGCGCGCATGTGCCGCCGGACCGTCTGCGCCTTCGCGTAGTAGCGGCCGCGGTACCCGACCGAGAGGACGTACGCCCCCGCGGCTATCCGGCGCCGCGTCTCGCCGCCGAGGCCGGCCGCCCGTACCTTGCCCACCATGTCCGCGGGGCCGGCGTAATCGCCCGGCCGCGGGCTGAAGAGCACGCCCTGGTAGCGGGCGAGGTTGGAATAGGTCTCGCCGCACACCGTGACGTAATAGGTCGGCAGGGCCCAGGAGGCGCTTTTGATGGCGGCCTTCTCGACCGTATGGCCGGCGCCGCCGAGTTCACTGAGCGCGTTCGATATGGCGGCGCGGACGCCGGGCGCGACGTCGTCGCCGAAGAATTCCTCTATGAGTCCAATTTTAAATTTACCCGGCGGCCGGCCGAGCGCGGCTACGTAGTCGGGGACTTCCCGCTTGCTGGACGTGGCCTCGGCCGGGTCGTGGCCCGCGATGACGCTCAGGCAGAGCGCCACGTCGGCGACGTTCCGGCCCAGCGGCCCTATCTGGTCGAAGGACGGCGCGAAGGAAATAAGGCCGTAACGGGAAACGCGGCCGTACGTGGGCTTGAGGCCCACGATGCCGCACATCGACGCCGGCTGGCGGATGGAGCCGCCGGTGTCGGTCCCCAGGGCCAGCGGCGCGAAGCCCGCGCAGACCGCCGCGGCCGACCCCCCGCTGGACCCGCCGGGGGAGCGTGTCAGGTCCCGGGGGTGCTTGGTGGGGAAGAAGGCCGAATACTCCGTCGACGAGCCCATTCCGAACTCGTCCAGGTTGGCCTTGCCGACGACGTACGCCCCGGCGGCCAACAGCCGCTCCACCACCGTCGCGTTGTACGGCGGCCGGTAGTTCTCGATTACCTTCGAGGCCGCGGTCGTCGTCAGCCAGTCCGTGCAGAGGTTGTCCTTAACGGCCACCGGCACGCCGGCCAGCGGCCCGGCCGAATTGCTATCCGGTTCCCGGTCGTTCATCGATATAAAGGCGTTGACCTTATCGTCGTATTTATTAATCCGGTCGCGGAAGGAGGCCGCCACGTCGGGCGGCGCGGCCTCGCCGGCGTTAACGCGGCTGGCGATTTCGAGGGCGGTTAATTCGGTATAGTCCATAATTAGGTTCCGGCCTTGGCTTTGACGATGCGGCCGCGGTAGGTTTTCCCGGCGCCGATGAGGTAGAAGTTAGTGCCGTCGTACGCGGAGTAGGCGCAACCTTCGGGCAGCGGCGTCGCTAGTTCTTCCCACTTTTTCGCCTGGAGGTCGTAGCGGTAGGTTTTGAGGCCCATGCGGCCCGCCGTCCCCAGGGCCTCGGCCTCGCAACCGCCGACGACGTAGATGTAGTCGCCGACCGTGTAGGCCGCCGCTCCGGCGCGGGGCGCGGGGAGGGTCGGTACCTTTTGCCACTTGTAATACGTCAGGTCGTAGCGATATACGGCGTTGGTGACGTGGGCCGGCTTGAGCTGTTTCCCGCCGATGACGTAGATGCCCCCGGCGGCCACCGTCGCGGCCGGAGACGCGAGCGGAACCGGCAGTTCGTGGTACTTCTTCCATACACCCTCGGCCGGGGAGAAGCTGTGCATTTGATGATTGAACTCGGCCACCGGGTCCGCCGGGTCGAAGGTTCCGCCGATGACGAAGAGGTCCTTCCCGCTAAAGAAGGCCGCCGCATCGCCGCGGGGCACGGGCAGGTACGCTTCTAGCTCGAGTTCCTTCGCCCCCGGCCGCCAGGTGTAAACCTCGCCCACGGGCGTCTCGAGTTCGGCGAAGTCCAGCCGGCCTTCGGGCGCGAGTCCCATGGGCGGCGGCGTATACATTCCGCCGAGGAACCAGACCCGGCCGTCCGGCCCCGCCGCCACGGCCGCGTGGGCGCGTTCGGCGAAGCGGCTGGGATAGGTAGCGACCTCGCGGGTGCCGCCGGCCAAAATCTCGACCACGACGACCTCCGCCCGGTCGCGGGGGCCGTCGGCCGCGCCGGCGAGTTTACGGGTCCCCATCAGGTAGAGCTTGCCGGAGGTCCATACCGCGCCCGCGGGCCAATCCATTTTCGCGGCGTCGACGCCCGCCGGAGACCATTCCTCCCACAATATGTCCTGGGCCGCCGTCGGCGCGCGCAGCGTTTCGATGGCGGGTGCTTCCTCCGCGGTCGAGGCCGTCTCGGCGCTGCCGTCGCTCTTCTCCGCCGGCCCGCACGAAAGGACGATGGCGGCGACCACGCCGACTATTAATATGTAAACCCTCACGACTTGCCGTCCTTCTTGTCGGCGCCCAGGACCTTGGGGACGGAAACGTAGCCGTCGTGGGAAGCGGGCGCGTTCGAAAGCGCCAGGTCGGGCGGCAGGGAAGGGGCGACCTCGTCCGGCCGCAGCTCCGCCGGCTCGAGCGCCGTGCGGGGCGGCCCCTCCTCGACTTCCAGCCGGGCGAGGATTTCTACGTTCTCGAGAAGCCCCTCTATCTCCCGGGCGAGTTGCTCTTCCTCCTCGGCCGGCAGCGCGAGGTAGGACTCCCGGATCATTTTGCGGATTACGGCTATCCGTTCCTGGTCTGCGGTCATATAAGCATCTCCGTAAAGGCCGTTACTTGCCCCGGCGTCCCCAGGGCTCGTATTGGATTACGTCGTCTACGTCCACCGGCTCGAGTTCGGCCAACTGCGGGTCGCCTATCTCGTCCAAAAAGCGCGAGCGTTCCCGGACCTCCGGGACGCCCGCCACCGTGCGCGACTCGGCGTACGAGAGGTACAGCAGGTCCTTGGCGCGCGTCATGCCGACGTAGCACAGCCGCCGTTCCTCCTCCAGTTCGGCCGTCTCGCCCATGGAGTTGGCGTGGGGCAGTTGGCGCTCCTCCATTCCCACGACGAAGACGGCGCCGAACTCCAGCCCCTTGGCCGTGTGGAGCGTCATCAGCGAGACGCGGTCGGCGTCGGCGTCGAAGGCGTCGATGTCGCTCACCAGCGCCACCGATTCCAGGAACTCGCCCAACGTCGCCCCCGGCCGCTCGTCCTCGAACTCGGCCGCCGCCGTTATGAGTTCCCGGACGTTTTCGGCCCGCGCCTCGCCCCGGACGTCCTCCTGTTCGGTCAGCCAGTTGAGGTAGCCGCTCTTCTCGACCACCGTCTGGAGCGTGACGCTCGGCGGCGTCGTTTCCGCCCCGGCGGCGAGTTCGGATATCAGCGTCGTGAAGCGCCGGAGGCCGTTCGCGGCCCGGGACGGCAGCGTCGCCAGGACCTCGTCGTCCATCGCCGTCTCGAAGGGCGACCGGCCTCGCCGGGCGTCCTCTATCTTCCCGAGCGAAGCGGCGCCCGCGCCCCGCGGCGGGAGGTTGACGACGCGGCCGTAGGCCACGGCGTCCCTCTGGTTATGTATGAGGCGGAGGTACGCCAGCGCGTCCTTGACCTCGCGCCGTTCGTAGAAGCGCGTTCCGCCCAGGAGCTGGAACGGCAGGCCGGTCGCGGCCAGCACCTCCTCCAGAACGCGCGACTGGGCGTTGACTCGATAGAGGATGGCGCATTCCCGATAGTCCAGGCCGTAGTTGGCCCGGACCTCCTCCAGCGCGTACGCCACCCGCAGGGCCTCGTGCCGTTCGTCGTAGCACCGGATCACCGCCGGCTTTACTTCGTGCTCCCGGTCGCTCCACAGGTCCTTGGCGTAGCGGTTCTTGCTGTTGAACTTTATCAGGGCGTTGGCCGCGTCGAGGATACTCTGGTGGGAGCGGTAGTTCTGCTCCAGCGCGAAGACCTCGGCCTCCGGGAAGTCGGTGGTGAAGCGCTTGAAGTTGCGGATGTCCGCGCCGCGCCAGCGGTAAATCGACTGGTCCGGGTCGCCGACGACGCATATCTGACGGTATTTCGAGGCCAGGAGTTTAAGCATCTGGTACTGCGCGACGTTGGTGTCCTGATACTCGTCCACCAGGATATGCCGGAAACGGTCCTGCCAGCGCTCCCGGACGTCGGGCCGCCGTCCCAGAAGAAGCGCCGTCTCCATGATGAGGTCGCCGAAGTCGTAGGCGTTGTTCTCGCGCAGGAGTTCCTGGTACGCGGCGTAAACGTCGGCGATGACCTCGCGGTAGCCGTCGCCCCGCGGGTACTCCGGGGCGGTGATGAGTTCGCGCTTGGCCGCCTCCACCGCCGCCGCGAGCCGCTTGTAATGGAATTGCTCGGCGGGCAGGGACCACTTGTTGGCTATTTTTTTGAGGGCGGCCTCGGTGTCCGCCTGGTCGAATATGACGAAGTTGCGGTCGGCCCGGCCGCCGGAGTGCCCCGCTTCCGCGCGGAGGAAGTTGGCGCCCAGCGCGTGGAAGGTTCCCACTGTTACGGCGGGCCGGTAGCCCAGGCCGGCCTCGAGGCGCCGTTGCATCTCCTGGGCCGCCTTGTTGGTGAAGGTCACGGCGAGGATGTTGGCGGGCGGGACGTTTCGGGCCGCGATGAGGTGGAGGATGCGTTCGGTTATCACGCGGGTCTTGCCCGACCCGGCGCCGGCGATGACGACCATCGGCCCGGGCGGGGCGGTGACGACGCGCTCCTGGGAGGGGTTCAGGGTGTTTTTAGCCACGGTTTGTCGCTTCCGGTATTAAAAATCGCCCTTGCGGGCGTCGGTCCGAAGGGGCGCGGGTACGGCGTCGCCGCCTATTGCGCTTTCTTCTCGAGGATGCTTCCCAGGCCGATGTCGTGGGGCGAGCCGTTCGTCCCGAAGAGATGCTCGAGCACTTTATTATGGCGCCGGGAGGCCGCTATCTTGTTCGATTGGTTCACCGCGGTCTCGAAGACCTGTTCCTTGACCTCGGCGAGCGCGACGATGAGGTTCTTCTTGCCGAGGTCGTCGAGCGATTCGATGTCGGCGTCAAGCTGGGCCACGTTCACGCGGTTACCCTTGAATTTTATAATGTCTACCTGCGGGTAGCGCTCGGCCTGCTTGGCCACCCGGTCGCTAAGGGGCACGTCCTGCTTCACGGCGTTGTACAGGCCGTTCGGCTTGTCGAAGTTGTCGAGGAGCTGGTTTATAAAAAGGGCCAGGACGCCGACGTTGGTCTTGGCGGCGGGGCCGGTTCCGGCGACCCGGGGTTTCGCTTCCGGTTGTTCGACGCCCTTGAGGAACTCGCCCAGCGTCTTCGCCGGCGTGCCTTCGCCGGACGCCGGGGGCGCCGGTTTGGCGTCCGGGGCGTGGACTTCGAGCAGGCCCGATTCGATAAGCGTAAAGACTATCTGGGTGGTCTTGAGTTCGGAGAAGCCGGTTTTCTCGGCCAGGTCGGTCAGTGAGAGTTCGCCGTTGACGAGCGAGAGGACCTTCCACTCGTGGGCCTGGAGCGTGATGTTGTCGGCCTTCTCGCCCGGGCCCGCCGCGAACGCCACGACGTAATTCGATTCCGGGATTACCTTGCGGAGTTTCGTCCACTCGTCGAGCCGCCGGACCGCCTCCATGATGAGGTTCTGGCAGTCGAGTTCGATGCTGCGGAGGTCGGTCTTGGAGTCGGTATCGAAGGTGAAGCGACCCTCCCGCCAGTTGAACGTCTCGTAGACGGCCTTCTCGCCGTCCATGTCGGCCACCTGGGCGTGGACGGCCTGGCCGCGTTCGAACCAGATACGGGCGGCCCGGTCGCCGTCCGTTATAACGAGGAGCCCCGTGCGGGAGCCCATGTTGATGAGCTGGAGAACGTCCGCGAGGGGGAAGTCTTCGAGATTTCCGTCAAGGCCCATAGAATTGAGACGAAATAAGCCGGCCGGGGTGACTCCTCGCTATCGCCTCCCGTAGCCGACGTAGGTTGAGCTTAAATCATTTCAGCGCGCCGTCTGGCGTGAGAGGTGCGCGATTACGAGCTTGGAAATTGCGCGCAGCGAATCGAATACGCCGATACCGGTCGTCGCGATGGATTCGAAACACGGTACCTGTTCGTGGTTGAGCGCCGCCTCGAGTTGTTCCACGGGCGAGCAGTTGGGGAGGTCGCGCTTATTGTACTGGAGGATGTAGGGGATATTGTCGAGCGAGTACCCCTGCAACTGCAAATTCTTTTTCATGTTTTCGAACGATTCTATGTTCTCGTCGAAACGATTGCGCTGGGAGTCCACGACGAAGACGATGCCGTCCACGCCCTTGAGGATGAGCTTGCGGGAGGCGTCGTAGTGCACCTGCCCCGGGACGGTGTAGAGGTGGAACCGGGTTTTGAATCCGTTTACGGTTCCGAGTTCGAGCGGGAGGAAGTCGAAGAAGAGCGTGCGGTCGGTGTCCGTCGCCAGCGAGACCATCTTCCCTTTGATGTCGTGGGGGAGTTTCTCGTGGACGTACAATAGGTTTGTGGTTTTACCGCAAAGGCCGCAACCGTAGTATACGATCTTGCAGTTGATCTCGCGCGAGGAATAGTTGATTAGCGACATATCCGACCCCCGGCCGCAGACCGGAATAGGTTAATCTTTGAACAGGTTGTCGATCTCGCTTTCGGCTACGCTGGTGAAGGTTTCGCCCAGAGGCGACGGGGCCTCGGCCCCTCGCTCCGCGACCTTTTGGAAGATGCGGTTGAATATGGCCGATAGCTCTTCCACGGCCTTCTTGACGCGTAGGCGAACCAGGCCCAGGGTCGTTTTATTGTCAAAAACGACGACGAGAATGACCCGCCCGGCCACTACGGAAAGGTGTATGGATTCGTTCGTTCCCTGGTGAAAAAGGACCGAAAATTCTTCCTGTCCGAGGATTTTCGCGAGTTCGCTGGTCGCGGCGTAATTCCCCGCCGAAAGCGAGGCGAATGACAACGAATCCATGTTCTCGGTGTCCCCCTGACCCGAGACGAGCTGGCCGGACCGGTCCACGAGTATTGCGAACTTCGAATTCGTCTCGCGGACCAACGTCGACAGGATTTCGTTGATGGTAGTATAGTCTTCTTCGAAAAGTACTAAGTCACTGCCAGGCATAAAGTCTCACCTCGCGATTGGCGAGTATAGACTACACCGGCGCCATAAAAGACCTATAAACGCCGCTGACGCTTTGGTTTAATAAACACTTCTTAAGCTTTTCCATTAAAATATAAAACCCGAGGCAAGTCAAGTTGTTTTTCCTTATCCCGTTTATTTTAGTTGCCCCGAAGGCCGGCCCGGCCGGTCGGCCGGCGGAACCGTTTCCCTTCCCGCCCGTTCCGCCAACAGCGTCGCGTGCTTGCTCTCGAAGAGCCACCGCGCCCGCCGTCGGTATTTTTCCCGCTCGCTCTCTTTTTCCTGTATCGCCGCGAGGTCGAGGTAGCATTCCCCGCCGACGAGCCACAGGCCCATCTCCCGGCTCGCCGCCGCGGCCGCCCGCAGGTATTTCCGGGCGCGACGGAGGTCCCCGCCCGCGGCGAAAAGCGCCCCCGCCGTTTTATTGTACGCCGCCGAGAAGAGTTTTGATTCCCGGGCGCGCCGCTCGAGTTCGGGCCGGCCCAGCATTTCCTGGCACAGGTCCTCGTCGCCCCGGGCGAGCGCCGCCCATCCCGCCAGTATAACCGCCACCGCCCGCAGCGTGGCGTTCCCGTCCTCCGTGTATTGCGCCGCCGCCGCGTCCGCCAGCGCGTACGCCCGGTCGTAATCCTCGTCCGCGTAATAGGCGCCGGCCGCCTCCAGCAGTTTGGCGCCGGCCGGGCCGCCCTTTTCCCCTGCCGTCGCCTCCGCGGCCTTGCCGAGGAGAAGATGGTATCCTTCCGTGTCGCCGCGGAGGAGTTTGGCCGCGCCGGAGATCAAGGCCGCCGTCGCCGCACAGCCGTCGACGCCGTCGAATTCGGCCCGGTGGCGGGCTTCGTCCGCGAGCGTCTCGCTGCTTAAAACGTCGTCGACGAGCAAACTCAGCGTCGCTTCCGCGACGAGGGTCCGGCAGAATTTGGCCGAGTCTCCGACGACGCCGAACGTGTCCCGGCTGTCCCGCAGTACGTTCCGGGCCTTGGGGATCTGGCCGATCTCGAAGAACACGGGCGCGAACGAAAGGCCCATCTCGGCCGCCACTACGGGGCTCCGGCTCGTATCGATGAGGGCCATCGCTTTCCGGGCGGCCTTGGCGGCCTCGGCTACCCGGCCGGTCCGGTATTTCAGCTCGGCCATGAGGCGGTACGGCGCGGGAGAGGACGACGGCCTGGTTTTAAGGGATTTCTCGAGTTCGTATACGGCCTTGCCCCGGTCTCCCCGCCGCGCGAACAGGCCGGCCAGGGCCAACTCGATTTCGGCTACCAGGGGTTCGTTTTCGAGTTTAACGCCCGATATTAGCGCTTTGAGTAGCACTTGCTCGGCCTCGTCGTAGTAATCTCGCAGTAGGTAAACGCGCCCCTGTGTCAGCAGTTTGCGGGTGTTGAAGAGCTCGTCGTCCGTCCCCGCTTTTTCCAGGTCGCTGAGCGACGCGGCCGCGAGGCCGGCTTCCCGGAACGCCTCGGCCCGCATCAGGAAGAGTTCGGGGAGAAGGCAGCGCTTGTCTTTGACCGGGCCGGGGGCCTTTTCGATTTCGCGAATAACCGCCGTGAGTTGGTCGGCCGCGGTCAACGGCGCCCCCAGCCACAGGGCCCGTTTCACGTTCTCGCGGGCCGATACGCAAGCCTCCGGGACGTCGCCCGTTTCGGCCTCCAGGCCGGCCCGGGCCGAGAGTTCCAGGGGGTAACGTTCGGCCAGAAAACGTACGGCGTACCGCCCGGCCACGGCGCGGTCCGCCGGATCCGGAACGAGTGTTTTCAGGATGGCCTCGGCGACGTGCGGGGGGACGACCCGGCGGCCGTTTTCCCGGCCGGGGGGGAGGCGCAGGAAACGGAGTTTATACAATTTATAGCGCCAACTCTCGGCCGCGACGCCGCTTCCGCCCAACGCGTCGTTGGCGAGCGCCAGCAGGTCTTCGTCGCTAACCGGGATTCCGACGAGGGCCAGGGCCGCGGTGCACAGGTACCAGGGTTTGTCGAAATCGCGCAACCGTCTGCCAATGACGGCGGCGCTTCCGACGGCCTCGCCGCCCCGGGCCGCGAGCAGGGCGGCGTCGCTCTTTTCCCGGGAGAGGAGCCATAGCTGTTCCAGCGTCGCCGGATTTCCCCGGGCCCGGGCGTAAGGCATTAGCCGCCGTCCGCCGTCGTCCGCCTGGTCCATCGCCGCGGCGAAGGCGTCGACTTCGCTCTCTTCGAGCGGCGCAAGCGACAGCGTCAGGTCCGCCGCCCGGCGCAACGCGTAGTCCGGCGCCGCGCTCGACGCCATTATGGCCAACGGGGCGTCGCCGTCGTGGGCGAGCAGCGCCGTCAGGTATTCCTGGGAGGACGGGTCGGCGAAGTGGTAGTCGTCCAGTATTACGGCCGTAGGTCGCTCGTGGGCGAGGCGTGAAACCAGTTCAACGGCGACGTCGATTATACGGCTATGTCGGATGGCGGGAGCGGTATCGGCGGCGTACGGCGTGGCCTCGAAGGGCAGGCCCAACATCTCGCCGAAGAGGGGGGCCCATGTGACGAAGGACTCGTCGAGCGTTTCCAGCGCCGCCACGGGAGAGACGTCCGCCGGGGCGTCCGGCGAGACGTCCCGCAGCATCTCGCCCCAAACCTGCGTCCACGGGCCGAAAGGCTGATAGCGGCGGCGGGCGAACGACGGCGCGGCGTAAACGCGAAACCCCGCTTCCCGGGCCGCCGCGACGCCGCGTTCCAGCGTTGTGGTCTTTCCCGAACCGGTGCCGCCGGTCACGAGGGCGAGGCGCCGCCGCCGGTCGGCCTGCACATTGTCTAGGAAGGTTATAAGGCTGTCTTCGTACCCGCCCACCGGGACGTACGGGACGGGCGCGGGAGGTCCCCCGGCCGACGGCGCTCGCCGGTCCTCCTGCAGTTGGTAGATTTTAACGGCCGGCTTTCCGGTGCGCGCCTGGTAAAAGCCCACGGTGGAGTATTGGAAATCGTCGCCCGTAGCCTTGACCACCGTCTCGCCGGCCAGCACCGCCCACTTGCTCGCCTTGTTGCGGAGCCGCTTGGCCCCCCCCACCGGGGAAGTCGCGGGCGTGTTCTCTTCGGCCGCTTCCGCCCGGGCATCCACGCCCATTTTGAGGTAGGGATTAGCCCGGGAGCTTTTAACTACGGAGGCGGCCATTTCCTGTACGGCCGCGCGCAGCGCCAGGGCGAAGGATACCGCGTCGATTATGGGGGACGGAAGGGTGGAGGGAAAGGTTACCGTAACGGCGGAGGCGTTCTCGCGGGTAATGGTGCCCTGGAAGGGCCCCGCCACCTCGTCGGCGATGGAGAGGAACTTCTCGGTCAGCTCGCCCAGGACGTCGGGCGAGAGCTGGGAGCCGAGCATCTCCAGGCCGGCGAGCTCGGCCGCGACGGCTGCGGCCACCTCGGCCGGGTCGCCGGTCTTGGCGCCGCAGAACGCGCAAAACGTTGCGGCCGGGGATATAGTCCGGCCGCATTTGGGACAGGCCGTGGGCATGTTTAAGCTTCGCTGTCGCCGCCGTCGAGTTCTATCGCGGCGGCCTTCTCGTCGTTGGCCTTCTTAAACGCCGGGATTAAACGGTCGAGCGGGACGGCGCCCATGTCCTCGCCGCCGTGAGCCCGTACCGATACCGCCCGGGCGTCGCGTTCGCGTTTTCCGATGATGCCCAAATACGGGACCTTGGCCATCTCGCCGGCGCGGATCTTGGCGCCCAACTTCCCGTCGGACTCGTCCACTTCGGCGCGCAGGCCGCTTACTCGGAACTCGGCCGCGACCTCCGCGGCGTACTCCGCCAGGTCGTCGTTGACCGGGATCAGGCGCATTTGCACCGGCGCGAGCCACGGCGGGAAAACGCCGGCGTAATGTTCGAGCAGGGTCCCGAAGAAACGTTCGAACGAACCCAGCATCGCGCGGTGGATCATGTAGCACTGGTGTTCGCTGCCGTCGGAGCCGACGTATTTGACGCCGAACCGCGGCGGCAGGTTGAAGTCGAACTGGACGGTGGGGCCCTGCCACTTGCGGCCCAGCGCGTCGATTATCTGAATGTCTATCTTGGGGCCGTAGAATACCGCCTCGCCCTCCATACGCTCGAACGGGATATCCATGCGGGAGAGGGTTTCGGCCAGCGCGGCCTCGGCCTCGGCCCATTCCTCGGCGGTGCCGGCGTACTCGTCCGGCTTCTCGGGGTCGCGGGCCGAAAGCTCCACCCGGTAATTCTCGAAGCCGAAAGAGTGCAAGAGGAAGAGCGCGAGGTCCACGCAGCCGCACAGCTCGTCGACGAGCTGGTCCGGGGTGCAGAAGATGTGGCCGTCGTCGACGGTGAAGCCGCGGACGCGCAAAAGGCCGTGCAGCGTTCCCGACCGCTCCTTGCGGTAGACGGTCCCGAGTTCGGCGTAGCGGATCGGGAGCTCGCGGTAGGAATGCACGGTGCTCCGGTATATCGCCACGTGGCCGGGGCAGTTCATCGGCTTGAGGACGTACGGCACGCCGTCCACTTCGAAGGTGTACATATTATCCAAGAAGTACTGGAAGTGGCCGGAGGTCTCGAAGAGGCGCGCCCGGGCGAGGTGGGGAGTGGTCACGAGCTGGTAGCCGCGGCGCTTGTGCTCCTCTTTCCAGAAGGTCTCGATGCGGTCGCGCACGAAGGCCCCGGCGGGATGCCAGTACACCAGGCCCGCGCCCCGCTCCTCGGCTATGGAGAACAGGCCGAGGTCTCGGCCCAGCGTCCGATGGTCGCGGCGCTTGGCCTCTTCCATTCGCGCGAGGTGGGCTTCGAGTTCCGCTTCTTCCCGATACGCGGTGCCGTAAATGCGGGTCAGCATCTCGTTGCGCTCGTCGCCCCGCCAGTAGGCCCCGGCGACCGCGGTGAGCCGCAGGGCCTTGACGTACCCGGTGGAGGGGAGGTGCGGCCCCAGGCAGAGGTCGACGAAACCTTCGTGCTGGTAGACGATTACCACGTCGCCGGGTATCTCCTCGATGAGTTCGAGCTTGTACGGGTTATCCGCGAAGAGCTCGCGGGCCTCGGCCTTGGTAATCTCTTCCCGGGAAATGGGGAAGTCGGCGGCGGCGATTTCCGCCATCCGAGCCTCGATTTTCGGGAGGTCCTCGTCGCTTATAGTCTCGGGCGAGTCGAAGTCGTAGTAGAAGCCGTCGGCGGTCGCGGGGCCCAGCGCGAGTTTCGTCCCCGGGTACAGCTCGGTGAGGGCGTGAGCCAGGAGGTGCGACGCGGTGTGGCGCAGGATTTCCCGGGCGTCGGTGTCGCCGTAGTCCAGGATGGCCACGGCCTCGCCGTCCTCGGCGGGGGAGGAGAGGTCGACCAGGCGGTCGCCGCGGCGAGCTACCAGCGCGTCCTCCGCCTTGGCCGCCCGGGCGACGTCGAGCAGAGTGGCCCCGGCGTCCACTTTTACCGGGTCGTGACCTTCGACGTTAATTTGCAGTTGTGTCATGATGAACCTCTTACCTTTTATTTTAGCAAAGTTGCCGATTTGAAGTCAACGAGAAAGGGTTTGGGTCGCGCGGCCGCGCCACGCGGCGTTCTTCGTACAGAAAATTTGACATCGGGCCGCGGGGCTTTTATAATCGAATACGTGACTCCTCCGCGCGCCCAAGCCGGGAAGGAAGCGACCTTTACGCTGAAGTACGTCAAACACGGGTTCGACGTCGTCGCGGCGTCTCTGGCGCTTCTCGTACTGTCGCCGCTCTTCGGCCTCATCGCCCTCGCCATAAAACTCACGAGCCCCGGCCCCGTCTTCTTCCTCCAGGAGCGGACGGGGATGCAAGGCCGGCCCTTCTCCATTTATAAATTCCGAACGATGGTCAAGGACGCGTCCCGCCTCGGCCCCGGCGTGACCGGCGCCGGCGACCCGCGCATCACCCGGGTGGGACACATCCTCCGCGTGACCAAGCTCGACGAACTGGCCAACCTCATCAACGTCGTGCGGGGCGAGATGAGCATCGTCGGCCCGCGGCCCGACCTTCCCAAGTTCATGTCGTCTCTGACGCCCGAGCAGCGCCGCGTCCTGGAGTTTCGCCCCGGGATGACCGGCCCGACGCAGATCCGTTATATCGCCGAGGAGGAATTCCTCTCGCCCGTCAACATCGACGACAACTACGTCACTAACGTCCTCTCGGATAAGCTGGCGACGGACCTGGCCTACGTCAACAACTGGACCTTCCGGGAGGATTTGCTCCTCATCCTCTATACGCCGGTCGCGCTTCTGTTCAAGGTCTTCGGCCGCATCACCGGCCTGTTCCCCGGCCGGCCTCGACCTTTCCCCCGAAACGAAAAAAAATAAAAGGGCCCGACGGGCCCGTTTGTTTTGCTTGAACGCGGCGACGGCTTATCGCGGGCCCGGCAGCCGGCGCCAGAAACGAGCCGTCGTCGTGGTCTCGACCTCGGCCGGCCGCCATCCGGCGAGGCGGACGAAAACAAAGGTCGCGGCCGCGGCCAACGCGCCGATTACGCTGCGGCGGCTTAATCTGTTATTCCTGAACGGGTTCATCTCCGTTTTCCGTCCCGTCCCGCGGTCCGGCGACCGGTATCGTAAAGGTAAAAGTCGACCCGGCGCCGTACGCCGACGTGAACCACATTTCACCCTGATGGAATTCTACGATTTTTCTGGCAATTGTCAAGCCCAAGCCGGTGCCCGCTATCTTTTTTTCTCGTACGTCGGCCGCCCGGTAGAACCGGGTGAATATCTTCGGGTAGTCCTCTTCCCGGATGCCGGCGCCGGTATCGGCCACGTCCACGCGCAGGGTCCCGTCCTGGGCCGAGACGGTGGCGGTAACGGAGCCCCCGGCCCGGTTGTATTTAATCCCGTTGGAAATAAGGTTTGAGATAACGCGGCCCATGAGCTCCGGGTCGCACTCTACGAGCGGGACCTCGCCGACGGCCTCGACGGGCTTAAGCGTCACTCCCGCCAGCCGGGCGCGCGGCTCGTATTCGACCATTATGGTTTGGAGGAGGGCCGGGAAGTCTGTCGGCGCGGTGCGGAGGCCCACGCTGCGTCCCTCGAGCGCGGTCAGCTCCAGCATCTCGTCGAGCATCTGGTTCAGGCGGGCCAGGCCGGCGTTGATTACGTCGAAGAACTCGCGCTCCCGCGGCTCCATCCGGTCGGCTAGTTTATCCTCCAGAATCTCGACCGACCCGGCCACCGCGGTCAGCGGGTTCCGGAACTCGTGCACCAGCGTCAGGAGGTAGTCCTGGCGCCGCTCGCCGGCTTCCCGCACGGCCTCGAGCTCTTTAAGGCATTCCCGCAGTTCGTCGCGCATATCCTTCGATCACCGTAAGATATTGTTTGTAATCAATTTAGCGTAAATTATATCACAAAAAAAACGCCGCGACAAACGCCGCGGCGTGGCGTGCTATGGGGCGGCGTTAACTCTCCTTCGTCTTGAACTTGGAAGCCCAGTTGACGCGGGCCGTGGCGAACATGAGCACCGCCAGCGTTATAATAGCGCCGATCGTGATTATAAGGCCCGTGTATCCCGGATAGAAGAAGGCGTACGAGAAGAGGACGAGGAACATGAGCTGGGGCATCGTGGCGTAGCTGAAGGCGAACTTAACGCTCCGGGCCAGCGACACGTAGACGAAGACCAGCAAGCAGGATACGAGACTCGAGAGGAAGAAGGTGAGGTGGATGTTTATGTGGTCCGCGAGGTAGGCGAAGAGGAGGTGGAAGGCGAAGAAGGCCGCGGCCAAAAAGAAATAATTCATCGGGTGAATGGGGTCCACCGTCCCGACCTTGACCGCCGAGATGATGAACAGGACCGTGAAGAAGAAGAGGAGCGAAACCGGCGCGAAGAACGACATCCGGCTCGCGATGGGGCCGGGGTTCAACTTCTTGGGCATCTCCATGCCGAGCTGGTAGCCGGTTACGAGGTCCTTGTATTCCCAGGTGAGGTCCCAGCCGTCGCCCCGGTCCTTTTTAGCGGTGGGGGAGACGCAGCCCTCGGGGAAGTCCACGTCGTCGAAGTCGGTGTGGGCCGTGAGCGTGAAGTCGCGGACCCGCGATACGCCGGTGCCGAAGGAATACTTCCACCGGTCCATGCCGGGCGACTTGTAGCCGATGACGACGTCCTTGGCTTCACCCGGTTCCAGCGTAGAGGAAGCGACGATGTTATCGGCCGCGTTGGCCGGGAACTCCACTTCCTCGTCGCCGATGCGGAACGTGAAGTCGTCGTATAGGGCGTTGGTGGCCGGGAAGGAGAACGCGACGTAGAAATCCATCGGTTCCTCGGTGTCGTTCACTATGCGGTAATTCGAGCGGAAGTCGGCGACGTAGGTGCTGAACCACAAAAGGCCCTTCTGCCGGTGTTCGAGATTGAAGGTCACGTCGAGGTCGGATTTGACGGGTTCGAGGTATACGTACTCCTCCACGAGTTTCTTCTCGGTCGTGGTTTTTTTCGTTTTTTCGACCGGTACGCCGTCGGTGATGGTGTAGCCTTCCTCGGTCTCGTTCTCCCGGACTTCCACTTCGCGGGCGACCGTACGGTAGAAAACCGGCGCTACTTGAAGCTGTTCGGTCCCCCACAGTTCGCCCACGGCGCCCCGGCCGAAGTCGTCGGCCGTGTCGGTGCGGTGGACCAGCGTGCCCCCCAGGATTGCCCAGGCGACCACCGTGCAAAAGAAAATGAAGATAATGGATACCGTTCTTAGAACTGACATAATCTATAGCCTCCTGATGTCTTGCCCATATTTCCGAATATTAGTGGCCGCCGGTGCGACGCCGTAACAGCCAAAATGCCTTTCCGGCGGCGAAGGCGGTCCAACCGCATATAAGGGCGGCGGCCGCGGCCACCAGATACGCGAACCAGTCCCCATACCGGGCGTAGAAGGTGAGGTAGCGCCGGGGGTAAACGTCGTCGGTTATCTGGTTGCGAATGTATATCTTGGATTTTCGGACGATCCGGCCGTTGGGGTCGATAAAACAGGTCACGCCGGTGTTGGCGGCGCGGACGAGCCACGAGCGGTTCTCCACCGCCCTGAAGACCTCCGCGGCCATCGTCTGATAGGGCGCGTTCGTCCGGCCGAACCACGCCTCGTTCGTGATGTTGACCAGAAAGTCCGCCCCCCGCCGGGTTTGCTCCCGGTTGATTTCGGGGAAAACAGCCTCGTAGCAGATGGACAGGCCGAAGTCGAAGTCGCCGGCGTCGATTATGTCCCAACCCGGCCCGGGCGTGAAGTCGCCGGAGCCGGTGAATAGCGTCTCGGATATAGCCGGCAGGTCGTGGTCCCACGGGATGTGCTCGCCGAAGGGCACCAGACGTACCTTGGCGTAGCGGCCCAGCACCTCGCGGTGGGGCGAAATCAAAACGCCGGCGTTGAAGCGGTACATGTCGTGGCCGCGCACCACGTCCGGCCGCGGCTTCCGCTCCACCGTCCCGGTCAACAGCGGCACGCCCGTCCTCTCCGCGACGTCGAAGACCATCTCCCGGTAATACGCGTTTTCGAAGAGGTAGAACGGCGTCGCCGTCTCGGGCCAGATTATGAAATCGGCGTCCTCGTCCATCGCCTCGAACGTTAGGCGCACGAGGATGTCCATGTTCTGTTCGCGGTACGCCGGGTCCCACTTCAAGTCCTGGTCGATATTGGGCTGAATGACGGCCACGCGTAGCGGCGGCCCCTCGTCCGGCGTCACCCGGGCCAGCGCGCCGTAGAGGCAAAGCACGCCGATTATCCCCGCCGCCGCGCCGGCCGCCCGCAGCCAGGTCGCGACGTGCCGGTAGTCCTTTAGAACGTAATACACAAGGACGTTTATGGCGACCACCGCCAGCGACAGCGGCCACACGCCCGTCAGGTCGACTATCTGTATCAACAGGTTCCACTTGTACTGGGAGTGGGCCAACAGGCCCCAGGGAAACGCGAAGTAGCCGAGCGACCGCAGCCACTCCGCCGCGGTCCAGAGAACCGGCGCCGCGATTATGACGGGGACGCGGCCGTAGCGCCGCGCCGCGACGTAGAGTGCGCCGAACAGGCCGTAGAAAACGGCGACGTAGAGGACGGCGGCGATGAAGCCGGGAGTCGTGGCGGGGGATATCCAGTACAGCAGGAAGGCGATCCAGTGGACGCCGAAGAGGTAGCCCAGGCCCAGGCCCTGCCGGACCGTGAGGCCCTCAAACGCGACGAGTAAGGGCACCAGCGCGACGAAGGCCAGCGCCTCGACGTCGAAGCGGGGGAATGCGAGAACCAGTACCACCGCCGAGAAGACGGCGAGCAGGTAATCGCGGCTTCCGAGTTTTCGGGTGGGGGCCGACATAGGCGGAGTCAAGTGACCGTTGGGCTATTTATAGCAGAAAAAGGGGCGGCCGTAAACCAATAGTTATCACTCCGACACCCGGAAGCCCGAAAGGGTTGGATTAATTCTTGACACGGCCTTCGCTTTAAGCTATATAAAGGCACGTGGCGCTATCGTCTAGGGGTTAGGATAGGTGGTTCTCAGCCATCAGACCGGGGTTCGAATCCCCGTAGCGCTAATCGCTCCCGTTCGCGGCGGGGGCTTTGTTTTACCCGGTAAATTATTATGGCGTCCCGCTTCAAAGATTGGCTCTCCCGCAACCGCTGGCCGGTGGGCATCGCCACGGCGACGCTCCTCACCCGCGGCGTATACCTTATTACCGTCAGCCACGACCCCTTCTTCACCTACCTCCGGCATATCCCGGACGCCTTTCTCTTCAACAACTGGGCCCAGGAGATCCTCTCCACCGGCGACTGGCTCGGCGGCGACTCGGTCTTCTATATCGGGCCGCTATACGCGTATTTCCTCGCGATAATCTACCGCCTGACCGGCGGCCCCCACCTCGTCATCGTTCGTATAATCCAGATGGTGATGGAGGCCGGGTCGGCGCTCTTCATATTCGGCTTCGCCCGGCGGGTTTTTAGCGAGCGCGTGGGCCGGATCGCCGGCATCGGCTGGGTCCTCTACCTCCCGGCGATTTTCTTCTGCGCGTTCCTGCTTCCGGTTTCGCTGGACTGCTTCCTTTTGACCGCGTCGTTCTACCTGCTGGCGCGCGGGACGAAGGGGAAGTGGTGGACGATGGCGGGTGCCGGGGCGCTGCTCGGCGTCGCCGCCCTCGACCGGGGAAACCTGCTTATCTTCGTCGCGGCCGCGGTCCCGGTTTTCATTATCTATATAAAGAAAATTGGGTGGCGCCGGGCGCTCGCGTATTACGCGGCGTTCGCCTCGCTCGTGGCGATAGTCACGGTTCGCAACGGCGTCGTCGGCGGGGACTTCGTGCCCATCTCCTCGCAGGGGGGCCTCAACTTTTACATCGGCAATTCCGAGGAGGCGAACGGCGTCTACTGGAACCTGGGCAGCGTTTACCAGGGCCGGCCGACGGAACTCAACCGGGACCTGGCGACCGCCGTGGCCGAGGAAGCCGAGGGTCGGGAACTCAAGCCCTCCCAGGTCCAGCGCTACTGGTTCCGCCGGAGCTTCGACTGGATCCGCGAAAACCCGGGCGACGTGGCGACGCTGTATTGGAGGAAACTCCGCTTCGCCATAAACGACTACGAGGTCAGCCTCAACGTCGATTTCTACTTCATGAAATTCGTGACGCCGTTCCACAGGTTCCAGTTCCCGTGGTTCGGCCTGGTGTTCCCGTTCGCCGTTATCGGCCTGGTAACGGGGTGGAGGAAATCGTCGTTCCCCCGGACGACGGGGGCGGTGTTCGCGGCGTCGTATCTGGTATCCCTTCTGATATTCTTCGTATCGGCGCGGTACCGATTCCCGCTGGTGCCGATGCTCCTGGCGTTCGGGGCCGCCGGGGCCGCGAAGTGGTACGACCTGTGGCGGGCCTGGCGCTGGAAGCCGGCGGCGCTGGTGACCGCGGCCGTTATAGCTATAGGCGCGTTCACGATGTACCCGCCGCCGAACGCCACGCGAGTCTCGGCGTTCGGCCAGAGTTATTACCGGTACGGCAAGTATTACTTCGACGATGGCGACTACAATAAGGCCGTGTACTATTTCTCGAGGTCCACCGCGCTCGCCCCCGAATTCTACCAGGGTTTCACCATGCTCGCCGCCTCCTACGAGAAACTGGGGCAGTACGACACCGCCCTCGATACCTTCTGGCAGGGTACGTTGGTAGCGCCCGAGAACCCCATGATGCATTTCAATTTCGGCGTGGCGCTCGGGAAAGCGGGCCGCTACCCCCAGGCGATAGCGGCGCTTACGAAAGCTCTGGAGCTCAACCCGGAATACACGGACGCGGTGGTCCAGTTAACCGAGGTGTACATTGCCCTCGGCGATTACGGCCGGGCCGCGATGTGCTCGCGCCGTTTAACCGAGCTCGCGCCGGAGGACGCGACGGCCTGGAAGCGTCACGCCGAGTTGCTGTACCAGACGGGGCGGCACGGCGACGCCATGGCCGCGGCCTCCCGGGCCATCGAGCTCGACCCCGCCATGCCGGGGCCGGGTGCCATGATAGGCCGGATATATTACGAGAGCGGCGATTACGGCGAGGCCATCCGTTTCTTCGAGCGGGAGGCCGAACTCCAGCCCCGCTCGAACGAGGTCTACGCGTTCCTGGCCACGCTCTACGGAAAGGTCGGGAGGGCGGCCGACGCCCGGGCGGCTTACCGGAATTACCTGAACTTCGGCGGCCGGCCGGACCCGACCTTCGAGCGCGACATGGGCATGGCGGCCCCCTGACGCCGTACGATTATTTTAGGGAAACAAGAACGCGGCCCGAACGGCCGCGTTTTTTTACAGCACCTTCTCGAAGGCGGCGCGCAATCGGCGCCGCGTTTCGTTCGGGTCCTCGATGAGGATCTTCGTCCCGGAGAGGATTTCGACTATGCCTATCTCTCCCGGGTAGCGGGGAACGACGTGCAGGTGGAGGTGGGCGATGGACGCGCCGGAGGCCGGCCCGACGTTGTAGCCGACGTTGAAGCTGTCGGTGTTGTACTCCCGGGCCAGGACGTCGAGCGTGAGGTTCTGCAGGCGGGCGAGGTGGCCGTTTTCGGCCTCGTCCAGTTCTCCGGGGTGCTCGACGTGCCGCTCCGGGAAGATCATGACGTGGCCGGGATTGTAGGGGTAGAGGTTGAGGCTGATAACGAAGCCGGCGTCCCGGGCGACCTCCAGGCTCACGACGTTGCCGTCTCCGCGGGCGATGTCGCACAGGATGCACAGGCCGGGAGGCCGGTTCTTTTTTTCCTTTATATACTCCGTTTTGTGAGGAACGAAGAGATTGGAACGCTTGACCATATTACTGCTCGAAACCCTCGAGTTCGCCGGGAGCGGGCCGCTGGGGCATCTGGATTTCGCCGAACTGTTTCTCGAAACGGGATACGTTCTCGGAGAGGGTCATAAGGAACTGCTTGGCGTGCAGCGGCGACGTGATTATCCGGCTGAGTATTTTGAACCCCGTGCGGCCGGGGACCGCCCGGCCGAAGTCGAAGATGAACTCCGCCGGCGAGAACACTATCTGGGCGACGTTGGCGTAGGTCCCGTCCATGACTTCCTCGGATATCTCGGGCTGGACGAAACGATCGGCGGGTCCGGTTTTCTTTTTCTTGTCGTCGGCCATGCTAACCTCCGGCGGGGCCGCGGCCCCGGGACTTGTGGAATTCCGCCTCATCGGGAACGGCGGGGCCAATTCCGACGGGGCGGTTTCGTTGGCGCGGGCGGTTCTCCGACGCGCCCGGCGGTTAATTCTACGATGAACTCTTTTCGGCGGCGGTGAGGTTTTTGACTTTTTCGAACGAGAGCCGGTCGCCATCCGCTTCGACGTCGATGGCGATAGTATCGCCGGACCGGATTTCCTCGCGCAACAGGTTTTCCACCAGCGGATCCTCGACGTATTTCTGGATGGTCCGGCGGAGCGGCCTGGCGCCGAAGGTCGGGTCGTAGCCTTTCTCCATCAGGAAGTCGTGGGCGTCGTCGGTGAAGTAGAGTTCGAGCATGTGCTCTTCGAGGCGCTGTTTGAGTTCGGCTATCATGAGCGTGACGATGGCCCGGAGGTGCGTCTTGTTGAGCGGATGGAAAACGATGACCTCGTCCACGCGGTTCAGGAATTCCGGGTTGAAGAGTTTTTTAACCTCGGTCATCACGGTCTTTTTAATCTCGCCGTACGTGGCCTCGCCCGGCGCCGCGCCGAAGCCGATGCCGCCGCCGTCCTTTATCTGGCGGGCGCCGACGTTGGACGTCATAATGAGGACCGTGTTGCGGAAGTCGACGGTCCGGCCTATGTTGTCGGTCAGGCGGCCGTCCTCCATCACCTGCAACAGGACGTTGAATACGTCCGGGTGGGCCTTTTCGATTTCGTCGAGGAGGACCACGGAGTACGGCTTGCGGCGGACGCGTTCGGTGAGCTGGCCGCCCTCGTCGTAGCCGATGTAGCCCGGGGGCGCGCCGACGAGCCGGGATACCGTGTGCTTTTCCATGTACTCCGACATGTCGACGCGGATGATGGCGTCGTCGTCCTCGAAGAGGAACTCGGCCAGGGCCTTCGCGAGTTCGGTCTTGCCCACGCCCGTGGGCCCCAGGAATATAAACGAGCCGATGGGCCGCTTTAGGTCCTTGACGCCCAGGCGGCTGCGCCGGATCGCCCGCGTCACGACGCCGATGGCCTCGTCCTGGCCCACGACGCGTTTGTGCAGGTCCTCGTCCATCCTGAGTAGCTTCTCGAACTCTTCCTGCTCCAGCCGGTCGACCGGAATGCCCGTCGTCTTGGATACTATATAGGCCACGTCGTCCACCGTCAGGACGTTCTCCTCCTGCTCGGTCAGCGCGCGCCAGCGTTCCTTGGCCTCCTCCACCTTGAGCCGGTATTCCCGTTCCCGGTCGCGGTAGCGGGCCGCGGTCTCGAACTCCTGGCGCTCGATGGCGGCTTCCTTCTCGTTCCGCATTTCGGCCATCTTGGCCTCGAGGTCCCGGATGTCGGGGGGGAGCGTCGAGTGGCGCAAGCGCACCATGGCGCAGCCCTCGTCGATGACGTCGATGGCCTTGTCGGGCAGGTAGCGGTCGGAGATGTAGCGGTCGGCCAGCCGCGCCGCCGCTATGACCGCTTCCTCGGTGATGGTGACGCGGTGGTGTTCCTCGTAGCGGTCCTGTAGTCCCTGGATGATCTCGACCGTCTCCTCGACGGAGGTGGGGTCGACCATTATCGTCTGGAAGCGGCGCTCCAGCGCGCCGTCCTTCTCGACGTGTTTGCGGTATTCGGAGAGGGTGGTGGCGCCGATGCACTGCAGCTCGCCGCGGGACAGCGCCGGCTTGAGCATGTTCGAGGCGTCGATGGCGCCCTCGGCCGCGCCCGCCCCCACGATGGTGTGCAGCTCGTCAATGAAGATGATGATGTCTTCGTTCTTGCGAATCTCCTCGACGATCATCCGCATCCGCTCTTCGAACTGGCCGCGGTACTTCGTTCCCGCGACGACCGCCGCCAGGTCGAGCGTCAACAGACGCTTGCCGGTTAAAGCTTCCGGCACGTTGTTCTCTATTATGGCGCGGGCCAGCCCCTCGACGATGGCCGTCTTGCCGACCCCCGGCTCGCCGATGAGGACCGGGTTGTTCTTCTTGCGGCGGCTCAGGATCTGGATGACGCGCTCTATCTCGTCCTCCCGGCCTATGACCGGGTCGAGTTCCCCTTCGCGGGCGAGGGCCGTCAGGTCGCGGCCGAACTCGTCCAGCACCGGCGTCTTGGACTTGCGGCGGCGGCCGCGGGACGTCTTCTCGCCGGCGCCCAGGCTCGAGATGACCTCCAGCCGGAGGTCGTCGGGGTCGACGTTGAGGTGCGTCAGGACCTTTACGGCGACGCTCTCCGTCTCCCGGATGATGCCGAGCATCAGGTGTTCGGTGCCCACGTAATTGTGGTTCAGGAGGCCCGATTCCTCCACCGCGTGCCCTATGACGGACTTGGCGCGGGCGGTGAAGGGGATGTCGCCGACGGTGCGCATGCCGCCGCCAGGGGGCACCAGCTTTTCGACCTGGCGCCGTACCATCTCGAGCGACAGGCCGAACTTGCGGAGTACGGTGGCCGCGCCGCCTTCGCCCTCGCGAATAAGGCCGAGCAATATATGCTCGGTACCCACGGCGTCGTGGTGCAGTCGCGTTGCCTCTTCCCGGGCGATAAGTATTACTTTACGCGCCCGGGCTGTAAATTTATCCAGCATGATTTGTACGCCAATCGACGGAGTTTGTAATGATTTGGAGTGTCTTGCTCACCAGCTTGCAAGTAATTATATCACATCGTAGGGGAGTGTCGCAAGTTTTAGCGCGGAGTGCTTTCGTGGAGGGTACCCGCTTCCAGGCACAGCGTTCGCGTGCAGCGGCTCGCCAGCGTTTGGTTGTGCGTGACGATTACGAAACTTTGCCCCAGCCGGCCGTTGAGTTCGAACAAAAGGTCGTGCAGGCCGTCGGCGGTCCGTTCATCCAGGTTCCCCGAGGGCTCGTCCGCCAGCACGACCGTGGGCTGGGGGGCCAGCGCCCGGGCCACGGCGACCCGCTGGCGCTCGCCGCCGGACAGTTTGGCCGGCCTGTGGTTTTCGCGGGTGCTGACGCCCACCGCGGCCAGGTATTCCCGGGCCCGCTTGCGGGCCTCGCCGGCGTCCATTTTCATTATCATTAACGGGAGTAATACGTTCTCGAGGGCCGAGAATTCCGGCAATAAATGATGGAACTGGAAGACGTAACCGATATGGCGGTTGCGGAAACGGGCCCGCTGGGCCGCGGGGAGGCCGGAGACGTCGGTCCCGTCGACGAGGACGCGGCCTTGCGTGGGCCGGTCCAGCCCTCCCAGGAGGTTGAGGAGCGTCGTCTTGCCCGCGCCGGATTCGCCGACGACCGCGACCACCTCGCCCCGGGCCACGTCGAGTTCCAGGCCGACGAGGATCTTGAGCGTCTGGTCGCCGCTCTCGTAGTACTTGTGGAGGTCCCGGCCCGCGATGACGCTACTCATGCTGTATCGCCTCCACGGGCTCGAGGCGGGACGCCCGCCACGCCGGATATATCGTCGCGGCCACGCTGATGGTCAGCGCGATGACGCATACCAATACCACGTCCAGCGGCTGGACGACGACCGGCAGCGAGCGCATGGCGTAGACCTCGGCCGGCAGGTCGATAAACTGGTATTTCTTGAGCAGGGCGCAGAGGCCCAGCCCCCCCGCCAGGCCGATGGCCGTCCCCACGGCCCCGATGATAAAGCCTTTAAGCACGAAGATGCGAACCACCGCGCCGTTCGTCGCGCCCATGGCCTTCATTATCCCTATCTCGCGCGTCTTCTCGATGACTATCATTATAAGCGTCGAGAGGATGTTGAAGGCCGCGACCAGGATGATAAGCGAGAGGATGAGGAACATCGTGTGGCGCTCGAGGGCCAGCATCGTCCAGAGCTGCTCGTGCGTGACGGTCCAGTCGCGGGCGAAGTAGGGGAGGCCCACCCGCTCGTTGATGGCGGCCGAGACCTCCGGCGCGGCAAAGACGTCGTCCACGCGGACCTCCAGGCCGTTGACCCGGTCGCCGATGGCCAGAAAGTCCTGCGCCGCTTCCAAATCCACGTAAGCGAAGGTGGAGTCGAACTCGAACATCCCCAGGTCGAAGATGCCTATGACCCGGAAGTTCTTCATCTTGGGGGGAACCGGCGCGATGGGGTTCCAGATAACCTGGGGCGAGATCAAAGTTACGGTGTCGTTGAGGTCGACGCCCAGGTTGTGGGCCAGCTCGACGCCGAGGACGATACCCTCCTCGGGCGGCGCGTACCCGGCCAGCTTGGGCTCGAGGCCGGTGTGGCGCGCCGCGTCGAAGTCCATCGTCCCCTCGACTATCTTGTCCTCGATGCTCGATATCTTGCGGTGGCTCTCAATATCTACGCCCCGTATCACGGCGCCGATGGAGTCGTGCTTGGAGGAGAGGATGCCCTCCGTGAAGACGAAGGGCGCCACGCCGCTGACCCCCGGCACGCTTTCCACTTTACCCGCCACGGCGGGGTAGTCCTCGATGCCCTCGCGGCCTATGTGGAGGACCTGAATATGGGCGGTCGTTCCCAGTATCTTCTCGCGCAGGTCAATCTCGAAGCCGTTCATGACGCTGAGGACGACGACGAGCGTCATGACGCCCACGGCCACGCCGCCGATGGATATCAGCGTGATGATGGAGAGGAAGGTATCCTTCCCCTTGGCGGTGAGGTAGCGCCGCGCGACGAAGAACTCGAACGACTTTTTCAAAATCCTATATTGTCGGAATTACCGGAACAGCGCTTTGACCTTCCCGACCGACGTCGGCACGACGGCCGGCTCGTTCCGCGTGAAGTACTGGATGCGGTGGTTCCCGGAATCGGCCACGTATATCGTCGTGCTGGAGGGGGAGGCCGCGACGCCGTCCGGATACGTGAACTTGCCGTCGCCGGTGCCTTTAGTGCCCCAGCGGGTGATGAAACTGCCGGTGTAGTCGAAACACTGCACCTGATGCCAGGAGTAATCGGTTACGTAAATTCTGGAGTCCCCGGCGGCCTCGATGGCGGTGGGGTACTGGAACTGGCCGTAGCCGTATCCCTCCGAGCCCCACTTGCCGATGAAGTTGCCGGCGAAATCGAAGTACTGTACGCGGTTGTTCAACCGGTCGGTGACGTAGACGTTCCCGTTGTTCGTTACGGCGACGCCGAAGGGCTGGTCGAACTGGCCGTTGTTGTCGCCCTCCGAGCCCCAGGCGCCGATGAAGCTCCCGGTCCCGTTGAAACATTGGATCCGCGTGTTGTACGTGTCGGCCACGTAAATCCGTTTAAGGGTCGGGTCGTAGTCAATGCCGTTGGGATTATTGAAACGGGACGCCGCGGATCCTTTGACGCCCCACTTGCCGATGAAAGAACCCGAGGCGGTGAAATACTGAATCCGGTGGTTGTCGAAATCGACGACGTAGACCCGGCCCGCCGGCGTTATCGCCACGTCGACCGGGTATTTGAACTGGCCGTCGCCCGTGCCGCGCGTGCCCCACTCGCCGAGGTACTTGCCGGAGCCGGTGAAGTACTGGATCCGGTGGTTGTAGGAATCGGCCACGTAGACGCGGCCGCTGGGCGCGACCGCCAGGCCCGCCGGGACGTTGAACTCGCCGGGGCCGGAGCCGGCCGAGCCCCATTTGCCGGCGAACGTATAATCGGCGCCGGCCAAAGAGGCGCATAACGTTATTAACACTACGGTATTGATGGCGTTTCTCATTTCCTGTCCTTCTTGCGAACGCTGAAAACAGCCCGGGGTGCTCGGCGAGCCTGAACGCGAGACCCGATTAGTGGAACATGGCTTTCACCCGGCCCAAGGACGTCGCTGCGACGCCGGGCTCGACGCGGGCGAAATATTGGACGCGATTGTTATATCGGTCCGCGACGTAAATGCGCCGGCCGTGGTCGGCCGTCGCTATACCGTGGGGCTCGTGGAATTCGCCGGCGTAGCGGCCCGCCGAACCCCATATCCCCAGGTAACTCCCCGTCCCGGTGAAGTACTGTATTCTGTCGTTTCTGTCCTCGGTTACGTAAACCCTGCCGTCCTTCGCCGCCGCGATACCCGTGGGGCTGTTGAACTGGCCGGGGTCGAATCCCCAGCGTCCCCATTGCCCGAGGTATCCGCCGTACCACGTGAAGTATTGGACGCGGGCGTTGCTACGGTCGGCGACGTAGACCACGCCCCCGGGGGCGAAGGCCACGTCGCAGGGGAAGCGGAGTTGGCCGTCGCCGTGGCCGTAAACGCCCCATTCTCCCACGTACGCGCCGTTAGGCCTAAAGCGCTGGATGCGGTTGTTCTCCGTATCGGCGACGTAGACCACGCCGCCGGGGGAGACCGCCACGCCGCTGGGCCACTTGAACTCCCGTTTGCCCGAGCCGTACCGGCCCCACTCGCCGAGATAGGTTCCGGTCGCGCTGAAGTATTGCACGCGGTGATTTACCCGGTCGGCGACGCAAACGCGGCCGCCGGGCGCCACGGCCACGCCGGTCGCTTCGTTGAATTCGCCCGGCCCCGTTCCGTCGTCGCCCCACCACGCCAGGAATTCGCCGTCCGCCGTGAACCGCTGGACGCAGTTGTTGTACTCGTCCGTTACGTAGACCGTCCCGTCCGGGGCGACGGCGATGCCGGATATGGTATAGAACTCGCCGTGGCCGAACCCCGGCTTACCCCATTCGCCGGCGTAGGTATACTCGGCGGGCGCCCCGGCCGCCAAAGCAAGCGTCAGCGCCCCGGCCCGGAGCAACGGTAATTTTAACATAAACGGCCCGCCGGCCGGCCCGAGGACCGCTCATTTCTTCGGCTTTTTATATTTATTGGACGCCCAGATCCAGGCGACAAGAAGTACGACGCCGGCGACGAAGAGGGCGTAGTCCTCGTAGTAGCGCCACTGCACCGCGGGCCCCAGGCCCCCCACGACGGCCCACAGGAAGGGGATGAAGGTGAAGCGCCAGCGGGGCCTGCGGTCGAAGGTGAACATCAACATGCCGCAGGTGAACAGGACCACCGGCGTGGCGCAGCCGAAGAGCGCCATTTCCGGCCAGCCGTGGCCGACTATAAGCGCGCTTATCGGGTACATCAAAAACGCCCATCCGGCGATGGAGGAGCCGATGCGGCCCAGCGACGGGTTCGAGGCGGGGTCGAACTCTATCTTGGGGTAGAATATTTCTACTATAAAGAAGACCGCCTGCAACAGGAAGAGGGCCCCCCACAAATAGCCGGCCGAGTTCATCTTGGTATAGAATAACAGCATGTAGACGGCGCCGACCCATGCCCAGAGGAAGGCGAGCGCCCCCTTGACGGCTATCTTCGCCCACTTCTCGGGGCGCCGCGCGATGGCGAGAAATGCCGCCCCCAGGCCTACGACAAACATCAGAATCTGGGCGGGAAATACCGACCGGTTGAATTCGGCTAAAAATGCGCGGAATACCTCTTCGTTTATCATCTACTTGGCTCCTTGCGCGGAAGAAATTTCGCCCCCGGCGGGGGAGCGGTTTCGCCTGTCCCGCCATGCGACGACGGCGAACCACAGCACGGCCGTTAGCGCCACGGCGGCCGGAATAAGTTCCTCGTAAAAACCCCAGGCCTGGGCCAGCCGGACGCCGGCCACTCCCGCCCACGCCGCCGGAATGAGGAAGAATACGGGCCGGGGTTTGTGGAGCGTAAAGAGCAGGGCGCCGAGCGTTACGGCCGCGGAGGCTGCCGGCCCGGTGCCCGCGAGCATAAGGTAAGGCCAGCCCCGTCCCGCCGCGATCGCGACGAGCGGATGCGCGACGCCCGCCACCAGGATAAGCGCCAGGCCGCCGAAGAGGCGGCCCCGGTTCTCGTAAGGCCGGAACTCCAGCGTTCCGAAAAAGAAGTCTACCATAAAGAAGGTGCCCTGGAGTACAAATAACGCCGCGAAGGCGTAGCCCACCCGGAACTCCGGCCCCACCCGCTCGAAGAAGAACATCACGCCGACCCAGAGCCAGGCCAGATCGAGGAGGACCTTGGCGAAAAGGTCGGCCAGCCTGCCGGGTTTTATCAGCACCACGGCGACGGCAACGAGCATGAGCAGTACGCCGAATACGGCAGCCGGATACAGGCTCCGGTTGTATAGGCCCACCAGCCCCAGGATTATGTCCCGGACCGGGAGCTCGGGTTCCGTTAAAGCGGTGGTAAGGGGCGGCACGGGATTATTTTACCGTAATCTTCTCGTCGCACTTCGTCACGCGGAGGGTGTCGAAGTCGGGGTTGTAGAGGAGGTTAACCTTGTACTCATAATGGTAAGGCCGGTAGTCGTCGTACGATATCGCTATCTCGACGTCGACCGGCAGGCCGTGGCCTATGGGCACCAGGAACGCGGGCCGCAGGGCCTGTCCCGGGTAAATGGCGCCGTAGCGCTCGGCCTTTATTTTCCGGCCGCCGAATTCCTTCTCGCCGATTTTTATTTTGCCCGAGAAGTGGAAGTCGAAGCCGGGGACCGAGCCGGAGTTGGTCACCTCGGCGACGCAGAGCATGGCCGTGCGTTCCTCGTTATAAACCTTCTCGAGGGTGCCGATGTAGACGTAAGGCCGGTTGCGGACCTCGTAGCTCTCGACGTTGTTGGCCAGGCTTTCCCGGTTGAGCTGGAGGCCCAGGATGTTGAAGAAGAGGCCGATAACGCCGGCCGTCAACACCAGCTCCTGGAACGTGAGTATCCTCTTATACTCCGGCTTTTCGCCGGCGGCCTTGGCCCGGAGGCGCTCCCGCCCCCGGAGCAGCAGGCGAACCAGTATCAGCCCCGCCAGTACGCAAGAGAATATTATAGCAGACCATATCAGTACTTGTACGAAATTCATAGCGTTTTCTCCTTGCGATAGCGGCAACCGCGGCCCGCACGCCGCGCCGCCCCCCGCCGTTACTCCTTCGGCAATCGCTCGTTCGGGAAGTCGAATTCGAATTCGTCGTTTTTCAGTAGAAGTCTGGGTTCGTTGAGTTTTACGTATACCCGCTCCACTTCCGTCCAATCGACGGCCGTATCCGCCTTAAAAGCGATATAACCTTCGCCGAAATCGGGTGCGCCGGCTACGAAGACTCTGGAGTTTCCGTCGCGTTGGAAGGTGTGTTCCTCGCCCACCCGGTCTACCGCCGTTACGGATATATATTCGTCGGTAAACGACCGGGGGTAGATGCTGTACGATTCGTAAATGATGGCCGAAGGGAAGGCGCAAGGTATGAAAAAGCAGAAACCTCCACCTACGGAGTCGTAGTTAATTACTCCCCCCGAAAACGCCGGGACGAAGAACTCCAGGGCCGGGGCGTCCACCGGTAGCCAGCCGCCGGCTTGGTCGTACCCTATGGAAGTGTCCCGGCCTACGGATATCCAACCCTCGAATACGCAAAGCGGCTCGTATACCGAACCGGCCTCGACAGTTGCCTTCAACCATAGGTCGTAACCGTGGGCGGCGTGGCCGGCCTCTTCCTCGCGCGTGAGGGGTCGGTATTCGAGCGAGGGTCCCTCCCGTAGGGGATAGTAATCTTCGCCGAAACGTACCAGGCACCGTATCGGGGCGTCAACCTCGAATATCCAACCTTCCAAATCCGCACTTTCAATCCTATAGGCGGACATATACGTATTTCTACTAATGGGGTAAGGGTTTGGGTCCGGTATCTGGTCCTCCGACCACGCCGTATATGCTTCTACGACCGTAAATTCTTCGTGATCGTCGAGAACGCTGATGACCTCCGAAAACGGGTGCGGTGCCAGGTGAACGTCAACGTTGTAGTCCGCCTTGTAGGTGCGTTCTTTGGTTAAATAATCGTAGAGGGGCGTTTCTATCTCGGGCACGTCGACGGACCACTTGACCTCGCCGTCGTACTCGGCCTCTTCCGCCCCGGCGGGGCAGAGGGCGGCTATGGTACAGAAGGCCGCGAGCGCCAACGTCGAAATTATGCGGGTCATTATTCATCCTTCCGGGTCTTCGTTCGGCCGAAATAACCCATTCGTCCTCGGGGCCTATCAATACTCCGAAGAACTCCACGAGGGGTAATTCGCGCTCGTTTCTATGTAACCGGTTCCGTCGGCGTTTATGATGTATGTGAGGGTTTCGCCGACGTCGATGCCGCTTCCGGAATACACGAGTTTTTTCCCGTCCGGCGAGAACGAGCAATCGCCGCCTCCCAGGTATAGCGTTACGCCGTTGTCGGCGTCCTCGAAAACGGTGAATACCGCGGCGTTCATTTCGCAGTTATCCGGCACGAACGTCGGCGGCCTGACGTAGCCCGGTTCATCCAGGACCGCCTTGCTTTCGCCCGTCGCCAGGTCCATAAGGTATATATTGCCTTCGAAAAGATCCCCGGAACCGGAATACGAACAATCCTCGCCGCCCAAGTACGTTATCGTATCCCCATCGGGGGAAAAGGCCGGGAAGTTGTAATTCGATTCGCCGTCGGTCAAACGCGTTTTCCCCGAACCGTCGGCGTTCATTATGTATACGTCGCCGTCGTGATACAGGGTATTACTCGAGCCTTTTATCGGCGGCTTGGGGCTCCGCGAAGAGAAGTAGATGATTCTCTCGCCGTCGGGTGAGAAGGTCGGGTTAACGTCGTACGCATCCTCGTCGGACAGGCGCGTAAGGCCGGTGCCGTCGGCGTTAACGGTATATATCCATCCGTGTAAATTATCCGGCTCGGTATGGGCGAACAATACCTTGGTCCCGTCCGGGGAGAAGGATGGTTTTTTTAGCGGGATCACCACCGAGTCGCCGGACGCCCCGGCGTCGGGTACGAAGTAAGTTAGCCGGGTGACGTTCGTACCGTCCTTATCGCAGATAAAAACGTCGCCGCGGCGGTCTTGCGTGTCGTTTCTCGTCGCGAAGGCCACCTTTTCGCCGTCGGGCGAATATATGGGGTTAATCGTCGATCCGGATAATATCCCGGTATAATCGCCGCGGCGTATCAACGGCCTTTTCCCCTCGCCTTCCGCCGTCATAGTGCCTATGCCTATACTATTGGAATAGAACAGTATGGTCTCGCCGTCGGGGGAGAAGCTGGGCCGCCCCTCCTGTAGCATGAAGCCGTACGCGCCGGCGGCGAGCGCCGCCGTCGCGAGCGCCAGCGTCGGAATTCTACGCGTCATGGTCTATCCTCCCGAGTCTTCATTATGCCGATACTACTCATTCTTCGTCCGGGGGATTTTTATACTCCGGCGAGTACCACGTCGGGTAATTCGCGCTCGTCGTTATGGTCCCCGAGCCGTCCGTGTTGGATATATATATCAGGGTTTCGCCGGCGTCGATGCCGCTTCCGGAATACACGAGCTTTTTCCCGTCCGGCGAAAACGAACAATCGCCGCTTCCCAGATATAGGGTTACGCCGTTGTCGGCGTCCTCGAAAACGGTGAATACTTCGGCGTTCATTTCGCAGTTATCCGGCACGAAGGTCGGCGGCCTGACGTGACCCGGTTCATCCAGGACCGCCTTGGTTTCGCCGGTCGCCAGGTTCATAAGGTATATATTGCCTTTGAAAAGGTTCCCGATAGCCGACGCCGAATGGTCCTCGCCGCCCACGTACGTTATTACGTCTCCGCCGGGCGAAAAAGCCGGGTGGTTGTATTCCGTTTTACCGTCGGTCAACCGTGTCTTCCCGGAACCGTCGGCGTTCATTATGTATATGTCGCTATCCGTATGCTCGAACCCGGGGGGGTATTCCGTCCGAGGTTTGGTGTTCTTGAACGAAACATACACGATGCGCTTCCCGTCGGGCGATAAGGCGGGGTTGACGTCGTACGCGTTATCGTCCGACAGGCGCGTCAGGCCGGTGCCGTCGACGTTAACCGTATAGACCCAGCTATATAAATTATCGTCTTGCGTATGGGTGAACAATATCCTGGCGCCGTCCGGCGAGAACAGGGGCATTTTCCTGGGCATCCGTATGAGACATTCGCCCTCGCGGGGATCAATGTCGGGCGATAAGTAAGTTAGCCTGGTAACGTTGGAGCCATCCTTTTCGCATATATAGATGTCTCCGCGATAGCCATATGGGTCGTTTTTCGTCGCGAAGGCCACCTTCTCGCCGTCGGGCGAGTACATCGGGTTAATCGCCCCGCCGTCGATTTTTCCTAGATCTTGGTATTTGATTAACGGCCGTTTCCCCTCGCCTTCCGCCGTCATCGTGCCTATCCCGATACTATTGGAATAGAACAATATCGTCTCGCCGTCGGGGGAGAAGCCGGGCCGATCCTCCTGTAACATGAAGCCGTACGCGCCGGCGGCGAGCGCCGCGGCTAAAAGCGCCAACAATACGAGTTTGCGGGGCATCGTTTCCTCCCAAAAAGTTAAGCCGGGGGCGTTGCGCCCCCGGCCTTATCGCTTACTCTTTTATCCGGAGTTGAGGGAAGGCGATTACCTCCCGGATGTTGGGCGCATCCGCGAGGAGCATCGCCACCCGGTCCAGCCCCACCCCCAGGCCGCCCGCCGGCGGCATGCCGTACTCCAGCGCCTCCAGGAAGTCCTCGTCGAGCTGTTGGGCCTCGTCGTCGCCGGCGGCCCGGGCGCGGGCCTGGTCCTCGAACGCTCGCCGCTGGACCTCGGGGTCGTTCTGCTCGCTGAAGGCGTTCGCTATCTCCATGCCGGCGATGAATAGTTCGAAGCGCTCCGCCAGCACCGGGTTCTCGCGCTGGCGCTTGGCGAGCGGCGAGAGTTCGGCGGGGTAGTCTACGACGAAGGTCGGGTTCCACATCTCGGGCACGGCGACCGCGTCGAAAAGCTGGTCGACGAGCTTGGCCCGGGACGCCCCCTCGGCCGGTTCGCCGCCGGCCTTCTCGAGCGCCGCTGAAAGCTCCCCCTCCGGCGCCGAAAGCACGTCCAGGCCCAGCCGTTCGTTCAACGTCGCGACCAAAGGGACGCGAGGCCACGGCGGCGAGAGGTCCAGGTCTTTTCCCTGATAGCTCAACTTCAACGTCCCGCAAATCTCCTCGGCGGCGGCCAGGATGAAGCCCTCGGTGAGTTCCATCATCGTGCGGTAATCGCCGTACGCGCCGTACGCCTCGAGCATCGTGAACTCGGGGTAATGGGTCCGGTCGATGGACTCGTTGCGGAAGTCCTTGCCAATCTCGAAAACGCGCTCGAAGCCGGCGACGAGAAGGCGCTTGAGGTAGAGCTCGTCCGCGATGCGGAGGTAGAGGTCCATCTCGAGGTCGCGGTGATAGGTGGTGAAAGGCCGGGCGTTGGCGCCGCCGTAGAGCGGTTGGAGGATCGGCGTCTCTATCTCGACGTACCCCTGACCCTCCAGATAGCGCCGGGCCGCCCGCATGACGCGGGCGTGCGTCCGCACCGCTTCGCGGGCGGCCGGGTTCACCATCATGTCCACGTATCGCTTGCGGTAGCGCTTCTCCGGGTCGGCGAACTCGTCGTGGACGACCTCGCCCTCGTCGGTCTTCTCGGTCTTGACTACGGGCGGCGTGCGGACGCCCTTGGCGAGAACGTCGAGCGCCTCGACGGCGATCGTAACCTCGCCGGTGCGCGTCCTGAATACCTTCCCCCGGGCGCCGACGAAGTCGCCCAGGTCGAGCAGCGGAAACAACTCGTAGTCGTCACCCAATAGGTCGGCCTTGAAGTAGAGCTGAATCCGGCCGGAGTCGTCGGCGATATCCGCGAACGAGGCCTTGCCGTGGGTCCGCAGGGCCGTGACGCGTCCCGCGACGGCGACCTCCTTGTCCTCGTACTGCTCAAAGGCCCCGGTTATCTCGGCCGTCGGCTTCCGGCCCTCGGGGGAGGCGACGGGGTAGGGGTCGATGCCGCGCTCGCGCAGGCGGGCCAGTTTCTCGAGTCGGAATTCGCGTAGGGTTTTACTTTCCTCCGCCATTGGCCTCCTTCGGCTTACCTTCGGCGGTCTCGGCCATCTCTTCGGCGCTTTTATACTCGCGCGTGCGGAAGGCCGAGAGTTTGTAATATATCTGATAATAGGACTCGACCGGCTCGCCGTTCTCGGTGGCGGGCGTGAAGCGGCACTTCTTGGAGGCCACCAGCGCCGCCTCGTCGATGGCGGTGCTGCCCGAGGAAAGCCATATCTCGGTGTCGGTGACGTTGCCCTCCTCGTCGATGTATAGCTTGAGCATGACGGTGTCGGAGAAGACGGCGCCGGGCGGGATGTCGAGTTGGCCCAGCGGCTCGATGTAGGTAGCCGAGGCCGGGACGAAGCCTTCCTCCGCGAATGCCGCCGAGGCCGCGAGCGCGACCGCGAGTATCAATAAAATTTTACGCATAATCCAACCACCTGTTTCGGGGGGGGGCCGTACGGAAAGGGGGAGAGGGCGCGGCCCGGTTTTTAATTAAACTCTATTATAAATGGGTACCACGCCAACGTCGGTTTGCCGTCGAGCGTGGCCGGGTTGAACGTGAACTGGCGGGCCGCCGTGGCGGCGGACTCGGCGTATAACTTGTTCACGCCGGTCCCGGTGACCTCGGCGAACCAGACGGTGCCGTCGGGGCCGATGAGCAAATTGACCGTAATCTCGGTCCGGAGCGACGGCGCGCCGGGCGGGAACTCGGGCGCTACGTAGCCCGTGAGTTCCGGTTCGGCGTCGAGTTTGCGGCCGGCCTCGGGGGATACGTCCGTCGTTTTGGTGTCCTGCATGAGCCGGAAGACGTACCACGCCGTCGCCGTCGTGCGGCCCTCGTCGAAGGTGCTTTTCCCCAGGGCTTCGGCGGCCGCGGCCGCGAAGACGTCCGGCCCGTCGTTATGCAATATTTCGGCCGCTCCGGCCTTGCCGCCGGAGACGCCGGCCCGGGCCACTACCGTGACCTCCAGCGGTTTCTCCTGCTGCTCGCTCGGGTAGGTCGGCGCGACGAGTTCGGCCGCGCTCGCCGCCGCCGCGAACGCCCCGGCCGCGACGGCGAATATCGCTATCCGGATTATCCGACTGCGCTTAGCCATGTTCTTCTCCCCCGTTGGCGCCGCGCCATTTGAGGGCCGCGGCGATTAACTCGTCGAGGTCGCCATCCAGGACCCGTTCCACGTCACCCGTCTCGTACCCGGTCCGCAAGTCCTTGACGAGCTGGTATGGGAAGAGGACGTACGACCGTATCTGGCTTCCCCACGCAATCTCGAGTTTCGGCCCTTTCATATCCTCGAAACGGGCCCGCTGTTCGTCTTCGAGGATCTGGAACAGCTTGGAACGCAGGACCGCCATCGCCCGGGCGCGGTTGAGGTGCTGGGAGCGCTCGGCCTGACAGCACACCACCGTCCCGGTGGGCAAGTGGGTGATGCGTACAGCCGAATCGGTAACGTTCACGTGTTGGCCGCCGGGCCCCGAGGACCGGAAAGTATCTATCTTGAGGTCTCCCTCGTCGATTTCGACCTCTATAGTCTCGTCCAGTTTGGGCCAGACGGCGACGTTGGCGAAGGAGGTGTGGCGCCGGGCCTTCTGGTCGAAGGGCGAGACGCGCACCAGCCGATGCACGCCGGCCTCGCAACTGAGGTGGCCGTACGCGTAATCGCCGCGGACCTCCATCGTGGCGAACCGGATCCCCGCTTCTTCGGACGGCTCCACGGCCAGGATGTCGCACTTGAAGCCGCGCACCTCGCTCCACTTGCGGTACATACGCGCGAGCATCTCGGCCCAGTCTGCGGCGTCGATGCCGCCGGCCCCCGGCTTGACTTCCAGGATGGCGTCGGCCTCGTCGTACCGGCCGCTCAGGAACGTGAGCAGCGACAGCCGTTCGACCTCGGCCTCGAGTTGGGCCAACTCGTCCTTGAAGTCCGTACAGGCGGCCTGTTCTTCCAGGCAGAGCTGGTAAAAGACGCCGACGTCTTCGAGTTTCTTCTCGGCCGCGGCGAAGGCCTCGGCCCGTTTTTTAAGGCGGGTTAATTCGGCCAGCAGCGTTTGGGCCCGATTGCGGTCGTTCCAGAGGTCGGGGGCGGCGGCCTTTTTCTCGAGGTCGACGATACGATTGGCGGTGCCGTCGGGGTCAAAGGCCCTCCCGAACGTCGTCGACGGCGCGGGTAACTTTTTCCAATCTGTGTTCGAGTGCGGTGAAGTCTTCCATTTATTATCCTCCGAAAGAATTCATAGATAATACCACAACGCCCCGGTACCGGCAAGCATATGCGTGCGGCGTTCGGCGTTGCGGTTGTTGTTTAATGTGGCGGCAGGTGTTACCACCTGCCGCGTCCGGCCGCCGTCAGATGGTAACATCTGACGGCACTTCATCATGGGTGGCGCAGACATTCCTGTCTGCGAAAAACCATGCGCTTCACAGACATTCCAGTCCGTGTCCTGGCGTCCTCCGCCGTTAT
>JASFLY010000011.1:0-83350 GCA_050117845.1 Candidatus Zixiibacteriota bacterium
TATTCGCTTGTGAATCCGGACCTCCCCCTCCTGAATAATGAACATCGTTTCCCCCACGTCGCCCTCGCGGACGATCAGTTCCCCGGGTTGATAAACCCGCCCGTACCGCTTGAAAACTTCGTCACTGATATTGAGCATCGGCATACCTCATAACGGTTATTATTTTCGGCGATTATAGTATCAATGCCGTATTTTGTAAAGAATAAACCCGGTCGCACTTACCAAACTTCGGCAGGAAGAATTCCAAAATATATTTTATATTATAACGTATTTTCCGCTTGACGGGGAACGGCTTTTTTGCTACGTTTTTGCCGATGTCGGCTTAGGCCGACGCGATAAACAGCTATTAGTTCTTTAATGTTGTTTCGTAGGAGGATTGCCCAAGGATGGCGTACAAAATAACCGAAGAATGTATTGCGTGCGGTGCGTGTGTTCCGGAATGTCCGCAGGAAGCGATTTCCGAAGGGGACCCGATCTACGTTATCGACACGGAAAAATGCGACGAGTGCGGCTCGTGTGCGGATGTGTGCCCGGTCGACTGTTGCGTCCCCGAAGACGAATAAAGCAGTTTTAGTGATGGGCGTTAGAATTGCCCGGCGATAAATCGCGCCGCCCCTCCGGGCGGCGTTTTATTTTGAAGGCGAACGTGAGACAAGCGGCCGACGACGAAATAGGCGAAAACGGCGACGCCGGATACCTCGGCGACCCGTGGCAAGAGGCGGGCGCCATGGCCGGTTTCGAGCCCGCTATCGAGCAGGGCCCGGGGCTTTTTTTGGGGGCCCTCGGTGTTATTATCGGGGCCTGCGCGGCGCTGGCTTTCGGCCTGTGGTACCTGGCTGCCCCGCGGCTGGCGCAGATAACGCCTGCCGTCCCGGCCTACGCGCTCGCCGCCGTCGGCACGGCCTGCACGTACGCGTTCTGCGAGTACCTGGGCCTCGTCCTCACCGTCTACACGGGAAGGAATTTCCTATTACCGCTGTCTCGGGTGCGGCTCATAATAATTCGGATGATTCCGCTGGCGCGGCGGCTGGCTCGGCTCTTAGGCTCGACGGCCGACCGGATGACGCACTCGACGGTCCGGGTCTCGAACGCGGTAATGCGGGCGGGCGGCCGGAAGCGTCAGTCGGGGAGGCCGCTGTTGGTCCTCCTGCCGCGCTGCATCCAGAAACCCGAATGCCCGCAACCGCTCGTCGACGACGTCGACAACTGCCGGCGCTGCGGCGCTTGCCCGGTCGCGTCGCTCCTCGATTTGCGGAACGAGTACGACGACGTTATAATGGCGGTCCTGACGGGCGGGAGCGTCGTCGCGGGCGTGATCCGAAAAATAGACCCGGGCGCAGTAATAGGCGTGGCTTGCGAGCGCGAACTCATAACCGGGATAATGACCGTACCGGACCGCCCCGTGGTCGGCGTGCCGAACCAGCGGCCGGAGGGACCGTGCCGCGCGACCGTCCTCAAGTTGGATGATTTGCGGGCGGCTATAGAGATATTCGAATCCAACCGCGGCCGTTCCTGAAGGCCGTTTTATACGAGGAGGCGTAATATGCGGTTACGCGTTGTATTTATAGCGATAATGACGACCGCCCTGTCCGCCGGGGCAATGTATAATCCCGGGGTCGATGTGGCGGAGGAGACGCGGCTGTACGCGCCGCACGCGTTCGACGCCGGCCGGAAGCAGAGTGACGCGCCGGCGGTCCCGCACGATTACGACGTCCGCGAGTACATCATCGACCTCGACCTCGACGACACGCAGGAAGAGATAACCGGCGAATGCACCATAACGGCCCGGAGCTTGAAGGACAACCTGAGCCAGGTAGAGTTCAACCTCGAGGACGAGATGAACGTGACGGCCGTGACCGAAGGGGGAGAGGCCTGCACGTTCTCACACAATAACAAGGTCCTCACCGTAACGCTTCGGACCGCCCGGCAGACGAACGAGGATTTCACTATCAAGGTGACCTACGACGGTTCGCCGCTGGACGGCCTGTACTTCACCAACAAGGGCGTATACTGCTGTTCGGCGATGGAGGAGGCCCAGCACTGGTTCCCGTGCTACGACCTGCCCGACGACAAGGCCGACCGGGTCGAACTCATCGTCACCTGCCGGGACGACTGGTACGTCGCGGCCAACGGTGTGCTGGCGTCGGAGACGAACAACCAGAACGGCACCAAGACCTTCAAGTGGGTCACGGAGCACCGCATCGCGACCTACCTCATCAGTATTTCGGGGGCGTACGAGTATTCCCGCTTCGGAACGACGTGGAGCGGCGTGCCCGTCAATTACTACGTCTTCCCGGAGCACCGGGCCAACGCGGAGATATGTTTCGAGTACGTCCCGCAGATGATGAATTTCTTCTCGAACAAATTCTGGCGCTATCCATTCGACGACGAGCGTTACGGCGTCGCCGAGGCCGAGATGGGATACTTCGGCGGTATGGAGAACCAAACCTGCATCACGTTGAATCAGCTGTACGTCCGGCCCAATCACAGCTCGGATAATATCCTGGCCCACGAGTTGAGCCACATGTGGTGGGGCGACTGCATTTCGCCCGGCTCGTGGAAGAACCTCTGGCTCAACGAGGGCCTCGCGACCTACTGCGACGCGCTGTGGGTAGAGCATGACCAGGGCGAAGAGGCTTTCCATAACCGGATGACCTACTTCGCCAATCTCTATTTCGCCGAGGACGGGAACCACCGTTTTCCCGTGTTCGACCCCGCGGAGCCGTGGAGCGCCACCGTGTACGAGAAGGGCGCCTGGGTCATGCACATGCTCCGATATTTAATGGGCGACGATAAGTTCTTCCGGGCGTGGAACACGTTCGGCCGCGAGCACGAGTTCGGCCACGCGTTTACGTACGAACTGCAACGGACGATGGAGGAGGAGTACGGCCAGAGCCTCGACGAGTTCTTCAACGACTGGGTATACAAGGCCGGGTATCCCGTTTACCAGTACGACTGGACGACGAACGGCAACAGGGTTACGGTCGAGATATGCCAGGTCCAGCAGCAGGGGCCGATAACGCCGCTCTTCGATATGCCGCTCGAGCTCAAGTTCACGACGCAGAGCAACGGCACGAAAGTGGAACGGGTGGTGACGGACAGCCGATATTCCCGCTTCACGTTCGAGTACGGGAGCCCCGTTACCGCTTTTGAACTCGACCCGGACGGTTGGGTCCTTTGTAAAAAAGAGAACGTCGTCGGCATCGGCGTAGCCGGCTTCGACGCCCGGCCGGGGGCGGAGGCCGTCGTCCTGAGTTGGAAAACGAACGAAGGGGCCGACATAGCCGGTTTCAACCTCTACCGCGAAGAAGCGGGCGACGCGGAAAGCGTCAAACTAAACGGCGAACTTATCACCGGTTCGTCCCCGTACGAATACCGGGACGCCGGCCTCGAGGCCGGTAACGTTTATTCCTATACCCTCGAGGTGGTGGACGTCAAGGGCGGCCGGGAGCGGTACGGGCCGGTCGAGTGCCGGGCGGGGGAGAGGCCGCGCGCCTTCGCCATCCACGGGAATTATCCGAATCCGGCTTCGGCCTCGACGACGGTAAGTTTCTGTTCGCCCGAGGCGGGGACGGCCGCCATCCGGGTTTACGATCTGGCCGGCCGCCGCGTGATGGCCGTGACGGCGAACGCCGTGGCCGTCGGTGATAACGAGGTCGTGCTGGACGTGTCGGCGCTGGCGCCTGGCGTCTACGCCTACCGGGTGGAGGTGGGCGACCACGCCTCGGCCCGAAAACTCGTGATAGCCGACTAATTTTGTGATATAATGCAAAAAAACCCGGCGCCCTTACGCCGGGTTTTTTACCGCCCGGGGGTGACGGAATTGGATACGATTTACCTGGACCACGCGGCCACGACGCGGCCCGACCCGGCCGTCGTCGCGGCGATGCAGCCGTACGTTGCCGAGTACTTCGGTAACCCGCTCTCGACGCACGTCTACGGCGAGGAGCCGCGGCGGGCGATAGAGGAAGCCCGAACGCGCCTCGCCGAACTAATAGGTTGCGACGCCGGCGAGTTGATATTCACCTCGTCGGGGAGCGAGGCCAACAACCTGGCCGTGAAGGGCGTCGCGCTGGCGCGGGAGAAAAAGGGCAGGCACCTCATCGTCTCCGGGGTCGAGCATCAATCCGTCAGCAATTCCGCGCAGAGTATGGCCCGGCTGGGGTGGGAAGTGACCGTCGTTCCGACGGACTGCTTAGGCCTGGTCGACCCGGACGAACTGCGGAAGGCGCTTCGGCCCGACACGACGCTGGTGTGCGTTAACCTTGCTAACCTCGAAATCGGTACGATTGAGCCCATAACGGAGTTGGCGGCGGTCGTGAAGGAGCACTCGGCCGCGGCCTTCCACGCCGACGCGGTTCAGGCTGTGGGGCACATCCCTGTCGACGTAGGCGCTTTGGGCGTCGACCTTCTGTCCGTATCGGCCCACCGCTTCTACGGGCCGAAAGGAGCCGGGGCGCTGTACTTCCGCAAGGGTGTGCGGGTGCGGCCGCTTATCGACGGGGGCCTGCAGGAGGGCGGCCGGCGCGCCGGGACGGAGAACGTCCCGGCCATCGTGGGGTTGGGCGAGGCGGCGCGCTTGGCGGCCGAGGTTATGGAGGAGCGGTCGGCGCGCACGAAGGCGTTGCGCGACCGTTTGCACGCGGGCCTGTTCGAGCGCATTCCCCACGCGCACCTCAACGGCCACCCGGAGCGTCGTCTCCCGACGCACGAATCCGTCTGCCTGGAATACGTGGAGGGGGAGGCGATGACGCTTTTCCTCATGCGCGAAGGGATATGCACGTCCAGCGGGTCGACCTGTTCGTCGAAAGCGCTCAAAGCGTCGCACGTTCTGTTGGCTTGCGGCCTCGATCCCGCGGTGGCGCAGGGTTCGCTCCAGTTTACGTTGGGCCCGGACAACGACGAGGAGCAAATCGACCGCGTCCTGGATATTTTACCCGAAACGGTGAAACGTTTGCGTGAGATGTCGCCATTATACCCGGGCGATTAATACTTCCGGTAACGGGACGCACCTCGGTAAGGCGACGAAATGCCGACACGGCGGAATAAAAGCGTTTTCGAGCTTGGACTTTTTTTGCGTTTTTTTTGGCCGGAAATTGTTTTTTCACTTGACAAGTACCTTTTATTAATTAATATTAGAAGCCTAAGGGGAAAAGCAGTTTGACGAGAACCACGAAAATTAAGGAAGCCGTCCGTAAGCTTCGTAAGAAGCGGATATCTGTCGTTTTTGCGCCCGGCGGTACGGGCACGACGCGGGCTTTCCGAATTTCCCTCTTCCGGTGTTACATTGCCGCTGCCTGTATCGCGGTATTGGCCACCGGCCTCCTTATAATTAGCTTCCAATACAGCTCCCGCAAGGAACTCGCGAGTCGCCTGGACGAACTCCAAGCGCGGGCAGAAGAACGCGATTCCAGGTTCACGGATATTTCCGAAGAGCGGGAACGCCTCCAGGCCCAACTCCTCGGTTACGCCGAGTTCGACGATTCGCTGCGGGTAGTCCACGACCTAGAGACGATTCCAGGCGACGTGCGCGAGGCCGGCGTCGGTGGCCCGCTCGCCCATATCACTCACATGATTAAATTCGGGCGGGACAAGAACGTCGACGAGTTGGAACTCGCGTTGCGGCAGGCCCAACTTCAGAGCGACTCTTTCGACGAGATAATCAAAACGCAGGATCGCACGCGGCACATTTTCGACCATACGCCGGCCATCAAACCTGCCAGCGGCCACATCTGTTCCGGCTTCTGCTGGCGGCGGAACCCGATTTTCGGCGGTTTGCAGTTTCACAAGGGCGTAGACATCGCGAACATTACGGGGACGCCTATCGTGGCTCCGGCCGACGGCGTCATACGTTTCGCCGGTATGAAGGGCGGTTACGGGTACTGCGTCTTCATCAAACACGGTTACGGCTTCGAGACGCGCTACGGCCACTGTTCACAGGTCCTCGTAACTGAAGGACAGGAAATCAAACGTGGCGACATCGTCGCTTTCGTCGGTTCGACGGGTTGGGCGACGGGGCCGCACCTCCACTACGAAGTCCTCGTTGGAGGAACGCACGTCGATCCGGAGCAGTATATCCTTCCCGATTACTTAACCGATTAACGGCGGGTAAAACCCACCGCGAATAAATAAGGCGGCTCCGAGGCCGCCGTTTTTATTGCGTATTATCTGACGCGAGTTACCGGGTTTTTTGCAGGATTACCGGTTCGCTTTCCCAGTCGTCCACGTTCAGGCAGAATTCTCGGAACGCTTTATAGTCATCCGGGTCTATACGCTGGGCATAAAGTTCCAATTCCTGTTTTACGTAAACGCTGCCCTCCTTCGAGCGAACGTCCATCGCGAGTTTTCCGAAAGGCGTACGGATTTCTTTGATAAGGGGTAGCGCCGCGACGGCGTAGTCCCCGGGCAGGACGTACGTCAATTCGGAGGTCGTCTTCTCGTTTCGCCGGAGGATGAGGGGCCAATTGCGTTCGGCCTTCTTGCCGTAACGGCTGAGCAAGTTGGACTTGTGGACGACGGCGTCAAGATGGATGCGGGCGTCGTTCGGGTTGTACATCCGGGGGACGTTGGCGTCGTACTCTGTACGGACCGGCGCTCCGAGGTCGGATATGTCCGAGAATTTCTCGTTATATATTTTGGTGCCGGGATAGAGGCCGTTCCAATATTCCTCGATTATCGTGCGACGCTTGGCCTCAACCTGGAAACGTTCGCGTTGGGCCGGGGCGTCGGCGGCCCCATACTCCACCGTACGGTGGACGTGGGCATCGCCGCCCGGTTGCAGTACGAAGGTAGTCCGCGTCGTTAGGTGGTTATCTTCCGGGCTTAGCACCGGCGTACGGATGAACTCCGCGCGGTCGTCGAAGACGACGAGGACGTCGATCCCCTGGTCGTTCGGCGGGAGTTCTTTGTAGGAGTGGTATTCGGCGGTGCCGTCCAGAAAATACGTCCGGCCGTCGGGCAGTTCGACGTATGAGATCATGTGGTTGAAGAGGCCGAGTATCGGCAGTTCGTAGTCCAACTCACCCAGGTCCCCGGTCCGTATCAGAACCGGGTAGGCCTTGAAGCCCATCAGGCGGTAGAGCGTGTTCATTAGGGTGGCCTTGTCCTTGCAGTCGCCGTAGTGGGTCTCGAGGCATTGTTTGGGAGTGTGGGGCCGGTAGCCGCCGATACCGAACTCCAAGCCGACGTAACGGACGCGTGTCACGGTGAAGTCGAAGACGCGCCTGAGTTTCGTAATATCGTCGGGCGCCCCGGCGGCCAACTCCTCCGCCAGGACTTCTATCTCCGGTGATGCCCGGAAGACGTCCTTGATTAGGCCGTTGTACCAACGCCCCACGTCGTTCCACGTGGCGAAGGTCGACACCTGTACGCCCGGGAGGATTTCGGCCAGCGCCGGCATGTATGCTTCCTCCTCGATGGACGGCAGGTCCCTCATGCGGTATACGTACGTGATTTTCTCGTCACGTCGGGTAATTTCCGGTGCCGGCGCGCCCCGGAGGCGCGCGAAGTAGTAACGTTTTTTGGCCGGAACCGTGAGTACGTAACGGGATAGGATTGTCGAGTTTTTATCGCCGAAGTAGAAGAAGTCCCCGAAGTAGTCCGCAAAGAGGTTCTCCCCAGTCTGGCTGATTTTATATTCGACGTCGACGGTGTCGCCCGGCGAGAGGTTGGGCATCGTTATAACTTTATTAACGTAGCTGTAGTAGAGGCGGCTCCAGATGTCGAAGACGTTGTATTCCTTGATATTGGTCGCGGTAATTTCGGTGCCGTCCGGTTTGAGTACCGCGGCGCGCTTGATTTCAACATTCTCCGAGCCCGGGGAGTAACTGACGTAAATGTAGCGGAATTTCTCGGCGCCTTCGGGCGTCAGTATCTTTATTACCTGATGGACGGTCCGGGTGCTCGTGCCGTTGTCGAAAACTTCGACCTGCCGGTCGTCGAGGAGCCATACGGCCGAGTCGCGAGGGAAAGCGTCCTCGCCCGGGAACGCGGCCAAAAGGTCGTACGCGTCAAGGCGCGGAGCCCGGTCCCCATCGTTGGACGGCTCGAGGTAGCTGAGGTAGTTTTCGAGGGCGGGGTAGTTGCGTTTGAAAGTAATAGCCTGGCGGTAGGCCCGGCGGCTTTCGCCGTCACGCCCCAGTTTCTCTAGTGCGGTCCCCTTAATTTCCCAGAGGACGTGGTCCTCGGGCCGGAAGCGGAGCGCGATGTCGATTTCGGCCAGCGCTTCCTCGTGACGTCCGTGGCGGTCCAGGGCCCGGGCGAGTTTCTTGCGGGCGTCGAGGTCATAGGGGTCGGCCGCGAGGGTGCGACGCATAGCGGCCTCGGCGCCGGCCAGGTCGCCCCGATTCAACGACAACGTAAATACCTCGTTTCGGGCGTTCGAGGCGTACACGTCGTAATCGTAAATGCTTTGCCACAGTTCCACGGAACGCTCGATACTTCCGTAATTTTTCTCGTAAAGGGCCTCGACCATTTTACTGTACGGGTAATTCGGGAAGCGTTCGCTGAGGGCCGCGGCCTCGCTCCGGGCGTCGTAGGCGTAACCCATTTCCCAGTCGATTTTCGCCCGATACTGGCCGGCCTCGGCGAAGGCCGGGACTTCCTCGACCAACCGGTCTATGATGTCGGCGGCGGCGCGGGGCCGGTCGAGGTCGTAATAGTATTTCGCGAGTTCCAAGCGGGCCTGGTTGTGCTTAGGCGCGAGTTCGAGCGCCCGGGTCAGGTTGGCCCGAACGCGCGACTCTTCGCGCTCCATCGCGCCTACGTAATAGTAGAAGTCGGCGACGTCGGGCATTACGGATTGGGCGCCGAGCATTAGTTTGGTGGGAACCTCTTCGGCCTCGTCGGCGTCATCGCGGGCGTAATGTTCTAGCGCGGCGTAATAGAAATCGAAGGCGTCCGGGGCGTCTCCGAGCAAGCGGCTGTCGAAGAAGCTTAGGCCGTCGAACTCCTCGGACGGGGCGCGTCCGACGACGCGGGAGGCCGGGGCCAGGGCCGCGGTCCCGGCGTCGAACGAAAGGTCGGTCATCGGCTCGAAGTCGCCGTCCACGAAGCGCGCACCGAACCCCCACCGTTTGTCGTCGCCGCAAATTTTCACTAAAATAAAATTGGCTCCCGCTTCCAGCGGCGCGGGGGCGAGATACTGGTCGAAATAGCCTTCGTGGTAGGCGTCGCGCGAGAAGACCGGCGTTCCGTTCACCCACACCTTGACGGCGCCAGCGGCTCCCATAGCCAGGTAAGCGTCCCGGGCCGTCGGCGAGTTAACGGCGACGGCGAGGTAAGCGACCGCCTTGTCGGCCGGGGCGAGTACGCCCGTCAGGTCCAGGAATCCGGTAGGGAGGCGTTCGGGCAGGCCGCGCCACGACACGGGCCGGGCTTTGCCGTCGTACGTCGCCGAGGCCGCGTATGACGTTTCGGGCGGGAATAACCTGTTGAAACCCTCCTTGCCCTCGTTGTCGAAGGGGCCGATGATTTGCCACTCGCGTATGAAATTCAACGCCGCCAGGGTTTCCTCCGCGCCGGCGAAGTCGCCGGAGCGATGGGCCCGGTCGAAAAGGAAAAGGGTGGCTTTGGCCCGTAGGAGCGCCGGGGCCTCCGGGTTTTCGGTCAGCGCCGTGAGGGAGGCCAGGAATTCGGCCCGGCCGTTCGTGTCCTCCTCGAGCACGTGGCACCGATGGAGGTAAACCGGGGCGGCGGGGTGCTCGGGTGCCGCGGCGATGAAGGCGAGATAAGCCGAGAGAGCCACGTCGTAATCGCCACGGATTTCACAGGCTCTACCGTAACCTTCGAGCGCGGCCGGAAACGAGGGGTCGGCCTTCAGGGCCTCTTCGAAATAACGGCCGGCCGTATCGTAGTCGTTCTCGGCGAAGAGGGCTCGCCAACCGGCGTCGGACCATGCGGAAGCGGAGGCTCCGGGGGCCGGTTCGGCGGCGGCCTCGGCGCGGCCTATGGCCACGGCCGGGCTCTCGTACGTAAACGCCACGACGGGGGACGCAGCGGCGATACATAATAGGGCGACGGTAGACAGGAGGGATGTTTTCGGTTTCATATTAGCACCGGCACCGTAGAAAAAACCCCTGCCCATACGGGCAGGGCAAAGGCGGGAGCCCCGCCAATCTTTTTTACGTTTAATTATACTAGGGGGTGTCGCTTTCCGAGTACAGGGTCTTAACGTCGCCGACCGAACCGCTCTTTAGCGTAGTCGCCAAAACGAGGCTGGCGATGGCCCCCAGCATAACCGCGATGATTATTACAGCGAGTTTCTTATTCATGTCTTACCTCCGAGTTGACCTCGGTATTAGTATCCCGGAACACTATCCGGTTACGATTTTATACTATTTTCGGCCGTTGCGCAAGTTTTTTCGGCGTTTAACCGCTTCGGCCAGGTAGCTTTCCAGTATTTCGCAATGGCGGCGCCACCCGTACTTCTCTTTGACGATGCGCTCGGCGTACGCTCCGATGTCCCGACGGCGGGGATCGATCGCCAGGGCGGCCAGCTTCCGGGCGAAGGACGACGCGTCCCCGGCGGGGGCGAGATATCCCGAGCGCCCGTCCTCCACCATCTCGTCGAGAATGGGGTAGTGGCTCGTTACGACCGGGAGGCCGCTGGCCAGGCACTCCAGCACCTTCGTCGGCGCCCAGAAAAAACCGAATTCGCGCAACGGCGGGTAGTAGGCGTCGTTGAAGGGGGCGACGGCGGCGTCGGCCGCGGCCATTAAATACGGGAGTTCGGCGTGTTTGCGCCAGCCAAGCATTTTTACCGATGCCCCGATGCCCGTAGACTCGACTTCGGCCTCGAACGCGGGCCGGTCCTCGCCGTCGCCGACGATCCAGAATAGCGCTTCCGGTCGGGCCGCCGCCGTGGCGGCGATAATGCCGGGGAGGTCCCGCAAGCCCTGCCATGGCCGGAAGGACCCGACGAAAAGGACGACGAACCGATCCGCGCCGGCGTATTTCTCGCGCAGGGTTTTGGCGCGGGGCTCGTCGGCGAGGGCGGCGGAGAACTGCTCCTCGTTCACGCCCCAGATTATTTTCCGGGCGCGCTCACGGGCCGCGGGCCGGACGATGTTCACGTTGGGGGCGCAGGCGCCGTCCGCCCGGGCGAACTGGCGGTCGACCCACCACTCGAGTATTGTAAGACGCGTCGTACCGGCGAGGCCTCGGCGATACGCGAGTTCTTCCACGTGGGGGCCGTTGACTTCGACGTAATAGGGTAGACCCTTGGCCGCGGCGAAAAGGTAGCCGAGGCCGTTCAGCGTAAGGTAGCGTTCCATGACGACGTCGAAGCGTCGTCCCCAAAGACGGGCCAGCACCGGCGCGGCGCGGAGGTTGCACTTGACGCCGCCGAGGCGGGAGCGCCGACGGTAGATAGTGACGCCCTCGAGCTCTTCGCGCGAAGGCAGTCCCGGGGCCGCGGCGCCGACGAGCGTCACGTCGTGGCCGCGGCGGACCAACCCCCGGGCTACCTCCCAGGTGTGGACCGCGCCGGCGTGGGACGCCGGGACGTCCTCGTTGGAAAAATAGAGTACCCTCACGGCAGTTCGTAAATTTCCACGGTGGGGCCGGGCCGGCCTGCGCCGGGAATGTTGTGAACCAGGTGGCCTCGTTCCCGCAGGAACGCGTCGTACTCGTCGGCCCAGGGGGCCAGCGGCGTTCCGTACGGTTTGCCCTGCTCGGCGAAAAAGCCGCGGTCGTCGGGGACTACTCGTACGGCGTAACCCGTGGGTATCGCACCCGTACCGCCCGTTTCGCAGAAGAGGTACGTCTCGTACGTAGTCCGGCCGAAGGGGTACCGCGGGTTTTTAAGTTGATATGCGTAGCGGCCCGGCGAACCGCCGCCGAGTAAACGGTAATACTTTATTAAACGCTCAAGGGAAGCGCGGTCGGGCCACAGCGGCGGCCCGTCCACGTCCGGCGGCAACGACTCGAGTATTACCGGCGTTCCCGCTGGGACGTTTCTTTTGAAATATCTGAAGGCCTCGGTCCGCGTGTCGGTACGCCACGCCCACGTGACGTGGCCCACGGCGCCGGCGGCCGATAGCGTTATTAATAGGGCTACGAGGCCGAAGGCCAATCGTCGCCAAACCGGCCTTGTCCACGAAGCGACGTCGGCGGCGAACGCCCCGGCGGCCACCGCGAGCGGCGAAATCAAAGGGAGGAGGTGTCGCGGTGGCAGGGGCCTGATAACGGCGGCGACGACGAAGGGGGCCGCGGCCAGCGCGATTACGAGGCCGTACCGGCTCGGCCTGCGTATCAAAGGAACCACGCCCGCGACGATCAAAGGTATAAGGAACCATCCCGCGGCCTGGGGGATTATGGTCCCGACGAAGTACGTGGCGTCCGGCGCCCACTTGACCATGCCGGGGCGATTCGCCATGGCCGCGAGGTCGCCGACGAACGAGGACGCGTCGAGGACGGCGAACGGGCACGCGACGACGAAGGCGACGAGCGCCCCGGCCGCGCCGACGGCGCACGCTTTGACGCGAACCGAAACGCCCCGGCTGGGGATAAGCCAACACGCTATCAGCGCGGGCACGAAGAATAGGACGTGGTACTTCGACGCGGCGCCGAGGCCCAGGAATACGCCAGCGAGGACGGAGTATCGGAACTGACCCTTTTGTAAATAAGAAACGGCGAACGCGAGCGAAGCGGCGCCGAGAGCGGCGGCCGCCATATCCGGGAGGCCGATGGCCCCGGCGGCCACGGCGACGGGGGCGAAGGCGACGAAGGCGGCGGCCGTGTAACCGGCCGGGCGGCCGAAGGCGTCGCGGGCCCAGCGCCACGTAGCCCAGATAGCCGACGCCGCGAAGGCGGCGGTGATTGCGCGGCTTACGTAATAGAAGAAGCCGGGCGCCCGCCAGTAAAGGTCGGCGAAGGCCGCGGCGTCTGCGGCGGCGCCGGTTAATTTCGCATACACGAAGACGCCGGCGAAGGCGATGAAGTTTAAATATATGACGAGCGTTCCGGGCCAGGTGAAGAGGCCGGGATTGAGTTCCCCCGCGCCCACGCGCAGGGCCCGTTCGATTACCTGGAACTCGTCGGCCTGGTAATGGAAAGGGAGTTGGGCGGCTGCCAGGACGAGGCGCAGTAGAACCCCCGCCGCGACGATCCCCCACAGCGCCGGATTAAACTTCTTCAGCACCGGGACTCCTTTTTCGGCGCACAGTCAGGATTATAAGAAAGGCGAATACAGCGGCGAAGGACGCGAGCGAAACGGCGAGGCCGACGTAGAAGGACGCCGGGGCGAAACGGAATTCCACCGTGTGGGGGCCGGGAGGTACGACGACGGCCCGCGAGACAACGTTGGCCCGGTAGATTTCGGTCGGCGCGCCGTCCACCGTGGCCTTCCATCCGGGGTAGTATAAATCGTCAAATAGAAGGAGCGAGGGGCCGGTGACGGCGCACGTGGCGCGGAGCGGCGACTTCCTCGTCAGTTCGACGGGCCCCGTGGCGCCGGAGCCGTCGAAAGCCGCCGGCTTTTCGAAGAGGACCGCCCGTTCGGCCGGGTCGAAACCGTCGCCCATGATAACGCCGAGGGCCGCCGCGTCGTCCGGGACCAGGGTATATTCGGGGACCGCCCTCGCCCGCGGCGCCGAACCACCGCACTCGTATACGTAATACGGAGGGAAGGAGCCGACCGGCGTAACGCCAACGCCGCGCCACGGCGTTAAACGGACGACGTGCGTAATGCCGTATACGCGCAAAACGCGCGCCGCTTCGGCCGTAGGGCGGGCCATCCGGCCGCCGCCCGGGTCCGACGCCGTGGTATACAGGTCTTCCAGTATTTCGAATGCCGTAACGGCGTACGCCGGCCGGAGCGACGCCCGGGGGACCAGGAGGTCGTAACCCCAAACGGCGTGCGAGTTCTCGTGGACCAGGCCGAGGCCCAAGTATTTATTCTCGTCCAAGGAGAAGCCGTTGGAATAAATACGGCCCGGGTACTCGCCGAAGGCCGCGGCCGCCGGAGGAGGCCGGTTGACGAACGAGGCGCGTACGGTCGGGTTCAAACCCTCGCCGTAACGGTAGAGGTCCACCACGGTCAGCAGGACGATGATGTACGGCGCCACCGCGGCCACGGTTCGGTGCCGGCGAGCGCCCAAGAATATCACGGCCGCGGCGCCCAGCAGGCCGAGCTGGAAGAACGTAGCCGGGTTCCGCAGGCTGGCGGCACGGAAGGCTTTGCGGAACATGACCTTCCCCTTCTCCCGGTAGTAATCGCGGACGGCTTCGGCGTTGCCGAATTTGGCGGCTACGGCCTCGGCCTTGGCGTCGGCGGTCCGTTCGACGGCCGTGCGGAATTGGGGCAGGGAATAACGGAAGGTCACCGTTGCGGCGACGGCGAGGCCCAACGCGACGAGGGCCGAAACGACGAAGGCCCGGCTCCGGGAACGGACGAATACGTCAAGGCCGTCTCCGGCTCCCACCGCCAGCGCCAGCGCCACGTAGAGTAAAAGGCGGGACGGGGCGCGAAAGAGGCAGAACGGCGGGACGTATTTATAAATATTGAAAAGGGGCGTGAACGTCCCGCAGGCGAAGAGGGCCGCGAGCGCGAGGAGTATTATAAAGAACCAACGGCGCTTTTTAATGAAGCCGCCGACGGCGAGAAGAAGCGGGAATATGCCCACGTAGAACGCGGATTCGACGAAGGAGCCCCGGCCCCAGTAGCTGTCGGCCTGCGCTTCGGCGAGCGGCGCGAAGGACGGGTGGGGCGCCCGGCCGAAAATGTCGGGCAGAATGAGCTGAAGATATTGCGGAGGCCACAGCGAGTACTCGCCGGGACGGGTCGAGCCGGCGCGTTCGCTCAAGCGCCAGAGTTCGAAGGTCGGCACAAGTTGTACGGCTGCGAGCACGAGAGGCAGGGCGCCGAAGCAGAGGAGCGCGGATATCGCGTGGCGCCGGGGTTTGACGTAAACCGCGGCGTATATCGCGGCCGCGACCACGGCGTACGATGCCAACTGGAATTGGCCCGCGAGTACGGCCAACGCGCCGCCCAGGCCGCCGGCCAATGCGTAGCGGAGGTCGTGCGTCCTGGCGTAACGGACGGCGAGCCACAGGAGGCCCGGCAGCCAGACGCCGTTGGTCAACAGCGTATATATTCCCAGCCGGGCCAGGAAGAAACCCCCAAGGCCGAACGCCACCGCGGCGAGCGTGCCGGCGAGGCGGCTTTGCCCCAGGTCGCGGCAGAGTAAATACGTAAATATCAGGCCGGCGTATACGTGCAGGAGGAGGAAGATGTTGGAAGCGGCCGCCGAGGGTAGGACGGCGAACAGCAGAAGGGCGAGGGGGTGAGCGAAGGTTCCCTGGCCCTCGGCGAAGAGGGGCGAGTTGAGGTGCGTCGACCAGAGGGGGAAGTAGCCGGCGTGGAGCGCCCGGCCCAGTTCGACCTGCGCCGGGTACGAAAAGGTGAGTGTATCCTTGGCCGCCGGGAGGTAGCCGAGGGATACGAGTTTCGGGAAGAATAAAATCAAGAGCGCGCCGAGGAAAAGAGGCGGCGCGGCTCGTTTGAGTAGGGACGATTTCACGCCGTTTTTATTTAATGTAACCTAAAGCGCGCAATTTGTCCACGGTTTCGTCGTCGATGTCGCGGCGGGGCGCGGGCGCGGGTTCGATCGTCCCTTTTATACGCTCGAGGTCGGCCCGCAGGGCGGCGACGCGTTCCTCGTTGTCGGCGGCGACGTTGAACTCCTCGCCCGGGTCGCTTGTAAGGTCGAAGTACTCCACGGTGCCGTCGTGGTGGAGGATCAGCTTCTCCGAAACCGTGGCGAGCATCTCGAGCCGGCCTATGGAGTGTTTACTTTCCCGCATGGGGTCGGGCATGCATATGCCGTACGCGGGGGTCGGTGCGGCCGGCGGCGGTCCGAAGAGCGCGCGGCCCCGCATTCCCGGGGGGATGGGGAGGCCGGCGAGGTCCAGCATGGTAGGAGCGACGTCGAGGGTAGAGACGGCGCGGGGCGGAACGGGTGGTCGAGGCAATTCACCGCCGAGGTCGCAGACGATGAAGGGGACGTTCGTCTCTTCTCCGTAAAGGCGGAAACCGTGGTATTTGGTGCCGTGTTCCTTGAAGGCCTCGCCGTGGTCGCCGACGACGAGTACTACCGTGTGCCCGGCCCGGCCGCCGCGTTCGAGCTCGTCCAGGAAGCGGCCTATCTGCGCGTCCATGAACGCGATTTCGCCGTCGTAGAGCGCGCCGATGCGGTCGGGCAACTTCGGCCCGCCGGTTCCCTCGGCCCAGCGTTCGTTTACTTTAAGTTGGGTCGTCCGACTGCTAAGGCCTGGCCGCGTGTACTTCGCGGGCGGGAGATAATCGTCGTGGGGGTCGAAATAGTGAAGCCAAACAAAGAAGGGGCCGCTCGGGTGGCGTTTCATCCAGCGGAGGGCGGCGTCCGTGACCTCGTTGCCGGGGCGCTCGGCCGGATTGTCGTCCGTTATCAAAAGGGACAATCTCTCGGCCAACGAGGCCGGCATCAGGGGCGAAGCTTTATAAGCGTCAATGGGGTTGACTGCGTCGTCGTAGGTGTCGAAGCCGCGGTCGAGCGCGGTGTCGCGGGCCCACACCGAACTGGAGCCGGCGAAGGCCGCGGTGGCGTAACCGGCGTCCCGGAACTGCTCCGCCAGCGTCGGGACGTCGTCCCGGAGTTTCATTGCGTTCAGCACCACGCCCGTGGTCTCCGGGTAGAGGGAGGTCATCATGGTGGCGTGGGAGGGGGCGGTAATCGGCTCAAGGCACCGCGCCGGCTCGAACTTAACGCCGCGCCGCGCCAGGTCGTCAAGGGTGGGGGTGCTGGCCCCGGCGTGGCCGTAACAGCCGATGCGGTCGGCGCGGGTCGTATCGACGGTGATGAGTACGAAGTTGGTCCGTTCGGCCGGCGCGGGGTCGGTCCTGGCCAGTAGGGTATAGGCGGTGAAAACCAGGAGACCGCCCGCGGCGACCGAGGCGAGGACCGTGGCCAGGCGGCGGCGCCGGAAGATAATGACCAGGAGTTTGCCGACGAACGGGGCGGCGACGAGGCCGGCCACGAGGGCGCCGGCCCAGGCGTACTTCGCGGAGGGGAGCACGGCCCCGGCGGCGTGCCAGAGCCAGGGCGCCAGGACGGCGGCGTATACCGCCACGGTGGGGGCTCCCTCGGCGTCGCGGCGCCGGGTCCGACGGAGAAGGGCGGCGTATATCCAGAACAGCGCGGCGGTGACGACGCCGGCGACGAGGGCGTCGGCGAGTACTGTGCGCCAAACGGGATCGCGGAGGACGGGAGTATTCCGGGCAAGTTGCCAGGATGCCTCGAAAGCGGCTCCCAGGACAGCGGCGACAAGCATGGCCCACAGGTACCGAATGTTGAACATGGAGTCCACCCGATAAAAAAAAACCTCCCACCGGGGGAGGCGGAGATGAACGGGTTAGTTTACGGCGCGGTAGTCTCGCCGTAGCGCGAGGACATTAGGATTTCCGCGAAATTGGCGTGGTCCGGTATTTTACGGCACATGATAACGCCGACTTCCCGGTCGCCGTCCACGAGCAATTGGTCGCCGAACTCGGGCGTGGTTTCCACTCGCACGGCGCCGTATTTGTCGGTCGCACGGTTGAGGAGTTTGGCGTTGACGACGTTTTTCAAAGGCACCGCGATGAGGTTGTGATGGGGATTGAATTCCTCGCGGATGAAACGCTCGTTCGTGATGATAAAACGATTGCGTCTCTTGCGTTTGAAATAGATCGGGATGATTCCCAACAGGCTTATCAACGCGAGCGTCCACATTTTCAGAACGATGGCCGCGGCTATCGCCACCACCGCTATAACGGCAGCGAGGATTATGGTTGAATATAGAAAAGAAATGTGCTCGTAGAAGATTCGCTCGACCTGTTCGGATTCCGTACCTTTGGGCATACATCCTCCGGCGGGGATGGGGGGGCGGGTTCTTTACGACTTCCTTCCTGCAAACATTATACACGGTGCAAATATCATTGTCAAGTTAAACCTATCCCGGCTCATATATAAACCTCGACGCCTAGCTCGGCTCGCGCGTCGTGCGCGCTTTCCGCGAGGGTTTTTTTTATCCGGGACTTGACGTAATAATAAAGAACCTCGTTGCGGTGGGCTGGAAAGAGCTTCTTTAGGGCGGCCTTGTCGGCCGGGGGCCTTTTGACGAAGCGCGACGCGTTTTTTATAAAATAATCCTGCAACGATTCCTCGTCCGCTTGGATGCGCGGGTATACGTAGAGGTCGATGTATTTGGAGATGGTAATCTCTTCGGCCATGCGTCGCCGGTACGATTCCGACGATAGGGAGAAACCGGGTAGGTGGGCCCGGGCGGCGAGCGCCGCGGCCCGCGTTACCTCGTCCGACGTGGCGCCGAGGCCTTTCCTTTTGGCGAGGGCCAGGACGATTTCCCGTTCGACCAGGCCGTCCACCGTTTCCCGTAAGGCCGGGCCGGATGGAACGTAACCCAGGGCGGCGGTAACGTCGGCCTCGGTGATCGTCTTACCGTCGACCGAGGCGAGGGCGGTTCCGAAGGCCGCCGGGGCCCCGGCCAGTAAGAGAAGGACGGCCGACAGCCAAGCCCTGGTCTTCATTCTTTCCCCCCGCTTCCCGCTGCGGCCGTTTCCGAAAGGGTAGGGAGCGCCGTCGGTTTGCGCCAACAGGACCCGTAGTCGAAGAGGATTACGCCGTCCGCGGGGGCCTCCGCCAGGCCGGCCTCGATCTCCGCGGCGTACGGGGCCTCGTGGTTGAAGACGCCGACGCCGAGGAAGAGCCGGGTCCCCCGGCGCCGGTCCTCCAACCTGTCGGCGAGCGACGCCAGCTTGGCCGCGTTTCCCCAGTACGTCATGGGGCACATTACGTCGACCAAACCTTCGTCGAACCATCCAAGCCAGTATTGGCCGATGTAACGGTAGGCGTGCTCCGGGTTGGCCCAGGGGGCGGCGGAGAACACGACGCCCGGCTTCGCCTCGTGCACGGCGCGGCTAGTTTCCCGGACGACGTCGGTTATGCGGTCGGCGCGCCAGTCGAGCCATTCCAGCGTCTGGAGGTCGAACCATCGTTCGGCCAGGCCGTCGTAACCCACGGCGGGCCGGAACACTTCCTTGTCGAGCGTGTGGTACCCCAGGAGGATGGGGTCCTGGCCGCCGCGCTCCGCGAGGTAGCGCTTGCGCACGTCCTTGCCGTAGCCGAAGCGGTAGTTGGGATAGCGGATGAAGTCCAGGTGGACGCCGTCGACGTCGTAATTGCGAGCGACTTCGGCGGCGACGCCGGCGAAGTAGCGGGGGAAGCCCGGGGCCGCGGGGTCTGCGTACCAGCCCTCGGTGTCGGTGCGCGCCATCTCGGGTTTATCGTAGCGGGTGAGGCGACGGCTGTCCCGCCCCACGGCTATCCACTCCGGGTGTCGATTGGCGACGTGCCTCTCCATGGGCGGCATGGCGGGGCCGGGCCAGATGTAGTTGACGTTGAGCCAGGCGTGAACCTCGAGGTCGAAGATCCGCGCGGCCTTGATAACCTCGGCCAGCGGGTCGAAGTCCTCCGGTTGTTCTTCAAGCTTGCGGCTGCGGGGTTCGGTCTCCGAGCGGTAGTAGGCGTCGCCGGCCCGGCGCACCTGGACGAAGAGGGCGTTCACGTCGTAGGCGGCGGCGGTGGCGACGAGGCGTTCTATCTCCTCTTGATTATATAGGGTCTCGGTCGTGACCCACATGGCGCGGGTCCGCTCGGGGGCGGCGGGGCTTTCGCCCGGTCCTGCGGCCGGGGCGAAGGTCGGGAGGAGAACGGCGGTTAATATAAGTATCGTTCGCAAGGTTTTAAATTGCCGTCGGACGGCATTAAACGTTTGCCGGGAAAACGTTGTCCTTTATTGAAGGGCCGGGCGTATCAGCCCACGCCGTCGAACGCGGTCGTAAAAAAGTCGAATATATAGATAAGCGTAGCGATGAAGGCCATCGCGACCCCAACTCCTAGGTAAATAAGAAACCTTATCTTCCGCGCTCTCGTATTACGGGCGAAGGTCGCGACGTAAACCCGCGCCGCGCCGTAAAGGCCGAAGAGGCCGCCGGCCAGCACGAAGAAACTGGCGACCGTGGGCGTATTGAGATAGAAAGATACGCGGGTGTCGCGCCAGCCTTCGCCGGGTTCGATTTGGATTCGCGCATAGTGTTTGGCGTAGACGTCCGCGAAGAGTTCGTACGCGCCTTCCCAAGCCATATAACCCGCGGCCACGGCTAAAACCGTGACGATTATCAATAAGTATACCTCTTTGCGTTCGAGAGTCATGCCTTAATAATTATAATAGAACGTCAACGGACGCAAGCTTTAAGTTCCCCGGAGGGATTAACCCTTTAATTAGTCGCCGGAATATATTAGTATTACGCCGCTTTCCGAAAACGTTTCACCTTGTTTTATCATAATCCGAAGGAGGCCAAGCATGCCCGAGTTTGCCAACCCCTTTTCCGGCCTGAAAAACGACCGCAAATTGACCGACGAGGAATTGATACGGGCTATAAGATACATGGTCGCGGCGGAGTACGAGGCGATTCAACTCTATATGTAACTCGCGGAATCGACGGATAATAAACTGGCCAAGGCCGTACTGATAGACATAGCCGACGAGGAACGGGTGCACGCCGGCGAATTCCTCCGTGTTCTAAAAGAACTCGCCCCCGACGAGTACAAATTCTACGATGAGGGCGCCGGAGAAGTGGAGGAATTGAAGGGAGAATTGGGGTAGGGGCGGCGGGACGCCCGGAGGCGGCCGCCTTGCGTTAGGGGGAGGAATTAGGTATAATATACGCGGATTCGAAGACGCGCCGCTCGGGCCGCGCGCCGATGTGTTAGTGTATACTATAAGGGGATGCAAAATGAGAAGTAAAATGGTAATTTCCGTCGCAACGGTGGCGCTGGCGGGCTTGGTCGGTACGGCCGGGGCCGCGGCGGAGATATCGCCGGCTTTAGCGGATTATTTATCCGGCGTGGCGGCCGAGGAATACGTTCCGATAACCATATCGGTCGACGGCGGCCTGGATTCCGCCGTTTACGAAAATATGACGGCGGGCCTCGCCAAGGACGCCGCCCGCGAATTGGTGCGGACGGTCGGGAAGGACCGCGCCGCCGAAAGCCAGGCCGAAGTGTTGTCGTACCTGGGCGCCGCGGAAACGCGGGGCGAAGTTCGCGACGTGAAATCGTTGTGGGCGGCGAACGCGGTCGCGGCGGAGGTCACGGCGGAGACGGTGGGCCGTTTGGCCGGCCTTGAAAGCGTACGCCGGATCAACCTCGACGTTCCCTATCCGGTCGCTTGTGGCCTCGCGTGGGGCGTCGCCAAGGTTGGCGCCGACCAGGTTTGGAACGGGTACGGCGTTACCGGCGAGGACGTACTAGTGGCCGTGACCGATACCGGCGTCGATTACGAGCATACCGATCTCGAGAACCGCGACTGGGTTAACGAGGGCGAGATTCCGGGGAACGGCGTAGACGACGACGATAACGGTTACGTCGACGATTATCACGGCTGGAATACGGTGGACGATAACAACAATACCCGGGGGCCGACGGCCGGCCACGGCAGTCACTGCGCGGGGACGGTATGTGGCGACGGCACCGCCGGAACTCAGACCGGCGTGGCGCCGGGCGCTTTCGTCATGCCCGTACAGGTTCTGTCCAATTCGGGCAGCGGATCCGAGTCCACGGTATGGGAGGGAATGGAGTACGCGTTCGACAACGGCGCCGACGTAACCAGCATGTCGCTCGGGTGGTGCCAGCACTGGTACCCCGACCGGGCGACGTGGCGCAACTTGTGCGAGACGCTCATCGCCGGCGGCATGGTTTACTCCATCGCGGCGGGGAACGAGCGGACGTACTCGAACCTCCCTCCGCCGCTCAATATCCGGACGCCGGGCGACGTACCGGCGGTCATTACGGTCGGCGCGACCTACCAGGACGACACGTACGTATACTTCTCCTCGTACGGACCGACGACCTGGGAAGAAGTTCCCCCGTGGAGCGATTACCCCTATCCGCCGGGCCTCACCAAGCCGGACGTGGTGGCCCCCGGTTACGAGATAATTTCGGTGTGCGGCATCTCCGGAGGCTACACCTCGAAGAACGGAACGTCGATGGCGACGCCGCACGTCGCGGGTTTCGCGGCCTTGATACTCGAGGTCGATTCCGGCCTGACCAATGCCGAAGTCCGTAAATTGATGGAAGATTACGCCCTCGACCTCGGCGACGAGGGCAAGGACAACGATTACGGCTCGGGCCGAATACAGTGCTACGATACCATTGACGCGATGTTCGCGACGCCGATAAAACTCACGTCGTTCACGGCGCGGGCCGCCGGCGAAGACGTTCGCGTGCGGTGGGAGACCGGCGGGACTGAGGAACTCCTCGCCGGGTTCAACCTTTACCGGCGCACGGCGGCCGAGTCCGCCGGCAGTTTTAGCGTCTCGTCCGGCACAACGGAAACTTACGAGAAGCTGAACGACAAGCTCGTTCGCGGCCACAGCCCGTACCTTTTCGCTGACGACGGCGTCGAGGCGGGGAAGCGCTACGAGTACCTGCTCGAAGTCGTCACGTTGCCGGGCCGCACGACGACCCACGGGCCGGTGTTGGTGCGGGCCGGAGGCGATGTGCGGCCGGTATCGTTCTGGCTCGCGCAAAGTGCGCCCAACCCAGCGCGGGAGCGTACGGTCATTAAGTTCGGCGTGGCCGAAGGGTACGCCGGCCGGACCGTCATCGACGTTTACGACCTTAGCGGCCGCCGCGTGGCGACGGCGTTGGACGCGGATTTGAAACCGGGTGCGTACGAAGTGGAACTCTCTACGGCCGGCCTGGCCCCCGGCGTTTACGTCTACCGTATGGCCGCCGGGCCGTTCAGCTCCGCGAAACGAATAGTGGTTGCCCAGTAGTTATCGCGCATCTTTGAGTACGGCGCGATAAAACAGAAGCATTTACCGTATCCATAAACTATACCGGCCGTTAAAGGCCGGTATGGCACATATGACCGGTAACGCCGGCCATGGCTTAACGGAGGTCGGACATGAGTTTCAACTTAAAAACAAAAGCGGCTTTTGTTTTGATCGCGGCGTCTTGTTTCGTCGCGGGGGCGGTCATCACGGGGACGTGGGACCTGTTGCCCTCCGGCGAAGCGGAGACCAACCCTTCCGGAGACCTCGAAGCCCTGCGGCGCATCGGCCAGGGTTTCTCGCAGGTTGTGGAGGAGGTGTCGCCGTCCGTCGTCAACGTGCGCGTTTCCAAGACGGTTAGGTCGTCAGGTTCCGGCTACGGCGGGTCGCCGTTCGATTTCTTCGGCGAAAGCCCGTTCGGTAAATTCTTCGAGATGCCCGAGGGCGGGGAGGAATACCTCCAGGAAGGCTCGGGTTCGGGCGTAATCGTTAGCGCCGACGGATACATACTGACGAACAATCACGTTATATCGGACGCGGACGAAATTACGGTCGTGACCGCGGACGGCGAACGCTACGACGCCGAAGTGGTCGGCGCGGACCGCCGCACCGATCTGGCCGTTATTAAGATCGAAGGTAAGGGGTTCGACGCCGCGACGTTGGGCGACTCCGACGCCATCGAGGTCGGCGAGTGGGTCCTGGCGGTCGGCAACCCGTTCGAACTCTCGAATACGGTTACGGCCGGGATAATCTCGGCCCGCGGTCGCTCGAACGTCGGCCTGGCGGAATACGAGGACTTCATCCAGACCGACGCGGCCATCAACCCCGGGAACTCCGGCGGGCCGCTGGTCAATCTCGACGGCGAGGTTATCGGCATCAACACCGCCATCGCGACCCGCACCGGCGGGAACGTGGGCGTCGGCTTCGCGATTCCAATTAATATGGCCAAGGCCGTCATGGAGCAACTTATAGATTCGGGGAAGGTCACGCGCGGATGGCTCGGCGTGATGATCCAGCCGGTTACTTCGGAATTCGCGGATCAGTTCGATCTCAAGTCCAAAGAGGGCGCTCTCGTCTCGGAAGTGACGCCGGGCAGCCCCGCGGAGAAGGCGGGGATGAAGCACGGCGACGTCATCGTGGCGTATCGCGGCGAGAAGATCAAGGATACGAACCACCTCCGCAAGCTGGTAGCGGCGACGAAGGTCGGCGAAGTCAGCGACGTCAAGGTCATCCGGGACGGCAGCGAAAAGACCCTTAAGGTTAAAATCGGCGAACTCCCCGACGAGACGGCGGCCAATCGCGGCCAGGACGGGGGAGGTTTCGGCCCCGACATCGGGTTCGACGTCACGAGCCTGACGCCATCCATCCGGAGGCAGCTGGGCCTGGACGAAAGCCGGGGCGGCGTCGTCGTTCGCGATATCAAGCAGGTAAGCGACGCGTATCGCAACGGCCTGCGGAAGGGCGACGTTATAATAGAAATCAACCGGGAACCCGTGGAGGACGTGGGCGACTACAACCGGATCATGGGCGGCGTCCCGGCCGGCAGTGATGTTCTGCTCCTCGTCATAACGCAGGGCCACACCCGTTACGTAACGTTCGAGTTGGAGTAATAGTAGACGATGCCATCCCAGACTTCCCGGGATTACTACGAAATCCTCGGCATATCGCGCGAAGCGTCCCTCGACGAGATAAAAAGCGCGTATCGCCGCATGGCGATGAAGTATCATCCCGACCGCAACAAGGAACCCGGGGCCACGGATAAATTCAAAGAGGCGTCAGAGGCCTTCGAAGTTCTGGCCGACGCCAATAAACGGCGGATATACGACGCTTACGGCTACGAGGGCCTCCAGGGCCGCGGCTACGGCGGCATCACCAACATCGACGACGTCTTCGAGCACTTCTTCAGCGCCGGCGGCGTCTTCGGCGATCTCCTGTCCGACCTGTTCGGCGGCGGCCGGGCGACGCGAAGGCGCCGTCCTCGCCGTGGAGCGGATATCCTTACGCGAGTAATCCTCGAATTCGAGGAGGCGGCCCGGGGCGCGAAGCGCGAAGTCGAGATCGAGCGTCTGCGGACCTGCGAGGAATGTGACGGGACCGGAGGCGTCGGCGGAGCGCCGCCGGAGACGTGCCCGACCTGCCACGGGGCGGGCGAGGTAATCCAACGGCACGGTTTCTTCAGCGTCGGGACGCCCTGTCCCCGCTGCCGCGGCGAGGGCGAAGTCGTCGCCGAGCCGTGCGAGAAGTGCGGCGGCCGGGGCGTGCGGCTCGACCGGAGCACGATCGACGTCAATATCCCCGCGGGCGTGGACACCGGTATGCGGGTCCGGCGTACGGGCGAGGGGGAGAGCGGCCGCTACGGCGGCCCCCCCGGAGACCTCTACGTCGAAGCGCACGTGAAGCCGCACAAAGTATTCGGCCGGGACGGCAAGGACCTGACGTACGAAATGGAGATATCGCCGGCGCGGGCCACGCTCGGCGGCGAGGTCGTCGTTCCCACGCTCGACGGCGAAGATAAAGTAAAGGTGCCGTCGGGCAGCCGGGACGGCGACGTCCTGCGGGTGAAGGGCGCGGGCTTGCCGCGGCCCGGCACGAAGGTTGTGGGCGACGAACTCGTAACCCTACGCGTAGCCGTCCCGAAGAAGGTGCGGGGGCGGGTAAAAAAACTCTACCAGGAACTCCTACAATTGGAAGGCGAGGAAAAGTGAGAATAGTATCTTCTTGGACCGTGACTTTAGTGGTGGCGGGGCTGGCGCTGTTCGCGGCGGCCTGCGGGCCGGAAAAGGACCCCGGCGCCGAACTCAAGGCCCGTGCCGACGAGCTCTTCGCCGCGGAGAATTACGAGGCCGCGGCGCGCCTGTATCAACGAATACTCGACGACTATCCGGAGTGGGCGGAAGAGAACGGCGTAGCGGAGGCCCATAAAAAGGCCGAAGCGAAATCGTACTTTACCGCCGCCCGGAAGTACGCGCGCTCGGGCCGTCAGGACCTGGCCAGCGACGCGCTGGACAAGGCGTACGAACTCTTGCCGGGCGACGTCGAGGTCGTTTACGGCGTAGGTTGGGTTTACATCGAGAAGGCTTTGGAGTATCGGAACAAGGCCGCGATGACGTCCGGGGCCGGCCGGGCCGACTACGGCCTGTTGGCCGAAGCCCACGCGGAACTGGCGCGGGAGAAATTCGAGAAGTGCGTCGAGTTGGACGCGACCCACTGGGGAGGCCACCGGGGTCTGGCCGTTTATTACCTCTTCGGAGGCGAAAACGATAAAGCGCTTGAGGCGCTGGCCGAAGCGGAGAAGTGTTCGAAGAAGGATGACGACAAAATAAACGTTGCCCGGCTCCGCTTCCGGGCGTACGCTGCGAAGAACGATTTCGACGAGGGCAAGAAGGTGCTCGACGAATTGATCGAGGAATACCCGAACCGGGGCGAGGTGTATTTCGCCCTGGGCGAGTATTACCTTCTGCTCGAGAAGCCGAATATCGAGGAGGCCAAGAACGCGTTCGAAACCGGCGTTACCAAGGAGTTCGAGGATTCGGGAACCCGGAATCAAATGTATATAATGCTGTCGCGTTTGCGGATGCGAGAAGGCGATTACGAGGGGGCGGCGTCGGCCGTCAAGGCGGCGCTGGACGACGACCCGTTCAACGAAATATTCACCGACGAGTACGCGGTGGCCTGGGGAACGAAAAAACTCGCCGAAAAGCGGTAGCGGTCCCCGGCGGACAGGAGGAAGAATGCGGAGCGTAGCCATATTCCTGGTTATTATCGGAATCGCAGCGGCGCCGGCGCTGGCGGCGCAGAGCGGTAAAATCGTCTTCACGTCGGACCGCGACGGAAATCAGGAAATATATATTATGAACGCCGACGGCACCGCGGTGGCCCGTTTGACCAACGACAAGGCGTACGACGACCAGCCGTTCCTCTCACCGGACGGCAAGTCGGTGGTGTTCGTGAGCAACCGCGACGGCAACAACGAGATCTACGTCGTCGGGGCGGACGGGAAGGGCCTCAAGCGCCTGACCGATACCGATTATCCCGAAATCGACCCGGCCTACACGCCCGACGGCAAGTGGATAATTTACACGTCCATGGCGGAGGGGGATAAGGACGTATGGCGCTTGAGCGTAGCGACGGGCGACGTCGAGGAGCTCGTGACCGGTGACGGCGACCAGTTCATGGCTCGCGCCGCGGCCGACGGGACGCTGGTATACGTCCAGAACGGCGGCGACGAAGAGGTCATGATACGGACAGGCGGCGTAACGAAGAACCTGAGTTCTTCCCCCGGCGTCGACACTATGCCTTCGTTCTCGGCCGACGGTAAGGTCGTATACTTCACGAGCAGCCGAGGGGGCGACTACGACCTGTATTGCATCAATCGGGATGGGTCCGACTTGCGTGAAATAGTAACGCTGGAGAGCCTGGAAGGCCGGGGCGCTGCCTCGCCCGCTGGCGGCACCGTGGCCCTCGCGTCGGACGGCGACGGCGATCTGGAAATCTATATTTTCACTGACGACGGCGAAATGATCCAGAAGCTAACCGACAACGAATACGACGATTACGAACCTCACTGGGGCAAGTAGCGATAGTATTCAATAGTGGAGGTAAAATGAAGAGGGTAGCCGATGTATTCATCCTCCTGGGCTTTCTGGCCTGGGCCGTCGCCATAGTTACGCGTCTGGCGAGTAGAGATTTTATTTTTCCGATGCTTCAACTTCCGGCTCAAACCTATCTCGACTTCGGGTGGACGAGCTTCATAGTCGCGGCGGTACTACTTCTGCGGCAGATAAGGGATAAGTAAATTGAAATTACTCGTAACGGGAGGCGCCGGGTTCATCGGTTCCAGCATAGCCCGGCGGTACCTCGAAAAAGGATGGGACGTCACCGTCGTCGATAACCTCGCAAGCGGCCGGCGTGACAACGTGCCGGACGGGGCGACGTTCTACGAACTGGACATCCGCGATACGGAATTCGGGGAAATAATGGAGGCCGAGAGGCCGGACGTCGTCAGCCACCACGCGGCGCAGATGGACGTGCGGATATCGACGACGAAGCCGGCCTTCGACGCCGACGTCAATATCATCGGTTCCATCAAGACCATCGAGGCGGCGCTGGCGGCGGGAGTCCGCAAGTTCCTCTTCGCCTCGACCGGGGGCGCTATTTACGGCGAGCCCGATAGCATCCCGGTAGACGAGGATACGCCGACGAGGCCGCTTTCGCAGTACGGATGTTCCAAGCTGGCCGTGGAGCGGTATCTCTACCTCTACGGCGTGCAACGGGACCTCGACTACGTGGCGCTGCGTTACCCGAACGTGTACGGCCCGCGGCAGGACCCGCACGGCGAGGCCGGCGTTACGGCCATCTTCACGCTCAGAATGCTCGACGGCCAGCCGTGCGTTCTCTTCGGCGACGGCACGGAATCCCGCGATTACGTATATGTAGACGACATCGTCCGGGCGCACGAACTCGCGTCCGAGAGCGAATATCGCGGCGTCGTATGTATCGGTTCGGCCCGCGAGACGACGGTGCCCGACATCTACGAGAAACTTTCCGAATTGACGGGCAACGCCGTGGAACCCCGGCACGAACCCCTCCGGCCCGGCGAAATTCACCGCATATGCATATCCAGCGGCAAGGCAAAAGAGGTACTGGGTTGGGAACCCCAGGTCCCGTTCGAGGAGGGATTACGCCGACTGGTAGAGTACGTGAAGGAGAACCGGGAGAGGTATAAGTAAACCGTCCGATTAAAGATAAATAAGGAGCGGCGGCTTTTAGAGCCGCCGTTTTTCGTTAATACCCATGGGGGGGGTCCGGCGGAGGGTTTATGGATAGTACCGTCAGATGTTACCACCTGACGGCCGAGATTCAAAAAGGCGTCGGATGGTAACATCCGACGCCACGTGTAGCCCTTTTCGTCCCGGCTGTTAAAACATCACCTGGAACTCGCTCGTGATACGGTCGTTGGTGATGGGGTACTCGTCCTCAAGGATACGGGTGTAATCGCTGCGGAACATGAGGTTGCGGTCCAGGAAGTGGAGGGCGAAGCCTGCGGTGTAGCGGTCCTCGGCGATATCGCCGCGTTCGAGGACGGCCGGCATCCAACGCTCGTATCGGGCGTACGGCATGAAGTCCTGGAAGTATTCCCAAGGGAGGGGGTGAGTGTAGGTCAAAGTTCCGAAGTAACCTTTATGGAAAGTATCTTTGTATCCGTAATAGGGTTCCCTCCTCGGGACGAGTTCGAACGGGTAATCATTTACGAAGCGTTGCATATATTCCGCGGCGAAAGTAACCCGCCAAGTCGAGAACGATAGATCGCCGCCGGCCCGTGGCTCCGGGGCGAAATACTCCTCGTTCACGATCGGATATTCGCCGTACCTTCTACGTTGGGTTTTGTGGTAATAGTACGAAGCGCCGAGTTCGAGTTGCCTCAAGCCAGGTACGGGGGCGCCGTATATCCGGCCGGCGCCGTCCATCAGAGGCGAAGTACCGTCGAAAACGCCTGCCGCGGCCCCTATTTTGTAAGGCCAAGCATCCCGTTCCAGTAAGTAATCGAAACGGACGCCGTCGTTTCGACCGGGTGCGATGGTGGAGGATGAGGCGGTTATATTAGCGCAAGTACGGAAGGCTTCGTTCGTCGTAGCCTCAGCGCCAAATGGGACAAAAACCCGGCCTATTTTCACGGAGAACCCGGCCGGTAACGCGGTGCCAATGGATACTTCGCGGACCGAGGATAATAGCTGACTGCGTACCGTTAGGTCGCACCTTAGGTCGTAATCCACCCGTTCGAATAACGTACCGTATATGCGGAACTCGGCCTCCGATATTGCGAACTCGCTGTGGTCCAAAGGCGTCGAAGAGCGGTATTCCCCCAGATAACGGTGGAAATGACCAACCTGTAATAGCCCACCGATATTGACCGAGACGTCGTCCGTGGGGACGTTGACCTCGACGGCGAACGCGCCGGCCGCGCAAAGGGAAAGGATAATTAGAGATAGGATGAAGCGCACGCTTCCCTCCTTGGTAAATATAGTGTTATGAGCGCCATATTCCAATTAGTTGATAATACACTTTAATATCAAAACGGGGCCAAATCGCCTTATCCGCGACCCCGACTTTCCTTATTTACATACGATATTCAATATTTTATCCGGCACCAGGATCTTCTTCACTATCTCCTTACCCGTGAGGAAACGCGCAACGTTGGCGTCCGCCGCGGCGGCCTGGAACACATCTTCCTCGGCCGCGCCGGCCTCTACGTCTATTCGACCCCGCACTTTGCCGTTGACTTGGACGACGACGGTCACGAGGCTGAGAGCCACGGCCGACGCGTCGTAATCCTCCCACTTTTCGCGGAAGATAGAGTCGTCGCGGCCGCTACGGCGCCAAAGCTCCTCGGCCATGTGGGGCGCGAAGGGCCCCAACATCTTTACCAAGTGATATAACGCGTAACCGAAAACGGGCGCTTTGTGGTCCGGGAACGCGTAGAGCTGGTTCACGAAGTCCATTAAAAAGGCGATGCACGTATTGAAGTGCAGGCGCTCGAGGTCATCGGTCACGTGCTGGAGCGTGCGATGTGTCGCGGCGTACAATTCCCGCTCTTCCCCCGCGAGTTCCGACGCGTCGACCGCGCCGTCGATTTTCCCGTCGTAACTCGAAACCAGGCGCCAGACACGGGCGAGCCAGCGGGCCGCGGCCCCCACGCCCTCGTCGGTCCATTCCATATCCTTGCCGGGAGGGCCGGCGAACGTGATGTAGAGCCGGGCGACGTCCGCGCCGTGCTCGGCGATGAAGGGGCCGGCGGGTACGGCGTTGCCTTTGGATTTGGACATTACTTCCATCGCGATGGAACCGGCGGCCTTTTCGACGCGAGCCTTTACCATGCCCTGGTTGAAGAGGGCAGGGAAGGGTTCGCCGTCGCGCACCAGGTCCTGGTCGGCCAGGAACTTCTGGAAGAACCTGGCGTATAGGAGGTGGCTCACGGCGTGTTCGTCGCCGCCGATGTACTGGTCGACGGGCATCCAGAGGTTGACGCGCGCGGGGTCCCAGGGCGCCTGCTCGTTGCGGGCGTCGCAGTAGCGCAGGAAGTACCAGCTGGAGTCGACGTACGTATCCATGGTATCGGCGTCGCGCTCGGCGGGGCCGCCGCAACGCGGGCACGTCGTCCGGATGAACTCGGCGCAACTCGCCAGGGGCGAGCGTTCCGCCGGCGTGAAGTCCACCTTGTCCTCGGGCGGCAGGAGGACCGGCAGGTCGTCGTACGGAACGGGAACCTCGCCGCAGTTCTCGCAATGGATTACGGGGATGGGGGCGCCCCAGTAGCGCTGGCGGCTGATGAGCCAGTCGTGTAGGTGGTAGTTCACGGCGGGCGTGCCCCAGCCTTCGGCCGGGCCGACCTCTTCGAGGCGGGCGATGCCCTCCTCGGAGCCGAGGCCGGAGTAGGGGCCGGAGTTCTCCATCACTCCGTAGTCCTCGAACGCCTCCTCCATCTCGGCCTCTGTTGCCAAAGCCCCGTCCGTGGGCCGGATGACGGGGACTATCGGGATGCCGTATTTCCGGGCGAACATGAAGTCGCGCTGGTCGTGGCCCGGGACCGCCATCACGGCGCCCTCGCCGTAGCTTATCAGAACGTAGTCCGCCACCCAGATGGGAATCTCCTCGCCGGTGAGGGGATTGCGGGCGTAGCGGCCCGTGAAGACGCCGTTCTTCTCCGTGGCGACGGAGGTCCGGTCTATCTCCTGGGTGTTGATGGCGTTACGGCGGAAGGCTTCGACTTCCTTCCGATTGGGAAGGCCGGCCACCAGCTCGTCGACCGCCGGGTGCTCGGGGGCGAGGGCCATAAAGGTTGCGCCGAAAAGCGTGTCGGCCCGGGTGGTAAAGACGTAGAAATGAGCGTCCTGTTCGCCGACGATGGGGAAGCGGACCGTCATGCCGCGGCTCCGGCCTATCCAGTTTTTCTGTAGCGTCAATACGTGACGGGGCCAGTTCTCCTCGATGAGGGCGAGGTCGTCCAGGAGGCGGTCGGCGTAGGCCGTAATCTTGAAGTACCATTGATTCAGGTGCCGCCGTTCCACGTCGGCGCCACAACGGTAGCACGCGCCGTCGACTACCTGCTCGTTGGCGAGGACCGTTTTACAGCCGGGGCAGAAGTTCGTGGGCCCCGAGGCCCGGTAGGCCAGGCCGGCCTCGTAGAGTTTGAGGAAGAGCCACTGGGTCCATTTATAGTAATCGGGCCGGTACGCCGCCACTTCCCGGCGCCAGTCGTAACCGACGCCGGCGAGGCGTAGCGTTTCGGCCGACGTGGCTATATTCCCCGCGGTCCACTTCGCCGGGGAGAGGCCGCGTTGAATGGCGGCGTTCTCGGCCGGAAGGCCGAAGCTGTCCCATCCGATGGGGTGAAGGACCTCGAAACCGCGCATCAACTTGTACCGGGCGAGGACGTCGCCGATGAAGTAGTTTTTCATGTGGCCGACGTGCAGGTCGCCCGAAGGGTAGGGGAACATCTCGAGGAGGTAGAACTTCGGCTTGCCGGTATCCTCGTTCGCTTCGAAGAGGCCGGCGTCGGCCCAGTATTTTTGCCAACGGGCTTCGATTGCGGGGGCGTCGTATTCGTCGGAGGGCTGGGACATGGTTACGTCACCTCGATAAACTCAGTTATAAAAACGGCGGGCCGGGGCCCGCTTCAGCTTCGTACGCAGTTCACCGCCGGCGGACGCTTACGCCTCCAAACCAAGTAGAGCGAGCCGGCGGTTATTGTCGCTTTTCATGATGCGCGTTTATAACACAAAAGCTTGACCGCGTCAACGTTAAATCAGAGCCGCGAAGACCTCGTCCGCGAGATAGAGGCCCCGGCGCGTCAGGCGCACGTTGTCGCCGGCGACGGCTATCAGGCCGGCGGCGACGTATTTGGCGAATATATCCTTGTAATATAGTTTCGGGTTGACGCCTGTGGCCCGCTCGAAAGCGGCGGCGTCGATCCCGGCGGCGAGGCGCAGGCCGAGTACGGCGGCGGTCCGCATTTCTCGGTAGGGGTCGGACGGTTCGGCGTCGACCAGCGGCCACCGGCCCACGGCCGCGCGGACGCAGTACTCGTCGAGGTCGGGAGGGTTGCGGTAACGGCCGCGGCCGAAGTGGCTCGCGGCCGCGGGGCCGAAGCCGAGGTATTCCCCGTCACGCCAATACTTAATATTATGGCGGCATTCGCGGCCCGGCCGGGCGAAATTAGACGTCTCGTAAAGGGCGTACCCGGCGGCGCCGAACGTGTCTACGGCGGCGTAATACATGTCGGCCTGTTCGTCGTCGTCCGGGAAATAGTACAGATAGCGGGTGCGCGAAAGTTCGGACGTGGGGGGCAACGTCAATCCGTACGCGGACAGGTGTTCGGGTCCCAGGGCGAGCGCCCGTTCCAGGTCCTGCTTCCAGCCGGCGAGAGGCCGGCCGGGAAGGCCGTACATCAAATCGAGCGAGACGTTGTCGAAGCCCGCGGCCCGGGCGCGCCAGTAGGCGTCCTCGGCTCCCCGGGCGTCGTGGCGCCGGCCGAGGACGGCTAACGTTTTATCGTCGAAGCTTTGAGCGCCGAGCGAAAGGCGGGTGACGCCCGCCGCCAGGAGGGTGTCCAGCATCTCGGCCGTAAGAGATTCCGGATTGGCCTCGCACGTGAACTCCGCATCCGGCGCCAACTCGAAAGACGTAGCGAGGTGTTCTATTATTCCCATCAAGCGCCGCGCCCCGATGATGGGGGGTGTGCCTCCGCCGAGGTACACCGTATCGACGCGGCCGCCGGCCTGGTCCGCAGCGGCCTCGAGTTCTTTTTTGAGCGCCACGGCGTAGCGGGCCGCACGCGTCTCGTCCATGGCGTCCGCCGCGAAATCGCAGAACCGGCAACGGCTGACGCAGAAGGGTACATGTACGTATATACCGAGCATGAAAAAGGGCAAAAAAAAAGGGCGGCCGGGCCGCCCGGGGAAATTCGTTTTTTATGTATTAGTGTTATCCCACCAACCTGTAAGCCGCCAACGGTACTCGCCGTTGTTGTTTTTATATTGCTCGAATTCGAAATCGCAGAAACCCTGGTTGGCGATATAGCCGTTCAGTTCATCGACCATGACGAGCAAGCTGATCGTTACGTTTTCGGCGCGGTAGGTCGTAGCGCCCTCCTCCGGTTCGCCTATGCTACCTGTGGGGATAGCGAGGTCGATGCTGTAAGCGAGCTGGAACATCCTATCAGTCGCTTGCCAGTCTTCGGTGTAGGTCCAGGATTCCGGAATGACGTAAGTACTACCGCCTGGCGGGTTCTGGCCGACGTCGGCGGGATTGAAATAGAAGACGAAATTGGAACTCATGGCCGCTTTGTAGAGGTCGATGTTCCTCTGATTGTAGGCTACGCTGATATTCGTAATGACCGCAGCCGGGCTGGTCATTTCGACCGGTTCTTGTTCGGGCACGTCGGGCGGGGCTCCGAACAAGCACCCCGAAAAGGCTATGCCGGCCAACGCGACGGCGCCGAAAATTGCCGTGTAGCGGATTATTAACCGTTTATTGATGGTACGCATATTTTTTACCTCACGATTGGCTTTGGTTATCGGGTCAATTATATTTCAAAAACCGCGTAAAGTCAATACCGTACGGAGGTATAAGTAACTTCGAAGCGGGGGCCGTTACGCTTTCCGGCCTCTCGCCGGAGCAGCTTGCTGCCCGAACGCGACTTTCGTAATTAACGGCTGGAAAGGGGTTAGAAAGTATAATTCAGGCCGGCATCGAAGTCGAAATAGGATTCGCCGGGGTCTTCTTTCGACCGGCGTATTCGATCCCGAATATTATAGTTATGGGAGTTGTTGGCGGTGGCCGATAGAGTCAAACTGCCCGAGATGCTGTAGGCGATCCCGGCGCCGGCGGAAAATCCCCGCCGAAGCAACCATTCTTCCGGCCGGGACTCGGTGTTTTTGGTGGGTTCGGTAACCTCTTCCGAGAACCCGGCGTTAAGGTTGAAGCGGAGTTGGGGAGACGTACTGATTTCGGCAGAGGGGTTAACCGAGTAACCCAAGCGCCGGAGGTTGGAACGCGGGCTGGCCGGGTGATAATCTTTCCCGTAGTTTAAATCGATGCTAACCTGGGGTTTGAAGATGTCGCCGAAGTCACGCGATAATTTCGTCGAAAAAGTCCGGTTGATATTGGCCGTGGACGAATTCAACGAGAGGGGGTTTATATAATCCAGGCTCCTTTTACTGATCGCGGTATCGATAGTGAGTTGCGTCCTTCGCGTTACGTCATAAATGAAGTGTGTACTCAGGGCGATATTCAAGCTGTCGCGATCCGAGTTTTCAGCGACCGAGTCGTCCGCGTAGCGGTATTTGGTAATTCCCATGGAAGTGTCGACGGTAACTTCGAGGTCGTCCGTCCACTTGAAGCCGATGTTGCTGTCGAGGTTGTTAAGGCCCGTCGTCTGGTCGTTCTCGGGGAAGACGATGTTATGCGGCCGGCTTTCTTTGAGGTAGTGGTAGAGCTGGAACGTTATCTTTTGCCCCAGGGCCACGCGGACGTTGGAACTGAGAGTCGTGCTTTCGGAAGTGGTGCACGCGGAGGCCGCGTTGACGTCTTCTTCAGACGGGAGGTTTCCGTCTGCGTCCTCCAGGATATTCTCGGCTTCCTCGTAGGTGAAGGCCACTTTAATTTCGGATCGTTCGCTCGGGTTAAGGGTGGCCGTCGTGACGTTCGAAAAACTTGCGTCTTTGACGTCGTATAAATTTTCCGAGAACTCTTTAAGATAGAGGTCTTTATTCTTATAATCCTGGAAGCCGCGGCTGACGTAGGAGCTGTTGTTCAAACCTACTATGGTTAACGGACGGTAGTTAATTTCGGCGTTGGCGGAGCCGTTCAGCGAATCGTTGTCCAGCGATGGTTGGAGGCGGTCCCGCGATATGCTATCGGAAGCGTTGCCGCCGATACGGAACGTAACGTTCTCCGTCACGTCTTTATCCGACGAGAACGTCGTGCTTATCGTATTACTGATATCGCGGGAATCGGCCAGTTTCTCCGGGCGGGGCGGCCAGGTTTCGGTGCGATTGAGGTCGATTTCCTGTTCACTTATCGACCCGGAATAATCGACGCTGACGTTGGTCGACGACGTAACGTTATAGTCCAGGCCGCCGCCGAAGGTATGGGTGAGGCTCGAGGTCGGCGGAGGCACCTCGGTCTCGATGATGATTACTTCCTGGGACGATTCCGCGATGGATAGGGTGAGGTCGGCCTTGAGGTCACCCGTGAATTCGTAATCCAACGTAGAAGTCAAGCTATTGGTGGAACTTTCGGTTTTAAATTCGTCGTAGCTAATGCTGTACGGGCGGTGTACGAGTTGGTAGTTGTTATTGTACCCGATCGCCAACCGCCAGGGAGAAGGCGGGTCGTACGTAAAGCCCAAGCCGATATTCCGAGTTCGCGCCGTCTTGTTGTCCTCGGTATTGTGGCCGTTGATGAGCGTCGTCGACGTCGCGAAATCGAGGTTGTCCGTAAGGGGAACGGTGTAGGATACGCCGGTGTTGGCGTTCCGGGAACCGCTCGTGGAGTCGAATCCGAGGTCGAAGGTCTTGGTGGATTCGGACTCTTCCTGAGCCGCGGCCGGAAGGGCGACCAGAACGGCGGCGGTTACTACGGCGACGTATTTATATAGATATTTCATTTAGGAATGACGCGCCGGCGATCAGCGGGCCGACGGAGAAATTACGGGCGATAGTCTGGCCGACGTCGGCCAGCGTTTCTCGGGTGCCGAGCGGTATATTGCGGTCGAGCCGCGGGTGCCACGCCAGGACGGGCGTATATTCGCGGCTGTGATCCGTACTCGGCGTTGTCGGGTCGTTACCGTGGTCCGATACGATTAGTAACAAATCCCGCGGATTCATCTCACTTTCAACGGCGGGTAGGGCGGCGTCGAATTCGACCAGGGCCCGGGCGTAACCTTCGGCGTCGTTGCGGTGGCCGAATACCGTGTCCGTATCGTTCAAGTTGGCGAAAAGCAAACCCTCGAAGCCGCTTCGGAGTTCCGTTTTTATCAATTCGATTCCGGCCGCGTTGTTCTTTATATGCCGGCATTCGCTGAAACCGCGCCCCGCGAAAATATCGTCCACTTTGCCGACGCCGTGGACCTCCAGGCCGGCGTCGATCATCATGTCGAGTAGCGTCGGCGCCGGGGGCGGCCGGGAGAAGTCGCGTCGGGCGTCGTGCAGGCGGTAGTAATTTCCGGCGTCGCCCGCGAACGGCCTCACTATTACCCGGGCGACGTCGTATGGCCCGGCCATGATTTCCCGGGCGTGTTCACCCGCCTCGTATAACTCGTCGAGCGGTATTACGTCCACGTGGGCGGCGAGCTGGCATACGCTGTCCGCCGACGTATATAATATAAGAGAGCCGGTCCGTACGTGTTCGTCGCCCAGTTCCTCGATAATCGTCGTACCCGAGGAAGGCCGGTTCCCGAGGCATCGCCTTCCGGCAACCGTTTCCAGGCGCCGCACGGCTTCTTCCGGGAAACCGTCCGGGAAGAGGGGGAAGCTTTCCGGCAATACGACGCCGGCGAGTTCCCAGTGGCCGCTGGTCGAATCCTTCCCTGCGGCCGTCATCCGCAGTCGGCCGTACGCCCCTTCGATCTTCCCAGCCTCGGGACTTCCGGCCAGGGGCGTCAACATTCCCAGGCCGCGGCGGGCGAGATTCGGCAGTTCCAAGCCCCCCACGTACCGGGCCAGGTTGCCCAGGCTATCCGACCCCTCGTCGCCGTAGGCCGCGGCGTCGGGCAGTTCGCCTATCCCCACGCCGTCGAGGATTATAACAACAACCCGGTCGAACGGTCTATGCGTCGTTTCCATCCCTCAGCGCGGCCAGCGCGTTTCCGAAGGGCGGCCGGGCCACGCCGGCCTCGGTTATTATCGCGTCGACCAGCCGGCCGGGTGTAACGTCGAACGCCGGGTTGGACACGTCCACGCCGACCGGCGCCGTACGCACGCCGCCGAGTTCGGTGACCTCCTCCGGCCGCCGCTCTTCTATGGGGATGTCCCGGCCCGAGGCCGTATCGAAGTCGACGGTCGAGAGGGGCGCGGCGACGTAGAACGGGACCAGGAATCGCCGAGCCAATATCGCGACGTTCATCGTACCTATTTTATTGGCCACGTCGCCGCCCGCCGCGATGCGGTCGGCGCCGACGATGACGGCGTCCACCTTACCCGCGGCCATTACCGAAGCCGCCATATCGTCGCAGATAAGCGTCGTCGGGACGCCGGCCTGCGTTAGCTCCCACGCCGTGAGGCGGGCGCCCTGCAGAAGGGGGCGCGTCTCGTCGGCGTAGACGGATATTTTTTTACCGGCCTCTACCGCGGCGTAGATGACGCCGAGGGCGGTGCCGTAATCGACGGTAGCGAGCGCGCCGGCGTTGCAGTGCGTCAACACCGTGTCTCCATCCCGTAAGAGCTCCGCCCCGAAGGCCCCCATACGGCGGTTGGCCCGACGGTCCTCGTCTTCGATGGCCCGGGCTTCGCGGTCGAGCGCGGTGAGTAGCTCCTCGGCGGAAGCCGCTTCCTCGGCGACGGCCGCCATACGCCGAACGGCCCAGGACAGGTTAACGGCCGTAGGCCGGGCCGACTCCAGATAGTCCGCGGCGGCGTTTACGCGCTCGCGGATTTCGCCGACGGAGCCGTCCCCGGAGCGGCCGGCGATGAGTACGCCGTAGGCCGCGGCAACGCCGATGGCCGGGGCGCCGCGGACGGCGAGACGCTTTATCGCGTCGTAGACGTCCTCGACCCGCTCGCATTTTATTATCGAAAGCTCGCCGGGCAGGAGCGTCTGTTCGATGAGTTCCAGCGTGTCGCCGGTCCATTTCAACGTGGGGAGTCGCATCATTTAACGGCCCTTCATTTAATCCCCGATTCTATTTTAAAGAACAGCTTAAGTCAAGGATTAACGGTTTAGCGCCTTGCGCCGGGCGGTTTAATATGGTAAATTCCCGCGCGTTGTTTTAACCCGTTTCCGGCCCGGGATTCCAGCCGAGGCCTTCCGTTACTAAAGGAACGCGAGTGGACGAAGAGAAAAAAGTAGGGTTAGGCGCGGGTCGCGAGGCGGTCTTGAAACCCGAACTCGAGGAAAGGCCGCCGTTGGGGCCGATAGTCGCCGCCGTACGTATCGTGGCGCCGTGGTGGCCCGGCGCCGGCCGTCGCAAAACCATCAAGTTCCTCGACGGCCTGGTGGCGGCGTTCCGCATCCGCGCCCGTGACGAGGCGGGCCTAACGGTTACCGAGGACGGCGACCGGGTGGTCGTGCGTCGGGAGGTTGCGGAGGGACGTTACGAGACGAGGTTCGAACGGGACCGCCGGACCCGCGGCACGCTGTACTGCGACCGGCGGGAGTTGGAGAACCTGGGAGCCCTCGGCATCCTCGCCAAGGCCGAGGTAATACGGCCGAGGGAAGGCGAAAAGAAATGACCGCCGCCGGGGAGTTGCCAATATGTCGTCGATAGCGGATAACGTGCGGGCGGTACGGGATCGCATCGCGGCCGCGGCCGAACGCGCGGGCCGCGACCCGGAAGACGTTTGCCTCGTCGCCGTGAGCAAGACGAGGACGCCCGAGGAAGTCCGGGCCGCCGTCGCGGCGGGTGTCACCGTAGTGGGGGAGAATCGCGTACAGGAGGCCGAGGGCAAGATAGGGGAGCTGGCGAACCTGGATTGTCGTTGGCATATGGTGGGCCACCTGCAACGCAACAAGGCCGGCCGAGCCGTCGGCCTGTTCGATATGGTGGAATCGTTGGATAGCCGGCGCCTCGCGGACGCGCTCGCGGCCAGGGCGGCGGAGGCCGACCTCGTCCTGCCGATACTAATCGAGGTTAACACCAGCGGGGAGGAAAGCAAGTTCGGCGTGCCACCGGAAGAGGCGGCCGACTTCGCGGCGTACGTCGCGTCGATGCCGGCGTTGAGCCTGGAAGGTTACATGACCGTCGGACCGTTGGGGGGCGGGGAAGCGGCCACGGCAGCGGCTTTCGCCAAACTCCGACGTCTGTTCGAGGAGGGCCGCGCGGCCCTGGGGCCGGCGTTCCGTTATCTATCGATGGGTATGACGGACGACTTCGAGTTGGCTATCGAGGAGGGGTCGAATATGGTACGGGTGGGACGGGCTATTTTCGGCGAGCGCTAGATTATCTCGTACTGTTCGGCGTGGGGGTTGAGGAGCAGGCCCTTGCCGCGTTCGCTCGTAACGAGGATTTCTTCGACGTATTTCTCGTCGGAGCCGGGCGATAAATCGAGGGTCCAGGCGACGCCCCGGCCGGCGGCGACGACGCGGTCGTACCCCAGGTCGAGCGATACGTGCGTGCACAGGGCTTCGTCGTACAACCCCTCGCGAGGATAAACGAGCGCCACGAAACGGGCGTCCCTGCTCAGCGGGCGGTTTATCGGACCCACGGTATAGGTTTCCTTGTTGGGGTTCGCGAAGAGGTTGCTGGCCTCGGCCACCTTGCGGACGTACTCGAGGGACTCGTCCTCGTCGCCGGCCACGGCGACGCGGTAGTAGTCCCGCCGTTTCAGGTCGGCCAGAACGGCGCCGTAACCCAGCCTATCCGTAAGCGCCTGGCGCGCGGTCAGGGCGACGCGGTCGATGACGCGGAGGGTGACGAAAACTTCGAACTCGACGTGTTTCGATTTGATTACTGCCACGGGGGAAAATAACATTATTACCGGGCAAGCGCAACCGCTAATAGCAGCGTTTGACGCCGGGCCCCCGTTATGATATAGATATATTCGCGTACAGTTCGAATACTACCGGGGCGGTTGCGAGAAGTGGACATAGATAAAAGCGGCGAATTGGAGGAAACGAAAGCGGCCGAGGTCCTTGCGGCGATTTACCGGGCGAGGGCGTACGGCCTTGCTCATTTTAAGGGGCCGGCGGGCGAGACCATATACGTTACTTTCGAGCGAGGGCGGGCTCGACACGCCTCCGGCAATGGTAGGGAAGGGGATGCCGCGCTTTACCTTATCCTTACCTGGGACCAGGGCGAGTATCGTTTTATCGAAGACGTCAAATCCGACGAGGATGATTTTCCCTTAAACATTCCAGCCGAGTTGGCGGAATCGCTCTGCAAGGTGGAGGACGTCGAGGAGGAACGAGAGGACGAGGCTGCGGAGGTGATTCCGCCGTTGCCGGTACTCCCGGAGGGCGAGTCGAGCGACGTTTTCACGGCGAAGACGGCCGACGATTTGAAGAAGAAATTGGGGGAGTCGGGTTTTTCGGGCTACTGCGCGGTGGGTCCTCCGGACGGCCGGGCGGGCCTGTTGTTAATTTCGGAAGGGGAGGCCGTCTGCTGTCTGTTATGGGACGGCGAAGGGTTCGGCCGCTTCGACGACGTATGGTCCGGCCTAGCCCCGTTTTTCGACCGTTCGGCCCGGGAGTGCGCCCTGTACGAGACGGACGCGCCGAAGGCCGAGGCTATTAACGCGGGCCTCTCGGGACGCCGGATCGTCGCCCGGGTGCCCTCGGCGGTAGTCAACGTCGACGAGTTCCTGGCGTGGGTCGGGGATACGGGAATGACCGGCCTTATTTCGATAATAGCCGGCGACCGGGCCGCCAATATCCTTATAAGCGGCGGCGACGTGTTGGGCGCGGTCGTCGCGCCGGAGAACGTCCTCCGGCGGGAGACGGACGAAGCGCTGGCGCTTTTTTACACGCCGGGCGCGACGTTCGAAGCGTTCGCCTTGGAATAACGTTCGCCCGTTATCGCTTCCCTCGCACTTGAGGCTGAAGTAAATCGGGCAAAATATAAGAAAAAAGGAACGGCGGCTTTCATAGCCGCCGTGTTTTTATATAGGAAATAAATTAGCGGGATCTGGCGCCACCGGCAACCTCTTAGGGGCTAATGGCCATTCGCGCCTACGGTCGTCCCCTTTAGTAACGTCGCCGGCCGTGGGACCCAAAGCGCGTGGCCGGAGTATCCGATACTATTTAAAAGATGGGCGTCAGGCGGTGAAGCCTGACGGCGCCCGGATAAATGGGGGGGGCGGGCTTCATGCTCGCCGTACTTATTGATGGGGTTGCCGGTGTTTCAGGCGAAGGCTATCGCGAAGACGCCGGCCGTTATAGCGACGGCCCCGACCAAGCGGCGGAGCCGGCCTCCCTCTTTCAAAAACAGCGCGCCGAAGATAACGCTGAAGATCATGCCGACGTTGCGCGCGGCGCCGACGTACGAGACGAGCGTCATGTTCAGCGCGACGAGGGCACAGAGGAAACCGGCCATGGAGATCACGCCGACCAGCGCGGCGCGGCCGAAGTTGGCGTGAAGGTAACGGGCGGCGGAACGCCATGGCCGGGTAACCAGGCAGTAAACCCCTAGTGTCGTCCCGGCCACGAGCCAGGCCATGTAGATGGCGGCGAAGGGGGAGAGGAAACCGAGCGCCCACTTGTAGCAAACGTGGTGGCCGGCGATGGCGACGCCGGTCAGGAGGGAGAGGGCGACCGCCGGGCCGGTGACGGTTGCGCGGCGGGTAGGCCAGGCGACGGCGGCGATGCCCAGAACGATAAGGCCGATGCCGGCGTACCCGAGTAGCGTGACCCGCTCGGACAGAAAGACGGCGGCCCCGGCAACGATGAAGAGAGGCGCCGACCCCCGGCTGACCGGGTACACCAGCGAGAGATCCCCCCGGCGGTAGCTGACGGTTAGGAGGATAAAGTAAGTCCCCTCGATGAGGCCGGCGAGGAATACGGCCGCGACGGCCTCGGCGTTCAGCGGCGGGAGGCCGGGTACGAGTAACAATAAAAAGACGGGGGTATAAAGGGCGAGAGCCGTTATTATGGCGCCGAGGAAAAAGACGGAAGCGTCCTCGGCCTTTTTTACGAGGAGGTTCCAAACGGCCAACACGATACCCGAGGCCAGGATTAGGAGCAGGGCCGGGAGCGGCATCCGGGCGACAGAATATCACCCGCGAAGGCGAACGTCAATGCGAAAGGCCGTGGGATTAAATCACGTAGGTCGTTGGGAAGTTAAAAAAAAGCCCTTGACACCCGCGGCCTTAATTGGTATTTTTGAAAGTTAGAGGATTTATCACATCATACCATACGAGCTAGGAGGTAGCTTCTTGAAGGCGAAATTCGTAGTAACTATGGCTCTGGCGGCCGTACTGTGCGTCGCTATCGTTGCCTGCAGTTCGTTAAAGGGGGGCGAAGAGACCTCGACGCCCACGCCGACGCCGACTAAGACGCCCGAAGTTACGCCCGAAGAGGGCAAGGTAACCAAGTCGACGGTGGGCAATACGACGACTCTGGCCGGGGTACTCCGCGGGACGAACGACTCGAACAAGTTCGACATCTTCGCCGAATCCACCTACATCGAAGTGGAATTCGATTATCCCTCGGACGCCACTTTCTACGTTAAGGTCCTCGGCAAGAGCGGCAACGAACTCGGGGAATTCGATCTGACCGAAGGCAACATTATCGAGCTTTCGGGCGGCGGGAAATTCACGCTCATCGTTCACTCCGTGGGCGGCGGCGGTAAATGGTCCGCTACGTACACCGACTAACGATTCTATTTCGATTCTTGGGGCGTCGGCTTCTTCGAGCCGACGCCCTTTCTTTGGGAGTGACCTCACGTGGATTCGGCCACAATGGAACGACTCCTGGCGGCCGCCCGGGACGTTCGGGATAAGGCGTACGCCCCTTATTCCGATTTCCGGGTGGGAGCCGCCGTCCTCGGCGAGGACGGCCGGGTGTACGTCGGCGTCAACGTCGAGAATGCGTCGTACGGCCTTACGGTGTGCGCGGAACGAAACGCCATCGCGGCCGCTATCGCCGCCGGGGCTCGCCGGATCGAGGCCGTAGCCATTGCGGCCGACCGGCCGTCCCCGCCTTGTGGGGCCTGCCGCCAGGTTATCGCGGAATTGGGGCCGAGGGCGACGGTAATATGGGAGGACGGCGCCGGCGGGTACGTAAGTCGTTCTATTTCCGACCTTCTCCCGGACGCATTCCGTTAAAAAGCGAGCTCGGCGGTTTTCTTTGCTTGAAATAAGGAATACCGTTTATTATAATGATTTGATATACGGTTACGAAGATTATAAGGGTGTTGCCGACGCCGAAGTATACGTGGCCCGCGTGGCCGCGTACGAGTATGGGGCTGTAAGCGAAGCCGTCGAAACACTCGTAGAGGCCGCCGGGGGTTGGAACGAGGTGGTTCCGGCCGGCATGCCGGCTTTGATTAAGCCCAACCTCATGTCGGCACGTGAACCCGACCGGGCGGTTACGACCCATCCCGTTTTTATCGAAGTCGTCGGGAAGCTTTTGAAACGGGCGGGCAGGGATGCCGTCGTCGGCGATAGCCCTGCGGGAGCGGTTAAGGGGATTAGGCGGGTCTGGGAGAACACGGGGGCCGCGGCCGCGGCCGAAGCGGCCGGCCTGGAGATGATATCCTTCGAAGGGGGCGGGTCCGTAGGTCGCTCTGTCGAGAGCCGTTTCTTAAAAGAAATCCGCGTAACGGCGGCGGCAGAAAGCGCCGCGGTGGTAAGTTTACCGAAACTAAAGACCCATTTTCTGACGATTCTTACCGGGGCCGTAAAAAACTGCATGGGGTTGATTCCGGGATTGGCGAAGGCGGAACTGCATCGGCTGGCGCCTCACCCGGACGATTTCTCCGAATTGCTGGTGGACCTATTGCCGGCGTACGCGCCCCGTTTTACGTTCGTCGATGCGATAGTGGGATTGGAGGGAGATGGGCCGGCCTCCGGGGAAGCCCGGAAATTCGGCCTCGTCGTGGCGGGACGGAACGCTGCTGCCATTGACGTCGTGTTGGCCCGGGTGCTGGGTTTCGAACCGGCCGAGGTGCCGACGGTCAGGATTTCCATCGAACGAGGCCTGACGCCGGCGGAGCCGCCGGTAGTGCCGGTCGGCAAGACCCGCTTAGCGGACCTCGTCTTCGACGACGTGGCGGCTCCGGGCAGTCTGTGGCTGCGGCATCTTCCCCGGCCCTTACTCCGATTCGTCGGCCGGCAGTTCGTAATTGCGCCGGCCGTTGCGGCGGAGAAGTGTACCGGGTGTCGGCGTTGCGCCGAGTCGTGTCCGGTCGGCGCCGTGTGGATGTCGGGAGACACGGCCGTTATCGACGGTAAGAAATGCATTCAATGTTTGTGTTGTTACGAAACGTGTGCGGACGAAGCGGTTTATCTAAAGCCTGCGCGCGCCGCCCGTGTGTATTACGGCATTCGTGATTTCAGACGTCGTCTACGCCGCCGGCCCTCCTGAGGCCGGGCGAACCGGGACGATACGGAGGTAATGTGAAAACAGTCGCTTTGATATTACTATCGGTAGCGCTCGGTGTGACCGGCCAGATATTCTTGAAGTACGGCGTCGGTACGGATGGCGCGATTACCGGTATAAATAAAGCTCTCTTTCATACGCTGCTCAAACCGTTCGTATTGTTGGGGCTTTTCTCTTACGGCCTTTCATCCATATCCTGGCTGGTAGTCTTAAGCCGGACGGAACTTTCGTACGCGTATCCAATGGTCGCGCTGGGTTACGTTCTGGTGTTCTTCCTCTCTTGGTGGTTTTTCGGCGACAAGGTAACGTGGACGCGCGTCGTGGGGTTATTGTTGATATGCTCCGGGGTCGTGTTGGTTGCGATTACGAAACCGGCCGGTACGCAATGATACTATGAAGCCTTATTTCCCGAAGGATATCAAAGAGGCGCTCGCGCTCCAGCGCGAGCTGGCCGGCAAGGTCAAGTACACGGCCCGCCCGCGGCGCGTGCGCTACGTCGCCGGCGTGGATGTGGCGTATCACCGCGGCCGGGAATTGAACGTCGGCGCGGTCGTCATCCTATCTTTCCCGGATCTCGAGACGGTGGACGTCGTATGCAAGAAGGCCGCGACGCCATTCCCTTACGTCCCGAGCCTTCTCAGCTTCCGGGAGGCGCCCATCTGTTACGACGTGTTGGAGCCGCTTAAAAAGAAAATCGACGTGCTCCTGGTCGACGGCCAGGGGATAGCGCACCCCCGGCGCTTCGGCATCGCTTCCCATCTGGGTGTGCTCTTGGATATACCTACTATCGGTTGCGCCAAGTCGCGGCTGGTGGGTGACGAACCGAAACGACTGGGCAAGAAAAAAGGCGCCCGGGGCGCTCTCAAGCACAACGGCGAGCGGATAGGAACGGTTCTGAGGACGCGGGACGGCGTCAAACCGATATACGTTTCGGTGGGACATCGGAGCAAGCTGGATTGGGCCGAGGACCTCGTGTTGCAACTCTCGCCGCGTTATCGTATACCCGAGCCCATCTCCCGGGCACATAATACGGTTACCAAGGAGCGCTTGCGCCTAGGCATCGACACCGATTAGTTATCAGCGCCTTAAGGCTTACAATCGGAAGTATCACTTTATGTCGTGCGACCCCCAGGAATTCTTGAAAATATTGAAAACGCGCCGCTCCGTGCGGCGTATGTCGCCGGCCCCTATTCCCGAGGGGGATATGGAGGCCATAATCGAAGCCGGCCTTTACGCTCCTTCCGGGTCGAATCAGCAACCGTGGCATTTCGCGGTTGTTAAGAACCGCGACTTGATAAACAAGTTTAAGAATGCGGCGGCCGCAAAGGTGGAAGAAATCGCGGAACGCATCTCATCCGCCAGCGCCCGGAAAAGTTTCGACGGCTACGTGCAATATATTACGTTCTTCGAAGATTCCTCCGCCGTAATCTGTTGTTTTGTCGAGCCTTACCGGGCCCTCCTGGAGCGTTTGTTGAGCCGCTACGCGCCGGAGTTATCCGTCAGTACGCGGGAAAACGCATCGATACAAAGCGTGGCCGCAGCCGCCGAAAACATGCTTCTGGCGGCGCACGCGCTGGGTTACGCCGGCTGTTGGATGACGGCGCCCCTGATAGCGAAGGACGCAATCGAAGAACTCGTACGGCCCGAAGGCAAGTGGGAACTCCTGGCCATGATCGCCCTGGGCCAAAGTGAACAAGGGTCGGCCCCGGGCCAGGCTCCGCCGAGGCGGCCACGTGACGAAGTGGTGTCTTATTACCCATGAGAATAAGTAGGATTAAGTGGCGCGAGGCCTGGCTATGCTTGTTGACGGTTGCGGTATCGTCCTTGGCTCTTTGGGGTTGTACCGGTTCCGCGGAAGACCTGCCGCCGGCCGAGGAACCCCCCGCCGAAGTACCGGTTAAAATTATAAACGGCGCCGGAAGGGCCGACGTATGTCGGGAAATAGCGGCCAAGCTCGGCGTCGACGTAGGCGCGGAGGTCGAAAGTTACCGCGACGCCAATGGCAATCTGGACTACTCGCTCCGCGAGACGACGATACTTTGCGACGACGCGCATCTCGTCCAGGCGAACGCCGTCCGCGAGGTAGTCGGCGTCGGCTCGGTCGCTTCGGTCCCGGGGCTCGCGCAGATAGAAATGATAGTAGGTTGGGACGCGGCCGGCCCGCCGTGGGAAGATGCTCCGGGTAACGGCGTCCTCGTGAAAAAAGCCGAGAAAGCCGTTTACTTCCTCCAGAACGGCGAACTGGCGGAAGTCTGGCCCTGCGCCATAGGCAAACCCGAAAGCCCCACCCCCACGGGCCGGTACGAGGTTACGGTTACGCTCGAGAAGCCGACCTGGTACTGGCAGGGGAAGGCCATCCCGCCCGGACCCGACAACGGCCTGGGCGATTGGTTCATCGGTATAAGCAAAAAAGGTTACGGCCTCCATGGGACGAACGAACCGCCGAGTATCGGCACTGCGGCGTCCCACGGTTGCGTTAGAATGTATAACGAGCACGCCGGCGAACTCGTATCGCTGGTATCGCCCGGGACCGTCGTCGTCATCGCCGAATAGGGCGGAACGTCGAGGCCGGTCGCGAGCGCCGTTTGAGCGAAATCGGGAGAATAAAGCCCTACCGGGATATTTTTTTTGTGGTTTGAAAACCACGGAGGTCAGACATGGCGGAAGAGCGTTGCCCGAGTTGTGGGACGCCATACGAATCCGGCGCTACTTTTTGCATAAATTGCGGCGCCAAGCGAGAAGCCCCGGCCGAAGAGCCGAAGGCTCCGGCTGAAGAGCCGAAAGCTCCCGAGGAACCCAAGGCTCCGGCCGAAGAACCAAAGGTTCCTCCTGAGAAACCGAAGGCCCCCTCCGAGGAACCGAAGGCTCCTCCCGAGAAACCGAAAACCCCGGCCGAGGAGCCGCAGGCTCCTTCCGCAGAGCCCAAGGCCCCGGCCGAAGAGCCGAAGGCTCCGGCTGAAGAGCCGAAAGCTCCCGAGGAACCTAAGGCTCCGGCTGAAAAACCGAAGGCCCCCGCCGAACCGGCCAAGCCGCCTACGCCCCCGCCGACGGCCGAGAAGAAGGCCGCGCCGGCGCCGGACAGCTCGGTGCTCGACCGGTTGGACCAGGAGCTGGACGAAGGGCCCGATACTCAGCCCAAGAAGAAAAGCAAGAAAGGCTGTTGTATCGTCGGGGCTATCGTCGCCGTGGTTGCGGTGCTGGCCGTAGTGTGTGTCGGCGGCCTTTACTACACAGGGTATCTGGAAGAATGGGGCGTAACGGTACCCGCCGGAGAAGGTTTCTCCAGCGATTTCGAGGCCGTGACCGATGCCGACTTCGCAGTATGGCAGACGGGGGAGGACGCCGTCGTCAAACCCGAGAACGGCATGCTCAAGGTCCGCAACAGCCTGGTAGGCGTCAACTACGACCCGGGGGCGAATTATGCGGCCACCTGTACCGTCTTCGTACAAAAGACGGACAACGATAACGGCTGGGCGGCGCTGGCGATGCGGGTTAATCCCAAGGGCGGCGACCGGTACTCCTTCGAAATCGTTCCGGGCAAGAAGACGGCGCGCATCCGGAAAATCCCGGCCAAGGGCAAACCGATAGTGCTTTCGGCCAATAAGGTGCCGGCGCTCGTGGTGGGCTCGCCCTTTACCGTGACGGCTTACGCTTCGGGCAGCGAGCTCTCGATGGAGATAAGCGGGACGAACGTCGCCGCGGCGACCGACATCGGTTTGTTGCAGGGGCCAATGGGTTTCGAGGTCCGCGACGCGACCGCGTACTTCGACGACCTGACTATAACGCCGCAGTAAGTATCCGGGAACGACGATCCCGAGGAGGGTTTCTTGTATCCGGTTATCTGGAGAATAAGCGACACGATGGCCATCAAGTCGTACGGCGTCGCCATCGCCGTCGCGTTCGTGCTGGGAATACTGCTTACGGCGCGCCACGCGCGTAAGATAGGCCTCAAGTTCAACGACTTCGTGGACATGGGGTTCTGGGTTGTTATCATGGCCATCGTCGGGTCACGGGTGTTCTTCATCCTGTTTAACCTCCCGGCGTACATCGAACATCCGATAAACATATTAAAAATCTGGCACGGCGGCCTTATCTTCTACGGTGGCCTCTTCACCGCGGTCGTAACGGCCATAATATTTATGAAGCGCCGAGGGATACCGCCCTGGCTCGGCGGAGACCTCATCGCGCCGCAGATAGCTCTCGGTTACGCCATCACCCGGGTGGGGTGTTTCCTGAACGGGTGTTGCTACGGGAAACCGACCACGCTCCCGTGGGGCGTCAAGTTCGCCTCCGGGTCCGGCGCCGGGAACTTCATCACCAAGCTAGAGTTCATGGCGTTCTTTTCCGGTCAGCCGAATCCCGACATCCACCTCCATCCGGTGCAGCTCTACGCGGTCCTGGCGAACCTGGTAATTTTCGGGATCCTCCTGCTGGCGTGGCGACGCCGTAGTTTCGACGGCCAGATATTTTGGGGTTACCTGATACTGTATCCCATCTATCGTTTCGCGGTGGAATTCTGGCGGGGCGATAACGAGGCTATTTTCCTGTCCCTCACCACCCCTCAGATTATGAGTATCGTTCTCTTCGGGTGCGCGCTGGCGGCCTGGCTCAACCTCCGGAGACGGGGCGTATATACCAAACCGACCGGGGGCCGGTAGTGGCCGAGGTGCGCGTCTGGATAACGGAACTGGCCGGCCACGTCGGCGAAGACGTGGCCGTGGCCGGATGGGTTTACAATTTCCGCAGCAGCGGGAAGATCTCCTTTTTACAATTACGCGACGGCAGCGGCCGCGTTCAGGCCGTCTGCGCCGCGGACGACGTCCCGGCCGAAGTCTTCGCCCGTTGCGCCGAACTCACCATCGAATCGTCGGTGCGGATAACCGGCGCCGTGCGCGAGGACAAACGGGCGCCCGGCGGCGTCGAACTCCTGGTCCGCGACCTCGAAATTATTTCCATCGCCCAAGAGTACCCTATTCAGAAGAAAGAGCACGGCGTCGACTTCCTGTTGGATCACCGTCACCTGTGGCTACGCCAGAGCCGACAGGAAGCCATAATGAAGGTGCGTTCGACGATCGAGCACGCCATAGGCCGCTTTTTCGACGAGCGGAATTTCGTACGCGTCGACCCGCCTATACTGACGCCGACCTCCTGCGAAGGCACGACGACGCTCTTTCAGACGGACTATTTCGGCACGCCCGCCTACCTGAGTCAGAGCGGCCAGTTGTACAACGAGGCGGCCGCGGCGGCCCTGGGCCGGGTGTACAGCGCCGGCCCCACCTTCCGCGCCGAGAAGTCTAAGACCCGACGGCACGTCATGGAATTCTGGATGGTCGAGCCGGAGGTAGCCTTCCTGGACCACGAGGGCAACGTCGCCCTGGCCGAGGATTTTATAACCTATATAATCGGCGCCGTTCTGGAAGAGCGGCGGCCCGAACTCGAACTCCTGGAACGGGACGTGGCCGCGCTCGAGCGCATCGGCGCTCCCTTCCCGCGCGTCACGTACGCCGAGGCCTTCGATATGCTCAAGGCCAAGGGGCTCGACGTATCGCCGGGCGAGGACCTGGGCGGCGACGAGCAGACGGCGCTGGCGGAAGATTTCGACGTACCGTTCATCGTGGAGAAGTTCCCGTTGGACGCCAAGGCGTTTTACATGTTGCGTTGCGAGGACGACCCGGAACTAACTTATTCGATGGACGTCTTCGCGCCCGAGGGCTACGGCGAAATAATCGGCGGTTCGTGCCGCGAGAACGACCTGAATAAACTGCTGGAAAACATAGCCGCCCACGGCTTGCCGCTCGAGCCGTTGGAGTGGTACCTGGACCTCCGGCGCTACGGCGGCGTTTCTACCGCCGGATTCGGCCTGGGCCTGGGCCGGACCGTCACGTGGATATGCGGCCTGAAGCATATCCGTGAGGCCATACCTTTCCCCCGGATGCTCAATCGTTTGCGTCCCTGACCTGACGAGCTAACTTTGAATACCGACGACGAATGCCCAAGTAGCTGGCCCGTTAAGTGCGGCCGCCTTTTCTACCGACTAACCGGACACCGCCACTTCGGCCCGATTATTCTGGCCGTTTTTATCGGCGCGATTACGGGCGGCGCGGCCATTGTGTTCCGCGAACTTATTACGTTTTTCAACGTAATCCTTCTGGAACGGGCCTGGGGGTGGGCCGAGGCCAATCTGCCGTACGGAAGAGCCGCCCTCCCGATAATCACCGGGGGAGGCGGCCTCGTCGTAGGTCTCTTGACGCACTTCTTCGCCCGGGAGGCCAAGGGGCACGGCGTGCCGGAGGTCATGGCCGCGGTCGCCGTTCGCGGCGGCATCATCAGGCCGCGGGTGGCTCTCGTCAAAGCGATTGCCTCATCCATATGTATAGGGTCCGGCGGGTCGGCGGGCCGGGAGGGGCCCATCGTACAGATAGGCTCGAGTATCGGCAGCGCCGTGGGACAGGCTCTCCACCTCTCGGGTCAACGGGTCCGCACGCTCGTAGGTTGTGGCGCCGCCGCCGGCATCGCCGCCACTTTCAATGCGCCTATCGCGGGCGCGTTGTTCTCGCTCGAGGTCATCCTCGGCGATTTCGCGTTCTCTAATTTCGCGCCGGTCGTAATTTCGTCGGTCGTGGGAGCCGAGGTGGGGCGATGGTATTTCGGTAATACTCCCTCGCTAACGGTCCTCCATTTCCAATTACGTTCCGTCGCCGAATTTCCCCTCTACGCCGTCCTGGGTATCATCGCCGGGTTCGCCGGGCTTTTGTTCACCCGGTTCCTTTACGCTCAGGAGGACCTTTACGATAAAGTGCTTCGGCGCATACCCGGGCCGATTAAAGCGATGATAGGCGGCGCTTTGGTCGGGGGCCTAGGGATATTTCTCCCGGAGATATTGGGTACGGGTTACGAGCCGATAGACCACGCGGTCAGCGGCCTGTATCCGTTAATATTCCTCTTGCTATTATTCGCGGGGAAACTCTTCGCCACGACCAGTACGCTCGGTTCGGGTGGCTCCGGCGGCATATTCGCGCCGTCGCTGTTTATGGGTGCGGTGCTGGGTAGCGCCTTCGGTTTGGCGGCCCGGGGAATCTTCCCGGGGTTCACGGCCCAACCCGGGGCGTACGCGCTCGTCGGGATGGGGGCCATGGTGGCGAGCGCAACGTACGCGCCGCTCACGGCGGTCGTTATATTATTCGAGATGACGGATAATTACACGATCGTCCTGCCGCTTATGTTGGCGTGTGTCGTGGCGATGTTCGTGGCCCGGCGCGTCAGCGACTTGTCGATTTATACGACTAAGATACGCCGGGCGGGGATCAATTTGCGCGAGGGCAAGGACGTCGACATCTTAAAGGCTATTAACGCCCGCGACGTAATGCGAACGGAGTACGAAACGATATACGGCGGTATGTTGTTCGACCAGCTAATAAGCTTCGTCCGGGAAGCCCGACAGAACTCCTTTCCCGTGGTTGACGGCGAAGGCCGATTGGTCGGCGTGATATCGACCACTATCTTGCGGCGTTGGATAAACGAGCCCTCGTTTTCCAATTTGGTCGTGGCGGAAGAACTGGCGAAGCGAAACGTCGTGACGGTTAAGGAAACGGAAACGTTATATACCGTTTGGGATAAATTCGAGCGGCTGGACGTGGAGAGTTTGCCGGTCGTCAGCCCCGACGATCCGGGGCTACTCGTTGGCCTGCTTTTCCGGGAGGACGCCTACGCGGCGTACACCGGCGAAACCGTGGGAGCGTGGGCCGACTCCCGATAAGGGGTCGGCGGAGGACGTTGAGTGATCTCGGCATAGCCTTACTGCTCGCGGCGTCGCTTTTGGCGAGCGCGTTTTTCTCGATGGCCGAAAGCGCGCTTTTCTCGCTGGGGAACGTACGTCTTCGCCGGATGAAACTCCGCCGGGCGTTGACCGCGCCGCTGGTGCGGTCCCTTCTGGCCCGGCCTCGCCGTCTTCTCGTAACCATCGTAATCGGTAATATGTTCGCGCTGGCCGCCGCGACCTCGCTCGCGACGACGCTCGGCGTGCGCGTCCATCCGTTGTACGGGCCGGCGGTAGCGGCCGTGGCGATGACACTCGCGATTTTCGTCTTCGCCGAAACTCTTCCCAAGACGCTGGGCGTCGCTTGGCCGGAACGGGGCGCGGCCCTCACTTCCCCTTTCATAAAATTCATATTCTGGGTTTTCTACCCGCTCAATCGGGCGGCGGTGGCGCTCACGGACTACCTCGCCACCCGGCCGCCGCGGCAGAGCCTCGAGCCGGGCGTGGAGGATATTTACGGCCTCTTGCGAGAGAGCGAGGCCGAAGGGGTTCTCGACGACGTAGAGCGCGAAATGATCGAGCGGGTCGTCGCCCTGGCCGACCGGACGGCCGGCGAAATCGCCACTCCCCGCACGAAGATATACGCCCTGCCGGAGGACGCCGATTTCCGAGAGGCCGCGGCCGAGGTCGCGGATTCGCCGTTCGCCCGGATCCCCGTGTATCGGGATTCGCTAGAGAACGTCGTCGGCATTCTTTACGTCAAAGATATGCTCCTCGCCGGGGAAGAACCGCCCCGGACCCTGGGGGACGTGGTCCGGCCGCCCCATTTCGTTACCGACAGCCAACCCGCCGTCAATCTCTTCATAGATTTCATTAGGAATCGGACTCATATCGCGCTCGTGGTGGACGAGTACGGCGCCCTCGACGGCCTGGTCACCATGACGGACATGCTTCGCGAAATCGTCGGCGGCCCGGCCGAGCCGGTACGTTACCTGGGGGCCCGGCGCTTCGTAATCGCCGCGGACGCCGACCTCGAGGACTTCAACGACTACGCCGGCACCAACCTCCGGGACGAGGAGGCCGAGACCATCGGCGGGTACCTGTTGAACCGGCTGGGTCATATACCGGCGACGGGGGAGTCGTACCGGGAGGCCAATCTGCTGTTTACGGTGGAGGCGGCGGAACCCCACCGGATAACCGACGTTCGGGTCGAGAAACTGGCGGGGGAGGAACCGTAAGTGGACGTCCTTTATATACTGGTCGCGCTTGCGCTGGTCTTCTCGGCCGGATTCTTCTCGTCGGCCGAGACGGCGGTCCTGGCGGCCAACCGGATGCGCTTGCGGCACCTGGCGGCCACCGGCGACCGCCGGGCGGCTCGTGTTCTGTCCTTTCTCGACAAGCCGGACACCTTCCTGACCTCCATCCTCTTCGGCAACAACGTCTCGCTCGTTATCGCGACGTCGCTTCTGACGGTGGCGGCCGAGCGTTATTCCGGGGAAGCCGCGGGGGTGCTCGCCGCCACGGTCGTCATGACGGTGCTGTTGACGTTGTTCTCCGAGATAATACCCAAGTCGATAGTGCTCGAGGACGCGGATTATTTCGCGATGTCTTTCGCCCCGGCCGTAAACGTATTGGACAAAATCTTCAAGCCGGTGGTATGGGGGGTGAACGTCGTCGCCGGAGGCCTGCTCGGCTTCGTCCGCGTACGGGCGGAACGTTTGCCCTTCGCCTCTCGGGAGGAGTTGCGGGCCATCCTCACGGCTCGGGGGCCCCGCACCCGGACGGAGGTACTGCAACGCCGTATCATCCGCCGGATATTCGGTTTCGGCGAAACGACGGTGGAGCAGGTTATGGTCCCGCTGGCCGACGTTATTTCCTTTCCGGAGACGGCGACCAAGGCCGACGTCGTGGCCGCGCTCGCGGACAGCGGATACTCCAAATACCCGGTTTACCGTGACGCCCCGGAGAACGTCGTCGGTGTCGTGGTGGCGCGCGACCTAATAACGTCGACGGCCGACACCTCCGTCAAATCCTATTTGTGGAGGCCGGTATACGTCTCGCCCGATGACAGCGTGGAGGACCTTCTCCCGCGCCTGGCCCCCCGGCGGATAGACATGGCCGTGGCCCGCGACGAGGCCGGCGCGGCCGTCGGGATTCTGACCCAGGAGGACATCGTCGAGGAGATAGTGGGGGAGATAGAGGACGAATACGACTGGGGGGCCGCGGGCCTGATTCGCCACGGCGAAGGGTACACCGCCGACGCCCGCGTCACGATAAACTATTTCAACGAACGGATGCCGGCGCCGCTGCCGGCCGGCGATTACATTACGCTCGGCGGCTTCCTCACGTCGCGGTTGGGGAGAGTCCCCTCGTCCGGCGAAGAATACGTTTGGCCGCCGTACCGTTTTCGGGTCCTGCGGGCTACCCCCCGGGCCGCCAGACTCGTCGGCATCGAGGTCGATAAACCCGCGGCCTGATCGCCCGCTATAAGGGGTTGCGAAAGGTCGCGGGCGACGTTATACTCCTCCGGATAAGGTAATAATATGGCATTCAAAGGCGATCTCGAAACCCTTAACCTCCCGGATATCCTGCAGCTGTTGAGCACCGCCCGGAAGACCGGCGCGCTGTCCATCCGCCGGGGCGCCGAGGAGAAGCGGCTTTATTTCCGGGAAGGGATGCTGGTATACGCGTCGAGCACCGATGAACGCGAGAAGCTCGGCAGCGTGCTCGTGCGGGAAGGTTATGTCGACGCTTCCGCGGTGGAGCGGGTCCGCATGTCCCAGGACCAGTCGGGCCGGCCCTTCGGCCTGTGCCTTCTGGAGCACGGCCTCTTGCCCCACGAACGGCTCGTTAGCGGCCTCAAGACCCAGGGCCGGATGATCATAACGAACCTCTTCCAGTGGTGGGGCGGCCACTTCGAATTCCGGGAGGGGGAGCAGGGGTGGCCGGAGGAAATTTCCGTCGGCTTCGACATCCAGGCCATAATAATGGACGCGGCCGCGGCGGTCGACGAGTGGAACCGCATCAAGGGGATGCTGCCGGACCTCGACGTCGTACTCGAAATAGTCCCCGCGCCGGCGAAGGGAAAGGGCGCGGTGAAGTTCGACGACGACGAGTGGCACATCCTGTCGCTTGTCAACGGCCGGCGCTCGGTCGTCGACATAGCCGCGACGAGCAATCTCTCCGACATCGAGACCTGCGCGGTGGTCTGCCGCCTGCTGGAGAACGGCATTATCCGTTCGACGGGAGTCAAGGCGAAGACGGAAGCCGCCGCCGCCGACACCTCGGGCGCCGCGGCGCTGCTGGAGATATACAACGAACTATTCGCCCAGGTGACCTTCGCCGTATCCGAGGACGCGGGGGAGGACGCCGTGCGCGGACTTAGCGAGGCCGCCGCGGCGCGTTGCGATACGTTCCCGCTCCTGCGTGGGGCTTGGCATACAGCCAAGGGTGTTTTGAACAAGGGCGTGGTGCTCGAGAACCTCCTGGCCTTCGACCCCGAGTCGCGCAACGACGAACTCGCCGCCGGCCTGTTCGAACTCTTCCGGTACGAGTTATCGTTAACCGCGGAGGTCCTTAGCCGGCCGCGCCAGGCCGCGCTCATTCAGGACCTCCAGCCGCTGGCGGCGCTCCTTTTAAAGAAGCACGACTCGGCGCTGGTCGACGTGGGCGTGCGGCGCGTACTCAACCGCTTCCTCTCGCCGACGGAAGTATCTTATGCGGAACGGAAATAACGGAAACGGCGACAGCCCCCACGCCGGCCTGGCCGAGAAACGGCTCCGCACGCTGGTGGAGATATCCCGGTCCTTCTCGGACGAGAGTGAGCTTTCGGCGCTGCTCGCGCTCGTGGCGCGGCGGACATCCGAGGCCGTGGGTGTGGAGCGGTCGTCGGTCTGGCTGCACGATCGCGAGAAGCGCGAGGTATGGACCGTCGTCGCGGAGGGCGAACTCCGCGAGATACGGATGGCGGAGGACGCCGGCGTGGCCGGATGGGTTGCCATGACGGGCGAGGCGACCGTCGTGGAGGACGTGACGCAGGACCCCCGGTGGAACAAGGACGTGGACCGCCGTACCGGCTATACGACCCGGAACATGTTGTGTGTGGCCATGATCAATCCCGGCGGAGAGCGCATCGGCGTCTTCCAGTGCATTAATAAAACCGACGGAGGTTTCGCGCCGGACGACGTGAAGTTCCTGGAGGCCATCGCGACGCAGGCCGCCGTCTACATCCAGTACGCCCGTCTGCTCGAGGCCCGCAAGAGGATGCTCGACAGTTTCCTCGACACGCTGGCCGAGACGATCGAGTCGCGGGACCCGCTTACGGCCGGCCACAGCCGGGGCGTGATGCGCTACGCCGTGGGAACGGCCAAGAAGCTTGGCTTCCCCTCCGACGAAATCGAGGTCGTCCGCTACGCCGCGTTGCTGCACGACTACGGGAAGATCGGCGTACCGGACGAGATCCTGCGCAAGCCGACCACGCTGACGCCGGCCGAGTACGAGGTCATAAAAAAACACGTTCTCTATACCCAACAGATATTGATGCGTATCAGCTTCGAGGACCGGCTGCGCGAGGTGCCGGTCGTCGCGGCGCATCACCACGAGCGCTTGGACGGTTCGGGTTATCCGAACGGCCTCAAGGGTGACGAGATATCGCCGGGCGGTCGCATTATAGCCGTGGCCGACGTCTTCGACGCCGTTACGTCACGGCGACATTACCGCGGTCCCATGACCGTTCCCCAGGCCGTGAGCCTTCTTGAGGACGGCGCCGGCGACCAGTTCGACCGCGACGTTTTCGAAGCGTTCAAACGCCTCCTCATCGAAGAGGGGCGCCTCGAAGCCGGGGCGTTCGATTAAAATGGCTGCCGACGTCTGGGCCGGGATAATCGCTTTGGTCGAGGCCGGCGACGCCGCGGCCGCGGTTGAGCGGTGTCTGGCGTTCTGGGAACGAGAGGGCGGGCCGGCGGAGCGCCCCGAGGGGGACGACGACCCTATTCGGGCTCTCAATAGCCTCCTCACGGTGTGGCAGCAGATAGAGCTCTACGTGGGAGAGGTAAACCGGCGTTCGGCCAATCCCCGAACGTGGAAACTCCTGGCCTACGCCTATATGTGGGCCGGGGCGTACGTCCCCGCGCTGTTGCGTGCCGCCGAGCAGGCGCTGTTGGCGAGCGCGGCCCGGGAGGAAGATGAGGGCCGGGCGGCGAACATAGACGAGAAGATGGAGTTGTGCCGGCGCGCGCTCGCGGGGGAAAAGGAAGCCCGGGCGGAATTGATAGCCGGCGAAGAGGCCTTCGCGGCCAAGTTCACGGATTTCCCGGCGCGGGTCCCGATGCCCGAGCTGTTCGTGCGTTCCGGCGCCGCAAGGCAGGCCGAACTGACGATAACGGCAGCGGTTATCGCCCCCGATTTACTCGACATTCTAAACGACTGAGGTTTCTTATGGAACGGAAGTTAATAGGCCGGTGCGGGAAATATTGCGGCGAGTGTCGAATATACGTGGCCTTCCACGTCGAGGACGGCATGGCGGTTAAGGCGTTGGCCGCGGAAATGGGCGTAGGGCCGGACGAGATAAAATGCGAGGGGTGCCAGGGGCCGGCGGAAGACTGCTACAACGCCGCCTGTAAAATAACCAAATGCCTCGACGAACGAGGGTATCGTTACTGCGCCCAGTGCGCCGAAATAAACGATTGCACGAAGTACGCCCAGATCAACCTGGAAGCCGGCGGCCGGCCCAAGATATATTCCTCCCAGCTTCGCGCCTGGGGCGAGGACCGCTGGATCCGCTTCCACCTCGGCGAGGGCGACGAGGAAGAGGGGGAGGGAGGCGACGAGTAAGGTCCGGCCTCCCCGGCCGGCGTCGTTGGGCGTTGATGGACGAACACTCCCCCCGAGAATCGTACGACGCGGAGAGCGTAGCGGCCCGGGCCCTGGCCCTGTTCCGCGGCGGCTACAACTGCGCCGAAGCCGTGTCGACCGCCGTGGCCGAGGCGTTTGCGCCGGGGCAAACTTGTTTCCCGGCGGCCGCCGGGGGTTTCGGCGGCGGGATCGGCCGTCGGGGAGAGGTGTGCGGCGCGGTAACGGGGGCCGTAATGGCCCTGGGCCTGATCCGCGGCCGGCCGGCGGGAGATAACGAGGACGAGGTTCGCAAGGCCAAGGACCGCACGTACGAGTCGGTAAACGAGATAGTCGGTTCTTTCGAAAACCGGTTCGGGAACATAGGCTGCCGGGAGCTTACGGGGTACGATTTAAGCAGCTCGGAAGGCCGCGAGAAATTCAGAGATGAAAAGATAGCCCAAAGACTATGCGAAGGTTTCGTGACGACGTCGGCGCGCGCGTTGGTGGAAGTTTTAACGAAATAATAAGGCTTTGACGCCACGCCGAAGCCGCCGTCGGGCGGCTTTTAAAATAAATGGGTGCCTGGTTCAAGGATATCATCGCGCGGAAACGGGACGGCGGCGCCGTATCCGGGGATGAGTGGCGACGCTTCGTCACGGCGGTTGTCGCGGGCGAACTGCCGGACTACCAGATAGCCGCGTTCCTCATGGCCATATACTTCCGCGGGATGGACGAGGCCGAGACCGCCTCGCTCACGTCGGCGATGGCGGCCTCCGGAGAAAGGTTGCGGCTGAGCCCCGGGCCCTACGTCGACAAGCACTCCACCGGCGGCGTGGGGGACAGCGTTACGCTCGTCGCGGCGCCGTGGGCGGCGGCTTGCGGGGCCCGTATAGCCAAGCTGTCGGGCCGGGGGTTGGGGCACACCGGCGGGACCATCGACAAGCTGGCGTCGGTGCCGGGCCTCGATTTGGCCCTCTCGGCTCGCCGCTTACGGGCGCTGGCCGACCGCGTGGGGTGGACGGTCGCGGAGGCCCGGAACATAGCCCCCGCCGACAAGATACTGTACGCCCTGCGGGACGCCACCGCGACGGTGGAGGCGACGCCGCTCATCGTCGCGAGTATATTAAGCAAGAAATTGGCGGGCGGGGCGCCGGCGTTCGTCTTTGACGTCAAGGCCGGGAGCGGGGCCTTCGTGCCCGACGAGGCCGGGGCGCGGGACCTGGCGGAGCGCCTGGTGGCCGCGGCGCGGGCCTCGAAACGCCAAGCGGTGGCGATAGTAACGGCCATGGACGAGCCGGTGGGCCGGGCGGTCGGGAACGCGCTCGAGGTCCGGGAAGCGGCGGACGCTTTGCGCGGCCGGGAGCCGGAAGACCTCGTCGAAATTTCCCGGTGCGTCGCCGCCGAGATGCTGGTGCTGGCGGGCGTCGCCTCGGCCGAGGACGCGCCGGGGAAACTGGACCGCGCGCTCGAGGAGGGACGCGCCTTCGGGAAACTGGACGAGATGGCCCGCGCCCAGGGAGCCCCCGTCGATTGGCTAGAACGGCTGCCGGCTGCCACTTACACGCAAGTAGTATGCGCCGAAGAGGCCGGGTATATATCGCGGCTGGACGCCCGGGCGGTGGCTCGGGCGGCGAATGCCCTTGGCGCCGGCCGGGCGCGGGCGGAGGACGTCATTGACCCGGCCGCCGGCGTCGTTATTCACAAGAAGAAGGGCGAGGAGGTATCGCCGGGCGACGCGGTCCTGACCCTTTGCGCCAACGACGCGGAACTTTTGCCGGAGGCGGAAGGGTACGCCCGCGACGCCATCGTTGTGGGCGAGAAACCGGCGCCCCGGCCGCTGATTATCGACATTATTCGTTAACGCGAACGGGAACGCGTTAAAACTTGATATCGCCCGGCCACGGGTTTATAATCGAGGCGGAGAATATTTAAAAAACGTATAGGTATCCCCGATATGGAAAAAAACTCTAGCAATTTTCGCGCCATCTTGGTTGCGGCCCTGGTATGCGGGTGCGCCGTGGCGGCTATGACGGGCTTCCTCGTCAATCACGCGACATACGCTAAACAGCTATTAATATTAGCGGGATACGCCGGCCATATCGCCCTCTGGGCGGCGCTGACCTGGGCCGCCTATTTCGCCGGCCGGCTCGTTACACGGTATATATTCCGGCAGGAGAGCGTTTACTGGGAAATCGAGCTCGCCGTAGGTTTCGTGGCCTTCGGCCTTACGACGTTGGCGCTGGGTGCGGCCCACCTGCTTTACCCGTGGGTCGTGCGCGGTATCGTTTTGGCCTTACTCGCGTTGTCGGCGCCGCTGGCCTGGCGCCGCGGCCGGGAGGCCGGGTCTTTCCTGCGGGAGAAGGCTGCGGGAGTATCCAACGGGACGTGGGTGCTGGTGGTCTTTTTAACGCCGCTGGTCGGGTCGATGCTATTGCAGTCGATGTTGCCGCCGTTCGAATGGGATTCGCTGGTTTACCACCTGTACATCCCCAAGGTATACGCCGAGACCCACCATCTGGTCTACCTTCCGCGCCTCGCGTACTCATCCATGCCTCTCGGCGGGGAGATGATATTCACGTGGGGATATTTGTGGGACGGCTTGGCGGGCGCTGCGGCGATGGCGCCTATCATCAACGGCTTGATGGCGGTGATAACCTGGCGTATAGCCCGGAGGTACTTGGATAACTTCTGGGCCACGGCCGCGGCGGCCTTCCTCGTCGTCACTCCCCTTTACTCTATATATTTCGGTTCGGCGTACGTCGATATGCTTGTCGGCGCCTTCGCCCTTATGGCGTTCGCGTTGTATTTGCGCGGGTTGAAGGGGGCCGGAGACGCTGCGTTGGCGGGATTTTTCCTGGGCGCTGCGATGGGGGTCAAATACACCGGCGTGTACGGAGCGATAGCGTTGACGCCGATAATGGCGTGGGACGTTATAAGACGTCGTTTACCCTTCCGCCGGGTCGCGTTGGTGCTAGTGGTAGCGTTCGTCGTCGTGGCGCCGTGGCTACTTAAGGCGTATATCGAACGGGGGAACCCGGTGTTCCCGGCCATGTACGACGTATTCGGCGGCCGGGACCTATCGCCGGAGACGGCGGAGTACCTGGTGAAATGGCAGGCGTCCATCGGGATGGGGCGGGAGTTTGCGGATTATCTGCAACTTCCATACCGGTTATCGGTGGAGGCGGCGGGCGGCTACGAGCGCTTCGACGGAGTAATCCTGCCCTTCAGCTTCGTCTGCTTGTTGCTGGCGGTCGCTTTCTTCCGGCGCGGTAAATTAATCGTATATACGGTATTGTACGTGGCCGCGTGGTCCCTGATAGCCTCGCAACAACTGCGCTTCATCAGCGCGGCCATGGGCACCTTCGCTATAATATCGGCGGGCGTGTTCGCCCATGCGGCCGGGGCGTTCAAACGAAGGTGGGTGAGGAACGCGGTGACCGTCCTTCTGGTCGGAGGCCCGATAATATTTAATTACGCGATTATTGCGAAGACGACGTACTACGTTACGGCCTACGGCGTCGAAACGCTCGTACCGGCCGAGCCCGAGGTGTTTTTGGAGCGCCTGGCGAACCCGTATCCGGTAGATAGATATATCAACGAGAACTTACCGGAGGACGCGGTTATCCTGATGATATTCGAGAATCATCTGTTATACTTGGAACGCGAGGCGATATACGACTCGTTTTTCGAGGCGTCCGGCACCTTAACGGCCGTATCCGAACTGGAAAACCCGGCGGCCGTGGCGGACTACGTTGAGAGCCTGGGGGCGACCTATATTCTGACGGGACGGTTCGGCGCGCCCGCCTTCTGGAAGTATTACGAACCGGCCACCCGAAATCTCTGGATAACGTACCTTGACGGCTATACGACGGTTATTTTTAATACGGTGGATTTCGAACTCCGGGTAATTAACCCTCGGTAATGAGAGGTAAGTCGAAGGAGACAGGGCGGCCGGTTTTTTAACGTAATAATTGAAGTAGTGCGCACAAATGACTCATATATAATATGATACGCGGATAGGAAGCCGTGGTTGTAGATATTAAACGATTACTCATATTTTTACTCGTCGGGGCCGGCGCTGCTACGGCGGCTCCGCCCGAAACTACCCCGGCCGAAGACGCCGCCAAGCCGGCCAAGGCCGAAGACGAGGCTTACCACGTTGAGGCCGACGTCACCGAAGGCTACTACACCGCCGACGACCAGGTCCTGCACGGCGTCGGTAACGTCGTTATAATTCACGGAGATACGACGATCACCTGCGACGAGGCTTACTCTTACGAGAAGAAAAATCTGGCGACGCTTATCGGCAACGTCAAGGTAAGGGATAAAGTACAGGAATATACGCTGACGTCGGGATACGCGGAATACAAACGCGATAAAAAACTGTCGGTGGCGACCAAATCGCCCAAACTCGTCCTCGAGAAGGATAATCCCATAACGATTACCTCGGATATTATGCGGATGTGGACCGCGGACGAGTACGGCGAAGCGGCCGGGAATGTTAAGATAGTTTCTGAAGATGTAGAAGGTTTCGGCCGGAAATTAAAATATTTCGGGAAAGAGGACAGGGTCCGGCTTAGCGGCGACCCGGTCGTATTGCAGGAGGACAGCCGTCTGGCCGGGGACGTTATTACGATGTTTCTGGAGAAGGAGAAACTTCGCCGTACGGTGGTTGAAGGGTCGGCCCGGTTGTTGTACTTCTCGCGCGCTTCCGAAGAGGAAAAGGGGGCGGAGGCGGACGCCGGAGCGTTGGAGGAAATCCCTCCCGAGGTAACGCCGGAGGCGGCCGAAGAGGTTCCGGCCGGTGCCGACGCCGGGACCGCGGAGGAAACGGCCGCCGGCGCCCCTGGAGAAATACCGGGGGAGCGGCCCGATTTGGGGGATGTCGAACTGGATATGACGCCGTCGAAGGCACCCGTGGCTTCCGGCGAGGAGGAAGCGGAGGAAGAACAACCTACCGGCCGCGTGGAGGCTTCCGGCGACAGGATGGTGGGCTTCTTCAAGGACGGCGTTATGGACCACGTAGATATTACCGGCGACGCGGAGGGGCACTACTGGCCTTTCGACGAGTTCGGCCGGGAGACGGGGGAGAAGGTGGATGCCGCCGGCGACCTCATTCGGGTTTCGATGGCCGGCGGCGACGTGAAGAAGATACTGGTTGAGGGTAACGCCGAAGGCGTATACCGGCCCGCCAAGGCGGAAGGTCGAAGCGGCGTTACACAAACCCAGGGCGACCGCATATCGGTGTTCGTGTCTGATCGGGAGGTCCGTCGCATCGTCGTATTCGGCCATGCCCGGGGTTCCCACTTCGCCGAGGAAACGCCCGCGGCCCAGGAACGAGAGGTACCCGGTGGTTAAGGCCATAGCCGAAGAGGCACTCAAGGAAATAATATCGCCGACGCGCTTCGCCGAAGCGGAGGGAGACGCGGTGCTCCGCACCGAGGAACTGGTTAAGATATACTCCAAGCGGCGCGTCGTCAACGAGGTCTCTATCGAGGTGAAACCCGGTGAGATAGTGGGTCTGTTGGGGCCGAACGGCGCCGGCAAAACGACTACTTTCTATATGATAGTGGGACTAATAAGCCCCAACGCCGGTAAGATTTTCCTGGGGCCGAACGAACTCACGAAGTTGCCGATGTACAAGCGGGCCCGCCGGGGCGTGGGGTATCTGTCGCAGGAGGCGTCCATCTTCCGCAAGCTGACGGTAGAAGAGAACATTATGGCTATCCTGCAGGTTATGGATATGAAACCGAAGGAGCGGCGCCGCCGGGCCGCGGAATTGCTGGAGGTCATGGGGGTCGACCACCTCACGAAGTCCAAGGCGTTCACCCTCTCGGGGGGCGAGCGTCGCCGCGTCGAAATAGCCCGGGCGCTGGCTTCCGAGCCGCTCTATCTTTTGCTGGACGAACCCTTCGCCGGGATCGATCCCTTGGCGGTCGAGGACATCCAGAACATCGTCGTTCAACTACAGAAGGCCGGCCTCGGCATCCTGGTGACGGACCACAACGTGCGGGAAACGCTCGAGATTACCCATCGCGCCTACATTATGTTCGAGGGGAAAATCCTTATCTCCGGCGACGCCGAAAAGCTAATCAATGACCCGGAGGCCCGTAAAATATACCTCGGCGAAAGGTTTCGGATGTAGGGTATGGGGGGCCCGGACCGTAGATCACGATGAAACTTTCGCAAAAACTGGAACACCGCCAGATAATATCTCAGCGGCTTCAACAGTCGCTCCGACTGCTAACGCTGAGCAACCTCGAGATAGAAGCGGCGATCGAGGAGGAGCTGGAGGTCAACCCGGTATTGGAGTGGGAGCCTTCCCGTGCGGGAGCCGCCGAAACCGGGACCCCGGCCGACCGGGTCGAGAACATCGACTGGCAGAGTTTCTTCGAAGCGTCCTCGCCGGGCGGTTATTTCTCCGAGGCCGACGGCGACGAGGACTTCGACCGCTTCGCGACGGCCGCCGGGCCGGAAGTCAGCCTGACGGAACATTTATTACGGCAATTGGAAGCTTGGGGCGCGGAGGGCCGGGAGTTCGAGGTGGCGGAGGGGATTATATCCTCGCTCAGCCGCGACGGCTACTTGCGGACGAAGGCCGCGGCGCTCGCCGAAGAGTTAGGCGTGAAACCGGCGGAGGTGGAACGGGTCCTCGTCGAAATCGTCCAACGATTCGACCCCCCGGGGGTCGGGGCCCGCGACCTGCGAGAAGCGCTGTATATTCAATGGCGTGACGCCGGCGACGACGCGCCGCCTCTGGCGGGAGTGATTATCGGTAAGCATTTAAACGCGCTCGCGTCCAAGACCACGGACGAACTGGCTGTTCTCCTGGACGCCCCGCCGGAAGAAGTGGGCCGGGCCGTGACGTACATTCTCGGCCTGGAACCACGGCCGGGCAGGGCGTTCGGCAGCGAGGCCAACCCGGTCCTGGTACCCGATATCCGCGTCCGCCTGGTCGACGGCGAGGTGGAGATAATGCTGCTCGACGACCGCGTGGGCCGTTTGTACATCAGTCCCCGCTACCGGGAACTCCTGGCGAACGTCGGCGGCCAGGACGAAGAGGCCGCACGTTTCGTCAAGCAGAGGCTGACCGCGGCGGCTTCCTTCATCCGGGCGATAAACCAGCGGCGCCGTACCATCGAAAAAGTCGTAGCGGCGATTTTCGAACATCAGCGCGCGTTCCTGGATGTCGGCGAGCCGGGACTCAAACCCCTTACGATGGAGGATATCGCCGACCGCGTCGGCTTCCACGTTTCGACGGTATCGCGGGCGGTTGCGGGCAAGGTCGCGGATACGCCGACGGGCGTCTTCCCGATGAAGCATTTCTTCACCGGGAAAGTGGCGGGTAGCGCGGGAGAGGTCTCCGTCGGGAAGGTAAAATCGCTGCTACAAGATGTCATCGACGACGAAAACAAAGCGGTGCCTCTGTCGGATGAGGAACTCGCCGCCGAACTGAGCCGCCGCGGTGCGGACGTCGCCCGGCGGACCGTGGCCAAATACCGCAAGGAACTCAGGATCCCTGGGAAATATGAGCGAAAAAAAAGAATTTGACGTGGTTGTAGTGGGCGGCGGGCCGGCGGGATACCCGGCCGCCATCCGGGCGGCCCGGCGCGGCGCCACGGTCGCCGTCGTCGAGGGGGCGCGCCTTGGCGGGACCTGTCTCAACGTCGGCTGCATTCCCACCAAGTTCTACTGCCGGCGGAGCGCCGCCGGAGGCGACGCCGACTGGGCCGAGGTCGTTGCGGCCAAGACGAAACTCGTGGACGAACTCGTCGGCGGCATCGGGTTCCTCTTCGAGAAGCGGGGCATCGAACTCGTCGCGGGCAGGGGCGTTTTGGCCGACCCGGGCGAAGTGTACGTCGGCGAAACCGGCGATACCCTCGCGGCTCGTAAGGGTATCCTGTACGCGCCGGGTTCGACGACGCTGTCGCTGCCGGCCTTCCCGGTGGACCACGAGGCGGTGCTGGACAGCGACGACCTCGTCGGTTCGCCCCTCGATTTCAATAGCCTGGTCGTCGTGGGCGGCGGCGCCATCGGCCTGGAGTGGGCCACCATTTGCCGGCGCCGCGGCATGGACGTAACCGTCGTCGAGATGATGCCACAGGTATTGCCCGGCCTCGACGCCGACGTCGCCCGGCGCCTCGCGGGCCTAATGAAACGGGGAGGCGTAAAAATCCTCACGGACAAAAAGGTGGAGGCGTTGGAGCGCGTCGAGGGCGGCGTGCGGGTAACGCTGCCGGAGGGAGAGGTGTTGGAGGCCGACCGCGTCCTCATAGCCATCGGGAGGCGGGCCAATATCGACGAGGAGGAGCTGGGCCGGGTGGGCGTCGAGTTGGAACGACATCGGATAAAGATTAACGGGGCGATGGAGACGACGCGCCCCGGCGTCTGGGCGGCCGGCGACGCCGCCGGTACGGGCCCCATGCTCGCGCACGTCGCGACGCACCAGGGCCTCGTGGCTGTGGAGAACATCCTGGGCGGCGACGAGGAGATGGATTACGACGCCATTCCGTGGGCCGTGTTCTCGGCGCCCGAAGCGGCCGGGGTGGGCCAGAGCGCCGAGGAGGCCGCGGGGCGCGGCATCGCGGCCCGGGAAGGCCGGGCGGATTACCGGGCGCTGGGCAGGCCCCGGGCGGACGGGTACCCGGACGGCTTCGTGAAAATTCTGGCGGCCGAGGACGGCGGCAGGATACTGGGCGCGCACGCGCTGGGCCATAACGCCGCCGAGATAGTACAGGTCGTGTCCGCCGCGATGGCTTGCGGCGCGACGGTCGACGAGATGTCGAAGTTCATCGCCATTCACCCCACGTACGGGGAGCTCGTGGCCGAGGCGCTGGAGGACTGGCAGGGCATCGCGACGCACAAGCCCTAATAAATGAAAACCCCCTCCACCGAACGTTTGCCGGATTGGCTCCGCCGGCCTATCGCGGACCGGGTGAGCCGCGGCGAGGCCCGCCGGGCCGTCGCCGGCCTGCATACCGTATGCGAGGAGGCGCGCTGTCCCAACCGCGGCGTTTGCAGCGGCCGGGACAGGACGGCGACGTTTCTGCTTATGGGGCCGGGGTGCTCGCGGGATTGCCGCTTCTGTTCGGTCGCATCCGGGCCCGTGCCGCTCGACGCCGACGAGCCGGCGAAGGTCGCCCGGGCCGCAGCCGCAATGGGCCTGAAGTACGTAGTACTAACGTCGACCACGCGTGACGACCTCCCGGATGGCGGCGCGGCCCATTTCGCCGCCACGATAGAGGCGGTGCGGGAAGAGGCCGGCGCTTTGGTGGAAGTCCTCGTGCCGGACTTCGGCGGCCGGGAGGAATCGGTCGACCGGATTCTGCGGGCGGAGCCGGCGGTATTCGGCCACAACGTCGAGACGGTCCCGCGGCTTTACCCGGAAGCGCGGCCGGCGTCGGATTACGGCCGATCGCTCGGCGTGCTGGCCCGCGCGGCGGCCGCGGGCGTCGTCACGAAGTCGGCGCTCATGTTGGGCCTGGGGGAGAGCGAGGCCGAGGTACACGACGTGTTCCGGGACCTCTTGAGCGTCGGCGTCCGGGCGCTCGCGGTGGGGCAGTACCTGCGGCCGGGGAAGGACCAGCTTCCCGTCGCGCGGTACTGGACGCCGGGAGAGTTCGACGGTATGGCGGCGGCGGCGCGGGACGCCGGGTTCGCCGCGGTGGCGTGCGCGCCGTACGTCCGTTCGTCGTACCGGGCGGCCGAGGTTTACGAGGAATGCCTGGGGGCGGTATAAGACCGCGACCCTTCTTGAAAACGCTATACGATTTATGGTAGACTCCGAACGCGAATGTCGCCGAGGGCGCGAAGCCGGGTCGGCGGAAACGATTGGCCGGAGGTATAATACGTGGGTTTACAGATAACGGGGAAGCGCGTCGACGTAACCGACGCGATGAAGAGTTACATCGAGAAAAAGGTAGAGAAGATTACGAAAAAACTGCGGGACGTCCAGGAGGTCATAGTAACCCTACGGATAGAACGTTATCACCACATCGCCGAAATAGCAATTTCCGCCGACCACCTGACCATCCGGGGCGAGGGCAATACGGCGGATATGTACTCGTCCATCGATATGGCCTGCAGTAAAATCGACAAGCAGGTCCGCCGGTACCGGAGCCGCATCCACAGCCGCCGGACGCCGCGGCCCGATAAAACCGAAAAAGCCCGGATGACGGTCTTTGACCATCAGGCGATGGCGCGGGATTCCGATACGCGGGTCGTCGTTAGTGTGGACGCCATACCGGTAAAACCCATGACGGTGGAAGAGGCCGTTATGGAAATGGATTTAATGAACCAGGATTTCCTGGTCTTCAAGAACGCTGAAACGGACGATATTAACGTTATTTACCACCGGCGTGACGGGAATATAGGATTTATTGAGCCCTAATTTTACCCATATACGTTGCCGCTGCGCCATTTTTTATCGAGAGGAGAAGCGGAAGTGAAGATTTCGGAATTCGTCGACCCCCAGGCGATTAAAATCGAATTGGAGTCCGCCGACAAAGAAACTGTTCTCCGTGAATTGGTCGCCCTCGCCGCGGAGACCGGTAAAATATCCGACGAACTGGCGATACTGAAGGCCGTTCGGGAACGGGAGAACCTGTGCAGCACCGGATTCGAGAACGGCGCCGCCATACCGCACCCGCGCCAGGGCCATCCGGAAATCGTTAAGGAACTCGTCGCCGTCTTCGGCCGTTCCACCGAAGGCATCGAATTCGAAGCGCTCGACGAGAAACCGGTCCACCTGTTCTTCCTGTTGTGCGCCCCCACCGACAGCGAACATCTGCGGGCGCTGGCCAAACTCTCGCGTTTCCTTAAAAAAGAACCCGTGCGGGAGCGGTTGCTCAAGGCCAAAACGGCCGAAGACATTATGGCCGTAATTAAGGACGACGAGAGTTAGGATAAAATGCCGAGGCGTCGCTCGAGAACGGTCGGCGTGGACGAATTATCACTGGGCGGCACCAAGCCGCCCGTCGGCGTAACGGTCGGCGAAATGTTCACGGAGATGACCGAGCCGTTGAAGTTGTCCTCGGTCGAGGACAACGGCGGCTTCGACCGGCGGGTGCGGGGTACCGAGATAAACCGTCCCGCTCTGGCGCTCGCCGGATATTTCGACCATTTCTCCCAGCGCCAGATCCAGATACTCGGCATGACCGAGTTGTCGTACGTCTCGAGCCTGTCGGAGCGGCGGCGCTCGGAGGTTTTCAAGAAAATAGCATCGTACGAAGGGCTCCCGTGTTTCGTCGTCGCCCGGGGCCGCAGGCCGCCGCCGGCACTCAAAGTGGCGGCGCGCAACCGCGCGATTCCGGTCGCGGTTTCACGGCGGCGTACCACGGACGTCATCGCGCTCCTGTCCGACTACCTGCGCGATAAGTTCGCCCCCCGCATCGCGTTCCACGGCGACCTCCTGGACGTTTACGGCGTCGGTATACTGGTGCTGGGGGACGCGGCGGTGGGGAAGAGCGAGTGCGCGTTGGACCTGGTCGCCCGGGGCCACCGCATCGTGGCCGACGACCTCGTATTCGTGCGGCGCCGCATCACCGGCGAACTGGTGGGCGACACCAAGGAGAGTATCCAGGAGCACATTGAGATCCGCGGCCTGGGCGTCCTCAACGTCAAAGAGCTATTCGGGATCAGGGCCATACGTAAAACGAAAAACGTGGAACTCATCGTAAAAATCGAACTACTCGACCCCGGCAAGGAATACGACCGCACCGGCCTTGAGCGCCGAAACGCGAATATCCTGGGAGTCGAAGCGCCGTATTTGACTATCCCCGTGGTCCCGGGTAAGAACATCTCGACGCTTATCGAGGTCGCGGCGCTGGACTACCTACTCAAAAGGTACGGCTACGACGCCGCCCGCGTTTTCGACGAACGGCTGCGCTCCCGGATACGCGAGAACCTGCCGAAAGAGGACCGGGAATGATAGGGATTCTACTCGTAACGCACGGCGACCTCGCGAACGAACTCATAAACTCCGTTGCGATGATAATGGGACGAGTCCCGTTGCTTTCCGCCGTGGGCTTAAACAACGATCAGAGCCTGGACGATTTCAAGACCGAAATCGAGAAGAAGTGGCGGGAGCTGGAGGACAAGGGCGCCACGAAGATCCTCATATTAGTCGACATGTTCGGCGGGTCGTGCTCCAACGTCGCGGCCCGGTTGGCGAGCGACAAGGAGGCCGGCCGCGTCGCCCTCGTAACGGGCGTCAACCTTCCGATGGTACTGGAGGCGGCCATCGACCGGGACCTTTACTCGCTGGAAGAGCTCGTCGAGAAAACCGTCGACGCCGGCAAGAAGTCGGTCGTCGACGTCCGGGCCGTCTTGGCCCAGAAACTTCGCTGACAGGAATGACGAATTCGGGAACGGGCGTTTTGCTTTACCGCGTGGACGACCGCTTGATCCACGGCCAGGTGGTCGTGGGCTGGGGCCGGCATTTAAAGGTGAACGCGATTCTCGTCTGCAGCGAACGCGTGGCCGACGACGAACTGGCCCGGACCATGATGGAGATGGGAGCTCCGGCGGACGTGAAGGTCGAGGTATTGCGGTTAGCCGAGGCCGCCGGGAAATTGAACGGCGGGGCTTTATCCGACCGGTCCGCTATTGTCCTATTCGAAACGCCGGCCGAGGCGCTGGCGCTGGTCGAACTTGGGGTGGCGATAAAAAGCCTGAACATCGGCGGCATGCATTTCCGGGAGGGGAAGAGACAAATTATGGAAGGTGTTTCGGTCGACGCGGAGGATTGCCGGGCCATCAATGAACTGGCCGGCCGGGGAATAGACGTATACGTTCAGATGGTCCCGCAGGCCCGTCCCCAGGATATCATTCGCAAACTGCCGTGCGACTTGTGATCAACGAACCGGCGTCGACGCGGCGGAGGCCGTAGCGTTGGAAAACGGGAGGCACTTTTTCGCGTTCGGCGTGCACGACCATCAACCGGTCGGCAACTTCCCGGAGGTGTTCGCCCGGGTCCACGAACGCGCGTACGCTCCCTTTCTGGAGACGGCCCGCCGGCATCCGGGGATACGCTTTTCGTTGCACTTCTCCGGAGCGCTACTGGAGTGGTGGGAGGCCGAAGCGCCCGGCGCCGTTGAAGCAATTCGCGATATGGTCGACCGCGGCCAATGCGAGATCCTGGCCGGGACTTATTACGAAGCACTCGCGCCGGTAGCCCCGGCGGTCGACGTCGTGAATTCGGTCGTCGCCTACCGGGATAAACTGGAGGACGTGTTCGGGTACCGCCCCGGCGGCATGTGGGTGGCGGAACGCGTCTTCGAGCCGCACCTCCCGGCCTTGTTGGCCCGGGCCGGCATAGCGCACGTCGCGCTCGACGACTGGCACTTCCGCGTCGCGGGGATAAAGCCCGAAGAGTTGGGGAGGCCGTGGCTCGCCGAACACCAGGGGGAAGCCGTGGCCGTCTGTCCAATATCCCAGCGGATGCGCTACCTGGTGCCGTTCGCCCACGTGGAGGAGGTAATAGCGCTACTGCGGGAGAACCACGAGGCCGGGGCGCCGATGACCTGTATGGCGGACGACGGCGAGAAGTTCGGCGAGTGGCCCGGGACTAATAACCGTTGCTATCGGGAGGGTTGGCTGGAGGACTTCTTCTCCGCGCTCGACGATAACGCCGATTGGCTTACGGTGGGGTCGCTCGGCGAAGCCGTGAAATCGATCACGGCGGCCGGGCCGGCATATCTACCGGCGACGTCCTATTACGAGATGACGCGCTGGGCGCTGCCGACGGAGAGCCGGAGCCGCTTGGAAAGGTTAGGGGAGAACTTCGCGGTGGACGGCCCCGAAGGCGATCTGACGGCCGGAGGACAGTTTCGGGGCTTCTTGGCCAAATACCCGGAGGTGAATCTATTCCACAAGCGCGTACAGTGGCTTAGCGCACGTTTGGCGGAGGGGCGGGAAGCGTATCACGAAGAAGCGGCCACGGTGGAGCGGCACCTCTGGCGCGCGGAGGCCAACGACGCGTACTGGCACGGCGTATTCGGCGGCCTGTACTTGCCCCATTTACGTAGGCGTATACGGGAGGAATTCACCCGGGCGGAGGACTTGCTCGACCGGGCGGCGGGGACCACGGCCGAGGAGGAAGTGGGAGACGTCGACGCCGACGGGGGGACGGAGATTATACTCAAGAACGCCGACGTTGTCGCCGTGCTCAAGGAGCGCGAGGGATTGGCCGCGGCCGAGTTCGGCCGGCGCTCTCCCCCCGTCGTACTTACGGACGTGGTGGCGAGGAGGCCGGAGCCCTATCACGAAGGGCTGGCGGCGGCGTGTAACGCCGACCCGGAAGATAGCGCGGAGACGATCCACACGCCACGGGGGAGTAAAGAGGCCGATCTGGCCCGTTATCTCGTTTACGACCGGCGGCCCAAACGGCTGTTCCTGGACAGGTTGTTCGCGGCGGGCGCGGATTTGGGGAGTTACGGCCGAGAGGAAGCGGCCGAGTCCGGCAAGTTCGTATGGGAGAACGCAAAGAAGGAAGGCCGCAATTGGGTGATAAGCGGTCACGTAACAACCGCCGGGGGAGGAGTCGTAAATTTAGAAAAAACGTTAAGTCTGGACGGCGCGGGCCTCGGGTGTCGATTCAAAATAGAAAACCAAAGCGCGGAAAACCTTTATTACGGGTTAGAATTAACTTTAAGTATCATATCGGAAGACCCGGAACATTCAATTATTACGGGCGACGGGGAATATGGTTGTAGAGATGCGTTCGAAACGCCGCCGGAGACATCCTGGATAATCCGGGATCGACTGGCGGGGTGGGACCTTCGGATTGAAGCGGAACCGGCCTTGACGCTTTGGCACGCCCCGCTCTATACCGTAAGCTGTTCCGAGGGCGGTTTCGAGAAGATATATCAGGGTTCGTCGCTAATGCTGGGTCGGGAGTTTAAAGCCGACGACAAACTCGCCGGCCGGGTTAAGATCGGATTAATATAAAAAATTGTTTGACGGTTCCCTTATCGTGGGTTGCGCCGAATGTGCGGTGTGTGTGGCGCTTATCGGCGCGCTGTTGGGCCTCGACAACATTGCCATCGGGCAATTTATGTTGGCCCAACCCGCCGTCGGGGCGGTGCTATTAGGTTACGTCGTGGGGGAGCCGTGGCTTGGCGTATGGTCGGGCCTGACGTTTCAACTACTATGGGTGGGCCGGGTTCCCGTCGGCGCGTACGTCCCGCCGAGCGCGCCGATAACGGCTATAGCGGCGGTGGGCATGGCGGCCCCGTTGGACGCTCCGTTGGCGTCTCGGGCCGTGCTGGCGGCGGCTCTGGCCATACCGGTCGGCATCCTGGCCGGGCGGCTCGACGTCTGGGTGAAGAACCGTAACGTAGCGGTCCTGCATCGCGCCGAGAACGACCTTTTAGACGGACGCGCGTACGCCCTGGGGGGCGCGGTGGTCAAGGGAACGTCGATATTCTTCTTGAAGGATTTCTTCCTTCTCCTGGTCGCCGTTTTTTTAGGCTCGATAGCTCTGTCGGTCGCGCTCGATTACGCGGGGCCGGGGTGGCATCGGGGCCTGGCGCTGGCTTTCGCGGTCTCGCCGGCGGCGGGGATAGCGGCCGCTTTTAAGATGTACGGCCGCCGACGGAATATCCCGGCGGTCGTCGCCGGGGCCGGCCTGGCCGGAATCGTCGCCGCCTTATTCGCGACCCTAACATGACGAACGGGAAACGGAACGAAGCTTATAGTTTGCCCCGGCGTACCCGGGCGGAGATGGTCGTCCGTTCACTCTTTATCCAGGCGACCAACAACTTCGAACGGATGATGTCGCTGGGATTCCTGTTCGCGTTATGGCCGCTAATTCGGCGCAAGTATACAACGCCCGAAGGGCGGCGGGAGGCGGCTCTACGGCACCTGTCGTTCTTCAATACGCAGCCATACCTCGCGAACTGCATTCTCGGCGTCGTGGCGCACGCCGAACTCAGGGGCGGGCCCGGCCTCGATATTGAGGTTGCGCGCGTGAAGAAAGCGATGATGGGGGCGTTCGGCGCACTCGGGGACGACCTGTACTGGGCCGGCCTGATGCCTGCGGCGGCGCTGGTCACGCTCGTCATCGCCGGCGTTCTGCCGCAATACGCCATCGCGGGCGTCATCGTCGGCCTCATCGCGTACAACGTCTTCCACGGCTGGGCGCGGATACGCCTCTTCGAAATAGGTTACCGGCTGGGGCGGCGGATAACGACGTATCTGAAACTACTGCGCCTCCCGCGCCTGGCGCAACTGGTTAAAACCTTCGTCGCGTTCGCGCTCGGCGTATTGGCCGTCGTGGTCGTCTGGCGGGCGGGCGCGGGGGCCGGATGGATAGGCGGCGTTGCCGCCGGAGTGGCCGTCGTGGTTTCCGTTATTATACAGAGCTTCGGCGTCAGGCCGGGCCTCTCCTGGTATATTATCGCGGCCGGAGCCGTGACCTTCGGGTTCTTTTTAACGTAGAGTAGAACGTAATGGCCCCTATAAGAAAGAAAATTAAGGTACAATGTGATTACGGCCTGCACGCCCGCCCGGCGGCGGCCTTCGTCAAACTCGCGCGCACGTTCGAAGCCGGGGTAATCCTGGAAAAGAACGGCGAGCGGGTCAACGCGAAATCCATCATGGGCGTAATGATGCTGGCCGTGGCCCGCGGCGAGACGGTTTATCTGGAAGCGGACGGACCCGACGGTCAGGCGGCGGCCGACCGCCTGGAATCTTTCCTGGTGAACGGCATTCCGGCGTAACTTCTAGAGTGGGACTTTCGTGAAAGAATTTTCCGGCATATCGACGAGTCGCGGCGTGGCCGTAGGCCGGGCCTTCCTCGTGGCGCCCCGCGAATTAACGGTGGAAGAGCGTGGTATCCCGGCCTCGGACGTCGAGGTCGAGCAGGCCCGCCTCGACCACGCGTTGGCGGTAACGCGCGACGAATTCGCGACGCTCCGGGACGAGGTCAAGAAACACGAGTCGTCCATACGGGCCGAGATCCTCGACGCGTACATGCTGATACTCGACGACGAGATGCTGAGCCAGAAGGCCCGGGAGAAAATAGCCCAGGATAGCGTCACGGCCGAATACGCCTTCAAGACGACGCTCGACGGGATGCTGGCCGTCTTCGAGGCGATGGAGGACCCGTATTTCCGGGAACGCGCCGTGGACCTCCGCGACGTGGGAAACCGCGTCGTCATGAACCTGTTGGGTGTGGCGTACAAGTTGTTCGAGGACATAAGCGACGACACGGTTATAGTGGCCCACGACCTGCCGCCCTCGGAAGCGGCGGCCCTACCCCGGGGCAAGGTCCGCGGCATCGTCACCGAGGTGGGGAGCCGGACCTCGCACACGGCCATTATGGCCCGCAGTCTGGAAGTACCGGCGGTCGTCGGCGCGAGCGGCGTCGTCGGGTACGTTCGCGGCGGCGAACGGCTCGTCGTCGACGGGATCAACGGCCGCGTAATAGTAAATCCGACGGACGAACAGGCCGCCGAATACGAGGAGCTTATACGGGACCTCGCCGAGGAGGAGTTGCGGCGGACCCGATTGGCCGAACTCCCGGCTAAAACCCTCGACGGGTATCGGGTCGAACTCTCGGCCAACGTCGAGGTTCTTCCGGAACTCGAGGCCGTCCACCGTCACGGCTGCGACGGCGTCGGCCTTTACCGAACGGAGTTCCTTTTCCTCCACCGGGCCGACCTGCCCTCCGAGGAGGAACAGCTGGATGCCTACCGCCGCGTGGCGCAGGCGTCGCAGCCGCATACGTGCATTATCCGAACCATCGACATCGGCGGCGACAAGTTCCTCTCCTTCCCGGACGTGGCGCGCGAACTCAACCCGTTCCTGGGCCTCCGGGCCATACGCTTTTGCCTCCGACGGCAGGACATATTCCGGACGCAGTTGCGGGCCATACTCCGCGCTTCGGGATACGGGAAGGTCAAGATAATGTTCCCGATGATATCCGACGTGGAGGAACTCCGGGCCGCCAAACGAATACTCGAGGGCGCTAAAAAGGAACTGACGGAAGAGGGACATCGCTTCGACCCGGAGATGGAAGTCGGCATAATGATCGAGGTTCCGTCGGCGGCGCTCAGCGCGGACATCCTCGCCCGGGAGTGCGATTTCTTCAGCCTCGGGACGAACGATTTGATACAATATACGCTCGCGGCCGACCGGGGGAACGAGAAGATAGCGTACCTCTACGAACCGTTCCATCCGGCGGTCCTCAAACTCATACGTCTAACCGTGGACGCGGCCCACCGCAACCGCATCTGGGTCGGCGTCTGCGGCGAAATGGTTGCGGACCCGCGGGCGGCTATATTATTATTGGGGTTGTCGTGTGACGAATTCAGCGCGAGCCCGGCCTCGGTGCCCGATATCAAAATCGCCATCCGGAAAGCGAGTTACCGCAAGGCGCGGCGCATCGCCGAAAAGGCCGTGCGGATGACGTCGGCCGCCGAGATACGGACATATTTAACCGAAGCCGTTTCCGGGTTGGGGATCCCGGCCTTCCAATGCGAATGGTAAAAAAAGCTGCTATATTCGGACTAATTCTCCTGGCTACGACCTCCTGTCACACCGATCTCTTTTTCGGGAAGGTGGAAGGCGTGGCCGCCCAGGTATACGCACCCAACGGCCGGACGCCCGTCTACGACGGCCGCGTCGTCATCGAGGAGCTGGAAGCCCACGGGTACGTCGGCGAAACCATGACCGGCCCGGACGGCGGCTTCGTTTTCCCGACGGTCCCGGACGCGTCGTACCGCGTGACTATAACTTCGGCCAACGAGGTCTTCGAGACTATTTACCACATTGAGGTCGAGGACGGCTATTCCGCGGGCGAGGTCGAAGTGCTGATGTCTCCCGTGCGAGAGGGCACGTTCGTCAACGTGCCAGGGCGCTACGACGACATGAGCGTTATATTCGCCGATCTGGGCTACCGCTACCGCACGGTGGAACTGGCCGAACTGGCGGTCTCCTCCGGAACTATAGAGGGCGCGGACGTCGTTTTTTTAAACAGCGGCGTGGATACCGTCTGGGCCGAGAACCCGGACGTTACGGCGAAACTGCGGGCCTTCGTCGAGGCGGGCGGGCGGCTTATGGTGTCCGACCGGGCGTGGCCCTTCATCCGGGCGATTTGGCCCAACCGAGTGACGTGGCCGGCCGACCCGGAAATAGGCGGCCTCTATCAGGACATCACCGCGGACGTCGCTCCCGGCGGCCTTAGGACCTGCGTGACGGTCCCGACGTGGGAATTACGTTACGCCCAGGGGAATTGGGCCTTGCCGAGTGGTACGACCGGCACGACTTTCATATCGGGGGACGTCGAGACCTCGGCCGGGAGCCGGGCGGACGCTCCCTTGCTTTTGGGCTTCGCCGCCGGCGACGGTTTCGTTTACTTCAGCACGTTCAACTGGCGCACGCAGTACAAGGAAGGCCGCGTAGCGGTCCGTACCTTCAATTACCTTATAGCGAACCGCTAAGACGGACGCTAATACTATTTCGGCCGCGAAGTTGGCGGCCGGTACGGGCGCGCTGGCGGCGCGCCCGTAAGCATATGGAAAGGGATCCCCACGTTCTGCCCATCCTGGGCGTTCTGGCCACGCCGTCGGTTTCCGCCGACGAGGTCGTAGCGGCGTGCCGCCGCGAACTCTTCGACGTCGCTCTCACGTCGGCCGTCGTGCCGTTCGACGATACCGACTATTACCGTTCAGAGATGGGACCGGACCTGAAGCGATTCTGGTGCGCCGCCGCCGCGACGGTAGGGGCGGACCTTCTCGCCGACATGAAGACGGCCTCCGGGCGGCTGGAGGGGCGCTGGCGGGACGAAGGGAAGCGGCGCGTCAACCTCGATCCGGGGTACGTAACGCCGCTTCAACTCGTCCTCGCGACGACCAAGACCCTGCCGCAGGCGGTTTACCTCCGCGACGGAATCTCGGCCGTGGTGGAGCTTTTATACCGCGACGGCGTATTCGCGCCGATGCCGTGGACTTACCCCGATTACGGCCGGGCGGCGAGCGCGGCCACCTTCGAGCCGTTCCGCGATTACCTGTTAGGCCTGCTGCGGGAGGCGAAGAAGTGACCGGCTCCACATCGGTCCTGACCCGGTCGGCCGAGGACACGATGGCCCGGGCGGCCCGCCTCGCGGCGGTTCTACCGGCCGGCACGGTCCTCCTCCTCGACGGCGAACTGGGCGGCGGGAAGACGACCTTCGTGCGAGGCCTCGCCCGCGGCCTGGGGCTCGACGTGGAACCGCGCAGCCCCACCTTCGCGTTGGTGCGCGAGTATCCGGGATTGGTCCACGTGGACCTGTACCGTCTGGCGCCGGGCGACGTGGACGGCCTGGGCCTCGAGGACTACCTGGGCGGCGAACGGCTCGTAGCGGTGGAGTGGAGCTCGCACGCGCCGCCGGAATACTGGAAGGGTTTGCCGGCCTTGATAGGCCTAGCGTTCGAAATAGAGGGCGAGGCGGCCCGGCGCATCACGCTCCGCGCCGACGGTTCGGAGCCCGCGTCGCTGGCGCGGGAGATAGCGAGATTGCTTTGCGGATAATAGCGCTCGAAGCGTCGACGTCCCGGGCCTCCGTGGCCTTTCTGGACGGCGAGAGCGAAGAGGCGGTCAGGCCGGCCGATTCCACCGGCCGCCTGGCGGAGGTTTTCATTCCGGCCCTCGACGACCTTTCCGCGCGGACCTGGGACGCCAAGGACGCGGATTTGATAGTTACGGGCCGGGGCCCCGGTTCTTTCACCGGCCTGCGGGTCGCGATGGCCGCCGCCAAGGGCCTCGCTTTCGCGACCGGCGTCCCCGTCGTCGCCGCGTCCTCGCTCATGGCGCTGGCGAGTCAAACGGGAGAACGGGGAACGGTTGTGGCGGCGCTGGACGCCCGCGGCGGTTCGTACTACTACGCCGTTTACGATTGCCGGGACGGCTTCCCGGAGGAGGTCGAGACCCCGGCTTTATGCGGCGAGGTAGACCTCTCCGCCATTAATGGCGACGTCTTCGTCGGGCCGGTACGGCCGGAAGGATGGGCCGGCGGGCCTTGGCTCGAAATATGGCCTGACGCCGCGGCGTTGGGGCGCGTGGGCGCCGTGCTATACGAGCGGCGGGGGGCCGACGAGTTGGCGGCCCTTCGGCCCGAATACCTCAAGCGGGGACAGGTTTGAGCGCGATGCTCCGACATGCCCGCGTCGATGAACTCCCGGCCATTATGGCGATCGAGGCGGCGTCGTTCCCCTGTCCGTGGTCGGAAACATCTTTCGTCCACGAATTCACCAACGACATATCGGTCTTCAAGGTCCTCGTGGTGGAGGGCAACGTAGCCGGGTATTACGACCTTTGGGCCTGCGCGGACGAGGCCCACTTACTTAACGTAGCGGTGGCGGAGGAGCACCGGCGCCGGGGCTACGGGACGATGATGCTGGCGGACGTGGTGGAGGAAGCGAGGGCCGCCGGGTGCGTCCGTATCTTTCTGGAGGTCAGGCCGGGCAACGCCGCCGCGATACGCATATACGAGGCGTTCGGTTTCCGCAAGGTAGCGACCCGTCCCCGCTACTATGCCGACAACGAAGATGCCGACGTTATGGTAAAGGAAGTTTGACCGGTAACTCCGGAAAGCGCCGCAAGATAAGAAAGCTCGGCCAGCGCCGAGCTTTATCTATAATGACATGCCGTCGCGGGTTTATTTCAATCCGAGGAACCGGTGCGCCTGGGGGATGAGGCGGACGTCGGACAGGATTTCGGTCAACTGCACGGTTATGGCGAGCAGGCGTTCCGACTCGCCGGGGGGAGGGGGCGTCTCGTCGCGGCGGGGTTGGATGATGAAGGGTATGTGCCCGCCGACTTTGGCGACGACGCGGGCCGCTTCCACGACCTCGTTCTCGTTGGTGTCCGGGCCGACGACGGCCTTAACGTACGCCGTTTTCTGTTTCGCCGTTTCTATGAAGCTGGCCGTCTCCTCGGCCGGGAACGGCCTCCCGGAAAAGGACGGCAGTTTAAGGTCCACCGATATCACGTCGACGCGGGGGATGACCTCCGCCAGTTCACGATAGTGGTGGCCGCGCGTCTCGAGCAGGACCCGTTTCCCGAGGGCCGAGAGGCGCGTCAACAGAAGGGACAGAAAGCCCGGCTGCTCGAGCGGCTCGCCGCCGGTCACGGCCAAAAACGGCACCTGTTTCAGTAGGGCCTCCACCCGGGTCGTGAGATCGGCCACCTTGACCGGATTGGGCAATACCTCCGGGACGGCGCCGTGGATGGAGAACTGCGACATCTGGGTGCGGGCCCGGGGCGTGTCACAGCGTTCACACGCCGCCTGGCAACCGCCGAGTCGGATGAAAAGCATCGGCGTGCCGACGAGCGGCCCTTCGCCCTGTACGCTCAAGAAAACTTCGTCTATATAACCTCTTAGCATACGCCTCTAACCTTGCTGATAGCCATGATGAAACCCTCCACTTCCTCGCAATAACGTTTCATAATCGCCGCCGCGAACTCGGCGGCGTCTATCCCCAGTTCGTTAAGGTCGGCCACGGCCACGGGGGCGCCGGTGCCGTCGACGTTAACGCCGAGGTGAATCAGCGCCGAGGTGGGGGAGACGGTCGCGATGGAGACGGTCAGCTTCCGTCCTTCCACGAAAACGTCGTCGCCGACCCGCGTCACCTCGTTCGGCCGGGCGCGCGAGTCGATCTCCTCGCGTACGAGGGCGGCCAGTACCCGCTGGCGCCATACCATTTCGGGGAGAGTTACCCCGAAATGTTCCACCACGAAATGGAGCATCCTGGCCGCGGTGATATGTTCCCCGGCCCGAAGGTCCGCCAGGTCGACGAGGTCGTCGCCCCGGACTTCCGCGGGGCCCACGAAGGCTACGGCGGAATCGCCGTAGATGCCGAAGTTTTTATAGGCGAAGTGGCCGTACAGCGCGGTGTAAGGCCGTTCTTCGGCGTCGAAATGGGTTTTTATCGTCGTCATGCCGTTCGAAAATCCGCCTATCCTAATATAATTTTCCCCAATGTCAACTTTTTTTACCCGGCTTCCGGCCGAAAACGGCGTCCGCGATAGCGTCCTGGCCGGTGGCGGCCAGGGCCCGGGCGGTCCTAAGGCAGGACGCGCAACCGCCGCAAGGCCGGGGTCCCTCGCCGTAGCAGGGGTAAATATATTCCAGCGGGACGCCGGCCTCGTACGCCTTCCTCGCGATGTCCGTCTTGTCCCAGCCGCCGGTATACGTCGATACCCGCACACGGCCCGCGGTGGAGTAGTGGAGGGAGCGGTTGACGGCGGCGACGAAAGCGCGGGAGTTGTCCGGGAAGTCGGTGGCCTCCTCCGCGTTGAAACCGGCGATTACGGCCGGCGCGCCGTAGCGCTCGGCGAAGGCCGCGCCGATGGCGATAAAGAGGCCGTTCCGATTCGGGACCCACACCGGGTCCGGGGGAGACGTGTGCTCCGGAAGGGCGACGCCCGGCTCCACCAGCGCCGCGGGGACCAGCTCGCGGAACCACGTTAATTTTACTACCTGATGATCGGCCTCGTAAAACCCGCAAATTTTACGAGCCGCCCGGATCTCGGGCCTGGCCGCGCGGTGGCCGTAATCTACGGTTAGCGCCAGTACCGGCGGCCGATAGCGACACGCCAGGGCCAGGTTCAAGGCCGAGTCGATACCGCCGGAGAACAGAACGACGGATTTATAATTATGGGACGAAAGACGCGGCATACTTGGGAGACTCTTTGACCGTGACGCGCGCCAAACGTACGTGATTGGTTTCGATTTTCGGCGCGAGCCGGGCGTAAATAAAAGCGGCGACGTTCTCCGCGGTGGCGTTACGCTCCCGGAAATCCGGCAAATCGTTTAAATTTTGATGATCCATATCTTCAAGTACTTCGCCAAGTGCAGCCCGGAACACCTTGAAATCCAAGCCGATACCGACTTCGTCCAGCCCCTCGGCCCGGGCGGTCGCGATTACGACGAAGTTGTGGCCGTGGAGCCTCTCGCAGGCGCCGCCGTAGCCGCGGAGGGCATGGGCGGCCGAGAAATTCGCTTCGACTTCTATTTCGTAAGGCATATCATCCTTTTGACAGGGGTCGGTTTCTATAATTCAATTTAAAGTATAACAGGTTCCGCGGGAATTTGCTCGGAAGCGGCGATTTCGTGGAGGACTTGCGCCAGCGCTTCCGTTTTTAATTCCAGTTCGGCCAAGGGGCCGGCGTTTTCGATTATGACGTTGCCGCCGGCCCGTTTTTCTGCGGGGCTGAGTTGGCAGCCTTGCCGGGCGAAAAAGTCGGCGGCGTCGTATTTGGGGCGGCATCGCTCCAGCCGTACGTCTTCTGGGGCGTCGACGACGACTACAAGGTCGACGCCGAGGTCGTCTTTCCATTCTAAAATAAGCGCCGCGTCGATAATAATGGCCGGCGCCGGCGCGGCGGCCCGGATATCCGCCCGGATCTTTTCCCAGAGTAGGGGATGGACCAGTTTGTTCAGGCATTCCGCCGCATTTTCGTCCGCGAACGCTTCCCGGGCCAGCGCCCGGCGGTCGACCGAGCCGTCCGGGGCGAAAATATCGGGGCCGAATGCCTCGGCGAGGCGTTCCCGCACGGCCCCGGGCTCCGACAGTACATCTCGGCCGTGGCGGTCGGCGTCGATAACGGGGAATCCTTGTTTTCGGAGAAGGTCCGCGACGGTGGTTTACCCGCGC
>JASFLY010000012.1:0-82609 GCA_050117845.1 Candidatus Zixiibacteriota bacterium
CCCCCTACGAGTTCGTCGACGGGAACGCGACGGCGGGGGCCGAGTACGAGTACCTGCTCGAGGGCGTGGACCTCACCGGCGGCACGGCCACCTTCGGGCCGACGGTGGGACGGGCCCCGGGACGGATGGCCCCCCGGGCCATGGCCCTCTATCAGAACCGGCCCAACCCGGCCCGCGGCGTGACGACGATAACGTTCGACGTGGCCGAGGCCGGGAACGCCTCCGTCGAGGTCTTCGACCTCGCGGGTCGGCGCGTACGCACGCTCTACGACGGCCCGGCCGACGCGGGCGCGCACGAGATTAGCTGGAACCTGGCCGACGACGCGGGCCGGCCCGTACCCCCGGGCGTTTACCTGTACCGGCTCGAGAGCGCCGGCGAGACTACCTGCCGCCGGTTGGTCGCGGCCTATTAATAACAACGTCAACGACGCGAGAAGGACCGGTCCCCACCCCCGCCCCAGGCGCCGGTCCTTCCCGATAATTAATCGTTCTTTGCCTCGTCGCAGGAGGTTCGTCGAGAATGGGTCTATTCAATAAAGCCATCGTGGCGACGATGCCGCTCGTTCCCCGGCCGCTTGTCCGCTACTTCGCCGGCCGCTATATCGCCGGCGATAAACTTGAGGACGCCGTCCGCATTACCCAGGCGCTCAACCGACACGGTATCTGCGCCACGATAGACGTCCTGGGCGAAGAGGTCCATACCCGCGAGGAGGCCCGCAAGGCCGTGGAGGATTACAAGGAAGTCCTCGCCGCCGTCGACGCCTCCCGCCTGGATTCGAACGTATCCGTCAAGCCGACGATGTTCGGCCTTAAAATCGACACGGCCTTCTGCCGCGACAACATCGCCGAGGTCTGTGCGGCGGCGAAGCGCTACGGCAACTTCGTCCGCGTCGACATGGAGGACTCTTCCTGCACGACGGACACGCTCGAACTCCACCGGGACCTCCGGGCCGAATTCGGCAACGTCGGCACCGTCATTCAGTCGTATATGCGCCGCAGCCTGGCCGATTGCGAGGAACTCGCCCGGGAGGAAGCGAATATACGCCTATGCAAGGGCATCTACGACGAACCCCGCGCCGTCGCGTTTAAAGAGAAAAGTATCGTGGACGCCAACTTCGGCCTCCTGCTCGACGTCCTGTTGGGCGGCGGGAGTTACGTCGGCATCGCGACCCACGACGAGAAGATGGTCTGGGAAGGCCTGCGGGCTATCCATAAGTTCGGCCTGAAACCGGACCAATACGAATTCCAGATGCTCCTCGGCATCGACGCCGACCTGCGTGACATCATAGTCGCCGGCGGCCACCGCCTTCGGATGTACGTCCCCTTCGGAACGCAGTGGTACCCCTACTCCACGCGCCGCCTGAAGGAGAACCCCCAGCTCGCGGGCTCCATATTCCGCAATATCTTCAGACCTTACAGGTTGGAAGAATGAAACTCCTCGCCTTAGCACTTGTCTTCGCCTCGGGCCTGGCCGGCTACGCCGCGGACCTCTCGGCCTTCGGCTACGAACCCTTAGCCGACGACGTCACCGGCGCCCGGATGTGGCTGCCGACGGGCTACACGACCGAACTTAAAGAGGCCGCCGAGACGCTCATCCCCGTACGGCTATGCCCCGACATCTCCTGGGAGGAGGGCGAACTCGCGGGCCTCGGCGTACGGTTGATGGGCGTCGTTTTACTGCCCGAGAACGGCGGGAAGGCCGAACAGTTGATGGTGATTTTCGAGAACAAAACGTACAAATTGGAAAACCTCGTCCCGCCCGAGGAGCGGGAACTCTCCGCCGAGCGGTTGGCGGAGTTCGGCCCCCTCGCCGTGGAAGGCCGCGTGGGCCGCTACGAATACGAGGCCGCAGGGGGCATCCCCTTCGCAAGCGTAATCCATTACATCAACGCCGGCGTGTACGTTTACGCCTTCGTGGTCAAGTGGCCCCGGGCCAACGCCGCCGCCGAAGAGGCGGCTGAGCGCATCGTTACCGGTTTCTCGCTCGAGGAACCCGGCACGGCCGACGCCGCCCCCCCGTCTCCCCCGCCCGACGTCGATTAATTCCTTGCCGCCGGGCGCGCGCCGTGCTAACTTAATCCAAATTATCTCCCGGAGGTTGGTCGCCCCATGTCGTGGCTCGCCGTGCTGCTGGCGGTCTCGCCGGTCGTTATAATATTCGTTCTCATAGCTTTTCTCAAACGCGCCGCTGATACGGCGGGCGTGCTGGGCTGGCTCTTCACGCTCGGCGTCGCGATTATTTACTTCAAAACCTCGCCCGGCGTCTGCCTGAAGGCGAGCGCCGCCGGCGTCGTAGCCTCGCTGCCCATCTCGCTGATGGTCGCGGCCTCGCTCTTCCAGATGGGCATAATGCTGGAGTGCGGCGCCGTGGCCCGGCTGGTCGCGACGCTCAAGGGGCTGGCCCGGGACGACCGCGTCGCGCAGATACTCATAATCAACGTCGGCTTCGGGACGCTGCTCACGGCGCTGGGGGCGACGCCGGTATCCATCCTCCCGCCCATCATGATAGCGTTGGGCTACTCGTCCTTCGTCGCGATCGCCTTGCCGGCCATCGGCTACGACGCGCTCTGCACGTACGCGCTCCTCGGCATCCCGGTGGTGGTCTTCGGCTCCTTCACCGGCATGGACCCCAACGAGGGAGGCCGCTTCTTCGCCCGCTACATGCCGCTCATATCCACGGCCATCGCCTTCGGCATGCTCTACCTCGTCGGCAAGTTCAAGCTAATGCTCAAGGGGGCCGTCCCGACGCTGCTGGCGGGCCTGACCGCGGGTTTCGTGGCCATCGGCATGAACCGGCTGGGCATGACGACGCTCACCGGCGTCGGCGCCGGGGCCGCGGTCGTCGTCGTCATGGGGGCGTACGTCCTCATCCGCGGCCGGAAGATATACGACGCCGGAACGCCCGACGAGGCCGACGCGTCCGCCCGCAAACGGATGTCTCTCGCCGCGGCCATCTCGCCCTGGCTCATACTCGTCGGCGTGGCGGCCATAACCAACACCCCCGCGCTGCCTGTCTTCGACTTCCTATTCAAGCGTCTCGCGTTGCCGGTGGAGATAATCCCCGGCGCGCCGATAAGCACGCGCTTTTTCTGGCAGGCGTACTTCTGGGTCACGGTCACGACCTTCCTGGCGCTACCCTTCCTACGACCCACCGGCGCGGAGTTCACACGGGCGACGAAAAAGTGGGCCCGGAGGGCGTGGCGGCCGGTCCTGGCGGCGGCGGTGTACTTCGCCATCGCGTACGTCATAAACCACTCCGGCAAGGTCGGCGGAGCGGCCGGGTGGGAACTCCCGGTGCCGGGCCACAACATGGTCTACGTGCTGGCGCACGCGGCGGCCTCTACCTTCGGCGACCTTTACGGCCTCGTCGCTCCCTTCCTGGGTCTTTTGGGCGGATTCATCTCCGGATCGGAGACGTCGTCCATCGCTATGCTGACGCAGCTCCACCTGGACACGGCCGAGGTTGCCGGGAAGATCCGAACGGTGGGATTGGTCTGGGCTGCGGCCTCGGGTATCGGCGGCGGCCTGGCGTCGGTCATAAGCCCGGCCAAGCTTCAGAACGCCGCGGCCATCATTGACGCCATCGGCGAGGAGAGTAACGTCCTCCGCAAGACGGTCCTAATATCGCTAACCATAACCGCGCTCTGTGCGATACTAACGCTTATTTGGACGCTATAAGGAGAACCCAAAAACATGATTCGTAAAATTACGGTCCTGGCGCTGCTGCTCGGCGCCGCGTACGTACCGGCGCTGGCCGACTACGAAGTCGTAACCTCCACCCACGGCAACCTCATCCTGTCGGGTTACGCCATCGGGCGCTACACTTATGTGCAAGGCGACCCGGAGGTCCCGGGCAACGAGGCTACCAGCACCTTCAGCCTCCGCTCCGCCAGCCTCATCTTTCACGGCGACATCTTCAAGTACGCCGGCTATTGCATACTCGTCGACGGCGTTGCCTCCCCCGCGCTTATAGACGGTTTCGGTACGCTGAACGTCATCCCCAATACGGAATTCAAGATGGGCCAGTTCCTGGTGCCTTTCAGCCGGGAATCCTGCACGTCGACGTCGAAACTCCTCCTTATAGACCGGACGGCGGTCTCTACGGCCATAGCGCCGCCGCTGGGCCGGGACGTCGGCGCCCAGTTCGAGTACTCCTTAAAGCCGGAAGGGAAACCGTACTGGGGGGCGTTCGCCCTCGCGGGGATCAACGGCGCGGGGCCTAACACGGCCGACGACAACCGAGCCAAAGACGTTGCGCTCCGCGTTATGGGAAATCCCTGTCCTTGGGAAGACTTCGCTCCGCTGACGCTGGAAGGGTATTACTATTTCGGCAGGCCGGAACTCGGCATGGGCGTCGACGCGACGGGGCGCCGCTACGGCGTGGCCGCCGCGTTCGACCACGAACGCTTCACCGTACAGACGGAGTATCTGGGCCGGGAGGTTACGGTCGATTTCGCAGGAGTGGAGACGTCCATATCCGCCGGCGGCTATTACCTGCAAGCGAGCTACAAACACCCGCTGCCGTGGGAGTGGCTGCAAATCGTCGAGCCCGCCGCCCGTTTCGAGAGTTTCGACCCGAACGACAGCCAACCGGACGACGGCGTGGGCGCCATTACCGGCGGCGTCAACCTTCACTTCGACCCCGGCCACCACTGCAAATTCATGGCGAACTACGAACGCGTCACGGAAGAGGGGCCGGACGTGGACAACGACGTCATTTCGGGGCAGTTCCAGATCCGGTTTTAATAATAAGGTATTATCGAAAAGAATCAGCCGCCCGGCCGGGCGGCTTTTTATTTATCCCGCGCGGCGTCGCCGGTCCGATTAAAAGTAGTACCAGATCGACTCGTACTCGCGGACGTTCTCGCCGCGGCCGCGGAGCATATTGAGAAAGTCGTAAACCGAGACGTCGGCCTCGACGTACGCTTCCTCCGGCGTGATGTTCTTCTCCCAGGGCTGGAACTCGTATACGCGGCGGCCGTCGGGCAGTACGGATATGACGCGGTGGTGCTGCCAGGCGATGACGTTGTGTTTGCCCAGCCGGGGGATGTTGTAGACCGGCGCGTCGGTCCGGACGACGCCCGACTGCAGGCGGGCCTCCTCCTTGCGCTCCTGCTCGAGCCGGGCCAGCGGGACGCGGTAGACGTCGAGTTCCTCCTTGGCCTTGGCGTTGAATAGGTAATAGGGGTCGACGCCGATGCGCCGCAGGTCGAAGCGGAGTTTGCACATCTCGAAACGGCGGCAGTTGGCGTACGTGAACACGGCCTGGTTGTACACGTTCACGCCTCGGCGCTTGAAACGGCGCACGGCCCGCGTGGCCTCGGGCGTTATCTCGGCGGAGTGCTCGAAATGGGTCACGACCACCACCTCGCGCCGGGCGGGCTCGTTATAGTGAGCGACGAGGTCGGCGAGGTCCTGGGTAACACGCATGGGCGCGACGACGAGGGCGCGGGTCCCCAGTCGCACCCGTTGGATGGAATCCATCCGCGCCAGACGCCCGAGGATGTATTCGATGCGGTCGTCGCTGAGGGCGAGCGGATCGCCGCCGGTCACGAGGACCTCGTTTATGGCGGGCGTCCGGGAGAGCCAATCGAGGGCGGCGTCCAATTTCCGCCTCGGAACGGCGGCCGCGCCGTCGCCCGTCCCCGTAATCTCCCAGTTGCGCTGGCAGTAGACGCACACCTGGAAACACCCGCTGTACGGCTTGAGGATCGCGATGGTCGGGTAACGCCGGGTCACGAGGTCCACAGGAGAGGTGTCGCGCTCCAGCATAAAATCGCACGCGAACTCGCGCCGCCCCCGGAAACGGACCATGCGTTCGACGTATTCCAGCGGCGGTATGACCTGGGCCCGCGTAGCATGCACTTTCCAGTCGGAAAGGCGGCGCCGCAAGAGGGAGGCGTAATAGGGAGTGATGCCGAAAGGTATACCCTTCTCGGCGCAGAGGTCGACCGCCTTCGCTTCGTCTCGCGAAAGGGTAATGATCTGACCGAGGGTTTTGCGGTCCTTTATCGCCTTGCGAAATTGCCAGTGCCAATCGTTCCAGTCGTCTTCGGTGGCGTCCAGCAGTTTGCGTATCCGTTTCGCGTTTCGGCGCCGCTCGGCGACCAGTGGCTCGTCCAGGCCGGAGGGATAGCGGTCGAGGCCCCGCTGCAGCGTCCCCGCCAACTCGTCCAGTTCGCGTGAACGCAGGAGCGCGGCCTGCCGGCCCGAAGCGCGGGAATAAGCCGGGAGTTCCTTTCCCTTGTATATCGGCGAGCGTCCCGTTATCCCGAGGAACATATACCGGAATTCCTCGAAGAAGCCGGGAGACAATTTCCTTCGGCGGTGGGAATACTTGCCGCGGGCCAACTCCCACAGCGTCCTGAGGGAGCTGTATTTAGCGGCTTTTTCGAAATAGGAGGAGAAGATGTTGCGCAGGACGTCTACGCAGTCCTCGACAACTTCCATTTCCCAACGGGGAAGGTCGACGTCCGCGCTACGGATACGCCGCTTGTGGCCGGCGAGGTACTCCATAACGGCTTTGCGCGCCTCCTCGAGCGTACGCGCACGCCGAAGGACCTCCTTCATCTCGGGGGCCGCGGCCCACATGCGCCGCTCGAATTTCGTATCGCCCCCCGCCATATATCCTCCTTTCCGCCAGTCGTCCAAGGCCGTTCCGGAGGCGGCGACTCCGGCAAAATCCGCACGTTTATAATATCATAAACTCCATTTGACCGGAAGGGAAGGTCGCCGCTTCCAGCCGACGGCCCCTCCCGCCCGGAGATTTACCTTGCGACGCGGCGCCTTTGGTGTTAGTATCACTGTTCCGAACTCCTTTCACACCATAAAATAAAGACGCTCGAACCCGGGGCCGCCGGCCCGACGGGTATTTGCAGGAGGACTACCGATGGCGGTAACTCTCGACGGCAAATCGCTAACTATAGAAAAAATCGTGGATGTCGCCCGCAACCGCGAAACGGTCGACGTCGCCGAAGAAGCGTGGGAACGGATACGGAAATGCCGGGCCATGCTCGACGACAAAGTCGAAAAACGCGAAGTCATGTACGGCGTTACGACCGGCATCGGCGAACTGTCGGAGGTAGTACTCACGCCGGAGCAGACCGAGAAGTTCCAGCGCTACCTCGTATACTCGCACTCCGCCGGCTGCGGCGAGCCGTTCGACGAGGAAGCCGTCCGCGCGGCCATGACGAGCCGCGTAAACTGCCATTGCAAGGGCCTATCGGGCCTCAGGCCGCTGGTGGACGAGACGTTCCTGGGGATGCTCAACAAGGGCGTCACGCCGGTCGTCTTCCAGCACGGCTCGGTGGGAGCCTCCGGCGACCTCTCGCCGATGAGTCAGATAGCGCTCGTGCTAATCGGCGAGGGCGAGGCGTTTTACGAGGGCAAGCGGATGGGCGGCAAGGAAGCGATGGACGCGGCCGGCGTCCCGACCATCGTATTCGAGGCCCGCGACGGCCTGGCCGCCATCAACGGCTCGAACGTCATCGCCGGCCTGGGCTCGATCGAGATATTCGACTCCTACCGCTGGCTCAAGACGCAGGAAGTCATCGCCGCCATGACCTTCGAGGTGCTGAACCTCACGACGCTCTGCCTCGACGAACGCCTGCATAAGGCGCGCGGCTACCCGGGCGCGGTCACCTGCGCCGCCAATCTCCGCCGCCTGGTGGACGGTTCCGAGATGCTCATCCCCGGAAAGATAGGCAAAAAGAAAGTACAGAACGCCTACAGCCTGCGGTCCACGCCGCAAGTGGCCGGTTCCGCCAAGGACGCCTTCGACTGGGGCCGTCAGATGTTCGAGATAGAGATAAACGGCGCCGGCGACAACCCGCTCTTCTTTCCCGACGACGACGAGGTCATCACCGGGGCCAACTTCCAGGGGACGCCGCTGGCCTTCGCGCTCGAGCTCGCCGGGACCGCCGTCACGACGGTCTGCGTGCTGTCCGAACGCCGCCTCAATCGCCTGATGAATCCCAACCTGAACGAGGGCCTTCCGGCCTTCCTGATTCACGGCGCCGGTATGTTCAGCGGCCTTATGCTCACGCAGTACACCGCGGGCATGCTCGTCAACGAGAACCGGATCCTCTCCCACCCGGCGGCCGTGGGCTCCATCCCCGCCGCGGCCGACCAGGAGGACTTCGTCTCCATGGGCATGAACACCGCCCTCAAGACCAAACAGATAATTCGCAACGCGTGGTACATAATCGCGATAGAACTCATCGCCGCGTGCCAGGCGATGGACCACCGCCGCCCCCTCAAGGGCAGCCCGGCCGCCGAGGCCGTATACGAGTTGATACGCCGGCACGTCGCCTTCATGGAAGAGGACCGGCCCACGCAGTACGACATCAACCGCGTCGCCGAACTCGTGAAATCGGGCGAGGTACTCGAAGCCGCGGAGAAGGTCGTAGGGGCGTTGGCGTAAACCCGTAACCGGAAGCATGGCCGGAAAACCAAAGACCGTCGACGAATACCTGGACGCTCTGGACGACGAAAAGCGGAACGCCCTCGAGGCGCTCCGGAAAACCGTCAAGAGCGCGGCGCCGGCGGCGGAAGAGGGTTTCGCGTACGGCGTCCCCGGCTTCCGGTATAAAGGTCAAGTCCTGGTAACCTTCGCCGCGTTTAAAGGCCACTGCGGCTTTTACCCGATGAGCCCCGACGTCATTGCGGCTTTCGAGGACGAACTGAAGGGCTACGGCACCTCCCAAGGCACCATCCGCTTCCAGCCGGCCGATCCCCTGCCGGCGGCCCTCGTACGCAGGATAGTGAACGCGCGGATGAAAGAAATCGACGCACACGCCGCGTAAAAACTTTTTACTCGTATGAAACCCCTACCCCCCAAAGGAACGCGCGACTACCTGCCGGGCGACGTCGCCGTGCGGGAATCGGCACTCCGCACCATTCGCGGCGTATTCGAACGCTACGGCTACGCCCCCCTCGAGACGCCGGCCATAGAACGGCTCGACGTCCTTACCGGGAAATACGGCGAGGAGGGCGACCGGCTGATATTCAAAATCCTGAAGCGCGGCGAGGGCGGCGAACGGGGCGAGGCCGACCTGGGCCTGCGCTACGACCTCACGCTGCCGCTTTCCCGCGTCATGGCCTCCCACGGCGACATCCCCCAACCGTTCAAACGGTATCAGATTCAGCCGGTGTGGCGGGCCGAGCGGCCGCAAAGAGGCCGCTTCCGCGAATTCCTCCAATGCGACGTCGACTGCGTCGGTACGGCCTCGATGCTGGCCGACGCCGAGATGATAACGCTAATCCACGAGGTCTTCGCCGCCCTGGGCCTCCCGGGCTATCGGATCAGCATCAATCACCGCAAGGTCCTGTCGGCCTTTATGGACGCCGCCGGCGTCGTGGCCGACGTTAAAATCGCCGCCATTCGAGCCATCGACAAGCTGGATAAAATCGGCCGGGAGAGCCTGGAAGAGGAACTCATCAAGTCGGGAACGACCGGCGACACGGCCAAAAACATCGTTCGGGCCCTACTCGAACGCGAGAACGGCAGTTTCGAGACCTACGTCGGGGCGGCCCGCCGCGCGGTCGGCGATACGCCCGAGGGGAAGGTCGGCATTGAGGAGATGGAACTCCTGGCCGAATACCTCGGCTACTTCGGCGTGCCGGCCGAGGTCCTCAGTTTCGATCTCCACATGGCCCGCGGCCTGGATTACTATACCGGCCCCATCTTCGAAGCCCTCCTGCCGGAGGGCGGCGTAGGTTCCCTTGGGGGCGGAGGCCGCTACGACCACCTCATAGAACAACTGGGCGGGCCGGACCTCCCGGCTACCGGCACGTCGCTGGGCCTGGATCGCATTATAACGGTCCTGCAGGAACGCGCCGCCGGGAGCGAGACGCGCGGCGGTTACGCGGACGTCCTGGTAGCGGTCTTTGACGAGGCCGTACTTCCGGCGGCCCTGCGCGTCGGCGCGGCCGTACGGACAGCCGGCTTCGACTGCGAAGTTTACCTCGAGCCCGGCGTCAAACTCGCCAAGCAATTCAGCTACGCCGACGCCAAGGGGATTCCCGCCGTGGTCGTCGTGGGGCCGGACGAGGTGGCACGGGGCGTCGTTCAGGTCAAGGACCTCGCCCGGCGCGAACAGAAAGAGGTTGCCGAGACGGCGCTGGCCGGCGCCCTCAAGGAGGTCCTGGGGACGTGAGGATGACGTCCCGCCCGGGGATCACGTTGCTGGCCGCGTCGGCGCTCGTTTACGCGGCGGCGGCGTTCGCCGACGTGGGATACTACATTAATAAGGGTCGCGCCCCCTATCCCGAGGCCGAGGAGGGCGAACCCGAAATCCGCATGGCCGCGGAAGAAGTTACCATAACGATCCACGACCATAACGTAAACGTGGAGGCCAAGTTCGACTTCGTGAACGACGGCGACGAGCCGCGGACCGTCGGGATGTACTTCCCGCTGAACGTGGGGACACTCCAACTCACACCCGAGGCCGCCGAGATAATACATAACCCCAAGGAATACGAGTATACGTACGACGTCACGGCCGAGGACGTAACGTCGAGCTTCCGGGTGGGAGTGGACGGCGTCACCGTCGACCATGAGTTGCGCGATATTTATTGCGACAGCGACGGCTTCTTCGACGAGGTAAGCGGGAACGCGGTGTGGGAACTCGCGTTCGAAGCCGGCGAGACGAAGCGACTCGAATGCTCGTACGACTGCTATTACGGCGCCTCGTACATGCCGCGGGGGTGCCGGGAATACTTCTATATCGTTTATACCGGCGCCGATTGGAAAGGGCCCATAGGCCAAGGAGTCATTACGATAAGGCCGGGCGAGGGCTTCGACTGGAACCGGCCTCTCTACGCCCGGGGTGTCGCGATGCCGCCCATGCGCGTGGACGACGACCGCGTCGAGTGGCGATTCGACGATTTCGAACCGGTGACGCCGGAGGTGGAATCCTACTCAGACCTCGGCGACGGCAGCGGCGTCGAAGTCGTCGTACCGTTCACAAGAGACTCCTATGCCGGGGAGGGACCCCCCCCCGAGGGTTACGGCGTAATACGGGGCGACGCCGTCGAAGACTTGCCCCTTTATCGCGAACCCTCGGACTCGGCGGAACCCGCGGACGGGTGGGGGTTTATCGCGGAAGGGAACTCGGCCGAGATAGTAGAGCGGCGGGGCGAGTGGTACCGCGTGAAGGGCGTTTACGGCGACGGGACGACGGCCAAGGGGTGGACCCGGTGGTACGAATACGACGAGGGGACCGGCGAGGAACGCTTCTTTTTCGAATCCATTACGGGCTTCTAATACGCCCGTTTTCCCAACTCCTCCGTATGAAATCGCCGCCTCTTTCGGGGCGGCGGTTTTGCTTTTTGATTCAACCCGGTCCGCGGGGTTATCAGAGGAGTATTTCGAGTTTAACGAGTTGGATATTGAAGCTGTAATCCTGCTCGGAGAAACTCTCTTCCTTGTATTTGACGCCTCCTTCGAAACCGAGCGTTAGCGTTCCCGCGTCGAAGAAGCCGAAGGCCGCGACGCCCCGAGCCGTCCACGCGTAATAGTCGCTCAGGATTATCGTCCCCTCCTCGTTACGCAGGAACCGTTCGCCGTACGGCGTCGCGAAGGCCCAGCCTACCCGGTAGAAGCGGCCACTCAACTCGAACGGCCCTCGTTTCCAACCCAGGCCCGCCCAGAACGCGCTGTCCCGTTGGGCCTCCTCTTCCCTGTCTCCCCGGTCGATGGAGAGCGCGGCCTCGCCGGCGGCGAACAAGCCCCAACGGATATCCTGCCGGAAGTCGAGGGAGCCCACGCCGGCCTCGAGCTTGCGGCCGTCCGGCGGCGGCGAGCCGCTCCCGGAATCGAATCCGCCCTCGTGGACGCCGCCCAGGTTGGCGCCGACTTCCGTTACCTCCCAAGGCTTGTACGAGACCCGGCCCCCGCCGACGAAGGTCTCGAAGCGTTCCTCGCCCACGGTGGAGGTCCGGGCCAGGAACAGCTTACTCTCCGCCGGACCGGCGGTCAGGCGATAGCGGATGCCGGCTAGCTCGTCGTCGTAGTCGCGGCGGGTGAAGGTCAGGGGCGATACGGATTCGCGGAAGTGACCGAAGGTCCAGTGATGATGCTCGGTATCGACGGTCCCGCGGAGCCGCAGGTAGGCCTTGGGACCCGGGGCGCCCTCGGCGTCGTCGCCGAAGGGGTAGCTCGCTTTCCCGCCGGCCTGCACCAGTACGCCCTCCGCCGCGTGGAAGTCGGCGTAGAGGGTTAGGTCCGAGAAGAAATAGGAGAGTTCGTCCGGTTTGGGCAGGCGGACGGCCGAATATTCGGTATTGTCGAAGACGGCGCGGAATTCGCCGGAGAAGCCGAGTACGCCGTTCCACCAACGGACGTCCTCGAGCGGCCTCGCCGCAACCGCTCCGGCCAGCGATACCGCGGCAACTATCGCCCACAGGACGTTTCGCAGACGTTTATCTATTATCCTCGTCCCCTTCCCGGGAAACAGCGTCGCTTTCCAGGGCCAACCGTTCGGGGCCGGCGCCGAGTTCCGCCCGAGCCTCTTCCATGGCCCGGCGGAGGATTTTGATTTCCTCGGCGGCCTCGCCCGCCTCGACGGCCAGTATATCCCCGTCCACCGCGCCGCTCGCAAGCGCCAGCGTCGCGAGAGCGTTCTGCAAATCCTGCACGCGGGAGAACGTCCGTTCGGCCGCGGCGGCCGCTTTATCCGCGAGCGCCGCCGGCGCTTCGCCGCCGCCCGCCCGGGCGAGTTCCCGCGCCTCGGCCTCCTGCCGCAGATAGAAAACCACCGCGGCCGCGAGGCGGCCGGCGTCCTCGGCCGTTAAGGGCAGGCGCTCGGCCATGTCGCGGGGAAGTAGCGAGAGCCGGCGTTCGACGTCCCGGGCCGCGGCGATGGCGAGGTTGGCGAGCCTGCGTCGCCGGTAGGGCAGCTTGCCCACCTCGTCCACCGTTCCAGGCGGGAGGGCCTTGTTGCGGTGGCGCTGATAGGCCCAATATATGGAACCGCCGTAGAACGCGGCGCCCGCCGCCGTCGCCACGGGGAAAAACGGCAGGAAGACGAGGCTGACCAGGAATATCGGAAGGCCGATAGGCCGGAGTATTATTTTCCAATCCATGAGTTCGGGTTACGCGTACGGCGGCGTTTCCTCTTTAGAGCCCTCCTCGCTTTCCTCGTCGGCGGTTTTCTCGGGGAGCGCTTCGATTTCCTCAATGGCGTCATCGGCGTCCGGCAACGCGGCCGTGGCTTCCCCCGCGGCGAGCGCGAGGCCCAGCGACGCCTTGAGGGCGTGCAGTTCGCTGTCTACGTCGCCGGCTTCGAGTTTCTTGAATTCGTCCTCGAGGTCCTTGGTCCCGGCGATGGCCGCAACTTCGGCCTCGGCCTCGGTCGTCGCTTCGAGCTGTTCCACCTTATCCTCGACGCGAGCGAACGCCTCGAAGGCGCTCTTATCGTCGATGGCGGAGACAGCGCGGTTTATGGTCTGGGCGGCCTCGGTGCGTTTCTTGCGGGCGATAAGCAGTTCCTTCTTGCGGGCGGCTTCGTCTATCTTGAGGTCCAGAGCCACAAGACCCTGCTTCAAGCGCTCGACCAGAATACTCTGTTGCTCGAGTTGAGTCAGGTATTCGGTAGCGGCGGTGGCGTTCTCCTGTTTCCGCAGGAGGGCTTCCCGGGCCAGGTCCTCCCGGCCTTTTTGCAAAGCCAGGACGGCCCGGCGCTGCCAGTCGTCCGCGGCGGCCTTGGCCTTACGGTACTTGGCCTCCAGACGTTTCTCGTCCGCGACGGCGACGGTGACCTGGCGTTGGGCTTCCCGGTACTGCTCGCGCATATCGGCCATAATCTGCTCGAGCATCGTTTCCGGGTCCTCGGCCGACGAGAGCAACGCGTTCAAGTTCGCCTGTATTACCTTTCCTATACGTTCCAGTATACCCATGCGGCGTTCCTCCTCACTTCAAGCCGAGTTCTTTTAATCGGGGTAAAATCGTGGCCGCGGCGAAGGCCATGCCGTCGATGGACGCCTGGAGCTCGACGGCGTCCATATATTCCGCCTCCAACGTGTCGACCGCGACGATGGCATCGTTCTCCAGGCCGAAGGCGCCGTGCACGACGTCGCGCGCGTTGGCCTCGAGGAGGGCCCGAAAAACTTTCGCCTCATCCATCCCTTCGGCCACGTCGGCCACCTTCAAGCGCATTACGACGAGCGGCGGGCTGTAGCTGACGACGACCTTGCCGAAGCCGCCCTGCTCCGAGATGTCGACGAGCCACATCTGCGGCCCCAGCATCTCGTAGTCGTAATCGAGTTCCTCGAAGTACCTCTCTACGTCTCGCTCGTTCGCCATCCGCAACACCTCCGGCGCCCGCGGCCGGGCGCGTTTCGCTACTTCTCCTGGGCCTCTCCCGTCATCGGGACGAAGAGTACGGGCTCGAGGTCTTCTTCATCGTAGTCGTCGCCCCGTCGGGTGTAACGTTTTAACATCTGGGGATATTGGCCGCCGAGGGGTAGCACCAACCGGCCACCTTCGTCCAACTGCTCGAGGAGGGCCGGCGGCACGTGGTCGGGGGCGCAGGTCACGATGATAGCGTCAAAGGGCGCTTCCTCCGGCCACCCGGCGTAACCGTCGCCGATATGGACATGGACGTTGTCGTAGCCCAAGCGCTCGAGCGTTTCGCGAGCGCTTTCCCCCAGCGATTCCACTATCTCAATCGTGTAGACCTCGGCCGCTATTTCGGCCAGGATCCCGGCCTGATAACCCGAGCCGGTCCCGATCTCGAGGACGCGGTCGTCCGCCTCGAGCTGAAGGGCCTCGGTCATGTAGGCTACGATGTAGGGCTGGGATATGGTCTGGCCTTCGCCGATGGGGAGCGGGTTATCCTCGAAAGCCCGCGAACGGAGATTCTCCGGGATAAATTCCCAGCGCGGCACCTTCCGCATGGCGTCGAGGGTCGCGGGGTCGGAAATCCCCCGGCCCTCTATCTGGCTGTCTACCATCGCGTTCAGGCGTCGTTCCATTTCGGCCTCGTCCGTCACCGGCCTTTCTTCTTCCTCCTCGGCCCGGCCGCAAGCGGCGGCGCACAACAGCGCCAGGCCGAAAACCGTCGCCCGATATCCCCGCAACATACCATCACCCCGTCGCCCTTAACTCATAACATGCGAACGTCGTTGATGACCAGACCGAAATTGCAACCCAGATGCCGAGCTGCCCGGCGGCACATTATCATCCGCGACAGGAAGGTTTCGAAATATTCCATGACCTGCGATATGGAAGTGTCTATCTCGACCTTTAGCGTTATGACCTTGGCCTCGGCGTCGACTTCCACCTTACCGCCCTTGGCCGCGTAGTTCACGCGGTCGTGGACGTCGAAGGAGATCATCGACGGGTTGCGAACGCGGTCGCGCCGGACGTCGGCCTTGTCGGCGAGGGTTAACGCCGCGCTAATCGCACTCACCGGTTCGCCGTTGCCCTCGTCGTGATTGCCGATAGCGGTCATCACCTGCAGGACCTCGGCCAGATCCATCCCGAGCCGTAGAAGGATCGAGTGGCACAGGACGGCCGAAATCATCTCGTGGTTCTCCCGGTTCACGGTATTGCCGATGTCGTGGAGGTACCCCGCGATGGCGGCCAGTTCGGCCCGACGGCCCTTGTAGCCCAACGCCTCCAGGATAGCCCGGGCGCCCTCCGCGACGAGGCGGGCGTGCTTGGCGCCGTGTTCGGTGTACCCGAGCACGCCCAACACACGGTCGGCCTCCGCGAGGTAAGCGGCGACCTCCCCGTCCGCGGCAAGCGTCGCGAGCGTTACTTCGCCGGATTCGCCGGCCGGAAGATCCCCTTCTTGAGATTCGGTATCCACGTTCAAGGTCCGGTTAACGGCTACGAGGACGCTTCGGTTCCTTGGCGGCCGATTTATCGTCGGCCTTGGCCGATTTGGCGTCGGCCGCGCCGGGCGCGAGTTCCTCGCCGGGCGGCGCCGCGGCTTCGATTTTGGCGAGCGCGACTTCGATGTCGACGCCCTTGGCAATGGTAATCGACAGCATCTTCTCTTTCTCGTGTACCTTCGAGACGGTCCCGCGGATGCCGCCGGCGGTTATGACCCTGTAACCCTTCTTGACCGAGGCCAGCATCTCCTTCTTGCGCTTTTCGGCGCGCTGCTGCGGCCTTATCATAAGGAAGTAGAAGACGACCATTATGAGCAGGAGCGGGATAATGATGGAAAAACCGCCGCCGCCGCCCTCTTCGCCGCCACCGCCGCCCAGGCCACCCATGGCGTGAGCCTGCGATGCTATAAAGAATAAAAACAACTTGCCACCTCTTCCCGTTCGCGGCTAAACGTCCACCGCATCTTCGTACTTGATTAGGTTCCGGGAGAGGTCGGCGTGCCGCTCGAACGCGAGGTCGACCAGGCGCTCGATGAGTTTGCCGTACGGCAATCCTCCGACCTCCCACAACTTCGGATACATGCTTATGGGGGTGAACCCCGGTATGGTGTTCAATTCGTTGACCAGGAGGATGTCCCGGTCGGGGATGTAGAAGAAATCCACGCGGGCCATGCCGGCGCAGCCGTGGCTCACGAAGGCCCGCACCGCCAACTCCTGCACACGACGGCTGAGGTCCTCGTCCACGGCCGCGGGGGCGATGAGTTCGGCGTCGTCGGCCACGTACTTCGAGCGGTAATCGTAGAACTCGGCGGCCGGGATAACCTCGCCGACGGGCGAGGCCTCCGGGGCGTCGTAGCCCAGGACCGCACATTCAAACTCGCGGGCGTTGACCGCCTGTTCGCAGAGAATCTTGGCGTCGTAGCGGCCGGCGTCGGCCAGCGCGGCCTTGAGCGAGTCGCGGTCCTTGACCTTGTGGATGCCGATGCTCGAGCCCAGGTTGGCGGGTTTGACGAAAATGGGATACCGGAGCCGTTGTTCGACCTCGAGCGTTACCCGGTCCGCCTCCTTCTCGAAGCGTTTACGCGGGACGGCGAAGTAGTCCACGGTCGATATACCGTTCGCCCGCAGCATGTTCTTCGACATCTCCTTGTCCATCGCGAGCGCCGCGGCCAGCGGCCCCGAACCCACGTAGGGCATGGCCGCTAGCTCGAGCAGGCCCTGCAAGGTCCCGTCCTCGCCGTAGGGGCCGTGCAGGAGCGGGAATATTACGTCGGCCTCCAACTCGTCGCCGTCGTCGCGGACCATGAAAGCCCGGCGGCCGGGGTCGGCCACGGGGGTATAGGCCGGGTCGTCGTCGCTCGGCCGCGCCACGCCCTGCATGAAGCCGGCCCAGAAGTACCAGCGCCCCTCGGCCGATATGTACACCGGGAGGACGTCGAACTTCTTGCCGTCCACCGCGGCCATCATCGACCGGGCGGAGATTATGGAAACTTCGTGCTCGCCCGAACGTCCGCCGAACAGGACCGCCAGTCTCACCTTTTCGTTTTTAGCCGCCACCGCTCTCACCTGCTCTCGATACTCGATTGGTGATATATTATTATTTAACTCTGGTCCGCCGGCTTCCGCGTTACGGTTTCGCGCAACTTGGCGGCGATTCCCCGCCACGCCTCCGCCGCCGCGCTCCGGGGCTGGCCGACCAGGACCGGCTTCCCCTCGTCCGCGGAGGAGACGACGTCCGGGTCGAAGGGAACGGATCCGAGGAAAGGAACGCCGAACTCGGCCGCGACGCGCTCGCCGCCGCCGCCGCCGAAGAGCCGTATCTCCTCGCCACACTTCGGACAGCTGAGCGGCCCCATGTTCTCGACGACGCCAAGGATGGGTATGCCGACCTTGGCGGCGAAAGTGAGGCTCTTGCGGGCCGAGGCCACCGCCGCGGCCTGCGGCGTCGTTACCATTATAAGGCCGTCGACGTCCTTTATCCGTTGCGTGAGCGACAATATCTCGTCGCCGGTGCCGGGGGGCGTATCGGCCACGAGCCAGTCGAGTTCGCCCCAGTTGATGTCGGCGAGGAAATTGTCGATCATCGCCATCTTCAAGGGGCCGCGCCATATAACGGCGTCGGACTCACCGGCCAACAGAAACGCCATACTCATCACGACGAGCTTGTCGCTGTAAGCTTCGGGGTAGATGCCCGACTCGTCGCCGGTGGGCTTTACGTCGGCCATACCGAGCATGAGCGGTACGCCCGGGCCGTGGATGTCGGCGTCGAGCAGGCCCACCTTGTCGCCGGCGTCGGTCAACGCGAGGGACAGATTCACCGCGGCGGTGGTCTTCCCCACGCCGCCCTTGCCCGAGGCCACGAGGATCTTGTGACGGATGAGGCCCATCCTCATGGTAATTTTACGCTCGGTCTCGACGCGTTGCTTGAAGCGGTCGAGTTTCTCCCGCTCTTCGGGAGACAGATCTTTATCTTCAGGAGTGTTGTCTTTCGCCATTTCTCCTCCGGAATATTAAGACAGTATGTTGATCGGCGCGGGGATGAAGGTCAGGATCGCGATGGCGAACGCGGCCCATCCCACGACGCGCCGCCAGGGCGTCAGCGGCGCCGCGTCGTCTATCGGCGGCGGGTGCTTCAGCCGGACGAATAGTATAATTAAAAACGCCCAGAAAAACCACCCGGTCCATAAAAAACCGAGCGGGATCAGGAGGGCGAAGGCGCCCCGGGCCACCCAGATGCTGTGCTTGCCGAACATGGCGTACGAGATATGGCCGCCGTCCAGCTGGCCGATGGGCAGCATGTTTACCGACGTCACCCACAGGCCGATCCAACCGGCGAGGGCCAGCGGGTGCAAGGTAACGTCGAGGCCGCCCATGGGCCCCTTGACCGCGTACGTCAACAGCTTGAAAATTAGCGAGTCCCCCAGGATAAGGGTCCCGGCCGCCGCGGCCCCCGGGTCCACCGGCGTGGATAAGTAGAGGCCAATAATCGTCAGCGGCAGCGCGACCAGGAAGCCGGCGATGGGGCCGGCGGCGCCGATGTCGAGAAGGGCCCGGCGATTCGGTATGGGCGACTCCATTTTGATCACGGCGCCGAAGGTCCCGAGTAATGGATGCGGCACAGGCAGGAAGTACGGCAGCGTGGCCCGGACGCGGTGGCGCATCGACGCGAAGAAGTGCGCCATCTCGTGACAGAGTAGGATGCCTATAATGGACGCCGAGAACGGAACGCCCAAAAGCCAGTCCCGGGCGTGCAGGAGGTTGCCGCCACGCTGCCAACTGCCCGCCGCCAGCGTCGTCCCGATGGTCGCGAGTAGAAGCCCCGCGTTAATCAGAACGCGCCAGCGCGGCTTCTTGAGCGGCTTGGGACTGACTTCCACGAGCCACTTGCCGTCATCCAGCGGCGTCGCCGTCGTATAGTAGCCCAGTTGACCGAGGTTCCGGGCGAGTATGTCGGCCCCGCCGCTCTCACGGTAACGCCCGACGAGCGCCACGCCGGGCGGCCGGCCGTAGTACTTCTCCACGTCGAAGAAGGGGGCGACCTCTTCCAGCACGTTACGCAGTATTACGTCAAGCGGGCGCGGCGTCATAAGGCGGATAGGCTCACAGGTATTTCGAGATAATCGGCCCGAGCTTCTTTTTAATCTCTTCCGGAACGAGGGCCGGGTCGGTGGTTACGGCGCCGCGGAGGGCGTTGTGGCAATCGCACTCGTCGAGGGCGGCGAGGCCGGGCAGAACGTCCGCCACCACGGCCTTGACGTTCTCGACGTTTGTCCGTACGGTATCGAGCACCATTTCGATGTTCACGTCCTCGGCCTCGAACCAGCAGTCGTAATCGGTCACGAGGGCCACGGTGGCGTAGCACATCTCGGCCTCGCGGGCCAGCTTGGCCTCGGTGGCGCTGGTCATGCCTATAACGTCGAATCCGAGTTGGCGGTAGACGCCCGACTCGGCGCGGGTCGAGAACTGCGGCCCCTCCATACATATATACGTGCCGCGGCCGTGCACCGGGACGCCCCGCTGTTCGCAGGCCGCGACAGCCAGCTCCCGGACGCGATTGCAATAGGGGTCCGCGAGCGGGATGTGCACCGTAAGGCCCGGCGCGTCGAAGAAGGTCGAGACGCGATGCTTGGTATTGTCGTAGAACTGGTCGGGCACGACGAACTCGCGCGGCCTGATTTCCGTTTTGAGGCTGCCGACGGCGGACACGCTCAGGACGCGGTCTACGCCGAGGGACTTGAGCGCCCACGTATTCGCCCGGAAGTTGATAGCGCCGGCGGGCGTGAAGTGGCCCACGCCGTGGCGCGGGAGGAATATAACCGGCGCGCCACCGAACTCGCCGATTACGAATTCGCCCGTGGGGTCGCCGAAGGGCGTTTCCACCCGCTTCTTTTCGCGAACGTCGAAACCCTCTATTTCGTACAGGCCGGAGCCGCCGATTACGGCCGTCGCCGTAGAGTCCAAAACCTTAACCTCCTGAAACGAGAGAACTTACCATCGGGTGGGGATGACGGATTGCGTGCCGAAGTAAAAGGTCGCGTATCGCGGGACGGGATGGGAATAGCCGTTGATGTGGTAGGACTTGCCGAAGACCGGATAGAGCAGGCCGGCCTCGAGGCGAACGTTGTCGTCTACTATATACTGCATGCGGGGCCCGAACCAGAACAGCCTCGTTTTAACGGTCCCGAGGCCCGCGTACGTACCGACGGAGAGGCCCCCCACCCAGCGTTCGTCGTCGTCCAGCGCCCAACAGGGGTCGGCCAGGAGATAGGCCGAGATGCCCGGCTCCTCGAAGAAGCGATCGCTGTCCATGTCCTGACGGAAGCCCACCTGGGCGTCGAGCTGGAAGGTGCCGCCGCGCCGGTCGTAGAAACCGACCGCGGCCACGTCGACGGCGTTCCCCGCGTCGGAGAAGGCGTTACTTGTGTCGCCCGGGAAACGGATGCCGAGGCGCGGCCCCATGCGGAACTCGCCGCCCTCTTTCGTGTACCAGATGCCCTTGCCGGAGAGCCATACGTCGCCCAGGCCGTTCTCGAAAGCCCCCGTATCGTGGTCGTGCCAGTTCACGCCGTGGAGGACCAGGTCGGCTTCCCAGTGGCGGTCGAAGACCCAACCGATTTTGGCCCGGCCCACGAACACCGTCGTGGCGTCGCCGCCGCTAACGTAACCGCCGTCGGCGTCGAAGGCCCCCCCGGCGTAGCCGTAGGATAGGTGGCCGTCGGCCCTTATGGAGTGAATTTGCTCTTCGCGGGCGGAATCGAAGCTGGCCAGCGGCTCCAGCGGCGCGAAACCGTAGTACGCGGCCGCCACGGCAGGCCATATAAGGCCTATAATTATCAAGGCTTTCGTACGCATAAGCATATCGACGTAAAAGCCGTATATTATAAGGCATTCGCGGCCTACAATCAAGGGAAACCGGCCGCAGCCGTGGGAGGAACGGGGAAACGCCGTACGGCGTCAGCACCTAAATCCGCCGACAGGAACGTCGGCGCCACCGGCGGCCGTAAAGGCCGCCGCTCCGAATATTAATTTATAAATACGCGACAACGCCGGGACGCTGGTTCGGCGGCCCCGAAGGCCGCCGCGTCTTTCATTCATAAATTGCGCCCGGGCGGGTTTTTTCGTATAATACGCGGCATATGAAGGCGTTGGGCGTAGACTGGGGCGGGGCCCGCATCGGCCTGGCGGTATCGGACGATACCGGCACCATCGCGTCCCCGTACAAGGTTATCCCCAACGACGAGCGCGCGGCCGGGGCCGTCGTGAACGCGGCCTCGGTGACCGGCGCCCAGGAGATAGTCGTCGGCTACCCGCTTACGCTCACGGGCGAGGAAGGCCCGGCGGCGGAACGGGTCCAGGCGTTCGCCCGCGAACTCCAGGGCCGGGTATCGGTTCCGGTCAAACTGGTGGACGAGCGGTTCTCGACGAAGAACGCCGAGGAGCGCCTGCGGGCGGCGGGCGCCTCCCGCGAAAAGATAAAGAAAACGGCCGACGCCGCGGCGGCGGCCCTGATACTCCAGACCTACCTCGACGTCAGCAAAAGAGGACGTACGGGCGACCCGACGGACTAGTCGGCCGCCACCTTCCCCTTAAACCATTCTATCGTTTGCGCCAGGCCCTCCTGCACGGGGACCCGGGGTTCCCATCCCAGGAACTCGTTCGCCCGGCCTATGTCGGGCTTGCGGCGCCGGGGGTCGTCGATGGGCAACGGCTCGTAAACTATCTCCAGAGCCGGGTCCACCGCGTCGCGAATCATCTCCGCCATCGAAAGAATCGTTATCTCTTCGGGGTTGCCGACGTTGACCGGATCCGTCACGTCGGACTCGAGGAGCGCCAGCATCCCGTCCACCATGTCGCCTACGTAGCAGAAGGAGCGCGTCTGCGAACCGTCGCCGTAGACGGTCAGCGGCTCTCCGGCGAGGGCCTGTGACACGAGGTTGGGTATGAGGCGGCCGTCGGCCGGCCTCATGCGAGGGCCGTAGGTGTTGAAGATGCGGATGACGCGGGCGTCGAGGCCGCGGTAGCGCCGAAAGGCCGCGACCATCGCCTCGCCGAAGCGCTTCGCCTCGTCGTACACGGAACGGGGGCCGGTGGCGTTGACGTGGCCCCAGTAGTCCTCGTTCTGCGGGTGGACTTCCGGGTCGCCGTAGACCTCGCTGGTGGAGGCGAAGAAGAAGCGGGCCCCTTTGCTCAGGGCCAGATCCGCGGCGAGACGCGTCCCCTCGGAGTTGACCGCCATAATCTCGAACGGGAGGCGCTCGAAGTCTATGGGGCTCGCGGGGCTCGCGATGTGCATTACGAAGTCGGCCGGCCCGTCCACGTCGTAAGGCCGGGAGACGTCGGTTTCCCTGAATTCGAAGCCGTCGTAGGCTTCCAACAAACCCACGTTAGCCGGGTCGCCGGTGGAGAGGTTATCGAGGACGATAACCCCGTGGCCTTCGGTCAGTAAGCGTTCGACCAGGTGGGAGCCTATGAACCCGGCCCCGCCGGTAATTATATAACGAGCCATTTTAAACCTTTCTAATTTCCCTACACGGTTCTACGGAAGGCCGAAGCCGGCCTTCCGTTTTTAAGTCTCGCGTCCGAAACCGCTTACGATTCGTTGCGGCGACCCACGCCGAAGTACTCCAGGCCGGCGGCCTTGACCTTCGCGGGGTCGTAGATGTTGCGGCCGTCGAATATAAGCGGCTGCTTCATATCCTTTATCAACGTCTTGAAATTCGGCTCCTTGAACTCGTTCCAGTCCGTCACGACCGCCAGGGCGTCGGCGCCCTCCACCGCCGCGTAGGCGTTCGCGGTGTACTCTACGTCGGGCATGACCTCCCGGGCGTCGTCCATGGCCACGGGGTCGAAGGCCGCCACCGCGGCGCCGGCCGCGAGCAGTTTCTCTATGATGCCCAGGGCCGGGGACTCACGGATGTCGTCGGTGTTGGGCTTGAAGGACAGCCCCCACACCGCGATTTTCTTGCCGTTGAGGTCGCCCAGGCGATTCATTATCTTCTCCACGAAGAGGTCGCGCTGGACCTCGTTCACGTCCACGACGGCCTTGAGGATTTTAAAGTCGTAGCCGGCCTTGGTCGCGATGTCCACGAGGGCGAGAGTATCCTTGGGGAAACACGAACCGCCGAAACCGACGCCGGCGCCGAAGAAGGCCGGGTTTATGCGGCCGTCCTTCGTTACGCCCTCGACGACCTCCCGGACGTCCGCGCCCACGCGCTCGCAGATGTTGGCTATCTCGTTGATGAAGGAGATCTTGAGAGCCAGGAAAGCGTTGGACGTATACTTAATCATCTCGGCCGAGAGGACGTCGGTGATGATGATGGGACCGTCGAGGGGCGCGTAGAGCTCGGCTACCATCTCGCCGGCCGCCGGATTGGAACAGCCGATGACGACGCGGTCGGGCTGCATGAAGTCGTGGATGGCCGACCCCTCGCGAAGGAACTCGGGATTCGAAACGACGTCATACGAGTACTCGCCGCCCGATTTCCCGGCGATAATCTGGCTCACGACGTCGCCGGTGCCCACCGGAACGGTGGACTTGTTGACGACGACGCGGTAACCGTCCATGACCTCGCCGATAGTCTCGGCCACGGAGCGCACCTGGCTCAGGTCCGCCTCGCCGTCCGGGCCCGGAGGCGTTCCGACGGCGATAAAAATTATCTTCGACTTCTTGACCGCTTCGCCCACGTTGTCGGTGAAGGACAGACGGCCGACCTTGGCGTTGGTCTTGACGATTTCGACCAGGCCCGGTTCGAAGATGGGCGTCTCACCCCGATTCAACATTTCAACTTTGCGGGTGTCGATGTCCGCGCAAATAACCTGGTTCCCAAGGTCGGCGAAGCACGCCCCGGTAACCAAACCCACGTAACCGGTTCCTACAACCGCAACTCTCATATTCTCTCGCTCCAGTAATCCAATATGTCGGAAAGCGTCTGGTCGAACGGTATCTCCGGACGCCAGCCGGTCTGTTTCGTTATCTTAGTGTTATCGCCGATGAGCAGGGGCACGTCGGACGGACGGAGCCGCTCCGGGTCCACCTCGACCTTGACGTCCGCACCCGACAGTTCTACCAACTTCTCGACGACCTCCCGGATGCTGTATCCCTTACCCGAGCATATATTATAAACTTCGCCGCCCTCGGCCGCCTCCAACGCGCGCCAGTACGCCCGCACGGTGTCCCGCACGTCCGTAAAATCGCGTACGGCGTCGAGGTTGCCCACGCTGACGTGAGGCCGCAAACCCTTGCGGGCCTCGATTATCTGGATGGCGAAGTTGGAGCATACGAAAACCCGGCCGCGCCGCGGCCCGGTGTGATTGAACGCCCGGGTCCGCACCACGTCGGTCCCGTACGATTTGAAATATTGATAGGACAACATATCCTGGCCCACCTTGCTCACGCCGTAGGGGCTCAAGGGCCGGAGGGGATTGTCCTCCGTAATCGGCACTTCCTCGGGCGCCACGAATCCGTACTCCTCCGAGGAACAGGCCACGAGGATACGGGGTTCGTATTTCGCCCGGCGCACCGCCTCGAAGATGTTAACCGTTCCGACGATGTTGGTGGTCAGCGTCTCGGACGGTAGTTTCCAACTCGAGACGACGTACGACTGGGCGGCGAGGTGGAATATTTTATCCGGTTTGATATCCGCCACCAGCGACTCGACCGAGGACGCGTCCCGCAGGTCCGCGTCGATGACGGTGATGCGGTCGGAGATGTGTTCGATGTTCTGGCTGGGGCTGCGCCAGCGCGCCGTCCCGTAAACCTCCACGTCACCCAGGGCCAGAGCGTAATCGGCCAGGTGACTGCCGGCGAAGCCGGTTATCCCCGTTATTAAAATTTTCATTTCGACCTTCCCTTGAGATTGGCTACGAGACGCCGCGCGACGTGTGCCGCGGCCACGGCGTCCCGGGCGTACGCCGCCCCGATCCTCTTGGCGTAATCCTCGGTTACGACGGCCCCGCCCACGAGAAGCCGGGCCTTAATTTTATTTTCGCTTAACGCCCCCGCGACCCTGCCCATCTCGGGCATCGTCGTCGTCATAAGAGCCGATAGCGCGACGATGTCGGCCTCCTGCTCCCGGGCCGCGGCCACGATGCGCGCCACCGAAACGCTCTTGCCCAAATCGCGAACGTCAAAACCGTGGCTTTTCAGGACGGCGCCGACTATGTTCTTGCCGATGTCGTGTACGTCCCCCGCAACGGTGGCGACGACGACGCGGCCGGCGGATCGGCTCGACGTTCGGGCCCGGCGCAACGCCTTCTCGATTACGCCGAAAGCGTCCCGGCTCGCTTCCGCGGCGCGAACTACGTGTGGCAGGTAGTACTCGCCCCGCCCGTAGCGCCGCCCCACTTCCGCAAGCGCCGGCACGACGTATTTGCTATTCAGCGTGAGCGGCGAGACGCCGGCGGTGAGGGCCCGTTCGGCCGCAGCTGCTGCTTCCTCCCGGCGACCGTGCAGAACGGCGTCGTAGAGCTCGTCGCCTGGGTCGGCCTTCCTCTTCGGCGTCGACGCTTTTTTCGCACGCCGGGCCGGTTTCGGCGCGAACGCCGCGGTATACGCCGCCACTTCCTCGTCGCCGCCGGTCAATACCGATAAGCCGCGTATCGCCTCCGCCATCCGTTCGTCGAGGGGATCAACGATGGCGAGGTCGAGGCCGGCGCCGGCGGCGTACGTGAAGGCCGCGGCGTTTAGCACCTCCCGGCGCGGAAGGCCGTGAGAGACGTTACTCACACCCATAACCGTCCGAACGCCGAAGGTCTTCTTTATCTCCCGAAGCGTCTCGAAGGTTACCCGGGCGCCGCCCTGAGCCGCCGTCAGCATGAGCGGGTCGATATATATGTCGCCCAGGGCGATGCCTTCGCTCAGCGCCCGGTCGACGAATTTCTCGACCAGCGTAAGCCGGGCCGTGACGCTCGAGGGGATGCCGCGAGCCCCCATCGCCAGGCCCACGACGCCGGCGCCCCACTTCCGGGCAAGCGGGAGGAGTCGCGCCATCGACCGGCCTGAAGCGGGACAGCTGTCGAGAAGCGGCTTACCGACGGCGGCCTTGAGGCCCGCCTCCAGCGCGTCGGCCCGGGCCGAGTCCACGGATACGGGGGTATCCACGGCGGCCTGTACCGCCCGGACCGCGGCGGCCATCGTCACGGCCGCGCCGTCCCGGTCGCCCACGTTAACGTCAATTACGGACGCGCCGGCGGCGACCTGGGCCTCGGCCTCGCTCACGGCGAGGGTGAACTTCCCCCCGCCCAGTTGCCGCGTAAGTGCCTTCCGGCCGCTGGGATTGATCCGCTCCCCCACGATGACCGGCGCGCCCAGCCCCACGGCGACGACGCCCGTCCGGCCGGCGAGTACGGAGCGGCTCGCCCGCCGTGGCCTCCGGGGGGGCTTCACGCCGGCGAGGGCTTTGGCCGCGGCGCGGATATGCTCGGGGCCGGTGCCGCAACAACCGCCGACGATAGAGGCCCCGGCGGCAACGAGTTTCGGCACCCAGCCGGCGAATTGGGCCGGCGTTTGGCGGAAGACCGTCCGCCCCCGCACGAGACGCGGGAGGCCTGCGTTGGGCTCCGCGCATACCGGGACGTCGGCGACGGCCGCCATCTCCCGGATAATGGGTACGAGTTCGCGGGCCCCCACGGAGCAGTTGGCTCCCACGGCGTCTGCCCCGGCGGCCTGCAACGTTACCGCGGCGGCCTCGGGCGGCGTCCCGGTTACGGTACGGCCGCCCGCGTCGAAGGTCGCGAACGCGATTACGGGTCCGTCGAAAGCATCGCGGGCCGCGACGACCGCGGCCTTGAGTTCCCGCAGGTCGGATATCGTCTCGATTACGAGGAGGTCGACGCCGGCGGCGACCAGGATTCTCGCCTGACGGTGGAACTCCCGGTACGCCTCGTCGAAGGGCAGTTCCCCCACGGGCTCGACGTACTCGCCCAGCGGGCCGATATCGCCGGCTACGAGAGCATTGTCCCCGGCGGCCTCGCGGGCCACCGCGGCCGCGGCCCGGTTTATCTCGTCGGCCCGGGACGATAGTTTATACGGCGCGAGGCGCATCCGCGTGGCACCGAAAGTATTGGTAAGTATTATGTCGGCCCCGGCCGCGACGTAAGCCTCGTGGCCCGCGCGAACGGCCTCCGGATTCGACAGGTTGAACTCGTCCGGCGCCGCGCCTGGCGGGAGGCCCCGCTCCTGGAGGAGCGTCCCCATCGCCCCGTCCAACAAAAGGACGCGGTCCCGGGCCATGAGCTTGAATTGTTCGCGCCTGAGTTTCATTTATTCCGCAGTTATCGCCGCCACCGCGCTAACGCTCTTGCGCGGCATCATCATGTAGTTTTCGGTCAGCGTAATACCAAGTTCCGTTCCGCCCGACAGCGCGAGGAGTTCGGCCTGACACGCGAGGTCGAAGTCGCCGTAGCCGGGGCTTATCCTCCGGCCGACGACCTCGCCGGCCGGCCGGCCCTCCTCCCTGGCCCGGCGGTGGACCCGGGAAACGAGTTCCTCCGCGGCGACGGAGCCCACGGCGTCGGCGACGGTCATCGCGAAAACCTCGCCCAGGGCGTCGTAGTCGGCGGCCAGCGCTTCGAGCGCTTCCCCCACCGTCGCGGCCATCGCCACGATGGTGGAGGCCCCGGACGTCAGTTTCGCCAGGTCGGCGCTGTGCCAGGCTACGCCGCCGTCCAGTTCCACCTCGTCCCCGCGGACGCGGATAACGGCCACGCGGCGGGAACTCCAACGGGGCGTCAGGACGTCGCGGGCCCGGCGGTAGGCCGAGTCGAAATCGGCCCTCAGGGCCGCGTCCCCCGCAGCCCCGGGTGACGGAACGCCGAGGCGCTTCCAGACGAGCGTTGCCTTAACCTCGAGTTCCACCGTCGTCCGGTTTCGCCTTCTTCTTGCGGTACCGCTCCTCTTCGCTGTAGATACAGCCGCAGTACCCTTGGACGTATATTTCCGCTTCCCGGGCGACGCGGCGACTCTCGTCGTCGTCGGGCCGGAAGTCGCGGGCCAGGAATTGTACGCCGGCCTCCGCGGCCGCCCTTTCTCCGGCTTCGAGTATGGCCGGCTGGTCCTGATGGGGCGAGACGAGGAGCGTCGTCGTGAACGCTTCGTAGCCCGCCTCCCGCGCCCGGAGGGCGGTAACCGAAAGCCGCTCGAAGTAACACCGGGAACAGCGCCCCGCCCCCGAGGGACTAGCGACTTCGCGCAAGAAATAATCTATATCGTATCGGTCGTATACGTCGGCCCGGTATTCCTCCCGGGAGGCCACCTCTCGAAACGCGGCTAGCCGTTTTCGGTATTCGCGGTAGGGTTGAACGTTAGGATTATACCAGAAAACGATTAGGTCGTGCCCCTCCGCTTCGAGCGCCCGAGCCGGCCCGGCCAGACAGCGGCCGCAACAAGCATGCAACATTACGCGCATTATAAACCCGAATTATATAATTACGCCCCGCCCTTTTCAAACCTTTTATTTTTGGGGGGGGTGGGGATTATAACCGGCCAGGGGTGACAAGTCAACCGGCCGATACGCCTTAATTTAACCTTGACTTCGCCCTCCCGGGGTGTTTGAATTATAAACGTGAAGATTCGAATATTACTCGCGAGCGCGGCCATCACGGCCGCGACGGCCCTCGGGGTTGCCGGCGACGGCCCCTCCCTCGCCGACCTCGACCTCCTACGCGTCCCCCGGGAAGAAATCCCGCCGGGCGAGGCCGAATTGGCCAACAAATTGCAGTACGCCCGGGCCCTCATCCTGGGTGGGAAAGCCGAGGAAGCTCTTTCGGCCCTCGACGAAGTGGCAGCCCGGGATACGGCGGGGACCTTCTCCGTCGAAATACTCTATTACCGGGGTTTCGCGCTCGACATGCTGGGCCAATACGACGCGGCGCTCGTCAACTACGAGGAGGCGCTGGCCCTCCAACCGGACGACCCCACGATACTGCTGGCGATGGGCCAGGCAAGTCTGGACGCGGGCCGCGACGACGACGCCCGGGCCCGATTCGAACGGGTTCTGGAACTCAGTCCGGGGGAATCCCGGGCCCTTACCGGCTTGGCTTATCTGGACTTAACGGCCGGCGACTCGGCCGGGGCCAAGGAGAAGCTGGAACAAGCCCTGGCCTCGGACGCCGGGAACGCCCTCGCCATGTCATACATGGGCCTGGTCGAGATGGGCAACCGCAAATTCGACCTCGCCCGGGCGCACCTCGAAAACGCGCTCGCGCTCGAGCCGGATAACCTGACCGCCAATTATAACCTGGCCGGTATTTACCTGATGCAGGGCGATTTCGCCCTCGCCGAAGAACACTATCGCCGCGTCCTGGAACGCAAGCCGGAGGACGGCGAGGCCCGTTATTACCTGGCCCGGGCGCTGGAGGGCCAGGGGCGTTACAAGGAAGCCCTGGCCGAAGCCGAACTCGTCGTCGAATCGGGAGTGCTCGTAGAGGGCCTCGTCGAAACGCTGGACCGGCTGGAACGCCTGGCCGGCGGAGAGTAACGCCGGCGGCAATATCCCCTCCTGGAAACCGACCTTCCTTAGAGATAAACGGTTTTTTATCGTCCCGAGGACCTATTTAATACTCCGAAAATAGTCCCCGAAAGGGCCGGCCCCATTTTTAGGTTGACCGCCTTCGTTAATTATTCTATATTCAATCCTCAAAGAGGATTATATTTTATACTTTCATAATTCAACCTCTACTTACACGGTCGGCGCGTTCGCGTAAAAGCCCGGAAACGCGTCCCGGGAGGTTCATGCATGGCCCCCATATTCAGTAAAAAGCCCGAATTGACGCCGGAACTAGTCGGCGAATATTTCGATAAACGGGCGGCCGAATTCAAAGCGCTCTTAAACCAGGCCACCGAACACGAGAAAAAGCTAGCCGACCGGGCGGCCCAAGTCGAGGGCGACGTCGCGAAAATCGACGAGCTCGACAAAAAGGTTAAAGAGTTTGAGACCAAGTCCGCGGCCCTGGCCGAAATGCTCCGCAAGGTCGAGGGTTTGCCGGCCTCGGTGAACGCGGCCGCGGAAAAGGCGGCCACGTCGGAGACGAAAGTCCGTGACGTGGAAACGCGCCTCAAGGCCGTGGGTGAAAAACAGGCCGAACTCCTCGCCCTCGAGAAAAAGATAACCGCCCTGACCGAAAACGCGAACCGGGCGACGGCCGACGTCAATAAAATCGAGGGGAGGCTCGCCGAGGTCCGCAAGGCAGACGCCGAGATAACGAAGTTGACCCAAAACCTCGCCGGGGCCGAAGATAAAATAACGTCCCGTACGCGCGACTCTGCCGAACGCGTTACGGCGCTATCGTCGCAAATCGGTGAACTCGAGAAATCCGTCAAGGCGGCGGGGCAAGCAGTGGAGCGGGTGGAGGGCGAGATAAAATCCACCAAGGCCGAACTGGCGGGCCTGGGCGACCAGACCAAGCAACTGACCGCCGTCGAGAAAAACCTGGCTTCCGTTAAAACTAAGCTGGACCAGGTGGAACGTTCCGCGGCGCAGGTAACCGAGCTGCGGGCGGAGCTGAAAGCGGCCGGCCACGCGGTCGAGAAAACGAATTCGGCCAACGACGCCAACAAACAAACGTTGGCGGAGGTAAAATCGGCCCTCGCCGAAACGAAGAAGGCCGCCGATCAGCAGGGCTCGCAAATCGCTACCCTTAGCGACAATTTCTCCAAAACCGGGGCCGACGTCGAAAAACGCCTCAAGGACGTGGACGCAAGTTTCGGTAAACTGGAAACGCGGGCCAAGGAATTGGAAACCCTCTCCAAGAAGGCCGACAAGATAAACGACCGTACCGAAACCGCGGCCGTCAAAACCGACGAACTGGAACAACGCCTGGCCATAGTGGAGAAAGCGAAAAAAGAGATAGAGACGTTGCGGGAGCGGGTCGATACGACGGCGGCGGCGGCGAAAGAAGCCGCGACCGAAGGCAAGGCCGTGCGTACGTCCCTCGAGGGCGTTCGCGCCGAGGCCGAAAAGATCCGGGCCGACGTGAACACGGTTAGTGAAACCTTCAAAACTATAAACAAGAACGTTAAAGCCACGGGCGAAGACGTTACGGAGGTCTCCCGCCGGGCGGGCAACGTAGCCGGCCGGACCACTAAACTCGAGCAGAAGATAGACGGCATCGAGGCCAGCATCGCCCAACTCGCCGAGGCCGACAAACGCGTCGGCGCCGTAACGAGTAAGGCCGAAACGGTAGAAACGAAATTAACCGACCTGAACGAACGCTTCAAGACGACCCAGGCCGAGCTCAAGAGCGCCGGCGGCCGGGCCGAAACGCTCGAAAAATCCCTCGCCAAGATCCAGGAGGACTTCGAGACTCTCCGGGTCGAACGCCAGCGCTACGACGAGGCCGAGCAGAACATCGACCGCCTCAACTCGCTCATCGAATACATCAACACCAAGATAGACGTCCTCGAGGACCAACGCGAACTCATCGCCAAGGCCAACGAGGAATCGGGTAAACTCGACGTCCTGCTGTGGGAGATGGACGTTCGCCTGAAGAAACTCGCCGAAGAGCAGAAGATGGTCCGCGAGGGCGAGAAACGCATCGCCGACCTGGAAGAGATAATGGCGGGTATCCGGGACAAATTCCGGGAGGCCCAGGGCATACGCGACAAGCTCCTGGACATGGAGAACCGCCGCGAGGACTTCGTGCGCGACCTCTCCTCGTTCGAGCGCCAGATAAACGACTTCCGCGAAACGCGGTCCAACCTCGACAAGTACTTCCGGACCGCCGAGGAAATCATCGCCCAGGCCGGCCACGCCGAGCACAAGGTGATGGACGTCCAGTCCATGCTCGGCACCATCGAGAGCCGGGCCGAAATACTTAAGACGGTAAAGGCGGACCTGGCCGACGTCCAATCGCAAGCCGCGTCCGTCGAGAAACTACAGGATAAAATCTCCACGCTCGAATCCCGCCTGGCGGAGGCCGACGCCCTATCTCGGGTCGTCGCCGACCAGATAGCCGAGAATAAGGCTCGCGAGGCCGCGTTCACTGGCCACGCGTCCCGCCTAGACGAAGTGGAAGACAAGGTCCGCCAACTCACGCTCGATATCGACCGCGTCGAGGCCGCGGGCCAGGAGATAAAAAATATCCAGAACACCATCGCGGACCTCGGCCAGGAATCCGAATCGGCCGCGCGCGAACTGGCCCAGTTCCAGAACGAGCGCTCCCGGGTCCAGGACGAATTCGACCGGGCCACCCGGACCGCGCAGGACCACCTCGAGCAAATCGAGCGGCGCCAGGAAGAGATTCGGCTCCGCGAGGAACTCGTTACCAGCGTGCACGACAAGACCGAGAAGATAGACGGCCTGCTCAAGGATATCGACCAGCGGATGATGGCGGTCCTCCGCGAGGACGCCAAACTGGACGCTTTAAGTTCGCGCCTGGACGATCTCAACCGCGACCTCTCGCTGCTCGAGGAGAAACGCCGGGCCGCCCTTAAATCCGAGAAAGAGGTCGACCGGCTGGTCGAGAAGGTGGGCTACCTCGAGGAGAGCACGGCCTCGGTAGACAAGGCCATCAGCACGCAGAGCAAACTCCGGCTCCAGCTCTCGGAGGAGGCCGAACGGCTCACCGACATCAAGAGCGAGGTCGGCGACGTTACCGAAACGGTAATGATGCACGCCGCCCGCGTCGGCGAGACGGAGAAAGAAGTAAACCGACTCCTCGAACGCATCCAGGAGGCGGGGCAAGAAGCCGCGAAGAAGGCCTCGCTCGTCGAACGGCGCAGTCAGGACATCATCGCCGTGGACGAGCGCATCAACGCCCTTTCCATGCTGGCGGAGGACCTCGAGGAACGGCTACGGGTATTGACCCAGCGCCGCGACGAGGTCGGTACGGTGGAACGCGAAATCCGCGACCTCAAAGCCTATTATGAATTGGTCAACCAGGGTATGACCGAGCTAAAGACCGAAGCCGACGCGGTGGAGGTCATGCGGAGCCAAATAACCGAGCTCGCCGACGCCCGCAAAGACGTAACGCTTGCCGTCCGGGAGATAGCCTCCAAGCGCGCCGAACTTAAAGAGGTAGAGAATAAATTCGAGGTGCTGGGGCGTACGGCCGCCGGCCTGGAAGAGAAGTTGGCCCAAATCCGGAATCAGGAGAAGCGCGTCGATACGCTGGCCGAGAAACTCGCTCAGGTCAGCTTCCTCACCAAAGACGTTGAGACCAAGATGTCGAACCTCCGCGCGACCAGCGAAAGGCTGGACGAACTCCAGAAGAAAATCGCCCGTTCGGACGTCATCCTGAACGAAGCTCTCAAACGCGCGAGCGAGGGGAAACCCCCCGCTTAAACCCGTAGGGAACGCCCGGGAGCGGACCTGACATGGCCTATAAAATCGCGGTAACCAGCCAGAAGGGCGGCGTGGGTAAAACGACCACCGCCGTGAATCTGAGCGCCTCTCTCGCCCTCGCGGAGAGGAAAACGCTCCTGATCGACCTCGACCCCCAGGGCTGTGCCAGCGTCGCGCTGGACTTCAACCAGGAACTGCTTTACCGGGGTGTTTACGAGATATTCATGCGGAACTTCCCGGCCTCGGGCAGCATCCACGAGACCGGCGTCCCCAACCTCTCCATCATCCCGAGCAACATCTGGTCGAACAACGCCGAAGAAGAAATAATGCGGGCGTCTCTCAACCGTACTTCCCTCGCCCGTTCCATCGACGAGATAGAAGAGGAATTCGATTACATCGTCCTCGACTCCCCGCCGAGCATGAGCCACCTCATGGTGAGCGCCCTCGTGGCCGCGGACTCCGTGCTGATTCCGGTACAGGCCGAGTTCTACTCCTACAATGCGTTCGAACAGTTCATCCGGCTGGTAAAGACCGTCCGCCTGAGCGTAAACCCGGACCTCGAGATAGAAGGCTTCCTCCTCACCATGTACGACGACCGGACGAAGCTGGCGCACGAGGTCGAGGATTCGTTGCGGCGCCGCTTCGGTAAGGCCGTATTCAAGACCGTCGTGCCGCGCAGCATCTCGCTGGCAGAGGCCCCGGCGCAGGGGAAACCCGGCATCGTCCTGGACGGCCGCTCCCCCGGCGCCAAGGCCTACCTTCAACTCGCGGCCGAGATAGTCCGCCGTGAGAAGTCGCGACGCAAAGCCCAAGTATAATTAGGTTATTATGAATAAACAAACGCGGCCTTCGGGCCGCGTTTTTTCTTGGGTGTGGTCGCGTTTTCGAGCCTCACCTTTTAAACAACCGCTGGAGTTCCCGCGCCGCCAGTTTTACCATCGTCGGCCGGCCGTGGGGGCAGACGTCGGGCGTGGCCGAGGCGAAGAGGTCCGCCACCAGCGCCGCCATTTCCCCCGGCTCGAGGCGTGCCCCCGCCCTCACGGCTGCATGGCACGCGACGCTCTTGCGAACGGCAGCCCGGCGCTTCTCCGCCGCGGCTGGCCTCCCCTCGTCCACGAAGTCCTTGACGAGTTCGCCCATAAAACTTTCGACGTCGCCCACCGGCACGTCGGCGGGGTGGGCCCGGACGATGAAGGCATCGCCGCCGAACTCCTCCACCTCGAAGCCGAGTTCGTTCAGGGCTGGGAGGCACTCCCGCAAATCGGCCGCCGCGGCCGCCCCGGGCGATACCGTCACCGGCAGCAAGAGTCGCTGGCTTCCGGCTACCTCCTCGCCCCGCCGACAGAGCCGGTCGTAGAGTACGCGTTCGTGGGCGGTATGCTGGTCGACGACGACGAGGCCCTTCCCCCGCCGGACGATAATGTAGGTGGCGTCGAGCTGGCCCAAGACCTCGACGGCCTCTCTTCCTCCGCCGGCCTCGCTTTCCGCTATCGTTTCGGGCACGTCGTCCGGAGGCGGCACCGGACGGGCATGGCGCGGCGCTTCGGCCCCCTCCGGCCACAGGCCGTGCCGTGACAGGTACCCCTCCACCGCTTCCCGGATGTTCTCGGTGACGGCGGGCCCCGCCGGCTCCCGGCGCCCGCCGGCCGGCGCCGAAACGCCGAAGGATTCGGCCCGCACGGTTACACCCGCTCGGGCGAGTTCCTCCCGCAATATCCGGCTCACGAATTCGTAAACGCGACTCTCGTCGGCGAAGCGGACCTCCTCCTTGCGGGGATGGACGTTGACGTCGACCTCCCCCTCGGGCCAGTCGAGGTAGAGGACGACCAGCGGGTAACGCCCCCGTTCCAGCCTTCCCTGGTAGGCGGACATCACGGCCTTGAAGACGGGCTTCCCCCGGGCCGGTCGGCCGTTGACGACGGTATAGATGTTGGCGGTCGTTCCGAAGGAGAGGTCCGTCGGCGATAGGTACGCTCGTACGGAAACGGCGTCCTCCCCCCCCTCGACGGGGACTAGTCGGTCCAGCATCTCCCAGCCGATTATCTCGCCGATGCGCTGTCGGGCGTCTGCGCCCCCCGAGGCGGTGTACTGCAGGCGGCCGTCCTTCGTGAGCGAGAACGTGGGGCCGAGTTGCGCGAGTGCGAGGCGCTTGAAAACCTCGGCGGCGCGGCGCCACTCGGCGGCAGGTTTCCCGGCGAACTTGCGGCGGGCGGGGACGTTGTAGTAGAGGTCGCGGACGGACACGGTCGTGCCCGGCGGCGAGCCCTCCGGGGACACTTTTACCGTGCCGCCCGTGACGACGGCTTTGAGGCCCGTGGGGTCGTCCTCGGTCCGCGTCAGGACCGTAACACGGGCGACGGCGGCGATAGCGGGCAACGCCTCCCCCCGGAAACCGAGGGTCGCAACGGCGTCCAGGTCCTCTGGCCGGGCGACCTTGCTCGTGGCGTAGCGTTCGAAGGCGAGCGCGAGGTCCGCGGCGTCCATGCCGCAACCGTCGTCGGCCACGCGGATTTCCGTGAATCCGCCCCCGCTGACGGCGACGTCGATGCGTCGCCCTCCGGCGTCCAGGCTGTTCTCCATCAGCTCCTTGACGACGGACCACGGCCCCTCGACCACTTCGCCGGCGGCGATGAGGCCGACCATGCTTTCGTCGAGTTGGCGGACCTTTCCCATTGTTTATTCTGACGTCAGGCGGCGGTTGAGGCCGCGGGCGAGCTCGGCCACCTCGGCGACGGCGTCCCCCGGCCCCGCGGCCGTTACGTACGCCACGTCTCGCTTTATCTTTTCGGCCCCGGTCCCCACGGCACAGGACAGGCCGACCTTGGACAGGAAGGGGAGGTCGTTGAAGGAATCGCCGATGCCAAGGACGTTCTCGGGGCCGAGGTCGAGGCCGTCGGCGCGCAGGCGGTCAAGCAGCCAGTCCAGGCCGGCGCCCTTGTCCACCGGCCGCGGCGTTACGTCCACGACGTCGATGGAGCGCGTCACGAAGAACTTGCCGGCGAGGTCGCCGGGCACGTTCTCGACCAGGGCCTGTAGCTCCTCCACCGGGCAACACCCGGCGGTGGCGATGCTCACCGAGTAGCGCTTGCCCAGTATCACGCCGGCGCCGCGCTTGGCGGCGAGTTCCTCCTCCGCCCAGGCGCGGAAGCGATTCACCAGCGCCAGTATCTCGGGGGCGGCGAGGGCCGGGTGGAAAGCGTACTCGTGGCCCAGCCGCTCGGCCGGGAGGTGCATACCGCAACCGGACTCGAAGAGCGAGGGCAACGGCGTCGAGAGGAAGCGGGCGAAGGCTTCGAGGTAGGAGTGAGGCCGGCCGGTTATGAGCGATATGGGCGGGACCGTCGGGTCCGTCCGGGAGAGCTCGTTCAGGCGACGCAGCTCGCGCAGGTCCTCGCAATCCAGGGGCCCCAGGTCGTCGGCGGTAACGGTCCCGTCGAGATCGGCGAGGATGAGTTTGACGGGGTGAGGGTAGCTATCGAAGGGTTCGGTACTTGTTCCCATTTATCCCAATCTATTTTTGATACCACTTCCGGGGGCCGGCGAGGAAGGCCTCGACGCCCCGGCGCTTCAGTTTGCGGAGATTGTAGAGGTGGCCGGTGCCGTGGGCGACGGCCAGCCGTTTCTCGAGTTTCTTGCAGGAGGCGAATTCGTCGCACTCCCAGCAGCCAGCGAGGCCCCGGCGCGCGGCGCAGTCCTTGACGTTGCACGGCGGCCCGCCGGCCCGACAGCCGCGACGACAGCGGAGCTTGACCATACCGCCCAGCGTCTCGTAACAGGTCGAATAGCCCTCGAACACTTTAAAGGGGATCGCCTCGGCTATCTTGTCGAAGCGGTACTCCCGCAGCTTCGCGCGGAGGTCACGGGCCAGGTCGGCCACCTCGCCCTTGTAGAAGGGGCAGTCACCGCAGTAAAGGCCGCAGGGCGCTATCAGTCTTTCGGACACTTCCGTCATTTCGATTTATTCTTACCCGGCGCTTTGGCCTCGAGCAGAGGCTGGACGTACGCCAGTTCCTCGGGGCCGCGAACGCGTACCTATATCTTCTTGGCAGCCGAACCCTTGCGGTAATCCTCGACGTATACGCCGCGGCGCCGGGCGAATTTCTCCCACGGGAAACCGGCGCGGCCCAACTCGTCCGGCTTGGCGGTCAGGTGGACGACGAACGCTTCTCCCTCCGGGAACAGCACCCGGAGGGGTTTTTTGCCGTCGACGTAACGCAAGCCCCAACCGGCGTGCCGGGCCTGGAAGTGGACCTCCGGCGCAAGGAGGGGGAATTCCTTTTTTATAAAACGCCTGAGAGCCGTCCACGCCTCGCCCGCGGCCCCGGCGTGGCGGCGCAGCTTCGTTTCGGACGGAACGTTTTTCTTGTCGAGTAGGCGCGACAGGACGTAGTCGTTCTTGCCCTCCCGGCCGAGTTTACGCCGTATCGCCCGGAGCGTCCCTTCCATGTCGTACGGCACGAAGACGCGGTCGTAATCCTCGGCCGGGAACTCGCCCTTCTCGAAGCGGCCGCGGATCCGCCGCATGATGAGCAGGCTATTCAACTCCTTGTCACATGTGAATTCGTCGCAGTGAGCGCAGTTGGCGTAACCCCGCTCCGCCGCGCAGCGACGGACACGGCAGTACTTATTGACGAGCGAAGCGCCGGCCTTCTCATCCGCGAGGCAACCGTCGCAGATAGCTTTTTTCGAAAAACCTTCGGATATGCCCAGGTAGTCCTTCCACAAACGGACGAGTTCGTCCCGGGCCTCGGGACCGGCGGCGAGCCGCGGCCTATACGCCGGGCACAGGTCGCAACGGACGCCGCACTTCCCTATCATATCCTTACCCATAAACCCTCCTTAATAACGTTTTACAGCTTGACCAACCGTTTCTCGTAATCGGCGACGACGTGTTTCTTGCCCCTTGCGATTACCTCGTGCCCCTCGGCCTCGAGCTTCGCCGTCTGCCCCTCGACGCCGCCGGGGTACTTCTCGTTGACGACGCCGCCCTTCTTGAGGGTCCTCCAGTAGGGCGTGATGCGCTTCCGGCCTTCGGCCGCGTCCTCCTCTGCCGCGCGAGCCGCGATACCGGCGAAGATGCCGGTCGTGATGGGACAGGCGATATCGGCGCCGTGCCGCCGAGCCAGCTCCGCCCGAATCTCGTTGATGGTCGTAAGCCCGCCCTTGCGAACCTTCTTCATGAGTTCGTCCACTTCCCGCGGCGCCGGTATAACGCAGGTCCCCTCGCCCCAGCGTTTACTCATCCGCTCATCTATCTCGATTACCTTGGGCAGATCCTTGTCGTCGGCGAGTTTCTCGCGGTAGGATTTCTTGAGTTTGGCCACGGTTACCTCCCGCCCAGCCCCGCGGCCGGGCCGCTCGTTATTCGGCTTCTTTCAGCCAGACCGTATTCGCGTCGAAATCCGCGAAAACTTTATTGTTTATAAAGAAATCGTAACCCATCACGCCATTGCCCATGTACCCGGCCATATCGGTTATCACACAGTCGTGCTCCCCCAGCGGGTGCTCGCCGAGGGACAGGTCGATTTTAAAGAAGAGAACCTCTTGCCCCGTTCGCTCGTTGACGACGACGTTCTCGACGGGGATGGCGTAGCATTCGACTATCGCCTCGGCGAGTTCGGAGCCGGCGGGGATGGCGGTGGCGTTCGAGCCGGTGTCGAGGCCGATGCGGTACTCGCCGGTTAAGCCCCCGAAACGGACGTCGAATTGCTGGGCGCCGGAATACTCACAACGGAACCACCCCTCGTCGGCGATGAAGGCCGGGACCTCCCCCTTGCGGTAGAGCGTCATCTTCCGGGCCCCGTAATCTATGAGGACGTTGAAGTTGCGCAGGAGGCCCAGGCCGACGTAACCGTCGAAGCCGGGGGGCGACGTCAGGTTCTCGTAGGCCGGGACGTCAGTAAGCTCGAGGCCGCCGACGGTGAACGACGGGATGGTAAACTCCCGGGCGCGGTAGAGCTTCCCCTCGGCGTCGCGATGCGTGACAGCTCCGCCGGTGTAGGTGACATCCAAGCGCTCGAGCGCCGCCGGCGTGAGCGTAACCGTGGCCCAGCCGGCGCCGGTGTCCAGCATCAAGTCGAAGCCCTGGCCCTGGATGACGGGGCGTATTATGGCGTAGCGGCCGTCGTGGCCGCCGAAGGACAGGGGGACCTCGGTCGGCGCGAAGCCGACCAGATCCCTCTCGGCGACGACGTAGGGAGCGCGGTGGCCGAAGCAACCGCCGAGGGCGACGGCCAGGATCAAAAGACTCGACCAAACGCGGGGGCGGTAGTCCGGTTTTACGGGTATTATGTGGTCAGGCATCGCGGCCCGTATGAATAAAGGCCCTCGAGAGGGCCCGGGTTTAATATGATCGCTCGTATCTGAACAACCCGACTTGATTTTGCGTACGATTAGATCGACGAGGAAAACACCCCCCGCCCCCTTTCGCCCGCCTCACCTTGAAGCAGATACTCAAAGGTGATGATTTATCCCTACCCATTAATCGGCGTATCCCTTTTAATAGCTTTCGGCCCTTTGGCCACGATAAAAAACGCCCAGGCCAAAACGAGCGCGACCGGCGCCCAGATTTTCTCCCAGCCGCTCGGGGAAATAACGTTCATAATAACGTTCAGGCAGAAAAATGCGAATATAATCCAGGCGGCGATGCGGAAGCCCTTGGATTCGGGCTTGGCCACCCTTTTCCCGGCTATCCAGGCCATCAGTACGTAGATAATAATTGAACTCGCGGAGGCAATGCGGTATTCGAGAGGTAAGACTTCGTTGCCCCCGCCCCAAGCGGCCGCACCCCAGGGCATGCCGGCAATCAGCGCGACCTGAAAACAGGCCAAGATAGCGAGAAGGACAATAATGATTATTAACGCATAATTACTTTTCATTATTAGACCAAGTTTTTTTAATTATTAATCCAACGAAACACACCGCTACCGTACTCAACGGTACACGCGGCGCCCCCGATCAACACGATAACGCCTATAGATTTAGGGGGATATTTTATGGCGGAGAGGGTGGGATTTGAACCCACGAGGCCCAACGGGCCCACACGCTCTCCAGGCGTGCTCCTTAAGCCGCTCGGACACCTCTCCGCGTAATCGTATTCTGTTTTCGGCCCCTTTAATTGCGTATCGCCCGGGCCTCGCCCTCGATGGCGCGGCGGGCCGCTTGCGCCTCCCCCGCGTCCCAGTCGTCGCCGGCCCGTACCGTAACCGGCACCAGAACGCCGTCGTGTTCGACGAGACAGCGGAAGGGCCGGCCGAAGAGCCGCTCGCGCCGCGGCTCGGGCGGTGGGTCGGGACGCCCGGAGAGGGCCCCCAACGACGGCCGGGCCACGAAGCCCGCGACCCACAGGCGAATACGTCTACCCATAAATAATGCGGAGAGGGTGGGATTCGAACCCACGGTACCCAGAGGGTACAACGGTTTTCGAGACCGCCCCGTTCAACCGCTCCGGCACCTCTCCGTATAAGCCGCGCTATTCTAATAAAAAGGGGCCGCCGCGGCAACCCCAAATTTGCTTTTTTAGTCCATGGGCTCGTTTACTCGTTCGCCGAGAGCGCCTCCAGCGGGCAGGTCATGACGCAATCGCCGCACGCCGTGCAGGAGTCGGCGTCGTACTCAAGGATGGAGCCGACAATAGACAGAGCCAACGGCGCGCATACGGCGACACAACCGCCGCAGAGGTCGCAACGGCTATGGTCGACGACGAGGTAGCCGGCGGCAACCGCCATTAGAAGTCGTACCCCAACGTGAAGTGGAAGCGCGGCGGCGTCTCGACCTCGCGGAGGTTGGTCCTCCAACCCCAATCGAGTTTGACGTCGAAGTAGCCGAGCCACCACCGCAGGCCGGTGCCGAAGGCCATCTTGCCGTGGACCAGGTGCCACCCGCCGTCCTTGGTGGCGAAGGTGAAGTCGTCGTATTTAAGGTCCTCTTTGCCGGTATACCAACGATGGTCGTCGGGGTAGGGGGAATTCGGGTCGAAACCCCACGCGGTCCCGAGATCCACGAAGAAGAGCGTCCTGAACCCACCCAGGACCAACCCCTCGACCGGCCATACGATATAGTCGATTATCGGCATGCGGAACTCGAAACTCCCCAGGCCGAACTGGTTACCGTAAATCTGGTAATAACGGTACCCGCGCAGGTTCGAGCCGCCGCCGAGGTAGAAGTTTTGAGGGTCCCGGCCGGTGGAGATACCCCCGGCCAGACGGAAGGCCAGGCTCACCCGGTCGGAGACACGCACGTAACGGCGGAGGTCCAGCACCTGCTCGGTGTAGTATTCGGAGGAATCCGTAACGGGGGTCGTCTGCCGCACGGTGTAGGACATGCGCATCCCGGCGTTGGGATGGTAGTAGCCCCACTGCGTCGTGTCGCGGACGAAGGCCCCGATGACGCCGAGGATATTATCGTCCCGCGGCGGGATGTACCGTTCCTCCGGATCGTAGAAGTAATCCGTCCGGCGGTCGTAGCCGAAGACGCCGCCCTCGACGCGGTTGCGCTTGTTCAGCGGGTACGACGCGATGGCGGAGCCGCCGGATACGCGGCGGTCGAACGCCACGTCCGTCGCGATGTAGTATTCCTGCCACGTCAGCGCGGAGAATATGTAGGACGTGCGTCGCGTCAGGTAATAGTAGTCGATAGCCACGTCGATGTCGTGGAAAGAGCCGATGGTCGTCAAGTCGAATAGGAGGTCGATGCGGTGGCTGCCGAGGATGTCGCTTAGGCCCAGTACGGTGTAGTTGGTGAACTCGCCGCCGGTGGTGTAGGCGAAGGTGGTATTGAGGTAATCCGGGCTGAACTTGACGCCGTATTTGCGGGTATCGTCGAGGCGCTCGGAGACGGTGAGAGCCCGGACCGTCGGCGGCGACGCGTAGGTTTCGGCCTCGGCGCCTTCGTCCGCGTCTCCCGTTTCCACGCCCTCCTCCAGGGGTTCTTCGGCCGCCGTCTCGGCCTCCTCCGGGTCCGGGACCTCCGGCATAACCTCCTCGCCGGCCGTTTCGGCCTCGAGGACGGCGAGGGCGAGTTCTTCGCCGGTGACGATTTCACCCTCGGCCTCGCTCGTTAGTGCGGCCTCGGCTTCGCCTTCCGCTTCGGGTTCGGGTTCGGGTTCTACAACCGGCGGCGGGTCGTCGCCGTAGCGGGCGAGCCAGGCCTCGTAGCCGTAGTCGTCCGGCCCCGGCCTCTCGATCGCAACTTCGCCGACGGGTTCGTCCAACCAGGGCATGCTCCAGAGGGAGTAGGTGAACTTCTCGTAGGCCGTGAACGCGACCGTTTCGCCGTCGGGGGACCAGGTCGCGTCCATGACACCGGTAACGACGTCGGTGTGCTTCCCCACTTCCCGCGTCGCGAGGTCCATCACGTAGATGTTGTAAATACCGTCGTCCCGGTTGGAGCAGAACATCATCCGAGTGCCGTCCGGCGACAGCCGGGGGGAACGATTCTCGTAATTGGAGAAGGTTATCTGCTCCTCGTCGGTGCCGTCGGGCCGCACGCGGAAGATATTATTGAAGGCCTCGCGTTCGGACGCGTAATAAATGTACTCGCCGTCGGGGGACCAGGCGGGATAGCCCTCGGAATAGAAGTCGTCCGTTACGCGGTCGACGCGGCCTGTGGCGACGTCCAGGACGTAGATGTCGCGCTTCTCGCGCTCGACGCCGGCGAACGCGATTTTCGTCCCGTCCGGGGAATAGGCCGGCGCCAGGATATCTTCGAACTCAGGGTTGTAGCGCCGGACGATTTCGCGGTTGAAGATGTTCAGGATATATATCTGGTCGAACGTATCCTTCTTGCCGACGAAGGCGATGAAGTTGCCATCCGGGGACCAGCTTAGGCCGTTCTGCATGTAGAGGATGTACTCGTATTCCGAGAGCGCGTACCCCTTGGTAAGGTTGTCGAACTTCTCGCCGGTCTCGGCGTTGACCAGGAAGATATCGAGGAAACGTTCCTTGATGGTCATGCAGGCGACGAGGTCGCCGGAAGGAGACCAGTTGGGCTGGAAGTACGAGATGTATTCACGGCGGTCGTCAACGGGCGAGAGCTGAGTGGCGAAGTCCTTCAGCTGGTCGTGCTCCGCGATGGACGGCCAATAACGCTTGCGGAGCCACACCTTCCAATCCTCGTTGAGGTCGTCCTGTTTGATGCCGAACGAGTCCTCCAGCGCGCCGTCGGGCCGCCTAAGAGCGCTCGCCCCGAAGGACTGCAGGAGTTCGGCGGGCGCGTCGGGGCCGTAGGTTTCGACCAGGTATTCCATAATGGACTGGCCCAGCTTGTAACCGAGATAGGCGAAGGGCAGCATGCTGAAGCTGCTCATATATTGCAAATCGGGGAGGTTGTCGCTCATGACGGCGTCCCGGAGGATCATATCGCCGTCGGGCGAATCGTCGCCGCAGTAGTATTCCGCCTGCCCTTCCATGAACCAATCCGGCGGCGCCGTCACGGTGAAGACCGAACCGAAGGTCGGGAACAACAGACCTATCTGGAACTCGTGCACCATTTCGTGGTGCAACGTCGTCTCGAACTGGCGCTGGGATCCGTTGTACGGCATTACCAGCCGGTTCTTTATCGGTTCCGTCAGGCCGCCGATGGCCTCGCCGCTCACCGGGCTGATGTTGTTCTGTTCGAAGTGCCGCGGCGACATATAGATGACGATGGGGACGCGTTTTTTAAGGTCGAAGCCGAGGTCGTTCGAAACCTCGTCGTACGAGGCTTCGGCCACTTCGGCGGTCCAGTCGAGGAGGAAATTCTCCTCCTCGTAATAGTATATGTCGAAATGGTCGGTGGGGAGGACCCGCCACGAGAACTTCTCGTTGCGGACGGAATTTTTGCCGAACGCGCCGGCGAACGACGCGTTTAGGAGTATTAAAAGGGCCGCGAGGCCCATCGTCGTCAGTTTAAAATTTCGCCAATCCACGGGGTTCCGCCACTTCGTGGGGTTGCAGGGTGTAAACGAAATCGTCCACGGCCTCGCCGAGGAGTTCTTCGAATATCTCTTTCTCCTCCAGCGAGGCGACGGTAACTTCGTCCTGTTCGTAGGTCCGCATCGTCGTCGTCTCGAATTCCCGGCGGCGCATCAGCCTTCCGGTCCGAACGTCGAAGGCCTTCACCGTGAGTTCGAGCGTAAACCTCAGGTTTACGTCCATATAACGGGTGGCGTACGCGGTTCCGTACTCGAAGGGAGCGATGGTCTGGTTGTCGGACGTGTACAACTCGTTGCGAACGTCGCCCTCCGGGCTGTAGGTCCGGCGTACCAGTTCGACCTTGCCCACGAGAACGGCGTCCACACCCAGGTCCTCGCCCAACGCCAATACCTGATCCCGGTTCGCGGGGTCGAAATAATCGACGCGGTCGAGCGCCGCTTCTACCGTCTCCGACGGTTCGACGAGGAAGGAGTCCTCCTCCTCCATCGTCTCGCGAAGGGTTTTGGCGGCCAGCAGGCCGTCGTCCTCGTCCCCCTCGAAGGGCAGCACCGCTACCCGCTTGTACACCGAAGGGTCGAGGTCCGGCGGCTTCTGCACCTGTATGACGACGAAGCCGGAGTGCCGGCAGGCCCCGCCGGCGACCAGGGCCGCGGCGACCGCCCCGAGCGCGAGTATCCGCACGCCGGCCCGGCGCGCGCCCTTAAAGCTGGTCGGCGTAATTCTCAAATCAGTTCAACCCGTATTTCTTTTTATCCTGCCTTACCTGGGCGTTGATCTGGGCCCGCAACTCGGCGCTTTCGGCCAGGAGTTTCGCCAGCCGGTCGCGGCGTTCGGTCCCGCCCTCTTCCCGGTATTCCTTCGCCACCATCAACGCCAGGAGCATTTTATCGATATAGAGGATATAACCCTCGTTTATCTCGTTGGTACGGTCGTCGTAGGTCAGGACCGAATCGAAGCCCTCCCGGGCCTTGACCAGACGCGATTTTATGTCCTCCGCCGCCTCGACCGGAAAACCCCGGTCCGACAGGTCCATCTTCTCCGCGTCGGCCGCGATGCTATTGAGCGAACTTATCAGCGTCGACGCGGTGACGTAATAATCGACGAACGCCTCTTTGCCCGCAGCCCCGGCCGCGGGGGCCAGGACGGCCAAAACCGCCCCTATTATTACTACACTCGTAATTATGTCTCGCATCATAACTCCCGCAAACTCCTATCCGGGACAATTTTAACACTCCGGCGGCCTCTTTGCAACGCCAAAGCACCGCCTTTCCCGCACAGGCTGGTTACGGGAGTACGCGATTCCCCTTATTATGACGGCGGTTCTCGGGCCGCTGTTGCAATTCGCCCGGATCCCTGGCCCGGATCCGCCACCCGGGGAGCTTACGTGAATTCGACGTTTTCGGCGCCTTTGGCGTTTAATACCCCGTCCCCCCACCCCGGATATTCGCGATACTGCGCCCCGCACAAGAAAAAGGAGGCAGGCCCCGCCGGGGCCCGCCTCTCTCGATATCGGGACTACTCCGGTAGGGGTTGCTTAACGCGCGATGACCAGGCGCCGCGCGGATGCTTCGTTCCCCGCCTCCAGCCGGTAAATGTACACGCCCGGCGGGACGGCCCGGCCGCTCTCGTCGGCCAGGTTCCAAACGACCTCGTGTTCGCCGGCCCCGCCGCCCGTGAAGAGCGTCTTGACGCGGCGGCCGCTGAGGTCGTAGACGTCGAGCCGGCCTTCGGCCCCGTCGGCCAGCGAGAACGATATAGTAGCCTCGCTGTGCGCCGGGTTCGGGTAAGCCGAGGCCAACGCGAAGGCGGCCTTCGTGCCGGAGGGCATAGTCACCCGCACCGGCCCGAACTGCTGTTTGTGGCCGGTGAGGTCCACGGCCTCCAGAAGATACTTGTAGTCGGCGCCCAAGCGGACACCCTCGTCGGAGAAACTATACGGAGAACTTCCGGTTATGAGCGCGCCGTTCACTTTGACGTAATCGGCTCCGGCTGCGTCCTCCATGCGGTACAGGTTGTAACCGGCGTGGTCCTCTTCCACGGCGGCCTTCCACTCCACCATTACCTCCCCTTCCCGTACGCGGGCGGTGAAGGACTCGAGCGTTACGGCCGCGTTGGGATAGAGGTAACGGATGCCATTAATGTCGTCCGAATGGAGCGTCCTCTTTCGGGTTTCACCCGGCGAGGCGTAGCCGTACATCGTCTTCTCGCTATCGCCCGGGCTGTAGAGGTCGGCCAGGACGAGGTTGTGGCCGAATTCGTGGGTGGCGATGTTCTGGACGTCCATCTGCCCCGAGGCGCCGCTGTCGGACCAGGTATAGTTGTAGCCGTTGAAGGACACGTCGTTCTCGATAACCCGCCAATACGTGACTTCGTCCGCCATCCAGAACTGGTTGACGGCGATGGCGCTCGCCGAGAACGGCCACGACCCCTGGCCGGAATGCGTCGGTTCGTACCAGACGCAGAGGTTGACGTTGTCATACTTCGTTTCCAGGATGCTCGAATTCGAACCGCGGCTGTTGCGGTACCACTGGTAGGTAACGTTGGACCAGGTATCCAGGGCCGATACCAGACGGGCGAACTCGTTCGAGCAGTCGGGCGTACCCAGGCTGTTGAAACGCATCGTCCAGGGCATCTGGGCCTTGGTGTGGTATACGGGCCTCCCCTGGTAATACATTACCTCGAAGGCGAAAGCCGACGCCGCCAGCGCGAATACCGAAACCAGGATAAGCGCTTTTTTCATGTCTATTTCCTCTCTTCGCCGGCTTAACGGCCCGCAGCCGCCGCCACTTCCGCGACGTATTCGTCCAAGGTTACGCCCGCGGGCAGGACCGTCCCGTCCACGACCGATTGCTTACTCTGCACGCCGTCCGGGCAGTTGTACACGCCGCCCTCCTTCGGCGCTAGGAACAACACGACGTCCTCACCGACGCGGAAAGTCGGTTCCACCGAAACCGCGTACGCCAGGCCGTCGTACTCGCCGCCCATGTAGCGGACCGTTACGTATTCCTCGACGGTGGCGCCGACGATGGTGTCGGCCACCAGGACTTTCGCCTCTGAGTAAATTACGCCGCGGCCGTCCGGCGGGTAGGATTCGATATCCTGCACCGTTCCGGTTACGACGAGCGTCGCGTGGTCGACTAGGTCCTCGGTCGAAACGCGGACCATCGACGCCCCGGCGACGACGGCGAACAGCGCGAGGAGCACGCCCAGCAATAAACACTTTCTCCGCATTCGCTACCTCCTATTAGTAATGATTATCATTACCGTTTATATTATATATTATTCTACGGCTTGAGTCAAACCGTTACTCATATATTCTATTATAATATACTTTTTTCAGGCCGAACGCAAGGGAATCCCGACGGAATAACGTATTTTCCGGGATAAATTCGCGGCGCTATCACCCGCAACGTAACATATCGACAAAGGTCTCGAGGCGCAGCCGTTGTTGGGCGGAAAGGGGGCCGGGCCGCTCTCCCTCAAGCGTCAGGACCGGGACCGGCGCGCCCCGCCGTATCAGTATATCCTGGATGCCGCGGTAGCAGAAAGCCTGCACATAGTGCAATAAGCCGTCGACGTGGCGCCGTTCCACCTCCCGGCCTATATCGGCCAGCCGGGGGCCGGTGCCGTAAGGATACGTGTACGCGGCGTAGGCGGCGGCTAGGTCGTCGCCCCCGGCGAGCAGCGCGAATTGGCGCGGCGTCTCGTTGAATACGACGGCGGCGGCCAGGTCGGCGAGGAACTCGAAGAGGTCGTCGTTTATCGGCGGGACGCCCACTACGCCCAACCGCGGCTTTTGGGCGGCCCCCGCCTTGCGGCCCCGGGCCTCCTCCAGAAAGGCCGTCACGTCGGCCTCGAACCGCTCGACGCCGCCGGCGAAGTCGCCGGCCCGGAGCAGCCAGTCGAAGTTCTCCCGGCCCGTAACGACGCCCTCCCGCCAGGTCAACTCGTCCAGTTCGGCCAGGGCGCGCCGGCTCACTTTCAGTTTGTCGAAAACGCCCTCCGCCGCCGGGACGGTGGTCCCGACCTCCGCGGCCAGCTCCTCCAGGGCCGTGGCCATCGCGCGGCGCTCGGGCCGGGGCGGGAAGGCGAAACCCAATACGTCGACGCCCTCGTCGGCCAGCACCTCCCCCAACGCGACGGCGTTGGAACAGTCGCCGCCGGTCACGACCGCGACCCGGCCTATCCCCTCCGCGCGGACGGTCGCGTATATGCCCTTTATCCAGGCGCAGGTGTTGCGGGGGAAGCCGGCGCCTTCGGCTTCGCTGACCGCGCCTTCCGGGTCCGGCAAGCCTATAAATAAGTTATTGAGGTCCACCGGCTCGAAACCCGCCGCCAGCAGGACCTCAATCGGGAGCGTCGTCGTTATCCCTATTCGCGTGTCGGCAGTCATCGGCTCCGGCCCTTATTCCCCTTCCGGTTCCGACCCGCCTTCCTCTCCGCTTTCCCGGATATAGGAGTAATTGGCGCCGTGCCGGCGCTTGCCGCCGAAGCCGGAGCCCCGGGCCGCCCGCTTGATGTCCTCGTAAGACATCTCGGACCACGTTTCCCGGGAGACGCCGGTCTTGACGCGTGCCAACATCTCCTGCTCCACGCTGTAGGTCAACTCGGTGTTCCGGGGACTCTGCCAGACGATGCGGTAAATAGCGTGGCCGGGCTTATCCTCCATCAGGTCGAGCAGAGCCTGGGCCTGCCGGCCCGAATCGAACATCCGGCCGCGGTTCCCGAGATACAACGTCTCCTCGGTCTGCGAAGTTATCTCGGGACCCTCTCCTTCTATCCCTTCCGGGGAAAGGAGATCGTCCGAGATCTCGAGTTCGCAGAATCCCGGCCGGTTAACGCGCAGGCTGGCGACGAGGGCATGGGCGTCCACCTCGGGCGAACGGGCCCGGTTGACGTCGAAGTAGACGTTTATCCACACGATGTCGTACTCGTCGTAGCGCTCTTTGTCGAAGTAGTTCAGGAGCCGCTCGATGTCGCGGGCGGAGGTCGATGGGTCGACGGCGATGTTCATACGGACCGACGGTTCCGCGGCGTCGTCGTCCACGTCCATCTTGCCGACGACGTACTCGACGGGCGGCGGCGTATAATCGGTCGCCGGGGCCGCGGTCTCCGCGGTCCCCTCCTCTCCCCCCTTGCACCCGGCCGCGACGGCCGCGACGACCATAAGCGGTAGAACGATATGCCGTATCTTCAAAATCGGTTTCACCCCTTTAACTAAGGAGCCGGAACGCGAGCGCCAGACCCTCCAGCGTCAACGCTCCGGCGATTTCCGGCGTGGTCCTCATAAGCGGCGCCACCACGGCGGCCAGGCCGCCGGTGGCGACCAGAGCCCCGGCTTCGCCCCTCTCCTCGCGTATGGCCTCCACGATGCCGTCGGCGGCGCGCGCCGCCCCCAGGACGACGCCGGCGCGCAGGGCCTCGTCGGTGTTGCGGCCCACCACCCTCGGCGGCATCGTAAGGTCCACCGCGTCGAGCCGGGCCGCCCGGGCGAAGAGGTTCTCGGCCGAGACGGCGACCCCCGGGGCGATGACGCCACCCACGTAAGCCCCATCCGCGGACAGAACGTCGAAGGTGGTGGCGGTGCCGAAATCCACCGCTATGGCCGGGGCGCCGTGGAGTTCGCGTAGCGCGAGGGCGTTGACGACCCGGTCCGGCCCCACCTCGGCCACGTTGTCGTAACGCACCTCGAGGCCCAAGTCCTCGTAGTCGCCCTCCACCACGACGGGACCGACGCCGAAGTAGCGCCGCAGGGCCTCGGCCAGCCGCGGCGTCAGCGGCGGTACGACCGAACACATTACGGACGGCACCGGCACCTCGACCTCCACGCCGCGGAGACGGAGTATCTCCCGGAGCCCGACGCCGTACTCGTCGGCGGTGCGACCCCGGCCGCTCGAGAGCGTGAACTGCACGCCGAGGCGGCCTTCAATAAAATAGCCGCCGGCAATGGACGTATTGCCGACGTCGAGCGCGAGCAGGCTTTCGGTCATATCCCTACGGTCTGTCCCGGAATCGAAACGGGCCGTCCTTCGCCGGGCCCCGGGCCCGGCCGGCGGCCTACTTCGACCCGCTTTCCTTGGCTTCCTTCTCGTCCGCCTCTTCGGTGATGCTGTTGCTTATCTCCCGCGAGGTCTTCTTGAACTCGCGGATGCCCTTCCCCAGGCCCCGGCCGATTTCCGGCAGGCGCTTGGCGCCGAACAACAGAAGCGCGATTAGAAGGATTAAAAGGATTTCCTGTATGCCTATCGAACCGAACATTTCGCTCTTCCCCGGCGTAAGGGTCCGGCCCGCGGGCCGAACCACACCGCGTATTCGTTAAAAGTTAAAAGACACCGAAGCCCGGTGGCTGCTCTCGAGGCCGGTGTCGGACAGGTACGCGTAATCGACGCCCATTCCCACGCCGAGCGCCCGGACCGTCACGCCGGCGCCCCCGGCGAGCGCGCTCCGCTCGCTGCCGAGCCGCACGGCGACCGTCCGGCGATACCACCATTCCGCTCCGCCGCTGAAGTCGAAGCTGGCGTCCCCGGCGGCGACGTGCGCGGCTTCGCCGTAGCCCGCGAACTTGACGTCGGTACCGGCCGCGAACGTGAACTCGCTGTCCCAGTCGGCGACCGGTAGGGAGTACGACGCGCCCAGTTTCAGGTTGGTCGGTATGGTCTCCTCGGTCCCGGTGTCCCAACTGAGCGCCGAGAAGACGTTCTGGGCGTTAAGGCCGACGCGGAACGGCCCGAAGGGCCCGGCCAAAGCGCCCACATCGAACGAGTATCCGGACGACCCGGCGTCGTCGAACTCGTGGTCGCCCATGATGTAAATGGCGTTAGCGCCGACGGACAACCACGGCAACAGCGGCCGGCCGTAGGAGCCGTAGAACGCGTAGTCGGCCCAGTTGAAGTAGCCCTTGAACACGGGCCGGGAAGTCGGGTCTCCCGGGATCTCCCGGACCGACCACTTGATGTCGTCGACCCCCAGGCGGAGCATGCCGCCGCCCACGGTTCCGGCGTTTCCGAGATTATAGGCGCCGAATACGGTGTCGTAGGTCGCGAGGCCGTTGAAGGTGTAGGAATGCATGGCCGAGAAGGCCCCCCGCTCCACCGCCGGCATCCCCGCCGGATTCCAGTAGGGGGCCGTCGCGTCGTCGGCCACGGCGACAAACGCGCCGCCCATCCCCAGCGCCCGGGCCCCGGCGCCGTACGTCATCCAATCGGCGGAGTACTTGTCGGCGGCGCCCGCGGCCGCCACGGCCATCCCGATTATTATCGCTATGAGCAGTCTTCTCATATCGCCCGCCATTTTATCTCAGTTTGACCAGCTTCTCCCGGGCGACGATCTTCTGGTCGCCGGCCCGGGCGATGATTTTATAGAAATATACGCCGTTGGCGATGGCGTCGCCCTCGCGGTCGCGGCCATCCCAGTATATCTGGTGATAGCCAGCCGGGATGCCGCCGGCCTCGATTTTTTGAATCAAGCGGCCGGTGGCGGTATAAATTTTCACGACCAGGCTGTCGACGTCCGTCGACGTGACGAGCGTGAAGTACGTATCGTCGGCGAAGGGGTTGGGGCAATTCATAACCTCGGTGAGCGCCAATGAGCCGCTCACGACGCAATTGACGGTGCGCTCGGTTCGGTTGCCCAGGCCGTCGTGGGCGGTGACGGTGATGCGGTGGTTGCCCTCGCCCAGGGCCAATTTCTTCGTTACGCTCCCCGCGCGGTAGTCGCCCTCTTCGGGTTTATAATAATAAGTCAGGTCCAGAGGCGCTTCCTGGTCAACCGTAACGTAGAGCGGTACGTACGTCGTTTCGCCCGGCGCAATGGCCTCCAGGTTCCGGGCAACGAGGACGCCGCTGTCGTCCCGCAGATCGACAAGGAGTTCCGGCGTCGGGCCGGTGGCGTCGCCGCTGCGGAAAGAGTAATCTTCCAGGTAAATATCGACGTCGGGGCCCGCGACGTCACTCGAGTTGACCTCGCCGGAGACGTTTATCGTTACCGATTCGTTGCACACGTAGGTTTGGCGGAAGCCGTTCCCGTACGCGACCGCTTTTATGTACGCCACGCCGTCCTCGGCTACGTCCTCGAGCGAGGAATCCGTGTAGGGCGTCGCCACTCCGGCCGGGGGAGCGGCCGGCCTTCCCTCGGCGTCGGTCGCGGCCTCAGCCGAATCCGTCGCCGCCGCGGCGGTAGTCACCGGTACGCTATCGACTTCCTCCGGCACCGGGTTCTCGGGGACGACCGGCACGACGACCGTCGCCTCGAAGCGGCCGTTAACAACCTCCACCTCGGTTGAAGACAACAACCGGTCCCGGTATACGTCGTAAGAATTGTCGTAGCTGTAAAAATACCAGGGCCGGTCGAAGAGCGAGACCGTCGCCTTTCCGTTAAAATTATTCGGGACGGTGCCCGAGACGCGGAAGGTCCCTCCCCGAGCCACGGTATTGCGGTTGGGCGTCAATACGAGGCCGGGCCGCGGTATAGCCAGCGTCATGGACGGGTCGCCGAGGAGGGTAAACATCCGGGTAATGGTATCGTCGGCCGCTTCCACTTTCCCGACGAAATGGGCTTCCCCCACCGTTACGCCGGCGTTCCGTAGCGCCTGATTCGGGAAAAGGTGACCGTAAAAGCCTTCCAGGAATTTTTTCTGGCCGCCCTCGGTCCCCAGTCGCGTCGACCCCATCGAGGCGACGGCGGCGGTCCGGGGTTGTTGCAACAGGTACTCGCTGATGCTCTGGCCGTAGTCGAGGGGGTTGGTTTCTATAACCCCCACCCACTGATCGAAATAACAGGTGGAGCAGGAACATTGGATAACGACCGGGAGGAAGGTATAATTCTCGAGGTAGTAGATATCGTCGATCGGCGGTTTATTTTTATGGTGGACCAGTAAGTCCTCGTGGGCCCAGACCTGGGGGCCGCCGTGGCCGGCGAAATGGACGATGAGTGCGTCGAAACTTCTGCGCAAGTCCGGCCTCAAGTAATCGTCAACGTGTTTTTTCCTTACACCGCGGTCTAGTTCGTCGAAATATTTCTTTTCGAACGTATCGTGATTAAAACGCCGGTTCAGCCATTCGATATTTAACTTACGGGCCTCGTAGCCTTGGGGTACGAAGTCGGCCTCGAGTTCCTCGTTATCGCGCGTGAAGAACCCGCCGCCTCCCCCTGACGAAACCTTATCGTCGTTATCGGCGCAGAGGACGACCCGGCTGTTCCACGGGCCGTTGACAGCGTCCCGCCGGTAGCCGACGATTTTATCCACGATGGCGTCTATATTCTCCTCGAAGGGAGCCGACAGGCGGCCGACGGCGAGGTCGGGGGCCTCGCTCTCGCTCATGGAGACGAAGACATTATCGGACGCGGCCCGGCCGCTGGACGAGGACCTTACGTAATAGGTCGGGACCAGATTGCGGCCGTACTCCCGCCACAACTTCTTGCCCACGAAGCGGCGGAGGTTATCGCGATGGTCGGTAAACGCGTCGCCCACCAGCAGGAGGTGATCGGGCAAGGTCCCGCCGGGGCGGTATATGGCTTTGCGGTAATAGTCCTTTACGATATGGCGTACCGCCCCCGGGTCGTAGAGGCCCCAGGAATACTCGTCGTAGACGTCGGATACGCGGGCCACGACGACGTTGAGGCCCTCGGCCCGGCGCTGGTTGACGAGCGGCATAACGTTGTCGTAAAAACCGTCGTACACGACGACGATCATGTCGACGTTTTCGTCGACGTCGCGTAACCGGGAACCCGCGTCGAGGTAGTAATCCACCGGCTTACGGTTGGCCACGGTCGACGTCGCCGCGACGTAGAAGCGCCGGCCGGAAGGTATGTTATCGGTGAAGCGTAGGGTGTACTCGTTCCCCTCGGCCTGAACGTCGAACGCCGTCAGGCGGCGGCCACGGGTTACGTCGTACAGCACCAGGTCGTCGGTCGTGAATCCCTTCACCTCGAACAGGATATCGCCGCTGTGCTCGGGGAGATTCGAGAAACGAATATAATTCTCGTCGGCCCGCAGGTACCGCGGGTACTCGAACTCGAAGTGGTCGAGCGCGATGACGCTCCGCTCTCCCGTCGGGTCCTTTTCTTCGAAGTACACGCGGTTCTGGCCGTTTAGGAGTAACCGTGTCGCGAAGGTTCCGCGGAGGAAAGTTTCCGGACGGGCCGAGTAGTCTTCCGCCTTGAATATTTCGCGTTCGGGGGTACCGTAGTTTAGATATATAAACGTATTATGGGGGCCGTTCAACGTGCCGTAACCCTTCTCCTCCCGTACCATCATCTGGAAATGAGTCGGGGGGGCGTTCGAAGTCGACACCGGGTCGGGCACCGAGAACGGCGCCAGCGCCGAAGGGCCGTACGGAGCGTTGAAGGTCCGCCAGTACCAGAATTCGTCGTCCATGTCGTATTCGGTCTCGCCCTCCGCTTTGTCCTGGTTGTCCTCCTCCACGCGGATGCGATGCCAGAAATACGTGGGCCTCGTCCCGCCGGCCGGGGGTACGGCGAGGTCGGTCATCCTTTTCCCGGGGTCGTCGCCGGCGACCAACCAGTATACGTTGTAGCGCGTGAAGCGGTCTTTCGAAAACTCGAAGGAGCCGTTCTCGTTCGGCGTTACGGCCTTGAAGAAGTCGCAGCCGTGGCCGAAGAACTCCACGTAGTCGCCGGCGTCAAAACGGCCGTCGCCCTCGCCCGCCACGTATAACGGGATTTCGGTCAGGCCGTCGGGTTCGTAAAAGAAATCGCGGGGGAGACTCTGGGCCGGGCCTGTGTAGAGGCGGAGGTTGCGGGGGTCCCAAGTGGACACCGGGTATCCCGCCCGGTCGAGTTCCTCGTAAGTTAACCGGTACAGCCCCTCTTTTTCGACTACGATTTTCATGGCCGCCTTATCGGCGAAGTCCGTGGGCCATATCCCGGCGTCGAGGGCGGGCGCAAGGCCGCCGGCGAAAGGCCAGGCCGCCGCGTCTTCCCAGTTGACCACGATGGAAGGAATGGTGCGAGAGAATATACCCTCTTCGGCCGGCCGGGCCGGGTAACGCGTGTTGGCGCGGCGAACGCCGCCGGCGAAGGAAACGCGCACCACGACGCTTTTGGCCACCTTGAGCGTCGCCGTCTTGGCGTCGTACTGATAGGGCATTACCGCCACCGACAGCAAGCGGTATCCCCGGACAATGTCCTGTCCCGCGAGTTCGGCGAAACGACTCGGGTAAACGCCGTCGCGATAGGACTGGGCGTCGAATTCGAAAACTTCGCGGAGCTGCTGTTCGCCGTGGCGCTCCTCGGCCTCGAGCCGGGGTCGCGGGCACAGCTTGACGCCCGTCATTACGTCGTACGAGACGCGCTCCACCGTTACGGAAACGTCCGCCTCGGGCGGCGCCGCGACACGGACGTGCCGCGCCAGCAGTTCGGGCCCGCCGACTGCGCCGGCCGAACCGTAACGGCTTAAATGGAAGCGGTCGTAGGTCCGCCCGTCGATCTCGACCTCGTCCCGGTCGAGTTCCGGTATTTTTACCTCGAAGGTACAGCCGTTTTCGCCCGACGAGAGAAGGACGACCTCGTTCTCGTCGGAATCTTTATCTCCGGAGGCCGGGTCACCGATTGCCACGGCGGGGGGTACCGTTCCCCCGTCGTCGGCGTCCCCCGTCGGATAACTTACGGCCCCGGTCGGGGGCGCCCATGCCGTAGAGCCGGGCGGCCCCGCGGCCCACGCTCCGCCAACCATACCTATTAAGAGGATAACGGCGCTTTTTCTCATATTACCTCGCAATGCGATTATCGTTCCCTTATATCCGCGAAAACTAGCATACCGGAAGTAAAATCGCAAGGCAAATTGCTTTACTTTAAAACGCTTTTCAGAAATTCTGCCAAAACCGCAACCTGCGTACGCCTATTATATGTATCAATTACTCCAGCCTTCGTTTCATATTCTTTTACGCCCCCGGCCGCGGCCGAGAAGCGAGCCATAAACCCGTCGGCCACGGCGGCCGGGTTATCCGGCGCGACGACCGTCGCCCCCTCCGTCGTCCCGGATATTATATCGGCGGCCTCGCCCGGCGGAATCGCGGCCAGGATAGGCCGGCCGGCCCCGAGGTACTCGTAGAGTTTACCCGGCACGAGCGACGCCCCTTCCTCCCGCGACATAGCGAGTACCAGAAGGTCGGCGCCGAGGCAGGCCCGCATCGCGTCGGCGTGGCGGACGTAGCCGGTCGAGAATACGACGTCCGCCAGGCCCAGCTCCTCGGCCAGCGCCAGGTCGTCAGAACGGTTGATGCCCAGCAGATACAGCCGGGCCCGGGCGGCGAACTCGGGACTGCGGGCCCGCGCTCCGGCTAAACCTTCCAGTATCGCCCGGGCTCGCCGGCCGCCGCGGAACGAGCCGTTATGGACCATGACGTAATCGTCGGCGTGCGCGGCCGGCAGCGGTTCGCCGAAGTCGGCAGGGTCGAAGCCGTTGCGGAGGACGAGGAGGGACAGCGGGCGGCCGGCCAGAGACTCCATCGCCGGGGCCATCCCCTCCGTATTGGCGATAACGCCGTCGGCCCGGCGGAGTACCCATTTCTCGAGCAATTTGTTTACCCAACGATGGTAAGCGAAGAGGCGGCGCCGGAGGTGGTGGCGACTCCAGGCGTCGCGGAAGTCCGCGACCCACCGGCAGCCCGTCATCAACTTCAGGGCGAGGCCCACCAGGTGGCAGGACTCCGGCGGCGACGTCGTCAGGACGACGTCGAAGCGCCGGCGCCGCAGAAGCCGTATCGCCCGGGCCAAGGCGAAGGGGACCCAGCCTACTTGCGTATCGGGCAAAAACAGGTGATCCGTCAGCGTTTTATAGAGGCGGCCGGCGGTCGACGCCGGCCGGGCGGCGTTTCCGGCGGCCCGGCGCTCGAGGTCGGCGAAACTTTCGGGAGGCGACGGGAGGGGCGGCGGCCGCCATCCCAGAAGCCAGTTCAGCCGCAGCGGCTCCAGGCTCCCCGGCCGGTGTACCGGCACGTCGGGGATTTCGTCGAGGAGGGAGGGGTCGTAGGCGTGGTACCGGATATCCCGGACCGTCAGGACCTCGACCTCCCAACCGAATTCCCGCAGATAGCGGGCGAACTTGACGGGGCGGTGGACGCCGCCGCTGCCCGTGGGCGGGAAGTTGTGGGAGACGAGAAGGACGCGTTTTTTAGCGGCCGGCGACATCGTCGAATAGCGCGGCCAGCTCGCCGGTGAGGCGGCGCCGCTCGAAGCGTTCGACCCCGGCGGCGGGGGGAGGCGCCGCCGCGGAAGTCGGCCGGTCGTCGTACAGTTCCGCCAGCGCGGCCTGAGCGGCCGCCACGTCATCGGGGGCGACAATGCGGCCGGCGTCGAACTCGCGCACGAGCGCGGCGGCCTCGCCGTCCGGCGGGACCAGCGCCAGTATGGGCCGGCCGGCCCGGAGGTACTCGAATATCTTGCCGGTGAGGGTGGCCCCGGCGCCGGGGCGGGAGCCAATGACCAGCAGGTTGGCGTCGGCGGAGCGCATAACGTCCACGGCGTGGCCGTGGCCGGCGGCGCCCTCGGCGCTTATCGCTACGCCGTAGGTCTCGGCCCGGCCGGTCAGGGCCTTGCCAATGGGGCCTACCAGGCGGACGCGGAAATCTTCGGGCCCCAGGTTCCGGCTCGCGACGAAGTCCCCGGCGGCGGCGAGAAAGGTCCAGGGCATCCGGCCGCCGTAGAACTGGCCCGTGTAGGACACCGTGAACGGCCCGGGGGACGCGGGGACGTCGCCCGCGAAGTCGGCCTCGTCGTAGCCGTTGGGGATGAAGGCCACGGGGCGGCCGGCGGGCAGGCGGCCGCGGTAGGTCTCGGCCATGCCGGCGGTGACGGCGACGGCGGCGGCGGCGCGTTCCAGCACCGCGGCCTCGGCCCGCGGCGTCCGCCAGCGGTGGTAGGGGGTAGGCGGCCGGTCGAAGGGATTGCCGGCCCAGGCGTCGCGGTAGTCGAGGACGAGCGGCAGGCCCGTCTCCCGGGCGAGGCGTTCGCCCACGAGGTGCGACGTGTAGGGCGGCGCCGTCGAGAAGATGAGCCGTACGTCGAACTCGTCGAGCAGATTACGGGCCTCGTCGTACGCGGGGCCGGCGAAAGGCGCGTAGAGGTCGGGAAAGGAGAGCACCCTTCGGAACTCGCGGGAGAGACGCCGGCCGGCCCGGGCCAAAAAACGCCGGGACCCCGGGGCCGGGACGGAGGCGTCGTCGCGGGCGCGGCCTCGGCCCCAGAAGCGCCGCGGCGCGGCCCGCCGCACGACCGTATCGGCCGGGACCTCGGCCAGGAGCTGTTCGTCGTAGAGGTGATACCGGGCGGCCCCGGCCACTACCAGCGGCCGCCAGCCGAACGCCGGCAGGTACTTCACGAACTTGAGCGCGCGCAGAACGGCGCCGCCGCCCATGGGCGGGAAGAAGTACGAGAGGAATAGGACGTCGCGCATAAGGATAAAGGCCGGCGTCGTCCGGCCGGGGCGTTCCGGGTCCACGGGCGAGTATTAGCGGCCTTCAGGTTCGACGACGTGGTACGACTTCAATTGCGCCAGAAAGGTATACCGGGCCCCGTTGGGGACGTATATCTCGTCGCCGGTGTACTGGACGAACCCCTTATTGGGTTTGAACCAGCCGTATTGCACGTAACTCATCTCGGCGTCGCCGCCGGAGGTCATGTGGAACGTGGCGTAGATGGTCCGGCGTATCTTGTAGCAACTCTCGAACGTCCCCATGGGTATCGTGAGGTCTTCTTTCGTAACGACGTTTCTTATTATCTCTACGTCGACGTTGTCTTCCCGGCCGTCGTTGTCCACGTCCGCCGAAAGGCCCAGGCAGAGCGGCGACATGCGGTCCTGTTTCGCCTCGGCCCAACTGCGGTTGACGCGCAACGGGTAGACCAGGTAGCGCCACGCCGGGTCGTAATACACGGCGTCCACCAGGCGCCCGGAGAAGTAGAACTCGCGGCCCGGCATCGCGACGCCGCTCTCCTCGTCATCCGCCAGGAAGAGAATTTCGTAATCCTCGGCGCCAGGAGCCAGCCGCACGAGGCGCCCGGCGAGGTGGCCGCCCACGACGACCTCGCCGTCGAAGGTTTCGGTGTATTCGGTTGCGATACCGGTGGGAACGTTATTGAAGTACTGCTGGTAGGAATAGGTCCAGGTGGAACCGTCGCCGTTGGGGTAGTACAGCGGGTCCCCCCCGTCGCCTACCGTCGGCGCGTCGCCGACGTTGCTGCAGGCAACGGCGAACAACAGCGCCGCGGCCGCGATAAAGAGTACTGCCCTCATATAAGTAATAAGGGCCGTCCGGCCCTCGATTCGCGCCCGGAGGGATTCGAACCCCCAACCTACGGATCCGTAGTCCGTTGCTCTATCCAATTGAGCCACGGGCGCACAAGCGGGCGTATTGTAACAGAAAAAAACGCCCCAAGTCAAGGCGCTTGAATAACGGCGAATCGCGCCGGCCGGTTCAGAAAAAAACCTGGAACCCGGTCCCCAACATATGGCCGAAGACCGGGCCGTCCCGGTAGGCGGGGAAATAAACGCGACCTTCGTAACCGGCGACCAGCGCCGTCCGCGGAACGACGAAGAATTTAGCGCCGAACCGGGGTACCAGGCCGACGTCGCCGTCGAAGAACGACGTAGCCCTTACCCATAAGCCGACGTACGGCGACCACTTGGGGCCGGTATCGAAATGGTAATCCGGGCCGAAACCGATAGCGCCGTACGCGTCCTCGAAACCGTATGTACCCAGATCGACCGAACCGCCCAACCACAAACCCCGGGCAACGAAGATACCGATGCCGGGGCCGACGTATAACGCGGTTCCCCCCGATAGGTACCAGGTTCCGGTGTCCAAACTGACGGTAATAGTCCCGCGCTCCAGGAGTTCGTTGTCGGCACGGGAGACGGCGGGTACGGCCGCGGCGCCCGCGAATACGGCCAACGCGGTATTAACGACGAATACGTATCGGTTACGAAGCAAAACGAAATCCATTTAGAATACTATCTGCAGGCCGAAATCTATGGAAACGTTACTATTGATAGAGGTTTCGCCGCCATACTTAAAAAACGCTGCCCGATAAATAAGGCCGAAGTAAAACGGCGTTTGAGGCGCTACGAACGCCTTGGCGCCGCCGCCGAATTGCACTACCGGATTGACCTCGTCGTCATAGTCGAAACCGTACATGGCCCCGGCCATGCCCCGCATATATATCGCCCATCGGGGGCTCACCGGGGCGTCGATTTCCGACCCCAACGCCAACTCGACGTACGTAGCGCCGTCGCTCCCGTGATCGAAATCATAGTAACCCAAATACTTCACGGCCGTGACGAAAGCGACGTTGTCTGCAAAGAAATACCCGACCTCGGGCGACAACGATATCATTGCCGCGTTGCCGTATACGTCCGCGAAGAATAACGGTACCGACGTAGACGCGCCGAAGCCCAAAAAACAGTAACCCGGCGCTAGGCACTCGGTCCCCGCGCCGGCGACCGCGGCCGTGAACGTCACGGCCGATAATACCGCCATTGATATTTTAATCAAGCGAACCATATTTCGAAGCCACTTTACGGTGAAACCGGATCGCCGTCGAGCACTTTTTCCTTACCGGCGCCGAGGCCCCGAGTTATTACGCGGAAGTAATCGCCCAGAGCCCGGCCGCGCAGTATACCCTTTATCTTCTCGAAGACGAAACGCGGCGACATTAATCTCATTAGAATAAACCCGATACGTAACTTCCGCAACTCCCTTATCCCCAGGCCGGGTTGGAGTAATATCGGGACGTTGTCCGGGTTGCGGAAGAGCTTGCGTTGCTCTTCGTTCAGGTACGGCGCGGACCAGCGGAAGCCTTCGGGCAAAAGGTCCTGGTCCCGGGCGTATTCCTCGACGTAGGTTCCCGGGTAGACCTTGACGCCGGCGTGGTAGCCGAAGAGGCGGACGTACTTGCGATTCCGCCGGATGAAGCGATTGGTCCGTTTCGCCTCGGCGTAGGTCTCGCCCGGGTGGCCGAGCGTGAAGAAGGCCTTGGTCAAAAGGCCGAGTTCGTCGCACCAACGGAGGACCCGCTCGGCCTGCTCCAGCGTTATCCGTTTGCGGACGCACTGGTCGAGGACGCGCTGCGAGCCGGCCTCGACGCCGACGTCGACGTAGTAGCAACCGGCGTCCCGCATCCGGGAGAGGAGGGCCTCGTCCACGGTGTCGACGCGGATCTCGCACTCCCACGGTACGTCGATGCCGCGGCGCCTCAGTTCGTCGCAGAATCCCTCGGCGTGCCGCCGGTTCAACGTGAACGTGCTGTCGAAGATTTTGATGCCGCGGGCGCCGTAGTTCGTAACCAGGTCCTCGACCTCGTCGCCGACCGCCGCGGGCGAACGGGCCCGGTAGCTCGAGCCGAACATAGCGGACGCCGAACAGAAGGTGCAGGCGATGGGGCACCCCCGGGCCGTCATGATGGAGGCCCCGGGGACGTCCTCCAGGTACTCCATATTCATATTGTACCGGCCGTAGGGCACGAGGTCCCGGGCGGGAGCGCCGAGGGCTTCGAGGTCGCGGCGGGGAGGCCGCGGCGGGTTGTGAACGATGCGGCCTTCGTCGCGGTAGGAAATACCTTTTATGCGGGATAACTCGGCCGGCCGGCCGCCACCCTCCGCCCAGGCCGCGAGTTCGAGGCAGGACTCTTCCCCCTCGCCCCGGACGATTACGTCAATCGCCGGGACGTGCTCGAGGGTATCGTCGGCGGTGAAGGTGGCGTGGGGGCCGCCGTAGACGACGACGGCCTCGGCGGAACGCTCCTTTACGCGGGAAGCTAAATCGAAAGAGAGAAAGCGGCTGTGGCTGGTGCCGCCTATCAGGACCAGAGAAGGCTGGATTTCCCCCGACAACGCCACGGGGTCGCGCCCGTCCACCTGTTGGTCGACGAAGGTGACGGCGTGGCCCGCGCGGCGCAACTCGCCGCCCAGCCACAACATGCCGAGCGGCGGCATCTTCTCGAAGTATTCAAGATCGGGGTCGGCCGGGTATACGGCCAGGATGGATGCCCCCAAAACTTCCTCCCGGGTCAACCTCTCACCTAGTTTATTCGTACCGGCCGGAAGCCGCCCCCAACCGCACGTCGTGGACGCGGTCCTCCTTATGCTTGACGCGAAAGCCCAGGCCCCGCAGGAACCCTCGCCACAACCTTCCCACCTCGCCGACGCGTACCGCACGTATAGCCTTCGTCAGAATGTAGCGCGGCGTCAGGAAGTATCCCCAGAGGAAGCGCTTGCGCAGGCGCCGGAGTTCGTCGACGCCCATCTGCGGCTGGAGCAGCAGCGGCACGTTGTCGCGTAATTTAAACAACTTCTCGTTGTCGTCGTTCTCGTACGGTGCGGCCCAGTCGAAGCCCTCGGGCATCAAGCCGTGCTGCCGGGCGTACGCCTCCACGCGCGTCCCGGGGTAAATGCGCACTCCCGGGTTGTAGCCGCGGAAGGTCATCAGGTGGCCGTACTTGCGGGCGAACCTGTTGGTCTTCACGGCCTGCTCGAAGGTCTCGCCCGGGTGCCCCAGGCTGAACGAGACCTTGGTGTAGAGGCCCAGTTCCTTCGCCCAGTGCATCACCCGAACCGCTTTCTCGAGCGTGATCCGCTTGCTGATATACTCCAGGACGTCCTCGTCCGCCGACTCCACGCCGAAGCAGATAATGTAGCAGCCGGCCTCCCGCATCTTCGCGAGCAGGGCCTTGTCGACGGTGTCCACGCGGACCTGGCATTGCCACGGCACCTCTATGCCGCGGCGCATGAGTTCGTCGCAGAAGTCCTCGACGTGGGAGCGACGCAGCGAGAAGGTCGAGTCGAAAATGACGAGGCCCTCGACGCCGTAGCGGTCCATCACCTGCTCGACCTCGTCCACGATGCTCGCGGCGCCGCGGGTATAGTAGCGCTTGCCGAAAAAGAAAGACTCCGAACAGAATGCGCAACAGATCGGACAGCCCCGGGAGGTCATGAGGATGGTGCCGGGGATGCCCAGCATGTCCATGACCAGACGGTATCGCTCCATGGGGAGGAGGTGCCGCGCCGGCAGGGGGATGGAGTCGAGGTCGGCCAGGCGCTCGCGGGCGGGCGTCGCGACGGCGCGTCCCTCCTCGTCGCGGTACGTTATGCCGTGGATTTTCGAGAGGTCCTCGGGCCGGCCGGCCCCCCGGACCTTCCAGGTCGCGAGCTCGAGGGAGGTGTATTCGCCCTCGCCGTGGGCCACGAGGTCTATATCGCCGATGCGGGCCAGCGTCTCGGGCGCGGTGAAGGAGGCGTGCGGCCCGCCGTAGATAACGCTAATCGACGGGTCGAACTCCTTGAGCCGTCGGGCGTACTCGAAGGCGCGGAAACGGCCGTGGGAGGTCCCGCCGATGAGCGCCACCTTGGGCCGGGCATCGGCGACGAAGTCGCCGAAATCCTCGGTCTCCACCTGTTCGTCGTAGAGCGCCACCGAGTAGCCCTCGCGCTCGAGCACGGCGGCGATCCAGGCGAGGCCCAGCGGGGGGGTCCGGTCGGGGATGCCGAGATCCCCGCCGTAGGGATGGATGCCTATTACGTCCGCGGCCATATCGGTTCATTATAACAAAAAAACGCCCCCGGGTGGGGCGTGGGCCGACAGTATCGTGGGCCGGGCATTCCCGCCTGGCTACGGAAACGTAGGGCCGGGTCTTAAGACCCGGCCTCCTGATTCGCTTATTAATAAGAGATTTTCCGTGGGCCGACCTGAAGGTCGACCCCTACCGTTGTGTTCGCCGTCCGCCGACAGGAATGTCGGTGCCACCCAATGTCGGCCTCGGCTCCAGGGTGCCGTCAGGTGTTACCACCTGACGGCGCGGGGAATAGAGGAACGCGTCGGATGGTAACTTCTGGTGGGCCAGGCATTCCTGCCTGGCGGTCAATCGCCGACAGGAGTGTCGGCGCCACAACCGCCGGTTGAAACCGGCGGCTTACGCCCCCCCGGTTTACCATTTATCCTCGCAGCTCCATGCCGGCGCCGTTGAGTTCCACGTACGCCTCGCCGGCGCAGGGAATGCAGTACATTATACCGTCGGCCTCGACGGCGCGGTTCCGCGCCACGTTCTCGCCGCAGCGGCCGCACTTAACTTTATCCAAAACGGGGACGGTCGACGGCACGTCTATCGTACCGCGCGTAACGCGGAAGGCGTGTTCTACCGGGGCGCCGAGTTCCCTCAAACTCATATCGCACAGGAGTCGAAGCATACGGCTGCGTTCCTCGGCCGTCCCGGCCTCGCGCCTCGCGACCAGGCGGTCGAACAAGTCGGACGCCTCCGGGAACTCCTCCGCGCGCGAATCCTCGAACTCCGGCGCCAGCGCGTAGCGGACGGCCCGGCCGTCCCGCGTACAGAACGTGACGGCGGTCTTCCCGTAATCCCGATATATAAGGGAGTTATTGCCGAGGGTACAACCCGATACGTACTGCACGCCGTCGGCGAAGCAGTTGTTCGTCTCCACGACGGCCACGAGTTCCTCCGTCCCGGTATGAGCCACCCCCAGCTCCTTCACACCGGCGCTCGCGGCCATGACGCCGTAGGCCAGGTAATTGCAATAGTGGCCGTGGAGTTCCCCCGCCCAGGCGAGGAGAGCGTGGAGATCGTCCACGGCGATAAGGGCCTCCGTCTCCCGGCGGTACGGGTTCCCCAACTCCATCTCTCTACTCCCGTACGTCGACACGCGATTCGCCATGATGTTACACCACCCTGCCGGCCGCGCCGACGCCTACGAGTCTGCACGGTCAAGGCCGTAACGCACTACCATACTGTTTTGGTGGGGAGAAGCGGCGAGTACGTACCTGGGTCTTCCCCACCTCCCGTATACTTATCAGGCGGGCCGACCGGCGCGCGCGCCGAGGGCGCCGCCGAACCGACTATTCGTGGGTATTATAACATAAAAGCCTACGTCGCCAAGGGCTCAACTGCGACCACGGGGCCCGGACGGGGCCGGCCGCCCCCCTCCCGCGCGCATCCCGCGAAACGATTATTTAAACGTTAGGGCGCCCTACGCCGGAACGGCTATTCGCGCCTCGACCACGCGCTCCACGCGCAGGCCGGCGGCGACGAAAACGCCCTCGACCGTATAGACGCCCTCCCCCAACATCCCCACGGGATAGTGGACGACCTCCCGGGCGAAGTCGCGGAAATCGCCGCCGCGCACCGTTACCAGCGTCTCTATCTGGGCGAACGGCCGACCATCGCTCCACCGCCATATTTCTTTGCGGCCCCGGCCGTTGCCCTCGTAAATAACGAAGTCGTAAACTTGCGTGGTTGGACACGTGCCCTTCCAGATACTCCTGAAAGGCCATCGGACGCGCAACGTCATAGCGAGTTGCTCGAGAGTCGGCCCCCCGGACTTCGCCGCTTCGGCCGGGTGATTCCATACGACGTTGTTTCGGATCCCCTCGAGCGTAAGGGCGAGTTCCAGCCCCTCTTCCGGTTTTCCCGGGTCACCCTCGTAATCCCCCACTTTTTCGTAGATTATGCCTTCGTCGTCGTAATCCCCGCTAATCGTAACCTTCGTCCCCAAGCGCTCGTGCAGTTCGGCCTCGTTTTCCCAGGGGTATACCCTTTTTACGATCGGTACTTCGGCGTAGTCCCACATCTGCAGGAAATACGCCGGCCCCTCCGACTTGGTACCGATGCCCGTGAGGCGCGCACCCAGATACCCGCTGAAACCCAGCATCTCTCGACCTCCGTTCGTCCTAAGTTAATGCCGTTATTTACTAACATGTGAACCGCCGGGCGGCCGGGGCCGCATCAACCAGACCCCCTCGGTCCCGCGCTCGGCGGAATACACGACGTCCATTCGAAGCCCCGTATCGGCGACGTACCCCAACTCCCCCCGGTTCATAATGAAGATTAATACGTTCGGCGCCGCCGGGTTCCGCCGGAACCACGCGAAGTCCCGTACGCGGACGTTCTCCTTCCCGGCTACGCGAAGGAACCGCCCGAGTTCGTCGCCCGTCATCGTCTTCTGCCGATGGGCCTTGGGGCCGTCGGCCAGCGGCAAGATGTCGCGGTGGTAATCGAGGCCCATGTCCTCGTATTCGACGACGACGAGGTCGAGATCCTCCCCTCCGGCGTCCCGGATGAGGTATTCGGCCGCCCCACGGAAGTTCCGCCGCGTGTCTGACACCACTCGCAGGACTTCGAGTTTTCCGGCGATAAGCGGCCCGCAGAAAATCCCCGCCCCGACCAAAACGCCGAGGGCCAGAGCCGCCGCGGCCGCGCGGCGGGGCCAGGACCGCATCCACCGCCGCCAGGCCGCCGCGTCCACCCACTCCGAAAACGCCACGCCCATCACGAGGGCCGCGCCGAACGACGCCTCCCATAAGTAAGTCCGAACGGTGAACGAAATCGTCGTCAAGCCCAGGATCGGAACGGCGAACCAGACAACGCCCGGCGTCGCCCGGTCCCTGCAAAGTAGCAACGGCACGAAGGCCGCGAATAGGACCAGCAAGGCAACGGCCGGTATGGGCCGCAAAGCGAGCGCGAGCGCCGCCCCGCCTACCAGGGGCAGAGCGGACTTCCACGCATCGTCGAGGCGCGACAGCGGCGGCAACCTTCGCAAAACAAGATAGAAGGTCGCGACCCATAACAATACGCCGAACTGGCCGTAGAGGTAGGCCGCGTAGAAACGCCACCGGGCCGCAGCGTAGGGGTAAAAAGATTCCGCCCCCCCGGCCCCGGCCCACAACTGGCGGCCGTGTAAATAAGGGTTGAGGACCACCCATAAGACGCCGACGCCGAGCATCACGCCGGCGACGACCGCCGCGCGGCGGAAACTCGCCGTGGTCGGCCGGTGCCAACGCGTTAACAGTAACGCGCTCAGGACCAGCGGCCCGATGATCACGCTGGGCTCCTTGGTCAAAACCGCCCCCGCCCAGGCTATGGCGCCGAACGCCAAATAGCGCACCTTCCCCGCCGCCCCGCGAAAAAGCCAAAGCAACGCGAGATTGAGAAGGAAGGTTTCGAGCGCGAAGGTGAGATCGGAGAACCAGAATACGACGGAGCAAAGGTAATAAAAAGCGCACCCGTACGCCAGAAGCGACGCCACGGCCACGCGGCGCGAAAACGCGGCCTCCACGAGCCGGTAGAAAATAACGAAGGAGAAAGTGAAAAGCAGAGAGAGTACGAGGTGGTACGGAAGCGGGTTCAACCCGAAGAGGCGGTACATCCCCCACCACGCCAGGTTTACGGCGGGCCGGATCGTGCTGAAGATTTCCGCCCGGGCCGGGTCGAACGCCGCCAGCGGCGAATCGTGCTCCGCGGCCCACTCCAAAAAATAGGCGTCGTCGGCCCGAAAATAAACCGGATACCGCCAAACCAATAAAGCGGACAAAGCCAAGGCCGCGACGCACAGCGCGAGCGTCGCGCGGCCCCCCCGCTTCTTATCGTCCGGCATCAACCCCCGGCCTCCCTCATAGCCCTACGGCCTCCCGGAGCCTAGCGTAGTCCCGGCGTTCAGCTGCCCCATGGGTCCCGATTCCTCCCTTGTATAGTTTAATTAGGTTGCCGTCGTTATTTTATACGCGACTTATATTTACCACACGCGGCCAACATGTACCATATCACTACGACGATAATTTTACAACGTTATTATACGAGTATTTTTACATGTAGGGCCTGACCTTTAGGTTGGCCACCTGAATTCACTTACCTTCCGCCGCCGATTGAAATCGGCGGTTAGAGTTGCACGGGTTAAGCACCGGCCGCTAAAGCGGCCGGTATAAACACAGCGGTACGACCTAAAGGTCGGCCCCTACGATTGTGTTTGCCGCTAGTAGTGGGTCGGGTATTCCCGCCCGGCAACTTAACGCCGAAATAAACTTCGGCGCCGCCTCTGTTCGGCGCCGTCAGGTGTTACCACCTGACGGCCGTGGTTCGCCGGCATACCCCGCCCTTCCGCCGCCGATTGAAATCGGCGGTTAGAGTTGCACGGGTTAGGCACCGGCCGCTGAAGCGGCCGGTATGATATAAAATACCAAAAGGGCCACCGGCATAGCTTTTTGTACGTAGGGCCTGACCTTTAGGTCTGGCCACCTGAATTCACTTAGTTAATAAGAGATTTTCCGTGGGCCGACCTGAAGGTCGGCCCCTACATATAAGCCGAAGCGGCGGAGTTCAAACCCCGCCGCTTCGACGTCGTTATGGTAATCGTCGGCGCCGCGTCGTTAGTTCCGCTGGGTAATACCACCGCCGTTGACTTCTCCGTACTCACCCTCAGCGCAGGGGACGCAGTAGAAGACGCCGCCTTGCTCCAAGGCCCGGCTCTTCATGACGTTCTCGCCGCACTTCTCACATTTTACGGAATCGAAGATAGGGGCGTACGACGGCACGTCGATCCGGCCTTCAGTGATGCGGAACATCGACTCGGCCGCGATGTCGAGGTCCTCCACCGTCATATCGGCGAAGAGCTGCATCATTCGCTCGTAGTCCCCGGGCTCCCCGGCTTCGCGGCGGGCGACCAACCGGTCGAAAAGGCCGTAGCCCTCGGGGTACTCCTCGGGCCGGGAATCCTCGAACTCGGGCGCGAGGACGTATCGCACGGCCCGCCCCTCACGGTTGCAAAAGGTGACGGCGGTCTTGCCGTAGTCCCGGTATATCAGCGCGTTGTTGCCGAACGAACACCCGCTAACGAACTGCACGCCGTCGGCGAAGCAGTTGTTGGTCTCGATGATGGCGACGAGTTCCTCCATGCCGGTGTTGACGACGTCGAACCGCTTTAAGGCGTCCAGCGCGGCGATGACGCCGTAGCCGAGGTAGTTGCAGTAGTGGCCGTGCAGTTCGCCGGCCCGAGCGAGCAACTCGGCGCGGTTCTCTTCGGCTATCAGCTTCTCGACCTCTTTCCGATACGGGTTTCCACCTGCCATAATCATCCTCCGGTTTAGTAACACGTTTTCTGCTACCATAACACACGCCCTCCCCGCTTCCAATAAAAAACGGGCCCCGAGGGCCCGGCCGTAAAACATATTCGCGGCAGGGACGTCGACGCCGCCTCCGTCCGGTGCCGTCAGGTGTTACCACCTGACGGCCGTGTTTCGCCGGGATATCCCGCCTTCCCGCCGCCGATTGAAATCGGCGGTTAGAGTCGCACGGGTTAGGCACCGGCCGCTTCAGCGGCCGGTATAAATATCACGGGCCGACCTGAAAGGCGGGCCCGGTTTCTAATACGCCGAAGCGGCGGGGTGCAATCCCGCCGCTACGATATCGCTATGGTAATCGTCAGCGCCGCCAGCCGGTTACCCCGTATCCATATCCGTAGCCAGCATGTCGCTGAAGAAGAAGGCCCAGGCGACGACGTACGCCTCGACGCTTTTGAAGGGCAAGTTGTCGGCGTCGTAGTAGCCGAGCGTCCGGTAGCTCGAGAGTTTAATGGCGCCCTCCTCGACGTAGCCCAGCGTGCGGTAGGAGGAGTCCTTCATCGTCCCGCCGTCATAGTAGCCGAGGGTCCGGTAGGAGCCGTCCTTGACGGTCTCGCCGTCGAAGTAGCCGAGGGTGCGGTAGGACGAGTCCTTTATAGTTTGCGAGTCGGAGTCGATGTAGCCCAGCGTCCGGTAGGAGCTGTCTTTCACGGTCCCGTCGTCGTCGATGTAAGCCAGCGTGCGGTAACTGGAGTCCTTGATCGTTATCGTGCCGGAGGCAAGGGCGCAGCCGCCGGCCAGGGCCAGCGCCGCCAACGTCATCGTGAAGTATCGCATATCATCCTCCTGTCGGCCCATTATAGCACGGAAGCCGCCGCGTTAAAAGCACAGGCCGGGCGCGAGCCCGGCCCGTGGATATTCCTTAAAATAAATACTCGTGCGCGGGTACGCCGCTTACGGCGTGGGAATCGGCTCCACGCTGACCCGGCCTTTGGCATCCCAGGCCACCATTACCCGTACGACGTTATCCCGCCCCACGTACTTCTTGCCCAGCGTCAACGTCCGCGGCATGCTGGTCGGGCCGCCGGGATAATCCACGACCTCCTCTATGGCGGTCAGTTGACTCTTGGTTAAATTGATTTCGACCTCGCCCCGGGCCCCGGCGACCTGCTTCGCCTGATCGGCCGTCAGCTTAATAGACGTCTCCTTCTTGCCGGGAGACGGTTGGGGATTGGCTTCGCCGTAGGCCAGCGTCGCAAATGCCAGCACCGCCGCCACCAATACCACTAGAAACGACTTCATGTGTTACCCCCTTGTGCTTGAAAATTAGAATGGCTGTTACCGCCGGAATTCGGCTCGAGTATTTTACTCGGCCTTATATTCCCGACCTATGCTGTATGCGTCGGCGAAGGCGTCGCCGACCGTAACGTACTTCTTAGCCGGCATCGCGAGCAGGAACGAATCAGCCTTAATTATATCCGGCTCGCCCGCGACGACGATACTCTCGTCGGCGTACGCCGCCACCTCCTCCCCCACGTAAAGGTTAACGTGGTGAAGCTCAACCTTCTGGATCACGCGGCACTCCACGCACAAGGGGCACTCCCCTATCATCGGCGCCGTCTCGAGTTCGCCGTAGAAGACGTCGAAGACCCCAGCCTTTTCGACCTCCTCGCCGGAGTTGAGACCGACGTAATCCGTCGGGGCGACGAGGCCGCGGCCGGGGAGGTTGACGCTGAAAGTGCCGTGCTCCTCCACGCCGCGGGTCGTGTAACGCTCTCGCCCGATTGCGATCGCGAGGTACGCGGGCGCGAGGTCGACGCGGCTCATCCAGCCCACGGTTAGGAAGTTGGGCCGGCCGTCCACCGTCGCGCCGACGAGCACTATCGGTTTGGGATAATTGAACGCGCCGCCGGCGAGTTTAACTTTAGCCAAATCGTAACCTCCTGGTTCGGATTTAACCGAGTCGCCGTCTATTAGGCATCGTAATCCCGGCCCGCCCCCCAGGCCTTGCCGATGGACTCGGCCACCGCGAAGTAGCGGTTGGCGGGCATCGCCAGGACGTACGGCTTGATTTTCCCGAGGTCGGGGACGCGCTCGTCGACTACGCCCTCGTCGGCGTAGACCGCCACTTCCTCGCCGATGTAAACGCGGTCGACGTCCAGGTCGACCTTCTCGATGACGCGGCACTCCACGCACAGCGGACACTGCTCCACCATCGGCGCGGCCTCGAGTTCCCCGTAGAAGACGTCGAAGAGGCCGGACTTGTCCACCTTCGAGCCGGAGTGCAGGCCGGCGTAATCTACTGGTACGACAAGTTCTCGGTTCGGAAGGTTTAAGCTGAAGACGCCGTTCTCCTCCACGCCGCGCGTGCTATGGTGGTTTTTGTTGATCGCGATGGCGATACGCGACGGTTTGTAGTCGACGCGGGAGAACCACGCCACCGTCATGAAGTTCGGCTTCCCGTCCACCATCGTGCCCAATATCCCCACCGGCATGGGGTAAGTGAAGGACCCCGTGTCGAGTTTCACCTTGGCCATAATCGCACCTCCTGTTATTTTCGCAACTTCGTTAAAGCCCCACCATCCGGACGGAACGCCGATCCGGCGTCAACGTTACGCCAACGCCCGGCCGGCGAATACTATTAGAATTACGGAATTGATTAAAGTCACGTAAATCAGCGCCGCCGACCAGAAGTTTCTAAAGGCCGGCGTGCCGCGCAGGTAATGGTAGGTATGGAAGGCCGGGACGACCAGGCCCAGGACGCCCCAGACGAGAGAGGCCCAGAGGCCCGCCGGGTGCCTGTATATCAACAGGACGACGCCGGCGACGAGCGTGGCGCCGAGGACCACCGTTATTAAAAAGAACGGCGTGTAGCCCATCCGGACGAGGGGTAGCATGTCCCACTCCTTAAAATAGGTCGAGTCCATCTGGTGCAGCAGCATCAGCGCGAGCTGTATCACCATAACAATCTGGCACGAGACGAAACCGTCCATAACATCCCTTCGGCCCCTAGCGGCCGTTCACCGACTCCAGCGTATCCGCGTCCGGGTCGAAGTTCACGTATCGCCGAACCGACGCCGAAAGCGCGAGCGGCATGAAGGACAGGAAGGTAAAAACGAAAGAGGCGGAAATCAGGACCCGAATCGAAATAAACTCGGCCAGCACGCCGCCGAGCGCCATCGCGAGCGGCGTCAGGCCGCCGGAGACCGTCCCGAGCAGGCCGAAGACCTTGCCGCGCATGTCTTGCGGCGTCGTCATCTGCAGGACGGCCATGATGAGAGAGTTCAGGATGGCGTTGAAGAAACCGAAGACGGCCCCCAGTACGAGCATCAGCGGCACGTCCAATTTCAACGGGAAGGCGATGAGGGCCCCCAGGCCGATTACCGCGGAGGCGTAGAAGACCGGGAAACGGCGAGCCGGCGGGACGTGTATTATAGACATCAGGACGTAGCCGACGAGCATGCCGCCGGTCACGCCGCCCAGCACGACGCCGTACATGCCAGGCCCCAGGTGCTCCGTCTTCTCGAACAGCGGCAGGAGGAGCATGATGCCCATGGTCGCGAAGAAGTTGAGGACAGAGAAGACGAGGAGCATATAACGCAGCGGCCGGACGCGCCAGGTGAATGAGAGGCCGGCCTTGGTATCGTCCAGGAAATGGAACTCGGCCCGGGCGTGCTTGACGGCCGGGAGTTTTATGAAGAGCTCGGTTATGGCGGAGACGATGTAGGACAGGCCGTTTATAAGGAACATCAGCGGCGCACCGAGCAGCGCGTAGAGGAAGCCGCCGCCGGCGTAGCCCGGGACGCCGGACCCCGTCCAGATGAGGTGGAAGAGCGAGTTGGCCTTGACCAGTTTCGATTTGGGAACGACGTCCGGCAGGGCCGACGTGATGGCGGGGCCGAAGAACGCGCCGCCCAGCCCCAGGATGACGCCGGCTACGAAGACCATCCAGATCTCGAGTATACCCGCGAACGCGGCCCATCCCACGAGGACGATGAAGGCCCCGCGCACGCCGTCCGTCGCGACCAGCATCCACTTGCGGTCCGTCCGGTCGACTATGACGCCGGCGAAGGGCGACGCCACGACGCGGGTCAGCGCCGTCGTGGCCATGAGGGTCCCCATGAGCGCGGTGGAGCCGGTCACCGCCAGGATCCAGAAGCCGAGTGCGATGCTGTACGCGGTGTCGCCCAGCGCCGAGACGAACTGCCCCTGCCACAGGAGAACGAAGTTGGCGTTCCAGAGTTTCCCCCTGCACGCCGGGGCAGACTGCTCGTCGGCCTGCGTTTCCTCGCGCGCTATTATTTCGTCGTCCACAAGTCCCCTACCGAACGGTTAATCCCCTTTGATTATCTCGCAGAACAGACTCGAGCCGTCCACGTCCGTTAGTTCCGGCCGCACGTCGAGGCGCCGGGCCAGCGCCCGGAAATCCTCCGGCCCGTACGTCGTGGCCGTGAAGCCGTCGCGGCATACTATAACGCCGTCGGCCGTCCGCTCGTAGTCAATCTCGCCCAACAGGCCCTCCGCCGCCTGGGCCTCGAACCACGCCAACCGCTCGTCCCAGAACGCCGCCACGTACGTCGAGAGGAGGACCCGGCCCCCCGGCCGCGTCACCCGCAGCGCCTCGGCCATCAGCTCGAGCGGGTCGACGTGGAAGGCCGAGACGCCGTTCTGGATGCAGGCCACCACGTCGAAGGCGCCGCCCTTGAATCCCAGCCGCCGCGCGTCCATCCGCGCGAACCTCACGTTCCCCCGGCCGGCCAATTCCTCCCGGGCCGCGAGGAGGCTGTCCCGGGACGTATCGACGCCCACGGCCAGGCCGCAAGCGTAGGCGAGAGGCCCCAGCGCCCGGCCGTAACCGCAGCCGAGTTCCAGCATCCGGTCGCCGGGCCGCAGCCGCTCGCGGACGTGTTCGACCTCGGCCTCGAGGTATTGCCGTACCCGCGGCGAGGCCACCTCGTAACAGCGGCGCAACCTCCCGGCCGCCAGCTTCTCGTCGTAGTACCCTCCGTCCACGCGTCGCCCCCTATCCTCCCTCCGGCGAGAAGTCCATCGGCTCGTAGCGGAAGAGGGAATCGTCCGCCGTGCCGTCGGCGTAGAAGGTCTCGACCAGGTGGCGGTGGGCGGCCGGCTGGATGCCCGACAGGTCGCTGCAGTGACCGAACTCGGCGCACGTCACCGCCCGGCCGTTCGGCAGGAGCGGTAGCATCTCCGCGGCGGCGTACTCCCCCGGCGTCGCGAAGTCGACGGTCCCGCTGATGAGCAGCGTCTCGACGGCCGAGGGGCGGCCCGCGCGGTACTCATCCGGGAGGGGGCGGAAGGGCCAGCCGCCGTACTTCATCGTCGCCCAGTAGAGCATCGACAGCGGCGAGCCCAGGACGGAGCCAGCCGGGTCCAGCTCGGCCTCGTAGTCGCGGTCGGGGTCGAAGTCCGCGCCCACGGCCTTGGCCGCCATGTCGCCGAAGTTGGGCCCCGCGGTCACGAAGGCGTCGTACGCCTGCGAGAGGAAAGCCAGGCCGGCCATGTTGCCCCGCGCGGCGGCGGCGTACGCATTCAGGGCGCTGGCCGCGCCCCGCCGCTGGGAGAGCATCGCGAAGGTCCATATGCGGACCTTGTCGCGGTCGAGGCGGATGCCGCCCCACTCGGCCGGGAGGCCGGCGAGGACGTCGCGCATCGTCGCGACTATGTCGGGGGTCCGGGAGGCCGCGGCCTCGTCCCGGCGCCACAGCTCGCCGTAGTACTCAAGCTGGCGGTCGATGGTGCCGGCCTCCCAGATGAAGCGGCCGGGCGGGTTGACGCCCACCATCACAGATCGGCGCACGCTCTGGGGGTAGCGCAGGCCGTAGTAATAAGCGAGGCGGGTGCCGTAACTCGTGGCGTAGAGGTCCACGGGGCCGCAGGCGAGGGCCCGGCGGGCGTCCTCCAGGTCGTCCGCCACGTCGAGCATCGTATAGGCGCCCGCGGCGACGCCCTCCCGCGTCAGCCGCTCGTAGCCGGCGCGCCAGGCCCGGCCTATTCGCCGGCGGTTCTCGACGCTCAGCGGGTTCTCCGCCGCGGCCATGGCGGCGGCGACCTCGGGGAGGTCGAGCGAGACGGAGCCGTCGGCGCCGCGGTACCCGATCATCACGACGTCGTGGCGGCCCAGGAGCCAGGTCTTGGGCTTCTCCCATATGTTGGTGTAGCCGGGGCCGCCGGCCAGGAGGAAGACCGTCCCCGCGGCCTCGGCGGCCGGGGAGCGGAGGCGCACGACGGGGAGCGTTATCGTCCGGGAATAATGAGAATTGGGGGGGGTCCGGTCCTCGGGGACGGTAAGGTCGCCGACGTCGGCGGCGAAGTCCTCGTCGCCGACGCGGTAGGTAGCCGATTTTAAATGCAGTTGGGCCGTCATTCCCCTATACGCCGCGGGTCCCCCGGTTTGAGGTAAGATTAGCCTCAAGTATACACAGGCCGGCCCGCAGGTCAAGGGAGAATAAAAAGGCCGATAAAAACGTAGGGCCGAGTCTTCAGACCCGGCCACCTGGACCCCTGATTAATGAGTTTTTAATACGTTATCAATCGGGCCGAAGCGCGAACGCTGCCGGGGTAACCTCCTCGGTGTACCACCACATACCAATGGCCGTAGTGGGGCGGACTTAAACGAAAAGGGGACCGTGTCGCTAAACCTCCATAATACTTATATCGCCTCCCGGCACGAAAACCTTGGTAATTAACGCGGTCTAGGAGTATTACGTTCGCTTGTTTATCTAATGAGACTTCTATAACATCATCCGGGCCTGCGTCGAACTCATAACGCAAATAACGCATCTTTCACCTCCTATAATAAAGACCGTGTTCTAACTCCAATTGAACGCGTTTTAATCAGATTATTGCTGGTCGATTAACAAAATAGAAACATTATAGCCGAAAGCCATCAGTCGTTCGGCGGTTTGGCGAAAATTAACACGTGAGAAGAATGGCAACCATTGGGGCCAACTACGCCGTGGCCGCGCAATAATCGCGTATACTACATGGTAATCGCTAGTGGTAAGTCTTAGTACAGGATCGTCTAACAAATATCGTGAAAAAGAAGAATCGTCGTTCTCGATTATTCCAAGTACGTCGCGACGGAAATCGGCCGATATCAAAAACGCTTCTGCCGAAACACTCCCTTGCGCGAAAAGATGGCTTAAAGTAGAAGAACGGGTTTTCCTCTTAACGTGGATAAATTGTTTGTCCCGAGAGAACAAATCGCAAACTTCAACAGGCGTGGTACTACCGAACCATCTAACGGTTTTCCTATCTAATAATAATAAACCTTCGGATTCGGAAACGCGGGAATTATAAACCCCTTCTTCTTCACCCGGGTTCGCTGCAGGTAAAGCGAAATCCTGATTTAAAAACGGTTCGACGAAAGTATCGACTGATTCTACGAAATCAGCTTCGACCTTAAACCAATCGCCCCCAGTTAATACGAAGAATTTATTACTTAACGTAGTTTCGAAAACTACACAGTCGTATAATTTCCAACTACTATATATCGTATCCGCATCCGAACTAATCGCGTATAAATGTTGGTTTTTCAGGAAATTAACCGTAATTTTCTCTTTGTCCTCTACCGTTTCCAAGTACGAAACGATATCGAGGTCGTAAGTGATGCTTTCTTCTTCTAGAGAAAATTTAAAACCGGGAGCTCTATCAGGAGGGATATATTCCGGAGGCGCGATATGTATCTTTTCAGTATCACCCGTTTTTAATGCATTAATTAGGTTATCTTGTAACTGGCTGATCGTATCTTTATCCTTAACGAAACCGAACGAGTCTATCCAAGCGAACCGGTCTTTATACGATTCGCTTTTATAATACTTTAATATCTGTTTGCATTTATCACCTAATGAACCCGCATCCATTCGTGAAAAAAACGATAGCGCTTCAGAAGACCCGACTATTTGCTTCGCGAAATCGAGGTCTTTGGGTTCCCCCGTCGCCGCCCTTAATAAATCCCTCGATACGTCTAGACCAAAACCTTCAAAAGAAGTTTGTTGGCTAGTTTGTTTAATAGTATGTAAAGTTATTTCATCGACCGTTTTCGCGTCTACGCTTTTTATCCGCTCAGGATTCACCGCACTCAAAACGGTACGGAGGCCGAAACGCTCTTCTAAGGCTTCTGGTTTAAGTAAAAACCTACCTGTACCGAAAGTGAAGGCGAATAACCTGAACCCCCGCCCCCTTTCTTTTACCTTAACGAATAAGACTGCTGCAGAGCTTGAGTTTCTCAAATCAGGTAAATCACCCTCTATAACAGGTTTAATGAAATTTAACCAGGTAGGTTCTTTAGTCCTCTTTGGACGTAAAAATAGCATCCCTTCAAAATCGACCCCAGTTAATCCAAGACTCGATAAACCCCGCGGATTCACTAATGCCCCTTCGTAATCCTTAATACTTTTCTTAACTAGTACAACTCGTACTTGCCAAGTTTTGCCCTTTTTTGATTTCTTCTCGCGCGGCATAATATCCTCCCGTATTTCCGTACAGGGATGTTTAAAATAAAAGCTTTAAATAAACACCCCGCCCCCTAACACTTAATGCGTTAGCGAGGCGGGGTCGGTTTGCGTAATAAATAGTCTCCCTCACGGGCGTAGCTTCGGCCTCCGAAGTTGCGCCACCCTGCCTATTAATTAATACCCCATATATGCAACGCTGTCAAGGGTATAATGATATCAAAGGCCGGCAGGGACGTCGGCCTCGGCTCCGGGGTGCCGTCAGGTGTTACCACCTGACGGCGCGGGTGATGGCGGAAAGCGTCGGATGGTAACATCCGACGCCACATCAAAGATGAAAGCCGCCCCGAAGGTCGGCCCCACCAATGGGGTTTGGTGGGCCAGGCATTCCTGCCTGGCGACTTACCGCCGGTTGAAACCGGCGGCCTACGCCGGGCGGGTTAGCACCGGCCGCTGAAGCGGCCGGTATGATATATAGGCCGACAGGAATGTCGGCCCCACCCCTTATGTTTACCCGAAGGCGACGTCGAGGACCATCATCACGACGAAGCCGACCATGGCGCCCATCGTCGCGAGGTCGGCGTTGCCGCCCCGCTGGGACTCCGGGACCACCTCCTCCACCACGACGAAGATCATCGCCCCCGCGGCGAAGCCCAGCGCGTACGGCAAAAGCGGCCGCGCCACCAGGACCGCCGCGGCCCCCAACGCCGCCGCCGCCGGCTCCACGACCGCCGAGAGCTGGCCGTACCAGAAGCTTTTAATCCGGCTCATCCCCTCCCGGCGCAGCGGCATCGAGACCGCGAGGCCCTCCGGGAAGTTCTGGATGCCGATGCCGAGCGCCAGCGCCACCGCCCCGCCCCACGTCGCCGACTCGAACCCCGCGGCCACCGCGCCGAAGGCCACCCCCACCGCCAGCCCCTCCGGGATGTTGTGTAGCGTTATGGCGAGGATGAGGAGCGTGCTGCGCTGCCAGCTCGTCTTGATGCCCTCGGCCTCCACGAGCTTGAAGCCGAGGTGCAGATGCGGGAGGATGCGATCGACGGCGGCGAGGAAGACGCCGCCCAATAGAAAGCCCGCGGCCGCCGGGAACCACGCCGGCACCCCCCCCATCGCCCCCCCCTCCGACATCGCGATGGCGGGCGCGAGGAGCGACCAGAAGCTCGCCGCGATCATGACGCCGGCGGCGAAGCCGAGCATACCGTCCAGCACGCGACGGTTGACGGTCCGCGTCGTGAAGACCGCCGCGGCGCCGAGCGCCGTCATACCCCACGTGAAGGTCGTCGCGAGCAGCGCCTGCACGACGGGGTGCAGGCCCAACGCGAAATCCATCATACTCCCTTGCCCCCTCGCCCGAAGTCGTCCGGCGCGCGCGATAAGCCGGGGGCCCGCACGACGGCGGGCGCCCCGGCGCTGTTAACGATATTACCTAAGGAACTTGGACACGAACGGCGAGGTCTCGCCCCGGCGCATGAAGTGGCCCGAAGGCCCCTCGCCCAGGAACTCGGAGAACCAGGACTCGTGTTCGATTTCTTCGTGGAGGATGGAGAGGGCCAGGTCGTAGGTGCGGTGGTCCTTCCCGGCGGTCAGGTTGCAGATGTTGGTGTACTGGCGGACGGCGCAGCGTTCGGCCTCGACGAGTACGTTCATTATCGCCTTGGCGTCCTGCGGGTCCTCGGTGAGGTAAGCCGGCGGACAGCCCGACACGTCGTGAAAGTCCTTCATGTCGCGCGGGAGTGCGCCGCCCAGCTCGTAGATCCGCGGAACGAGAGCCTCGAAATGGTTCCGGTCCTCGATACGGGCGACCTCGGCGATTTCCTTGATGGTCTCCCCGTCCATACCGACCAGGTTGCAGCGGAGGATGGTGTAATAATAAAAGGTCGTTAGCTCGGCGGCCGCGTTCTTAACAAGCAGTTCCACGAGCGCGTCCACGTCCACCCCCGCCTTCTCAACCATTTCGCGAGTTACTTTAGCCATAGTGGAACCCCCTTTCATAATGCAATGGATAAAAGTTAATAAATATGGGTTAATTTCTCAGGATTATACTATAAACCTGTTTCGCGTTCAAGTGTTTATTACTATATCGGGATAATAATAATAGGTCATCGTGGATCCCCGAAGCGGATATCGGCGCTACCAATATTGACCGAAGCGGCGGGGTTAAACCCCGCCGCTACAACTAAATGATGGTTATACGGAGGTTGAGAACGAGCTATCGGGTCGGGACGAGGTAGTAGCACAGGAAGAAGGCGACGACGATGGCACCCGCCGCTACGCCGCCGATGACGTTCCCCGTGCCGGCGGCCGACAACAGCGTCGACGGGTCGAAGTTCTCCGCGGCGGCGGCGAACGATTCCGCGCCGTCCACGATGGCCTCCGACTGGAAGGCCGCGACGGCCGTTAGGCCTACGCCCCCGACGAGGGCCGCTATCGCCGACGCGAGCCAGCGGCGTTTCCGTACCGGCCTGACCGCCGGGACCGCAGGCCGCTTAAAAGGGAGTCGGGCCATAACGCGTTCCGCGAAACCGGCGGGGGCCGGCGGGACCCGCGACATCGCCTCCTCCGCGTCGCCGAACGCCTCGGCCAGCGCCCGGCACTCGGGGCAGACTTCCGCGTGGGCCCGGGCGTCGGCCCGCTCGGCGGCGGTGGCGTCCTCCCCGGCGGCGATTATCTCTATAAACTTTTCGCAATTCATGTCACATACCTCCGGCCAGGCTGTCCGCGACGCCCATCTCCCGGAGCGCGTTGAGCATGGCCTTCTTGCCCCGGTGGATATTGGACTTGACCGTCCCGAGCGGCATCCCGGTTATCTCCGCCACCTGGTCGTACGATTTTCCCATTATGTAGTACAGCTCGAGCACGTTCCGGTAGTCCTCCCGCAGGTCGGCGAGCGCTTCCCGCGCCACCGTGGCGAGTTCGGCCCCGGCGGCCACGTCGTCCGGCCCGGGCCCGTCGTACTCGGCGTCGAATCCATCGGCCAACGGGACCCCCCGGCCGCGCTTCCGCCCCAGGTCCACCGCGGCGTTATAGGCCACGCGGTAGAGCCAGCTGGAAAACTTCACCGGCCTCTTGCCGTTGGAGCCGTTTCCGCGGTAGGTGTGGAGTTTGCGGTAGACACGCACGAAGGCCTCCTGGGCGGCGTCGTCACAGTGGGCCGGCCCGACGACGCGCCGGGCGATGGCGTAGACGACGTTCTGGTAGCGCTCCACGAGGGTGCGCCACGCTTCCTGATCCCCCACGCGACAGCGCGCGATCAGGTCCTGTTCGTCCGTATACTCCGGGAGGGCCATAAGGACTTACCCGACTGTTAGACGCCGGGGGCGGCCTCTTTGTTGCATGTTACATATTAATAATAGCACATTCGGCGGCCCGGCGACGGATTAACGGCCCGGCGGTGGAACAATTACGGCGGCCCGGCCGTCATATAGCCGAGAGACGCGAAGCGCGTCGACCAACCGCAACGGCGTAATTATTTACGTATAAACGGAGGAAACGAAATGAAGAAACTGTTCGCAATGACGCTCGCCGCGGCGCTACTGGCGCTGGTGCTCGTCGGCCCGGCGCTGGCCCAGCCGCCGGAAAAAGAAGGCTCGGGGGAAAAAGCGGGCACGGTGGAAAGGCCGCCGATGAAACCGGGCAAAACCGCGGAGGAAGACCGCGAGATAATTATCAAGAAGATGCGTAAGACGCCCGACGGCCGGCGTGTGCGGGAGTTGCATCCGGGGATGGACGGCCCTTGCGTCCCGGGCGAGGAGCCCGAAATAATGATCCACCGCGAGCGGGCCATCCTTCCGATCTTCGGGATGCTGATCCCGCTGCTACTCATACTCGGCATCACGGCCATCGTCGTCGTGGCGATTTTCGTAGGCCACCGTTCCGCCCGCCTGCGCTACGAGGTAATCCAACTGGCGCTCAAGGAGAACCGGGATATTCCGAACGACCTTCTGCGTCCGCGACGGCACGACGCCATCCTGCCCGGCCTGATACTGACCGCGCTGGGCCTCGCGTTGGGTATCGCGCTGGGGGTGGCGGCGGCGCCGGTTTACGCCGTCTGGGGCTTGATACCGTTATTCATGGGCCTCGCCATGCTTATCTACGGCCCGGTCCGGCGGAAAATGACCGGCGGCGACGATTAAGGATATATGCAGTACCGCAATAAGTTTTTGCCAGGAGGTACGACAAGATGCGCAAATTAACCCTTACTCTAATCGCCGGTACGCTGGCCCTGGCCGGCCTAGCCCTCGCCGAGACGACCTTCACGTCGGCGGACGGCGGGATGGTCATCACGGCCCAGGACGACGGGAGCGTCGTCAACCCCCAGGGCAAGACGGTCATGACACTCGGCGCGGACGGCACGATGACCCGCGGCGACGGCGAGGTCGTCGGGAAGCTGGTCGGCGATACCATATACGACAAGGACGGCGAAGTGCGCGCGGTCATCGAGGCCGACGGCACCATAGTGGCCCGGCGGGAACTCGGCAAGATAGTCGGGACCGAGGTATACAGCCCGGACGGCGAACTCGTCGGGACGCTCAGCGATACGTCCCCCACGGCCACCCACCTGGGCCTGATGGCCCTGCACCGCGGCGGCCGAGGGCCGGGAGATGATCGGCGTGGCGCTCCGGCCGACCGAAAAGGCGGGCCGCCCCCCGGCGGACGGGCGCCTCACGGCCCCCCGGATAACAGCGCCGGCGAATGATTCAAGCGGGTTAACGAGGGGAACCCAGACTACCTCCCTACACCCTCCTTCCTTA
>JASFLY010000013.1:0-71209 GCA_050117845.1 Candidatus Zixiibacteriota bacterium
AGGTACTGGCTGGAATAGGCCATTCCGTACGGATAAGTATCCGGCGACGTGAAAGTCGCGACGACGGAACCGTCGATAGAGTAGCCGTAAATAGTACCCGTGGTCGTGCCCATCCAGATGAGCTGGTTCCGGTGGTCCCACGCGATGTCGAAGAAACTGCTGTGGGGCAACCCGAAAGAGGACATGACGCTTCCGTTCGACAGGTCGTGCAACCAGCAGTAGGAGTTCGGCCGGGAATCGGACGCGATGATGGCGGTAGTGCCGACGCCGCCGTCCCCGGTGCAGAACGGCGCCAGGCCGTAGGCGTTTCCGTCCGCGTCCCAGGACCCGTATACGCTGCCGTTTTTCGGCCGGCAGTCGTAAACGACGTCGTTCTCGTAGCTGCCTACCCAGAGGTGGTTCCCCTGGGAGTAAGCGAGGCCGCGGCAGTAGTCGCCGAAGGTGGGCGACCACGAACCGAAAATGGAACCCGTTACCGGGGCGAGGCGATAAATCGTAGTGGGGGTGCCGTAGGTCAAGAGGAATAGCCGGTTGGAAGAGCGGGCGAGGCCGCGTACGGCCGTGTCGGGCGCGGCGAAGGAGCTGACGATGTCGCCGAGCGCCGCCCACGCCGTAGCCGCGATTAAAATTGCTAAAAAGGAAGTTAACAATAAACGGCGCGTAGTCATTGTGCCACCTCGTGGCGGTGCGCCGGCCCGGGGCCGGCTTGTTCTATTCTTAAACGTTTGAGGGAGTTCCTTGCGCGAAATATACCTAACCAGCGGCCCCGCGTCAACATATTTTATTCGGGGCTGACAAGGCGGCCGGGCCGAAAAGAAAAGCCGCCCCGGAGGGCGGTTTTTCTTCCGGTTTATCGCGCCGGACTAGTGGTATAGCGCCCGGACTTTTCCCAGGGACGCCGGCGAGACGCTCACGGTCCCGGGGCAATGTATGCGGTAGACGTAACCGTTGGCCGCGCAGCCTACCCAGAGGTATTCGTTCGCATACGTCAGGCCGTAAGGGTACGTCGCCGGGGCCCGGAATGAAACGGCGATCGAACCCGCCGTCGTGTGGCCGTATATCCAGTCGGGAGGATAGGCGGTCCAGACCAGTTTATTCCGGTGATCCCACGCGATGTCGAAGTAATTCGACTTCTCCATATAGAAGCTCGAATTGACGCTTCCGGTCAGCGTGGCGTGGAGCCAGCAATAGGGCGGCGTATCATCGGAGGAGAAAAGGCCGTTGGTCCCGACGCCGCCGTCGCCGGTGCAGTTGGGCGCCAGGCCGTACGGGTCGTGGCCGGCGTTCCACGAACGTATAACGCTGCCGTCCGAAAGACGGCAATCGTATACCTTGTCGTCGCCGTAGTTGCCGACCCAGAGGTTGTTGGAGGGAGAGAACGCGAGGCCCCGGCAATTATTGCCGAAAGTGATGGCCCACGATTCGTAGACCGAACCGGTGACGGGCGCGACCTGGTAGATTCGAGAAGGCGACCCGTATATCAATATTACGACCCGGGTGCTCGTTCGGGCCAGGCCCCGGACCGCGTTCCCGGGGGCGTGGAACGAGCTCACGACGGAGCCCATTGCTCCCCAGGCGTGGGCGGCGAACAGGATCGCCAGGCCGAAAGTCATGATCCCCTTCTTGGACATTGTCCTTACCCCCTGGAAGCGAAGTTTATCGCTTTTCCACCGTAATTTTAACAAATTATCGGCTATAATGTCAAACTAAATCGCTTTAAGTTAGAGTTGTAAGTGTCCGAAAAGGTTTATCTTTGTCCGAATAAGCGGGGCCGGAAAAGAAAGCCGCCCTTTCGGGCGGCTTCGTAGTATTCGCGTGTTGGGTTGGTAATAGGAAGTCGAGCTAGTGGTACATGGCCTTTACTTTCCCCATGGACGCCGGCTTAACGCTTACCGTACCCGGGCAGTGTACCTGGTACATCCAGCTGTTCGAGCAGGCGATGTAGAGATACTGGCCGCTGTACGCGAGGCCGTAGGCGGTGCCGGAATAAGGCCGGGCAAAGGAGGCCACCAGCGAACCGGTCGAGTAGTTCATACCGTAGATGCTGGCCGGTGAGGATTCGTACTTCCAGAGAAGTTGGTTCCGCCAGTCGTACGCCATGTCGTAACTATACCCGTCGGCGAGCGACGTCGACGTTACGATCGAGCCGTTGGTCGGAAGGTGGTAGTAGGCGGCGTTCGGCGAGGAGTCGTAGGTGATGATGTACGAAGTACCCTCGCCGCCGTCGCCGGTGCAATACGGGGCTATCCCGTAGGGGTCGTGGTCGGAATCCCACGAGGCGTATACCGAACCCGTGGACCAGTTGCACTGATATACGTGGTCGTTGCTGTAATTCCCCAACCAGAGGTAGCCACCCCAGGAATAGGCCAGGCCGCGGTTCGAGCTCGTGTACGGGCAGACCCAGGAGGAGACGAAAGAGCCGGTCGAAGTCAGATTAACAACTCTGTTCGGCGAAGAATAAGCGACGTAGTGGATGTAGGTATTGGATCTCGCCACGCCCCGAGGACTGCTAACCGGGAGATCCCAGGATGCAACGATGTCCCCCAATGCCCCGAACGCCAAACTCGCGAGGAACAACGATGCGAGGGTTAATAAAGCAAACTTCTTCATGCGTATTCCTCCTTGGATGTGATACTTGCAATGGTACGTTACGTCGGCACCATTGTAACGACCCTGCCATAATCCGTCAAGTGTAATTTTGTAATACTCTTAATTGTCGCGCGTAAGTCTTTTATTCTGAATAAGATATAATAAGGGTTCGGGAAGCCCCCGTTTTGTATCATATGGTATCTAATTGGTAAGGTTAATTCGCCCACGCTACGCTCCTCCTCTATGTCATATTGGCGCATTCAAAAGCCGCCCCGGTGGGGCGGCCTTTTTCGGTTAAAATAGGAACACCGATATTAACGGAATATCGCCTTGATACCGCCCATGGACGCGGGGGCGACGCTCGTGCCGTAATCGTCGAGAACGGGGCAGTGGACCCGGGCAATGCAATCGGGGTAAGCTAAAAAGAGGAACCTGAGTTTATAGGCGAGGCCGGAGACGGTTCCCGGTAAAGGGGAAGCGAAAGACGCCACGACGGAACCCGTCGTATGGTCGGTTCCATCAATGGTATTCCCGGCCTGGTTATATCGCCAAATCAGCTTGTTGCGCCAGTCGTACGCTATGTCGTAGTTCGATGAGTCGGCCAGCGTTATGGGGTAGGAGGCCAGAACGGAACCGTTGTTCTTGTTATGGTAATAAAGCTTGTTGGGCGACCGGCCGTAATTGAGGATGCACACGGCGTTGTAGCCGCCGTCCCTGGTACCATTGGCGGCCAGGCCGTACGGCGGATGGTCGACGGACCAGACGTCCATTACCGAACCGTTATATGCATCACACCTGTATACGCGGTAGTTCCTGACGCAGCCGATCCATACCGAATTTCCCCAGGTAAAGGCGAGGCCGCGGTTGCCGCTGGGTTGCGGGCACGTCCACGATCCCATGAAGGAACCGTTCCATATGCCGACTCTTACGATTTTATTGGGAGATTGATAGGCGACGTAAAACAAGACCGAGTTAGCCGCGGCCATGCCCCGGGGCCGGGGGACGGGCAAAGGGTAAGAACCGTATAAATCCCCGAGTACGGCGAAGGCGTTGCCGACGAGCACCGTTAAAACGAGCGTGATTAGGACGTACTTCTTCATGCGTTACCTCCCGTTGTCGTTTGCGTTCGGGGCGTGATATGATGATAAATAATAATAGCACGTAACGCCGCCGTCAAGGCGTTTATTGCGGAGGCCCGGACGGTCCTTTAACCGCCCGGGCCGTGGTTTTTCCGGGATGACGCGGCCACCGCTATTATCGGTACATCGCTTTGATGCCGCCCATGGACGCCGGCGCGATATTAGTGTCGTCGAGGCCCAGGTCCGGGCAATGGACCTTGGCGATGCAATTGTAGTAGGCGATATACAGGTAGGTGGCGCTGTAAGCCATGCCGTACGCGGTACCGGAAACCGGAGAATGGAAGGAAGCGATGACGTTGCCGTCGTAATAATACATGCCGGTAACCAACTCGCCGAACGAGATTTTTTTCCAGACCAAACGGTTGCGCCAGTCGTAGGCTATGTCGTACGAGGACGGGTACGCTAACGGCGTCGAGTGGACTACGGCGCCGTTCGTCCAGACGTGGTAGTAGAGCAGGTTCGGGGACGAATCGTAGGTGAGGATGTTGGCCAGGCCGGCGCCGCCGTCGCCGGTGCAGTAAGTGGCGACGCCGTAGGGGTCGTGGCCGGCGTTCCAGGAGTAATAAACCGAGCCGTCGTAGTAATCGCAACGGTAAACCATATCGGTGCCGTAATTGCCGACCCAAATATTCCCTCCCCAGGAATAGGACAAACCCCGGTTATAGAGGGAAGTAGGACAAGGCCAGGACCTGACAAAAGAGCCGTCGTTGGTTAGGGTGACGACGACGTTGGGATTTGAGTAGGCGACGTAGTGGATATAAGCGTTGCTCTTCGCTACCCCTCGCGGATTGGCCACCGGCAGCGGATACGTAGCGACCAAATCCCCCAACGCGGCGAACGCGGTACTCCCTACCAACAATAAACCGAGCGCAATCAGGACGTACTTTTTCACGCCTTACCCCCTTGTTTTGCTTTGAGTTAAGTTATGGTTAGTTTTCCGCGTAATATAATTGACCGACGGGAGTTTGTCAAGTAATTTACATGCCGTTCGGATAAGTTTGAAAGAAAGCCGCCCTTTCGGGCGGCCTTCGTATCGGCGTTAGGAGGATGAACGTTAACGGAATATCGCCTTGATGCCGCCCATCGAGGCGGGCGTAATAGCCATTGGGAGGGGGCCTTGTACCTGGTACATCCAGTTGTTCGAACAAGCGATATACAGGTAAGTACCATGGTAGGCTATACCGAAACAGGTCCCGCCCGAGGGCGAGGGAAAAGAACAAAGCACCGACCCCGTCATATAATACATACCGAATACGCCGGCCGGCGAGGAGTCGTATTTCCAGATAAGCCGGTAGAGCCAGTCGTAGGCCAAATCGTAGTAGAATTCGTCGGCTAGCGGCGTCGAATTAGTGACGGAGCCGTTGGTGAGGATGTGGTAATAAGCGGAATCAGGGGAATAGTCGTATGTAATGATACGGGTGGTCCCGGCGCCGCCGTTCCCCGTACAAAAGGGCGCGAGGCCGTACGGATCGTGGTCGGCGTCCCAAGAATAATAAACCGAACCGTTATCGGCATTACAGCAATAAACTTGGTCGTTGCCGTAGCAGCCTACCCAGATGTATCCGCCCCAGGAATAGGCGAGACCCCGGTTCTGCGTGCTGTGAGGGCAGGTCCAGGACGAAACGAACGAACCGGCATTGTCGAGGCGGACGACTACGTTAGGTGACTGGTACGCGAGGTAGTAAATGTGGTCGATCGACTTCGCCACGCCCCGGGGGGAGGATATGGGGAGCTCCCAGGACGCGATGATATCCCCCAACGCCGCGAAAGCCGTACTCGCGAGGAAAAGCACCGCGAGGGCTAGAAAAACGTACTTCTTCATTGTGCTACCCCCTTTATAATGTTATCCCTAACGAATTAATAACCTCAGTAGATACTATATTTTCCGTATGAGTATGTCAAGACATTACGGCAAATAAAAGCCGCCCTTTCGGGCGGCCTTCGTATCGGCGTTAGGAGGATGAACGTTAACGGAATATCGCCTTGATGCCGCCCATCGACGCCGGCGTAACGTTCGTGCCGCCGGAATCTATTCCGTCCGGGCATTCGACCTGATACATCCAGCAATCCGCGCAGACGATGTAGAGGCTGTAATCGGTATACGCGAGGCCGGTGGCGAAGCCTTCGGGGCAGGGAGTGGGGAACGACGTTATGAGCGAGCCCGTCAGGTAATGCATACCGAAAATCTGGTCCCGGCCCGAGTTTTGTTTCCAGATTAAATGGTTTCGCCAATCGTACGCCATATCGCAATTGTCGGCGTCCGCCAAGCTGGTGGAGATGGCGACGCTGCCGGTGCCCTCATCGTGGTATAACAGCGTATTCGGGTCCGGGTCGTAGCTAATGATGTGTATGGTCTGCATCCCGCCGTCCTCCATGCAGTACGGGGCGAGGCCCCGCGGGAGGTGGGGAGGGGTCCAGTAGTTGATTACCAGGCCGCCCTGTGAATCGCACTGGTAAACAAGGCCGTTCCCCGCACTACCGAGCCAGAGATTGCCGCCCCACGAGTACGCCAGGCCGCGGGTACCGAAAGGAAAAGGGCATAACCACGTATTTACGACCGAACCGTTCGCCCGGTCTAATATGACGACCTTGTCGGCGCTTCGCGATATATAATATACGTATTCGTTGGATACCGCCGCGCCCGCCGGGTCCGCGAAAGTCAGCTCGAACGAGGCCATGACGTCTCCGAGTGCGGCGAACGCATTGTTAGCCAGTAGCGCTAAAGCGAACGCGATAAAGATGAGTTTTTTCATTTCCTGCCTCCCGTAGTTATTATTGCGTGAAATGTGATTTATACACCACCTTTTATAAATTACAGGCAGCTATATGTCAAGTATATTCCGGCACGCATTTCCTGGTAAAAAACCGCCCCGAAGGGCGGTTATCTCGATTAATGCTTGAGGGTGGTATTATCGGTAAATCGCCTTGATGCTGCCCATCGAGGCGGGGGCGACGCTCGTGCCGTCGGATTCGACGACGGGACACTCTACTAGGTATATCCGGTCATCGGTACAAGCGATGAAAAGTATGTAATCCGAATACGCGAGGCCGGTAGCAATACCTTCCGGGCAGGGAATGGGGAAAGACGCTATGAGGGACCCCGTTTGGAAATCCATGCCGTAAATGTGGGTTCGGCGCGAGTTTTGTTTCCATATTAAATGGCTTCGCCAATCGTACGCCATATCGTAACCGTCGTTGTCGGCTAGGGTAGTGGAATAGTTGATGCTGCCCGTACTCATATCGTGATAATGCAGCGAACTCGACAGAGGGCCGTAACTGATAAGGTAATTCGCAAGTGCTCCGCCGTCTTCGTGACTAAATGGAGCGAGGCCTACCGGGGCATGTGAAGCGTTCCATAGGTTTCTTAAATCGCCGTCGTTAACATCGCATTTGTAAACGAGGCCGTTGCCCATACAACCTATCCAGATATCGCCGCCCCATGTGTAAGCCAGGCCGCGGTTGCCGGCGGGAAAAGGACAGGACCATGATCTTACTACCGAACCATCCTGCCGACGTATCGTGACGACTTTGTCGAGTCCTTGACTCGAGATATAAAATATATAAGCGTTGGACACCGCTACGCCCCCGGGGTCCGAGAGGGTTAGAGGCCACGAGGTCATGACGTCTCCGAGTGCGGCGAACGCGTTGCCCGCGAGTAGCGCCGAAGCGAGCGCGATAAGGATATACTTCTTCACGTGTTACCCCCTTGTTAAATCGTCCTTCGGTTTATGATACGGATTCCAATAAATATAAATAACGCTGAGCGTTTCTGTCAAGGTATTAATTTCCGACGCCGGGCCGCGCCGCAAACGCCCCGAATCAACCGCAGTTGCGCGGCCTCGTTTTATGTGCTACAATCCGGGAAACTCACCGCGAGGAGCTTATGACGACGGCAAAAAAGGGAACCATACTATCCGGCATGCGGCCCACGGGGCCGCTCCACCTCGGCAATCTGGCGGGCGCCCTCACCAACTGGGTGGCGCTCCAGGACGAGTACAACTGCTACTACGAGATAGCGGACCTCCACGCGCTGACCGACCGCACCGACACCTCGGCCATCCCGGGGGACCGCTGGGAGGTCCTCCTCGACTGGCTCGCCGCCGGCCTCGATCCCGAACGCTCGGTTCTCTTCGTCCAGTCCGACGTCCCGGAGCACTCGCTGTTGTACACCCTCCTCGGCATGTTCGTCCCGGTGACCTGGCTCGAGCGGGTTCCCACTTATAAAGAGAAGGTCCGGGAAATGGGCCTTGCCGAGTCGGCCTCATTCGGCCTTCTGGGTTACCCCGTCCTGCAGGCCGTGGACATCGCCATATACAAGGCCGACGCCGTCCCGGTGGGGGAGGACCAGCTGCCCCACCTTGAACTCACCCGCGAGATAACCCGGCGCTTCAACAATTTCTTCGGCGAGGTCTTCGTCGAACCGCAGGCGCTGTTGACCGCGGCGGCGCGCCTCCCGGGCCTCGACGGCCGAAAGATGTCCAAGTCGTACGATAACGCTATTTACATCAAGGACAGCGCGGCCGACGTTATGAAAAAGGTCAAGACGATGTTCACGGACCCCAAGCGCGTCTACCGGCGCGACCCCGGCCACCCCGACGAATGCAACGTCTACCTCTATCGCCGCCTCTACGAGGCCGCGAACGCCGAGGGAGTATCCGAGGCCTGCAAGAAGGCCGAAATAGGCTGTACCGATTGCAAGGTGGCGCTCGCCGCCGCCATTAACGAGTACCTCGCCCCCCTGCGGGAGAAACGCGGCGACTTCGAGGCCCGCCCCGATTACCTTCGCGACGTGTTGGAAGAGGGCGCCCGTAAGGCCCGGGAAGTCGCGCGCCGCACCTGCGACGAGGCGTACGCCGCGGCTCACTTGCGGAGCAGCGGCGGATAGGCCCGGGCGGCCGGCCATGACGGATTATCGCGTAAAGCTGCCCATCTACGAGGGCCCGCTGGACCTCCTCCTCTTCCTCATCCACAAGGACGAACTCGACGTCTACGATATCCCCATCTCCCGGATAACGGAGCAGTACCTGGCGTACCTGGATTTAATGGAAGAACTAAACCTGTCCGTCGCCGGGGAGTTCTTCGTGATGGCCGCGACGCTGATGGAAATAAAATCGGCGATGCTCCTGCCGCGAGCCGAACCCCCGTCGGGCGAGGGCATCGAGGACCCGCGGGCGGCCCTCGTGGCCCAGCTTCTCGAGTACCAAAAATTCAAGGCCGCGGCCGGTGGCCTGGCGGAACGCGAATCCGACCAGGCCGGTAAGTATCCGGCGGGCGGCGACGGCCGCTTCAGCAACGAGGCCCCGGTGGGCGAGTCCATCTTCGCGCTTTTTAAGGCGTTCCAGGGCGTATTGGCCCGGGCGCCGCAGGAACGCGACGTCACCCCCGGCCAGCGCGGCCCCTCCATAGAACAGCAACTCGACTTCATCCGCGGCAGCTTGAAGGCCGCCGGCGGCCGCGTTCGCTTCGAGGATATCTTCGAGGGGACGCGTATAGTACTGGTCGTTACTTTCCTGGCCCTTCTCGAGCTATTGCGGACGGGCGAGTGCCGCGTCCGGCAGGACAGAACTTTTGACGCCATATGGATATACCCGACTCTAACGCTGGTGTAAAAGAGGAAGGCGGGAAGCCCGACCTTCCCCTCAAGAACGTCGTCGAGGCGGTCCTCTTCGTCACGCCCGACCCGTTGCCCCTGAAGAAGCTGGGCGCCATCGTGGGCGCTTCGGCCGACGAGCTCAAGGCCGTCATCGCCGAACTCCGGGAGGAGTACGAGGGGCGCGGCGTGGAACTCGCGTACGTCGCCGGCGGCTACCGCTTCTTTTCCCGGCCGGAATACGCGCCCTGGGCCAAACAGGTCCTGCCGCTCGAGAAGGCGCCCCGCCTGAGCCGGGCGGCCCTCGAGACGCTGGCCATAATCGCGTACCGCCAGCCCATAACCCGCGTTGCCATCGACGAGATCCGGGGGGTCAACAGCGACGGCGTCGTTAAGACCCTCCTCGAGCGCAAGCTGATAATCACGGACGGCCGGGAGGACGTGCCGGGGCGCCCCTTCAAATACCGCACCACCAAGCAGTTCCTCTATTACTTCGGCCTGACCGGCCTGAACGACCTCCCACCCCTGGAAGAATTCGATTCGGAGACGTAAACTCTGATGGAGAAGCGTCGCGGCATCCGCATCAACCGCTATCTCGCGATGTGCGGTTTCGGCGCTCGGCGCGCCGTGGAGCGGCTCGTGGCCGAGGGCCGCGTTCGCGTCGACGGCGAGGTGGTGACGGACCTCGCTTTCCGCGTGGAGGCCGGGGCCAAGGTAACGGTCAACGGCGCCGTCGCCCGGGCGCGGCGCAAGTTCCGCTACGTCGCGTACTACAAGCGGCGCGGCGTCCTGACGACGGCCCGCGACCCCTTCCGCCGCCGGATAATAAAGCACGAACTGCCGCGGCACCTGCGCAGCCTTAAACCCGTGGGCCGGCTCGACGCCGACACCGAGGGCCTGATACTTTTAACGGACGATGGCGCGTTCGCGCATCGCGTCGCCCACCCCTCCTTCGGCGTTCTCAAGCGCTACGTCGTCGAGGTGCGGGGGTGCGTTACCCGCAAGGGCGTCCGCGAACTCGAGCGCGGTATAAAGCTCCGCGACGGCCACATAGGCCGGGTCAACGTCGAGACGGTGGAGGCCGAGGCGGAGTCGTCCGTCGTGACCCTCAACGTCGAGTACGGCCGGAAGCGCATGTTGCGGCAGATGTTCGCCGCCCTGCGCCACAGGGTAACGCGCCTCTGCCGGGTTAACGTCGGGCCGGTGGCGCTCGGCGAACTCGCCCCCGGCGAATGGCGCGACCTTACGGCCGAGGAGGTAAAGATACTCCGTGGGCAGTAGCGAAACGGGCGTTCCGGTAGTCGTGGCGTTGGACGGCCCGGCGGCCTCGGGGAAGAGCACCGTCGGCCTCGCCGTCGCGCGGCGGCTGGGCTTCGCCTTCGTCGAGACCGGCAAGCTCTACCGCGCGCTGGCGTGGAAGGCCCGGGCGGAGGAACTGCCCTTTACGGACGGGCCGGCGCTGGCGGCGGCCTTCGACCGAACGGAAGTAGAGTACCGGCTGGATCAGGATGGCCCCAAGATACTCGTCGACGGCCGAGACGTTACGGCCGAGCTGTCCTCGGCCGAGGTGGCGGAGGGGGCGTCCGCCATATCGGCGCTCGCCGAGGTGCGCGAGGTCCTTCTGCCGCTCCAGCGGCGTTTGGCCCGGCCGCCGGGCGTCGTGGTCGAAGGCCGGGACATCGGGACCGTCGTCTTCCCGGACGCGCCCTACAAATTTTACCTGGACGCTTCTTTGGAGGAGCGGGCGCGGCGGCGGGCCCGGGACTTCGCCGCCGCCGGCAAGCCGGTGGACGTGGCCGAGGTGGAGCGCGACCTGGCCGCCCGGGACGCCCGGGACCGGGGCCGGGCGGCGGCGCCGCTGCGCCGCGCCGAGGACGCCGTCCTCGTCGACACCACGTCCCGGACGTTCGACGAGGTAGTAGACTTCATAACGGCCGCCGTACAAGCGGGGGAGGGGCGAACCGCCGCGTAATGCCGATCTATATGGGACATATCCTCCGGGCGATAATGTGGCGGACTGCCCATTTCTTCATCGCCTGGCCGCTCGGCAAAATCGTCTTCGACTTCGACGTGCGCGGCGTCGAGAACGTCCCCCTGCGGGGGGGCGTGCTGGCGGCGGCCAACCACGCGTCGTACCTGGACCCGCCGCTCTTGGGCAACGCCACGCCCCGCGTGATGTACTACATGGCCCGGGCGGACCTCTTCCGCGGGAAGCTGGCCGGCCCCTTCATCCGCCTGTGGGGCGCGTTCCCGATAGGCCGGGAGAAGTGGTCGGCCGGAGGGCTCAAGGAGGCCCGCCGGAAATTGAACGAGGGCAAACTCGTGATGTACTTCCCGGAGGGGACGCGCTCGTACGACGGCGACCTGCGCAAGCCGATGGTCGGCGCGGGCCTTCTGGCCTACATGGCCGACGCGCCGGTCGTCCCGGCCTACATCGACGGCTCCTTCGAGTCGTTCCCCCGGGGCGCCAGGTTCCCCCGGCGGGCCAAAATAACGGTAAGCTTCGGCCCCCCGGTCGAAATGTCCCGATATCGCAGTCAACCCGGCTCCAAGGAACTGTACCGCGAAATAGCCGAAGATATTATGGCGCGGGTGGCGGCGTTGCGGGACGAGCTGCACCCGCCGGCGGCCGGGAACGGGGGCGACGGGAAAGCATGAAGGTAATAGTGGCCTCGGACGCCGGATTCTGTTTCGGCGTGAAGCGGGCGACCAAGGCCGCGTTCGGCGCGGCCCGCCGGGCCGAGGGGCCCGTCTATACGCTGGGCGAACTCATCCACAACCCCCAGGTCGTGACGCGGCTGGAGGAGATGGGCGTCCGCGTGGCTCGGAGCCCGGAAGAGGTGGGCTCCGATACCGTAATCATTCGTTCCCACGGCCTGCCGCCCGAGACCGTCCGGGCCCTCCGCGAGCAGGGCGCCGAGATAATCGACCTCACCTGTCCCACCGTCAAGGCGGTGCAGCAGCGCGCCGCGGCGCTGGGCCGCGAGGGATACCTGGTCGTGATAATCGGCGACCGCGACCACCCGGAAGTCCAGGCCATCGCCGGCTACGCGGGGCCCGAGGTCGTCATCGTGAATTCGGAGGCCGAGGCCGAGGCTCTTCCGCAGGCCGAGAAGATCGGCGTCGTCATGCAGACGACCCACGCCGCCGATACCTGCCACCGCATCACGAGCGTCCTTCTGGGTCGGGCGCACGAGATTCGCGTGTTCAATACGCTGTGCGACGCGACCGCCAAGCGCCAGCGGGCCGCCCTCGACCTCGCCGGCGAGGTCGACGTCATGGTGGTGGTGGGGGGGCGCAACAGCGCCAACACCGGCCGGCTGGCCGAAATCTGCCGCGCCGCCGGGGCGACGACCTACCACGTGGAGACGGCCGAGGAGTTGCGGGACGGGTGGTTCGAAGGGGCGGAGGCCGTCGGCGTAACCGCGGGGACCTCCACCGCCGACTGGATTATCGAGGAAGTCGTGGCCCGTCTGGGGGCCGGAGGCGCCGGGGGCGACGACGCGAAACCTCTTGTATTATAATTGCCTTGCGTCGCGCGCCTTAAGTTTGTTAATATCGTGGCCCGATGGGGAAGAAGTTCTGGGTCGCGCTTTCTTACGTCGGGTTCCTGGGTCTGTTCGTCCACCTCTTCGGCGGGGGCGAGTTGGCCCGCTGGGGCCGTAACGGCTTTATAGCTTTTATTTGGGAACTTATCGCGTTCCTGGTGCTCGACGTGATCCGCGTTAAATTCGGCTGGTCGCTTTACGTATTCATACCGGCGCTGGCCGTTACGTCGGTCGTAAAAACGGTATTGATGATTAAGGCCGTGCGAAGCGCGGGCCGAGCGGGCGATAAGGAAGTTATAATCCATAAATCGGAGGTAACTTATGACTAACGGGGAAGAGAAGGCGACGTTGCCGCCGGAGATAGAAGAGGGGAAAACCATGGCGGCGATAGGATACATCAGTATCCTGTTCCTTATCCCCCTACTCGCAAAGAAAGAAAACAAGTTCTGCCAGTTCCACGGAAAACAGGGCGCGGTCTTGTTCGGCGTCGAGGTGATCGGGGCCGTCGTACTGGCAATCCTGAGCGCCATACTGGGGTTAGTGCCGTGCGCGGGGTGGGCCATAAGCCTCGTACTATGGTTGGCCTTCTGCGTGTGCGCGTTGGGCCTTTCCATCTGGGGCTTCATCCAGGCGCTCAAGGGCGAGTACTGGGATATGCCGGTCATCGCGCCGCTGGCCCAAAAATTGAATTTCTAGTCGGCCCCGGTGCTGTACCGGGTCCGGCCCGTTAAGTTCTCATCTATACGGAGGTAATACACCATGGCGGAAACATCCGCACCGACGTTCACGCAGGAAGAGATCGACGATGGTAAAACCTTCGCCGGTATCGGTTACATTGGCATCCTTTTCCTTTTACCGCTCCTGGCCAAGCCGGACAATAAATTCTGCCGGGCCCACGCCAAACAAGGGCTCGTATTGTGTATCGCTTTCATCCCGATGGTTATCCCGTTCATCGGCTGGCTGTGGGGCATTTTCGTTTTAATATGCGCGATAATGGGCCTCGTCGCGGCGTTCCAGGGTAAGTACCAGAAACTCCCGCTCTTCGGGAGCATCGCCGAAAAACTGACGTTCTAATGACCGACGGTCCCGAGACGGACGTTCCGACGAACGACCCGGAGTTCACCCCCGAAGAGGTGGAAGAAGGCAAGGTCCTCGCCGCCATTTCCTATATCTACGTCCTGTTCTTCATCCCGCTCGTCGTGCAGCCCCATAACCGCTTTTGCAAGGCTCACGCGAAGCAGGGCCTGGTACTCTTCATCGCGGCCATGCTGAGTTATACCTTCTCGATATTCATCATGCCGCCCTTCGGCGGGACCCTGTTGTTCTTCTTTATCATCGTCCTCCAGATAGTAGCCCTCGTGAAAGCCCTCATGGGCGAATTCTGGAAGATACCGGGCGTTTGGGACCTCGCGTCGCGGATCAACCTGTAACGCGTTAACAAGTTGGGAATAAGACGCCGGCCTTCGGGCCGGCGTTTTTACACTCCGGTTGCGGGTAACCGGGGAATATGATAGTATGCAACACTATAAGCGCCGTGGATAAAAGACCCGTTGACCTGCGTAGCGATACCGTCACCCGGCCCAGCGCCGGGATGCGGGAGGCCATGGCGGCGGCGGAAGTCGGGGACGACGTCTACTACGAGGACCCGACCGTCAATCGCCTGCAGGAAGTGGTGGCGGCCCTCCTGGGCAAGGAGGCCGGCCTCTTCATGCCCTCGGGCACGATGTCCAACCAGGTCGCCGTCCGGACGGCCTGCCGGGGGCGCGAGGCCATCTGCGAGGCCGACGCGCATATCTTCCACTACGAGATGGCGGCCGCCGCGGCGTGTTCCGGGATTCAACTTTACCCGGTGCCCGGGAAACGGGGCGTACTGACCTGGCCCGACGTGGAGCCGGCGATCCGGCCCGTCGCCGATTATTTCCCCGGGACCGGCCTTATCTGCGTCGAGAATACGCACAACCGCGCCGGCGGCGCGCTGTTCCCGCTGGAGGTAATGGCGGAGCTGGGAAGGGAGGCGCGGAGCCGCGGCATCCCCGTCCATCTGGACGGGGCGCGTTTGTGGAACGCCACGGTCGCGACGGGCATTTCCCTCGCCGATTACGCCGACTGCGCCGACAGCGTTTCGGTCTGCTTCTCCAAGGGCCTCGGCGCGCCGGTCGGCTCCTGCCTCTGCGGGACCAAGGATTTCGTCGCGGCGGCGGTGGCCTCGCGGCGCACCTTCGGCGGGGCGATGCGGCAGGCCGGCGTCATTGCGGCCGGGGCGTTGTACGCCGTCGAAAATAACGTGAAGCGACTCGCCGAAGATCACCGCCGGGCGGCGGCGCTGGCCGCCGGCCTGAACGACATGCGGGACCTGGTGGTCGAGCCGCCGGACACCAACATCGTGATGGTGGACATCGAGGACCCGTGCATCGACGCCGCCGGGTTGGTTCGGGAACTCGAGGCCGAGGGCGTACTCACCCACGACATGGGCCCCCGGCGCGTTCGCGCCGTGACGCACATGGGGTTGGAAGACGACGACGTTCCCCGGGCGATAGCGGCCTTCGAGGCCGCGGCGGCCCGCCTCCGGGTGGGCCTCTAACGCGATGAAATTGTACCTCGCCGCCGGGGAGGAGTCGGGAGACCTGCACGGGAGCTACCTCGCGCGGGCGCTCAAGGCGGTTTCGCCGGACGCAGCGCTGGCGGGGATGGCGGGCCCGCGGATGAGGGAGGCCGGCGTCGAGGCGCTGGTGCGGAGCGAAAGCCACGGCCTGGTCGGCCTGGTGGAACTCTTCGGCCGACTGGGGCAACTGAGCGGCGACCTTGGCACCCTCGGCCGGGCGATGGCCGAGGACGGCGACGCCCTGGTGGCCATCGACTACGGCGGCTTCAACGCCCGCGTGGTCGCCCGGGCGAAACGGGCCGGCCTGAAGACGTTCTACTATATACCGCCCAAGCTGTGGGCGTGGGGTAAGCACCGGGGGAAAGGGCTCGCCCGCGACCTCGACCTCGTACTGGCGGTGTTCCCGTTCGAGGTCGACTTCTGGCGGCGCATCGGCGCGGAGGTCGTTTTCGTCGGCCATCCGCTCATGGATATCACCCGGCCTTCCGGCCGGGATTTGCGGTCGGCCTGGGGCATGGGCCCCGGCGAGAAACTCCTCCTCGTATTGCCGGGGAGCCGCCGGCAGGAGATAGCGAAGCTCTGGCCCCCGATGGCGGAGGCGTTGAAACTCGTCCTCGCGGGCCGCGACGACGTCCGGGTCGTGGTGGCCCCGGCGCCCTCGCTCGGGCCGGGGATACTGGAGGAGTTCGCCCCTCTCCCCGACGGCGTGACGGCGACGACGGAGCCGGCGGTGGACGTCATGGCCGCGGCGGACGCGGCGATTACGGCGTCCGGGACGGCGACGCTCGAACTCGCGATAATGGGCGTACCCGCCGTTATCGTGTATAAGGTTAACCGTATAACCTGGGAAGTCGGGCGGCGGCTCGTGTACGTGGACCATTTGGGTTTGCCCAACATCATCGCGGGCCGGGAGGTCGTCCCTGAGTTATTGCAGGATGACGCCCGGCCGGACGCCATCGCCCGGGAGGCGACGCGGGCGTTGGACGACGAGGCGTTCCGCCGCCGCGTCAGCGAAGATTACGCCGAAATCAGGGAATCACTCCGGCCGCCGGCGGCCGCGGACAACGCCGCCGGGGCCCCGGGATACGCGGCCCGGTTAATCGTCGAGGCCCTCGCTTAAATGAACGAAGCTCAAACGGTAGAAGGTCCGCCGAACGTGGCGCGCCGGCTCTTTGCATCCGCGGCGCGCTACTGGCATTTCCTGCTGGTCGGCATGGTCGCCTCGGCGGTGGCGTCCGGCCTCGAGGCCTCGTTGCCGGTCATCATAGGCCAGGTCATCGACGTCCTCGCCGGCAAGAAGGACCAGCTTATCTTCAACCTCCTGCTCATGGGCTTCGACCGGCCTCGCCTCACGGTCGTCAACTTCCTCCCCATGTGGGTGCTGGCGGTCATACTTATCTCCGGCGCCGCCATCTTCCTCCGTTCCTACATGATATCGTACGCCGGCCAGCGGGTCGTCTTCAACATCCGCGAGAAGATTTTCAACCACCTCGTTATGTTGCCGCTGCGCTATTACGACGAACGGCGCTCGGGCGACGTCGTTTCCCGCGTGACCAACGACGTCAACGTTCTGCAGGACACCGCGAACGCGCTCAAGGATATTACGTCGGCGCTCACGACGCTAGTTATCGTCCTCACCGTAATGTTTTTCCGGTCGTGGAAGCTGACTTTGATGGTGCTTATCACGTTCCCGGCGTTGGGGGTCATAATCAACTATCTGTCGGGGAAGAGCCGCAAGGCCGGCAAGCGCTTCCAGGCCGAGATAGGCTCGCTCACGGCGCTGCTGTCCGAAACGCTCCAGAATATAAAACTTATAAAATCCTTCCGGCGCGAGGACTTCGAGAAGAAGCGGTTCCTGGCGCGCAACTGGGAAACCTTCAAGGCGTGGATGTACGGCGTCAAGGTCGAATCCATCCTGCGGCCGTTGATGGAGGTCGTGAGCGGCCTCGGCATCGCCGGCTTCTTCTGGGTGGGCTGCCACCTCGTCCTCCACGGGAAGATGACGACGGGGACGCTCCTCGGCTTCACCGGCCTGGTGGTCATACTGTACCAGCCGGTCAAGGTGCTGGGCCGCGTCACGGCGCTTATCCAGCGGGCCATCGCCGCCGCCGGCCGCGTCTACGAGGTCGAGGACGAACCGGAGGAGCGGCGGTTGTGGCGCACCGGCGACCTGACCAAACGCATCGCCGGGGCCGTGCACTTCGACGGCGTGTCCTTCGCGTACGACGAGAAGAACTACATCCTCCGCGACGTCTCGCTCGACGTGAAGGAGAGCGAGGTTATAGCCATCGTGGGTCCCTCGGGCGCCGGGAAGACGACGCTCGTGAGTCTTATACCGCGCTTCTACGACATTACGTCCGGCACTTTGACCATCGACGGCGACAACATCCGCGACTACGACCTCGACGCCCTGCGCGACCAGATAAGCCTGGTGCCGCAGGAATCCATCCTCTTCGCCGATACCGTATTCAATAATATTCGCTACGGCCGGCTCGACGCGACGCCGGACGAGGTGCGCGAGGCCGCCCGGGCCGCGAACGCCGACGACTTCATCGAGAAGTTCCCGAACGGCTACGAATCCTATATCGGCGAACGGGGCGTCCAGATCTCCGGCGGCCAGCGGCAGCGGCTCGCCATCGCCCGGGCCCTCCTCAAGGACCCGCGCATCCTCATCCTCGACGAGGCCACGTCGCACCTCGACTCCGAGTCCGAGGCCCTGATCCGGGAGGCGCTCGAGCGCGTCATGGTGGGGCGGACGACCTTCATCGTCGCGCACCGCCTCTCCACGGTCCGACGGGCCGACCGCATCGTCGTCCTCGACGGCGGCCGCATCGCCGAGGTCGGCCATCATCACGAACTGGTACGGAGCGACGGCGTTTACGCCCGGCTCCTTCACGCGCAACTGGCGAGCGACCGCGAGGAATAAGTGGGCGGGAGCAACGGTTCCGATGCCGAATCGAAGGCGAAGGCGCGCTACGGCGGCCGCTTCTGGCTCGCGCTGGGCCTTTACAATATCCTACTCCATACGTTGTTCGCTTTGTTCTGGCTGCCGGCCTTGTTCCTCCGGGAGTTTCGGGGCCGCTTCATAAAACGCCTGGGCCTGCGCCTGCCGCGCATGAAGAAGTCGATATGGCTCCACGCGCCGTCGGTGGGGGAAGCGCTCGCCATCCGGGCCTTCGTGGAGGAGCTGCGCCGCCTCTTTCCCGGCCGCGAAATCGTCCTGACGACCTTCACGTCCGGCGGCCGCCAGGTGGCCAAGCGCGTCGCCGCCGACCATCACCTGGCTCTGCCGTACGACCTCTACCCGAGCGTGGCGCTGACGCTCCGCGCGTACGACCCGGCGCTGGTCCTGTTGGTGGAGGGGGACTACTGGCCCAACCTCCTTTACGCGTTGGAGCGGCGGGGCGTTCCGGTGGGCGTCGTCAACGGCCGCTTCACCGCCCGGAGCCAGAAGGGATACCGGCGGATGGGCTGGCTCTTCGAGCCGCTGTTCCGCCGCTTCGCGTTCGTTTGCTCCGCGGAAGAGGAGTACGTGCCGCGCTACCGGGCGATGGGCGTCGAGGCCGACGACGTTTCGGTGACCGGCAATCTCAAATACGATAACTACGACACCACGACGTCGGACGAGGCGCTGGGCCTGGTCTCGGCGGCCCTGGGGAGGCCGGAGCCGGGGGACGTCCTCGTCGCCGCGAGTACGCACGCCGGCGAGGAAGAGATAGTAGCCGACGCGTATATGGCGCTTCGGGAAGCTAACCCCCGGTTAAAATTCTTCGTCGCGCCGCGCTATCCGGAGCGGGCGGCCGAGGTCGAAACGCTCCTGACGCGGCGGGGCCTGCGGGCCGTTCGGCGGAGCGAGTTGCCGGCGGGCGGGGGGGCCGTGGACGCGGTGGTGCTCGATACTCTGGGCGAGCTGGGCGGCCTTTACCCCGTGGGCGCCGTCGCCGTCATCGGCGGGTCCTTCGTGCCGCGGGGCGGCCAGAACATGGTGGAGGCCGCGTACCACGGCTGCATCACGCTGTGGGGGCCCCACGTCGAGAACTTCCCGGTGGAGACCGGACGGCTGGCCGGCCGGGGCGGCATCCGCGTGGAGGACGGGGCCGGCCTACTGGAGGCGTTGCGGGAAATCTACGCCAACGAAGAGGTGCGTAACGTGCTGGGCGAGGAGGCCGCGATGGTGGCGCGGGAGATGATGGGGGCGTCGAAGCGGACGGCCGCCGTGGTCCGGCGGGTTTACGAAAGGACGGTGCGCTGATGGCGCGCGCCCCGGCGTTTTACCGCGCCCACCGGGCCATAGCCGGGAATTTCTTGTTGCGGCTATTGTTCATGCCGCTTTCCTGGGTGTGGCAGGGCGTCGGCGCTTTCAAGCGTTACCTCTACCGCAAACACGTCTTCGGAGCCGCCCGCCTCTCGCGGCCCGTCATCGGCGTGGGCAACCTGGCGATGGGCGGCGCCGGCAAGACGCCCTTCGTAATATTCCTGGGGCAGTATCTTATTAATTACGGCGTCCACGTGGCCGTCGTCTCCCGAGGCTACGGCCGGGAAACGTCGGGCCGGGTGGTCGTGCGGCGGGCCGGGAACGTCTTGCAAATGGGGGAGAGCCGCGTCGGCGACGAGGCGCTGATGACGGCCCGGGCCCTCCCGCAGGCCACGGTGATAGTGGACGAGGACCGGGCGGCCGCGGCCGAGGACGCCGTCGACGAGATGGGCGCCCAGATAATCCTCCTCGACGACGCCTTCCAGCATCTAAAAATCAAGAAGGACTTGAACGTCCTTCTGGTGGACGCCCGCCGGCCCCCGGGGCCGGTCTTCCCGGCGGGGTACTACCGCGAGGGGCTGGCCGCCACGCGGGACGCGGACCTCGTCGTCTTCACCAAGTGCCGGGAGGGCGACCACCGCGAACGGTGGCGTCGGGCCCTGCGGCACGCCGGCTCCCGGGCGCCGCACGTCGAGGTCCAGTTCTCGCCGGCCTACCTCCGGCCGTTGAACAAGGACGAGCGGATGGCCCTGGCGAACCTGGAGGGGGCCAAGGTCCTCGCGTTCGGCGGCATCGCCGACTTCGACCACTTCGCCGAGGACCTGGCGGAATCGGGCGCGGTCGTGGCGCGGCGCCGTCCCTTCCCGGACCACCACCGCTTCACGCACGGCGAACTCGCGGACGCGGAGGGCACGGCGCTCGTGGCCGGCTGCGACTTCCTGGTGACGACCGCCAAGGACGAGGCCCGGCTGGAGGGGTGGCGGCCTTCCGTCCTGACCTACGTGCTCGAGCAATCGGTCGAGATAATTTCCGGCTTCGACGTCCTCAACGATTTCCTGGACCGGATAATCTCGTCGGTACAGCTCAGGGGGAACGCGGGTGGCGACGAGCAAGAATAAACGGATAAAGCACCTAATCGAGTTCGCGTTCGTGTGGTCCGCGTTCGCCTGGGCCAACGTCCTGCCCGCGTCGTGGGCGGTGGCGATCGGCGGCGCGCTGGGCCGCATCGCGTACGCGGCCTGGGGGCGGCGCCGCCGCATAGCGCAGGCCAACCTGCGATTCTGCTTCCCGGACGCCGGCGACGATTGGATCGACGACGTGGCCCGCAAGTCCTTCGCCAACTTCGGCCGGGCCATGATCGACTACATGCGCCTGCCGCGGCTGAACGCCCGGAACGTCGAGAAGTACCACAAGCTCGTCAACGCCGCGTCCTTCGACGAAGCGCTGGCCCGGGGTAAGGGGGCGATCCTCTTCACCGGCCATTTCGGCTCCTGGGAGCAGACGGGCGCCGCGGTGTGCCTGCGAGGTTATTCCATAAGCTTCCTCGTCGGCGAACAGCACAACAAGTACGTGGATAATTTAATGAACAAACTGCGGGCCGACGCCGGCATCGGCATCATCCACATGGGGGCGGCGGCGAAGGGCGTATTCCGCGCCCTGCGCGGGAACGGCATGGTGGCGCTCCTCTCCGACCAGGACGCCGGGGCGGAGGGGGCCGAGGTTACGTTCTTCGGCCGTCGCGCGTCGACGCCCAAGGGGCCGGCGGCCTTCGTGGCCAAGACCGGCGCCGCCATTTGCGCCGGCTTCACCATTCGCGACTCCAACTCCCACAACACGCTTATAATGGAGGACGCGGTCGTCCCCGAAATCACGGGGGACCTCGAGGCCGACATAGCGGCGCTCACGCAGGCCTATACCGACGTCCTCGAGAAATACTGCCGCGAGTACCCGGACCATTACTACTGGATGCACCGCCGCTTCAAGTCGACCCACCCCGAGATATACGAGGACCCGTCGCCGCACGCCCGGGGGAGCGGGGCCGGGTAAGTCTTGCAATTATCGGCATAATCTTTTATACTCTATTTATAAAAAGGTATCAGGCTGGTAACGCACATAGAGGAGAAGGCGATGAGGAAATACCTGACGATTCTTATGTTGGTCGCGGCGGTGGCCATGCTGTGCGTTTCGTGCGGCGGTAAAAAGAAGGTCGTCACCGGGACGCAATACAAGTGCAAGGAGTGCGGTAAGGTCTACCGCGACGACACGCGGGAGATTGAAGTCGACCGCGGCATGGCCGAGGAACTCGGCATCGAGGTCGTCGAGGGGTATTGCCCCAAATGCGGCGACGAGTTGATGACCATCGAGCAGACGCAGAACCGGAAATGCCCGGTGTGCGGGAAGGACCACGGGCCGGTTACGAAGAAAGTAACCATCGAGCGCAAGCTGGCCGATACCGTACCGACCGAAACGGAAGTCCCGTACCCCTGCTCGACCGGGAAATGCGCCAAGGTGGGCCGGCTCCACGAGAAGTACAACTGGGACTGGGCGGCCTGCGTCGCCGTGGCCGATCAGGCCATAGATATCGGCTATAATAAGGATATGGTTCGGGAAGCGTGGGGCCCGCCGACGCGAACCGAGAAGGTCGGCAACGCCGAACGGTGGTACTACGAGGCGGGTTACGTTACCATCGGCGCTTCGGGCAAGGTCGTCGAGATCAAGCAGTAGGCGGCCCGCTCCCGCGTTGACCCAATAAAAATAACCCTCCCTTATGGGAGGGTTTTTGACCCCGGCGGGATTTGAACCCGCGTCGCCGCCGTGAAAGGGCGGTGTCCTGGACCGGGCTAGACGACGGGGCCGAACGGGTGCGGACTATAACATAAAACGGGGCCGGAGTAAACCACCTTCGTTTGGGGAATCCGTTCGCACCGGGCCGGAGCCGCGCATTGACTTCGCGGCTCCGGGGGCGTATAATGGGGAAAATGAAGGAACGCTTTTTAATACTCTTTTTGGCGGCCTCGACGGCCGTCGGGGGCGCTTTCGCGCAGGCCGAGCCCGAGAAGTATTCCAGCAAGGAATACGGCATATATTTCGACGTTCCGGCCGGGTGGACGTTGGACAAGAAGGCCGAAGGCTCCCTCTTCGCCCTGCGCGATTCCCTGGGCCTGATTGAGATTAAAGTGACCGCGCGTATCATCGCCAACAAGAAGGATATCCGGGAGTTCGCCAAGGGCCACGAGGCGGGACGGGGCCTGTCCGGCAAGGGCGCCGTTCTCGCGGATATGGTGAAGAACGAGACGTACGCCGAAGCGACGCGCGAGGCTTTAAAACCTTTCGTTTACGACGATATTGAGGCGACGGACAAGGCGCGGAAAAAACATGCCGAGAACGCCGCGAAGGCCGCCGCCGGGGAGGGGGGCGGCGAGGGCGGGGGGTCCATCCCGGACGAGGGCGATTTCCTGGCGACGAAGACGACCCGCCTGTACGAGGCCGAGGATCTGCCGACGACTGAAATTATAGTCTACGTAATCGGCGGGGGAGTGGGGTATACGGTGTCCATAGGCGCCGGCCGCGACGACTTCTACGCGGTGCTCCCCATGGCCCGGGACGCCGTCGCGGCCATGAAACTCGACCGGCTGTCGGGGGGGCGCTACGCCCTGCCGGACGGCAAGGCCATAGAGGCGGCCAAGAAGGGTATCATAATGGGGAAGGTCCTGCGGAACGGCCGGCCTGTTATCGGCGCCGCGGTCAACCTGTACGTCGACGCCGCGGCCTATAACGGCGGCGTCCCCTCCCATAGCTCCCGGTCGAACGGCTACGGCGAGTATACCTTCACCCAACTCAACGGCGGCCGCTACTACCTGCTCGAGGTTTACGGCGTGAGCGACGAGGGTATACGCGTCCGCTCCGTTCAGCCCATAAAGAATATCGACGTAACGGAGGGAAGGGTAAAGTTCGTTAACATCGAGGTAGCGGGCGCACAATAGAAAACTACGGTTCGGATTAAAACCCGTGGGCCGGCCGCGTGTCAAATTACTGGACGAGAAATTTGACAGGGCCGGTTCTACGGGTTAAAATTTATATGGAGAGGTTGATTTAGGCCGAAAAAACGGGGGGTCGAACGGGGGGAAGAAGAAAACCGGCGAAACGCACTACGACGCAGGAGGTGATACCGTGGTTAAGAAAATCAAAACCGCGCAGCAGAAGCTGAAGGCAAGGATTTCCGGCAAGTTATTTAAGTATACCTTCATGTTCTCGGTAACTCTGCACCTCGGTATCTGGGGCCTCTTAGGTAACCCGTTCGGCGGCTCGGGAGGCCAGCTCGTTGCCCAGCAGTTCTTCAGACATTTCGATCCCATTATACCCGTCAATTACAACAGATTACCGGAACCGACTTCGATAACCAACCCGGTGCCGAAACACGGCCCCCCCGGCATCAAGGGCCATAGCGAGATGGGTGAGAACCCCATTCCCGTCCCCGATAACGAAACGGAAAATACCGGCTACACGGACCGGGACCCCAGCAAGATCACGAAGGTCGGCCCCGGTACCAGCATCATCGTGAATCCGGAACCGGGCATCGACAAACCGACTTCGGCCTCGCCCAACGTCATCGAGTTCGTGCCCACGTCCGAACCGCCGCGCATCCTCAAACAGGTCCGACCCGAGTATCCCGATATCGCGCGCTCTTCCGGCATCGAGGGTGACGTCGTCCTCATGGTCTACATCGACGAGAGCGGCAGGGTTCGCAACGCCGTCGTCCAGTCCTCGCCGGGTTTGCCGGCGCTGGATGAGGCCGCCATCAAGGCCGCTTACGGCTGCAAGTTCAAACCGGCCGAACAGCAGGGCGTTCCGGTCGGCGTGTGGTACAGCCTGGTCATGCAGTTCGAGCTTTAAGTCCCTCGTACTAATCCGAGGCCGGGGTTCATCCCCGGCCTTTTTCGTATGGATTAAACGGCGGCCGCGACCGCCGCGTCCAATATACGGGGCACGAGAAATTGACTTGACACCCCCGGCGGCATTAGTTAGAATATTTCTTGATATTATTGTCCCCGCAAGAGGAGGCACGAACGTGGCGAAGAAAAAAGTACTATCTCAGGATAAGCTGAAGAAGAGATTGGGCGGCAGCCTTTTCCGGTACACGTTGCTGGTTTCGGCGGTAGTCCACTTCAGCATATGGGGCATCGCGGCGGTGCCCAAGGACGTGCTGTCGAGCAAGGGCGAAGTAAAGATGGGCGACGGCAAGCTGGTAATGAAAAAGGTAAAGAAGACCTACGACGATCTGCCGCCGCCTCCCTCGTTAGAAGCTCCCGAACCGGAAAGCGCTCCCAAGGGTCTGGAAGCCAAGGGCAGCGTCGGCGAGGTTCCCCTTCCCGTCCCCGATGAACTCGCGGACGCCGACACGATTTCGGACGCCATCGGCGGAGGTGACGCCGAGGGATTCGGAGAGGGCACCGAGATACTGATCGAGGAAACCATCGAGGTCACCGAGGGCGGAGAGTCGCCCTGGGATACGGTCAGTTTCGACGTCGAGTATTCCGAGGCGCCGGTCATCGTTCACGAGCAGCGGCCGGTGTATCCGGACATCGCTCGGGACTCGGGCGTCGAGGGTGACGTTATCATGCTGGTCTACATCGACGAATCCGGGAACGTCCGGAACGCGGTGGTCCAGTCCTCGCCGGGTTTGCCGGCGCTGGACGAGGCCGCCAAGAAAGCCGCGATGAAGTGCAAATTCAAACCGGCGAAACAGCAGGGCGTGCCGGTCGGCGTGTGGTACAGCATCGTAATGCAGTTCCGCCTGTAAACACGACTACAAACAAAATGACGACGGCCGGGGCTTTCCCGGCCGTTTTGCTATGGCGCGGCCGTGTCCCGGCGGGCTCTTTTTATTTTTGACAAACTCAAGCCGCCGATTTATAATCACGTGAAGGGGGCGAGCCATATGAGTACGCGGAAGTACCTGATTACGCTCGCGCTATTAGGGGTGTTGGCCTGGGCCGGGAGCGCGTACGGCGCCGACGTCGAAGTCTTCGTCGTGACCCAACTCGCGTGTCCCTTGAAGGTCAACAGGATAGTGGCGAAATGCGGCACCGCGGGAGCCAAATACAAACCGGCCGATTACGCCAACATCAACCCCGACGGCGAAGAGAAGTTCTGGCTTTACGGCGTCTTCGAACATGCGGGAGACGGCGCCATGACGTCTTTCACGTTCGAGGTTCGCGGCTACGACGCCATGGGGAAGCGCGTTTTCCACGAGGAGGACGTCCTGTTCGATTACCCGCTCCGCGAGGGCGACCCGAAAAGCAAGGAGTGGAGCTGGCCCGAGGAAGAGGGGACCGGCATCACCAAGGTCGTCTTCATCCCCTGGGTGATAAACTACCCGGCGGGCAGGACCTGGGAATCGGACGAAAAGTACGTCGCCATGAAAATGGAAGAACTCGGGATAACGGATTAGCCCATGAGACCCATAATGATTGTGGCGGCGTTGGCCGTAGCCTCGGTCGCGGCCGCGGCCGAGTTGCCGGCGGCGTACGCCGAGGCCATCACGGGACGCGATTTCGCGGGCCTCCTGACCGAAATCAACAAGCAGTTCGATATCCCTCCCATCGTCGTCTCCGAACCGGCCGAAATCTACCCCGAAATCGCCGGGAAGGCCGGCGCCCAGGGCACGGTTAAAATCCTCGTTTACGTCGACGAGAACGGCGACGTACGCGACGAGGTCATAGCCGATTCGCCCGGCTGGCTCGCGCTCGAGGAAGCGGCGCGGAAGGCCGCCCGGACGATGAAGTACAAGCCCGCGAAACTCGACGACGAAGCGGTCGCGGCCTGGTACGTAGCGGATATCATGTTTTATATCCAACCGTCCCGATGAACGACGGGGGAGAGACGGCGCGGGCGATGACCGGGGCCGAATTGCAATTGCCGCCCGAGTACTCGGCCCAGCGCGCCGAAAGGCTGCGCCGGGAGGTCGGCCCCTGGTTGTCCGACCGCCGCGTCGAAGGGGTAGTAATAATCCGGGGCGACGCCGCCTCTCCGCCCGGAAGGGCCCCGGTGGACCTGTGGGTTATCGCCGACCTGGAGGCCGGGGCGGAGTTGTTTCCCGCCCGGCCGGTGGTCGGGCCCTCGTGGCTCCGCTTGGCCGTGTCGTCGTACGGGGTTTTCGTAAAGGAACTCCGGGAAAGGTTCCGCGCTTCGGCCGGGCCTACGGCGGGTATTTTCGTCGCTTACGACCGTGACGGCCGCCTGCGGGACGCCCGCCTCGGTTTGGAGGCCGAGTCGGCGCGGGCGCTTCTCCGCGCCCGGACGGCGGCGGCGGCCGGAACGGCGGCCGCGCTCAACTACGCTTCGGCGGCGCTCGGCGCCGCGAACCCGGGGGACGCAGCGGCGGCGCTTTTCCGGGCGGCGACCGGGTTGGCCGAACTCGAGGCGTTGAATAACGGCGTGTGGCCCCCGGCGGCGGGACCTCTCGCCGGGGCCGAGGGCAAGCCGGCGTACCGCTTATTCGAACGCGTAAAGCTGGCGGGCCCCGGGGCGGCCGAATTGGGCGAGATCCTCGCGGAGGCGAAAGCGGCCTTCGGCCGGGTTTTACCCGCCGCGGCGGCCCACATATTCGATTATATTATTAAGAACGGCGGCAGCGTTTCGGCGGCGGCCGTCGTGGACTCGCTCGAGCTGGCGGACCTTCCGAACGTGGATTCGCTGTTGGCCGCCTTGCACGAGTATCGGCTGGTGGAGTTGGGCCGAGAGGAAAGGTCGGTCCCCGGCTTGCCCGGCCTTACGTACGGGGAAGCCGTATTGACACTGCCCTGAAACCGGCGCGTAAATATCGGGAAGGAACGTTATGAGGGAAATATCGGCCAGGCATATTCCTTGCCCCGGCAAAGCCGGGTTGGCGGCGCTACTGATAGGCGCTTTGGCCGTCGGGGCGGCCTTCGGCGCGCGCGGCGACTCGCTTTCTTCCTCGCGCGAGGTGGCGATACCGGCGGAGGGCGGGAACTACGTCCTGAAGCTCAACGACGCCGGCGCCACTTTCACGGTGTCCGCGCCGAACCGTTCCGCGGTCAAGGTAGACGCGGGGGTGTCCGTCTCGTCCGCGATATACCCGTCGTTCGCGGCCGTATCCGGGCCGTCCCTGCCTTCGCTCGAGCTCTGCCGCTGGCGGGGCCGCGCTTTCGAGGAGGGCGCCTGGGCGGCGGCCGAACTCCAGTTGGAGGAGGCCGTGGGGCCGCTGGCCTCGGGCCGGGCCGGTTTCCTCAAGTCCCTCGCGCTGAAGCTGAAGGAAGCGTACGACGCCGACGAGAGGCCGTCGTCACGGGTGGCGTTCGGCGACGCCATGTCCTTCGTCGGGACGGCGGTGGCTTTGTCGCGCCCCGACGGCAAGGTCCCGGCCGACCTCGGCCTGCCGGCGGAGGTGGCGAGTAAGGCGGGCCAGGATAAGGAGCGCTTCTTAAAAGAAGAGTGGAACGCCCGGGTCCTTACGGGAAGGTATGCCTGGGGCGACGAGTTGAAACGGGCCTACCTCACCGGCCTGTGGTTGGGCCGCCGTTTCGAGCGCGGCGACGAGAAGGAATTCAAGGCCGCCATCGCGTTGACCTGGGTGGTCGAGAGCGACCCGGACCTGTCCGGCCAGTATTCGGTACTGGCCGGCCTGGCGAACGCCGCCGCGGGGCCGCCCCCCGGCGCGTCATCGCTCGACGATTACCGTAAACTGCTGGCCGGCCGGGACGCCGCGACGGTGCTCAAGGAAGTTGGCACCGTGCGCAAGCTCCAGGCGGACGCGAAGGAGAGCGGCGACGCCTTCGTCTTTCTCCCGGCCCCGGGGCACGCCGAGCTGGAGTTGATTCGCCGCTTCGCGTTGACGGGCGTACGCGGCGACGGGGCATGGGCCACGGCGTACGTGGCGGCCGTCCGGGCGGACGGCGTAAGCCGGCCGGGTCCGGCTTCCCCCTGGCTCGACTACGTCGCCTACGCCGGGGCCGCGCTTTCGTCCCCGGACGACTTGCCGGAAGCCAGGAAGTTGACCTGGGACGACGGATACCGCGCCCGCCTCGCCGAGTCCTTCGTGACGGCGTTCGATCAGGTCCGCGCCCGCGCGCCGGCGGCCCCGCCTTCCACGGCCGAGGCCCCGGCGGTGGAAGTGACGCCGGAGTTCCGCCTCGAGCCCGTGCCGGAATACTATCTGCGGATGGCCCGGGCGTACGGCCGGATGGCGAAGGCTTTGGACGCGACCTTCTCGCGTCCGACGACGGAGGGGATGCGTGGCCTGCGCGAGGGCGGCAAGGCCGGGACGGAATCCCTCGCGGTCGAGGCCGACGAGATAACGCAACTGTTTTACGGCCTGTATCTGCTGTCCTGCGCCGACTGCGGCCTGACGCCGGCGGCTACGGGCGGCGAGGTCCGGGATCGGGCGGGGGCCGCGGCCCTGGCGCACGGGTGGCTGGAGAAATGGAGAGAAGACGCGGAAATGGCCCGCGACGTCCGGGAGGCCTATCCGCTCGGGCCGGCCGACCCGACCAACCCGGCCGCGGGGACGCTTTACCGTTGCATCCTCGGCGTACGGGCGCTCGACGTGGAGATTAAATACGACAAGAAGCCGGGCGTCGCGTTGTCCGGGGCGCGGGGCCAGCTCGACCTCCATTTCAAACCGATAACCTATACGCTCCTCGTCCCGGTCGTGGTCGAGGTGGCCGTGCCGGGGGACGGACCGCTTACGAACGCCGCGTTCCGGAAGCTTTGCGACGAGCACAAGGCGGAAGGCGCCATCGTCGCGGCGCTCAAGGAGTACGGCCAGGCGGAGGAAGCCCCGGTCGAGGAGGTAGTCGAGGACGGTTCCGGCCTCACGGTGGACAGCGGCGCCGTCGTCCTGATCGTAATCCTGGCGGTATTCGCGCTGATTATCATAATCGCGCTCATCGCGAGCCGCCAGCGTTACTACTGACGGCCGGGCCGGCCCTTTCGTCTTGACTTACGATTTTCCTTGTGGTAGCATTTTCAATCCGCGGAGGAATCTCGCCTCCGTATTTTTATATCATGTACCGGGCAAACAAATATCACGTCCCCTTCGTAGTACTCTTCTTATGCGCCGGGTTCCTCCTGGCCGCCGGGGGCCGGGCGCACGCCCAGGAAGCCCCCGATATCGTCATCGACGACGTCCGGTTTGAAGGCCTGACCAGTATCGACGATTCCTCGGTAATATCGGCCATTCGCCTGTCGTCGGGCGTACTCCTGAACGAGGCCGAACTCAAAACCATAGTCCGCGACGATATTAAAAGGATTTACCGGCTCGGTTATTTCGAGCAGGTGGACGCCTTCTACGAGGAGACCGAACCCGGCCACATGGCCGTTATTTTCGTAATAAAAGAGCGGTCCCGCATCAAGGAGATCGTTTTCGAGGGCCGGCGCAAGATGAAGCGCAAGACCCTCGAAGAGGTTGTAAAGGCCGAGGTCGGGGAGCGCCTGTCGTTGTCGCGCCTCAAGGCCGACGTCGAGGCGATGAAGGACCTTTATTTCGAGAAGGGTTATCGCTTCGCCGACGTATCGTACGAACTCGAGGAGACGCGGGGCGGCGTCAACGTAAAATACAAGATCGTCGAGGGGCCGAAGGCCGTCGTCCGGGACATCGTCGTCGAGGGCAACAACGTGCTCTCCGACTGGCATATACTGAACCGCGTCCTCGAGACGAAAATAGACCGCTTTTACAACACGAAGATCCTGGACGAGGCCGTGCTGGAGGATGACTTCCGCCGCATCGAGGAGGAGTACGCCAACCGCGGCTACGTCCGGGCGAAGGTCGTCGATCACAAGATAGAGTACCGCGATAAGCGTTCGTCTATCTTCATCCGGATAACGGTCGAAGAAGGCGAGCTCTACCGGGCCGGGGAACTGCACTTCGCCGGCAACGAGAAGTACGAGTCGGACGAGTTGGCCGAACTCGTCGATTGGCGGGCGAACAAGCCGTTCTCCGAGAAGCGGTTAAACGAGGGGGCCGACAAGGTTCGCGCGCAGTATAAGAACAACGGGTACCTGTTCGCCGTCGTCGAGCCCGCCCGGGAGGTGGACGACGAAGCGGCCGTCGTGAACGCCACGGTCCGTATCTACGAGGACCGCCCCGCGCACGTCCGCCTCATCGACATCACCGGAAACCTCTCGACCCGGGACAAGGTCATCCGCCGGGAGATGCGGCTCCAGCCCGGCGACATATATAAAGAGGACAAACTTATACGTTCGGTCCAGCGGCTCCATAACCTCGGCTACTTCGACGAGGTGCGCCCCGATATCCGCGTGGCCAACCGGGCCGAGGGCCTCGTCGACCTCGAGATAGACGTCGTCGAGAAAGCCAATACGGCGAAGGTGAACTTCGGCGCCGGCTACAGCAGCCTCGACGGCCTGGTAGGGACCTTCAGCCTCTCCTGGGCGAACTTCGACGCCTCCCAACTGCCCCGCATCTGGCGATGCAAAGGCGCGGGTCAGGAGCTGCGTCTGTCCACCGAGTTCGGCCGCCGCCAGACGGAGTACTCCGTGGGCTTCACCGAACCGTACATCAACGACTCGAAAACGCTGGGCGCCTTCGACGTATACAATACCTACCGCGAGCGTTCCTATTACGACGAACGCCGCTTCGGCGGCCACGTCTCGCTGGGCCGGCCGCTTTCGGAATACGTGCGCGGCCGCGGGACCTACACGTTCGAGTCCGTCGAGGTCGCGTCCACCATCGACGAACCGGAACGAGTGCCCTGGGTCTCCTCGGACATAGGACGCAAGAACACGTCGTCGCTGTCGTTCACCGTCGAGCGGGACAGCCGCGACAACGTCTTCTTCACGCAAGGCGGGTCCGACACGGACATCAGCATCGAAGTCGCGAGTTCGGCGCTGGCGGGGGACGTCAACTTCTGGCGTCTGACGATGGGCTCGAGCTGGTACTTCAAGCATATCTGGGAAACGGTGCTCGCGGTCCGGGCCCGGGGCGGTTACGTCGACCGCTATTCGACGACTAAAAACGTCCCGGTCTACGAACGTTTCTACCTCGGCGGCGCGTCGACGGTGCGCGGTTACGACGAGTGGGAAGTCGGCCCCCGGGACGTCTACGGCAACCCCGAGGGCGGCAAGTCGATGTTCTACACGAACTTCGAGTACCGCATCCCGGTATCGAAGGAATTCTTCCACTTCATCATGTTCTGGGATTCGGGTTACTCGTGGCGGGAACTCCGCGACATCAACCTCCAGGACATGCAGTCGGGCGTGGGCGCGGGCATCCGCATCAATATCCCGATGATGGGGCTGTTGGGGCTGGATTACGGCTACGGCCTGGACGCCCATTCCGGCCAGATACACTTCAACATCGGGACCACTTTCTAGGCGGCCGCGGGCCGCGTTTGCGGGTCCCGGGGTAGCGTTTTTCCCAAAACAACACGGTAGGAACCTTGCCGGACGAAAAGCCGCGTAGGACAGATTGGCCCGGCATCGTCTCGAAGCTGGTCGGGGCGGCCGCCCTCGGCCTAATCGCCGCCGGTTTCCTCGACCTCCCCGGCATAATCGCCTCCTTCACGCCCAAGGGCGAACCGACCGGTTCCGCCTTCGTCATCGCCGACCAGCTTCGCTGGGGCGCCGGCGTCGTCGCCGTTTTCCTCGTATTGCAAACCGCCGGCCTGTTTCGCCTTAAGGCCGTCCGCCGTTTCGTCTCCTTGCTCGGCCGGGGGACGCCGAGCCGCTGGGCCTGGATAATCTTCGGCGTCGCGCTCGCGCTGCGGTTGGCCTACGCCCTCGTCGCCGAAGCTCCCCCCATATCGGACGAGCAATACTACGTCGGCCTGGCCCGGAACCTCGTCGCCGGCGCGGGCTACACGTCGGGCGGCGTCGCCACGGCCTACTGGCCTCCCGGCTACCCGGCCTTTCTGGCCGCGCTGTTCTTCCCCTTCGGCGGCCATTTCGCGCCCGTCATGATCGTCCAATCCGTCCTGGGTGCCGTCAGCGCCGTTCTCGTTTGGCGGCTGGGCCGGGAGTTCGTATCGGCCGGGGCGGCACGGGCCGCCGGCCTTCTCGTCGCCCTGTGCCCCAGCCAGATAGCGTACGCCTCCCGGCTGTTCCCGGCGGTGGTGACGGCCTTCGGCGTACTCGCCTTCGCGTACGCCATCGTCGTATACCGGGGTTGGCGTAGCGCCGTCGGCGCGGGGGTGTTGGCGGGCGTTACGGGCCTCGCGGCGCCGGTGGCGCTCGTCCTCGTGCCGGCGGCGTGGGCTTGCGAACTGCTGCGGCGGACGCCGGTGAAACGCTTCCTGCTCAGGGGCGTTATAATGGCGGCGGTCGCGGCGGCGTTCGTCGTCCCGTGGTCCTTGCGCAACCTCCGGGCGATGGGGGAGTCCGTGCCCATCTCCACCAACGGCGGCGTGAACCTCTGGATCGGGAACAATCCCAACTCGACGGGGGCCTACTATTACCCGACGTCCACCATCAACCCGCTCTTCATGACCGAGGGCGAGCTGGCCCGGGACAAGATAGGCCGGGAGTTCACCTGGTACTTCGTCCGCCACGAGCCGGCCCGGGCGATCTCGCTGTTCGTGCCCAAATTTATATACACGTACGGCGCCGACGTTTCGGCCTTCCAGCTCGAAGCGATACCGCGCGGCGTGAAGCCCGCCGATTCGGCGCGGCGTTTCCCGGCCCGCCTGGCGCAGACGTATTACGCGTTGTTTTTCTTGGGGTTTATTTTAGGGTTGTGGCGATATCGGCGGGACCTGTTCCGCGCCGCGCCGGAGGGAGCGGAACGGCTGGCGGCGCTTTTGATCTGGCCGGCCGCCCTCACGCTGGTATATTTAATATTCTTCGGCCAGGACCGTTTCCACTTTCCGATGCTGCCGTTTATGGCGATTCTGGCCGGAGTCGCGTTTTACGATTCGACGGCGTAACCTATAAAAATCACCGGGAGGTTTAACCGGGTTCGACCTGCGGGAGGGAATGACCGCGGGACACGTTATTAGTGATTTAAACTGCGGTACGAGGGAAAAGGGAGAACGATAATGAGAGGCGAGGGAGTGACGCCGGTTTTCGAACCGGCAGCGTTCGCGTGTAACCTGGCGGCGGCCGCTTTTTTGTGTGTAATCGCCGCGGGGTGGATCGATATCTGGGGCATCCTAACGGCCTTGACGCCCCAGAACGAAAGTCCCAACGAGGTTTTACCGGTCGTCGGCCAGATTAGATTGGGGGCGGGCGTGGCCGCGGCCTTTTTTGCGGCGCGCGCTTTCGGCGTGTTCCGTTTACCCTGGCGCCGCCGTTTGGCCGGGATTACGGCTCGGCGTTCTAACACGACATGGTTTTTAATAATATTCGGCGCGGCTCTGGCCTTGCGGCTTGGCTACGCCGCCGTGTCGCCGCCGCCACCAATCTCCGACGAGTCAAGCTACGACGCGTTAGCGCGAAGCGTATTGGCCGGCGGCGGTTTTTCGGAAGACGGCGTGCCCACGGCGTACCGGCCCGTCGGGTACGTCGCGGTTCTGGCCGTTTCGTACGCGGTTTTCGGCATTCACTTCTGGCCGGTAATTATTGTCCAATGTATCGTGGGAGCGGCAACCGCCGTGCTGACGTGGCGGTTGGCCGCTTTGTTCTTTAGCGAGAACGCCGCCCGGGCGGCGGGACTGATCGTGGCGACGCTGCCGAGCCAGTGGGCGTATACGGCGCGTCTTTTCCCGGTGGCATTAATGGGTTTCTTTGTCGTCGCCGCGACCTACGTTAATATCAAATATGGTAAAACGGCGGCCGCGGCCGGCGCAGGTTTCCTGGCGGGCGTCGCGACCCTGGCGGCGCCGGTATTATCGTTTTTGCCCGGTGCCTTTTTTATAATGGATTTACTGGCGGGGCGAGGCCCGAAGCGCGCGTTGTTGCGCGCGGCCGTGGCGGCTTGCGTAACCGCGGCGGTGGTGGCCCCGTGGACGTACCGGAACTGGCGCGTACTCGACGCCTTCGTCCCGGTCTCGACGAACGGCGGCGTCGTTCTATGGATGGGGAATAACCCGGACGCGAACGGCAGCTACGTATTTCCTCTCTCTCCGGCGAATCCCCTGTGGTCCGTGGCCGACGAGGTCGAGCGGGACCGCCTCGGCCGGCGATTGGCCCTGGAATATATTCGGGACGACCCGGGCGCTTTCCTGAAACTCCTTGTACCCAAGTTCGCCCACCTCTACGGTTCCGATATTTCCGCCTTCCAGTACGGGGCCGCCGTCAGAGGCATCGACGTTGCCGTGTCGGCGCGCTCCGTATCCGCTCGCCTGGCGCAAGCGGCGTACGCCCTTTTAATCGCGGGTTTTATTGTCGGTATGATGAAGAACCGGCGGCGGATATTCGGCGCCGCCGGCGGGCGCTTGCGGTTGGCCGCGTTGCTCGTGATGCCGGCGTGTTTGACGGCCTGTTACCTCGTATTCCACGGCTTTGACCGGTATCACTTCCCGATGCTGCCGTTTATGGCGATCCTGGCCGGGGCCGCGCTATGCGGCGACGGTGACCCCGCGCCGGCGAGGGGCGACGTCGAGCCGTAATAGGATACCCGCTCATGGCGAAATAAAAAACCGGCCCTGAGGCCGGTTTTTACATACGCGATTCAGGGGGGGAACGCTCAGTCCGCCAGCGCCTTCTCGGACAACTTGAGCGCGCACATATTGGAGCACATGGTGCACGTCTCCGAGAGGACTTGGGGCTCGTTCTCGCGCCGCCGCCTCTCGGCTTCCGCCGGGTCGATGGCGAGTTCGGCCTGGCGCTTCCAGTCGAAGGCCCGGCGGGCCCGCGACATCTCCAGGTCCCATTCCGCCGCGCCGGGTATCCCCTTCGCGATGTCGCCGGCGTGCGCGGCGATGCGGGAGGCGATGACGCCCAGCCGCACGTCCTCGGGGCCGGGAAGGCTGATGTGTTCCGACGGCGTAACGTAGCAAAGGAAGTCCACGCCCGCGGCCGCGGCGATGGCCCCGCCGATGGCCGCCGTGATGTGGTCGTAGCCCGGGGCCACGTCCGTGACGAGCGGCCCCAGCGTGTAGAACGGCGTTCCGTCGCTGACGTCCTTTTGCAAGCGGATGTGCTCGGCCACGGCGTTCAGCGGGACGTGGCCCGGCCCTTCCAGCATGACCTGGGCGCCGCCCTGCCGGGAGCGCCGGGCGAGTTCGGCCAGCGTCAAAAGTTCGGTTATCTGGGCGCGGTCGTTGGCGTCGGCGAGGCAGCCGGGCCGCAGGCCGTCCCCCAGCGAGAACGTGAAGTCGTACTCCACGGCCATCGCGACGAGCCGGTCGAAGAACTCGTAGAACGGGTTCTCGGCCTTGTTGCGCGCCATCCACCCGGCCATCAACGCGCCGCCCCTAGAAACGATGTCGAGTTCGCGGCGTTGACTTTTGAGGCGTTCTATGGCGTAGCGCGTGACGCCGGCGTGCAGCGTCATGAAGGAGACGCCGTCCCGGGCGTGGGTCTCGACGACGTCGAACAACTCGTCGACCGTGGCGTCTTCGAATTCCCGGCCCTCGTCGGCCAGCCGCGCCGCCAGCTCGTACACCGGAACGGTCCCGAGGGGGAGCGTCGTCTCGGCGATGACGGCCTTGCGAATGGCGCGGAGGTCGCCGCCGGTGGAGAGGTCCATCAGCGCGTCGGCGCCGGCCTCTTCCGCTACGCGGGTCTTGCAGAGTTCGAACTGGACGTCGGCGTGGTCGCGGCTGGTGCCGATGTTGGCGTTGACCTTGGTGCGCAGGCCCCCGCCGATGGCGACGGCGCGAACCCTCTCGCCGAGCGCTTTATTGAAGGGGAGAACCGCCGTCCCGCCGGCCACCGCCGCCCGGAGTTCCTCCGGCGTAAGGGGCTCGTTTTCCACGGCGCGGGTGACTTCATGAGTTATGCGGCCCTCGACGGCCGCCTGTAGTTGCGTCATTTTCCTATCATCTCCGGACTTTTCGTATGTATAAGTGTAATAAAAACCACGTATAAAAGTCAAGGTGATTTGGGGTTAAACGTGCCGTCAGATGTTACCATATGGCGGCCTCAACGAAGCTGCGGGGAACGGCGGGCGTAAAGCCCGCCGCTTCAATATTGAGTAACAAATGCAGGTTCCCGCTTCCGAGTCCTTGATTGGCCGGCGATATAACATTATAATGGGCGAGTAATTATTATACCTCACCGGAACCACAGCGAAGGGGTGCACCCATGCCTACCGACCTCGATATCGCCCGCGCCGCGACCATGCGGCCCATCGTCGAAATAGCCGCCGAACTCGGCCTGACCGAGGACGACCTAGAACTCTACGGGAAGTACAAGGCCAAGGTCAAACTGGAGGCGCTCGCCGCCCGGCGCGACAAGCTGAGCAAGCAGCTGGTGCTCGTGTCCGCCATCACGCCCACTCCCGCGGGGGAGGGCAAGACCACCACCTCCATCGGCCTGGCGATGGGCCTGAACCGCCTGGGCGAACGGGCGTGCCTGGCCCTGCGCGAACCGAGCCTGGGGCCCGCTCTCGGCATGAAGGGCGGCGCGGCCGGCGGCGGCCACAGCCAGGTCCTGCCGATGCAGGACATCAACCTCCACTTCACGGGCGACATCCACGCCGTGGGCTCGGCGCACAACCTCCTTACGGCGATGGCCGACAACCACATCTACCGGCGCCTCGAGCCCCGCCTCGACCCACGCCGCGTGAAATGGGGCCGCGTGCTCGACGTCAACGACCGGGAACTCCGCGACATCGTCGTCGGCCTGGGGAACCCCACCGACGGCGTTCCCCACGAGTCCTTCTTCGACATCACCGCCGCCTCGGAAGTTATGGCGATACTCTGCCTGGCGGAGGACCTGGCGGACCTCAAGCGCCGCGTCGGCAACATCCTGGTCGGCTTCACGTACGACCGGGAGCCGGTGTTCGCCCGGGACCTCGGCGCCGCCGGCGCCATGACGGTTATCCTGCGCGACGCGCTACAGCCCAACCTCGTCCAGACCATAGAGGGAACGCCGGCCTTCGTCCACGGCGGCCCCTTCGCCAACATCGCCCAGGGGACCAACTCCGTCGTGGCGACGAAGATGGCGCTCGCCCTCTCCGACTGGTGCATCACCGAGGCCGGCTTCGGCTTCGACCTGGGCGCGGAGAAGTTCTTCGACATCAAGTGCACCTCGGCCGGCCTGGACACCGTGGCCGTCGTCCTGGTCGGGACGATCCGGGCGCTCAAGATGCACGGCGGCCGGTCCCTCAAGGAGTTGGCGGAACCGGACCCGGCGGCGGTCGAGCGGGGCCTGCCGAACCTCGCCAAGCACCTCGAGAGTATCTGCCAGTTCAAGGAGACGCCGGTCGTAACCGTCAATAAATACTCGAGCGATACCGACGACGAGATAGCCGTGGTCCGCGAGTACTGCGAGGGGCGGGACGTCCCGTTCGCCGTCTGCGACGGCTGGGCCCGGGGCGGCGAGGGCGCTCTGGAACTGGCGGAGGCGGTGCGCGCCTCCGTGCCGGCCAACACGCCCTTCGAGCCGATGTACCGGCCCGAGGATTCCATCGAGGATAAGATATTCAAGGTCGCGAGCAAGGTCTACGGCGCCGAGGCGGTGGACTTCACGCCGCAGGCCAAGAAGGATATTCGGCGCATCAAGAAACTCGGCTACGAGGGGTTCCCGGTGTGCATCGCCAAGACGCAGAAATCCCTCTCCGATAACCCGAAGCTCCTGGGCAGGCCGGAGGACTTTTTGGTCACCGTGCGCGGGATAATCATCAACGCCGGCGCCGGCTTCCTGGTGCCGCTGACGGGGGACATCATTAGGATGCCGGGCCTCCCGGCCGTCCCCGCGGCCACGCGGCTGGACGTGGACGAGAACGGCGACATCGTCGGCCTGGAATAGCGCCGGGTCGAACCTTCCCATTACCTATAACGTAGCGGCGGCCTTTAAGGCCGCCGTAGCGTTACGGCCGGCATAAAGCCGGCCGCTTCAGAGGGCGGTATTTTCGGGCGCCGCCGGTTGTTAAGACTCGGCGGCTTCCCATATGATTTAGGAAAATAATCCGGCGGGGTCGCCGGAAAAACCCATATGATTTCGGAAAAAAACCGCCCGAACGGGCGGCTTTTTTGGTAGCGAATAAACGGGAATGGAGCGAAATAAACCGCCGAGTTACTTAAAGTTGTTTATACGCATCGGCGCGTAACGGCCTCATATTTCAATCGCTGGGGTTCGCCCGGGTCGCCAACTCCTGCGGGGCGACGCGGGGGGAGTGGGCGCCGCAGCTCTCGGCGTCCGGTTCCTCCTGGCCCTCGGGCGTGGGGTAGAAGCCGAACTGCCGCATGGCCGCGAGTTTGGGCAGGACGTTATTTTCGAGGTCAATGTGGAAGAAGCCGGGGAAGACGTCGGCGTTGTCGACGATGAGGTCGAAGTAGCTGTTGTACTTGTCGGGCAGCGAGACCTCGCCGCCCACGCAGACCTCGTGGCCGGTGAAGACGAACTCCGGAAAGAGGTAGGGGCAGAACTCGAGCGTCGTCTTGGCGGCCCATTCCTCGTAGATGGGCGTCTGCGGCAGCAGCGACAGCAGGCTCGGGAGGATGCGCGCCCCCATCATTCGGAACGAGACCATCTGGAAGAGCGACTGGTGGAAGTCCTCCATCGTCTCGAACGGGAATCCCCACACGTAGAAGGCGTCGACGCGGGGGAAGATTTCTATCGCCTGCGGGATGAGGTCCAGCGTCTCCTGGGCCGTGAATCCTTTCTTGATGAGCCCTAGGATGCGGTCGGAGCCGGACTCGATGCCGAAGCGCAACTCCAGGCAGCCGCTGTCGGCCATCGCCTTCATCATCTCCACGTCGCAGAGGTTGACGCGGCCGAAGGCCTTCCAGTTGACGTCGAGGCCGGACCCCTCGAGTTCCCGGCAGAACTCCATGACCTGCTTCTTGCCCGAGACGAAGAACTCGTCCTGGAATAAAAAGAGGTCTACGCCCGCCTCCTCGTGCAGGACGCGCATCTCGTCCACGATGCTCTTCGCGCTGCGGGAGTAGCTCTCGTAGTTCCAGACGGGCGCCACCGAGCAAAAGGTGCAAGGGTAGGGGCAACCGCGGCTCGTCATCATGCCGTAGCCGGCGTACTCGCCGAGCTCTATCTTGTGGAAGGCGGGCAGGGGAATGCCGTCGAGGTCGGCCATGCGTTCCCGGTTCGGGTTGTGGACGACGCGGCCTTCGTCGCGGTAGGAGATGCCCGCCACGGCCGAGAGGTCTCCCCCGCGCGAGAGGGTCCCGACGAGCTCGGGGCCCGTGAGTTCCGCCTCGCCCCGGCAGACGACGTCCACCCACGGGAAGCGCGTCAATACCTTGTCCTCCACCGACTTCGACCCCACGCCCCCCAGGACGAGCTTCCGGTCCGGGTAGCGCTCCCGCAGGGCCCGGAGGGCCATGAGGGAGAAGGGCAGGAGGTTGGCCATGCACGACAGGCCGATGACGGGCGCCGGGTCGTCCAGGTAGTCGAGGAAGACGTCCATGTCGAACGGGTCGTCCGACGGGCAGCGCTGGTAGTCGCGGAAGTCGACGTCGAAGCCGGCGTCCTCCAGCGCCGTGGTCAGGTAGAGCGGCCCGAGGGGGACGTGCAGTTCGCGCTCGACCTCCTCGCCGTAGCGGATAAAAAGCATGTTTAGATTTACGAGCGTGATGTCGCCGGGCATATCATTCACCGGTTCCTTCGCTTGGTTTGTCGGGTTGTATCCCCACGCTGAGCGGTATTATCGGTTTGGGGTGGGGGTTGGACGCTTCTACTTCTATCGTGACGGCCGTCCGTTCTCCCGCTCGGACTTGTACGCCCGGCAAGGTTGCGAGGGCAAAATCGTCGCTGGGGCGGAACGCGTATAACTCGTAAGTTCCGGGGCGCAGGTTTCTAAAGCGGAAGCCGCCGTCTTTTCCGGGCCGGGCGTAAAAATCGGTCCCCGCGATATTGACCCATACGTCGCTTCCGGGGCCGCCGGACGCGCCGACAACGACGCCGGTTATTACGCCGGTGTCATCGGCGATTTCCCCCGCAGGTATTTCCTCCGGGTTCGCGGGCTCCGGCGCCTCGCGGGAGATTTCCGGCGTTCCCGTTTCGGCCGCGCGTTCGTTTCCTTCTCCCTTGCACCCGGAGGCCGCCGTCCCCATCGCCGCGAGCATTGCCGTAGCGGTCGCGCCGAGTAGTACGGGCCGCAGGCTCGGCCTCACCTTCGTACGAGCTATTATTGCTTTAAGCTGTTCCTCGGGCACGGCGCCCAGCAACGCCGCCTCGGCCGGCGTCAACGCGAGCGCGACGTCGTCGGCCGCGCCGGCACGTTTCGCCAGTAACGCTTTCCTGAAGGCCGGGTCCACCGCGGCCTTCTTGATTAATACCTCTATATTTCGGGACAACGGCGCCGCCATGTCATTCGCCTCTCTCGTCGGGCCAGTCCGGCAGGATACCTGCCGGTACTGGTCTGAGGCGGATTTCGTCTTTTGTATTTAGCTCCAACGAAACTTCCGTTTTTACCCCAACTTCCGCTTCGATCCGGGAACGGTTTAAAGGCGCATAACCGTCCACGTCGAAAATGAGAGTGTAGGTGCCGGGGAGAACGGGGGAGAGGACGTAGAAGCCGCGGCTATTCGTAACCGTTTCCTGGCCGGTCTCGTCAATTATGACCTCGGCGTTAACGAACGGCTTGCCGAACTCGTTGATGACGCGGCCGTAGATGACGCCGGCGTCCTCGGGTGTGTCGATATCGTCGGCGTTGTCGATATCGTTATCTAAGGGCGCGTCCGGGATATCGGGCCCGGGGTCAATGCCGGTGACGATTAGCTCCCATTTATTCTCATCCTCGCCGTACGCCCCGGCGGTCAATGCCGCGAGCATCGCCGTAGCGGTCGCGCCGAGCAGTACGGGCCTCAGGCTCGGCCTTACCTTCGTACGAGCTATAATTGCTTTAAGATGTTCCTCTGGCACGACGCCCAGCAACGCCGCCTCGGCGGCCGTTAGCGTAAGCGCGACTTCCTCGGCCGCGCCGGCACGTTTCGCCAGCAACGTCTTCCTGAAGGCCGGGTCCACCGCGGCTTTCTTGATCAATACCTCGATATTTCGGGACAGCGGGGCCGCCATGTCATTCGCCCTCTCCGTCGGGCCGGTCGGGCCGGATGCCGGTTCCCATGCCGCTACCGTAAAGCTCTATGCCGGGTTGAATGTATACCTGCAACGAAACGTCGGTTTTCATCCCTTCCCGGACTTCGACGTCTTTTTGTTTTTCCCTTTCCGCGCCCGGTACGTAGACGACGACGGTATATTTCCCCGGCGGAACGGGGGACACGACGTAATAGCCGTGGCGGTTCGTGATGGTGTCGATTTCCAACTCTTCGATTTGTACGGTTATAAATGGTACGGGCTCGCCGTCCTGGTCGCGGATGCAGCCGTAGATGAGGCCAGCCCCCTCCGGGACCTCGAGACCCTCCGGGCTGTCCATCGTATAGCTGTACGTTTCCGGCGGAACGCCGGGTTGGGCGCCGTAGCTTTTGACCGGTGCGTCGTCGACTTCGGCGGGAGTCGCCCGGGTCGCGAGGGCCGCGAGCATCGCCGCCGCCGCGTAACCGAGGAACACGGGACGGAGACCCGGGCTCACCCTGGTCCGGCCCACGATCGCTTTGAGCTGGTCCTCGGGCACGGCTTCGAGTATCGCCGCCTCGGCGGCCGTCAGCGTAAGCGCGATGTCGTCGGCCGCGCCGGCGCGCTTCTCGAGTAGCTTCTTCTTGAAGGCCGGGTCGACCGCGGCCTTGTGGATTAATACTTCGACGTTCCGGGGGGCCTCTCCGGGCATATTATTCGCCTTTCTCTTCGGGGAGGTCGGGGCGGATTCCCGTTACGGGGTGTTCTCCGGGGCCGAGGATCAGTTTTACCGATACTTCGGTTTTCATCCCTTCCCGCACTTCGACGTGGGAGCGGGGCTCTTTCCCGTATCCGGACATCGCGAAGCTGAGGTCGTGGAAACCCGGGGGGACCGGCGTCAGGACATAGAAACCGTAGCGATTCGTTGCCGTCTCCATCCCCAGATCGACGATCGTTACGACTACGTTCGAAGCCGGGTCGCCGAACTCGTCGACGACGCGGCCGAAGATAACGCCGGCGTCGTCGGGTACGTCGATATCCGCGGGGTCGTTTATAGTACTGTCGTAAATCCGGGGAGGGATAATCGGGTCGGCGCCGAAATTAATAACGGTCTCCCGCTGACTCGCTTCCTCGCCGTACGCCGCGGCGGCCAGCGCCGCCAGCATCGCCCCGGCGGTCGCGCCGAGTAGTACGGGCCGCAGGTTCGGGCTCACCTTCGTCCGGCCTATGATGGTTTTTAGCTGTTCGTCGGACACGGCCTCGAGCATCGCGGCTTCCGCCGGCTCGAGCGCGAGCGCGATGTCGTCCGCGGCCCGGGCCCGTTTCGACAGGAGCGTTTCCTTGAACGCCGGATCCACGGCGGCCTTTTTGATCAGCACTTCGACGTTCCGGGGGATTTCGCGCCGCATATTATTTACCTTTCTCTTCCGGCACGTCGGGCCGAATGCCGGTTTCTATGTCCATGGTCGATGGGTAGGGTTCGACCGTCGCGGCCGTTTCGGCCGAGGCCTCTTCTGAATACGGGTCGTCGGGATAATCGGGGTCGATTCCCCGGTCTATCGGGTCCTCCTCGGGCCGCGGGGGCTTGCACCCGGAAGCGGCCAGAGCCGCCAGCATAGCGGCCGCCACGGCTCCCAGGAACGCTGGCCGCAGGCTCGGGCTCACCTTCGTCCGGCCTATGATGGCCCGGAGCTGGTCCTCGGGGACGGCGCCCAGCATCGCGGCCTCGGCCGGCTCGAGCGATAGGCCGATGTCTTCGGCCGCCCGGGCCCGTTTGGATAATAATACCTTTTTGAACGCCGGGTCCACCGCCGCCTTCTTCACCAGGACCTCGACGCCGCGCGGGACTTCGCCCATGCTGCGGCCCGAGCGCGGCGGTTGGCCGCCGACTATCGTCGTCTTCACGACCTCCGGCTCTCCGGGTCGGGCCATCTTCACTCTATCGGTGTGTTCGCTCATGCTTCCTCCGTTAAGGCCTGTCGGGTCGGATGCCGTCGATGGCCGGGCTGCGGTTCGGCGACCCGGCGCCGTCTTCCTTTTTCACCAGTACAAAGGTAACGCTGGTTTTGTAGTCTTTCAAGATATATATGTTCTCCTGGATGTCGGCTTCGTACCCCGGTTTCGACGCTTTAACCGACCAACACCCGAGCCGTACGTTTTCTATTTCGTATTCTCCGGCGGCGTTGGTGGTGGTAGATTTATCGCCTTCCATCGTGCTGACCGTAATTTTTACGTTACTAATAGGCCGGTTTTCGGAGTTCAGGACGCGGCCGAATAATACGCTATATTCCGCTTCCAGGTCCATATCTTCCGGTGCGACGTTAGGATCTCGACTGGGCGGAGCGCCAGGGGGACGGATGGCGTCCGGCGGGATGCTGCCTGGCGAAATGCCGTAAGTCTTCTCACCGGCCCGCCCGGAGGCCGGCGTTATAACTGTAGTCCCTATCGCCGCCAACATCGCCGTCGCCGCGGACCCCAGGAAAGCGGGCCGCAGGCCCGGCTTGACCTTAGTCCGGTTTATTATAGCGCGGAGTTGGTCCTCGGGGACGGCATTTATCACCGCGGCCTCGGCCGGCTCGAGCGCAAGGCCGATGTCTTCGGCCGCCCGGGCCCGCTTGGATAATAATACCTTTTTGAAGGCCGGGTCAACCGCGGCTTTTTTTATCAGGACCTCAACGTTACGGGGAATCTCCCTCGACATATAACTTGCCTTTCTTCGGCGGTAAATCGGGCCGGATGCCTAATCCGCCGGCACACGGGTCAGGCGACCGGCTGCCATCCTCTATCTGCACCCAGACGGGCGTACGTTCGCCGGCAATTACTTCTATGCCCTCGTAAAAGGCGATTTCCTCGTTCGTGTAAGGGTCGGCGACGATTAGATTATACTCGCCGGGCGCGACTTGGTTGAATACGAAGTCACCTTTTTCGCCGGGGATGGCGTACGCGTCGCTCCCCTCGAGGGTGACGACGACGTCTGTAACCGGGAAATCCTCCGGGACGTACACGACGCCCGTAATGACGCCCCTATCGGCCGGGATTTCGCCGGTCGGTATCTCTTCCGGGTCCGCCCGATGTCGCTCTTCTATGACGGCGACCGTATGTCCCTTGACTAAATCTATGTCGCGACGTTCGGCCGCCTTTTTCGAACAGGACGTACCGATTCCCAGCGCCGCCAGCATCGCCGTCGCGGCGTAACCGAGGAATGCGGGCCTAAGCTTCGGGCTTACGCGCGTGTGGGCGATTATCCCCTCGAGTTGGGCGAGAGGGACGGCCGCCAGCATCGCGGCTTCTTCGGGGGTAAGCTTGAGGCCGATTGACTGCGCGGCCTCGGCACGTTTTTCGAGTAGCATATCCCTGAAGGCCGGGTCCACCGCGGCCTTCTTGACCAGGACCTCGATGCCCCGCGGAATGGCCCGGGGTATCGCCGCCGCTTCGGGCGGCCGGCCGCCCACAATCGTCGTCCGGGCGGCATCGGGGCCGGCCTTGTCGCGGCGCCGGGGACCGTCGTCTCCCATTACAATCTCCCTTACGCTATTCCCTCAAATGAACAAATATCGTTTAACGTAAATATTATATACGTATTTTGGACACGGTGCAAAGCCGGCGGTTTTAATCCTAATATCCGATGCACGATTTAAAGCCGGCCGCGCTCATGTTCGGCTATATGGGGCCGCGGCGCATCCAGCGGTATCTCAATGTGATATGCGGCCATATTAAAGTATATTATTAACTACGTCGGGCGCTATTCCCGGCCTTTCCCGGAATCCGCGAGGGACGTTAAATCCTCCGGGTAGGGCGAGAAAAAGGTCTGGTTCTCCAAATACCCTTCGCCGAAGCGGACGACGTATCCCCGCAGGACATTCAGCGGTACGCTGAGGGGGACCCGTTTCGCCCGGAATCGCTCGAGCGCGTCCAGGAAGAACGCCTTTTCCTCGCGGCCGAGTTTATCCTTGAAGTAACCCAGGCCGTGCGTGAGGACGTTGACGTTCGATTGATAACGGGGCGGCCGGGCCAAAGCCGCCGTAAAGCCGTCCTCGTACGCCGCGAGCGTTTCCGATAAGGGCCCTCGGCCCGCCGCCGCAACGACGCGGCCTAGTTCGCGCATCCGCGTTTGGTTGTATGCCATCAGAAGGAACTTGTTGGCGGCGTGGAACGCGACGACGTCTTTCGCCTTTCCTTTTTCTCTCAGTTCGCGGAAGGACGCCAACGCGAATAACTTCGTAAGGAAGTGTTCCCGCAGCCGCGCGTTCTTGAGGCGGCCTTCGTCCTCGAACGCCAGCCGGCCGAAGCGCTCCAGGGCCGCCCCGCCGAAGAAACCCGCCCCCTTGCCGGAGGGCGCGGCTCCCTCGGCGGCCGGATATATCTTGACGTCCTTGATGCCGGAGCTGGGGGAGCGGCTCTTGAGGATGAAGCCGTCGACGGGGCCAAGGACGTCCAGAAACGACGCCGCGAAGGTCTCCATCTTCGCTGTGAGGTCGGCTCCCGTCGCCGGTTGCACCAGCCGCCGCTTGCCGCCGGCCTCGACGACGCGGACCGTTTCCCGGGGGACCCCCAGGCCAATCTCGACCTCGGGGCAAACGGGTATGAATTTAACGTGGGGTTTGAGCGCGGCGACGAATTCGTCGTTGACGATCGACCCGTCGTAGCGGACGGCGTCGAAGCCGAGGCAACGGCTGACGACTACCGTGGGTTTGGCGAATTCCCTCATGCGGAGCCGGGTCCCCCCGGCGACGGCGCTATCCCGCGGCCCGGGCACTGCCCCTAGTCCCCGGGGGCGACGAATACGAACGGATAAGTTATCGTGACGCCCTCGTCCGGCGCGGCCGCGAAGCGCCACGTTCTAATCCTGGCGATTATCGCGTCGCGCAGATACGTATCGCCGAGGGTGTCTTCGACTATGACGACGTAGGTGACGGTCCCCTCCGGCGACACGCCGAAGCGCGTTACCACCTTGCCCCCGGCGAGGGACGGATTCCTGGACACCGCCTCGTCGTACGCGCCCTGTATACTCGAGAAATTCTTGCGGACGGTAGCGATTACGCCGGCTCTCGTTCGGTCCGCCGGCTTCCGGTGCGGTCCCCGCTTAGTTGGCTCGTCGGTAGTTATCGTCTCGGGTCGGATCCCCAGGGAACCGGGTCGAACAACCACGCTGCTACGTTTTAACGTCGGTAGTCCGGAAGCGGTGACCGATCCCGAGCGAGGCCGGTCGCTACGCATACCGCCGCTTCCCCCGGATACGGCGTAACCGTGTCGTTCCGCCACGCCGGTTTTTATCGGGGCGATCTTGGGCGAAGATTCCGCCGTATTTTCCGTTTCGCCGCCGGGCGACGTAGCGTTGAAATCATTGCCCTGGCACAACACCAACGTACCGCCGAGGGCCGCGAGCATCAGGCGGCCTACGTTAGACAGGAAGGCCGGCCGCGCTTCGGGGTCGACGTACGTACTGCTAACTATTTGTTCGAGTTGGGGGAGGGGAGCGGCCGCGAGGATTGCGGCCTCTTCGGGGGTGAGTTCCAGGCCGATGGCCCGGGCGGCCTCGGCCCTTTTTTCGAACAACAAACGCTTGAACGCCGGGTCCACCGCGGCTTTTTTTATAAGGACTTCCACGCCGCGAGGCACTTCCCGCGCGGCCGGTACGCCGGCCGTATCGTTACTGTCCGTAACCATGCCCACGCCCTCTCTTCGGTAGTACTTAATTGCTTTCGGCGGAAAATATTATCGTAGCCGCGGCGCTAACGTTCCCTTCGTCGATACCCCGGAAGTGCCACGATCCGACTTCCCGGACGACGGCATCGGAAAACGTCGACGAACTGACGTTACTACCGATTACGGCCACGTCGTAAACGCTCCCGACCGCTTTAATGTTAAAGCCGATCACCATTTTACCGTGTTTGGGGGCGTCGCCGTTATTCGACATAACGGCGTAAAGCATTCGCATGTCCGGAATAAAGGTATTGACCTCTTCCCGGACGTCCGCGGTATCCCGGAAGGGGGCCCCCACGGCCGGCGGAACGACCACGACGTCGACGATGTTGACGTTGAACCCCTTGGGCCGGTTTTTTAAATCACTATCGGGCCGAATTCCGCCCAGGCCGCCGCCGGCGCCGCCGCCGGTTACCGTTCCGTTCCCGCCCGAATATAAGCCCGTACCCACGTCGGGGGCCAGGGTTCCGCTCCCACCGGTGTCCGCCGTCTCGGCCGTCTCGGCGGTTTCCGGTTGCGGCGGGTAGTCGGGGCGGATCCCTTTCGACTTTACGTCGACCGTCCCGTACTCGGCCGCCGGGTCCTTACACCCGGCCGCGGCGAGCGCCGCCAGCATGGTCGCGGCCGCCGCTCCCAGGAACGCGGGACGGAGGTTCGGACTCACCCTGGTCCGGCCCACGATGGCCCGAAGCTGGCTCTCGGGCACGGCTTTCAGCATCGCGGCCTCGGCGGGCGTTATATCGAGCGCGATGTAGGCCGCGGCGCCGGCGCGTTCGGCGAATAAAGCCTTCTTGAACGCCGTGTCCACCGCGGCCTTTTTTATTAGAACCTCTATATTCCTCGGTATCTCTATAGCCATTTCACTCATCAACCGGTTCGAAAATGAAAGGATACGTGACCGTAACGTCGCCCTCCTCGATGGGGGGAAAACGCCAGGTACGGACGCGCGTGAGTATAGTGCTGTTCAAGAACTCGTCGCCTATGCCGTCTGACGTGATATTGCCGGCGGTTACCAATCCGTCGGAATCGATAGTTATTTCTAATTCGACCGTTCCGTGTTTAATAGACGGGTTCTTTCTATACACGTTCTCAATACCTGGTAAATGCCTCTCAAACACGGTCCCAATAACTTTAGCCGACCTTTTCGGGTCGCCCGCTCCGGGTCCTATTATCAAGGTGGGCAAGGATTCGACGATAATCGGCTTCCTAGGTTCTGATTGAATACCGGGCGGAAAATCTCCTCTAATGCCGAAGCACAACCCCCCTATCGACTCCCTCCCGGCGTCGTTGCTATCGGTTAACGGAGGTTTTTCTTTTACGCTATCGACCGGGCCCATAATGCTTTCCTCCGCCGTCCCGGGTTGGTTCTCGGGAGGAGGGTCGGGGCGCAAGCCGAAAGTTTCATCCGTCGGGTTGTCGCAGGCCAGGAACGCCGGCCCCAGCGCCGCCAGCATCGCGCCGGCGGCGTAGCCCAGGAATGCCGGCCTGACGCCGGGGCTTACGCACGTGCGCGTCACTATGGCTTCGAGTTGGGGGAGGGGGGCGGCCGCGAGGAGCGCGGCCTCTTCGGGGGTGAGTTCCAGGCCGATGGCCCGGGCGGCCTCGGCCCTTTTTTCGAACAACAAACGCTTGAACGCCGGGTCCACCGCGGCTTTTTTAATAAGCACTTCGACGCCGCGGCGTATGCCATGTTCCATATTACCCTCCGTCTTCGCCAGGGTAATCCGGCCGCATTCCGCCTTTCCCCTCCGTCCCGGACCCGGATTCCCCGACGGGTTCCTCCGCCGTTCCCTCCACGTCGGCGCTGCGTTCATCCCCGGCGGCGGTCTCCGCCGTTTCCGGCGTGGGTGGGTAGTCCGGGTTGATACCGGTGGGGGGCGCCGGGTACGGCGTATCGTTGGGCGCGGGGTTCTTGCACCCCGCCGCGGCCAGCGCCGCCAGCATCGTCGCGGCCGCCGCCCCCAGGAACGCGGGGCGGAGTTTCGGGCTCACCTGCGTCCTGTTAATAATGGCCCGCAGTTGGTCCTCGGCGGCGTTGTCGATCAGCGCCCGTTCGGAAGGCGTAAGGTCGAGGGCGATAATCGCGGCCGCCCCGGAACGTGCCTCGATTAACTTCCTTTTGAAGGCCGGGTCTATCGAGGCTTTTTTTATTAACACCTCGACGCCGCGGGGGATTTCGAAGGTGGCCTCGCTCATATAGCCTCCATCACGGCCTATCGGGACGGACACCGCGGGTCACGAGGTCGTCCCTGCCGTCGTCGGCCGTGGCCTGTTCGTCCTTGGCCAGCTCCTCGCCTTCGTCTTCGGCGGGGGGAGCGCCGGTTTCGGGTTCGCTCTCGGCGGTCGTCGGCCCCTCGACGTCGGGGACGTCGGGCCGGGCGCCGCCGGCGACCGGGGGAAAACATCCCGCCACCGCTATTCCCAGCGCCGCGACGATGACGGCCGCGGACCAGCTCAACAGGGCCTTGCGGTGGCCGGGTTCCACCTTGGTATGGTCGACGATGGCCTCGATTTGCGCCGCCGGGGCCGCGCGCAGCATGGCCTCCTCGGCGGCCTCGAGTTTTAGGCCGATCTCGGCGGCGGCCGCCTCGCGCCGGTCGAGGAGTAGGGCCCGGAACTCCTCGTCGACCGCGGCTTTTTTCATAAGAACCTCTACGCCGCCGGGGATCTCGCCCACGGCCTTGCCGCAGCCGGGCGGCCGGCCGCCCACGATTGTGGTCCGTACGGCCGGTTTTTCGACGGGGGAGTCGCCTTCGTCGCGCGAGGGGATATTCGCCATAACGGTCCTTCCTTGAATCGGTGGATAGGGTCGCCGCCGGGTATAATCATTTAAAGTATATACCATCCGGGGGAATTTGTAAAGGTAAGGCCTGCGGCGTTTCTTTTGGTATTAATTAGATACGTTAGGGGCCGAAAAGGATTATAAGAATTACGACGGGGCGGCCGCGGGTGGGCCGTTAACGGTTGACATAGCGTTAATATTGGGGCATAATTTTAATAAGGAGGTTAGGAAAATGCGAAAATATATCTCCGCAATCGCGTTTCTAATTATCGCGTTCACGGCGGGCGCGCTGGCGTGGGGGACTTTGGTTGCGTCTTACCCCTGTCCCGAGGGCTCCCGTTTTCCGAACGGCCTGGCCTTTCGCAATAGTCGCCTGTATATCGCGACCAACGACGTTAATTATACGGTATGGCAGGTGCGGCCGAATACGGGCAGCGTCCTCTTGTCCCACCAGGCGCCGTCGCGGCCTATTATGGGCCTGGCCGCGGGCCTCGCCGGCGAAACCGTTTCGTACTGGATATCTTCGACGAACGGGGCCGGCAGGATATACCAGGTGGGTTATCTCAGCGGCTCGGTCGTCAATTCTTTCCCGCCGTACGGCTCCCATCCGATGGGCCTCGCTTTCCGGAGCGCGACGCGGATGTACCATACCGACTATAACGCCCGCAGGCTATTCGTAATACACCCGGTGACCGGGTCCGTTTACGATTCGTACCCCCTCGATTTCGGGCCTTGCGACTGCGCCTACGGCGGCGGGTACCTGTGGATAGCCGACGGGTACGGCGAACTGATTCATCAGTGCGATTTGACCGGCTCGACGCTGGCGTCGTTCTCGACGGCGGAGTACGGCTTCTGTTCCGGTTTGGCCTATTACAATCAATTCGTTTGGGTCGGGATCAACGAACCCATGCATTCGATATTGAAATTCGAGGTCGACCCGTTTCACGCCGTCGAACCGGCGTCGGTGGGCCGGGTAAAAGCGCTGTTCCGCTGAGTTAACCGCCCTGTTATTCAAAAGCCGCCCCTCGGGGCGGCTTTATTCACTAATACGGCTTTTTGCGGGGTCGCGCCGTCTTACTACTTCTTCTCGAGCCGTTCCGTGCCTGTTTTCGTGCTTCCCTCGTAGGCCGTTATTCCCTCGAGCGAATTGTCCGGGTTGACCGTGTACGCGACTACGCCGAGTACGCCGGCCTCGTCCCGATATCCCACGACGAATAAATCTCCCCGCCACAAAGCCACGCCGGGGTAGGCGATCCTGTCGCCCACGCGGTAGGTAACCCAATATACGTGGCGCCCCGGTTCGACGTCGACTTCGCAGTCGTAGGCGTCGCCGTCCGGGTCGACGCCGCTGCCGGCGTACGTTCCGACTATGTCTATTTCGGTTTCGGTGGCCGTTTCGGCGGCCGTCGGGGGAGTCGCGGTCTCGGGTTCGGCCGTGCCCTCGGCCGCCTTGCGGCAAGACGCGGGGATGACGGCTACCAACGCGACGGCGACGATTATACCGTAAACTTTGTTCATTGATTATTCCCCCCTGTCCCGTCGGTTTCATCCCTGTATAACTTCTCGGTACCGATTTCCTTGAAACCCGGCAGGCCGAGAGCTCCGTCCAGCGTGCCGTCCGGCAATATCTTGTAGAGCGCTACGCCGTAACCGATGTGGGCCGCGTACCCGACGCATAGGTAACCGTCTTTTATGATGCCGATGCCTTCGTACCCGAATTCATCCTCGAATTCCCAAACTACCCGATAAACCTCCTCGGTTTTATTTATATCTACTTTGCAGCCGTACGTGCCCGGTTCGTAGGGACGTTGGCCGAAGCCGGTATACTCGCCCGTGACGTCGTCGGGGGCGGTCGCCGCGAGCGCCAGCGCCGCCGCGGTTAGAGAGTATAAGATCACTCTTTTCATCGGGTGCCTCCTCGCGTTAATAAAGCCAGGGTGAATAATACTAAAATTACGCCCGCGGCGCAACCCACGCTCGTTCGGTTATAATTTGGGGCGGGATTCATCGCCGCTAAAACCCGGTATCCGGACCTCGTAAAAAAAGAAGCCGCCCCGAGGGACGGCTTCTCTTTTAGGTCGGGTAATTCTTTAGTGGTAAAGGGCTTTGATCTTGCCCGCGGAGGTCGGCGTAACGCTTACGCCGGGACCCGGGCAGTGGACTTTAAATACCGCATGGTAACCGGAGGTCGAAGCGAGCCATAGGTACTGGCCGTGGTACGCGAATCCCAGCGCCGGGCCGTTACTGAACGCGAAAGAACCCACGATCGAACCGGAGGTGTTACGGCCGTAAATTACGGACCCGTTACGATGCCACATGAGTTCGTTCCGCCAGTCCCAGGCGATGTCGTAACAGCCTGTGGTGGCGAACGAGCCGTAGACGCTGCCGTTGGTCAGGCTTTGCCGCCAGGTGTAAGCGGGGGAGCTATCGGAAGACAACATATGGGTCGGGGCAGCGCCGCCGTCGGCGGTCGCCATCGCGGCCAGGCCGCCGTACATGTCATGGCCGGCCGAGAAAGAGGCGTAAGCGCTACCGGTGGTGTAGTTGCAGCGGTAGATGTAGTCGGTGGAGTAGTTGCCCATCCAGAGGTAGCTGCCGCTGGGGAGGCCGCCGCCGCCGTTGTAGTTGTACGTGAGGCCGCGGGTGTAGCTGCTGTGAGGCGAAACGTACGAGGCGTATACGGACCCGGTGTCCGCGTTCACACGCCAGATACGACGGTCGCCGGCGTTGCAGTAGAGCCAGAAGTACTGGCTGTTGTTCGCGCGCGCGGCGGCTATCGGGTAGTTCTCCGGCGCGGCCCATGAGGCGACGATGTCGCCGAGGGCGCCGTACGCCGCACCCGCCACCAACGCGAAAGCTAACGCTAATACTACGGATTTCTTCATCTGTGTATCCTCCTTAGTGGTAAGGGACATAAAGTATACCGCAAAAAAGTATAATAACTCGGCCCCGAAGTCAAGCGTTTTTTTGTGATATATAAAGTTGGTTAACATATGTATATCAGGATACTGTTTACTTGCCGGAAGCGGTATTTCGCAGTAACCCATTTATCGTAACCATTAGCTTTATTAGGTCTTTCCGCATTGTCAACGGCGCATACTAAACTTGTCGGCTTTAACTTCGGGTCAGCGGGGCGGCTTAAAAAAAGCCGCGGCCGGGAATGCCAATCCCGGTCGCGGTACGATCGTATGTTATTATAATGCAACAGTTTGCGGCGCGGCCTGAACGATATTCCAATATTATGGTATCACATAGGACCTCGGCCTTCGCCCCCGGCGTCCCGGCCTCGCCGTGACAAGTCGTCGGCCGGATCGCTTCCCAACCACTTGTCCATGACCGTACAGGCTGTCAAGTCGCCGGTCACGTTAATGGCAGTGCGGCTCATATCCAGAATCCGGTCCACACCTATGATTAGCGCGATGCCGCCCGGCGGGATTCCGACGCCGGCGAGTACGGTGGCCAGGATTACGATGCCCACCCCCGGCGTAGCCGGAGACCCTATCGACGCCCCGACCGTAGTTACCACGACCAACAGAAGGGCCCCGAGGCTCAGGTCGACGCCGAAGACCTGGGCCAGGAAGACGGTCGCCGCCCCCTGATACAACGCCGTCCCGTCCATGTTGACAGTCGTGCCCAGCGGCACCAGGAGTTGGGCGACCGAAGGTTTTATCCCCAACTTCTCCTCCGCGGTTTTGATCGTTACCGGCATGACGGCGGCCGAACTCGACGTCGAGAACGCCAGCAGCTGGACGTCCCGGACGCGGGCGAGGAAATTCCACGGGGACCGGCCGGACGCGATAAGCACGATTGTCAGATACACGACGAGCATGAGCAGCAGGCCCAAAAGGACCGTCCCCACGTATACCGTCATCCCGACCAGGACGTCGAAACCGACCCGCGACGTTATTTGGGCCAGTAGGCCGAAGACCGCTATCGGCGCCAGTACCATCGCCCATCGCACGATACGCAAACAGACGTCCTGGAGCGAGCTCAACAAATCGAGCAGCGGTTTGGACTGCTCCGGGGCCAGCGATACCAGCGCCAGGCCGAAGATAAGCGAGAAGAAGACGATCTTCAGCATCTCCTTGCTCACGACGGCGTTGAACGGGTTTGTCGGGATTAAACCGACGATTTTATCGGGTATGTCGGCGAGGCTCGGCGTTTCCTTTAAAGCTTCGGGGACTTCGGCGGGTTGTTCCTCCAGCGCCGCGCTTACGAGTTCCCGGTCCACGTATTCCCCTGGGGCGATGACCAGCGAGACGCCTATCCCTATCGTTATGGCGAGCGACGTGGTCGCGAGAAAGTAGAAGACGAGGCGCAGGCCCAGCCGGCGCAATTGGTCCATGTTTTCGCTGGCCGCGAGGCCCCCGATTATGGACGAGACGACCAGCGGGATGACTATCATCTGTATCAGCGTCAGGAATATATTGCCGGGTATGGCCAGCCAGTCGCCGATAACGCGGGACGTTTCCTCGCTTACCAGGCCGGCGGAGGGGCCGAGGAGTACCCCCGTGCCCACGCCCAGGGCCATGCCCAGGAGTATCTGGAGCCACAGGCGGCTCCGGATCAACCCCTGGAGTTGACCCGCCAGCCGGGCGAGATCCGGGGATTGGATCCTTTCGAGGGGGTGGGGCGTCGTGCTGGCTTTTCTCTTCTTAAACGGCCACATTTATCGAATATCAAACGTCGGGGTTAAGTTTCTTGGTGTAGTAGGCGACTTCCCGGAACGGCCTGTACCCGAGCCGTTCGAAGACGGCCGCGGAGGTGTCGTTCCAATCCTCGATGAGGCAGGCGAATATGCCGAGGCCAAGTTCGGCGAAGCGCCGTTCGACCTCGTCTACGAGGGCCCGGCCTACGCCGAGGCGCCTGTGCGCCGGCGATACGACGAGGCGGTTTATCCACCCCTTGCGGCCGTCGTGCGTCCCCAACACCGCGCCCGCCAGCTCGCCGCCCACTTCCGCGCCGAGGTATACCGACGTCGGCTCGGGGAGTTGGGCCGTGAATGCCTCTCTGGTGTCGCGGCCCCGCGGTTTGTACGGCAGGCCGCCCTCTTCCCACAGGCGCACCAGTGCGTCGTAATCGTCGGCGCTCAGTTCTCGAAGCGTAATCGTTTTACCGTTTATTTTCATAAGGATAGGCCGGCCTGGCGCCGCTCGGCGGGGTCCGAGGTCGGCGTCTTCGCCGTCAGGTATTCAGGCTGTAGAGTGAAACGTTAAGTATCGCGGCGAAGCTGACCCACAGGATATAAGGGAGCATTAACAGCGCGGCCGGCCGCGATACGCGGTAGAACAGGATAATAGTTATAAGTATGCCGATCCAGAGCAGGGCGATGACCGCGAGGCCGGCGGCGGGGGAGCGGAGGCCGAAGAACGCGGCCGACCACAACACGTTGAGCACGAGCTGCACGTCGAACGCCGCCATGGCCGTTAGTACGCCCCTCTTCCGTATCCCCTTGTCCCAAACCAGGAAGGCCGCAACCGCCATGAGTAAATATAAGGTTATCCACGCCGGCGAGAACAGCCAGTTCGGCGGCGTGAAAGCGGGCTTGGCGAGTGAGGCGTACCAGGTAGGGATAGCGGGCGTCGTGAACAACGAGCCGATGAAGCCGGCCAACTGGCAGGCGACGACGCACGCCGCGAGTTTTAAAATCCGTACTATCAGACTACGTCGTTCCGTGTTGCCGTTCGCCATAATGAACACCCCCGGGGCGTCGGGCCCGCGGCCCGGTCGGCAATCGTATTCGCTCTTTAGGATAATACCCTTATCCGGCGTTTTTCGCAACCCCTAATGGCTTTTTTCTAGCGCAAGTTTATACCGGCCGTTCTTCCGGGCGGGCGGGCAGGCCGCGGGGGCCTGGCCGGGGAGTAAACGCCAAATTTATTTGTTGACAATTTATTAATAATTATGTTATAAGTTCAGCTTAAAAGAAGGGCCTTCGAGCTCTTCAAATCCAATGATGAGAGGAAGATAGAATTAATGACCGAAGAAACCACAATATCGCGTGAACCGGAACAGACCCGGGAGCGCCCGACGGGCGGTAAAGCGCGACAAGAACACCGGATGGAGCCGGTGTTGGAAGACGCCGAAGCCTTCGACCCGAAAGAGTTCGAAGAGTTGGCGGGGTTGTACGAAGACTCGTTTCGCGACATCGAGGAGAACGAGATTGTTACCGGGACCGTGGTCGCGGTAACCGACGAAGAAGTCCTGGTCGATATCGGATACAAATCCGAGGGGACTATCAACCTGGGCGAGTTCGCCGAAGAGGGGGCAGTGGAGGTTGGCGATAAGGTAGAGGTTTATCTCGAAAAAAAGGAAGACCAGGACGGCGTCATCGTACTGTCGAAAGAGAAGGCCGATTTCTATCGGGCCTGGGACCAGGTGCGCGACGTCTATGAAACGGGCGGGGACATCGAAGGACGAATCCTCAACCGGGTACGGGGCGGATTCATCGTCGACATCGGCGTGAAGGCGTTTCTGCCGGCCTCCCAGCTCGACCTGCGGCCGGTGCGCGATTTCGAGCCGTACATCGGCGAAGCCTTCCGGATGAAAATTATCAAGGTTAACAAGCGCCGGCGGAACATCGTTCTGTCCCGCAAGGCGCTTTTGATGGAGGAGCGCGAGGAGAAGCGCAAGCGCCTTCTCGAGACCATCGAGGTCGGCGCGGTGCTGGATGGCGAAGTCAAGAACATCACCGACTTCGGCGCGTTCGTCGACCTGGACGGCCTGGACGGCCTCCTCCATATAACGGACCTCTCCCGCGGCCGGGTGAACCATCCGTCCGAGGTAGTGTCCGTGGGCGAGAAACTGGAAGTGCTCGTGACCGATTTCGATCCCGAGTCCGGCCGGGTTTCTTTGAGCCTCAAGGAACTGCAGGATGACCCGTGGGAAACGGTGGCGAGCCGTTACCACGAGGGCGACCGCGTCATCGGCAAGGTCGTATCCATCGTCGATTACGGCGCGTTCGTCGAACTCGAACCCGGCGTCGAGGGCCTGATACACGTGTCCGAGATGTCCTGGACCCAGCGCGTGAAGCACCCGTCGAAGGTCCTGTCGGTGGGCGACGAGATAGGCGTGGTCATCCTCAAAATTGACGACCAGCACAAACGCATATCACTGGGCCTGCGGCAGACGATGCCCAATCCCTGGGATACCATCGAGGAGCGCTACCCGCCCGGCAGTAAGATAAAGGGCCTGGCGAAGAACATCACCGAATTCGGCGTCTTCGTGGAACTCGAAGAGGGCATCGACGGCCTTATTCACATTTCCGACATCTCCTGGACCAAGCGCGTTCGCCACCCTTCCGAGGTCTACAAGAAGGGCGACGCCGTCGAGGCGGTCGTGTTGACCATAGACTCCGTCAACCGGCGCATTTCTTTGGGCGTCAAACAGCTCGAGCGCGACCCCTGGGCCAAGGTGGAGGAGCGGTACCCCGTCGGCGAGTACGTCGAGGGCGACGTCATTCGCGTAACGCCGTACGGCGCCATCGTCAAACTCGAGGACGACATTGAGGGCCTGCTTCATATTTCCGAGATAGCCGGCCGCCGGATTAACCGCGTCGAGGACGTACTCGACGCCGGCGACCGCATCAAGGTAAAGATAATCAACATCTCGCCCCGCGAGCGCCGCATCAATCTGAGCCTCTGGCAGTATCAGAACGAGACCGGCGACAAGGGTATCGATAAGGGCGGCGGCATGGAAACGCTGGCCGCCGAGGAAGCCAAAGCCGCGGCGTCCCTGTCGGCGCCGGACGACGAAGACGAGGAAGAAGTCGACGACGCCGAATCGGCCGAAGGTGAAGAAGAGGGCGTCGACGCGGAAGAGGCTGAAGAAGTTGAGGCCGAAGCCGAGGCTGAAGAAGTTGAGGCCGAAGCGTCGCCCGAGGCCGAGGCGGAGACAAGCGAAGCCGAGGCCGAAGAAACCGCGGCCGCGGAAGAGGAAGTCGAAGCCGCCGTTGAGGAAACGGAGGCCGCGGTCGAAGAGGTTGAAGCCGCCGTCGAGGAAGCTGAGGGCGAGGCCGAAGCCGAGAACGTCGCCGCGGAAGCGGCCGACGAGGCCGAAGAATCTCCCGAGGCCGAAGCCGAAGCGGCCGAAGAGGTCGAGGAAAGCGCGGCCGAAGAAACCGGAGAAACCGAGGAAGAAACGGAAGAAGCCCCCGCCGAAAGCGGCGATGGGGAAGAGGCCGAGACGGCCGAGCCCGAACCCGAATCGGAACCGGAGAAAGAGTAAAACGACTACAATAACGAGGCGGCGGCTTCTTAACCGGAGCCGCCGTTTTTTAGCCTCCCCGAAAGGCCCCGTTTGGAAAACGAAGGCACCTTCCCCCGGGTAATATTGCTGGGCCGGCCCAACGTCGGCAAGTCGACGATGTTCAACCGGCTGGTGGGCCGGAACATCGCCATGACCGATTCCCGGCCCCACACGACGCGGGACGTCCTGGCCGAGATCTGCCGCTTCGGCGACGCCGGTTTCGAGCTCGTGGACGCGGCGGGCTTTCTGGCCACGCCGGACGACACGTTGGCCCAGAGCATCAAACGGGGGTTGGACGCCGCCGCGGCCTCGGCCGACCTGGTAGTCCTCCTCTTCGACGGCCGCGAGGGCCTGCTGCCGCTCGACCGGGAACTGGCGGACTTCGTGCGGCGCCTCCACAAGCCGGTCGTCCCCGTGGTAAACAAAATAGATTCGCCGTCGCTTGTGGGGGAGGCTGCGGACTTCTACGAGCTGGGCTTCGAGCGCGAACCGGTGGTGGCGAGCGCGACCAACGGCTACAACTGCCGCGAACTCGTGGACGTCATCCTGGAGGAACTCGGCCCCGCGGCGAACGTGGTCGAGAGGGAGGACGAGGAGCGTCTCACCGTCGCCATCGTGGGCCGACCCAACGTCGGCAAGTCGTCGCTTCTGAACCGCCTCGCCGGCAGCGACCGCGTCGTCGTGCACGAGACGCCGGGGACCACCCGCGACGCGGTGGACGTGGCCATCGAGCACGAGGGCCGGGAATACCTCTTCGTCGATACGGCGGGGATAAGGCGCCGCGCCCGGGCCAAGGAACGCCTCGAGCTCTGGAGCCTGGGGAAGTCTTTCGGGGCGGTCAAACGCGCGTCCGTCGTGCTTTTGGTACTGGACGGGGCCGAGGGGCCGACCGCCCAGGACGCCAAAATCGCCGGCTACGCCGACCACAACGGCCGCGGCTTACTCCTTTTCGTCAACAAGACCGACCTTCTGATAGCCCGCAAAGAGAAAGAAGCGAAAGAGGCGGATGAAGCGGACGAAGACGCCCCGCCGCCGGAGGACGTCACGCCCGAAGAGCGGGTGGCGAGGCTCCTGGCTAACGTGCGCGAGGAACTCAATTTCGCGACCTACGCCTCCGCCCTCACGGGCTCGGCGACCGAGGGAATCGACGTCGACCAGGTGTTCCGGGCCATCGGCGAGGTGGACGAGAACCGTCGCGCCCGGCTGGGCACGGGCGGGTTGAACCGCTACCTGCGCGAAGCGATGGAGCGGCGCAGGTTCCGGGCGGGCCAGAAGGAAATCCGCCTGCTTTACGCCACGCAGGTCTCCACCGCGCCTCCCACCTTCCACCTGTTCCTGAACGTGAGCAGGAAGCCGCCCCTCACGTTCACCCGCTTCATCGAGAACCGCCTGCGCGAGGCCTTCCCGCTCGTGGGTACGCCGATACGGCTGGTGTTTCGCCTGCGCGATTCGGCGTCGGCCAGAAAATAGTTGTAGGCCGCCGCGCGCGATGTTAACTTTTTAGGCTGATGATACTCGTCTATGTAGGAATCGTCCTCGGCGCTTTTATCTTCGGAGCCGTCCCCTTCTCCTGGGTCCTCGGTAAAATTGCCGGATACGATCTGCGACGGCACGGCTCCGGGAACCCCGGCGCCACCAACCTGTACCGCACCGCCGGCGCGAAGTGGGGCATCCCGGGGTTGCTTCTGGATATCGGGAAGGGCGTCGGCGCGGTCGTCATCGCGCGGTTGCTGTTCCCGGACGTCGCGGCCGCCGGCGTATGCGCGGCCGCCGGGGCCATCGCCGGCCACATCTGGACGCCGTTCCTCGGCTTCCGGGGCGGCAAGGGCGTCGCGACGGCCACGGGGGCGTTCCTGGCCCTCTCTCCCGTATTGATAATCTTCGCGTTCCTCGTGTTCGCCGTCATCGTCGCCATAACGCGTTACGTTTCTTTGGGTTCTATTACGGCGGCGGCGGCGGCTTTCGTCGGTTCCTTCGGAATCCCTCTCATCCTCGGCAAGCCGGTCGACGTGTATTTCGTCGTCCTGGTCGGCGTATGCGCCGTGGTGATAATTTTCGCTCATCGGGGGAATATATCCCGGCTCCTGGCCGGGACAGAAGGCCGGCTAGGCAAATCGAAAGCGGACAAAAAGTGAGTACCGAGAAAAAAACGGTGGCGGTTTTGGGCGCCGGGTCCTGGGGCGTTACGCTCGCCCGGGTCTTCGCCGAAAACGGCCATAGCGTCCGGCTGTGGTGCTATCTTCCGGAGGAGTACGAAATACTCTCGGCCCACCGCGAGCGCCGGGATATCCTGCCGGGGATAGTAGTGCCCGATTCGGTCGCCTTCTCGACCGACGCGGCCGAGGTCGTCGCCGGGGCCGACGCCGTCTTCTTCGTCGTGCCGTCCTTCGGCGTGCGGGCGACGGCCGCGAAGATAGCCGCCGCGTGCGACGGCTCGCAAATAGCAGTTTCCGCCGCCAAGGGCCTGGAGGAGGGGACTTTCCTCCGGATGACCGAGGTCATGGCCGACGAGTTGGGCGACCGGGCCCGGGGCTTCGTTTCCTTCTCGGGGCCGAGCCACGCCGAGGAAGTTTCGCGCCGCATACCGACGACTATAGTGGCCGCGGCCGCGGACGATGGCGTGGCGCGGGAGGTCCGCGACCTGGCGTTCGCCCCTTACCTCCGCGTTTACACGAACACGGACGTGTTGGGCGTCGAGTACGGCGCGGCCCTCAAGAACGTAATCGCCATCGCGGCCGGCGTCGTGGACGGCCTCGGCTACGGCGACAACACCAAGGCGGCGCTCCTCACGCGGGGCCTCGCCGAGATCAGTCGGCTGGGCGTGGCCCGGGGCGCGGACCCGCTGACCTTCGCGGGTCTCTCGGGCCTGGGGGACCTGGTGGTAACGTGCATGAGCCGGCACAGCCGCAACCGCTACGTCGGCGAGGAGCTGGGCCGCGGCCGCCCGCTGGACGATATACTCGATTCCATGCAGATGGTGGCCGAGGGCGTACGAACGACAAAAGTCGCCCGCGCTTTGTCGGTGGAAGCGGCCGTCGAGATGCCGATTACCGAAGCCATGTATCAGGTTATGTTCGAAGGGCGAGCGCCACGCGCCGCTGTCACGGAATTGATGGGCCGAACTCCCAAATCGGAATTGTAAACCGACCTACGCGTAATTAACCTTGATTTGCGTCGATAATATCTTTATATTATACTATGAGGATAGGCTACGTTGTCGGTATGGTGGTTTCGACGGTCAAGGACGAGGGGATTAGGGGCCTGAAGCTCCTCCTCGTCGAAGACTGCGACATTAACGGCCGCGGCCGTGGCACTTATTACGTCGCCGCCGACGCCGTGGGAGCCGGGAAGGGAGAGGTCGTGTTGACCGCGGCCGGTTCTTCCGCCCGGCAAACCGAGATGACCCGCAACCGGCCCGTCGACGCCGTCGTAATGGCCATAGTGGAATCGGTGGAGGCCGACGGCGAAATAAGCTATCGCAAGAGCGCCGGGGTGCCCCGGTGAGGGCGGGGCGAGTGATAGGGTGCGTCGTCGCGACGCGGGTATACGAGGGCCTGGAGGGCAGGAAGCTGCTTCTGGTTGACCCCATCGACGCCGAGGACGAAGTGGACGGCGAGCCGTTCGTGGCGTGCGACGTAGTGGGGGCGGGCCCCGGGTCCCGGGTTATCTGGCTGGGCGGCCGGGAGGCCTCGCTGGCGCTGGACCCGCCCGGCGGGCCGGTGGACGCGACCTGCGTCGCGATTCTGGAGCGGCACGGCGGCGTTAAAGGGGAAGACTTCTAATGGAACTGGGACGCGTGGTAGGCCCCGCGCCGTCGACGGTGAAACATCCTAAATTGGAAGGTTTGAAACTGCTCATGGTCGAACCGGAGGGCGGAAGCGGCGGGGGAGCGGTAATCGCCTGGGACCTGGTCGACGCGGGCCGCGGCGACCGGGTGTTGATAATGCGGGAAGGGGGCGCCGCCATTCGGCTGCTGGGCCGGGGGGAAGCGCCCGTAAGGACCGTACTGGTAGGACACGTCGAGAGAGTAGATGGCCCCGAGTAAAACGACGACCGGCGTAACGGTGGACCGCGGCGTAGGCCGCGGGGCCACGTTCGCGTCCATTACCGGCCGCATCGGCATCGAAGAGGCGAACGAACTCCAGCGCCGCTTCGACGAGGTCTTCAAGGCCGGCCGGCCCTGGGTCATTATCAGCATGAGGGACGTGGACTTCATTTGTTCCGCCGGCATGGGGACGCTGCTCTCCGCCGTCGGGGAATCCCGCAAGAGCGGCGGCGAGGTCATCTTCACCGACGTGTCGGCCAAGGTCCGGACCATATTCGAGTTCCTGGACATCTGGGACTACATCACGACCGCTCCGGACAAGGACGCGGCCCTCGAGATGGTTACGGCGGGGAAGCGGATACAAGCCCGCCAGGCCGCGGCCGTACTCACGCCGTCCTTCATCGCCGACGACCTCAAGGCGAAATTGAACGCCGGCGTCCGCCTGAGCAAAGAGGGCAAACTAAAGGACGCGCTCGCGTACCTGAACGCCGTCCTCAAATCGGAAAAAGACAACGTCTCGGCGCTGACCTGGAAGGCGAACGTCCTCGAGCGGCTGGGCCAGTTGGGCGAGGCGCGGCGCCTGTACCGCCGCGTTTGCGAGATAGGCCGGGGCGACCGCCAACTTCTGGCGTACGCCCGCAACCGCTTCGAGAAGCTGAACCAGAAGCTGGACCAGGCCGCGGACCGGGACCGCGTTTACGATCAATTAAAAGACTACGTTCGGGAGCTGGCCCGCGCGCCCGTCGGGACGCCGGACTTCCTGAAGCCCCGCCGCACCGTCGAGGAGGGGCGCGGCCCCTTCCTGGAGTGGTGCCGCACGTGGGACGACAACCCGCTTTACGGGAACGACAGCCTGGGCCGGAACCTGGCCACCGGCGGGGGCATGTTCCTCTGGGCCGGCGGCCGCGGAATAGTGGTGGACCCCGGGAAAAACTTCGTCGCCCGCTTCGCGGCGGCCGGGTACCGCCTGGTGGATATCGACGCCATCGTCGTGACCAGCGTCGCCTGGGACCACAACGCCGACCTCGAGCCGTTGGTGGAAGTGATAAGCCGATACAATAAGGCGGGGGTGGGGCCGGTCAAACGGGTCGAGACCTTCGTCAACGCCGGCGTGTATAAGAGGAACTACTCGTGGCTTTCGGCCGCCAAGGACGCGGTTTCGAAACTCACGGTGCTGTACCCGGGGCACGCCTACCGCATCGGCACCGCGGCGCTCGACGTCAAACCGGCCGATGTCCCGGAGGCTCGCGAAGACGACGTATTGGGTTTCATCCTGACGGCGGGGGACGGCAGCATCGGTTACGTGGCCGACGCCGGCTGTCGGGACGTGGACGTCCTCGCGGCCCAGTATCGGGGGGCGCGGGGCAGGCCGCTCGTAGCTTACGTCGGCGGCGCGTACGCCGACGAAAACGTTAAAAAATGGTATGGGGATTATTTGGGCGTGGAAGCGCTGAGTCGCCTGCTGTCGGACGTCAGGCCGCAGGTGGCCTTGCTCGGGAAGGTGGCCGACGTGCCCGACCCGGTTAAACTGGGCGCGGCTATAACGAAGGCCACCAACGTCCGGTGTGTCCCTCTGGACGTGGGGTTCCGCGTCAACGTTGAAACATCGGAAGCCTATATTGGCGAGGGAGCGGTATCTCTGAGCAGCCTGGAGGTCGGCCTGTCCGGAGACGGACGGCTGGCGTATAAGAAAAGAGATTAACGGTACCGTTTTCCAGGACTTACGGCGTCGCCGGGGTCTTTTCCGGAAGGGTGATATGAAGGACTTCAAGATAAGCAGAGTAGAAGACGGTAAAAACGGCGTCGTGGTGGTGGCGGTCGAAGGTCAGGTCGGCATCGAAGAAGCGGCGCAGGTCTCGAAATTTTTCGAGGAGCTTGAGAACGAGGGCGTCATATGGGTCGTCGTCAACCTCAAGGGCGTCGACTTCATTAGCACCGCCGGCGTGGGGGCTTTGCTTTACGCCGTGGGTGGCGCTCGGAAACGGGGCGGCGAGATAGTCTTTATCGAATTTTCGCCCAAGACGAAAGCCGTATTCGAGTTCCTCGACCTGCACGACTTTATCGTCACCGCTGCGGATCGCGACGGCGGCCTGGGCATAATCAAGGAAATACAAAGCGGCGCCCGGCCGGCAGGCGGCTAATCGGACGCCGTTTTGGGGGGAACGCCGACTCCGGCTTCTACCGGAGTAGTGCCTTCGTTGTTTGCCCCTAAAGCGTAACTTTGTAGATTACGCCCTCTCGTAACACCTCGATCTCCGCGCCGAGAGCGAAATACGGCGCGAGGTCGGGGTGTTTTTCTATTAGTTTGAAGTATTCGTCGCTCGCGAACTCGACCACGACCGTGTCGGCCTCCGGCCCCTCGTCGAGCGCGATGTCCCGCCATACGCCGCCCGCCCGGCGGAAACTCTTTCCGGCCACGAAGCGCGCGCCGTCGCCGTCTCCATAGGCCGAACCGGCCACCGCCGCTTCCTTGAAGCCGCCGATGGTCTTGGATTCGCGGACCGATAGTTCGTCCCGGGACTTCGGCGCCGAGTAGACTATACCCGGCGTCCTGACCAACTCCGCCCCGGCCATCCACCGTCCGGCCGTACCGGCGTCCTCGCTCGTCATGGCGCCGACTTTACCCCATACCGTGGGGGAAGGCCGCGATATGGACGTGCCGGCGTCCTCGACCAGGTACGACGTATAGGGGGTCGGGATGCCGTAACGCTTGGACAGCGCGACTATGGAATCGACGAGTTCTTTGTCCTCGCCCTCGAGTTTGATTTGCTCGAGGAGGAAGCCTATCTTGCGCGTCGCCCACAGCGCGGCGATGTACGGGTTGTCCCGGCTCTCGCCCGCCACCGCGGCCAGTTCGTAGCGGAAGCTTTCGCGGCGGCCGGCGCGCTCGCCCGAAAGGGTCAACGCGCCGTCGGCCAACTCACCCTTGAAGCGGCCGAAGAGCGTTAGCTGCGTACCGGCGAAGATGTCGGGCAGCGCGGGCGGGTAGGCGTCGTAGCACTCGACGTTCTCCCACGCCAGCTCCACATCCGTGAGGACCGGCCGGGATATTTTATCGTAGAACGACGTTACGGCGAGTTCCAGGTCCTCGCCCGGTTCCACGTACTGCGCGGTGCCGCCGTTCTTCCGGGAGAGGTCGTCCAGAAGCTCCGTGCGGACCTTGTAGCCCACGCCGAACGAGAAGATGCGGGCGTCCGCGCTCTCGTTGGCGGCCCGGGCGTTGGCCACGATGTCCGGGACGTTGCGCTCGCCGACCGTCGGTTTGCCGTCGGTCAGAAAAACCACCATCGTCGGCCCCACGGCCTCGGCGGACGCGGAAGCGAGGCCCTTGCCCAGCGCTCCGTCGATATTGGTCCCGCCGCCGGCGGTGAGCTTTTTCACGAAGGCCAGGCCGGCGTCGACGTTCGCCTTGGTCGCCGGGACCGTCTCGTCGCGGAAGAGCGTCGGCTGTTCGTTGAAGGGGATGATGTTGAACCGGTCCCCGGGGCCGAGCTGGTTCAGGCAATAGGACGCGGCCTCCCGGACCTGCTCAATTTTGTCCCCGGCCATGGAGCCGGATACGTCCACGACGAAGATAACTTCCTTGGGTTCGGGGGACGACTCGGCCGCGGCCGGCGGCGTTAGCACCAGCAGCAGGTAGCCGTCCTCGCCGCCTTCGCGGTGGGCCAGGACGCTCGCGCCCACTTCGGCGTCGCCCGGCGCGTAATAGAGGACGAAGTCCTGGGAGGGTTTTACGTCCTCGACGTGGTACCGGACGGAAGCGGCGTTCGGGGTTTTGCGTTCGAGTTTAACCTTGTGGGACGGTGAGAAGACGCTGTCGATGGCGCTCTCGGTTTTAATGTCGACCCGCACGTCCACGTCCTCGATGGGCTGGCGGCTGAAGCGTTCAGTATCCAGCGGGTACACGAACTTTACCAGGCCGCCGTCGTACGGCAACAGCTCCGAATACGTTATCTCGACGCGCTTCTCACCCTCCGCCGGAATGGGGTATATCCGCGCCTTCACGGCGCCCCGGCCTATGTACTCCAGGAGGGCCGGGTCCTGGTTTTTATTGACGAGCGAGCGGTATTCGACCGCCGCCTCGGCCGCGTCGAGCATCTCGCCCTCCACCGGCTTCCCGTCCACCTTGAGCGAAAAGCGGTCTATCGCCGCGCCTTTGGGCAGCGGGAAAATATACGTACCCTCGAGGTCGAAGCTGTACGGATTCTCGAACACCTCGTCGACGTGGGTAGTCCCGACCTGTCCCTCGATGACCGTCTCGACGCGGTGATACTTGATGTCGAGGCTGTACGGTTCGGGCCGGGTTCCGGGGTGGGGCCAGGGGGGGCTGGGTTGACGGTAAGGCCAGGGGATGATAATGCCGTCGGCGGCGCCGACGGCCGGGAGGACGATTAAAAGTACGGCCAGCGTCAACACGTGCCGGGATAATTTGCGCCACATAATTGCTACCTCGCTTGGGATGAGCGAATAAGGTTGTCGCCAATTCGACGCCGGGGGAGGGCGTTCGGTTTAAGGGCCGGCCGCCGGGGGGAGCGGAGGGAATCAGGCTTCACGGTCGCGCAAGCGCTCGAGGACCTGGCGCACGATTTCGCGCACGGTTTCGTCGTCCGGGGCGGCCGCGGGATTAACGCCGGCGACGGAGGAATCGGGGGGAGAGTTTGAGGAGGCGGGGGCCGGGGCCGCTTCGCACATTATTCTCAACGGGGGCTGGCCCGGGCCGCGGGCCGTCAGTTTCTCGACGTCGTCGACGGTCAGCACCGATACGTGGCCGAGTTGACGGGCGACCAGCATCACCTGGGCGAACTGCTCCACCTTCTCCAGCGTGAAGTACGCCGCCTCCAGCGTCGCCCCCAGCGTAACCGTGCCGTGGTTGGCGAGGAGGAGGGCGTTATGGTCGCGCAGATGGGGCCGGATACTCTCGGGCACTTCGTCCGTGGACGGGGTGGCGTACGGCGCCAGCGGGACGTTGCCCAGCGTCGATACTATCTCGGGCAGAACGCACTCGGCGAGGGGCATCCGGGCGACGGCGAATCCGGTGGCGATGGGGGGGTGGGCGTGAACGACGCCGCCCACGTCGCTCCGTTCTTTGTATATCTCGAGGTGGAGAAGGATCTCGCTGGAGGCGTCACGCTTGCCTTCGACCCGCCGGCCGTCGAGGTCGAGGATTACTATGTCCTCGGCCTCCATCATGCCCTTGCACATTCCGGCGGGCGTCGCCGCGACGAAACCGTCGCCCACGCGGCAACTCATATTGCCGTCCGAGGCCGCAACGAAGCCCTTCTCGTAGCAGCGGCGGCCTATTTCGACGATTTCCCGGCGAGCTTGCCATATATTCATACGGTTGCACCTCGGATGTTTATTATATTCAGGAGGTTACGGATAAAACGGGATAAAGCGGTTTAATATTAAAGCCGGCGTAACCGGAACTCCGGCCGATACGCTATGATAAACTCAAATATTATTAATTATCGGGCCGCTCCGGCGTTCGCTTCGCATATTACTTTAAGTACCGGTAGAGGCGGTTAACGGCGTATTTGGGGGCGCCGTTACGCTACCCGTTAAGCTATCCCGACCCGAATATAACACTAGTTCGGACCTTTGGCAAAAGAAAACCCGTCTCCCGCCAATAAAAATACCCGCCCGGTGGCCGGGCGGGCGTTTTTACCTGATGGGGTTTAGGGCGAGTAGACCATAGTTTTGACGAAACGCTCTCCCGCCGCTTCCATGGTGCAAAGGTAGACGCCGGGGGCGACTTTCCCCGGCCGCCAGTCGACGTCGTGGATCCCCGGGGGATATATCCGGTCGGCGAGGGTCGTTACCTTGCGGCCGCTGAGGTCGTAGACCGCCAGGTGAACGCGGGCCGAAACGTCACAGGCGAACGTTATAGTCGTATATTTGTCGACCGGGTTGGGCCGGTTCTGAGCCAGGCGGAAGGCCCGGGGTTTGACCGAGGCCGGCGGGGGGCCGGGGGCGAAACCGGCGAGGGCCGTGTCCGCGTTGGCGAGTAACTCCTCCAGGTCGGCCCCCGCCACGAGCGCGAATGTGATGCGCTGTCGCTGGTTCGGGGCGAGGGAGAACGGGCCGGTGCACAGCATGAAACGCCAGTCGTAGGGTTCCGTACGGACGCAATCGAATTTAGGTTGTCGCATGTATTCGAAGATGACGGCTTCGACCTCGGGGTCGTTTTTGATATCCCAGGCGTACGCGCTGTGGGGGCGGGCGTCCACGCACAGCAAGCCGATATAGGGGTTGCCGGCATCGTGGTCGTACATGTACGGCATGGCCCTTTCTTCGTCGAAGCCGACGCAGTCCTCGATATAGGAGAATGAGCCACCGATGTCGAGGTCGTAGGAGAGGGAAAAATAAGCGTCGTCGATCCGTTGCGCGTTATCGTTGGTCAAGTAGTAGCGAAGGCCGACTATGTCTTCGGCGTCGGGCGTCGCCCAACTCATTCCGTGAAACTCGCACGTAACGGGGATGGGGCCGTTCTGGCCGGCGTGACCGTCGTCCATTCGGAAGTAGGAATCGAGAGTGCCCGTGCGGTGGACGTACGAGGGGACTTCCGACCATTCGGGGTCGTCCGACATGATGACCGGCGTAACGTCGTTCCATTCCCGGCCGCCGGAGAGGTGCAGGTCGTTTCCGAGCATCGTCCCGAACCATATATCGCCGTAGTAGATGTGGGCCGGGCCGCTCGGGGCGGGATAAATGCCGGTTTCGTAAACGTAACCCTGGTTATATATTTCGAGCCAAAACAGGCCGTCGTCGAGTATTCCGGAGTAGCCGTAATCCTCCGAGAGCGGCCCTGCGGACTTCGCCGGCGCCTGTACCGCGAACACGGCGCACGCCAGAGCGACCGTGGCGAACAATCTCGCGTTCATAATCGTCTCCCGTAAGGTTAGTTGTGTTTAAGATTGAGATAATGCCGAGAGGAGTACGATAATCCGCTTGGTTATTATACCCGCGGCGCCGACCCCGTACCGAGCAAGCCGGCGCCGCGTACTACCTCCTACCTCCCTTACCATTCTACTTCAGAGAGCCGTGCAATCGCGGCGTCGCTCCGGCGTCTTATTCCCGGCAACATGGGAAGCCGGCCGCGATTTTTACCTTCTCTTTATTTGCCTCCTCTTATAAATTCCAATGGGGCGACATCGCCAAAACGGACGATTGCGCCCCCATTTAACTTCGCTGTCTCCGGCGTTGATGCTATCTCGCACGTCGCATCCTCGCGTAACACATTCCTGTAAAGTTAAATTATAGTAAAATTAAAACGTATTATAAGGTATTAGTCAAGGGAAAATATCGCTTAATTGCGGGCGTTGTTTTGTAACGTATTTATATTCAGTATAATACGGGAATATTGTGAATCGCGTCACACAAACCTTTTATTCGTATTATGCGCGGCAGGATAGCCGCGGGAGTATAATTTTGGGCATGATGAAGCCGCCCCGGGGGGCGGTTTGAGGGTTGTCCATCCGCGCCCCGCGTGGGGGCGGCTACGGTTTTTCGGCCTCGGCGGGGAGAGTGAAAGTGAAGGGATAACGTACGGTAACGGGGTCGCCGGAAGCCGGCCCGAAGTCCCATTGCGCGACCGCGGCGGCCACGGCGTCCTCGAACAGTTCACAATTCGTAGTCGCTTCCGCGACCTCGCTTGCGATAACGGCTCCCGTGCGGGCGATCGTGAACTTCACGACGACGGTGCCCTCCAGGCCCAGGCCCGCGTCGAGGTAGGTGTTATAGATGTCCGTTATCTCCGCTTTATGCTGGTCGATGACGCGACCTATGTTATCGGGATCGCGGCCCTCGGCCGCGAGGGCGGGGCCGTATAAAACGGCTATGGCGGCGAGCGTTATAGCTATTGACCTGAGCTGCCTCATTGTTTGCTGTAGAAAATGAACGGGTAGGTGAGCGTTACGTCGTTGGTGGCCGGCGTGAACACCCAGCGCTCCACCGCCCGGACGAGCGCGATTTCCAGCACCTGTACGTTGATGGTCGATTCGACGACCTCGACGGCGCCGACGTTCCCGGCGGCCGTGATGGTGAAGCGGACTTTTAGTTTGCCCGAGGCCTCGGGGAAACGATTCAAGAAGTTTACGTAAACCTCTTCGAGCTCTTTTTGTTTAATCTTGATCTCGGCCTGGATGTCGTCCGCCGTGCGGACGCCCCCGGCTTTCATCTTCGTCGGCGCGGCGGTTTCCCCTCCGACGTCGACCGTCGTCGCGATGGTCACGGCGGTGCGCGCCATCTCGTTGGCCGGGGCGACGCGGCCCTCCTCCTTGTTGAAGAGGAAAATGGCCTCGGCGGCGGCGTTGTCGAGTATGAAGGAATAGCGGACGTCGTAGTAACCGGGCAAAGATTCCGTGGCGTCCCAGGCGATGGGCTGGACCATGTGGCCCTCGGCCTCGAAGCCGAGCAGGAGCCCCTCCACCGCCCGTTCCAATTCCATATAGTACCCGGTGTCGCGCCAGCTCTTGACGATGGCGATGGCCTCGTCCTCGCCGGCCGCGAGGGCGGGGGGAGAGGCCGCGGCTAAAGTTAACGCCATAACTACCGGGAGTAAGCGATAACGCACGCCCCATTATAAAACATAACCGGGCTCATAGAAATAAAAAAGCGCCGGCGGCGCGTCTTTTAAGGGATATTGAAGGGATATTGG
>JASFLY010000014.1:0-70618 GCA_050117845.1 Candidatus Zixiibacteriota bacterium
CATGGGGGGGCCGTTGGGGGGCCATTGGGGGGGGGGCCTTTCCCCTTGCCCCCGCCCCGTAACTCTGGTATATTATCCCCCGCGCCGGAGTGGTGGAACAGGTAGACGCAAGGGACTCAAAATCCCTCGGAGCTTTGCTCCGTGCGGGTTCGATTCCCGCCTCCGGCACAAATGAAAACGCCGCCCCCCGCGGGGCGGCTTTCTTTATGCGCGATAAGTTCGGCGTCTCCCGCCGACCCTCCCGTTTTCCGGGAAGCCCAGCGTCACCAATCGGTAGCCGAGCGCCTGCCGCGGCACCCCCAGCCGCCGCGCGATCGTCGTGACCTTGGGCGCGGGGGAGAGGTCGCCGAGCGTGACCCACATCGAATGCAATAAGGCCGGCGGCATGAGGAGCGCCGCCGCGAAGCAGTCGGCCTCCAGCTCCTCCTCCGCCCGCGACGGGCACGGGCAGCACGCGTCGCCGTGGCCCAACAGGTAATGCCCCAGCTCGTGCGCCACCGTATAACGCATACGCGCCGCCGGCAGCGACGCGTTTACGAAGATAGTGCGAGCGCTCCTGACCAAGGCGCCGGCGAGGCCCTCCTCCTCCGGCTCCCAGTAGACTACGTCGAGGCCCAAATGCTCTACGGCCGCGAAGACGTCGGCCGTATCGACGTGCCTCCCTGCCTTATGCATTTCGCGCCACAAGGATTCGGCTGCCAGCTCTACCCTTATCACGCGTCAATTATACGAACGACCCCTGACAGAACCCGTCAGTTTTTTACACGGGTTCCGGAGCAGGCTCTTCTTTGCGGGTCGTGAGCTTCCTCTTCTTGAGGATGAGGTACAGCTTCATCTTAAGGATGTCCTGGCGAGCCTTCTCGGAAGGCCCGTCAATGCTGAGCGGGGTCCGGTCGGGGAGCTCGCGCTCGATGACGGCCTCAAGTTCGCTGCCGATGACGTCCGGGATCTGCTCCAGGATTTCGTCGTCGGGCCGGAGGAACTCCGGGGTGTCCTCGGGGAGTTCGCCGCGCAGAAGTTGGCCCGGCGGGATACCCAGGAAAGCGGACATCTTGTCGAGCGTCGAGCGTTTCGGGGAGCGCGTTTTACCGTTGAGGATCTGGTAGATCGCCTGACGGGAGAGGCCCGTCGCCCGGGCGAGGTCGCCGGCACTCAGGCCGCGGCGGGCGAGAATGTCGCGCAACACGCGGGAAAAATCCAAGTTGTCGTACATAATCGGCATTGTCCTTTGTGTTAATTACCTTTCGCGTCTGTTGAGAGTTATCGAATATGTTGTTTTTATGTTTATATTTTACCCGATGTTTGTCCGCTATGTCAACTATTTTTTTCCGCCTTTTTCGGGTCGCTTATATGCACCTTTAATTTTATATCAGGACAAAGAACCGGGCGAAAATGGCGAGTCCGTCCCGTAGCGTAAACATATTAATATACGGGTTTACTTATGTAGGCCGGCGCGCGCCGGCCCGCGGCCCTCAGGACACGCCCGGCATCGCCAGCGTACGGGCGGGCCGCGGAAGGTCGTAATCCGGTTCGGCCTCGAATTTTATCTTGTATACCTCGAAGGACCCGGAGCGGTCGGAAACGAAGACCAGCGACCGGCCGTCCCGCGAGAAACGGGGATGGAGGTCGTTGCCGGGGCCGGCCGTAAGCTGCGTCTTGCTCGAGCCGTCGGCGTTCATTACCCAAAGTTTATAAGTACCCTCCGGCGGTTTGCTGGCGTAAACCACGTAGCGGGAATCGGGCGAGGAGGCGGGCATGCGGTCGTCGGCCTCGGGGCCCGTGAGGCGGCGTCGCTTGCCCCCTTTATCGTCGGAGTAGAAGACGTCCCAGTTGTCGTAGCGGTCGGACGCGAAGAGGATCCGGCTGCCGTCGCCGCTGAAGGCCGGGTCTATTTCATTATAAAAAGTCTCGGCCACGGGGCGCTCCTGCCGGCCGCGGGGCGTCATCACCCACACGTCGAAGTTCTCGGTGCCGCCGGCCGCGGCCTTGCGGGAGGCCACGAGGCGGTCGCCGTTGAAGTCGTAGCGTGGCGGGCCGTACGCGCCGCGGCTCTTCGTAATCTGCGTGTACTCGCCGTGGACGCGCTCGCAGGTCCAGATTTCGTTGCCGCCGCTCCGCCCCGAAACGAAGGAGATGTGGACGCCGTCGGGCGAACAGGCCGGCGCGGCGTCGGGCACCGGGGCCCGGGATATCTGGCGCAGGTCCTTGCCGGCCGCCGTCACTTCGTACAAGTGGTCGATCCCCTCCCGTTTGAAACGGCCGTGGAATATGACGTACCGGCCCGTGGCGTCGAAATCGGCGACCGGAGCCTCGGTGCTGATAAGGCCCTCCGTCAGCCGGCCCACCCGCTTGACGACCAGCTCCACCGGCGGCCCCTCCTCCGCGGGGCCGGACTCCTCCGCCGCGACCTCGTTGCCCGTGGGCACCGCGGCCCCGCTCTTCGACCCGAGGACCAGGCCCTTTTCCTCCACGACGATAAGGACCGGCGGCTCGAGCTTCCCGATGAGGCGGTGCCGGGCCAGGTCTCCACCGGCCAGCACCGGGATGTCCATGTAGGACGCCTGAGCCAATTTGGTGGCGGCGGCGGTCGAGCCGCCCAGCATTACCGGCAGAATCTCGAATTCCGCCGTTCCGAGGTCGTCGGCCAGGTATTGCAGGGCGCTGAGGATGTCGCGGCGCTTCTCGTCGTCGACGTCGAAAACGTAGACGTAAGTTTTGCGTTTCCGGAGGCTGTTCGCCCGGAGGTTGTAAACTTTTCCGTCGGAGGCGGGGAGAATGAGTTCGGGGAGTAACTCGCCCTCGGTGGGGGGGCCGGGGGGGCCCGCGTCGTACCGGATACTCAAATCGGCGGCCGCGGCTATCGCGTCCGGGACGTCGCGGCGCCGCTTCAGGACGTTGCCGTGGCGGCTCAGGCACAGCGTCATGGGCAGTTTGCCCTCGTCGCCCAGGACGTCGGCCGGGACGCCGCCCCGGCCGGCGAAGACCGGAAAGGACATCCCCTCGCGGAGTTTGGCGAGGTTCTCGGGTTTTTCGCCGTAGACCACGGCCGTTACCGCGGCCTCGCTTTGCAGTTCGGCCGCGAGGAAGCGCAGGAGGCGGAGTTGGGGGCCCACGTCGGCCACGCGGGGCGACGTGAGCAGGACGACGGCCGGCTTCCCGGCGGTCGCCTCTTCGACGGTCCGGCCGGCGCCGTCCGTGCCCTCCACGCCGGCGAGGACGCCGGCGGCGGCCGGAGCCGCGAGCGCCGCGGCGGCGAGCGCGGCCGTTACAATGCGTTTAGCGCTCATGGCGTAAGAATTTTCCAAGTAACATAGCACGGACCGGCCTCGTTTACAACGCCGAAAACCTAATTTGGCGCATAAAAATCCGACCGACGTGGCGGTGGGGCAGGCCGGCGATTTGCCTTGCCCCCGCGAAGGGCCGATGTTATAAGTATATCCTTTTCTCTTGGGCCTTTTTAAGGAGGTAAAAATGGCCACACGTACCGTGATTATGGGCGCCGCCGGGCGCGATTTCCACAATTTCAACGTATATTTCCGCGATAATGACGCCTATGAAGTCGTCGCCTTCACCGCGACGCAGATTCCGGACATTGCCGGTCGGGCGTACCCGGCTCCCCTCGCGGGCAAATTATACCCCCAGGGGATACCCATAGTCCCGGAGGAAGACCTCCCGGGCCTCATCAAAGAGAAGGAAATCGACCAGGTGGTCTTCGCCTACAGCGACGTGCCCTACGATTACCTGATGCACCGGGCCTCGCTCGTGAACGCGGCGGGGGCGGACTTCGTCCTTCTGGGCGAGCGCGGCACGTCTATAAAGTCCTCCAAACCGGTTATCGCCATTTGCGCCGTGCGCACCGGCGCCGGGAAGAGCCAGACCACGCGGCGGGTGGTGGAGGTCCTGGACGCGGCCGGCAAGAGCGTCGCCGTCATCCGGCACCCCATGCCCTACGGCGACCTGGTGGCCCAGGAGGCCCAGCGCTTCGGCACCTACGACGACCTCGAGGCGGCGGATTGCACCATCGAGGAGCGCGAGGAATACGAGCCGCACCTCGCCCACGGCCACGTCGTCTTCGCCGGCGTCGATTACGGGAAGATACTCAAGATGGCGGAGGCCGAGGCCGACGTCGTCATATGGGACGGCGGCAACAACGACACCCCCTTCTACGTGCCCGACCTCCATATCGTCGTGGCGGACCCGCTGCGGCCGGGCCACGAGCTCGCGTACTACCCCGGCGAGACCAACGTGCGGCTGGCCGACGTCGTGGTCATAAATAAAATAGATTCGGCCAAGCCTGCCGACGTCGAGACCGTGAAAGCCAACGTGGCTGCGGTAAACCCGAACGCGATAATCGTCGAGGCCGAGTCGGTCGTTACGGTGGACGACCCGGCGGCCATCGCCGGCAAGAAGGTCCTCTGCGTCGAGGACGGCCCCACCCTCACCCACGGCGAGATGGAGTACGGCGCCGCGGTCGTGGCGGCCCAGCGGGCGGACGTCGCGGAACTCGTCGACCCCCGGCCCCACCTCGTCGGCTCGCTCAAGGCCACCTTCGAGAAGTACCCGCACATCGGCGCTTTAGTGCCGGCGATGGGCTACGGCGACGACATGGTCGCCGACCTCGAGGCCACCATCAACGCCACGCCGGCGGACGTCATCGTCGCCGGGACGCCCATCGACCTGGGCCGGATCGTGAACGCCAATAAGCCCATCGTCCGGGTCCGCTACGACCTGAAGGTCGTCGGCAGCCCCAACCTCGAATCCATCGTTCGGGAACGGCTGGGCCTGTAAGGGGGCGCGTTGGACGCGGAACTGGTCGACGGATACGAACTGGCGTGTCGGGGGCCCACGGTCGTGGCGCTGGGTGGCAACGCCGTTATCGCGAAGGGCCAGCGGGGCGACATCTACGAGCAGTTCGCCAACACCCGCGTCTCGCTCGAGCCCTTCATTCCCCTCATAGCCGCGGGTACGCCGCTGGTGTTCACCCACGGCAACGGCCCCCAGGTGGGGGATCTCCTCCTCATGGCCGAGGCGGCCCGGGGCGTCGTTCCGACGTTGCCGCTGGGCGTCCTCGTCGCCGATACCCAGGGCCAGATGGGTTACATGTTCCAGCAGTCGCTCAAGAATTGCCTTATCCGCGAGGGCGTGGCGCGGGACGTCGTGACCGTTCTGACGCAGGTCGTCGTGGACCGAAACGACGAGCGAATGCAGCGTTTCACCAAACCCATAGGCCCCTTCTTCGACGAGGCCACCGCCCGCCAGCGGATGGCGGACAAGGGCGTCGTTCTCAAGGAGGACTCGGGCCGGGGCTGGCGGCGGGTGGTCCCGTCGCCCACGCCGCGCGCGATAGTTGAGGTAGACGTGATCCGCGCCCTGCTCGCCGACGGCGACGTGGTTATAGCGTGCGGCGGCGGCGGCATCCCGGTGTACTACGAGGAGGACGGCCGCCTCGAGGGCGTGGACGCCGTATGCGACAAGGACCTGGCGTCGGCCATGCTGGCGCGCGACCTCGACGCCTGCGTCTACGTGTCGGCGACGTCCGTCGAACAGGTTTATTTAAACTACAACGGGCCGGACCAGCGGCCGCTCGACGTCGTGACCGCGGCCGAGGCCCGGGAGTACCTCGCGGCCGGCCATTTCGGCGAAGGGTCGATGCGGCCCAAGGTGGCGGCCATCATTAATTTCCTCGAGAACGGCGGCAACCTCGGCGTCGTAACGACGCCCGAACTCGTGCCGGCCGCCCTGCGGGGAGAGGCCGGGACGAGGTTCGTGCCGTAATCTAAAACGAAATTCCGACGCAGGAGGGGCGAAGGATGAGAGTGGCCCGACGTTTACTGGGGCTCGCCGCCGGGGGGACGGCGGTAATAATGGGCTGGTGCGGCTGTTCCGACGAGCCGGTGGCGACTCCCGCCGCCCGGTGGGAACCGCCGGCGTACGTCGGCCGGTGGGGCGCGGAAGGCGAGGGCGACGGCGAGTTCGACCGGCCCGTGGACGTGGCGGTCGCGCCGAACGGCAACGTCTACGTCGCGGACTGGGGCAACGGCCGGGTGCAGTACTTCACGCCCTCCGGGTCGTTCCTCGGTAGTTGGGACCTTCTCGACCCGGCGTCTCCCGTACAGGGGCGGCCCCGGGGCCTGGCGGTCGGCCCGGGCGGCACGGTTTACGTTAGCAATTATACCGCGAGCCGCGTCGAACTCTTCTCGCCGGGCGGCGAACCCGCGGGCGTATGGGGCGAGGCCGGAGCCGAGGACGGCGATTTCTTCGGGCCCATGGGCATCGACGTTACGCCCGAAGGCCGGGTCTACGTCGCCGACGGCCGCAACAACCGCGTTCAATACTTCTCGGCCGCCGGGTCCTTCCTCGGGAAATGGGGCCTCTACGGCCCCGAGGACGGCGAGTTCCGCGGGCCGTACGACGTGGCGGTCGCCCCCGACGGTACCGTCTACGTAGCCGACCACAACAACTCCCGCATCCAGCACTTCGACGCCGCCGGCAACTACCTCGGGAAATGGGGCGCGTACGGCGGCGAGGACGGCGAGTTCAATTACGCCACCGGCCTCGCGGCCTCGGCCGCCGGGCCCATTTACGTCGCCGACGCCGGCCTGGACCTCAAGGCCGGGAACGAGCGCATCCAGGTATTCACCCTCGCCGGCGAGTTCCTCGGGAAGTGGGGAAGGCCGGGGCTCGGGCCCTACCGCTTCGCCGCGCCTACCGGCATCGACGTCGCTCCCGACGGCACCGTGTACGTGGCCGACGCCGACAACGACCGAATCGCTTACTACCGCTAGGAGGTAGGCTACGGGTATCTGGCTCGACGAATTACGGATTTTCGTCACCGACCTGCCGCAAACGTACGTCATCGGCGGGACCGTGGCCCTGGCCGTCTTCGCCATCTGGTGGTCGGTATTCCTGAGTCAAGCCGCGATTTCGGGCATAATCCGGGTTTTCCGATGGGGAGGCCGGCACGGCCCCTTGGGCGCCGAACTCGCCCGTAAGATGCTCGACGCGGCGGGGGAGGCGGGCGTTAAAGTAGACGCGTCCGTCCTCGACTCCGACTTCCGGCGAAGCTTCGGCCAAATAGACTATCAGCCCGAAAGCGGCGTCCTGGAACTCACCGCGGACAAGGCCGGCGGCGCGACCATCGCGAGCGCCGGCCAGGTCGTGATGGAGGTCGGCCGGGCGCTCCAATACCGGAGCGGTTTCCCGTTGATCTCCGCGCGGCGGGTACTGACGCCTTTGGTGAACTTCGCCGGCTTCGCCTGGATTTGGCCGGGCGCCCTCGCCGGTATAATCGGTCTGTATCTCCCGGAGGCGGTCGGCCCGACGGTCGAGCGCGTTTTATACATAGCGTCGTCGTCGTTATTGGGCCTACTTCTGATCTACGTCGTGACGAAGATCCCGCTCGAATTGGACGCGGCGCGCCGCGGCGTCTCGGCGATGAAGAAGGCGCGGGTGTTCAGCGAGGGCGAGGCGGTTGCAATTCGCATCTTCCTGGGGCTGGTCCTTTTAATCTCTATGTTCACGGCCGCGCTTATAGCGCTCAACATCTTCCGGGCCACCGTATCGAAGAATTAAGTCCGCGCCGGAGGCGAGAGGGGAATGGCGAAGTTCGGCCGGATACTCGGTTCGGTTTCTATCTTTATTATTAGCGCCGGAGTCGCCGGAGGTGTAACCGACGACTACGCCGTCTCGCCCGACCTGGCGAAAAAAGCGGCGGTGTATGATTTCGTTAGGACATACGGGGAACATTGCCTCGAGGAAGGGTACGAGTATTTCCTGATATCTGAACCCGAGATTATTTCGTCTTACCGCGGCGAGCGCAAGTGGTACAGTTTCTATATGGTTACCGGGACGGGAGACTTGCCGACGCGGGACGAAATGATAGCTTGGGAAAGGGTTGGTAAGTACGAACCGGAGGGGGGCCATATATATCACGTACCTATTTCGGCGAGCCGGCGATATGCGCCTACCGGTTGGTATGGGGGCGGGGCGCCGCCGGAATTAAGGTGGCGTTATCGCGCGGAGGAATGTATCGTTGACGTGACCGGTGGCCGTGTCGGGGCTATTTCGGCCGCGTATTATTCCCATTGGGCAATTAACGGCGCTTTCTTTTTATACGAGGTTTACGGCCAAGAATACGTCTTTATGAGCGCGTCGAATTCTGTAAAAAACGCGGCGGAAATCAGTGAAGAGCCGCCCGGTGACGCGGAGAAATACCGGTACCTGTGGGAGCGTATCGATAAACTCGTACCGCTCGTCGTCATCGGCGGCGAGAAGATATATTTCCGGGACGTATTGAATAACATCTCACCGTGACGCCGCGTACGTAAGGTCCGGGTTAGATTATGGTCCCTTTAATAATAAGTCTGGCCGCTGGCGTCGCCGGCGGCATCTGTTTCATCCTGGCGTCTCCCTCCTACGGCGTGTGGTGGCTCGGCCTCCTGGCCCTCCTGCCCGTCTACTACGTACGCCTCCGCTGGCGGGGCGCCGCCGCGGCCGTCGGGCCCGCCGTCTTCGCGCTCGCTTTCGCCTTCCATAACGGCAAGTGGTACTTCACCGCCGTGGCCGACGCCCGTATACTGGCGGTCCTGACCTGCCTCGGCTACGCGCTCCTTTACTTCGCCGTCGTCGAGGTGGCGGCGTGGGCGGGGCGCCGCAGGCCCGCGCTCGCCCCTCTGGCCCTCCCGGTCCTCTGGGTCGGCGTCGACCTTATCCGCACGACTATCCCCGGCGTTCGGCACGCCTGGTTTCCCCTCTTCGCTCATACCCAGGTGAACAACGTCGCGCTCTTGCAAATAGCGTCCTGGGGCGGCGTGCACGCCGTGACGTTCGTGACGTTGGGAATAGCCGCCGCCGCGGCCCACTGGTTGACGCGGCCTCTCAACCCCTTCCGGGCGGCGTGGGCCGGCCTCCTCGTCGCGGCGTACGGGGCGATATGGTGGAACGGCGCCGACGTGGCGGCGGTCGCCGACGCCGGCCCGCCCTTCGGCGTGGCCTGCATCCAGAACGGCCCGGCGTACGAGGTGGCCGATTACGATTACCTCGGCGAGTACGAACGCTGGACCGACGAGGCGCTGGCGTCGTCGCCCACGAGGCCCGCGGTGGCCGTCTGGCCCGAGTCGTTTTTCACGGCCTACGACAACTCGGAGGTCCGGGACGCCGTCGCGTCCTACGCGGCGAGCCGCGACGTCTTCATCGTATACCAGTGCTACGAGAAGGCCGCCGGCGGCAACTACAACGCCGCGGTGCTGGTCGCGCCCTCGCCCGGCGAGGTCCTCAAGTGGCGCAAGCGCCACCCGGCCCCGGGCGAACGCAGCCTCGCCCCCGGCCCCGGGGAACCGTACGGCGTGTACGCCGCGCCGTGGGGCGCGACGGGCCTCCTCGTCTGCTACGACGACCACTTCCCGAACGAGGCGCGGCGGCTCGCGGCGGCCGGGGCCCGCGTCATCCTTGTACCCTCCAACGACCACGGCTACGGCGACGACTACTTCTACCGCGTCCACATGAACGAGGCCATATTCCGGGCGGCGGAGAACCGCTGCGCCGTGGCGGTCGCCGGCTACGACGGCTTCTCGGTCATAACGAACGGCGCGGGGCGCGTCCTCGGCCGTAGGGAGGACCACGACGCCGGTTTCGTCACGGCCGTCGCTGCGGCGGGGCGGGGCGGCGCCTTCTACACGCGGCACCCCCGCGTCTTCAGTTGGCTCCTGGGGCTCGCGGCCGCGGTGGTCCTGTTGGGAGGCGCGACCGGCCGGCGGGATTAGGGCGTTGCTCGCGTCCCGGTCGGGTGCTATAATTAGAGTAACAAAGGAGGGTTGAGATGGGAGCATATAGGATAGGACGCTGGGGCGTGTGGCTCGCGGCGCTGGCCGCGCTCTTCGCGCTCAGCTGCGAGGAGGAAGGCGCCGGCGTCGAATACCAGCCTCCCGCTTACGCCGGCCTGTGGGGCGGCGAGGGGAGCGGCAACGGCCGGTTCAACAACCCCCGCGACGTGGACGTGGCTCCGAACGGCAACGTCTACGTGGCCGACACCGACAACCACCGCGTGCAGTACTTCACGCCCTCCGGGTCTTTCCTCGGGAAATGGGGCGGCTACGGCTTCGGGCAGGGCGAGTTCGCCGAACCGGTCGGCATCGCCGTCAGCGCCCACGGCTACGTTTACGTGACCGACGCCGGTTCGTCCCGGGTGCAATGCTTTACGTCGGAAGGCGATTACTGCTGGGAGTGGGGCGAGTACGGCGCCGAACCCGGCCAGTTCAAGGTCCCCGCCGGCATCGACGTCGGCCCGAACGACCACGTCTACGTGGCCGACAGCGGCAACCACCGCGTCCAGGTCTTCACGCCCATCGGCATATACTACGACAACCGCGGCGGCGAGGAGCCGAGCGACGAGAAGGGTTATTTCAACACGCCGATGGACGTGGCCTTCGCCGGCACCGGCCGGGTGTACGTGGCCGACTGCTACAACCACCGCATCCAGGCCTTCTCGACGGACTTCGACCGGTGCCTCGTGATGTGGGGCAGCGAGGGGACCGGCGACCGGCAGTTCGAGTACCCTCGGGCCGTGCTGACGCCGCCGGACGGCAACGTCTACGTGGCGGAGAGTTACCAAATCAAGGTTTACACGCAGGGCGGCGTCTTCAACGGGAAGTGGGGTGAGCGGGGTTCCGGGCCGGGGCAGTTCAACCGGATACGGGGCCTGGCCGCCGGGGCCGACGGGGCCATATACGTCGCCGACTCCGCCAACCACCGGATACAGTATTTCCGCTAGCTGATAAGCGCACGATACGATGTTAACGCAAAAACGCGCCCGCGAGGGCGCGTTTTGGTTTTACGGGGGATTTAAAGTCTATTATCGTTAGTTTTAATAAGTCCGGGGGTTGCAACCTATTAAAGGGCAACTGCTTTTCGTTTGGGGTATTTACGGCTATGGTTTATTACCGGTCGGTTTAGATGGCTAACAAATACGCGGGGAATTTTAAACAAATTTGACCCAACGAGATGCGGCCAATAAGACAAACTCAAGTAGTATTTAATATTATAGTTCCTTAATTCTTTATCTCCCGGATATGGTAAAATAAACCACAAAACTACCTGTTATTAACCCGAAAGGATTGTCGGGCGGTTAGTTGCTAATCGTTGAGGTTACTATGAAATACGAGCGGCCGGAAAACGAACACGATTTCGAAGAATTTTGCCTTGTACTTTTTCGAGATGTGTGTGAATTACCGCAACTCGAAAGATACGGGCACCGGGGCGAAGCCCAATACGGCATTGACCTTATCGACGAAAGTGGGAAAACCCCCTTAGTAGTATTCCAATGTAAATACCGTGAGCCATATAAATCCTTTCCGCCCCGGGAACTTAAGGCCGAAGTGGAAAAGGCACGAAGATTCCACGACAAAATAAGGAATATCGATAAATATGTGGTTCTTACCACTGGCAAGATATCCAATCAGACGCAGAATACATTACTTGAGTTAAATGCCGCGCATATAGCGGAGGGTTTGTTTAATATTAGGATACTAACGTGGGACCGATTAGAGAAGTTAATAGATAGAAGTCGCGATGCGAGGGAATACCTTGGGTACCCACCTGACAAAGTCCCTTCCCGCACCGCTCGGGAAGAGGTTCTACCACTTGAAGATATCGTACGTGACCTAGCCGATGATAAAAGACAGACTAGGCTAGACGAAGTAAAGGCCGTACTCGACCAAGGGAATCCACGTGAAGCTCTAATGCTCGTTCAAAGACTTCGAGCCCGTTTATGGACCGGGTTCGAACCTGTGGAAAAAGCACGGTTACTTACGCTACAAGCGGCATCGCTTTTACGTATCGGGGATCATAAAGAAGCGGCCAAGCTTTTCATTGAAGCCCGCGGTTACAACCCTGATGACGAAAGGGCTATGACCAACGAAGCCGTGGGGCGACACATTTTAGGCGAAACGGAGAGAGCGAGCGCGATAGCTGAAGAAGCTCGGTCACGGTTTCCTAACTCCGTGTCGGCGTACGCAGCTTGTATTGAGTTCGCGGTTTCGACCGGCCAGGCGGAGGCACTCATACAATCGTTGCCGACAGAGATGCACGATAACCTTGATATTCTAATTGCGATCGCGACACGGCATGATTTGGGGGAGTTAGGCCAAGACTCAGCGCGCCGCGGAACCGAAGTCGATCCTAATGATTATAGGGCTTGGTTCTTACTCGCTAACATTCTACTGGACGAAGAGTATCGTAAAGTAAACCCGTTCTCGTCGGGAATAGTAGAAAGGCCGTCAACGACTAAGTTAAGCGAGGCTTACGACGCGTATTCTAAGGTGATTGAGCTTTCGGAAGTAATCGGCCACGACCGACTAAAAGTGCTAGCTTTATTACGCCGGGTTATGACTTCTAATTTGCTTAAAGACGAACGACTCGCGAGAGAAGATATTGAACTTGCCTACCGTCTTGCACCCGACGACCCAGAAGTCCTAATAATCTTCGCCCGTATAGCCGGGAAACGTGGGGACCATGAAACCGCGGTGGAAACCCTCCGACGTGCATTATTAATAAACCCGAACGAAGAAGTGAGGTTCTCTTTAGCGATTAGCTTATGGCACAGGAACGGTCCCGGTGACCGCGAGGAAGCTACGGGAATAATGACCGAGATTGCGGAAGATACGGGCCCTCACAGCGAAGCTGCTTTGGGTTATTCCGTTGATGGACTACTTTTTTTAGGCAAGTCCGAGGAAGCGTCCGACCTAATAAAACGTTTCGAGGCTACGGTTGATCCCGTACTTATCAACACTCTTCGTGCTAGGGTCGCCATATCCCACGACGAAGAGACTGAAGCCTTAACATCCGTTAGCAAAGGATCCAAAGCCGTCACTGAATCAACGTCTCGCGACACGGTAAAAAACCTTGCGGTATTATTAATTACCTTAAATCGTTACGAAGACGCGTTCGTGCTTCTTGAGTGTATTGCTAATCCTGGCATTGATGAGGAAACAGATTACCATATCGTAACGTGTGCCAATCGTCTTAAACGAGATAAGTACGTACTCGATTATTGCGAGCGCGCCCGGGAGCGTGGAGTCTACAACGATTACCTACTAGGACAAGAGCTGCAGTTACTAAGCCGATACGATCAGGAAAAAGCAATCTCGATATTATCCCACATGCTTTCGCGAAATCCAGAGGATCATAGGGCTAGGGTAAATTTAGTCACGTTAGCACTCCAGTACGGAAAAAGGGAATTAGCGGAAAAACACGTTCCGTTACTCCCCAAGGTGACAGAGGTCGACGCTCAAGAAGGAGCCGCGGTTGTTTCAATCTTGCGGGAATTTGACGAAGGCCATCGAGCTATATACTATGCCTATGATTTACTCCGGCGGTTTTTTCCCGATCACCACGCACACCGCGCATTTTGGGGCGCCATGATATTTCGAGGGAGTGAAGGCGAGTTTCTAGCAGCCCCCGATGTCATAGTGCCCGGCGTGGCAGTATGTCTTACTGAGGAAGGGACAAACGAATCTCGGTGGAGTGTCCTGGAGGATTCGGTAGTAGAAGCGTCTGGTGTCGAGTACGAAATAAAAGCCGATTCGCCTTTGGCAAAAATACTCCTCGGGAAACGAGTAGGCGATAAAGTAGCTTTGTCGGAAGAACCCGGTGTTCCCAGGACGACAATAGTTAAAAAGGTTTTATCTAAATACGTATTCCGATTTAGGGACGTTTTAGACCAGTGGCAATATCGCTTCCCAGACCATACTGAACTTTGGGCAGTGCGCGTAAGGGGAGAGGACGGGGCTCCCGACTTAGACGGAATCCGCCAAATCCTTCAACGTCAACGTGAACGCCAAGATGCAGTGGAGGAATTATATAGAGAGAAGTTAGTCCCCGTCGGAGCATTTGCTGAATTACTAGGGACTAATGAGGTCCGAGCCACAGGGCACGTTGCTAATACCGAAGGTTTACAGCTAAAGTGCTGCGGCGGTTCGAAAGAGGAACTCGGCGACGCGCTAACCGCGTTCGGTAATGCCTCAGAGGTAGTCGTAGAGCTTTCGGCGTTAACAACGCTTTGTATGCTCAATGAAATATGCCGTTTTGAGACGCTTGAGAAAAAATTCCTTATTTCCCAATCGAGTATGGCCGTTATTCAAACTTTTATAAAAGGTGCAAGGCCTAATCCACGGCATGTCGGGAGGCTTGGTTCTACGAGTGAAGGTTCGTTATTGTTTCTACCGAATGAAGAAAGCGATAAAGAGAAGATCGAATTTCTCGACGGAGTCCAACGGTTTCTACAGGACCGGTTCACGACAATTAGCGCCCCAGAGTTAGCCGGTATGGACGCTGATGAACGCGAGCAATTCGAGGAGGTTATAGGGATTGCAGCACTCGAAAGTGTCGCTATCGCGAGCTACTCAAACCGTATTCTTTGGACCGATGACGGAGTGCTTACCCGCTTGGCGCGAGACCGCTTCGTATTCCAACGTATTTGGACGCAAGCCGGGTTTCGTTGGATGCTTGACGAGAGGTATATTGACGACGACGTTTTCGCACGGGTCTGCGCTAAGCTGATAGGCTGGGATTATATGTTCACTGGGGCGAACCGGATTATTTGTCGCGCTGCCGGTGAACTGGCGGATTGGGAGCCGGAAGTTTACCCCTTGAAGCAGACCATAGCGTACCTCGGTTTGCCGGAACTTAGTATTGAGTACGCAATACAATTAGGTGTATTATTAGGATCGGATGCTTATACTGGCGCTACATTACCGACCACGCGCCGCATGATCTTACTAAACGTATTGGGTACGATAGCACGCCGCCCAGATTGCACTGACCGTAACCTTAGTAGTTTCGGTCGACTCCTCCCGCGTTATTTCGGATTAAACGTAATAGGACAGGAAGACGCGGTTAAAACGTTCGAGGCGTGGCGGAGAACAGGAGGACAGGGATTAATACGTCCGTAACCTAATAATCGAAATGTTTAATTGTAATAAGGCGACGCGCCGACCTGAAGGTCGGCCCCTACTTTTTATCCCCTTACTCCCGCGAAGTGCCCCCCCCGCCCCCCGCCTTATTCCACCTTGACACCCGGCCGGGGCCGTGTTATATAGGCCCTAGCTCCTTTAATCTCCGCGCGGAGACGCCGCTCCCCGGGACCATCCCATTAGTCCCACGGCCTCGAAGCGTGCGGATTCGTTCAGCCGACGACCTTGGCTTTACAAAGGTCGACCCCAACAGACGCGAGACCCCGGTTGCCGACGGGCAATCCGGGAAGAGATGTGCCTCCATTCGACGGAGGCGGTGGCGTGTCGCCGCCGCGTTCCGGGGAAGGGGGCCGCGCTCGCCCCCGACGCCGGGCGACCCGTTTCGGCGCGCGCCGGCCCGGCGGGGCACCTTAACGTTCTTTATATTAAAGGAGTCCTTCCATGTTCGACACCGGGAATACCGGGTTCATGTTAATCGCGACCAGCCTCGTTATGCTGATGACGCCGGGGCTGGCCTTCTTCTACGGCGGCCTCGTCGGCCGGAAGAACGTCCTCGCTATAATGATCCAGTCCTTCGTCTCGATGGCCTTCACGACCTTCCTGTGGTGGGCCGTGGGCTATTCGTTGTGCTTCTCGGGGGGAGAGGGCGGCATTATCGGCAACCTGGACCACGCCTTCCTGCGCGGCATCGACACCTCGATGGCCTTCAGCGGCTCGGCCTCCATCCCGCTCTTCGTCTTCGTCGCGTATCAGATGATGTTCGCCATCATCACGCCGGCCCTCATCACGGGCGCATTCACCAACCGCATCCGCTTCGGCCCCTATCTCATTTTCCTCACCCTCTGGATGCTCTTCGTCTACTTCCCGTTCGCGCACATGGTGTGGGGCGGCGGCCTTCTGTTCGAGTGGGGCGTCCGGGACTTCGCCGGGGGCATTGTCGTGCACGCCATCGCCGGCTTCTCGGCGCTGGCCTCAGTCTTCTTCGTGGGCCGACGAAGGGTGGCCGAGCGCGGGCCGCACAGCATCCCGCTGGTCGCTCTCGGCACGGGGCTGTTGTGGTTCGGGTGGTACGGCTTCAACGCCGGCTCGGAACTGCGGGTGGACGCGGTGACGGCGCAGGCCTTCATCAACACCGACATCGCCGCCTCGTTCGCGGCCTTCACATGGCTTCTGGTCGCCTGGATCTTCGAGAAGAAACCCAAGTTCCTGGGCCTGTTGACCGGAGCCATCGCGGGCCTCGCGGCCGTGACGCCCGCGGCCGGATACATCACCATTAACGGCGCGGTCGCCATCGGCATCGGCGCGGGGTTGGTGTGCTACCTCGCCATCGCGTTGAAGAACAAGTTGAAGTGGGACGACGCGCTGGACGTGTGGGGGGTGCACGGCATCGGCGGGTGCCTTGGGACGATTATGCTCGGCGTCCTGGCGACCACGGCGGTGAACGAGGCCGGCGTCGACGGCCTCCTGGCCGGCGGGGGCGCGAGCTTCCTCGTCAAGCAGACCGTCGCCGTCGTCGCGGGATCGGCCTACGCCTTCCTCTTCACCCTCGCCGCGCTCTTCCTCATAAACCTGATCTCGAAGGTTCGGACGACCCAGGAGCAGGAGGAGAACGGCATGGATAAATCGCTCCACGGCGAGGACGCCTACGAGACGATATAAACCGGGGAGCTTTATAACCCGCGTTAACGAGCGCCCCGCCCCCCCGGCGGGGCGTTCGACGGCGGGTGAAGCGGCGCGCGGTTCCCGTTCCACGGGTCCGGGTTTTATGTTACCCTACGGCGCGAGTGGCGCGGCGCTTCCCGCATACGAAACACGGAGGTTTTCCCGAATGTATAACCCGGCCCCCGAACTCCAGCTCGACATGACCCTCGTCGTCCCCGTGCTCCGGCGCTTCATCAAGCGCGAGGTGGCCAAGGCCGGCCTGAGCGGCATCATCGCCGGCGTCTCCGGCGGCGTCGACTCGGCGTGCGTGGTGGGCCTCGCGGCCGGCGCCGTCGGCCCCGAGAACGTCACCGGGATGTGGCTGCCCTACCACGACGATAGCGACGCGGTCTACGCCCGGGCGGTGGCCGAACGCTTCGGCATCAAATTCAGCGAGTTCTCCATCGCGCCCATGGCGGACGCCTACCTCGCCCAGGTGGGGGAGGTGGACGACATGCGCCGGGGGAACCTCTGCGCGCGCGCCCGCATGATCGCCCTCTTCGACCACTCCCGCGCCCGCAACGCGCTGGTCTGCGGCACCGGCAACAAGACGGAATTCCTCCTGGGTTACTTCACCATCTTCGGCGACGGCGCTTGCTCTCTCGCCCCCGTCGCCGACCTGTACAAGGGGCAGGTCTACCAGTTGGCCGCGCACCTCGGCGTCCCGCGGGACATAATCGAGCGCGCCCCCACGGCGGGCCTCTGGCCCGGCCAGACCGACGAGGAGGAGCTGGGCCTCTCCTACGAGGAGGTGGACCGCTACCTTTACTACCTGGTGGAGAAGGGCGAGACGCCGGAGCAGTTGAAGGCGCGGGGATTCGAGGGGCCGTTCCAGCGGCGCGTCGTGGGCCACATCAACCGCAACCTCTTCAAGCGCAAGCTGCCGGTCCTCGCCCGCGTCTCGGGCAAGATGGTGACCAAGCCCATCGAGCTGCCGGAGGGGTTGTAGGGGACTGATCCGATATTACGTTGAAAGATAACGCGCCCGCGAGGGCGCGTTTTTTACATACCGCCTCCGTGGTGGTGGGGGCGTAAGGGCGGAACGCGTTGCGCGCGCCTACCGGAACAACGCCTTCACGCGGCCGTAGTAGGGGCGACTGGCCGGTCGCCCCTACGGCTCTATACCCCATAAAAAAACCGCCCCTACGGGGCGGCTTGTTTGCAATATAATCGTGTCGGGATGGGTTTACTTTATTTCGCTCTCGGCGCGCTCGATGTAGCGTTTGGCCTTGGCGTTCCCCGGGTCCAGCGCCTGCGCCCGGCGCCACGTCTTCAGCGCCGACGACAGTTCGCCGTTGGAGTAGTACTCCAGGCCCCGGTAGAGGTAGGCGTCGACCAGCTTGGCCCGGGCGGCCCCGTAGGTCGGGTACTCGCTCACGATGCTCGAGAGGATCGTGATGGCCTGGCTGACCGCGCCGCGGGAGAGCAGGCTGTTGGCCTGACCGTAGGCCGTGACGGCCTCGGCCGGAATCGTCGGCGCCACGACGTCGGTTTCGGGCAGCGTTTCGGGCGAGTCCTCGGGCCGCGTCGCGATGTATATCCGTTTGGCCTTGTCGCGGAGGTCCTTGGCCTCGGCGTGGTCGGGATGGGCCGCCAGTATCTCCTCGCAGAGGCGCACGGCCGCGAGGTAGTTGCCCCGGTCGTACGCCTTCTCCGCGTCCTTGAACTTTTGGGCGACGCGTTCCTCTTCCGCCTTGCGCAGGCGGTCTTCCTCTTCGAGCTGGTTCACGCGGTCCAGATACTCGGTCGCGAGGAAGTCCTCGGGGACGAGCGCGAGCGCGTCCTCGAACGCGCCGCGGGCGCCCTTCCAGTCCTGGGCCGCCAGCTTCTCGGCGCCCTCTGCCAGGTATATGTAATATTGTGATTTAACGTAGTGTTCCCGGGCGACCTCGTTGTCCGGCTCGTACTTCAGGACAGCCTCGAAGCGGTCGAGGGCCCGGGCGTAACTGCCGGCCTCGAAGTAGGCCAGCCCCTCCGCCAGCCACTCCTTGACGACGCGGCGCTCCTCGGTGTACGCCCGGGTCTGGCGGCCCGGGTTGACGGACACCGATATATAATGGAAGTCGCCGAGTTCGCGCATGGCGAAGCAGTAGTCGAAGGAGAATAGGGCGGTGTTGAAGCCGGCGCCCAGGGCCGGCCGAAGGGAAAACTCGTCGGCGTTCTTGGCTACCGTAAGGCCTCCGCGCCCCGCGAACCGTGACGATATCAGGACCTCGGCGCTGCCGCCGCCCCGGAAGAAGTCCTCGGCCTCGCCCGACGCGGTCAGCGTCAGTCGGTGGTTGCCGAAGTAGCGGGCCCACGACGCGCCGGCGGTGTAGTGCCGGGGATCACGGTACTCCTCGCCGTTGGCGGCGGTGATGGGGGAGGCGAAGAGGTTCTGGACACCCGCCGCCAGCGTTACGGCCCCGTCGGCTACCTCCGGGAGGCGGAGCATAAGGCCGACGTCGCCCGCGGCCGTGGCGTAATTGGCTTCCTCTTCGGGGCCGGTTATATGGCGGTCGTAGTTGAGGGCGGCCCCGGCGGCGAACCACGGCACCGGCCTGAACGCGTACCCGCCGGCCAACCGGTCCTCGTGATAAGTGAAGGTGTCGATTTGTTCGCCGTTCCCGTTGTAGCGCTCCACCGAACGCACCAGGACCGTACCGAAACCGCCGGCCAGCGTACCGTACTTCCCGAGCGGCACCGCGCCGCCTAACAGCTCCGACGTCGAGGAGGGCGCCGGGAACTGCTTGTGCGTGAAGCCGAATTGGAGGGAGGGGAGATCGGCCAGCATCGCCGGGTTGACGCCCAACGAGTAAAGGCCGGCGTCCACGGTGGGAGAATTCAACATCGCTTCGGCTCGGGCGTCCGCCAGGCCGGTGCGGGTTTTAGCCCCCGCCGTCGCGGCGACGCAAAGACATACCATTGATATCCAGCAGAAGCGTGTTAAGTTTCGTGCCATTTGCTTTACGTGGCGCCGGGGCGGGCCGGCCGCGGGCGCCGGCGTTATCGATTCACGATGGCGACGAAAGTGTCGCGGTAGGTCGTGCCCTGTATTTCGACCTCGAGGACGACGACGTATGGGCCCGGTTTTACGTAATCGTAGCTCCGGTCGCGGCCGTCCCAGCTTATTTCGCCGCGGTGCTCTCCCGGCGTTTGACGAAGGGCGTCGGCGGGCGTGCTAACGAGGTTCCCCTCGTAATCATATACGTTTATCGAAACCGTCCCGCTGGCGGGCAATACGTACGCCAGATTGGCCTTGTTCAGGCCGATGAAGAACGGGTTGGGGTAAACGTACAGGCCGAGGTCGGTATCCCCGGCGCCGGCGGCCCCGACGAAGGCCGTGGCTAAGAGGAACGCCAATGTTATATTGCGTAAATTTGCTTTTTCCACAGCGTACGAAGCTAGCATATGTTAAGACGATAATCAACGCTTTTCTGGTAAAAAACGGGCGGGGCTGCTTTAACGCCGCAATAGAAAAGCCGCCCAGAGGGCGGCTTGAGGTGGTTTCGGGATTATTACCGGAATAAGGCTTTAACCCGGCCGAAGGACGTCGGCGTCACGGCCACGTCGCTCCAGCGCCACATTTGAATCCGGTCGTTGCGCGTATCGGCCACCAGGGCCAAAAAGCCGGTCCGGCCAACCGCGATGTCCAGCGGATAGTCGAAATCCCCGGACCCGGAGCCCGATTCGCCGAATTTGCCGGCGAAGGACCCGGCGGGCGAGAACTGCTGGACCCGGTCGTTGCCGGTGTCCGCCACGAAGATATCGCCGGCGGGGGAGAAGGCCAGGCCGGATGGGGTTTCGAATTTGCCGTCGCTGGTGCCCCGGGAACCCCATTCGTTCACGAAAGAGCCGTCCGACGTAAAGTATTGGATGCGGCTGTTGCCCACGTCGGAGACGTATATCTGGCCGCTGGTATCCACGGAGACGCCCCGCGGGTCGCGGAACTGGCCGGCGCCGGAACCCGGCCCGCCCCAGGCCCCCAAAAACGAGCCGGTGGCCGTGAAATGCTGGATCCGGTCGTTCGACGAGTCGGCCACGAATACGGTTTTGTTCGACGCGACGGCGACGCCCCACGGGTTTTTAAACGACCCGTTCTCGGAGCCGTACTCGCCCCACCGGCCTATGAACGACCCGTTGCCGGTGAAGAACTGCACCCGGTGGTTGGAGCGATCGGTCACGTAAACGTAGTCGTTGGCGCCCACGGCGACGCTGACGGGGTAGTTAAACTGGCCGTTTCCGTTGCCGAAGGAACCCCACGACCCCACGAATGAGGGCACGATGGAGCCGCTGGTCGACACGTACAGGTTGTAATAACAGACGCGGTGATTGCCGGTATCGGCCACGTATACGTGGCCCGTACTCGGCGCCACGGCGACGCCCGACGGGTTATCCAAATTCGGCTGGCCCGAGCCGCCGTAATACCAGTATCCGTAATAAACCCAATCGGCCAAGGCGGCCGAGGCGGCGCAGGTCACGGTTACAACTACTATAATCGTTAAGCGTTTCATCGTCGATCCTCCTATCGGCCCCCGGAACGGGGTCCCCCCACTTTCCACATTCTAATAGAAAAACACGTTTTGTCAACGAAAAATAAAGCGTGCGGTTAAAGCCGGCGTAAGACGGATAGAACGTTCGGAGATAAATATTGACAATACCGGGAGCCTTTACTAGAATGATAGCGGTCATAAGTGGAGGTTCGTATATTATGCGTTTTCGTCGGATTATAATAACGTTAGCTATCGGCGCGCTGTTTGCGGCCGCGATAAGTTGCGACAATACCGGTTCCCCCCCTCCGTCGGAGGAGACGAATTACTGTAAATTCATGCCAACCGGCCAGGGCAACAAGTGGGAGTACCGGGTAGTCGAGGAAAGTAAATTCAACCCGCGCGAGGAGTACACCTTGACGTACGAGATAACGACGGTAAAATCGCCGTACGAGGGTTTCCCCGACGCGTACGTGGTGACCATTACCCGCCCCGGATACCCGACCGAGGAACTGGTCCTGGGGCCGAGCGACGACGAGTGCTACGTCGAGCGCGCGATGTGGTCGTACCTTATGAGCGACGCCATGGAAATCGGCGGCTGGTCCCAGACCGGCCTTATCGTCGATTTCCCGTTGCAGTACCGCGGTGACTCGGGCGTCAACGTACCGGCGGGCTCCTTCAATTGTCGGGAGCTTTTCTTCGACAACGGCAACGAGATAAAGCCCGAGTCATGGAGCGAGCGCTACGCCGAGGACGTGGGCCTGGTCAAATACGAAAACCAATACAAGGAGTACCAGGGCTCGGTGCCGCCGGAACTCGTCGACTGGCGGACCGTTACCTACGAACTCCGGAGTTACGACATCTACGAATAAGCGGCGCCTCGGCGACGATAGGAGACGATTATTTCAAGCGGCCCCCCGGGGCCGCTTTTCATTTTACGGGATCGATTACCGTAATTATACTTGACACGTCGGGTCATATATGTTATACATTATACGGGTATAGGGTATGCCAAACGAAACGAGACATGAAGAGATTACGAACGAACTCCTCAAGAGCCGGCTGGCCCGGGTCGAGGGGCAGGTCCGCGGCATCTCCCGGATGCTCGACGAGGGCAAGTATTGCATCGACGTCCTCGACCAGATAACCGCCGCTCGCCGGGCCCTGGAAAAAGTGGCGTTGCTCGTGACCCGGCGCCATATGAACAGCTGCGTGAAAACCGCCATGGCGGAAGGCCGGGGCGAGGACCTTACGACGGAGCTCGTCGAGGCGTTGGACCGCTTTTTAAGGTAGGCGTAAAAAAATTTGAGGTTTATTGTAACCAAATTGGTAATGTATATGGCCTTCACGCCGAGTATCCTTCTCGCCGGCCAAACGCAGTTCAATTACGAATTGAACCTGCTAGCGGGTTACGAGGACGGCGACGCCGTTTACGTCGTCCCCGGCCAGCGGCCCGCGGTCGGTTTCGAGTATTACAGGGTTGTATCGGGGGAGTACGGCGACGTGGGGCGCGTGGATATCCAGGCGCGCTTTTCGGCGGACCCGAACGGCGCGTACGAATCGCCCTACGTCCTGACCCCCTTCCACGAGGCCGCTCCGGCGCCGGCGGTCCACGTCGAGCTTCACAACGCCTACGGCCACGTCAAGGCGGCCCGAGGCCGGGCCGATTTATGGCTGGGGCACCGGGACGTCGCCTTCGGCCTGGAGCCGACGCTCGACACCCACGGCGCGATGCTGCAAACATTCGCCTTCGATACTTTCGGTTTTAAAAAGGACTGGGGCGCGGGCGTTCAGGGCCGATTCGAAAAGTGGGACTACCGGGCCGCGGCGACGCTGGGTTCCGGCGTGGCCGTGGCCGGCCACGGGAACTGGCTCGCGGCGGGGCGGCTCGGTTTCCTCGACGCCGCGGTCGATACGGCGGCTTTCGGCCTGTCCGCCGCGTACGGCGAGGTCCTGCCGACGCGCGGCCTGGTGGTAGTAGCACCCGAAACACGGGAGACAATGTTAACCGGAATGGATTTTGCGCTGCGACGGGGGCGATTCGGCGTCCGGGCCGAGGGGATACTCGGCTACGTGGTCGACGCCCCCGCCGGCGGCTATTGGGTGCGGGGTTCGGCCTCGTTCCCTGACTGGCGGTGGCTGGAGGCCGCGGTGCAGGGCTCGGCTTTCTACGAGGACCTGTACGCGGGGCCTCCGGTCGTCCGGGCGGGCGCCGAGCTGACCGCGCGCTACAACGCCGCGCTCACGCCGGGCCTCTCGTACTTCCTGGTCGACGACGGCTCCGGCCCGACGCGGCACGCCGCTTTCTTTCACCTTTATTATTTCTATCCGACGCCGACGCGGTGGCTCCCGGAGCGCCGTTAAGCGCCGGCCGACGTAAGGGGGTAATCTCTATGAAAAAGTTATTGGGCCTGGCGCTCGCGCTCGTTCCCGCGGTCGGATACGCCGCCGTCGGCTGTACCCTCAACGACCCCGACCGGGACGTCCGACGGCTCTTCCCGTCGTACACATCCTACAAGACCGAGTTTAATACCATAGAGGAGCACGGCGGGGCCGCCTTGCGCAAGGAGGTCGAGGGGAAGCTGGGCGATAAACTCGACCCGGAGTACGAAAGCCTCGACGTGCCGTACGCCTGCTATACCGTATTCGAGGATAAGAAGGTCATCGGCTACGTCTTCGGCGTAAATCAGAAGGGCCTCTACGGCGGCATGCAGGTGATCATCGCCGCCGATACGAAGGGCGTCATCCGGAGTTGGTACTACCAGAAGCTGAGCCACCCCGAAGCCGGGGCGTTGCGGGCGGAGTCGTTCCGAAAGCAATTCTTCGGCCTCTCTCTCGCGGACTTCTACCGCCTGCGAGAGAGTTTCGACGCCGGGGCCACGGGGAGGGGAATCGCCGGGTTCGAGAACCCGCTGACCGACGGCCAGGTGGACTTCCGCAACACGCTGCGCGGCATGATGAAGGCATTGATATTGTTCGACGTTTTCAAACTGGACCGGATGCACGGTTAACGAATAAAGGAGCAACCATGGACAAGAAAACTACCGTTGCGTTGATTGGCGCGTTCCTCGCGGCCGGGGCGTTTTGGGCCTGCGGCGCCGGCGAGGGTTACGGCGAGGCCGTCGGCGGCAAGGCCGACGCGGCCCTGGCCGAACTCCTCTCCCGGGGCGACGCCGCAGCCGGCGAGGAAGTCACCGTGGAAGGCAAAGTAACCGCCGTATGCCCGACCGGCTGTTGGCTCGACCTGGCGGACGATGCCGGCGCTTCGCTCCACGTCGTCGTGGGCGGCGATTTCGCCGTGCCGCAGAGCTTGCAGGGCAAGAGAGTGCGGGCGGCCGGGACGGTCCGGTTCGCCGAATCCCGGGGACAGGTTGAACTCGTCGCCCGGGGCGTTAAGGTCTTATAGGCCGAGGTGGTCGAAATGAGACGGTTAATGAAACTGTTGGCCTTCGCCTACAAAAACCTCGTGCGGCGGCGCGTTCGCACGGCGCTGACCGCCGGCGGCGTCGCCGTGGCGGTGGCCGTGCTGGTGTCATTGCTCGGCTTCAACGAGGGCTACGAGAACGCCCTGAACGCCGACATCGAGAAGATGGGCTTCCAGGTCCTCGTAACGGCGAAGGGTTGTCCGTACGAGGCCGCGACGCTTCTCCTCAAGGGGGGCGGCGGCCTGCGCTATATGGACGCCGGCGTCTACGATACCATAGCCGCCGACCCGGACGTCGAGGCCGTTACGCCCCAGCTCATCCAGGTGGCGTACGATCCCGACAAGAACGACGGCGAGGGCGGCTTCAACTTCTACATGGGCATCGAGCCCAGCTACGTCGAACTTAAACCCTGGATGACCTTCCGCTCCGGCGGCTGGTTCTCCGGGGAGGACGTGGACGAGGTCATTCTGGGTTACGAGGCCGCGGAGCTGGAGCAGCGCAAGGTCGGCGACCGTATGTTAATACCCGGCCAGGACGGGCCGCTTGAGGTCGTGGGCATCTTCGAACGCTCGGGGACCCAGGAGGACGGCACGGTATACATGCCGCTCGCGACGGTCCAGCGCCGCTTCGACCAACCGGGCAAGCTGTCGGGCGTCGGCATCAAGCTCAAGGACGTCAGCGCGATCCCGGCCTTCGAGGAAAGGATGTACGGCCTCCCCGGTACCCAGGTGGTCTCCATGGCCCAGGTCAAGGGGACCATTATGAACCTCGTCGGCAGCGCCCGCGTCATGGTGATGTCGGTGGCGGCCATCGCGATACTCGTCGCCCTCATCGGCGTCGTTAACACCGTCCTGATGTCCGTTTTCGAGCGGACGCAGGAACTCGGCATCATCCGGGCGATGGGCGCGAGCCGCTTCGACGTGTTCAAGCTCATCTGGATGGAGACGGTCGTCGTGTGCGCAGCGGGGGGCGTCGTCGGCAGCCTGGTGGCTATCGGCGGAGGCCGGGGCGTCGAGGTTCTCGTGCGCCGCGTTCTCTCGTACGCCCCTTCCGGGAGCCTCGTCGTCATCACGCCCGAGTTGCTGCTCGGCGCGCTGGGCGGGGCGCTGGCGCTGGGCCTCGTGGCCGGCCTGTATCCCGCGGCCCGGGCCGCCGCCATGAAACCCATCGAGGCCATCCGGTCGGAGGAGTGAGAGTCGTGGAGAAAGATTACGTCGTACGGGCCGAGGGCCTGACGCGCGACTACCGCCTCCCCGGCGAGGTAATATCCGCGCTCAAGGGCGTGGACCTGGCCGTGGAACCCGGCGAGTTCGTCGCGGTGCGGGGCCCGTCGGGCGCGGGGAAGACCACCCTCCTCAACATCCTGGGCCTGTTGGACGAACCGACCGCCGGGCGGGTCCTCTGGGCCGGAAGGCCGGCGGCCTCCGGCGCGGGGCGGGACCGCCTGCGCCGGGACTTCGTCGGCTTCGTCTTCCAGGATTTCTACCTTATACCGTCGCTCACCGCCCGGGAGAACGTCGCCCTCGCGGCCGCGTTCGGCGCCCGGGAGGACGACGCCGGCCGCCTCCTCGACCTCGTCGGCCTGGGAGGCCGCGTCCGCCATTACCCCCGGGAGTTGTCGGGCGGCGAGATGCAGCGCGTCGCCGTCGCCCGGGCCCTCTACGGCCGGCCGTCGCTGGTCCTCGCCGACGAGCCCACGGGCAATCTGGACACGCGCAACGGCGAGCGTATATTCGGCCTGCTGGCCGACGTGGCCCGGCGCGAGAACGTGGCGGTGGTGGCGGCCACGCACAACCCCCACCTTGCCGCCCGGGCCGACCGCGTCGTGCACCTGCGGGCGGGAGAGGTCGTGGCGGAGGAGGTGGGCGTGCATGCGTAACGGACCGGCTATCCAAACCGCGGACCTGCACAAGCATTACCGCCGCGGGTCCGAGGTAATCCGTGCGCTCGACGGCGTGGACGTCGAAATAGGCCGGGGCGAGAAGGCGGCCCTCGTCGGCCCCTCCGGCTCGGGAAAGACGACCTTTATGAATATTATCGGCGGCCTGGACACGCCGACGTCCGGTTCGGCCAAAGTAGCGGGTGTCGAACTCGCGGGCCTCGGCGAACGGGCCCTCACCGAACTCCGGCGCCGGGAGGTGGGGTTCATCTTCCAGCGCTTCTATCTAATCCCGACGTTGACCGTAGCCGAGAACGTCGCTTTGCCGCTGGTCTTCGGCGGCGAGGCCGACGAGCCGCCGGCCGCGGTGCTTGCCCGGACCGGCCTGGAGGGCAAGGGCCGCCTCCGCGTCGGCAACCTCTCCGGCGGCGACAAGCAGCGCGTCGCTATCGCCCGGGCCCTCGTTAAAAGGCCGACGCTTCTATTGGCCGACGAGCCCACCGGCCGGCTGGAGCCCGACGTCCGCGACGAGATCTTCGACCTCTTCGACGAACTGGCCGCCGGGGGCGTGGCGGTCGTCGTCGCGACCCACGACCTGGAGGCCGCGGGCCGCTGCGACCGGACGATATACCTCCAGGACGGCAAGATAGTATCCGAAGAAGAAAGTTGGCTCTTCGAATCTTAACCCCCTGCTACACCACTCTTCTAATGGGAAGGCCGCCCCGACGGGCGGCTTTTCCCCGTATGTGGGGGCCGACCTTCAGGTCGGCCCGGTATTACCCGTGGACGGAAGCCGCCAGATGGTAACATCTGACGGCACGTAGAATGGAAAAAGCCGGCCCCGAAGGCCGGCCTCGTAACGATTCGACTATATCTCGATCAGGGAGCGGTGGATATGTCCAGTTTGTATATACGCCGGGCGCCGGTGTCGCCCAGGAAGAGGTAGGTCCCGTCCCAGGCCAGCCCCGCCGGATGCCAGCCGGGCGTGCAGAACTTGCGGTCGACGTCGAAGTTGCTCGTGCGGTGGCGATTGAGCCAGCCGTCCCGCCAGTCGGCCGACCAGGTCCGGCCTCCCGCCCGGGTCATGCCCCGAATGGACTCCTCGCCCGTACCCACGCGCCGGATGGATCCCCGGTTCCAGCCGTCGTCGTATTCATATACGGCCCGGGTCCCGGCGTCCAGGACGTAGAAGGTGCCGTCCTCGTAGAACATCGCCCGGATATCGGCGAGGCCGGTCGGGAAGGTCGCCAGCTCCTCCATGCGCGGCGTAATGCGGTGGCGCCAGACGTCGCCCGTGTCGCGGCTCGCGACGTAGAGGTACGTCCCGTCGCTGCATATCGCGGACGGCGGGCCGTAAGTCGTCCCGACGAAGGAGAGGATGCTGCCGTTCGCCGGGTCCACCTTGTAGATGAGGCCCGCGCCCTCCTCGTCCGCGACCCAGAGGTGGCCGTCGACGTACGTGAGGTCGGCCAGGCCCTTGTCCGGCGTTTCGAACCACCCGACGACCTCGAAGTACGACTCGCGCTTGTACTCCTCGGCCGCCTCCGGGCCGGAGCTACAACTCGTCACCAGCGCCGCCGCCAGCGCGCCGGCGGCGACGACGTTAAAGATCGCTCGCATTGACGTTATTCGGCGGAAACTGCGGCCGCGGTGGAAAGGTCGGCCCCTTCGTCGATCTCCTCGACGTTACGGCTTTCCGCCTCTTCCGGGTCCTCTTCCCCGAATTCGAAGTACTCCTCGTATTCTTCTGCTTCTTTATCCTCTTCTTCCGCTTTGAGCTTGGCTTCTTTCTTCTTCTTGGCGAGGGCGATATTCTGCCAGATGGCGACGGTCGCGATTCCCGCGATGGCGATGAGGCCGAATATGGGGGCCCCGATGCCGTCGTCTTCTTCTTCGCCGCCGCCCGTGCCGCCCGTGGCCGCGCCCGCCGGCGCCGCGCCCGACAATACCAGGCCGGCCGCGACGAGCGAAACGATTGCCACGTAAGACGTAATACCTTTTATTAAAGACATCCTTATTGCCACCTTTCGTATTTGTGCTTCGTACCCTGTCAGCACTCCCGAACCTATTTTACCACTCCCGCCACGGGGTGTCAAAGGGTAATTCCGGCCATTCCGCCCTTGCCGCCGGCCTTCCGTTCTATTATAATCCGTTTGAACGTTAAAGAGGACCCGCCTATGAAACTTCCGTGGAAGGCAACGCCGGGCAAGGAATTCGACGTAGTCGGCATGGGCTGCGCCGCGATGGATATCGTGGCCGAAGTCGACCGTTTGCCCGAGCTGGATGAAAAGATGCACGCCCTCTCGATGGACCGCCAGGGCGGCGGCCCCGTAGGAACGGCGCTTATCGTCTGCGCCCGGATGGGCCTTTCGGCCGCGTTCGCGGGCCAGGTGGGCGACGACTTCGCCGGCCAGTTCGTCATAGACGAATTTCGCCGGGAAGGCGTTAACCTTCGCGGCGAGGTCCTGCATCCCCACACGCGGTCACAAATCTCGCTCGTGCTGGTGGACCGGCCCAGCGGCAAGCGGACCGTCATCTCGGGCCGGGGCGAGCTCGCCGACGCCGTATGCGACCGGATGCGCCACGAGATGGCGCGGGAGGGCAAGGTCCTCCACGTGGACGGCTACGACATGGACGCGGCCATCTGCTTCGCCGACGAGTGCCGCGCGGCCGGCGGCATCGTCGTCTACGACGTCGGCTCCGTCAAGGAGGGGACGGTCGAACTCCTGGCCCGGACGGACGTGGCCGTAACGAGCCGCGTCTTCGCCGACGACATGTTCGGCCACTCGGACCGCGAGGCCGCCTGCCGGGCCCTCGTCGAAATGGGCCCCTCCTACGCCGGCGTGACGCTGGGGGAGGCCGGGGCCGTGGGCCTCGACGGCGACGAGTTCTTCGAGGTCGCGCCCTTCCGCGTGGAGCCGGTGGTGGACACGACCGGCGCGGGGGACGTCTTCCACGGCGCGCTGGACGTCGCCATCCTCCGGGGTTGGGACTTCAAAACGTGCATGACCTTCGCCTCGGCGGTGGCGGCGATGAAGTGCCGCGTCCTCGGCGGCCGCGCCGGCATCCCCACCTTCGACGAGGCAATGGCGTTTCTGGCCGAGCGCGGTTTCAATTTCTAAAAAAGATGAGGTTATCAGCGTGGGCGTAATGGAGTTACTGGTAATATTTATCGTCGTCCTGTTTGTAATCGTCGTCGTGTCGGCGGCGGGTATCGTGGCCGTGTTCGTCGTCGCGAAGATAATGATGCCGGACGCGTTCAAGCGCCGCAAGGCCGAGGCCGCCGCCGAAGGGGCCGCCCCCCCCCAATACCCCGCCCAATAAGGAAACGGATGAATAAAACGGTCGTAAAGGTTCTGGCGGGGACGGTCGCCGCCGGCCTTATCGTGATGTTTTTCATCGTCGTATATATCAAACTGCTGGCGTAGCGCCGGGCAATCGGTAACGGTCCGGGAACGGAGGGGCCGGATGAAATTTAAATTGGCGATATTGATTTGTATGTGTGTCGCCGCGGCCGGTTGCATGCGCGGCGGCGACTACGACATGACGCTTCGGCGCGAGGGTTATATAAAAGTGTCGGGTGGTTGCGTCGCCTATACGGCGGGCGAGATGCGGTTCATGCCGAAGGCGGACGGCTCGGTTCGGGTCGTGGTAAACAACAGGGGCGGCTGGTTTCGCGTCGGCTCCGGCCCCTTCCACGGTTGCGACGTGTCGATTTCGGAAGATGAGGCCTGGACCTTCTTCGCCGTCGTCAAGGACATGCTGGATTATCCGAGGGAAGCCGACCACGGCCCCAGCACGCGGATGGCCGTGGTCGAGATATACCTTCCACTGAAGAGCGGGGATATCGAAACGACGTGGCGGGAGGCCGACGGCAAATACGACCTCGATCCCCTGTTGGACTATCTCCAGGAGTCGGTCGAATCCTTTGCCGCGAAATGAGACGAATCAACGGGTAACGCGGGAGGTGGAAATGAATCGGTCGTTCGTTTGTGCCCTTCTGGTCGCGGCCGCGGCCTGCAGCGGCGGCCGGGATGCGAAGGTGCGGGGCTTCGAGCTGGAGAGTAACGGATACGTAAAAATATCCGGCGGGTGCGAATGCTATACGGAGGGCCTGATAACCTTCCGGCCGGCCTTCGGCGACGCCGTCGAGGTGGAGGTGGACAACTCCCGCGGCTGGTTCTACGAGAATAACGAACCGCTCGAGAGCTTCACGTTCAAGATGGATACGGGCGAAGCGGCCCTGTTCTTCGAGGAACTCAAGTACGTGCTGGACAACCCCATCCCGACCGACACGTGCAGTACCCGGGCGGCGGTTATCGAGGTCTACCTCCCCTTCCGGGGCGACACCGTCGTGGAGACGACCTGGCGCGAGATGGATATGGAACAAGACGTTGGTTTGCTCGTCGGTTTCCTGGAGGATTTCGTGGGGGAGCGGCACAAGGGATTATGACTCCGGCGGAAATAGCCGTCGTTGGCGCGGGGCCGGCGGGAGTCGCGGCCGCGGTGCAACTCCGGCGCTGCGGCCTCGACCCCACCGTGTACGAACGGGGCCCCGTCGGCGGCCTCCTCCATAACGCCCACCTCGTCGAGAACTACCCCGGCTTCCCGGAAGGCATCGCCGGCGCGGAACTCGCGACCCGGTTGGAGGACCACCTGCGCCGGTACGACGTGGCGCTCTGCCGGGAGGAGGTGACTGCGGCCTCGTTCGAGGGAGACGCGTTCGTCGTCGAGGCCGCCGGTTCACCCCGGCCGTATCCGCTTCTCATCGTCGCCTCCGGGACGCGGCCCCGGGAGTTTCCGGGTCTCGGGGCCGAGACCTACGGCCGGGTGTTCTACGACGTGTACCGGATGGGGGACGTTTCCGGCAAGCGCGTCGTCGTCGTGGGGGCGGGGGACGCGGCCTTCGACTACGCGCTGAACCTGGGCCGCGGGAGCGACGTGCTCATCCTGGGCCGGGGGGCAAGGCCGCGCTGCATCCCGCCGCTCGAGAGCCGCGTCGCCGCCGCGCCGAACGTCGAATACCGGCCGGCCGCGGAGGTGTCGAAGCTGGACGTGACGGGCCTGGGCGTGGACCTGACCGTCGAGGGGCCGGAGGGCCCCGAGGCCGTTCGCGCCGACTACGTCCTTCTGGCGCTGGGCCGGGAGCCGGAGATGGGTTTCATCGGAGAATCTTTTATGGAGAAGGCCGGGAAGTTGGAGGTGGACGGCCGGCTGTACTTCGTCGGCGACGTGCGCAACGGTGACCTGCGCCAGGCGGCCATCGCCGCCGGCGACGGCCTACGGGCCGCTATGAGGATATATAAAAAGATGAAAGAGGGACAGGTTTGAAAGTCGTGGCCGCGTCGGGCCGGCCCGACCTCGCGACCGCGTACGTCGCGGCGTTCGAGGACGACAAGCTGGCCGAGTTCGTCGAGGCGGTCCAACCGCCGTATCCCATCGGCGAGAAGTGGGTGCTTATAGTTTCGTCGCTCTTCGGCTGCCCCGTGGCCTGCCGCATGTGCGACGCCGGCGGTTACTACCGCGGGAAGATGTCCGCGGCCGAGATATTTAGCCAGATAGATTTTTTGGTGGAGCGGCGGTACCCGTCGCGGGAGGTCCCGGCGAAGAAGTTCAAGATCCAGTTCGCCCGGGTAGGGGAGCCCGCGCTCAACGGCGCCGTCCTGGACGTCCTGGAGGGGTTGCCGGGGCGCTACGACGCGCCGGGCCTCATGCCCGCCGTATCCACCGTGGCGCCGGCGGGGGCGGACGACTTCTTCGAACGGCTCCGCGCCGTAAAGAGCCGATATTATTCCGGCGGCCGCTTCCAGCTCCAGTTCTCCATCCACACCACCGACGAGGGGATGCGCGACCGGCTGGTCCCGGTCCGGAAGTGGCCCGTGGCCCGCGTGGCCGCTTACGGCGAGTCCTTCTTCGAACCGGGCGACCGCAAGATAACGCTCAACTTCGCACTGGCGGAGGGGGCACCGCTCGACGCCGGCCGGTTGGCCCGGACCTTCGACCCCGAGAAATTCCTCGTCAAGTTGACGCCGCTCAACCCGACCTACACCGCGAGGCGCAACGGCCTGCGCTCCCATATCGAGGCGTCGGCCGCGGCCGGGGAAGGCCGGATCGTCGAGGACCTTCGGGCCGAGGGCTTCGACGTCATCCTGAGCATCGGCGAGCCCGAGGAAAATTTAATAGGCAGCAACTGCGGCCAGTTCCTCCGGGCCCGGCTGGCCGCCCGGGAGGAGCTGCCGGACGGCTACACCTATCCGGTGGAGGCGTTCTCGGCCGAAGGCTAGGCCGGGATGCGAGATGCTTCAAGGTTAATAAGTCGGGTTACTTTAAATATAAATCAAACGTGACGCGCGAACGGAGGCGGCGTAATATGAGATACGGAATGCTTTTAATACTACTCGCGGCCGCGGGGCCGGTGGCGGCGGCGACGGTCGGCCATACGGTGGGGGACGCGGCCGCGGGAGGTTCCGACGTGGTCAACGTCGCGGGCGACCCGGCCCCGGGGCCCTACGACGCGCCGCCCTCTTTCCCCGGGTGGCCCATAACGATTTCCGCGAACGGGACCTTCGCCCCCAACGACAACCCGACCTTCTACGACCTCGACCGCGACGGCGACCTCGAGATCCTGGTCGGGACGTCGACGGGACAGGTTTATATTTGGAACCACGACGGCTCGGCCTTCCCCGGATGGCCGCAGACCTGTTCGCCCTACTGCCAGAGCGGCCCGGCGGTGGGGGACATAGACGGCGACGGCGAGCCGGAAGTGGTGGCGTTCAGCCGCGGCCCGTCGAGCGGCGGCTCGATTTACGCCTGGGAGACCGACGGGAGTGCGACGGCGGGTTTCCCCACGTCGCTCGGCGGCAACAACCCGTCGGAGTCGGCGAGCCTGCGCGACATGGACCGCGACGGCGACCTGGACATCATCGTCGGCGTGCGCCGCTATCCGGTGGCGGACCTCTACATTCTGGAGGGCGACGGCACGCCCTGGACCGGTTGGCCGGTGGAACTCGACCACGTCCCGTCCTGCACGGCGGCCACGGGCGACCTGGACGGCGACGGCCAGCTCGAGTTCGCCTACTCCACCTATCAGTCGCTGTACGCCTTTGAAACCGACGGCACGATTATGCCGGGGTGGCCCTTCACGCCCGGCGGCGACTACCGCTTCAACTACTCGGCGCCCGCCCTCTGCGACTTCGACGGCAACGGCGATATGGAGATAGCGTGCCCGGTCGATACGCTGAGCGGCACAGGCCGGATGTACGTCTTCCACCATAACGGTTCGGCGGCCGCCGGCTGGCCCGTGAACCTCAACCACCCGCACGCCTACGGCTCGCCCTCCGTCGGCGACGTGGACAACGACGGCCAGATGGAGATTATCTTGGGCGACGACAACATCAACGCGGCCCAGAATACTGGAACGCTTTATTGTTGGAACTTCGACGGCTCGAACGTCCCCGGCTGGCCCGTGACCGTTCCCAACTCCTGGCAGATCCGCGGCAACCCGGTTGTGGCGGACCTCGACGGCGACGGCCGCCTCGAGATTACGGCCGGGGCGGCGATTATGGAAACGTCCACCTCGCAGAGCTGGCTTCACGGCTACGACCACGACGGTACGCCGATGGATGATTGGCCCATTCGCGTCACCGGGTGGACCACGGATAATATCGGCGCCGCGGCGGACGTGGACGGCGACGGCGACGCCGACTACTGCCACCTCTCGAACGACAATGCCAATAACGCGTACGTCCACCTCTGGGACCTCCCCGGAACCTGGGACCGCGCGCTCGCGGCCTGGCCCACCTACCACCACGACTGCTGGCATACGGGCGAGACGAACCTCGACGTGCCGATCGGCGTGGGGGAGGCGGACTTCGCGGCGACGGGCGTCCCCGCCGGCGTCAGGCTCACGTGGCGCGACCCCGCGCGTAACGAAAAAGTTGGCTACGACCTGTACCGCAAGGCGAAGGCGGAAGACGCCGACAGATACGGCCAAATTAACGCCGCGCCCATAACGGGCCTGGGGCCCTATCGCTTCCTCGACGAGGGTGCCGCGGCCGGCGAAACCTACTCCTATATATTAAAGGCGACCGCTCCTTCCGGCGTCGTGAAGTCGTACGGGCCGGTGGAGGTTAAGGCGGGCGGGACCCGGCCGGCCGCGTTCGGCCTGGCCGTGCGGCCCAACCCGACGCGGCGCAACGCGACCTTCGCCTTCAGCCTGGCCGGTCCGTGCCACGCGACCCTCGAGCTTTACGACCTCTCCGGCCGCTCGGTGGCCGTGCTCTTCGACGGGCCGGCCCCCGCGGGCCCGAGCGAGGTGGCGGCGACGCTCGACCTCGCGCCCGGCGTGTACGTCTCCCGGCTGGAGGCCGCGGGCGAGACGGCGACGAAACGCGTGGTCGTGATCCGCTAGCGTATGGCCGAACAGGAGTGGCTCGAGGTCCCGGTCTTCATCCACGGCATCACGTCCGAGCGTGAGCCGCGGTCCCACGCCTCGACTTATCTCGCCTTCCAGGCGCGGGTCAACAAGGAACTCCGAGGCCGGGGCCTCTCTCCCTGGCCCGAGCCCCCCATCATGGTGGAGTGGGGGTGGGAGGCTTCGCTCGGGCCGGACAAGTACCTGGCCGAGGCCGAACGCGTCGTCGCCGGCGAAGCGCTCCGGCTCGCGGCGGGCGAGAAGCGCCGCGGCTTCAACTTCAACCCCCTGCGCAAGTTCACCGACGGCGCCCGTGAGGCGTTCCTATACGGCTTCGCGGACATGTTCTACTACGTCTCGGCCGACGGCGCCAAGGCCGTGCGCGAAAACGTCTACCGGCACCTCGACGCGGAGATAGAACGGCATATCAAGGGGAGTCGGGCGGCCCGGCGCCGGGGCGTGTCGCTCACCTTCGTCACCCATAGCGCCGGGACCGTCATAGGCCACGACTTCCTCTACCGCCTCTTCGGCTGGGGGGCCCGGCCGCTGTTGGGCGTAACGTTGAATAAGATACGCCGGCTGGCCCGCCGAGGTCGCCTCCGCGTCCGGCGTTTCTACACCATGGGCTCGCCCATCGTGCCTTTTATCTTCCGGTCCGCCGAACTCGTGGAGAAGATTCGGCGCAGGGAGAAACTTAGGCCGGAGGTAATCGGCCTGGGGCCGACGGAGGGCCTCTCCAACCCCCGCTGGGTCAACTTCTGGACGCGGGACGACCTGGTGGCCTATCCGGTGGCCTTCCTTTATGATAAGGTGGAGGGGGAACGGGTCGTCGTAGACCGTTGCGTGTCGCTGGGAGAGGGCTTCCCCCGCGTCCACTCGGCCTACTGGGAGAGCGACGAGATAGCGGAGGTGGTGGCCGAAACGTTCTGACGCAGGACGGCGCCCCCGTTAAAATATACGTTATATTAATCGGAACGGAACCGCGTCACGATAGGGAATCCTTCACATGAAGATACTGGTAAAATTATTATTTTCTATTACGTTAATTATCGCCGCTATCGGCCTGGCCTGCGGCGGCAACGGCCGGGCCGAGGTCGAGGATACGTCTTCGGCTGAAACGGCCTCGGCCGACGCTGAAACGGCCGCGGCCGACGCTGAAACGGCCTCGACGGAAGAAATGGAAAATAAACTGACCGACGAGGAAATCGCGGCTTTATTGCCGCCCCTGGAAGATCGGCCCGCGTGCCCCGTATGCGGCTCGAAGAAGAACGTCGTGCCGATAGTGTACGGCAAGCCGAGCTGGGAACTTGTCGAGGCGGCCCGGCGGGGCGAAGTCGTCATCGAGGGTTGCGTCCATCCCGAGGACGCGCCCGAGTGGCACTGCCGGAGCTGCGGCCGGGAATGGAAGTAGTCTAGTCTCCGGGCGGCCCGAGCCGCCCATCCCCCATACAGGGAGGGTTATGCACGCGCGAGTCCTGTCTGCCGGGCTACTCGGCATTGACGCTTATCCCGTGGAAGTCGAAGTGGACGCCGGCGCCGGCGTCCAGGGCATGTTCACCGTCGTCGGCCTGCCCGACGCCGCGGTTAAGGAGTCCCGCGACCGCGTACAGGCGGCCATACGGAACTCCGGCTTCACGGTCAAGTTCAAACGCTACACCGTCAACCTGGCCCCAGCGGACGTGCGCAAGGAAGGCCCCTCCTTCGACCTTCCCATATCGCTGGGCCTCCTCCTCGCCACCGACCAGTTGGAGATAGGGAGGGAAGGCGACTACGTGGTGGTGGGGGAACTGGCGCTGGACGGGACGGTGCGGCCCGTGCGGGGCGCTTTGCCCGTGGCGGTGTGCGCCCGCGACGCCGGCTGCCGGGGCGTTCTGGTCCCCGCCGAGAACGCCAACGAGGCCGCGGTCGTCGACGGCGTGGACGTCATACCGGTGGAGTCGCTCGCCCAGGCCGCGGCCTTCCTCGCCGGCGGAGAGGACGTAACGCCCCGCGACGTGGACGTGGCCGCGGTCTTCGACGGCAGCCGCGTCTACCGGGCCGACTTCGCCGACGTCAAGGGCCAGGAGCACGCCAAGCGCGCGCTGGAGGTGGCGGCCGCCGGCGGCCACAACGTCCTGATGCTGGGGCCGCCCGGCTCCGGCAAGACCATGCTGGCCCGGCGTCTCCCCACCATAATCCCAGACATGTCGCTCGACGAGGCGCTGGAGACGACGAAGGTCCACTCCGTCGCGGGCCTGTTGCCCCGGGACAACGCGCTCGTCGCGGCCCGGCCTTTCCGGGCGCCGCACCACACCGTCTCGGAGGCGGGGCTGGTGGGCGGCGGCTCCATCCCCCGGCCGGGGGAAGTGTCGCTCGCGCACAACGGCGTTCTCTTCCTCGACGAGCTGCCGGAGTTCAAACGCTCCACCCTAGAGGTCCTCCGCCAGCCGCTGGAGGACGGCGGCGTCACCATCTCCCGGGCCAAGATATCGCTTTCCTTCCCGGCGCGCTTCATGCTGGCCGCGGCCATGAACCCGTGCCCCTGCGGCTGGCTGGGCTCGCCGACGCGGCAATGCCGGTGTTCGCCCCCGCAAGTGCACAATTACCTCAACCGCATTTCGGGGCCGCTGCTCGACCGCGTCGACATCCACCTCGAGGTCCCGGCGGTCCGCTACAAGGAGCTGACGGACGAGCGGCGCGGCGAGTCCTCCGCGGCCATCCGGGAACGGGTCAACCTCGCCCGCGACGTCCAGCGGCGCCGCTTCGCCGGGTCGGGCATCCATTGCAACGCCCAGATGACCACCCGCGGCGTCGAGCGCTACTGCGCCCCGGACGCCGAGGGCGAGAAGCTCCTCCGCACCGCCATCGAGAAGCTGGGCCTCACGGCCCGGGCGTACCACCGCGTCCTCAAGCTCGCCCGGACCATAGCCGATCTGGCGGGGGAGGAGGCCGTGGCGGCGGGCCACGTCTCCGAGGCCATCCAGTACCGGACGCTGGACCGCCAGGGTTGGGTATGACATAAACTTGATAAGCGATCGAATATATATTATAATATAATAAGTCATAATTAACTTTTGCGTTAACGGACTGAACAGGGGGTATTAAAATGGGAACAACGTATTGGCGGGGCGCGCTCGCCGTTATGCTATTGGCCGCGGCCGCGGCCTGGAGTACCGGCGGTTCCATCGTAGCGTCGTTCGAATCTCCTCACGCCTCGGGAACGCCCCGGGGCCTGGCGTACGCCACTCCCCACAGCCGCATCTATCACGTCTCCGATACGACCAATATGATATACGGGACCGACGCCGCCGGGGCCGTATTGGTTTCCATTCCTTGTCCCGCCGACACCTGGGGCGTCGAGGGCGCGTACCATTATTACTGGACGTGTACGCGTTCCGCGACGGGCCTTATTTACCGTATCAATACGACCGGCAGCGTGGAGACCTCCTTCCCGGCCCCGGCCAACGCGACCGGCATCACGCGCGACGACACGCACCTTTGGGTCTCGTCCGACGCTACGGACTACGTCTACCGTGTGACGACCTCGGGATCGCTCGCCGCCTCTTTCGCGGCGCCGGGGGATAACAGCGCCGGCCTCGACTGGGACGGCGACTACCTGTGGCTCGCCGACTCGAGTGGCGATTCCAAAATATACCAGCTTACGACCTCGGGGTCGGTGATGCGGATGCTGGACGTACCGGTAGGCCGGGCGGCCGGTGTGGCCTTCGACGGTACGTACGTATGGTACGCGAATTACGTCGGGGCCAAGTACGTGTACCGGATAACTATCGGCGACGTCGGCGTCGAACCGGCGTCGTTCGGCCGATTGAAGGCGCTGTTCCGCTAGCTTTTAAAGCGCCGGTCATGTCGGCCGGCTTTTCGGAACGCACGGCCCTTGACACGGCCGGGTTGCCGGAGTATAATTAAAATGGTCCAAGGGGTCCCGGCGGACGGGCCCCGGGACGAAAAGATATGAGAACCGCGACGGCATTGATTGCGATAGCGCTGGTAACCGCGTGGGCGTCGGCGACCGAGATGGGATCGTTCGTCTCGTCGTTCGAGTCGCCGTGCAACGACCGCGTGGACGGCATCGGTTACCACGACGGCCTGTTGTATCACGCCAACTACAACGGCCCGGCCGAGGTTATCGTAACCCGGACCGGCGGCGCCGTCGTGTCGTCTTTGCCGGATCCCCGTTACGCGGTGGACGTCGATTATACCGGCTCCGCGTACTGGGTCTATTCCCGCTGGTCGCAGGTACCCTTCAACCGCATCGTGCAGATGAACGGCGCCGGGAGCGTCGTCGAGACCTTCGCGGCGCCGACGAACGGCGAGGGGATAACCTACGGCGGCGGCTATTTATGGTACTCCACCGGCGGCAACCACAACTGGAATTACGTTTACCAGCTCGACGCGTCGGCGTCGGTCGTGTCGTCGTTCCAGGCGCCCCACGGCCTGGGTTACACCAACCGCGGCATCGACTGGGACGGCGAAGCCCTTTTCGTGGTGCAGGACGGCGCTTCGGGCGGATACGTATACCGCATGACCACCACCGGGTCGGTGCTGAACTCGCACTTTATCGAGTTCGGCGGCCCCACCGGCGTAGCCTGGGACGGCCGATACTTGTGGTTATCGGATAAAAATACCGAGTGGGTATACCGTATGACCTGGACCGACGTCGCCGTGGAACCGGCGTCGCTCGGGAAGGTCCGGGCGTTGTTTAGGTGAGTTTCATGTCATGATTTAGGAAAAAGTTAGCCGCCCTTCGGGGCGGCTTTTTTTTAGGTAGAATTACCGAAGGAGTCGGCCCAAGGTATAACCCATAATTATAAATTAATCCACCGTAAGTGTATATAAATTCAGAATATATGTAAATAATATAGCATTAATAATCGTCTATATATTTATATATGTGAGGTTAACACGATAATATATAGATTATTATTGTATCAATATTATCAATTATTTTATTTGACCTATCACATATTAGGTGTTTTAAATAAAAGGGAAGAGATTTAAACTGTTTAACCATTTAACTCAGGAGGCAGCGTAATGGTCACGAAATATTTCCGGTGGGTAGCGGTTGCGGCGTTCGCCGTGGGAGTAGGTTTGCTGGTCGGTTGTTCGGAGGTAGGAGAGCCGACGACGCCGTTGGCAACGACGGATACGGACGAGGATTATGGCGTGTTCGGTACGGTCTATGATAACGAAGACGAATCGGTCGCGAACCCCGTTCCCAACTGCGATTGCTCCGTGTATTGTTGGGATTGCCAGACGTTTGTGTTCGGCAGTGATACCTCCAACCAGTACGGTGGTTACGAGTGTAGGACTACGCCCTCTGTAGCCAGTGCCCACGACACTCACGAAATGACCGTTTACGGGAGTACTAACGGCATGACGATAACTCACGAATCGTACATGTTCGAGTTCTCTGCTCCGAAAGATTTGGACGTCAACCTCTACCCCGCGGGCGGCGACGACTAATCGCCGGGCCCCGTGAAGCGGAAGCCGCCCTCGAGGGGCGGCTTCCCTTCGATTAACGCATTGAGCGGTTCTCGATATTGGGGAAGTATTTACCTAAGGAGGTAGCGTAATGTTAACGGGATATTTTCGGTGGGTAGCGGTTGCGGCGTTCGCCCTGGGAGTAGGATTACTGGTAGGGTGTTCCGACGTCGGCGAAACTGCGACGCCTGTAGTAACGACGGATAGAGACCCGGCTTACGGAGTCGGGGGTACGGTTTATGACAACGAAGACGAAACGGTTGCGAACCCCGTTCCCAACTGTGCATGCTCCGTTTATTGTTGGGATTGCGAGACGTTCGTGTTTAATCCGGATACTTCCGATCTGAATGGTATTTACTGGTGCGATGCTACGCCCTCCGAGGCGAGTGCACACGACGGCCACGAAATGGCCGTTTACGGAACCACTAACGGTATGACGATAACGCACGAATCACCGCGGTTTGAATTCACAGCTCCGAACGAATGGGGAATTAACCTTCACCCCGCCGGCGGCGATGACTAATAACGCAGCGAGCGGTTGTTCAATAACGGGGAAACATTCGACGAAGGAGGTAGCGTAATGTTAACGGGATATTTTCGGTGGGTAGTGGTCGCGGCGTTCGCCCTGGGAGTAGGTTTGCTGGTCGGGTGTTCGGACGTCGGCGAACCGACGGTTTCGCCCTCGGCGTTACAAGAAGATATCCCGTATGGCGTGGCGGGCGCCGTATACGATGACGAGGATCTGACGGTAGCGAATCCCGTTCCGGGGGTTTACTGCGTCGTATGGTGTCACGACTGCGAGACCTACGTGTTTAGTGCTGATACTTCGGATATAAACGGCTCTTACTACTGCACAGCGCCGCCGTATGAGGCGGCCGCCCACGACGGCCACATGATGACGGTTTACGGGATAGTTAATAACGAGGTAGTATATGCGTCGTATATGTTCCAATATTCTATGACGTCGTTATCGATGTTCAACGTTAACCTCTATCCCGTCGTCGACGGTTAACCACCTCATTTGCAGAACGCCCAGGCCGCCCTTCGGGGCGGCTTTTTGTTGGGGGGGGGCCGCCGTTGTCGGGCGGATCCAGGTGGCTCTCCGGCGAAGATATCGCCGCCTCGGGAATAAAAAGGGCGCACGGCACCCGCGAATATCAACCCTATTACCTCCTGTCGGGGTCGAGGAGGCCTGGCAGGTTAGGTTGAAGAATAATATCTTGACAACTTGCGCGTGAAATGATATTATATCATATAGGATTAGATTTGGGAGTTAAGGGCAGTTAATTTATCGTTTTTTTCAAAGGAGGCGCGAATGCGCAGTAGGGTAATCATCGTAGCAGGTTCTATCTTGGTTGCAGGGATGGCTTTCGGTGCAGGATCCATAATATCGTCGTTCCTTTCGCCCGTCACCTCGAGCCCCATAGGGATGTGTTACAACGGCGGGTATATTTACCACATGAGCCACACCGACGGTGCGGTTTTCAAAACGACGACGACGGGCTCCGTCGTAAGTAGTATAACCGGTCCGTCGAGCGGCATCGGCGTTCACTTCACCGGTACCCACTACTGGACTACCACCTATTCCCCCGGTGTGGCGTATTACCGCGACTCGAGCGGGAGTATTATCAGCTCGTTCGCCGGCCCGGCGAACGGTTACGGCATTACGAGCGACGGGACGAATCTCTGGTATTCATCCTCCCGTAGCGGGAACTACATTTGGCAGCTGACTACGGCGGGCTCGGTTATCTCGTCAGTTGAGGGCCCGGGCACCTTTAACGGCGGCGTCGATTGGGATTCGCGCGGCTATATATGGGTGGCCAACTGGCCCAGCTCTAACGGCGGGATCTACCGGATAACGACCGCCGGCTCCGTCGTGGAGTCGTACTCGCCGGTACCCGCGGGCACCAGGCCGTCGGGTTGCGCCTGGGACGGTACGTACGTTTGGTATTGCGATTACACCGGTAAATACGTGTACCAGATGGACACCGAACTAACCAGTATTACCCCGGCCTCGGTCGGTAAGGTTAAGGCGCTGTTCCGGTAAGTTTTAATGATTTAGGAAAAAATTAGCCGCCCCTCGGGGCGGCTTTTTTGTTGCCGCGTTCCTGATTAACGGAAACCGCGGTTTTCGCCCTTGACTTATAAGTCGGTATTGATTAAAGTGAGTGCAAATAAAATAACGTCGTATTAAGACCTTATCCAAGGAGAGGAAATATGCTTAAAGCGGTAGCGGTAGGGGTTATCGGCCTCGGCATGGTAGTCTCGGCGTTCGCCGCGCTGGGGGACGTCGTCGGGTCAGTCCCCATACCGGACGTCCAATACGGCCTGGCGATGAGCGAATCGTATCTGTACGTTTGCGCGAATTATACCGGGGGTAAAGCAATCTACCGGATTCACCCGACGAGTGGTTCAATCTTCAATCACTTCACAGCTGCCGGCGCCGACCCGACCAGGGGCCTGGCTTACCAGTCGGGCGGATATCTCTATCAGGTTGCCCCCTTTGAGAGTACACCTCTTGGCGTACTTTTTAAGACGGCCGAGGCCAACGGAAGCGTATACGAATCGTACGATATCCTCCCTTACAGCTCGGGTGCGGCTCCTCTCGCGACGGGCGACGGGGGCGCGGGCACCTCCCGTATCATAGTGTCTAACTCCTTGTACCAGTTTTTGATTTATTATACTACCACCGGCAGTATGGTCCGTTCCCATAATACGTCTCAACCGTTAATCGAAATCGCGTACGACTGGCGCAACGGGCTCGTTTGGGGGGGCGGGTTAGACGGCAATCGGATATACGGTTATAACACTAACGGCTCGCTCGTCGCCTCGTTCACCTATCCGGGTGCCAACGTTTACGGTATCGCCTATTACGGCCAGTATCTCTGGGTCGGCGCCGGCTCCTCGCTGGTGGTATACCGGATCCATTGCCCGGGTACGGTCAACGTACAACCCGCCTCGATGGGTAAAATCAAAGCGATGTACCGGTAGTCCCGAAAGCGATACGCTTCCGAAAGCCGCCTCCCGGGGCGGCTTTTTCCGTGGGCCATAATCTTCGGTATGACGATAATAGCGATTCGCGTAAGTGTATATTTATTCTGAATAACAGTCAATATAATGCTATTAATAATCGTTTTTAGTGGTAGTATTAATATAATTATACTTTATATATAGGACCTATGATTTAATTTGACTTGTCGTAATACGTGTATTATAATTAGTCGGGAAGAGGTTTAAACCATTTAACGGTTTAACTGAGGAGGTAGCGTAATGATCGCGAAATACTTACGGTGGGTAGCGGTTGCGGCGTTCGCCGTGGGCGTCGGTTTGCTGGCCGGGTGTTCGGAGGTGGGAGAGCCGACGACCAGTTCGGGCGATTCGGGGTTAGACACTTGGTACGGCGTGACGGGCTTCGTATACACTACCGATCCCGGCGGCGGGTTTACGCCGGTTGAAGGCGTGTACTGCTGCGTGTATTGTTGGGACTGCGCGTCTTACGTATTTGGGAGTGATACGTCCAACAAGTACGGCCAATACTGGTGCCAAGGTACTTACGCGGAGGCCATCGCTCACGACGGCCATACCATGACGGTCTATGGGATAGTGGATAACGTCGTGGCTTACGAGTCGGCCCAGTTCGAATTCGAATACCCGAGCGTTACGGTTAACCTCTACCCGGCCGGTGGCGATTAACCGCCGAAGCTCATGTTAACCGAGGCCGCCCTTCGGGGCGGCTTTTTTCGGCCGCGGACGGATTACAAGCGAATTAATTTGACCGCCCCCGTCCTCACCTATTATAATATAGGGTTATGTTGCGCCGTTTCACGCGCCCTCTGCGCCACGGCCTATTGTACCTCGGCTTCCTCCTGTTCCGCGGCCTCGTGGCCCTGACGCCCCGGCGCCTGGCGCTCGCGGCCGGGGGGCCGCTGGGCCGGTTGGCCTACGCCGCCGGCGGCAGGACCCGCGACGCCGCCCGAGGCCGCATCGCCGAAACGCTCGGCGTGGACGACGGGGAAGCGGGCCGCATCTGCCGGGGGATGTACCGCAACTTCACGCTGGGCCTCCTCGACCTCCTAATCTTCAGCGGCTGGCGCAAGCGCGGCCTCTCCCGCGCCGTCGAGGTGGAGGGCTTCGAGCACGTTACGCGGGCGATGGCCGAAGGCCGGGGGGTCGTGGGGATAACCGGCCACCTGTCGAACTGGGAACTCCTGGGCGGCTACGTGGCCTCCCGTTTGGGGGGCATCGCCGTCCTGGCGACGCCGGCCTACGACCGCAACTTCGACCGGGCCGCCCGGCTGGCGCGGCGCCGCCTGGACGTCAGGACCATCTACCGGACCGAACCGCCCGCGGTGGCGTTCGGTTGGTTGCGGGACGGCGGCTTCCTGGGTACGGTCGCGGATCAGGACATTTCGGACGTCCCGGGTGTCATAGTGGACTTTTTGGGCCGGCCCGCCCGGACGCCGGTGGGGCCGGCGCTCTTCGCCCGTCGGGCCGGGGCGCCGCTGGTCCCCATCGTTATTATCCGAAAAGACGATAACAATTACCGCATCGTAGCGGAGGAGCCGGTGACGCCGTCGGCCGCCCCCCGGGTGAAGGACGCCCTGCGGGAGGACACCGCGGCCTGGTCGGCGGCGCTGGGGAAATGGATAGCCCGTTACCCGGAACAATGGGTATGGGTCCACGACCGCTGGAGCCGGGCCGCGGGGGCGGATACGGAGTAAGCTTTTTTTACGACACCACTTTAGGTACGGCGAGTTTATTTTCTGGAATCGTTAAATTTACTTGACGCCGAAGTCGGTATGTGATAAATATTATGCGGATTAAACTGCACTTTAAACATGCCACCCGATTCGAGTTGTTGCCTATGTTTAGGATTAACTCGGCACGGATGAACGTACGGTTCTTTGTCTCGTTCGCGGCCTTGCTGCTTTTCGCGGGCTCGGCCTCGGCCTTGATAGACAAAGCTCCTTTCCCCATCCTCGTCGACATGGACCAGGGACGGCCGGTGGAAAGCTCCCCGTCCATGGGTGATATCAACGGCGACGGCCGCGACGAAATCGTCATCGGCTGTAAGGACGGCAAGGTTTACGCCTTCGACGGCCGCGGCCAACTCCTGCCGGGCTGGCCCGTCTCGACCGGCGATACCGTCGCCGGGTCGCCCGCCATAGGCGATATCAACGGCGATAAGCGCGGCGAGGTAATCATCGGCTCCGACGACGGTAACGTCTACGCGCTGACCGGCAGCGGCAATTCGGTGCCCGGCTTCCCGGTCTCGACCGGCGGGCCGGTGCGCTCGACCGCCGCGGTCGCCGACCTCGACGGCGACATGCGCGACGATATCATAATCGGCTCCTCCGACGGCAAGGTCTACGCCATATCCGGCAGCGGGAACTCCCTTATCGGTTGGCCCGTGCGCGTGGGGGGCGGCGTTGAATCGTCCCCGGCCGTGGCGGACGTTGACGGCGACGACCTGCCGGAAGTCGCCGTGGGCGCCGACGACGGCAACGTTTACCTAATAGATAACGACGGCAAAATAGTCCCCGGGTGGCCGGTGGAGACGCGCTACTACGTTCGCTCGTCCCCGGCCATCGGCGACATCGATAACGACGGCTCGCTCGAGATCGTCGTCGGTTCGGACGACTTCAACGTCTACGCCTGGAACGCGAACGGCACGCTCGTGGCCGGCTGGCCCGTGGCCACGGAATACAAATTATCGATCGCCTCGCCGGCCCTCGCGGACCTCGACGGCGACAAGAAACTCGACGTAATCATCGGCTCCGGCGACCAGATGCTCTACGCCTGGGACGGCACGGGTTCGCCCCTCTCCGGATGGCCGGTCCAGACCTTCGGCCGCCTCTACAACTCGTCCCCCTGTGTCGCGGACGTCAACGGCGATAACCGCCTCGACATCGTCGTCGGCGGCGAGGACATCAACCTCTATATCTTCGACGACGCCGGCCGGCAAATAGAAGACTCGCCGGTACCGTTGTTCGGCCCCTGCCGTTCGTCCCCCGCCGTGGGCGACATCGACGGCGACGGCCTCCTCGAGCTCTGCGTCGCCGATAACGCCAGCAATCTCTACTGTTACGACCTGCGCGGCAGCGCGGCGCTGGGCCGGGGCGCCCGGTGGAGCGAGTTCCACCAGAGCCACTGGAAGGCGGGCGTCTACGGTTACGTCGGCGGCGCCAGCCAACTTCCCAAGTGCGTCGTGCCCAAGATGGAGGGCGAGTACGCCGGCGACCTGTCCATCGAGTACAGCCTCTCCGACCCGCAGCTCGACACCCTAGACCTCAAGGTCCTCTACTCCGACGACTGGGGTCACACCTGGCACGAGGCCACCGTCACCGGCATGACCTCGGACCTCGGCCCCCACCGCTACCAGGGCGTCATCGTCTGGGATTCCCGGGCCGACCTCAAGGGGCCGCTGGAGAAGGGCGGCGAGCGCGACGCCGACGTCCTGTCCGACGAGTGGCGCGAGTACCGCGAGCAGAAGGACGTTAAGATAAAAATAATCCCGGTCGACCCGAACGGCTTCGGGACCGCCGGCGAGACGACGTTGCTCCACGTGGACAACAACGTGCCCCCGGTGGTCGTACTGAAACCGATCACCGAGGAAGTAAGCAAGGATATATATTTCGACTACGAGATAACCGACCCCGAACACGACCTCGTGGCCATCAAGGCCGAGTACAGCCTCGACGGCGGCGCCACCTGGACCGAGGCCACGGTGGACGGCGCGGTGGCCGACATCCGGTCCAGCCGCTACAAGGGCAGCGTGACCTGGGAGTCGGACAAGAACGTGGAGGGGTTGGACCAGGAAAACGTAATGTTCCGCCTGACGCCGGCCGACAACGACCCCGGCGAAATCGGGACCATCTCTGACCTCCACGTGGATAACAACGCTATCCCGCAGGTGTCGGTCAACGACATCGAGGAGGAGGTCGGCGGCGACGTCGAAATCTCCTACACCCTCTCCGACCCCGAGAGCGATCCGCTTTCGATGAAGCTTCACTACTCCGTGGACGGGGGCCAGACCTGGAAAGAGGCCACCGTCACCGGCACGACCGAGCAAATAACCTCGGCCATGTACGGCGGGACCATTACGTGGAACTCCCGGACCGACACCCTCGGCGTCGATAAGACGTCGGTGCAGTTCCGCGTAACGCCCCTGGACAACGACGAGGGGAAAACGGACGCCACCGGCTCCTTCCACCTCGACAACAACGACACGCCCACCCTCGTCATTTCGCCCGTGGCGGGCGAACAGTCCGGCCCGGTGGAGGTAATCTTCGACATCAGCGATCCCGAGGGCGACCCGGTCACTCTCCTGCCGGAGTACTACGACGAGGACGACGGGAAGTGGAAGATAGCCACCGTGACCGGCGGCCTTACCGACCTCGAGCCCGCCGGATACGCCGGCAGCTTCGTCTGGGATTCGTACGTGGACATGCTGGGCATCGACAACGAAAGCGTGAAGTACCGCATCACGGCCTTCGACAACGACCAGGGCGAACCGGTGGAGGCCCAGCCTTTCCACGTGGACGACAACTCCGCCCCGGCCGTGCTCGTAAACGACATTACGACCGAACAGGAGCAGGACGTCGTAATAGCCTTCACGCTGTCCGACCTCGAGCGCGACACGCTCTCCTTCCGCGCCGAGTTCAGCGAGGACGGCGGCGCCACCTGGCAGCCGGCCTCGGTATCCGGGACGACCGAAGGCATCGGCGTCGAGGATTACGTCGGCGAGATAACGTGGCACTCGGACCGGGATACGATGAACAAGCACCTCTCGGCCGCGCGCTTCCGCCTGGTCCCCTCCGACAACGACGAGGGGCGGCCGGGCTCCACCTCCGACTTCACGGTCGACAACAACAACCCGCCCTCGGTCGAAATCGCGCCGATTACCACGGAGCAGGCCGGCCCCGTGGCGATACGCTACACGCTGCGCGACGACGAGGGGGACTCGCTCTCCATCCTCGGCGAATACTCCAACGACGGCGGCCGGACCTGGACGCCGGCGACCGTCTCCGGCACCACCGAGGGTATCACCGGCGGCGGGTATAGCGGCGTAATCAACTGGGACAGCGCGGCGGACGTGCCGGGCATCGACCAGGAAGACATATTATTCCGCATCACGCCCTCCGACCTCGACGTGGGCGAACCCGTGGCCTCGGCCGCCATCCATATCGACAACTCCACCGCGCCGTCCGTGACGGTGGCGACGCCCGGCGGCGAGCAGTACGGCGACATCCCGATAGAGTACACCATCGCCGACGACGAGAACGACGTCGTCAACGTCCGGGCCGAGTACAGCGAGGACGGCGGGATGTCCTGGTACCCGGCGACGGTGGAGGGCCAGCTCACCGACATCTACTCCTCCGGTTACCTCGGGAGCGTCGTCTGGCTCTCCCAGGAGGACCTGGGCGGCACCGATCAGACGGATATCGCGTTCCGCGTCGTCCCCTCCGACAACGACGAGGGCGCGCCGGGCCGCACCGAGAACTTCCACCTGGACAACAACGAAATCCCGACCATCAGCGTCGAGACGCCGGAGGGCGAGCAGTCGGGCAACGTCGAAATCAGCTACCAGCTCGACGACCCCGAATCCGACGCCTCGCTTATAAAAACCGAGTATTCCATCGACGACGGCTTCACCTGGCACGAGGCCACGGTCGCGACGACCACCCGCATGGACCCGACGCGCTATACCGGCGTCGTGGTTTGGGACTCCAAGGCCGACCTCCCGGACATCGACCGCGAGGACGTCCGCTTCCGCGTCACGCCCTTCGACAACGACGAGGGCCTCTCCGACGTCACGGGTTCCTTCCACCTTGATAACAACACCGCGCCCACGGTAACGGTCCCGCCCGTCAATACGGAATCCACGGGCGACGTCGAGGTCGGGTTCGGCATCAGCGACGTGGACGCGAGCGACGTCAGCCTCAAGGTGGAATACTCCACCGACGGCGGCTCGAGCTGGACCGAGGCCACCGTGGGCGGCAGCGTCGAGGGCCTCACGGCCGGCGACTACGACGGCAGCCTGCAGTGGAACTCCTTCGCCGACCTGCCGGGCGTCGACAGCGAGAACGTCCTGTTGCGCATAACGCCCTCCGACAACGACGCCGGCGAGGGCTCGGTCGTCGAGAATATCCACGTCGACAACAACGACCCGCCCCGCGTCGTCCTGACCGACATCTACGAGGAGCAGGAGGGCGACGTCACGATTGAGTACAACATCACCGACGCCGAGAACGACGCCGTCGACCTCGCGTTCGAGTACTCCATCGACGGCGGCTCCACCTGGAAAGCCCCCACGCTGGTATCGCCCGCGACCGGCGTCTCGCCGAGCGGCTATGCCGGAAGCGTCGTCTGGCACTCGGCCCAGGACATCAAGGGCGTCGACTCGAGCCAGGTCCTGATACGGGCCAAACCGTCCGACAACGACGAGGGGACGGCGTTCGACACCGCCGAATTCCAGGTGGACAACAATGACCCGCCGACCCTCGAAGTCCTCCCGCCCGAGGAAGTGGGGCGCGACCAGGTTAACCTGGGCTACCGCGTTTCCGACGCCGAGGGCGACACCGTCGGCCTGTACTGCGAATACTCCATCGACGACGGCGTGACCTGGGACGAGGCCACGGTATCCGGCGCTTTGGAGGGCATTAGCTCCGCCTCGTACGCGGGGTCGCTCTCCTGGAACGCCCGCGAGGACATCGGCGGCGTCGATTCCAGCCGGATCCTCTTCCGCGTTACGCCGACCGACGCCGACGAGGGCGGCCCCGTCGTGTCGCGGCCCTTCCGCGTAGACGTGAACGACCCGCCGTACGTCGAGATTCGCGCGCTCGCCGAGGAGCAGGGCGACGAGATTCCCATCGACTACGAACTCTTCGACGAGGAGGGCGACCAGCTCTCGGTCAAGTGCGAATACTCCACCGACGGCGGCACGACCTGGAAACCGGCGAGCGTCACCGGCGACACCTCCGACATCTCGCCCATAACCTACGCCAACACCGTGGTGTGGCAGGCGCGTCAGGACCTCGGCGCCGTGGACACCTCGTCGGTAGCCTTCCGCATTACCCCCTCCGACGTGGACGTGGGCCAGCCGGGCCAGATTACGAATATTACGGTGGATACCAACCGGCCTCCCACGGTCGAGGCGAGCGTCGCCGCGGCCGACACCACCGGCGACGTCCAGGTCAACTACGTCGTCACCGACGAGGAGAACGACGCGGTTTCTCTCGTCGTGGAGTACAGCGAGGACGGCGGTTTCACCTTCGAGCCGGCCACCACGCAACCGGGGGTGACGGGCCTGGGCGCCGCGCAATACCGCGGCAGCTTCACCTGGCTCGCGACGGCGGACGCCGGCGGCGAGGACCTGAGTGACGCCGTCGTGCGCGTGACGCCGCGCGACAACGACGAGGGCGAACCGTCCTTCTCGACGCCGTTCCGCGTGGACAACAACCACGCCCCGACCGTCACCGTCAGCCAGCCGGCCGGCGAGAAGGTGGGCGGCGAGGTCGACATCGACTATCGCCTCAGCGACGACGAGGGCGACCGCCTGAGCATCGTCGCCGAGTACTCCACCGACGGCGTGAGCTGGAAGCCGGCCACCGTCTTCGGCCTCGCGTCCGACATCGGCCCCGACCGCTACGACGGCTCGATAGTGTGGTCGCTCTTCTCCGACGTACCGGGCGAGGAACTCCGCAACGTCGCCTTCCGGCTGACGCCCTACGACAGCCAGGTCGGAACGCCGGGCACCATCGGCGGCCTGTTCGTCGATACCAACGAGCCGCCCCAGGTGGTCGTGAGCGACGTCATCGCCGAGCAGGAGAACGACGCGGTCGAACTCGACTACTCCATAATCGACAACGAGGGCGACCCGGTCAGCCTGACGTGCGAGTACTCCACCGACGGCGGCACGACCTGGAAACCGGCCACCATGCTCGGTTCCACGACGAACCTCTCCGAATCCAGCTACTTCGGCGTGGTCAAGTGGGACGCGGCGCGTGACCTGGGCCGGGGCGTCGAGACGGACGTCGTCTTCCGCATGACGGCCAAGGACGCCGACGCCGGCGAGCCGGCCGAGAACCGGCCTTTCCGGGTGGACCTCAACGCCGCGCCTTCGGCCTCGCTCACCTCGTACGAGGAGAAGGAGGACGGCTCGGTCGAAGTCTCCTACACCGTCCGCGACGACGAGAACGACGCGGTGACGCTCAACGTCTTCTACTCCGAGGACGGCGGCGCTTCGTGGTTCATGGCGACGGTGGAGGGCAACGTGGCGGGCGTCCCGGCGACGGGCAGCCAGGGGACCTTCACCTGGGAACGGCTCCGCGACGTCCCGACCATCCTGCCGGGCTCGTCCATCAAGCTCCGCGTCGTCCCCATGGACGAGGACGAGGGCCAGCCGAGCGACCTCTCGCTCGACCTCAAGACGACGGGCGGGGAGGAGTAACCTGACGCGAATTCGTAAGGCGGCCGCAAGGCCGCCTTTTTCTTAGGATTTATGTTAATATCCCCCAAGGTATGCTCTGTGCCGGACTCGAGATAAGCGTGCAGTGTCCGAAGTGCGACGACTGGGTGCCGCTCAACGGCCCCTGGCTCCGCATCCACTGCGACAAGTGCCAGTCGGCCTTCGAGCTTAAGCCCCGCTTCTGGTTCCACCTCTTCCGGGACCTCTACGCCGAGGCCGGGTTCCACCTCGAGGACGGCCAGGGCTATAACGCCGAGGCGGCCGAACGCTATCAGGCGCGGATCCTCTACGGCCGCCAGCGGCCCACCTGCGTCGGCTGCGGCGAGCCCTTCGAGCCGCGGCGCGACGTTAACGCGGCCTATATGCACGAGTGCCCGACGTGCCGCGCGGCGACGGCCGTGGTCCTGCCGCCGGCCTGGCTCGCCGACGCGCTGACGCCGCCGCGCGTGCTCGTCAACGCCGAGGTCCAGGAGGAAACGGCGGAGGGAGCCGAGGGGAGCGTACCGGACCCGGCGACCGCGGTTGACCCGGTGGCGTTCACCTGTCCGCAGTGCGGCGGCTCGCTCATGGTGGACGGCCGGGACCGCCTCATCCCCTGCGAGTTCTGCGGCGCCAACGTCTATCTCCCGGACGACCTGTGGTTCCGCCTGCACCCGGCGCGCACGAAGGCCCGCTGGTTCGTCGTCTTCGGCGCCATAACCGGCGACCGCGTGAGTTCACAACCGTCGTTCATCCGGCGCACGTCGCCCTACATCTATAAAATGTACCAACGCGACTGACGGACCGGTCGCGCCAGCCAAGGAGAAGGCCATGCTTTACGGAATGCTGGAATGCGGCATCAAGTGCCCCAAGTGCGACGCGCCCGTGCCCCTCAACGGCCCGTGGGAAGTAGCGCACTGCGACAAGTGCCAGGCCGATATCCCGATCCCGCACGATTACTGGATCGACATGCTGGGCGAAATTATAAACGACGTCAAGAACGACCTCGCCGAGGGCGAGGGGACGCAGTCCACCATCTTCGGCACCTTCAACACGACGCTCCTCTACGGCCGCCTCCAGCCTTACTGCTACGACTGCAAGGAGGACTTCACGCCGGACGCGGACGCCACCGAGCCCTACGTCTACACTTGCAAGAAGTGCGGTAAAGAGATAAAGGTCATGCCAGCGCCGGATTGGCTCAAGGAAGGCCTCAAGCCGATGCGGATGGTAGTCAACGCGGAACTGCAGGGTAAGAGCGACGACGACAAGGCCGCCCTCTCCGAGCCCATCGCCTTCAGCTGTATCAAGTGCGGCGGCGCTTTGGAGGTGGACGGGACCGAGCGGCTGGTGCCGTGCAAATTCTGCGGCGTCAAGGTCTACCTGCCCGACGACCTCTGGCTCCGCCTCCATCCGGCCAAGTCCAAGGAACGCTGGTTCGTCGGCTTCGACGAGTCCCAGGTCCCCAAAGAGGACGACGACTAAGCGACGTATCGGGCGAGCGCCGGCCGGCGACGCTTTTGCCGTTGCCCGCGCCGGCGTTTTACATTATAATCCAACTCGGCGCTAAACCTGCGCGCGCCGGGGAATAGCTTCAGCGATGGAGCTATTGTTTTCTTTGGGTGTGCCGGCCCGGCGGCAGGCGGAAATGAAAGAGAACCGCAGTTATATTAAGCTCTTCGACGCCACGATAGCCGCCCTCTTCGCGGCCGGCGTCAGAACGACGCTTCGCCGGCCCCGGCAGGCCGCGTTTTTCACGCGAACGCTCTGGCGCCAGTGCCGCGCGGCGCGGCTCCGGAAGGATTGGGCGCGCCGCGGCGTCCACGTCCCGGCCGTAATGATCGTGAGCGTCACCACCCGTTGCAACCTGAACTGCAAGGGGTGCTACGCCCGCGAGCTTCGCCCCGCGGCCCGCGGCGGCGAGGAGATGGGCCGGGAGGAGTGGGAGCGGCTGCTGGGGGAGGCGCGCGAGCTCGGCATCGGCATCGTCATGCTCGCCGGCGGAGAGCCGCTGCTGCGCCGGGAGGTCCTGGAACTCGCGGCGGATTTCTCCGAGATCCTCTTCCCGGTCTTCACCAACGGCCTGATGCTCGACGACGACGCGCCGGCCTGGTGGCGTAAACGCAAAAACGTCATCCCGGTGCTGAGCCTGGAGGGCGACGCCTGGGAGACGGACAGCCGGCGAGGCCGCGACGTGTACGAGCGCGTGCGGGCCGTCGCGACGAAGCTTGGCCGCGAGGGCATCTTCTACGGCGTCTCGGTAACGGTGACCGGTTCGACCTTCGACGTCGTGACCCGGGAGGATTTCCCGAAGGAGTTCGTCGAGGCCGGCTGCGGCGTCTTCTTCTTCGTGGAGTACGTCCCGATGGATGACGCGGTCGACGAGCCGGTCCTGACGCCGGAGCAGCAGGCGGCCCTGCTGGAGACGGTGGAGTCGTTCCGGGGGCGCTACCGGGCGATGTTCGTGGCCTTCCCGGGGGACGAGGAGCAGTTCGGCGGCTGCCTGGCCGCGGGGCGCGGCTTCGTCCACGTGGACGCGGTCGGCAACGTCGAGCCCTGTCCCTTCGCCCCCTATTCCGACGTGAACCTCCGGCGCGCGTCCCTCCGGGAGGCGCTGGCGTCGGCGTTCCTCGCGAAGATACAAGAGAACCATCACATGTTAATCGAGTCGCGGGGCGGATGCGCGCTGTGGGCCAACCGGGAATGGGTGCGCTCGCTGTTGCCCGGCTCCGACGCGTGAACCGTATTTAACCGTTCGATAAGGAAGGAGAGTCATTGTGGGAACGATACGTTCATTCGGGCCGGCGGTCGCGGCCGCGGCCATGATAACCATACTGCTGTGCGGAGGGTGCGGCGACGACGATACCACGGCGCCGACCCCCGTTTACTGGAGTACCGTCGCAAGCCCCACCAACAGGGTGCTCTATGACGTCGAGGTCGTCTCGTCCACCGACGTCTGGATCGTCGGCGACTACGGCAGCTTTGTGCACTACGACGGCCAGAATTGGGGCGTGGAGTTGACGACGATAACCAACGACGTGTATTGTCTGGATATGATAAGCGCCAACCGCGGGTGGGCCGGCGGCGGCGGCGGCATCGTCTACCATTACGACGGTACGGAATGGGAGCGGGTCGACCAGCCGTTGACGACGAACAACCTCTACGGCTGCCACTTCACGTCCGATACCCAGGGTTGGTTCGTGGGGGACGCCGGGACCATTCTGCAGTACGACAACGGCAACTGGGTATTGCATAACAGCCCGTCCACGCAGAAGCTCCGGGCGATATACGTACCCTCGGCGAACGCCGGTTGGGTTTGCGGCAACTCCGGCGCCATCCTCCGCTACCGCAACGCGCAGTGGGAACTCGTCAATAGCCCGACCTCGCACGACCTCTACGACCTCGAGTACTTCAGCGCCGACGACGTCCGCATGTGCGGCGGCGGCGGGACGCTGGTCCGCATCAGCGGCGGGGCGGTGGCGATTCAGGACATAGCGAGCGACCAGCTCCTCTCCGCGGTGTGGTTCTTCAACACGAACCACGGCTGGGTGGCTACCAGCAAGGGCGACCTCTTCCACTACCAGGCGGGCTCCTGGTCGAACGGCGGGTTCCATCATCGCGCCGGCATCAACGACCTCGCCTTCGTCGACGCCGACCTGGGTTACGCCTGCGGCGCCGGCGGGACTATACTCAAGTACGAATATAAGTAGAGGGGATACGGGTGGCCGGGCCGCAACGCCTCGGCCTCCCGCTCTCGGCGTTCAAACGCGACGCCCGAGGCCGCTCGGAAACGCTTGCCGCGCGGGGCCTTCGGGCGTTGAGTTTCGGCGCCCGGCGAACCCATTAAAAACTCTTTAGGAAATAAACGCCGTATGATAGTATGAGCGCATAACATATTAATAGCGGTTTGTACGGTGAAGCAGGGTGCAATTCCCTCACTATCGCGTAACGGTTACAGTCCGACCCCGTGCAATTTGCCCCGAGGGGCCCGCTTCCGGCTCGCGTCAGGCCGCTATATAAAATCGGTACGATACCTGGCGCCCATCGCGCCAGGTTTTTTATTCCATCCAATTCACCGAAGGATGAATCGTGTTCGCACAAATCAAAAAACGGAACGGACAGGTAGTAGACTTCGACATAACGAAGATAGTGGTCGCCATCGCGAAAGCGGGCGAGGCGACCGGCGAGTTCGATTACGGCGTGGCGGAGTACCTGGCGCAAGAGGTCGTCGCCCGGGCGGGCCGGGTTATCGGGGACGATATCCCGCAGGTCGAACAAATCCAGGACATCGTCGAGGACGTTCTGTTGCACTCGGAATACAAGAAGACGGCCAAGGCCTATATCTTGTACCGGGACCAGCATAACCAACTGAGGGACATCGCGAACGCGTTCAACAACGGCCTGGTCGAGCGTTATCTGCACAAGGCCGACTGGCAGGTCAAGGAAAACAGCAACATGTCGTACTCCCTCCAGGGGTTGAACAACTACATATACAGCGAAATAAGCAAGAGCTACTGGCTCAACAAAGTCTATTCCGAGAACGTCCGAAACGCGCACCTGAACGGCGACCTCCACATCCACGACCTGAACGTCCTCTCGGTGTATTGCGTCGGGTGGGACCTGTTCGACCTTTTGATGGAAGGGTTCACCGGCGTGGAGGGGAAGGTGTCGAGCCGGCCAGCGAAGCATTTCAGGTCGGCGCTGGGGCAGGTCTGCAACTTCTTTTACACGCTCCAGGGCGAGGCCGCCGGCGCGCAGGCGTTCAGCAACTTCGATACGCTGCTCGCGCCGTTCATCGCCTACGACGGCCTGTCGTACAGGGAGGTGAAACAGGCGCTCCAGGAATTTCTCTTTAACGTCAACGTTCCGACCCGCGTCGGCTTTCAGACGCCGTTCACGAATATCACGCTCGACCTGACGCCGCCGCGGCACTACGCCGACCGGGCGGTTATCATCGGCGGGGAGCCCCGGGGCAGGACGTACCGCGAGTTCCGGAACGAGATGGATATGTTGAACCGGGCGTTCTGGGAAATAATGATGGCGGGGGACGCGAGCGGCCGGGTCTTTACCTTTCCGATCCCGACCTACAATATTACGAAGGATTTCGATTGGGATAACGATTCCAACGGCCTGCTGTGGGAGGTGACCGGCAAATACGGCCTGCCGTATTTCTCCAACTTCGTGAATTCCGACATGGACCCCGACGACGCGCGCTCGATGTGTTGCCGCCTCAGAATAGACAATCGGCAGTTGGAGAAACGGGGCGGCGGCCTGTTCGGCGCGAACCCGTTGACCGGGTCCATTGGCGTCATTACAATCAACCTGCCCCGTATCGGCCTTCGCGCGAAGGACAAGGAAGGCTTCTTCGCCGGCCTCCGGGAGTTGATGCTCGTCGCCAGGGACAGCCTGGAGATAAAGCGGAAAGTCCTGGAACGCTTCACGGAGAACGACCTGTATCCTTATACGAAGTTTTATTTGAGGGGCGTTAAAGGCCGGTACGGCAGCTACTGGAAGAACCACTTTTCCACCATCGGCATCGTGGGGATGAACGAGGCCATAGGGAACCTCTTCGGCGAGACGATAGCGACGCCGGCGGGGAAGGCGTTTGCCGAAGACGTCCTCGACTTCATGCGCGGGGAGCTTATCTCCTATCAGGAGGAGACCGGCAATAACTACAACCTCGAGGCCACGCCGGCGGAGGGGGCGTCGTTCCGGCTGGCGCTCATGGACCGGGAGAAGTACGAGAACGCGGTCTTCGCCAACGGCCGGGGCAAGGATGCGGAGAGCCCGTTTTACACCAATTCGACGCACCTGCCGGTGGACTTCACGGACGACCTTTTCGAGGCCCTGGACCTGCAGGACGAGTTGCAGGCCAAATATACGGGGGGCACGGTTTTGCATTTTTACCTGGGCGAGAGGATGGACGATACGGCCGGCGTAAAAAACCTGGTTAAGACGATATGCGACAATTACCATTTGCCCTATTTCACCCTGACCCCCACGTTCAGCGTTTGCCCGGTTCACGGATACATCGCCGGCGAGGTTTCGGTTTGCCCGCGGTGCCGAAACCGGTGCGAGGTTTACTCCCGCGTCGTCGGCTATTTACGGCCCGTGAAACAGTGGAACGACGGCAAGAGGGCCGAGTTCGACATGCGCAAGGATTACGGCCTTAGGCGCGCGGTATGATTGTCGGCGGCTTTCAGCGGTTCTCCCTTATCGATTATCCGGGGAAAAGCTCCGCCGTCGTCTTTACGCGGGGGTGCAATTTCCGGTGCCGGTACTGCCACAACCCGGAACTGGTTATCCCGGAGGAATACGCGCCCGAAATCCCGCTTTCCGAGATTTTCGGTTTTCTGGAACGCCGTCGCAACAGGCTCGACGCCGTGTGTGTTACCGGCGGCGAACCGACCGAGCACGCCGACTTGGCCGAGGTGTTGGCGGGAATAAAGGATATGGGGTTTTCGGTGAAGCTGGACACCAACGGCGGCAGGCCGGAAGCCCTCGAGGCCGTCGTCCGGGGGGGCCTGGTCGATTACCTTGCCATGGATATCAAGGCCCCGCTCGACGATTACGCGAGGGTAACGGGTAGGCCGGCCTCGCCCGAAATAATAAAAAGGAGTATTGACCTGATAATGAATTCGGGCGTCGAATACGAGTTCCGGACGACCGTCGCGGCGCCCCTTATTCGCGCGGACGATTTGATAAAAATAGGCCGGACGATAGAAGGCGCGGAGAGGTATTATATCCAGAACTTCGTCCCCTCGAAATCGATCGACGCGGCCTCGGCGGGCGAGCGGCCGTATCCGGCGGAAGTGCTCCGGGAGTTGGCGGGAGAGATGGAAAACTACGTCGCGCGCTGCGGCGTTCGGTAGAACGCGGCGCTTTTGCGTTGACTCGCCGGCCTTTTTTGTGCTAGTTTCTGGGCGCGGAGAGGTGGCCGAGTTGGCTGAAGGCGGTCGCCTGCTAAGCGACTGTAGTGGCATAAACCGCTACCCCGGGTTCGAATCCCGGCCTCTCCGCCATATATATTTTCGTCCCGGGGGTTCCCCGGGCGTCCGTCCCGCCGGCACCGGCGGGAATTTTCGGCGTAATATATTCCCCCGTTATCTACTTATAAGTAAATACGGGCGTCGAGGCCGACGCACCTTCGTTTTTACGTCCGGGCCGTTATTATGAAAAAGCTGATCAATATTAACGCCAAGGCCGCCGTTTTCCTGTACATCCTCGTCGACTTTATATGCGCCGGGATCGGGATGGGCGTTCCCATCCTGTGCATCGCGCTCGGCTTTCCGCTGGGTTGGTATCTCGCCCGGCGGGTGTCGGCGTCCGCGGGTTTCAGTAGGGCGGCGTTGTTGAAGATAGCGCGGTTGTCCCTCGCGGCCGCGGCCTTCACTTTCATATTGATGCTCGGCGTCTGGGGCTGGACGGCTTCCATGTTCTTCGACGCCGCGGCCGACTTCGAGAACTTCGGCCACCCGCTCATTTTGTACGACCCCAAACTGAGTTACGTCGCGTGGCTGGCGTTGATGATATTCATCTCGCCCGCCCTGCAATTGTTGACGACTATTTTCGCGGCGTTTATCACGTTGGCCGGGGGCCGGGCGGAGAACGGCGAGAGGGCGTAACCGGGAGTATCCGACTCCGTTTATTGGGAGTATCGAAGGGGCGGGCCGGCGTTTGGCGTTGACGAGGCCGGCCCTTTTGTGATAGTTTTTTCGAGCGGAGAGGTGGCCGAGTTGGCTGAAGGCGGTCGCCTGCTAAGCGACTGTAGTGGCATAAACCGCTACCCCGGGTTCGAATCCCGGCCTCTCCGCCATAATAAATCTCGCGCGTCGCCGCCGCGCCGCGTCCCTCCGCTTCCCCTTCGCGTTACTACCTAATAGGACGGATATCTAGTATGAAAGAGAACGAACAACGCTGTCGCCGCCGGGGTAGTTCCACCGAAAGGTTCCTGGACAAGGAGGCCATCCTGCGCGAACTCGATATCCAACCGGGGCAAGTGGTCCTCGACGTCGGCTGCGGCGACGGTTACATGGCGCGGGAGTTCTCCCGGGCGGCCGGCGATGCCGGCAAGGTTTACGCCCTCGAGCGACACGAGGACGTAATCGAGCAGCTCCGGGCGGAGCTGAAGGGGACTAACGTCACGCCCGTCAAGGGTGACATCACCGAGGATACGGGGATCGACGCGGCCTCCGTCGACCTTATATACCTTTCGACCGTGTTCCATATATTCAACGACGAACAGGTGGACGCGTTCCGGCGCGAGGTCGGCCGCGTATTGAAGCCGGGCGGGAAGCTGGCTATAATCGAAATAGACAAACGGGAAACGCCCATGGGGCCGCCGCAAGATATGCGTTCCTCGCCCGAGGAGCTGCAGGAAAAAATAAGGATGACGCCGTTGTCCGTCGTCCGGGCGGGGGAGTATTTCTACATGCAGACGTTCCGGAACGGCGACGCTTAGGCCGCGCCGGGCCGGGATCACTTTTTTCTGTTGAGGATAACCTGAGCCGGCTCCGCCGGCTTTTCTTACGAGGCGATATGAAACAGTATTTCCAACACGAGACTAAACGCCGCGTCCTTCTTCGCTTCGCCGGCGTCCTGTTGGTCCTCGTCGGTTACTTCGTCTTCGTTTCTATACACTACGGCCTGAAGAACGGCGCCCTTATTTCCGCGCTGACTTGGTCCTTTTTCGTACTCTGCACGCCCATAGCCGACGCCGGCATCCTGGTGGACTTCCCGGTCCGCCTTCTCCTCCGCGTGCGTATGATCCACAGCGAAATGGCGGTGTGGACGATAGCGATAACGCTAAATATCCTGGTTTCGGTTTTCTCGCCCGCCACGTACGAGCGAACGGTCCTCTTGCGCCTGTTCCGCGATATACTTACGCGGCCCATCCCGTTCTGGGGGATCATTCTCCTCTCGGCCGTGGGGACGTACGCCTCCGTGTACTTCGGCGACGAGCTGGTCGACGTGGTAAAGCACGAACACCGGGAAAAGCATCGCCGCCATAAAACGAAGTATCGTATACTGCTATTCGTGTTCCTCTTCGCCGCCGCGGCGGTGCTTTACCACTTCCTTCTGAAAGACCTGGGCGTCAAGCTGCCGGTGTAGGCCGGCCCCCGCGCCGATACCGAGGTTGCCATGAAAAAGGCTCTTTGCTTTACGCTCGCCGCGCTCGCTTTCGCCGCCGCGTGTCCGGCGGCCCGGCACCCCATCGCCGACCTTATATCCCTTTACGAATACGAGCGCACGGTCCCGGTCGAATTCGACGAGACGGGCGTTACCGAGGTCGACGGCGTCTTTATTCGGGATATAACGTACGAGAGCCCGGGCGGCGGCCGCGTCCCGGCGTTCCTGGTCGAACCGGCGCCGGCCGACGCGCCCGGGGGCGGCCCCGGCGTCCTCTTCGGCCACCGCAGCTACGGCAACCGGGCGGAGTCTCTGCCCGAAGCCATCGCGTACGCCCGGGCGGGCGCGGTGTGTCTTTTAATCGACTTCCCCTGGGCCCGGCCCGAACCATGGTACGAATCTATCGGCAACATCCTCGACCCGGCGGCCGACCGGAAAGTGTTAATTCAAACCGTCGTGGATCTGCGCCGGGGCCTGGACCTACTGCAATACCATCCCGGCTGCAACGGTGACCTGGCGTACGTGGGCCACAGCGTCGGCGGCCAGTGCGGCGCGATACTGTCGGCCGTTGACAGCCACCGCCTCAAGGCCGTCGTCATTACCGGGGGCGCTCCTTCGCAACGGGACGTCATGCTGTACAGCGACGACCCGGGCATCGCCGCGATCCGGGCGATACTCGGCATGGACCGGATCCGCGCCTATTGCGACGCGATGGAGGACTTCGACGGCGAGAAGTACGTGCGGTGGACGCAGGCGGGAATAATCCTCTTCCAGTTCGGCCGTTATGAACGGTACGCGAACGCGGACATGATGCAACGATACGCGGAGGTTGCGGCCGGGGAGCCGGGCGTAATCGTATACGACGCCGGCCACGCCCTCTGCGATCCCCGGGCCTACCGCGACCGGGCGGCGTGGCTGGTCGGGCACGTCGGGTTGGATTCGCCGGTATTCGAGGCCCTGGGCGTCGACGACGGCGCCGGAGAGGAGTAGGAATGACGACGGGGGAGAAGCCTTCCTGCCGGGAGTTCTTCGACGGGCTGGCGGCCGGTTGGGACGACGGCACGCATCACGACCCGGAGAAGCTGGCGTTCATCGCGGACCTGTTGGCCCTGCGGCCGGGCCACGCGGCCCTGGACGTCGGCTGCGGCACGGGCGTTATGGTCCCGCAGTTGCTCGCGCGCGTCGCGAACGGGGGGGGCGGCTCCGGGCGCGTGGTCGGCGTGGACTTCTCGGCCGAGATGATAGCCGTCGCCCGCCGTAAGTTCCCGGCGGTCGAGTTTCCCAATGTCGAATTCCTGATCTGCGACGTGGACGAGTTGCCGGAGGGGCCGACGTACGACGGCGTCGTGTGCTACTCCTGCTTCCCGCACTTCCGCGACCAGGCCGGGACGACGCGCCTGTTGGCCCGGCGCTTGAGGCCCGGCGGCCGGCTGTTGGTGGCCCACTCCGAATCGCGCGACGCCATTAACGACATGCATCGCGGCTTCAGCGAGCCGGTGCGCGCGGATTATTTGCCGCCCGTGGCGGAGATTGGGGCGATGATGGAGGATGCAGGGTTGGCGGTGGTCTGCGAGGTGGACAGCGCGGACGCCTTCGTCGTGGGCGGGGAGTTGCGGCCTAGCTCTCGCCCGTGAACCGGATGCGCTGCGGTTCTCCCAGTTCGTCGTTCCAGTGAAGCAATTTAAAGTCGGGGTCCCCCCCGGCTTTTTCCGTTACTATCTCGACGAAGGGGAATTCTTCGCCGCTGCGCCGGAGCATCATGCGCTCGTCGAACACCGGCGTCCAGGAGCCGGTGTTCAGTTCCCACTGGCTCGGCCGGCGGTCCTCTCCCTCGCCGCCGTCTTCGACGGGCCGGGCGTACGCGACGTGGGTGTGGCCGAAGATAACGAAGCGGGCGCGCCGGGGGCCGAGGAGGTGGGCGACGCCGGCCGCGGCCTTGTTCAGATAGCGCTCCGGCTCGGCGTCGAAATAGCGCGCCAACAGGTCGCCCTTCAGGTCGTGGAGGACGTAAAAACTCAGGCCCCCCAGGACGAGGAAGGCGGCCACGCGGGCCAGCGTGAAATCGCCGTAATATACGCAGAGCCCCGCGAAGACGAGAGCGAGCACCGCCAGGGCGAGGTAGTCGAGCGCTTTAACGATGCCCATCGCGATCCGGGGCTTGGGTTTGGCCGCGGCGCGTATTCGCGCTATGACGGCGTCGAGTGCGTCGGCCCCGGCGGAATCCAGGCCGGCTCCGTCCTCGCCCAGGGCCCGGGCCGCTTCCTCCATCGCTTCGTCGTCGTCGGCCTCGGGCCTCTCGCCGAACGAGCCGTAGTATATCCGGGCGAGTTCCGGCAAGCGCAGGTCGCTCGTTCCGCCGTCGCCCGTCTCCGCCCGGGCGCCGTCGGCGCCCGCCAACCGGCCCATCACCCGGAGGTTCCGCTGCTTGTTCGCGCGATATTCCTCCCGGTGCTTGCGGCGGACGAAGAACAACCCCGCCACGCCGAGGACCAGGTACAGTGCGAACTGCACGACGCGCCGTTCGCTCTTCAGCATCTCCTTCAAGGCCAGCAGGTCGAAACCGTGGAACACTTTTTTGCGGACGGTCTTGGCGATGCAACGGACCAGCGACGGGAATTTAAGCAGGGCCAGGCCCGGTTCCCGCGTGATTATCCAGAAGAGCGCCTTGGCCTGGGGCCGGATGTTATCGGCGAACGGGACTTGCCGCTCGACGTCGTTGAAGAAGTACCGCACGAAGGACGAGCCGAAGAGCGGGAAGCGAATCGTCCGGGCCCCCGTCTTCCCGTAGAGCATCACCGGGTCCAGGTAGAACGTGAAACGGTTGGTGTCGTCGTACTGGCCGCCGTGCTCGGCGTAGAAGAGGCCCTTCTCGTAATAGAACCACGGCGAGAAGAAGACCCGCGACGTGACGTCGGCGTCGGGGGAGAGCCGCCGGGCCATGCGGTTCAAACGGTCGACGAGATAGCGACGCAACTCCGCGTACGTGAACTCGGGGTCGTGGTTCCCCTTCACGACGACGAGTTCGTTGCCGGCGGCCAGAAATTCGGCCAGGGCGGCGAAGAAGGCCGTATGGCCGTCGATTATCCGGGCGAGTTTCCACACCGATTTCGGCCCGTCGAAACCCAGGCCGTAGCGCTCCTCGTTGGGGCTGAACCGGATGGCGTCGAAGTCGGGGCGCTCCTCCTCGTCCGGGTAAATTATCGGGGCGACGTTTTCGAGGAACGCCACGAGGTCCTCTTTCGCGGGGAAGGTCGTAATCTGCAGGTTCTCCAGGAAGTCGCCGAGGATGACCAGCCGCCAGGGGCGCTCGAGCCCTTCCTTTTCGCGGCGCCGCTGCAAGTACCCGAGGAAGCGGCCGAAGGCGTCGTCGAACATGAAGTCCTCGTTCATGTGGTAACGGTTCTCGTCCCCCAGGAAGCCCTCGGACAGGTGCAGGTCGCTAACGAATATAAAATTCTTATCGGTCATAACTGGACGGCCCGGCCGCCTTCGCCCGCCGGGAAGTTAATATTTTATAGTATTATATAAGTTAAATATCAACCGGCTTTTTTGCGTTCGCGTCTCGGCGCTTGCGGGGGGAGTTCGTACCGCCCGTCCGCTCCGGCGCCGCGGGGCCTTCCCTTCCGCGGCGAAATCGGTTAAAATCGGACCCGGGATTGAACCGCCGGCGGATACCCAACGCGGAGTGCAATAATTATGGCGCGAATCAGAATATTATCCTGGAACGTGAACGGCCTACGGGCCGCCCATAAGAAGGGCCTGCTCGACTGGCTTCAGCGCGAACGGCCCGACGTCCTCTGCCTGCAGGAGACGAAGGCCACCGCCGAACAACTCCCGGCCGAGTTGAAAGAGGTAAAAGGTTACCAGGCCCACTTCAACGCGGCCGAGCGCAAGGGCTACAGCGGCGTCGCCGTATATACCCGCGTCGAGCCGAAGGAGGTCCGGGACGGGTTCGGCGTCAAGCGGTTCGACGTCGAGGGCCGGACGCTGGTCCTCGACTACGGCGACTTCGTCCTCTTCAACGTCTACTTCCCCAACGGCAAGGCGTCCGAGGAACGGCTGCGTTACAAGATGTCGTTCTACCGCGCTTTTCTCAAACACGTCTCCGCCCTCAAGGACGAGGGGCGGAACGTCGTGATCTGCGGCGACGTCAACACCGCCCACAAGGAAATAGACCTCGCGCACCCCAAGCAGAACGAGAAGATATCCGGCTTCCTGCCGCAGGAGCGCGCCTGGATCGACAAACTCATAGGCCGGGGCTTCGTCGACACCTTCCGCGAATTCCACGACGAGGCCGAGCAATACACCTGGTGGGACATGAGGACGCGCGCTCGCGAGCGGAACGTCGGCTGGCGCCTCGACTACTTCTTCGTGAACGAGGAATTCGTACCCAGCGTCAAGGACGCCTTCATCCTCCCCGACGTTATGGGCTCCGACCATTGCCCGGTCGGCGTGGAGGTGAAGTTATGACGCGTTTTCGGTTGTATCTGTACGCCCTGGGCGTTTGGGTTTTGCTATCCGTACTGGCCGTCCTCAACGGCACCCTGCGGGAGTACACCTACGGCCCCGTCGTCGGCGAGCAGGCCGCCCACCTCCTGAGCGCGCTCATACTCATCGCCGTCGTCATGGCGGTGGCGTACGTGTTCCTGCGGCTCGTACGCGTCCCCTACGGCCCGGGAACCTTCGTCGCCGTGGGCGCGATATGGGTCCTTTTGACCGTGGCCTTCGAGTTCCTCTTCGGCCACTACGTAATGGGGCACCCGTGGTCGCGTCTGTTGGCCGACTATAACCTGTTGCGCGGCCGCGTGTGGACGCTGGTGCTTCTGGGCATTTTCGTGGCCCCCCTCATCGCCGGAAGGTTGGCTCTACGGAAGAGATAATGGAGAACAAACCCGAAACGAATGTCACCGAAGAGGACCGGGCCAAGGCCCGGAGATGTCTGGAGTGCCCGGTGTGCCGCCGGGCCCGGGAGAAACAGCGCGGCCTGGCCTACTGGTTCGTGAAGCACGTCGAGGGGGGCTTCTGCCCCTACTGTCAGGCGTACGAGAAGGTCTACGGCCGGAAGGCCCACGAGCCGATGCCGGCGGGGGAGGCGTAGGCCGCCCGGCCGCGACGTTATGGAAATACTAACCTGGCTGCAATTCGCCGCGTGCACCGCGGCCATCGTGTACTCCGGCTCCCGGCTCTCGAAGTACGGCGACATTATCGCCGAGAAGACGGGCCTGGGCGGCCTGTGGGTCGGGGCGCTGCTTATCGCGATGGTCACGTCCCTGCCGGAGTTGATATCCGGTGTCTCGGCCGTCGCCGTTTTCGACGTCCCCGAGATAGCGGTCGGGGGCGTCATAGGCAGCTGCATGTTCAACATTCTCGTCATCGCCCTCATAGACGCGATGACGGGACGCAAGTCCATGCACGGCGACCTCAACGAGGGACACGTCCTCGCGGCCGGTTTCGGCATCCTCCTCATGGCTCTCATTACCCTCAACCTCTGCGCCGACTCGGTAGTCCCGGCGATCGGCAACGTGGGCGTTTTTAGCATCGTGTTCCTTCTCCTGTACCTGGTCGCGATGCGCGTCATTTACCTTTACAATCAGAAGAAGATCAAACGCCTCATCCACGACAAGGCCCGGGAATACCGATACAAGGAGTACTCCCTCCGCCGGGCGTTTCTGATGTACGGCCTCAACGCCGTCGTCATCGTAGCGGCCGCCGCGTACCTGCCGGCCCTGGGCGAGCGTATCGCCGCCACCACCGGGATGTCGCAGACTTTCGTCGGCAACTTCTTCATCGCGCTCGCGACCTCGCTCCCGGAGATCGTCGTCACCGTGGCCGCGGTGCGGATGGGCGCGGTGGATATGGCGCTGGGCGACCTCTTCGGCTCGAACCTGTTCAACGTCGCCATCCTCGCCGTCGACGACATCCTGTACGTCGACGGCCCTATACTATCCGACGTGTCCGGGCACCACGTCGTAATCGCCGCCGCGGCCATCGCGATGACCGGGACGGTTATAATAGGCCTTACCTACCGCCAGATTAAAAAGTCGGTTTTCCTGGCCTGGGATTCGGTGGGCATACTGTTAATTTACGTGGTGGCCCAGATAATACTGTTCTCGCTGGGCTGAGGCCGCGGGGGGAGGAGGGGGGGCCGGCGTTGCGATGGGCGATATAAACGTAATTCACGTGTCGGACGGCGCCGCGCTGGAGCGTCTCCGCGAGCTTTTCCTCGAGTACGCCGCCTCGCTCGACTTCCATCTCTGCTTTCAGGATTTCGACCGGGAGATGGCCGGGTTGCCGGGTGATTACGCGCCGCCCGGAGGCCGCTTGCTCCTGGCCGAATCCGAGGATGGGGCCGCCGGTTGCGTCGCGTTGCGCCGTATCGACGGGAAAGTCTGCGAAATGAAGCGGCTCTACGTCCGGCCGGAGTTCCGCGGACGAGCGCTGGGGCGGTGGTTGGCCGAGGCCGTAATTGGCGAGGCCCGCGCCATCGGATACGAGCGCATGCGCCTCGATACGATGCCGTCCATGACCGAAGCCATTACGCTGTACCGGAAACTGGGCTTCCGCGAAATCGACGAGTACCGGTACAATCCTCACCCGGGCGCGACCTTCATGGAGTTGACGCTATGACGTTGGAGAACCGGCCTGTGATGGAAGTCATCCGTACGCGAACGTCGGAACGCAGTTACGACGGCCGGCCGCTTGCGCCGGACGACCGGGATAAACTAACCAGTTTTATCGAGAAGCCGGCGCCGGGGCCGTTCGGTAATTTCGTCCGGCTCGCGCTGGTGGAAGCGAGCGAGGCCGACCGCGCCGAACTCCGGGCCCTGGGAACCTACGGCATGGTCAAAGGCGCGCGGACGTTTCTGGCCGGGGCCGTGGAAGCCGGCCCGGGCGACATGGAGGATTACGGCTTCGCCTTCGAGCGGGCCGTACTCTACGCCACCTCCCTCGGCGTGGGGACCTGTTGGCTCGGCGCGTCGTTCAACCGTTCCGGGTTTGCCCGCGTTATTGATTTGGGAAAAAGTGAAATCCTGCCCGCCGTGAGCCCGGTCGGGTATCCCGCCCGTTCCCGGACGGTTGTGGACGCCACCACGCGCTTTTTTGCCCGTTCGCGAAAACGTAAGCGCTGGGCCGAACTCTTCTTCGACGGCGACGCCGGTACGCCGCTAAGCCCCGAGGCCGCCGGCCCCTACGCCGAGGTCCTGGAAATGGTGCGGCTCGGCCCCTCGGCCTCGAACCGCCAGCCGTGGCGCCTCGTCCGGGGCCCCGGCGGTGAGTTCCACTTTTATCTAAAACGGACGCCCGGCTACAACAGCAAGCTTATCAACGTTCCCGGCGGCGACCTCCAGCGGCTCGACATGGGCATAGCGATGCTCCACTTCAAGGCGGCCGCCCGGACCTTGGACCTTCCGGGGAATTGGGCGCGCGTAACCGACGGGCCCGGCTACTTCGGCGATAGGGCGGAGTACGTGGCGACCTGGGACCCGGCCGCGAAATAGGGGCGGTTCGATTGCGTCGTCCCTGGCCGACGCTCGCGACGCGTAGGGCTTCCCTTTTTGGGCGTAACCCCTCGAGGGCGTTACCCGCGTTTGTTTGACGATAACGAAAGTGCACGAGGGCGAGAAATACGACGACACTTGCATTTCCGAAATCGAGTTCTTCTAACCCGGAGGATATGCGGAGGAACGATATGCGTAAAGTATTGATAATGGGATTCGCAATGGCGGTAGTCGCCGGTTGCGGCGGCCGGGCCGGCGCGCCCGAGGCTTCCGCCGAGACGGCCGGAACGGCCGTCAAGGGGTACCAGTCCCCGGCCGGCGTGTCTTACTACGTCCGGCCTTCGGGTTACACCAACGCGTTGCGGCCGGGCGGCGACCTCGAACTCGAGTTCTTTTGTTTTAACCGGGGGACGACGGACCTCGACGCCCCCGGCGTCTACGCCGCTTCCCGTATAACGCTCGTAACGCCGGGAGGGAAGGAGGTCGAGCCTTCGCTCCAGCCCCTTGGCATATGGGACGGGCCGTCCGTCATCGTGCCCGACCAGTCCCACGCCACCTGGATAAGCGTCGCGGGCATCTTCGGCGAGCTTGAGCCGGGGGACTACGTCATCCGCTGGGAGGTGGACGGCGGCGAGGTGCGCCGGCCCATACACGTCCTCGACGGCGCCGACTATTACCTCTACCGGCTGGCCCATGACACTTGTCACAACGAGTGGGGGATGCACATCTACGGCGAGGACGGCTATATGCATTCCGGCCTGGGGCGGGACGCTATGCAGGAATGCGGCGACTTCCTCATCCCCGGCCTGGAGGAACTCGTGCGCGATAAAACCGAAATCTTTATCGAGGGCAGCGAAGACGCGACCATCGCCGACATGTACGCCTGGCGCGTTTGCGACTTCGCGGCTATCCTCTTGGTCGAGATAGAGGTCCTGCCGAGCGAGAAACTCCGGGCCCGGACGCCCGAGGAGCGCGACGAGTATATAGACGACATGAAAATGTAGGGATAACCTCCAGGTCGTCCTTTATGCCATACCGGCCGCTTCAGCGGCCGGTGCCTAACCGGGACGGCGTAAGCCGCCGGTTTCAACCGGCGGCACGGCGGGGCCGAGGGAGAACACAACCGTAGGGGACGACCTTTAGGTCGGCCCACGATAATCTCTTATTAATGAGGGAATTTAGCCGGCCGGATTCCCATATTGAAAAGTAATTACGGCGGCCGGGTCTGAAGACCCGGCCCTACTGCGAAAGGCGGCGCCGACGTTCCCGTCGGCTGTCGGAGGCCCGGCGGGAATGCCTGGCCCAATATTGATATCAGCGTGTAAATATGGTTAAATATAAATACAAATAGGCGGGAATGCGTAACCCGCCGGGAGGATGTCTATGAATAGCAAGACGTTAGTAGGGTTGGGACTGGCGGCGGTGGTCGCGGCTGGCCTGACGTTTTCTTGTTCGGGTGGCGCGTTCGAACCCGGCGACATGATCCAGGGGACCGGATACTGCCATTACTTCCCGCTCGAAGGCGGCTTCTGGGGAATCGAGGGCGACGACGGCGAGCATTACGACACTATTAACTTCCCCTCGGCCTACGAACAGGAAGGGCTGCGCGTCGCGTACATACTCGAGAATACGGGCAACGCCAGTTTCCACATGGTGGGGCCGGTGGTACGGATTATGGATATTTGGCCGGAAGGGTCCCGCTTCCCGCGCTAAGGGATTAAACCGATATTCGCGAGGGCCGGGCGTACGCCCGGCCTTTTTGCCGTGGCGCCGACCTTAAATATCGGTGGCGCCGACATTCCTGTCGGCGAATGACCGCCAGCCAAGAATGCTTGGCCCACCGAGAACAAGTAGGGGACAACCTTTAGGTTTTATATCATACCGGCCGCTTCAGCGGCCGGTCCCTAACCGGGACGGCGTAAGCCGCCGGTTTCAACCGGCGGCACGGCAGGGCCGAGGGAGAACACAACCGTAGGGGACGACCTTTAGGTATTGGTGGCGCCGACATTCCTGTCGGCGAATGACCGCCAGGCAAGAATGCCTGGCCCACCGAGAACGTGTAGGGGACGACCTTTAGGTCGGCCCACGATAATCTCTTATTAATGAGAGAATTTAGCCGGCCGGGTCTGAAGACCCGGCCCTGCGCGACGCCTCCCAACATGAAATAACCAGGCCGCCTCTTGCGAGGCGGCCTTTGACATAAGGAAGGA
>JASFLY010000015.1:0-62578 GCA_050117845.1 Candidatus Zixiibacteriota bacterium
CCTCCCGAGGCCGCACCTGAAGGTACGGCCCTACGGTTGTCTTCTAAGGAGCCGGTTTATTTTCGTAGTGTTTATGTAGGGCCTGACCTTCAGGTCTGGCCACAAAATTCTCTTATTGATAAGAGATTTTCGAGGCCGCACCTAAAGGTACGGCCCTACTTTAACTGCTCCCGAGGCCGCACCTGAAGGTACGGTCCTACGGTTGTCTTCTAAGGAGCCGGTTTATTTTCGTAGTGTTTATGTAGGGCCTGACTTGCCGGTCGGCCCGCCGCCGGTTGAAACCGGCGGTTAACGCCGAGCGGGTCAGGCACCGGCCGCTGAAGCGGCCGGCCTGGATTTAATAGGGGTGCCACCGACATTCCTGTCGGTCAATTAGAGTCAACCAGCGATAATGCCGGTGCCACCCGAAGATACGGCCCTAGTTTTACCTCCACGGGCAGAGCTTTACCTGGTCCTCGCCGATAATCGTCTTCCAGAAATCGATTACGGCCTGGACGCGTTTCGCCCGTTCCTCGAGGTCGCCGTTCTCGGCCTCGTAGACGTCGGCCTTGAGGTGCATCCGGGCCGCCTCGGCCTTCACCGCCATTATCTGCTCGGCGATATCGCCTTCGCCGGCGGCCTCGTTGGCCTTCACCTCGGCGCGGAGCATTTCGTAATCCGACGATATCGCGGGCCGGTCCGACGGCACACCGGCCGCCATAAGTAACAAGTTGTCGGCTATTAATCGTATAGTGGCCATTTCTTCTTCGAGGACATCTTCGGGGGGTGAATCGTAGCGTGCGCGGCGCCAACCTGCGGCGTCTTCTACGGCTCTCAGGTAAGCCGTGGCGTCGGAAATGAATTCTGCCTCTCGGGGGGTTCCTCCGTGGAGGTTCGCCCATACCCATAATTGGCGTAGCGCGCCGTCAACGTGGGTGGACGTCGCGTCGCGGTCCGTATCGTACGTTACGAGGACGCGCTCGAGTTCGATTGCCGCGATGCCGAGTTCGTCCTTACCCGGGACGCCGGGGGCGTCCTCCCCCCGCGCCCCCGCCGCGAAGGCCGCGAGTAGTATAAGTATAAAAATCCCGCGCAACATCTTTTCCGCTCCCGCGTATTAACTGTCGAGGTCGTGCGTTCGGCGCGCCGGCCTTAAGGCCCGGCGGCCTCGGCCGTCGGGCCGAGTTCATCCAGGAGTTCCGGCCGGCAGACCCGGAGGAAGTTGCACCGTTCGCAGCGGCGCTCGTCGTCGGTGCGGACGAATCGCTCCTCGGGCAGCGGGACGTTGTTCTCCACGTCGTCGAGCAGCAGCCGCATGTCGTCGAAGGCCGCGCGCATATACGTCACCGTGGCGTCGAGGTCCTCGGCCGTGACGGCGAACTCGCGCTCGTCGTCGTGGAACAGATTGTACTCCCGGGCCACGACGCGCGAGGCGTCGGCGTTCCACTTCTGGCCCGCGTACAGCGCGTAGCACGAGAGCTGCAGGGACGTCTCTTCCGAGAGCCGTTTGCCCGTCTTCCAATCGTAGATGACGACCTGCCCCTCGTCGCCGCGGTACGCGCAGTCCAGCTTGACCCAGACCTTTACGCCGTCGAGGAAGAAGTGGGCCCACTCCTCGGCCTCCAGCCACGCCTCCCGCGGCAGGGCTTGCAGCCGGCCGTAGACCTCCGAATCGTAGAAGGTCCGGAGGCACTGCTCGACCTGGGCCGCGGCGTCGCGCCAGTCGTCCTCGCCCCGCCCCGTGCCGTACTCGTGCTCGAAGAGGCCCAGGCTCTTGGGCCGCTGGCGATACCGGCCGTGCCAGCTAGAGACGTACTCCTGCCGCATCTTCTTGAGCGTGACGTCGATGATGCGGTCGACCGCGAGGCCCGGCTGGCCCCAGCGCAAATTCTGCAGCGTGTGGTCGATGCAGTCGTGGACCTTCTGGCCGATCCACGTCGGCACGGAGTCCAGGTTTTTCAGGACGTATATCTGCCGGGTGCGCTCGTCGGCGTCCTTCAGCCAGCCGCCCCAGAACGCGTAATATTGAAAATAGTACTTGCGCGGGCAGGTCCTCAGGACCTCCTCCCGCGACTTCGACCAGGACAGCTCGTTTTTTATCTCACCCATAGTGCAGTTATTCTAATAAGCCGGCCGGCCCGCCGCAAGGCCTTTCCGCCGGCGTCTCGTCGGCGCGCCGCCGGTTGAAACCGGCGGTTTTGATTTAATAGGGGTGCCACCGACATTCCTGTCGGTGATTAAAAGCCCACCGGCAAGAATGCCGGTGCCACTCCTGTCGGTGATTTAAGGTTGTGTTTATGTAGGGCCTGACCTTTAGGTCTGGCCACGATAGGTTTTTATTAATCGGTGAATTTCCGGGTTTATAAATTCTCTCATTGTTAAGTGCTTTTCGTGGCCGCATCTAAAGATACGGCCCTACGGTTGAACGCGCCGCCGGTTAAAACCGGCGGTTAACGCCGGGCTGGTTAGGCACCGGCCGCTGAAGCGGCCGGCATGAATTTAATAGGGGTGCCACCGACATTCCTGTCGGTGATTTAAGGTTGTGTTTATGTAGGGCCTGACCTTTAGGTCTGGCCACGATAGGTTCTTATTAATCGGTGAATTTCCGGGTTTATAAATTCTCTCATTGTTAAGTGCTTTCGGTGGCCGCATCTAAAGATACGGCCCTACGGTTGAGCGCGCCGCCGGTTAAAACCGGCGGTTAACGCCGGGCGGGTCAGGTACCGGCCGCTGAAGCGGCCGGTATGAATTTAATAGGGGTGCCACCGACATTCCTGTCGGTGATTAAAAGTCCACCGGCAAGAATGCCGGTGCCACGCCTGTCGGTGATTAGGGGTTGTGTTTACGTAGGGCCTGACCTTTAGGTCTGGCCGCCAAATTCTCTTATTAATAAAAGATTATTGTGGCCGCATCTAAAGATACGGCCCTACTTTTCAATTAAACTTTAAACTAACCTCGGCGGTGTGGGGTCGTATAACAGTGCGCGCCGAACGCCACCGGCCTTAATCGTATTGGGATTTAATATTTTTAGGGCGGCCTGCGCGCCGCGTTTTCCCGGAAAGGAGACGCGTCCATGAAGAAAAGCTTAACGTTACTTTTGTGCGCCGTCGTCGTGCCCGGTATGGCTTTGGCCTTTACCGAATACGTCGACGAGGCGATGGCGGATTTAGAGGAAGACCTGGCGGAAATTGGGGTACCGTTCGGCGAATCGTCGGACGACCCGGCGGCCGTCACTCCCGACGACCCCGCGGCCCCCGCGCCCGACGGCCCGGCCTCGCCCGGCGCCCCGGGCACCAATCCCACCGGCCCGGCCAAGAAGGTGAAGAAGGATTATTCTCCCGAGGGCGAAACCACGCTTATAGTAACCTCCTCGCCGGCGGCCGCCCGCGTCACCGTGGACGGCAAGGAAGTCGGCACGACGCCGCTCTACTGCACCGACCTCGAGCCCGGCCGCCACAACGTTAAGGTGGCCGACCTGAGCGACGAGGTCGAGCTGCGCCCCGGCGGCATTACCCATCTGGACGTCACCTACACCGGGACCGGCGACAAGACGGACGACAAGGCCGTCGCCGGCAAATACATCGACAACCGCGACAACTATTTCGAGCTTCACATCGGCGATAAATAGGACGCCTTTCCCCTTAGGCGTACCGAACCGTAGAGGCGCGCCCCCCGGGGCGCGCCTTTGACCTTGCCGGGGCGTATGACGGGCGGGCGTTTTATTTGGAGAACAAGGCCGATTTATGGTATAAGTTAAGCGCACATGCGGGCGTAATTCAGGGGCAGAATGCAAGCTTCCCAAGCTTGACGTCGAGGGTTCGAATCCCTTCGCCCGCTCATTAACAGGCGTCAGGTCCGTATACCTGGCGCCCTTTCGTTAACGAAACCGGGTAACGATGGCGAAGTTCACGGGCAAATACGACGAGATACTGCGGGGCGTCGTCCTGCTGGTCCTGTTGGGCCTGTTGCTGTGGCATTTCCTGGCCGCGGTCGACGTTATCCTGACGCCGCTCGTTTTGGGCCTGGCCATAATCATCGTCTCGTTCGCGATGCGGACGACGTGGGCCCGAGGCGTCGGCTACTTCGTGGCGGCGCTCGGCGTCATGTGGTTCGTCAGCGAGATATGGGGCCTCTTGTTCCCCTTCCTCGCCGGTTTCGTTATAGCCTACCTCCTGTCGCCCATCGTGGACCGCCTCCACGAGCGCGGCGTTCCCCGCGGCCTCTCGGCGCTGGTCCTCATCCTCCTCGCGCTGATGGCGGTGGCCGCGGCCCTGCTCATCGTCGTCCCGCCCATTATCGTCCAGATATCCCAGCTCGTCGCGGCGCTGGGGCACCTGCCGGGCCAGCTCCAGGATATGATGACGCGGGCCAACGAGTGGGTCATATCCCTCGAAGATTACGAAATGTCGCCCTACGCCCAGCCCCTCGTCGACAACCTGGCCACCCGGTCCCAGGACCTCTTCGCCGACGTACTTGAGCGCATACTGAACTTCGTAACGTCGGTCTCCAAACTCGCGACCCACATCGTCAACATCGTAATAACGCCCATCTTCACGTTCTACCTCCTGCGCGACATGCCCAAGATAAAGAAGTGGATACGGGAACGGATCCCGCGGCGCATCCTGACCGAGGCCACCGAGACCGCCCGGGAGATAGATCAGGTCCTATCCGGCTTCATCCGCGGCCAGTTCATCGTATCGACCATCGAGGCGGGTTTCATAAGCCTGGGCCTCACGGTCATCGGCGTCGAGTCGGCGCTGCTCTTGGGCCTCTTCGCCGGCTTCGCCAACATGATCCCGTACGTCGGCACCTACATCGGCGCCATCCCCGCGCTCATCGTCATCCTGCTCGGCGAGGACGTGGGCCGCAAGCTCGTACTCTCGCTCATCCTCTACGTCATCGTGAACGTCGTGGACGGCTACATCCTCGCGCCCCGCATCGTCGGCAAGCGGGTGGGCCTGCACCCGGTGGTGACGATGATCGCGATGCTCGCGGGCGCCAAGTTCTTCGGCGTCGTCGGTTTCCTCGCCGCGGTACCCGTAACGGCGACCCTCAAGATATTCGCGAAAAAACTCGAGAAGGCGTATCTGAACGGGTCGTTTTTCAGGCACCCGCCAAAGGCCGACGATGCCTGATTCCCTCCGGTTCTCCTCCTCCCCCCGTCCGGGGGGCCTTTCGTTAGGCCGCGATTGACATAACGCCTTGATTTATATACTATAAGCTTTCCGGGGACTGCGTTTATGGAGAGATTCCTGCAAGAGCTCATTCGGGCCGACTTCAACCGCCTCCTGCGCCGGGAACGGCTGGACGTTTCGGCCGAGGCCGAGCGCCTCATCTTCCTCCAAACCATCGAGGGCCACGCCCACAACGGCCACGGCGAATTCCGCCAACAGCGCTTCGTCGACCTGACGACCGCCGACGTGGTTCGGGCCCTGCGGCTCGACGCGGCCGAGGTCAAGCGGACGCGCCAGAATTACATCGACGAGATATTCGAGTGGGCCCGCCTGGCCATCGCAGGGAACGCCCCGAAGGCGCTCGTCAACGCCGACGGCAAACCGCTTTTGACCGCGCCCATCCTGGCCGGCGTCGAGGTCGAACCGATGGCCGTTCTGCAGGGCCTGTATATGGGCGGCCTGCGCGACAACTCGGACGTCCGGGCGGCGGTGGAGGAGGAGCGTGGCATCACCATCGGCGGCGGCTCGAGCTACGTCGTCGACACTACGGTCATGCGCGAGATGGGCCTGGACGGCGAGTCGCTGTCCCACGACGCCCACGGCGACGACATCGCCGATTTCCGCGAAAAGGGCCTCATCGTCGACGTCCCGGACGAGGAGATAGACGACGACCATTACCGCTACCTGTACGTCCGCGACCGCGTGGGCCCCGGCCACTCCGACGACGCGGCCGTGGTCTTCGCGGGCATGCTGTGGGGCGAAAGCGCGGCGTTGGGGGTCTTTCTCGCCGACGCCGTCGACACCGTCGAGAAGTACGCCGAGAAGTACGAGGACCAGGACGACGAGCTGGCCCGGTTCGTGGCCGAGAGTTCGGCCTTCGACCCCTCGTGGGAGGAGGACCTCCACGACCTGACTTACCTCGCCGCCACGCCCGACGACGCCGATAACGTCGTGCCCGATTCGTCCCTGCGCTACATGCTCCGCATCGACACCGACGGCAACCGCTGCGCCCTGCAGAACCACCTGGACTTCATCGCCGGCCGGCCCACGGTCCCGATGATCCTCGGCTTCGACCGCGTGTTGAGCGTCAAGTTCTACCGCTGGGTGCGGGAGCAGCTGGTGCGCTACGACGGCCGGGTCGCCGCGCGGCCTCGCGCCCCGGCGGCGCTGGGCTCGCTCGCCGGCTTCGTGGACCGAAACTTTTTAACCGTCAACGTGAACGACGGCCCGGAGGAGCTGGCGGAGGCGTTCTCGAACTCCAACGCCGAAGTGGCCGTGGTGCTCGACGACGGCGGCGCGGTGGTGGGGACCTTGCGCGCCGCGGACTTGCTTCGATTTTTATGGGGGAAACACGGGAAATGATTCAGCGCGAGGAATTGAGGAAGAACCGCCTGTTCGGCGACTTCACGGACCAGGAACTCGACATGGTTCGCGTGGTGGCCGAGGAGGGGGTGTTCGACGACGGCTACAGGATAATCGAAGAGGGGACCCACGGCGAGCGGCTGTACTTCATCGACGCCGGGAAGTGCTCGGTGACGACGCAGATTTCGGGCGCCGGAACCGAGGAGATAAAGCTGATGGAGCCCGGCGACTTCTTCGGCGAGATGTCGCTTATAGAGTCGGCGCCGGTCTCGGCGTCGGTCTACACCCGGGGGAAATGCCGCCTCATATGGATCGACCGGAAGTCCTTCGACCGGCTCATCGCCGAGGAGATGCCGGTCGCGAACAAACTACTGCGGGCCATAATCCTCACGTTCTGCGAGCGCGTCCGTGATACGGCCGGGAAGATAGAGAGCTACTATAAGATGAGCAAGTTCTAACGGGGGGCCATGAAAGAGCGAATCGAACTGTTGAAACGGTGCGAGCTTTTCAAGACCCTCCCGCCCGAGGGCCTGGAGGCCGTAGCCGAGCGATGCGTGCCGGAGGACGTGGAGGCCGGCGGGACCATACTCGTCGAGACCCGGCCCGCCGAAAGCCTGTACGTCGTCGCGGCGGGCACCGTCGATTACATCAAACGCGTGGACGAGAAGCGGGGGCTGGTGTTGTTCCGCTGGCAGGTAGGCGACTGCTTCGGCTTGCATTCGGTCATGGACGGCAAGGAGCATTGCGTTTCGGCCGTCGCCAAGGGGCCGGTCAAGCTCCTGCGCCTGCCGGTTCTGGACTTCCGGGCCGTGTGCGAGGAGGATCCGCTCTTCGAGCACCGCATGTTGCGCCAAATCCTGGGGGTGCAGAGCCACCGCCTGCGCCAGATAACGAACCGCTTACGCGAGTTCTTGGCCAAAATAGTCAAGTAACCCCGCCGGAGCACAAGGGTTTTACGATGGCGACGTCGTGGGGACGGCTTCCGCCTTACAGGCGGGCCGTATTATATTTAAGGCCGGGGCCGGCTCTTCCGGCGGCGCCCCGGAAAGGATTGCCCCGGTGACCGAAGAGAAAGTCGAACCCGCCGAAACTGCAACCACCGCTAAGCCGCGGCGTTCGTCCGCCCGGCGGAAGTCCGTGGCCCGGGAATACGCCGAGGCCCTACTAATCGCGGTCGTCCTGGCGTTCTTTTTGCGGGCCTTCGTCGTCCAGGCGTACAGGATTCCGTCCGGTTCCATGAAATACACGCTGCTCGTCGGCGACTATGTAGTGGTGGAGAAGGTCAGTTTTCACTTTCGGGAGCCGGCGCCCGGCGACGTCGTCGTCTTCAAATATCCCCACCAGGACAACGAGATGACGGTGGGGAAGTGGTTCCGCGAGGCGTACGAGCTCGTCGTGCACCGGCACCGCGTTCCGCGGCGCGACTACGTCAAGCGGATAGTGGGCGGCCCGGGGGACGTCGTGGCGGGCAAGAACGGCCGTCTCTTCGTCAACGGCCGGCCGCAGACCGAGCCCTACGCCGACCACCCCCCGCCGGACGAGGAGTTCGGGCCGTTCAAGGTGCCGGCGGATTCCTACTTCGTAATGGGCGACAACCGCGACGAGAGCCGCGACAGCCGGCACTGGGGCTTCGTCCCCCGCGACCTTATTCGGGGGAGGGCCTGGGGCGTTTACTGGTCCCGGATACCGTCGTACTGCCCCAAGCATCGCTCGAAAGTAACGCGGCTCTACCGGACGCGACGGGCCGGCACCGAGGGCGGAGAAGCGCCGTCCCCGGATAAGATAGAATACATATGTGACGCCGGCGGCGAAATCCTGCTCGACGGGGAGGACGTCCGCCATACGAAATGGTACGAGTTCTGGCGGCGCGTCCGCTGGGACCGGGTTTTCACGCGGATCGAGTAGGCCGGCCTTAACCTGCGCTCCGGCGCGTTAAAAACTATTGCGTGAGTTTCTGACAAGATGGGGGTTGCTCGGGTGCGCGCTCTTCCTGGCCGCCACGGCCGCCCGGGCCACCGTCCTCGAGGACCCGGACGACGGCGAGATCGGCGACCTGTTCCGCTACCTCGGCGAGGACGGCGGCGCCGCGGCCGAGGGGCCGGCCGCCGACCCGTGGGTGGCCGAGGTCCGCGCCGAGAGGGGCCTCGACGAGCCGCTCCGGCCGGTGACCGCCGGCGAGGCCCGCGCCGAACTGGAGGAGCCGCCCCTCGCGGCCGACGAGGTCCGTTTCTCCGTGGACGAGGAAGAGGGGTGGATAGAGTACCTCATCCAGGAGGATACGGTCTCGCTCCACCGCAACGCCAGCGTCGAGTACGGCGAAATGACCCTCACCGCCGACCGGGTGCGTTTCTTCTCGGGCCGCGACCTCGTCATCGCCGAGGGCTACTGCGAACTCCACGACCCCAACCAGACCATGTTCGGCTCCCGGATGTCGTACGACCTCGAGAGCGGCAAAGGCGTTATACTGCACGGCGACGCCGAATCGACCCAGGGATATTACCGCGGCACCCGCATCAAGAAGATAGAGGAGCGTACCATCGCCGCCCAGCGCGGCCGGTTCACCACCTGCGACCTCGGCGAACCCCACTACCATTTCTGGTCCCCCCGCCTCAAGGTCTACCTCGACGACAAGGTCGTGGCCCGGCCGGCCGTGCTCTTCATGGGCGAGGTCCCCATCGCCGCGTCGCCGTTCTACTTCTTCTCGCTCCGCAAGGACCGGCACTCCGGCTTCCTCCCACCCTACATCCGCTTCCGGCGCCGCGGGGACTTCACCGTCGACAACGGCTTCTACTGGGTCCTGAACGATTACTCCGACGTCACCTTCCAGTTGGACTACAACTCCGTGGACGGGTACCGGAAGTCCGCCAATCTGGTCTACCTCTACGGCAGCCGCTCCACCGTCAACAACTTCTACATAAGCCACATGCGCCGCCGGGCGATAACGGCGACCGAGACCTCCACCGGCCGCGACGCGATGGAGCTTCTGAAAATATACGCCACCCATCGCCAGGACATCTCGGACAGCGCCGCCGCCCTCCTGCGGTTGGACCTGCGCAACAACACCAAGTACGACGACATCGTCGAGGAGGAGTTCGAGATTCGCGCCGAGGAGAACCTGGAGTCCTTCTTCAACATTTCGCAGACGTGGGAGGACTATCAACTCTCGGCCGAGGGGCGCTACACCCGCGACAAGACCCGGGAAGGCGACAGCGGCTCGTCGTCCGTGACGCTGGCCGCGGCGCCGCCGCACCACCGGGACCCCTACGGCAACATTATCCAACGGACGCGCGACCCCTTCCCCCGAATAAACTTCTACGCCACCCGGAAGGAGTTGCTGGAAAGCAGGTTCTATTACCAGTACGACGCGAGCTGGGTCAACTACTACGACTTCGAGGAGGCCGGGTCCGTCCTCAAGGAGGGCAACGCCGACGTATCGGTCTCGCGGCCGTTCTCGCTGTTGCGCTACCTCCGCGTGGACCCGGGGGCCGGCGGCCACGGCTACTGGTACGACCGCGACCGCTTCGGCCGCAACCACCGCTTCCTCGGGACCTGGGACACCTCCGTCGCCCTCTCGACCAAGATATACGGCATCTTCGACCGCGGCGACACGACCTTCCGGCACATCGTGAACCCGACCGCGGCCCACTTCTTCCGGCCCGACATCGACCAGTCGTGGATGGTCGACGGGGGCGCGGTCTACCCGGAGGAGAGCCGCATCTCCCTCGCCCTGCGCCAGTCCCTCGACGTCAAGCTGCCGCCCGCCGAGGAGGAGGACGAGGCGGAGAAGAAAAAGAAGGAGGAGGGGGACGACGCCCGGTCGTGGGAGGAGGTGTACCGGCCTTCCCGCCACGGGACGACCCGCGCCGGCACCAGTTCCGTGCCGCGGCTCCGCAAGGCCGGGACGGTGGGCGAGGTCGTCAACCTGGCGACCTGGGACACCACGACCTCGTACAACCTGGGGCCGCTCCCGTACGAGGGCGCCCGGGAGTTCGGCGACCTCGACAACACGATCGAGATAACTCCCAACTTCCGCAAGTGGTACTACCTGTCCCACCGCATCCAGTTCAGCAACGACTTCTACTCGCTCCAACTGCTCGACTTCGACATAACGACGACCGCCTCGTTCACGACCGGCGCGCTCCGCCGCGAGGAGGACACCGACCAGTCCTGGGAAAAGGCCACCGACCCGTACGGCCGGCCGCGCGAATCCGAGGACAGCGACCTCGACCCCAACGTCTACAACATCGACACGCTGACCGGCCGGCGCTTCGAGGCCGGCGAGGGGCTGGGCCGGGGCTGGAACTTCTCCCTGACCCACGACTACCACTGGACGCGGGGCGACGAGGGATACGAGCCCTCCGTCCTGCACTCGGTCCGGGGCGCGGTATCGTTCAACCTCACCAAGAAGTGGCGGCTGGGCTACGACACCTACTACGACATAACGGACGGCAAGCTGATAAGCGAGCACTACCGCATATACCGCAACCTGCACCGCTGGGAGGCCGAGCTGCGCATCGTCCTCGAGCGGGAGGAGTTCGAGTACTGGTTCCAGGTGCGGCTCATCGACATCCCCGAAATCGAACTCTACGGCACGCAACGGCGCTACTTCTAATCCCGGATAATATCTCTATATGTAGGGCCTGACCTTCAGGGCTGGCCACGAAATTCTCTTATTAGTAAGAGATTTACCGAGGCCGCATCTAAAGATACGGCCCTACTTTATGCCGCCGGTTGAAACCGGCGGCTTACGCCATGCGGGTTAGGCACCGGCCGCTGAAGCGGCCGGTTTGAATTTAGTAGGGGTGCCACCGACATTCCTGTCGGTGAATAGAGATTGCGTTTATGTAGGGCCTGACCTTCAGGTCTGGCCGCGAAATTTTCTTATTAATAAGTAATTGTGGTGGGCCGACCTAAAGGTCGTCCCCTACATTGTTCTCGGTATTTTCGAGGCCGCATCTAAAGATACGGCCCTACTTTATGCCGCCGGTTGAAACCGGCGGCTTACGCCATGCGGGTTAGGCACCGGCCACTGAAGCGGCCGGTTTGAATTTGGTAGGGGTGCCACCGACATTCCTGTCGGTGAATAAAGGTTTTGTTTATGTAGGGCCTGACCTTTAGGTCTGGCCGCCTATCGCCGCGCAGGGGGCTTATTAGACAGCGGGCTTAAGCCCGCTGTCCTTCGGCCCAAGAAAAGGCTTGACTTTAAGTTTTATTATGATATATATACATCCATACCCTGCGAAAGGGATGGTTTAGATGATGATCAATACCACTATAACCCACCGCGAACTGCTCACCCGGATGCACCGGGAGGGCGATAATGCGTTTAGGTGGGTTATTGTGCCTGCTGCCAGGTGGAGAGGTGTAACACGTTCAGATTGATGCGACATTGCGTTGGACGGTACACCGACCCACCGGGCAAACCCGGTGGGTTTTCGTTTATATTTATTCGCACATAATCGATTTTTTTAGAGCTTCGGGCCCGAAGCGAGGAGAACATGAACCGAAAACCGGAAAGCCACTCAGACCCGAAAGGAGGGTCGACGATGGAATCGACCGCAACGGTCAACCGGGAAGACCTCGACCGGGAATTATCCGCACTCATAGACGAGGTCGGTTACGACGGACGGACGGCGCTCCGCGCCGACGTCCTTACCAAACGCTTCCCCCAGCCGGAGGGAAAACGCCACGGTTTCTGGCGCCGCCGGCCCAAGTTTGAAGCCCTCGCCGGCGTTAGTTTCGCCGTGCAGAAGGGCGAGATCTTCGGCCTTGTCGGCATGAACGGCTCCGGCAAATCGACGCTCATCCGTATCGTCTCGACCCTGCTCATGCCGGACGAAGGCGCCGTAGAAGTCTTCGGCCTGAACGTGGAGAAGGCCCCGGGGCGCGTGCGGGAACTGATCAACCGCGTCGCGGTGGACGCCGCGTTTTTCAAGGTCCTGTCCGGATCCGAGAACTTGCGTTACGCGGCTCGGCTCTACGGCCTCAAGCCGGGGGAAGCGCGGAACCGGTACCGCGGCCTGCTGGGACGCATCGGTTTCGAGCCCAAGCGTCTGAGCGACCAGGTCAAAAGCCTGTCCCGCGGCCAGCGGCAGAAAGTGGCGGTCGTGCGGGCGTTCATGTCGACGCCGGCGCTCCTTCTGCTCGACGAGCCGACGACGGGCCTCGACCCCCGCTCCAAGCGCGAGGTCCAGCGCGTCATCCGCGAGATGCGCGACGAGGCCGGAACTACGGTCCTCCTCACGACCCACGATATGGAGGAGGCCGAACGGCTTTGTGACCGCGTGGGCATACTGCACGAGGGGCGGCTGGTCGTGCTGGGCACGCCGTCCGAGTTGGTGGCGCGCGCCGGAAACGGCGTCCGCACGCTGGAAGACGCATTCTTAAAATTCACCGGCGCCGAGTGGCTGAGCGACGAAAACGGCGAATAATCGGCGCCGAGGGAGTTGATAAATTATGACCGCAAGAGCGAGACTATTGAAGGAATGGTGGTGCAGCGTCGGTTTCGCCGAGCGCAACTTCATGCTGGTGAAACGGTACGCCGGGTGGGAAGCGGTTTTCCTCACCTACACTATCGTTAGCGCGTTGACCATCGGCCTCATCGGCGTGGCGACGGGCGACGACCGGCTCGTGCTGTACCTCATCGTCGGCGCGGTGCTCTGGGCGTACCTCTCCATCCTCTTCCACGAGGTCAGCGAGTGCATCGCCTGGGAGCGCTGGGAGGGGACGCTGGAGTACACGTTCATGGCGCCGGTGAAGCGTTTCACCCAACTCATGGGCAACGCCCTGTACGCCATAATATACGGCCTGGGGCGCGCCGCCGTCGAACTGGTGGCGTGCGCGGTGTTCTTCGGCCTCAGCCTGGCCGGGGCCAACTTCCTGACGGCCGCGGTGGTGCTCGTCGTCTCGAGCCTGCCCTTCCTCGGGATGGGCCTCGCGTGCGCGGTGTTGCCGCTGTTGTCGCGCGAGCGCGGCTCGCAGGCCACGCACATCTTCCAGGCGCTTATACTGCTGGTCTCGGGCGTTTACTACGACGTGAGCGTTCTGCCCGGGTGGCTCCAGCCCTTCTCGGTCGTATCGCCGGCGACCTACACGCTGCGGGCGATGCGCGCCGCGGTGCTGGACGGCGCCGGCCTGGCCGACGTGGGGCAGGACCTCGTTATCCTCGTCATCTCGGGCGTCGTACTGATACCCGTCGGATTCACGTGTTTCATGCTCGGCGAGCGCTGGGCCAAGAAGACCGGCAAACTCAAGATAGAAGGTTAACGCAATGGTAACCAATAAGAAGCGGCGGCCCCACACGGCCGCCGTTTCGATTATCCGGTGCGTTCGAACGCCCTCAGGGCACGCCGTAGGTCAGGCCCAGGCCCAGTTCGACGAACTGGTCGTCGTACTCCTTGTGGAGCGGCGTGTCGAACGTGTATTCGCGGAAGTGGTACGGGTCGTAGCCGTAGCGCTCGAAAATAAATACCTGGTACGTCCCACCGTTGAAGACTCGGTGGTAGCGGCCGCTCAGGCTGACGGCCAGGCCCGCCCCCAGCGGGCAGGAGACGCCCGCGCCGGCGTAAGCGCCCACTCCGTCCGTCCGAACGCTATCCTCGAGCGTGTGGACGTTCGAGTAGACGAAGCCGGACCGCCCCTCGCCCCGGGCGGACAGGGCCACCTCCGTGAAGTAGAAGCCGGCGCCGCCGCCCGCCGTGGCCCGGAACGGCCCCAGCGCCCGGACGTAGGCCGCGCCGGCCGTCGCCGCCGTGATCCGCGTCTCGGGGTTCTCGACGGCGCTCTTGGGGCCGGACTCGTTGGGACGTGTGAAGAGGTGGAAGGCGGCCGCCTCGGCCTCGAGCCACGGCGCAAGGCCGACCGTCCCCCGAACGCCGGCGACCGGGCAGGGCTTGCCGCCCGTCCCGGTGAGCGTGAGGCCACGGATGTCGACCAGGTCGTGCTCGGTTCCCGGGTCGTCCTCTATCAGCCAGTTGAAGTAGCCGTAGTCGCCGGAGGCCATGCCGCCCACCGGGATCGCGGCGCCGCCGTAAACGGTGATCGCCGCCCCGAAGGCCGGCCCGACCGCCGCGACGAGGGCCGCCGCTAAAGCTGCTGCCCCGCGTAATAATCTTCGCCCGTCAGGGGTTTTAGTTCCCATTTCTGTTCCTCTTCGCGGATCCGCCGGACGTCGTCGTAACGGGCCCGGTCGTCTTCGTCGAGCGTCAGCGCCGTCGAGGCGGCGTCGAAGTTTTTCCCCGCGGCCCGGAAGTCGCCGTCCTCGTAGTAGTTCCGGGCGGCGATGAGGCTGATGTCCGCGATTTCGGCCGGCGTGGAGGCGAAGGTGCGCGCTCGCTCGCACGCCGCCGCGGCGCCGCGGTAGTTGCCGTTAAGCTCCGCCGTTAGCGCTTCTTCCCGTATCACCTCGTAGGCCAGCGCGGCCGCGGTTCCGTATTTGGCCCGGGAGTCCTTGTACGGCCCGAGGGCGGCGAATCCCGTCGCCGCTTCCTCGTACCGGCCGGCCTCCAGCATCCCGACGGCCGTGCGGTAACGTTGGGCGTCCCCCGCGGCCTCCGTCACGAAGCCGAAACCCGCGAGGCTGAGGAATAGAAACGCCGCGGACGCCAGCGTCCCCACCGGCAAGTAGAAGAAAACCGCCAGCGGCCACCCGGAACGGGGGCCGCGGGGTTCGGGAGGCCGGGGGCGTCTGGGGGGAGGGGGCGGCAACGGCGCGCCGCAACTGGGGCAGGTAAGTCGGCCGGTCGCGGGCGGCGAGGGCGTCCGACAATACGGGCAAACGACGTATTCCGCTTCGTCGGCGTGGTATGACATAAGTACTCCTTTTCTTCTAATAGTACCCCTTACCGCCGAGGCATTACACCCCCGTTACAGGCAATAAAGCGGCCGCCCGCCGTTCAGTAGGGCCAGGTCGCCAGCACGAATATGAGAAACGCGAACGCGATTAACCCGATTATTATCGCCACGGCCACGGCCTTTTGTTCCCACTTGTCCCGCTCCCGGTGGTCGAGTTCGTTGCACTGTTCGCAATATATCAGGCCTTCGACGTAATAGATGTGGCTCACGTCGGTCGTCACGCCGCATTGCGAGCATTTCACCGGCTTGGGCTTCTTACGGACGCGCTTCGTCCGGGGGTCGGGGACCTCGACCTCGAGGGGCGCGCCGCACATTTCGCACTTCACGGGTTCGTCCCCGCCGATCGTGCGCGGCGCTATGCGCGTCTGCGTGCCGCAATAGGGGCACGTCGCGAGGTACGGAAGGTCGCCCGGGTTCCCTTTATTCATAACGCCTGTTTAGCCTTCGGAAAGCCGACACACGTTGACCAATAAACACGCAAGTGCGCATAACGCGAGTATCAACGGCACCACTTTCCTTGCGAGCTCCGCGTCCTCGTCCCTGCATTCCCGCCAGTACGCGTTCCAAATCCCTTCTTCGGCGGGACTCCCGAAATCGTACCGGCGTTTTTTTTACTCTTCTTCCGCGCCTTCGGGCCGGCCTCGAGCGACGTACCGCAAGCGGGGCACGTCGGCGGCTCGTCGCCGGCGGCCGCGGTTACGCTAACGCGGGATTGCGTCCCGCAGTGCGGGCAGCTTATTGCGAGTTCGTCGTCGTCTTCCTTCTTCAACGTTATCCTTCGTCTCGGGAGGCGCGGCGCCCCGGGCCGCCTTTCAGCAACTCTGGAGTAATACTATAAACAATATAACGGTTACGAAAACGCCGCCGAGTATTATTCCGATTACGTACTGCGCTTTTTGGAGCTCCCCCGCGGTTCGCATTTCGTACGCGCGGCGCTCGTCCAGCATCGCGTCGTAGTCGTCGAACGGCTTTTTCTTCTTTATAACCGGTGGTGGGGGGGGCTTTGCGGGGGTTTTTGGGGGGGGTGGGGGCGGGACGACCTTCAACGACGCGCCGCACGCGGGACACTTGAGCGGCCTGTCGCTCTCGATTTGCCCCAGGGCGAGCTGCGTCTGCGTTCCGCAGTACGTGCACGTTACGAAGTATTGAACGTCGTCCTTGTTTCGTTCGCTCTTCACGGCCTCGTTCCCTTTTGGCGTTATCGACGCCCGGGGTTTATGACGTGAGCGAGAGTCCCAGGCAAATAGCTATTATGGAGATACAGACTATTAATACAATAATAGTCAATATCCATTCCAACTTCGTATCACGAGATGGTTGCTCCGCGCAGTCGTACCAGGGGTCCGCGAAAAGGAAGCCGTAGTCCCGTTTCATTTTTATTTGATCGTCGCCGCGGCTTTCCGGCGGGGGCGGTACGATTCTCAGCGGCGCGCCGCAAGCGGGGCACTTGACGGGCCGGTCGCCGTCGAATTGCGCGAGCGATAGCTGCGTTTGCGTGCCGCAGTACGCGCAGGTCACGAAGTGTTGGATGTGGTCGGGTTTTTCTTTTCCCATGGCGCGTTATCGCCGGAGGCACTCTTTTATTTCGTCCCTCAAAATATACCCTCGCGCGATTACCTTATTATAATAAAACAAATACCCCCCGGCCTTGTCAATAAATAACGGCACGGGGTAATAGATTCGCCGCCCGCCCTTGCGGCCCGGCCGCCGTTGTGTTATCTTAATTCTAAAAAGAGGGATGCCATGCGAAAAGCAATCTATATCGGGATTTTACTCTTTATCCTCGCGCCCGGCCTCATAGCGGCGGAGGAGTTCGATGCGACCACGGCGTCGCTGGAGGAGATACTGGCGGCGGCGGAAGGGGCATATCAGGACGGGGCCGAAGGCCGCGTCGAGGAGCTTATCGCGGCCGCGCTCGAGCGTTTCCCCGACGAGGAGGGGCTCGCGAAGTTCCGCGTCAGTTGGTACATGCTTCAGGAGGACCCGGCCGGCGCGCTGGAAGTGGCCGACGGTTGGCTCGAGGGTCACGCCGGCGACGAGCAGTGGATGTACTTGCAGTCGCGGCTGTACCGGGAACTGGGCCGTGACGACGACGCGTTGGCCACGCTCGACGGGATTATCGCCCTCGACGGCGAGGGCGCCTCGCGCGCCGACGTCTATTTCGATAAAGGCGACATCTACGTCAGCCGGCCGCAGCCGGATTACGCCGGGGCCGCCGCGGCTTACGAAGAGGGCCTCATCCGCATCGAGCCCCGCGAGCGCATAGAGTACCCGGACGTCTTTTACAACCTCGGTTGTTCGTACGCCCGCCTCGGCGACGGCGAGAAGGCGCTGGAGTGTCTCAAGGCCGCGTTCGACGCGGAGCCGCGGTTCGCCCGCGACGCCCGCGACGACGAGGACCTGGTATCCATGCAGGGAAACAGCGACTTCGAGAAGGCGGTGGCCCGGGCCGAGGAGAAAGAACTGGAGCTGGAGGCCGAGAACACCAGTATCCCCCTCGGCGACCCGGCGCCCGATTTCGCGCTCGCCGATATCGGGGGCGGGAAATTCTCGCTGTCCCACTTCCGCGGCAAGCCGGTCGTGCTGAACATCTGGGCGACGTGGTGCCCGCCGTGCCGCCGCGAAATCCCGGACCTGGTGGACTTCGCCGAGGACCATCGGGGCGAGGTCGTCGTGTTGAGCATCTCCGTCGACGAGCCGGGGACGGACCTGACCGGGTTCGCGGAGGAGTTCAAGATAAATTACCCGGTTCTACTCAACGCGGACGGCGCCGCGGAATCGTTTATGACTGTCAACCAGGGTATTCCGCAAACCTATTTCATAGATGAGGACGGCAACGTGCGCGGCCATATCCTGGGGTCGGCGAGCCGCGACGTATTCGAGAGCCGCTTGAGAAGGTTTGTACCAGCCGAGAGCGAATAGCCGGATTTGGGCCGGGGCGGCCGCCGCGGCGGTCGCCTGGGCCGTCGGGTGCGGCGCGGGGAACCCATCGTCGGGGCCGGGCTTCGTGCCCTTCGAGAACCGCGATTGGGGTTTTCGCCTCGAGTACCCGGCCGACTGGGACGCGACCGCCGGCCGCGGCGTCGAGCCGCTGATAGTGGTCGTGAAAGCCCCCGGCCGCCGGGAAGTCATCGGCTCCGCGGCGAGCGTCGTCGGGGCCTGGTCCGCCGCCCCTCTGCCGGCCGTGGCCGCGTCCTTCGAACGCAAGATCGCGGCCGCGGGCGAGGTGTCGGCCGAGGACGTCGAGGTGGGCGGCTTTCCCGCGCGGGCGTTCGAGTACCGGGTGGAGCGCGGCGGCGAGGCCGTTCGCACCCGGGCCCTCGTGGTCCGGGGCGCGGAGCGCTACTTCGTCGTAAGCTTCTCGGCCTACGAGGGCCAGTACGACGGCGCCCGGCCCTACTTCGAGGCCATGGAGCACTCCATAATAATCCGCTGACCGGCGTTTTTAGTATCGCCTTGCGGAACCGGCCCGCAATTGTTAGGATGAAACGCCCGGCCCGCCGGGCGATAACGCGCGCGAAATTAGTTTACTACGCGGAGGTACGGGATGAAGTTTAAATGGTACGGCCACGCGGCCTTCGGCATTACCACCGGGGACGGCGTGCGGATCTGCACCGACCCCTATATTCCGGGGTCCTTCGACGGCGGGATAGCCTACGACCCCATCGCCGACGCGTGCGACGTGGTCCTCCAGTCCCACGACCACGACGACCACGCCGGCGCGGCCGACCTGGCCGGCGACCCGACGGTCGTCAAGGGCGACGGCGAGCACGAGGCCGCGGGCCTCAAGTTCGTCGGCACCCCCACCTTCCACGACGAGAGCGGCGGCGGCGAGCGCGGCCCCAACACCGTCTTCACCTTCGAGGCCGACGGCATGAAGGTCGCCTTCCTGGGCGACCTGGGCCACGTCCTCACGGACGAGCAGGCGGCGGCCATCGGCCCCGTGGACGTGCTGCTCGCGCCGGTAGGCGGTTTCTTCACGATAGACGCCGCGGCGGCCACGAAGGTGGCCGAACAGCTCGGCGCCCGCGTCGTCATTCCCATGCACTATAAAACCCCCGCCTGCGGATTTCCCATCGCGCCGGTGGAGGACTTCACCGCCGGCAAAGAGAACGTGGAGCAGGCCGGCGCCGCCGAAATTGAACTCACGACGGACGACCTGGCTAATCCCCGGGTCATCGTTCTGGATTACGTAAAATAGGGCGCCAACCGCTAAAAACGCGGCCCGCCCGGGCGAACGCGGGCCCGGGCCGCCGGGACGCCGAAGGGGAGACTATGCGCGAGATAACGGTCGAGGAAATCGCCGAGAAAGTCAAGGACCTGTGCATCGACGCCGGGTACAACCTCCCGGCGGACGCGGTTCAAACCCTCAAGGATTACCAGGAAAAGGAAGAGTCGCCGGTCGGCAAGCAGATACTGGCTTCGCTCGTCGAGAACGCCGAGATAGCGGCCCAGGGCGAATACCCGCTCTGCCAGGATTGCGGCTTCGCCGTCTTCATCGTCGAACTCGGCAACGACGTCCACGTCACGGGCGGCTCGTTGCGCGACGCCATCGACGAGGGCGCGCGGCGCGGCTACACCGACGGCTACCTCCGCAAGTCCATCGTCGCGCACCCCGTGGTCGGCAAGAACACGGGGGACAACACGCCCTCCATCATCCACATCGTTCCCACCGAGGGCGACGGCCTGGTCATCCACCTCGCGCCCAAGGGCGGCGGCTCCGAGAACATGAGCCGCATCAAGATGATGAAACCGGCCGACGGCCGCGACGGCATCATCGACTTCGTGGTGGAGGCCGTGCGCGAGGCCGGCCCCAATCCCTGTCCGCCCATCGTCGTCGGCGTGGGCATCGGCGGCACCTTCGAGCATTGCGCGTTCCTGGCCAAGAAGGCGCTCTTCCGGGCGATAGGCCAACCGGCCGAGGATCCGTGGAACGCGGAACTCGAGGCCGAGCTCCTCGAGCGCATCAACAAACTCGGCATCGGCCCCATGGGCTACGGCGGCACGACGACGGCGCTGGCGGTCCACGTGGAGTCGTTCGGCCGGCACATCGCGTCCTTCCCGGCGGCCGTGAACATCAACTGCCACTCCGCCCGCCACAAGACCGCCGCGGTGTAGAATTATATGTGCCGTCGGATGTTACCATCCGACGGCGTTCCTAGCACCGGACAGGGGGCTTAAGCCCCCTGTTGAAAATAGCCGCATCTAAAGATACGGCCCTTCTTTATACCGCCGGTTGAAACCGGCGGTTAACGCTGGGCGAGTAAAATACCGGCCGCTGAAGCGGCCGGTCTTAATTCAATAGTGCCACCGACATTCCTGTCGGTGATTACGGTCCACCGGCGGGAACGCCGGCCCGCCGTTCGGATTCTCTTATTCGTGTAATAACTTAAAGAAGGATTGGAGCTGGAACGATACGTTCGTCTTGGCACTTGGCGTAACCTCTACGGCCGTCTCCACGTGTTCTTCGTATTGGGGGGAGGTCGCCTTCACGTCGTACATCCCCACCGGGACATCTTGGATTACGTAGTACCCATCCGCGTTCGTCGTAGCATGAAGGTTCGGCCCGAGCACCTTGACCAGAACGCCTGATAGGGGTTGGCCGTACTGGTCCGTCACCAACCCGGAAATCGTGCCGACCTCCGCGGCTTCGCTATCGCCCGTGGCTTTTTCGTCAGGCGCCGACGCGTCGCCGTCTTCGTAGACGAGGCCCGGCGTCCGGACGAGCATATCGGCATATTTGTCGGCGATATACGAATTGATATACTCCTCGGGAAATACCGGAGAACGTAGCAATAAATCCCGATACCAAAACGGCGGTTCCTCCGTCCGGACATACGTTACGCCCGTGTTACACGCCCGAAGTTGGAACGAGACGTTGGCCCTTGAGCCGGCGATAACCTTTACTCCCGACTCAACCTGTTCGTCGAAGTCGTGGCGCGATGCCTTAACTTCGTACTTCCCCGCCGGTACTTCCCGGATGACATAATAACCGTCGGCGTTCGTCGTCGTAAACAGATTCGTCCCGAGCACCACGACCAAAGCGTCGGATAGGGATCGGCCGTCCCGGTCCGTCACCGCGCCCGATATTGCCCCGGCCTCCGCGGCTTCGCTATCGCGGGAGCCGCGTATGTGGAGGTTCAGCGTCGACGCGTCGCTGTCGTCGTAGACGAAGCCGCGTGTACTGACGAGCATATCGGCATATTTGTCGGCGATATACGAATTGATATACTCCTCGGGAAATACCGGAGAACGTAGCAATAAATCCCGATACCAAAAAGCCGGATCTTCCGGCGCGATTAAAATTACGCCTACGGGGATCTTGTACAGCTCGAACGATACGTTGGTCCTCAAGCCAGCGATGACCTTCACCCTCGGCTTGACCTGTTCCTCGCAACCGGAGTGCGTCGCTTTCACGTCGTACGTTCCCGCCGGGACCTTCTGAATGACGTAGTACCCGTCGGCGTTCGTCGTCGTAAAAAGGTTCGGCCCGAGTATCTTGACGAAAGCGCCGGATAAGGGTCGGTCGTTCTGGTCCGTAACCAAACCGGAAATCGTCCCGGCCTCCGCGGCACCTGCCGCGGCCGCCGTCAGCGCCGCGAACGCCGCCGCGATAATAACTCCTTTTAAATGTCCCGCGCGCATGTCGAGGTAACGCCGCCCTTTCATCCCGGCCGGCAAATTCCTTGCCACCGCAATACTACCACTTTCCTACGGGGGGCGTCAAGGCGGAAGGCCGCCGCGGCATGTGTGTGCCGTCGGATGTTACCATCCGACGGTTTCCCTAGCGTCGGACAGGGGGCTTAAGCCCCCTGTTGAAAATAGCCGCATCAAAGGTACGGCCCTACGTTGTACCGCCGGTTGAAACCGGCGGCCTACGCCGCGCGGGTCAAATACCGGCCGCTGAAGCGGCCGGTCTTAATTCAATAGTGCCACCGACATTCCTGTCGGTGATTGGAGGTTGTGTTTATGTAGGGCCTGACCTTTAGGTCTGGCCACGAAATTCTCTTACTAATAAGGGATTGTGGTGGGCCGACCTAAAGGTCGTCCCCTACATGTTCCCGGTATTTACGAGGCCGCATCTGTAGATACGGCGCTACGATTGCGTTCAACCCGGCCGGGGCCGGATCGGGTAAATAATTATAAATAGAAGCGGCCCCCGAAGGGGCCGCGGTAGAAAGGAGGTTGGGAGGTAGGGCTGTACGCTGCCTACGCTGCCGCGGAGGCCGGCTCTCTCGTCCTGCCGCGGAGGTAGTCTATCATTCCCGGTACCGCGAGCGGCACGACGTCGCCGATCATGTGCGGCATCAGGTTGTCCATTACTTTGGGCATGAGCTCCGGCATCTGCTCCGCCATGTAGTCGGGCATCGGGATCATTTCGCCCACCCGCGAAAGCATCGTCGGCATGACCTTGGGCATCATTCCCGGCAACAGCTTCGGGAACAGGACCGGGAACATAGGCTTCATCAGGCTCAGCGCCCCCGGGATCTTGCCCATTACCCGCATCATCTTGCCCATGCCGAGCGGCATGGCGTCCAACAGCTCGGGCCACATAGTGTTCATCAGCGCCGCGAAGCCGGCGGGCGTCATCAGCTCCACCATGGCTTCGAAGACGGCCCACTGCTTTTTGACTTCCGGGTTGGGGTCGGGGAATTCGTGGCCCAGCGCCGACGCGGCGTAGCGGGCCAGGTCCACGACCTCCACCGGAACGTCCTTCTTGTCGGCGCTCACGCGCAACTGGAACTCGCAGCACGGGCAGAGCGCCAGCACTTTCTCCGCGCCTACTTCGAGCGCCTCGTCGAGGCGTTCCTTTCCGACCTCGGCGGCCACCGGCGGCTCCTTGATGAGCGTCAGCACCGAGCCGCAGCAGTGCGCGTTCTCCCGGTTGAAGGGCATCTCCACGAAGTCGGCCCCGGGGATAGCCTTTATCAGGTCCCGCGGCGCGTCGTAAACCCCCGATACCCGGCCTATGTGGCACGAGTCGTGCCACGTGACCTTCTCGGCCTCGCCGCCGTTCTGCGGGAAGGCGAACTCTCCCGCCTTTATCTTCTCGGCGGCGACCTCGGTGTAATGCTGGCACTTGATGTCGTAATCGATGCCCAACTTCTCGGCCCACTCGGCGTAGACGTGGCGCCACATCATGTCGCAGGCGGGGCAGGAGGTGACCACCGTATCGGCCCCGGACGCCTTGACCGCCGCGATGTTCTTCTTCATGACGTCGGCGAAGTCGTCCCACAGGCCCGCCACCAGCATCGGCGTCCCGCAGCAGCTCTCTTTCTCGCCCAGGTACGTGAAGTCCTCGCCCATCTCGTCGAGGAGGCGGACGGCGGCCATGCCGATGTCGTGCTCGACGTAACTGGCCGTGCACCCGGCGAAGTAGACCTTCTTCGACTTGTGGCCCGGGCCGTGTTTCTCCGCCAGATCCTCGGGGAACCAGTCCGCCCGGTCGCGGCGATACCCGGCCCAGATGTCGCCCTGGGACCGCAGCGCCGCGGCCATCATCTCGAAGGGCGGGAACGTCATCTCCTTATCCTCGTGCACCAGTTTGCCGCGCAGTTTCATCCACGACGGCTCGATGGGCAACGCCGCCGAACAGCGGTGGTTGCAGAGTTCGCACGTCGTGCAGACCAGGATGGTATCCACCATCGCCTGGTCCCACTCCTCCCGGCCTTCCATGTACTCGCGGAGCCAGTACCACTTGCCGCGCGGGCTCTGGCTCTCCCAGCCGCGGCCGTAGAACTGGTCGCACTCGTCGACGCAGTAGCCGCACTGGGAACAGCCGTAGGCGTACCAGGCCACGTCGGCCGGGATGCCGCGCACGTCCCCCTCGGTGGGCCGCTCGCCGACGTTGGTGATGACGTGGTTGCCGAAGGGCCGGACCAGCGGTTCGAAGATGCCCGCCAGCGCGAGGGCGGTACCGGCCTTCCCCCGGCCCACGACCTTGGACGGATTGAACAGGCCGCGCCGGTCCACCTCTTTCTTGAAACGTTTGAGCCGGGCCACGCGTTCCGGCCCCAGTATCTCGTCGGCGTGGGAGGCGAAGTAGAGGCCCGTGCTGTAAGGCCGGCCGCCGTGCCGCTCGGCTATTTTCATAACCGTGAGGACGAGGCCGAAGACGAAGTTGTAGGTGAACTTGCGCTGGTCGCTGGGGATGAAGCCGAGGATGACGACTTCGGGCTCGCCGTCCCGGCCTTCGCGAATCACGACCCCCTCCTTGACGACCGGCTGGTTGACCTTGTCCTCTATCTCGGTCATGACGTCGCCGAGCGCCCGGAGCGGGACGACTATCTCGGCCGGCACGAGCGACGGGCCGAGGCGCTTGACGACCATGAGCTTGAAGCGCTGTTCCCACTCGTGGTGGGCGACGGCGTCGCTCAGGATCTCGGCCTCGCAGAGTTTGATAACGTCGGCCAGCTTGCCCCGGACCTCCTCCGCGTCCGCCCGCCGGAAGGCCAACGTCATTACGTACGCCGCCGGCAAGAGGACCCGCTTCTCCGCCGGATGGCCGAAGTGCTCCATCAGCGGGGCGCGGTTCTTCATCTCCGCCATGGCGGGGTTGATGAACATAAGCGACCAGATGGGAATGTCGTTATCGACTATCGATTTGACGAGGCGCTGGAGGTCGTGGGCGTCCGGACAGCCCACCGCGATAATGTCCAGGTCCTCGAGGGGATGGACGCGCAGCGTTACCCGCGTAATGAAGCCGGTGATGCCCTCGGCGTCGGCGACGAGGTCCAGCTCGTCCCCGGCGAATTCGCGCACCTCGCCGTCGGGCATAACGACCCGAGCCGATATTACGTTGTCCCGGTACCAGCCGTATTCGTACGAACCGATGCCGGCTCCCCCCTGGGCCAGCCACCCCGCCGCGGTGGAGGAGGGGTAACTGGTGGGGTAGAGGCGCAGCGTCAAATCCTTCGTGGCCAGTTGCCGGTCGAGTTTCTCCCAGGTCACGCCCGCCTCGACGGTGGCCGTTCGGCCCTCGGCGTCGACGTCCAGGATCTTCTTCATCCAGTAGAAGTCGACGACGATGCCGCCCTTGACCGGTATCGCGCCGCCGTAGCCGGAGCTGGCCTTGCCCCGGGGCGTCAGCGGGATCCTTTCCTCCCGGGCCCAGCGCACGAGCGCCACCAGCTCTTCCTCGGTCTCGGGCTGGACGACCGCGGCGGGTGTCGTGTCGCCGATGAGCGGCTTGAATAGGCCGGGCATGGCGGCTATGTCGTGGCCGTAAAGTTTACGTTCGGTCTCGTTGAAGGTTACCCGGGAGCCGAATAGCTCCTCCAGGAAACGTTGTTGTTTACTGTTTATTTCGCGCACGGCGCCCCCCTTTTCGTTCGTACTGGTTTTTCAGTTCCTCGTACATTATCCCCTGGGCCGAGAGTACGTCCATAAGAACTTCGCGCATGATGTCGAACGCGTCGAATATCCTGGGATAAATAACGGAATAGTATAGTTTCTGGCCGTCACGGCGCACGGCTACGGCGCCGGCCTTACGCAACTTGGCCAGATGAACGGAAACGTTGGCCTTGCTGGTATCCAGGCCCCGGGACAATTCGCCCGCGGACTTTTCGCCGTCTCGCAATTCGTCAAGTATATGGAGCCTTATCGGGTGCGTGAGGATCCGGCAGAGTTCGCTTTCCGTCTGATATAGTTGTTTTCGGTCCATGGGTTCTCCGGGTCGGGTTTTAATTAAAGTTTTATTTAACTAATTATATATTTAACACATCGCGGGGCCAAAGTCAAGCAATTTAGTCAACTTTATCACAAAGCCACGCCGAGGCTCTTCGGCCGCGGTACGTATGGGCGCCTTCGGCGGCGCTAAACTCGTCTTGCGGCAAAAAAACCTTGACAAGCTTAACTCGTTGCTATTAGAATGCTTTAGAGATGATGTATTAATGCGCCTTAAAAGGAGTTACTCGAATGGCGGAAGAATTCGAAGATCCCATCGAGGCTATAAAACGACGTAACGAGGAACGCGCCCGGCGATTGAAGGAACGCATAGCCAGCGGCGATTTCGATAAATTCGACACGCCCCTGGAAGAGGTCGACGAGGCTTTGCCCTCCGGGCCCGACTCGATTGAAGCCCCGGAAAGCGATTTCGACCTGAGCTCCTTCCCGGCGCCCCCGGAGCCGTCGGCGATAGACTTCGACGAGGAAAAGGAACCCGCCGTGGCCGAGATATCGGCCGAACCGGCGGCCCCGCCGCCAACCGAGGCGATGACTCCACCGCCGGGCGAAGGAGTGGCCCCGCCGCCGGGCGAAGGAGCGGCCCTGCCGCCTGAGTTCGCGGCCGAAACGCCGCCGCCGGCCGAACGAGCGGCTTCGCCGCCGGCCGAACCTCCGGTTATGCCGCCCGAGGCTCCTCCCGAATTTGAACCGCCGGTAAGCGCCGCGGCCGAAGAGCCGAGTATACCGCCTTCGGACGAGGCGGTCGAGGACGCGCTCGCCGGCCTGGAATTGACCGACCTCGACCTCGAGGGTATGGGGGAAGTACTGGCGCCCCAGCCCTGGGACGACCTGGCCGCAGCGCCGGAGGCGGAAGCCCCGGCCGCCGCGCCGATCGACGAGAAGCCGACGCCGGAACCCGAGGAAGAGGCCGTACCCACCGCCGGTTTCCCGCCGGGCCTCGAGATAGAAGTGGAACCCGCCGCCGTAACTCCTTCGGCCCCCGAGGAAGCAGCTCGGCCCGTCGCCGAGGAGCCGGAAGAGGATTTCGCGGCCGCGTTCGAACGGGAGCCCGAACCCGTGAGCGCCGCGGAGCCCACCTTGCGGGAGGAAGAGGCCGAGGCCATCAAGGCTACGATAGAGGAAGAACTGCGCGAAATCCCGCCGGCCGCGCCGCCCATATCCGCCCGGCCCGTTGTGGAGGAGGAACCCTCCCTCGAGGCGGTCGAATTGCCGCCGGAGGTCGAGCCCGCGGTTCCGGAGGTCGAACCGGCCGTAACGCCGGCCCCGACGCCGGCCGAACGAGCGGCCCCGACGCCGGCCGAACGAGCGGCCCCGACGCCGGCCGAGCCGGCCGTACCCGAACCGGCCCTCGCCGCCACCGGCGGAGAGGAGATATTCATCGGTATCGAGGTCGCCGGGAACAAGGTTCGCATCGAGCGGCGCAACATCACGCTCGCCGCCGCGGTGGACCTCTTCAAGTCCATCATCGACCGCTACCAGAATCGGTAGTGTTGACGTTAGGGATAAAAAAACCCCGCCTTCGGGCGGGGTTTTTGCATGGAACCGGCCGGTTAAAATCCAATAGGGGTGCCACCGACATTCCTGTCGGTGAATGGGGTTGTGTTTACGTGGGGCCGGGTCTTCAGACCCGGCCGCCTTATCGTCGGACAGGGGGCTTAAGCCCCCTGTTGAACGTGGCCGCATCTAAAGATACGGCCCTACGGTTGTGTTTTATGTAGGGGCCGACCTTCAGGTCGGCCCGCATAAGGGAACGGTCCGCCGCCGGTTGAAACCGGCGGTTAACGCGTGGCGGTTTAAATACAATAGGGGTGCCACCGACATTCCTGTCGGTGATAAATCCACCGGTAAGAATGCCGGTGCCACACAAACCGGTGGTTAACGCATGGCGGGTTAGGGACCGGTCGCTGAAGCGGCCGGTTTATACTAAATCGGGAAGGGCGTGGAAACGGCGGGGTGAATTACACTTGCATTACGATACTGTTTACATTATCATGGGAAATAAGGGGATGTTCGCTTAAAGGCGGCGGTTCGCATATGAAACTTACCGGGTGCATATTGGGCGTCCCGATGGTCGTTTTGGCCCTCGTGTTGATCGTCTTCGGCGTGCTGTGGATAATGTCCGCGACGTCACCCGAGGCGGGGGACCAGGCCGGCGGCCGTTTCGGCGTCGGGATTTGCCTTAACGTCGTGGGCCTGCTCATGATCGCCGGGGCCGGCCTTCTGATGTATAAATCCTACAAGAAGTACCAGGCCGAGAAACCACAGACCATAGTACACAAGGTGGACCTGCCGGGCGAGCTGTCGCTCGAGAAGTTGAAGTGCCAGTCCTGCGGCGCCACGCTCGACAAGGACAACATCGACGTCAAGGCCGGGGCCGTCGTCGTCACCTGTCCCTATTGCGGCACGTCCTACGAGATTGAAGAAGAACCCAAGTGGTAAATGGGCCCCGGGCCCGGGTAACGTATTATGATATTTAAACGTTGGATATTGGCGGGGGTATGCATCCTCGCGGCTCTCGCCGTCGGCCCCGCCGCGGCCCAGAACTACTTCTTCGAGGTCCCGCGCGAAACCATCACGGTAGTCGTCAATCCCGATTCCTCCATCGACATCGACTACCGGATCACCTTCGCCAACAGCGTCGCCGGCGATCCCATAGACATCGTCGACGTCGGCTTCCCCTCGGACGATTACGACTTGAATTCCATTTCCGCCGACCTCGACGGGAGGCCGTGCCCCATTATCCGGCCCTCCGAATACATCGACATCGGCGTCGAGATTCCCCTGAGCCCGGCCATCGCTCCCGGCGATACCGGCACGCTTCACGTCAGCGGCCGGAACTACCACATGGTCTTCGAGGACTCGTCCGACGAGACCTACGCCTCGACCGTCTTCAGCCCCACCTGGTTCGGCTCCGACTTCACCTTCGGCGACACCCGCCTGACGATGACCTTCGTCTTTCCGCCCGGCGTCACGGGGGAGCAGACCCGGTGGCACGAGGACCAGGGCGGCGAGCCGACGCAGATGTTCATCCAGGACGGCCGCGTCTACTACGTCTGGGATTGGTCCGGGGCCTCGCCCTCCGACCAGTATTTTTTCGGCATATCGTTCCCGCGCAGCGCCGTCTCCGAGGTCCGGACGCCGCCGCGCTTCGAGTGGATAACCGACCTCTTCGGCGCGCTTATCGGCCTCGGCACGCAGTTCTGCGGCTGCCTGATTCCCATTACCATCTTCATACTGATAACCACCTTCAGCATCATCAACCGCCGGCGCCGCCGCATGAAGTACCTGCCGCCTAAGGCCAAGGTCGAGGGCGTGGGAATAAAGCGGGGCCTCACGGCCCCCGAGGCCGCGCTGATAATGGAGCGCCCCCTCAACACCGTCCTGACGATGATCCTCTTCGGCCTCGCGAAGAAGGGGGCCCTGGCCGTCAAGTCGCAGACGCCGCTCAAGTTCGAGAAACTGGCGTATAATAAAAACGGCCTGCGGCCCTACGAGAAAAAGTTCCTGGAATGTGTCAAGAAGGACGGCGCCCTGGACGAGGCCAAGTTGCGCGACATGCTCATCGAGATGATCAAAGCGGTGCAGAAGAAGATGAAGGGCTTCTCGCACAAGGAGACGGTCGAGTATTACCGGAAGATAGTGAAGACGGCGTGGCGGCTGGTGGAGGAGGCCGGGACGCCCGACGTCAAGATGGAGGAGTTCTCCAACAGTCTCGAGTGGACCATGCTCGACGACGACTTCAACGGCCGCACCCGCACCATCTTCGTGGGTTACGACTACCCGACGCCGGTGTGGTGGGGACGCTTCGCGCCGGTGGGCACGACCGGGACGTCCGGCGGCGTGGGGCTGGATATGCCGACGTTGCCCGGCGCCGACTTCGCCAACTCCATCGTGACGCGCGTCGAGGGCATCGCCAACGGCGTCGTCTCCAAGGTCGAGTCCTTCACCGGGACCGTAACCTCGAAAACCAATCCGCGGCCGGTCAGCACCGGCGGCGGCTTCAGCGGCGGCGGCGGCAGCAGTTGCGCCTGCGCGTGCGCCTGCGCCGGTTGCGCGTGCGCCTGCGCCGGCGGCGGCCGCTAGGCCCGATCGGCTAAATTAAACCGGGATAATCAGTATGGGTATAGGCAAGAAAATCTACGACAAATTCGTCGCCCGTCGCAAGCCGCTGGAGGCCGGCGTGTATCACCTGCGCCGCGAGGACGCCGAGTATCAGGCCCGTCTCCACCTCCGCATCGACCCGGGGGGCGAGGGCCTCCTCATGATAAACGCGGCGCGCATCATCTACCTCAACCAGACCGGCGCCGAGATGGCCCGCTACATCATCGAGGAGTGGCCCGACGACCGCATCGTCCGCGAGATGTCCAAGCGCTACCGCGTCGCCAAGAAGCAGCTCGCCGAGGATCTGGCCCGCCTCCGCGAGGCGATAGAGTGCATGGCGCGGGGCGACGAGCGCTGTCCCATATCCTACCTGGGCGTCGAGCGCGTCGATCCCTTCACCATCGAGGTCGACACGCCCTACCGCATGGACCTGGCCCTTACCTACGGTTGCGACAACGCCTGCGCCCACTGCTACAACGAGACGCCGCGGGCGGGCGAGGCCCTGAGCACCGAGGACTTCAAGCGCGTCATCGCCAAGGTCTGGGGCCTCGGCATCCCGCACGTCTGCTTCACCGGCGGCGAACCCACCGGCCACCCCGACCTGGTGGAACTGATAGCGTACGCCGAGGAGCTGGGCGTCATCACGGGCCTCTTGACCAACGGCCGCAAGCTGCGCGACGCCGCGTACATGGCCGCGTTGGCGGAGGCCGGCCTGGACCACGTCCAGATAACCATCGAGTCCTCGGTCCCGGAGGTCCACGACAGGATGGTGGGCTGCGAGGGCGCGTTCGCCGAGACCGTCGAGGGCATCAAGAACGCCGTCGCGAGCCCCGTCTACACCGTCACCAACACCACCCTCACGGCGAAGAACGCCGACGACGTGGAGGAGCTCGTGGCGTTCCTCTCCACGCTCGGCGTCGAGCAGATGGCGGCCAACGGCATCATCAATTCCGGCGGCGCCCGCGACGTCGACATCGGCCTGCCGGAGAGCGGCCTCGGCCCCATCCTGAGCCGCGTGACGGCGGCCTGCGCCGCGGCCGATATCAAGTTCATCTGGTACACGCCGACGCAGTACTGCCGCTTCAACCCGCTCACGATGGACCTGGGTGTCAAGCAGTGCACGGCGGCCAAGTACAACATGTGCGTCGAGCCCAACGGCGATGTCCTCCCGTGCCAGTCCTACTACCAGCCACTGGGCAACATCCTGAAAGACGACTGGGATACGATTTACAATAACGAACTGGCGAAGGAGATCCGCGAGCGCGACTACGCGCCGTCGAGGTGCCGCGAGTGCCCCGACCTCGAGATCTGTGGCGCCGGGTGCCCGCTGTCGGTGAAGTACGAGAAGACCTTCTGCTGTCCGGACGCGGCGTCGAATCCGGCGTAAACGGGGGAGAGCGAAAATAGGAAACGAGGCCGGCCCGTATCTTACGCCCGAGGAGGAGGAACGCCAGGCCCGGAGTTACGAGGCGCATCGCCGCGAGCTCTACCGCCAGTTGGGTTTGCGGAATCTGGACCGAGTCCTCGACGTCGGCTGCGGCAGCGGCGTAATCACGGGCGAGTTGGCAGGGCGGGCGCGCCGGGGGGCCGTGGGCGTCGATCGCCGGGAAGGGATTCTACGCGAGGCCCAAGGCCGCGATAACGGCGCGTCGTTCGTACTTGCTGACGCCGCACGCTTGCCCTTTCGCTCGGCCGCGTTCGACGCCGTCGTTACGTCCTTCACGCTGATGTGGCTCGGCGACCCGGGGAGGTTTTTAAAGGAAGCTTTCCGCGTCGTCGCGCCGGGGGGACTGTTCGTCGCGATGGCCGAGGCCGATTATGCCGGGGCCGTAGACTATCCGGAAGAGGCCTCCACGCGGGACGCGGCGGCCGCCGCCGTACGGGCGTGGGGCGGAGACCCGGAGGCCGGCCGGAAGCTCCCCGGGTGGCTCGCCGAGGCCGGCTTCGAACTCGTACGTTTCGGCGTCCTCAATTCCGTGTGGCCGCCCCGGCGCTGGGCCGAGGAGGAGGCGCGGGAACTGGATCTCTTGCGGCGCCTGGTGGCGCCCGTGATGGAAGGGAACGAAATCGAATCGGCGGCGCGGGGGAGGCAGGCCGCGATTGCGGCCGGCACCCGCTGTTACTTTTTACCTATTTTTTTCGCTACGGCGAGGAACGTCGGTTAAACCCTTAAAGTTTATACCGAACGCGAGGTGTTCCATGGCGACTCTGCTTTTCATTATTCTTCGGTTGGCCCACGTCATTGCGTTGCCGTTTCCCCAAAGCGATTTTTTAGTTTTATGCCAACTCCTGGCTCTGGACTCGATAACCGCGGCCATCGTCTTCCACGCGCTGATTACGCGGCGGCGTAACAAGGGATAAGGCGGGAATAGGGAAGGTCGTACGTCGCAACGGCGGCCGCGGGGGGGCCGGCCGTATTTACGGTATCCGTTCGCCCCGGAGCGTCCACGAGGACGCCCCGGTTATTTTTACGCGGACGAACTCGCCCGTCTCACCGCGACCCCCGAAATTGACGGTTTTACTTTCGCTCGTACGGCCCGCCAGTTCGCGGGCGTCTTTTTTACTCCGCCCTTCCACCAGCGCCGTCACCACCTCGCCCACCAATCCCTCGTTAATCTCGCGCGATATCTCTCGCTGCCGACCGCCCAGCGTTTGCAGGCGCCGTATCTTCTCGGGGCGCGGCACGGCGTCGGGCCGCTTCGCCGCCGCGGTGCCGGGGCGCGGCGAGTATATAAATATGTACGCGCTATCGTAGCGGACCCGTTCGACCAGCGCCAGCGTCTCCTCGAAGTCGGCCTCCGTCTCATCCGGGAAGCCGACCAGGATGTCTGTCGTGAGGCAAATTCCGGGGACGGCCTCGCGCACCGCGTCCACGATGCCGAGGTAATGCTCCCGGTCGTAGCCCCGGTTCATCGCCCGTAGCACGCGGTCGGAGCCGCTCTGCAGGGGGAGGTGGAGGTGCCGGGCGACGTTGCGGCCTTCCGCCATGGCGGCCACCGTTTCGTCGCCCAGGTCGCGCGGGTGGTTGGTGGTGAAGCGAAGGAACGCGCCGTCACAGCGGCCGTCGACCTCCCGCAGCAGCGCGGCGAAGCTGACGCCGTCGCGGCGGTAGGAGTTCACGTTCTGCCCTATGAGCGTTATGTCCCGGAAGCCGCCCCGCACGAGGTCGTCCACCTCCGCCAGGACGTCGTCCATCGGCCGGTACTCCTCCCGGCCGCGGGCGTACGGCACGATGCAGTAGGCGCAGAAGTTGTCGCACCCCCGCATGATGCTGACGTTGGCCCGGGGCCACGCCGACCGTCGGGGTGACACGTACGCCGCGTCTCCGGCCGGCTCGCAGGCCGCCGCCTCGCCCCGCGCCCGGGCGACGAGGGCGGGGACCTCTTCCAGCTTCGTCGTCCCGAACGTGAAATCGACGTGGGGGCACGCTTCCCGGATGAATTCGGCCTCCACCGCGGGCCAGCAGCCGCCGACGCCGATGACGGGAGCGGGGCTCTCCTTCTTGCGCCGCGCGAGCGACGTTATGCGGCCCAGCGCCCGGTCGGTCGCCGATTGGCGCACGGCGCAGGTGTAGACCAGCACCGCGTCGGCCTCTCCCTCCGCCTCGGCCTGACGGTACCCGGCGGCCTCCATGACGGCGGCCAGCCGCTCGCCGTCGTAGTCGTTCATCTGACATCCGTATACTATTAATTCGTACGTATTCATAAGCGTTTATTATTAACTATATTGCGTTAAGGCCGGCTCTTCAGCGAACGCGGAAGTACCACGCCGTTACGTCGCCGTGGAAGAAGGTCATGACGAGCGTCGCCGCCAGGACGGCGAGGCCGAAGGCGCTCTCGGCGTCGCCGCGACCCTTCCGCCGGCCCATCAGCGGCACGACCAGCGCCGCCAGCGCGCCGACGGCCAGGATGAAGACGGCGCTCTGCCAGCCCAGGAAGACGCCGCCCAGCGCGACTACCGCCAGCATCCGTTCGCCGCCGCGCGCCGCGCCCGTGAACAACTCGCGCCCCGGCCGGAGGGCCAGGACCAGCCCCAACCCCAACAGGCCGCCGACCGCCGCGTCCGCCGGGCCCGGCGACCCGGGCAGGAACGACAGCGCCAGCCCTATCCCGAGCGCCGGGAAGTACAGCCGCGGGACCAGCACGCCGTAGCGGAACTCCACCCAGTAGTTCATGAGGAAGAATACGCAAAACGTGAAGGTCGTCGCGAAGGCGAGGGAGAAACCGTAGTAGTAGAACAAGAGCGCGGCGACGGCGCCGCTCGCCAGTTCCCACAAAACCAGGTTCTTGCGGTAACGGTAGCCGCAACGGGGGCAGCGGCCGCGCAGCAGCGGATACCACAACAGCGGCAGCATCCAGATGCGCCGTTCCGCCCGGCCGCAGGAGGGGCAGGCCGGCGGCAGGACGATGCGAAAGCGGCCGCCCGGCAAACGGTGCACGATGAGGTGGTAAAAGTTGCCCACCAACGCGCCCACGAAAAACGCCGCGGCCACGCCGCCTATCTGAAGCGCCGCAAACATTACCCGGAGATATTAAGTAATCGCGGGCCGGCGGACAAGCCTTTTCCCGGCCGCTAGAATTCCTGCGTTATGGAAACGTGGATCTTGCCGTCGAGGGGGCTTTCGCCGGCGGCCAGGCCGTAATCGACGCCGTAAATACCCACCGGCGTCGTCGTCCGGAAACCCGCGCCGTACGCGGCCTCGAAGCCCTCGCCGAAGGTCGTGGTCATCTTCAGGTGGCGGTACGCGCCGTCGGCGAAGACGAAGAGGCGGCTGCCCCGGCCCACGAGGAAGCGGTACTCGGCCGTGAGGAGGGCGTGGCGGTCCGTCAGGAAGTGCTCTTCGGAGAAGCCGCGGAGGTCGGCGTATCCGCCCAGCGGGTAGAGTTCATCGGCGCTGGGCCGCTTGGTCGAGAGGCCCCGCCCCAACACCCGGCCGGCGACGACGTGATTGCGCCAGAGGGGCCGGAAGTACCACGCGTCGCACGAGAGGCGCGGCACCCGTTCCCGGAAGCCGTCCTCCTCGTACTCCTTGACGCCGAGTTCCAGCCGGCCGTCGACTTGCCAGCCTCGCCGCGGGTTGTCGAAGTAGTCCCGGCTGTCGTACGTGGCCCAGGTGAAGACCTTGTACTTGCGGCTCGCGTTTTCTCCCCGCACCCGGGTGAAACCGCCGCCGGCCGCGACGGTGAGGTTGGGGAGGGGGTGCGTGCCGAGCGAGAGTTCGCCGTCCGCCAGGCGGTAAGTCGTCCGCTCGCGGAAGGTCCCCGCCGGTTCGGCGAAGAGGTCGACGCCGCCTATCCACGGTTCGTAGTAGCGGCCCCGGGCGTCCATGTTCTCGCGGCTGAGCCGCCGGTAGTACGCGCCCACCTCCCGGCCCGTACCGAATAGATTGGCGAGCGCGGCGTCCATCTCGCCGATGAGCGAGGCCGCCTCCTCGCCCGGCTCCGGCTCGTAAACCAGAGCGCCCGTGACGCGGTAGGTAGGCCGCTCCATCACCGTGACGCGAAGAGCCCCGGCGGCGGCGTCCACCAGTTCCATGTCGGGCTCCGCCGCGAAGTATTTTAAATTATAAACCCGGCGCTCGCTCGCGCGGATATCCTTTATGTCGTACGGCTCGCCCGGCAGGACGCGCAGCTCCCGCCGGATGACGGCGTCCCGGGTCCGCCGGTTGCCGACTATGTCCACCGTCCGGATGATGACCCGCGGGCCGGCGTCCACTCGAATGCCGAAGTCCAGCTCGCGGTACTCCTCCGCCACCGCGAAGCCGCTGGGCCGGGCCGTCGCTTCCGGGTAGCCCCGCTCCCGGTAGTAGTCTATAACGGTCAAAAGGTCGCGGGCCAGCGGCCTCTCCCTGAGCGGCTTGCCCGTAACCGTTTCGAGTTCGACCCGCAGGGCGCGCTCCTCGGCCGCGGTGGCCCCTATGAGCTTTATTTCCCCGGCGGGGTAACGTTCGCCGGCGCGCACGGCCACCGTGCAGTCGGCGCGGCCGGCTCCGTCCGGCACGACGGCGTAGTCCGCCTCCGCCCGGAGGTAGCCTCGTTCGGCCAGCATCGCCAGGAGCGATAGTAATCCTTCCCGCACGTCCGGCGGCGAGGGCGGCTCGCCCGGCTCGAGCGGGACGTACGAGAGAACCTCGCCCCGACTCAGCGGCGACTCGTTGTCCACGTCCAGCCGCCCGACGACGTAGCGCGGCCCCTCATATATTGAGAGTATAAAATTGCCGTCGCCGACCTCGGCGTAGGTCACGGCCGCGTCCAGATACCCGGCGCGCAGGTACATCCGCTCGACCGCCACTAGGTCGACGGGGCCGCCGGCCGTGGCCGCCGCCTCGACCTCCGCCGCGGAGAAGGCCTCGTTGCCGACGACGTCGAGGGCGGCCGCCGGGCCGGGGCAGGCCGCGAGCGCGGTCCCGAGTAGCGCTATGCCGAAGGTTCTAATCATCAGAAATAAATGTTGAGGTCCACCTGGCCGCTGTGCTCCGTATCCTCCTCGTCGGGCCGGCGTTCGCCGTCGTACGTGAAGATAAGCGTTACGTATTTTCCGACGCCTTTGTTGACGCTCGCCTCCCACTTGTGGGTGACGCCGGGCGTCCGGGACAGCAGCGTCTCGGAGCCGCCGTACCCGGAGACGTCGTAACTCGTGCGCTCGTACCAGGTATTAACCGTCCCGGATTCGGTCAGGCGATACGTCGCTTCCGGTTTCACTTTCGTCCCGTCGATGTCGGTGGCGGCGCCGTTGAAGTCCTCGCGTCGGCGGGACAGCTCCGCCCGGGCCTTGACGTCCAGCCGCGTGGTCAGGTTGTACGTCGGCTCGACGCCGTAGATCATCTCGGTGGCCCGCGTGACCGCGGCGCCGCTCACGTTCTCCTCCACGACGGATTCCCACTCCCGCACCCGCTCCACGTCGGCCTGCACGGTCAGGCGCGCCACCGGTTCGCCGACCACCTCGCCGTAGCGGGACGTGCGCCAGTCGCGTTCCTCCCGGGCGGCCACCGTCCGCAAGAGCGAATCCTTAATCGTGTAACGGAGCCGGCCGGTGAGGCGGCGGTTTATTGGGAGTATCGTCAACGTGTAGCGCTGCTCCAGGTCGCTGTCCAGCGCGTCCTCGCCCAAAAGGTCCTGCAGCACCGCCACCGCGAAGCGGCGGGGGGACGACGAGCTGTTCCGGGCGTGGAGGTAGAGGTCGGCCGCCGCGGCGTCGAGCCACGGGTTGCGGTTCGCGGCGTCGCTCCGGACGTCGTTGAAACGGTACGGCCTGACGTCCACGTTGACTGTAAGGTCGGGCTCCAGGACCGGGAAGGCCCGGCCGGTGTAGCGGTAGGTCTTGACGTAGATGGCGTCCGGGTCGTCGGGATCGTAGACGTAGATGAAGCGATTGGGGTTCCGGGGATCGGGCTCCCGGCGGTAGTCGCCGTCGCGGTCGGCCGCGACCTCGAATACCTCCTCCCGTTCGTACTCCTGGAGGTTGTTCAGCTCGTACCGGGTCCGGATGCCGAGCGCCCGCTCGAGCGGCGTGTAATAGGCCTCGAGGAGAGAGAGGTCGGAGTACGTGTCCAGCGTGTCGGCGGCGTAAAAGTCCTTCTTGGTTTTGGTGTATTCGCCCCGGGCGTTCAGGAGGCCGGGGTTGTCGTAGGTGCAGGACGCGTGTTCCCGGTGACTGCGGTACGAGGGGGCGAAGGCCAGCTCCTCGACCTCCTCGCCCCTCCCCCCCGTGTAACCCAGGTTCACGTCCCAGCCGGCGGCCGGCGTTACGCCCGTCCCGAACCCCAGCTCGCGGTCGATGGTCCCCGTGTCGGGCGTGCCGTCTACCCGGTAGTCGCCGCGCCGCTTCTTGTCGTAGACGCGGACGTAAGGCCGGAGGCGCCAGAAGGAATAGGAAATCTTGCCGGTCTGTTCGCGCCGCGTGTGTTCGTCGTAAGTGAGGAAGTTTATGAAGGCCTCGTCCCCGTACTCGAAGGCCGCCGCGCCCCGTTGGCCCCGGCGCCGGACGTAGTTGAAGTCGTAGGTGACGTGGGGGAGGCGCTCCGGCGTCCAGTCGAACGCCGCGGCCCGCCGCTCGCCGCGATGGTACATGTACCCGGTGGCCGAGAGGCCGACGTAGCGCTGGTGGATCGAGCCGTAGGTCCCGGAGAAGGAGAGCGAGCGCACGGGGCTCTCGGTGACGGTCGTCTCGTGCAGGTTGTAGCCCGGCGGCCGCGTGAGGCCGACGACTTCGTCCTCCAGGTCCCAATCCCGCAGGAAAGATACGTCGTCCTCGCGGCCCAGGTTGCGGAAGTGCGTGTCCCGCGTCTCGATGCGGTGGCCGACGGTGAGTTCGCCCAGCGGCCGGAAAAGCTCCAGCGCGTCCAGCCGGATCGTGGTGTCAAGGGCCCCGGCCAGGCCGGTGTTGTCGTCGTCGCCCAGCGGCGAGAAGGTGTTGGCGTCGAGGTCGCTCGTCGCCCCCTCCGCCTCGACCGTGATGAGACGCGTGGGCGCGAAGGTCGTCGAGAAGTCGAAGAGGCTCTGGCGCTTGGGCAGCGGCAGGAGGATGGTCCGCGGCATGTAGTCGCCGTTCCCCGCGCCGACGTAGGTATAGACGTAGACGCCGAGGATCGGGTCCCACTGGCGAACGTATTCCCCCTGGCCCTCCCCGACGTATTCGTATATGACGTTGCCGTTCTCGTCCACGACGACGACGCGGCCCCGCTCCGGATCGTCGCCGACCAGCGGCAACAGCACGTCGCGCTGCTCCTGGGTGAGGCCGAAGAAGTCGCTGTCGCGGTCGTCCTCCTCGTGGACGTACAGCGCGTCCACGGTGATGGTGTCGCGGGCGAAGCGGCCCAGCGCCGTGCCGCCGTAGAAGTTGCGCTGGTATTCCTCGGTGCTGTACTGGAAGTCGACGACGATGCGGTCCTCGGCCGAGACCGGCCGGCGGACCGTGAACGTCAGCGTCGCCAGGTCGTAGTCCATGACGTAGTCGGCGTTCTCGCCCGGCGCCATCTCCACGCCGTTGAACCACACCGTCTCGGTCCCCGGGAGGACCAGGATGTCGTCGTCGTCGCGGGCCGTGAGGCGGTAGGGCCCCTGGACGCCGTCGACGCCGTAGAACTCGTTGGTGGCGAAGCGGCCTCGCGCCCGGGCGCCGTAGGCCGAAGCCTCCCATTCCGGGTAGAACGCCTCCGCCATAATGCCGGTTAGCCGCCGCTCGTAATCGGCGAAGCGCCGGCCGCTTATTTCGGTGTCGTAGTCGCCGAAGGTCCCGGCGAAGTGTTTCCCCTCCACCCTCATGCTTATCTTGTCGACGGCCTCGACGTCCTCGGTGGTGCCGCCCTCGTCGAGGGGGAGGTTCTGGTCCGTTATCTCGCCGGTGATTTTAACCTCGCCGACCTGGCCCCGTATGGACAGCCGCAGGGACTGGTCGAAGTCCGCCCCCTCCGCGCTGCCGGCCCGCACGGTGAAGGTCTTGGAACCGGCGACGTCGAGCTGGGATGGCGAGGACGCGGCCTCCTCCAACCGCTCCAGCTCCTCGGCCTCGTTCTCGCTCTCGAGCGCCGCCCGGAAGTCGTCGCCCTGCAGGAACGGCAGGTATTCGTACGTCACCCGCAGGGGGCCGGCGTAGGGCGGGGGAGCGAGGACGGTTAGCGTCCCGGCGTCGTAGTCGAGGCGGTAGTCGCGGCCCCTCTCCCACGCCGCGTCCCCCACGCTGACCGCCTCGGAACCGTAGAAAATATATTTATAGGGAAGCCGGTAAGTGGCGCCCTCCTCGACGGCGGCGACGTCGAACGAGGCCCGGGCGGCGGCCAGCGTCTCGCGCCACCCGGGGCCCGCGTCCCCCGGGCCCGCGGCCGGCGTAGCCGACGCTACGGCCAACGTCAGGGCCGCGGCCGCGGCCCAGCGCCATCTACCGGATATTCCCATAATAAAACGCCCCCGGTCGGGGGTGGGGTCGTCGGGACGGGGCCGGCCGTCGGCGGGCGGCCGGGCCTATTTTTCCTCGTCCTCGAGTTCTGGAGCCTGGGGCGGCTTCTCGACCCGATCCGGAAGGCGGTACTCCACCTCTATTATCTTTATTACGTGATTGTACGTATCCGCTACATATAATCTTCCGAACGGGCCGAAGGCGAGGCCGCCGGGGTGGTTGAAATCCTTGGCGCCGCTGCCCAGCTTGCCTGTCGCGCCGAGGAACCGGCCCTCCGGGCTGAATACGACGACGCGGTCGTTCCCGGCGTCCGATACGAATATATTGCCGAAGCGGTCGAAACACAGCGCGGACGGATTGCGGAGAGATTCGTTCCCGGTCTGCAGGATTACGGCCAGCGGGTTGCCGAAACGATCGTACGATTGCAGGCGGGAGTTGCCGCCGTCCGCGACGAAGGGCCGGCCGTTCCGGTCCAACGCGACGTCGGACGGGAGGTTGAGTTTCCCCAGGTCGGTCCCGTAGTACCCTAGCTCCAGCGTAATCTCGCCCAGCGCGTTGAGCCGCTTCACCTTGTGGTTGCCGGTGTCCGTGACCCAGAGGTTGCCCAACTGGTCGACGGCGACGCCGGCGGGCCGTTCGAAGTGGGTGGCCACCTTGTCGCTCTGGCCGAACGACTTGAGGTATTTCCCGTAGATGTCGTACTGGTGGACCAGGCCGCGTTCGCGGTCGCTGACGTAGATGTACAGCTCCTGGTCGATGGCGATGCCGGCGGGGGATATCAGCCCCTCGCCCTTCCAGCCGTAGCGGCCGAAGGGCGTCTCGAATTCCCCGTTCGGGTTGTAGCGTTGGATGCGGAGGTTGCGGCTGTCGACGACGTAGAGCATGCCGGCGGTGTCGAAGGCGACGTCCGTCGGCTCGTTGAACTGGCCGTCGTCGCGGCCGGCCTCGCCGATGAGGTCGACGACCTTCAGGCGGGCCGGAACGGTAGCGTCGTCCTTGCCGACCAGCGTCACGGCGCCGGCGGCCGACGTTAAAGCCGTCGCCACGATGACGGTGACGACGGCTCGGAGTTTCGGTATCTGATTCGCCACGGGATGGTGGTCGAACGGCGATTTAGAATTCGTATCCGACGGCGAACCGGTTGCGGTCTTCAAAGATTTCGCCCTCCGGAACGCGGCTGTAATCGAAACTAAGGCCCTTATAAGAGAAGCCGAAGCCGAGAGTCAGCCCCTTTATTTCGCCGTATTTGTCGTAGTAGTAACCGCCGCGCACGGCGATCATCTTGGCGTAAACGTACTCGATGCCGCCGGAGTAGACGCCCTGCGCCAGCTCGTCGCCGATTCCGTCGCCCAGGTTCATCAAAAGCTTGGAACCGTCCGCGAGCGCCGTCAGGTCGTTGAGGTCGGTCGATAGGACGTTGTAGGCCACGCCGAACCGGGCGGCCCGGGGCGGCGCGAAGGAGACGTCTATCTCGCTGTTCTCGGTTTCGCTGTAGCGCGTTACGGATTTACTCGGGCCGAGTTTGTTGAACGAGAGGCCGCAGCTCAGGCCCTTGACCGGCGTATGGTAGAGCGCGCCGACGTTGAAGAGGACTTGTTGGTCCGTTCCGCCCTCCGAGTCGGCCAGGTGCTCGTAGGCGTAGGTCACGCCGGCGCCGACGCCCAGGTCCTCCCGGAGCGGGTAGGCCCAGTAGGCCGACGGAGCGGCGGTGTAGCTATGTATGGTCCCCAGAACGCGGCCCTGTTCGTCCGTCCGGTCGCTTTTGCCGGCGTCGCTGTAGATAACGTCCATGCAAAAGGTGCCGTACTTCCCGAAGCCGTAGGAGAACGCGGCGTAGTCGTAGAAGATGTCGCCGAGGTCTCCCGTGCCGCGCGGCTCGTGCATTACGCTTACGCCGTTTTTATCGAGCAGGGCGATGCCGCCCGGGTTGTAATACGAAGCGTTAACGTCGTCGGCGAGGCCGGTGAAGGATTTACCGACGCCGCCGGGGCGGCCGCCCGGTTCGATTATTAACGAAACGAATAACGGTATGTCGTTGGTTTCACTCCACGACGTACCAGCGGCTATTGCGCATAGTAGTATTAGTAGGGCGAGTTTTTTCATCTCGTACCCCCTTTCAGCGTGAATTATACCTTTTGGCCTTGATAAAATCAAGCGCAAAGGCGGCTCCGGCCTAAAACGCGTAGCCGACGGCGAAGCGGTTCCGGTCCTGGAAGAGCTCGCCCTCCGGAACGCGGCCGTAATCGAAGCTCAGGCCCTTGTAATTGAAGCCGAAGCCGAGCGTCATCCCGTCGATTTCGCCGTACTCGTCGTAATAGTAGCCACCCCGTACCGCTACCATCTTCGCGTAAACGTACTCCAGGCCGCCGGAGTATACGCCCTGGGCCAGTTCCTCGCCGGCGCCGTCTCCCAGGTTCATCAAAAGCTTGGAACCGTCCGCCACGACCGTCAGGGAGTTTAGGTCGCTTTCGAGGAAGTTGTAGGCCACGCCCAGCCGCGCGCTCCGGGGCGGCGCGAAAGAGACGTCCGCGGCGCTGTTTTCGATTTCGCTGTACCGGCTCGAGGCGTCGTTCCCGCCGAGCTTCACGAGCGCCACGCCGCAACTGAGGCCTCGCAAAGGCGTCTGGTAGAGCGCGCCGACGTTGAAGAGGAGGGCGTCTTCGGTGCCGCCCTGGGCGTCGGTGAGGTGCTCGTAGGCGTAGGTCATGCCGGCGCCGAGGCCGAGGTCGTGCCGCAGGGGATAACTCCAGTACAACGAGGGGGCCGCGCCGTAGACGTGCATGTACCCGAGGTCGTTATTATTCTCGTCCACCATCTTGCTTTTCCCGGCGTCGCTGTATACGACGTCCAGGCCGAAAGTGCCGAACTTGCCGGCGCCGTACGAGAAGGCGACGTAATCGTAAAATATGTCGCCGACGGTGTCCGTACCGCGCGGCTCGTGCATTATGCTGACGGCGTTACGCTCCAGGAGGGCGATGCCGCCCGGATTGTAGTACGCCGCGTGGACGTCGTCCGCCAGGCCGGTGAACGACTTGCCGATGCCGCCGGGGCGGCCGCCGGGTTCGATTAGCAGAAATCCGAAACGGGGAACGTCGGAGGTGGCGGCCGTGGCCAGCGAGGCCGCCACGGCGAGCAGCATGGCCGTAACGAAGGTTGACTCCCTCATTTTATCTCCTCCTTGATGGGATTATACGCGTGCCGGCCGGGCATGCGAGGCTCGTCCCGAACGCCGGGAATGGGATTGACTTGCCCGGTCGATGGTGTTATTTTGAGCTCCCTATCGTAGAATCGTGGAGGTAAGCTATGAGTCATTTGTGGGAAACGGATCCGGAAATCGCCGCGGCGGTACTGGGAGAGATTCGCCGCCAGACGGAGACACTCGAACTCATCGCCAGCGAGAACTTCGTGAGCGAGGCCGTGCTCGAGGCCGTCGGTTCCGTCATGACCAACAAGTACGCGGAAGGGTATCCCGGCCGCCGCTACTACGGCGGCTGCGAGTACGTGGACGTCGCCGAGACCCTCGCCATCGAGCGGGCCAAGGAACTCTTCGGCGCCGAACACGTGAACGTCCAGGCCCACTCCGGGACGCAGGCCAACATGGGCGTGTACTTCACCGTCCTTGAGCCGGGCGATACGATGTTCGGCATGAACCTGAGCCACGGCGGCCACCTCAGCCACGGCCACCCCATTAACTTCTCGGGGCGCTATTTCAACGTGGTCCAGTACGGCGTGCGCGAGGACGACGAGACCGTCGACTTCGACGCCCTGCGCAACCTCGCGTATGAACACAAACCCAAACTCATAATGGTCGGCGCCAGCGCCTATCCTCGCATCCTGGATTTCAGCAAGTTCCGGGAGATATGCGACGAGGTGGGCGCGGTATTCGTGGCCGACATCGCCCATATCGCCGGCCTCGTGGCCACCGGCCTCCACCCGACGCCGGTGGGCCTGGCCGACTTCGTGACGACCACGACGCACAAGACGCTGCGGGGTCCCCGCGCCGGCATGATAATGTGCAACGAGGACCGGGCCAAGGACCTCGACCGCGTCGTCTTCCCCGGCATCCAGGGCGGCCCGCTTATGCACACCATCGCCGCCAAGGCGGTCTGCTTCGCCGAGGCGCTCCGGCCCGAGTTCAAGGAGTACCAGAAGCAGATAGTCGCCAACGCCGCGGCCCTCGCCGCCCGGCTGGCCGACAACGGCCTGCGCATCGTGTCCGGCGGGACCGACACCCACCTGATGCTCGTCGACCTCCGGCCCTTCGAACTCACCGGCAAGGTGGCCGAGAAGCGTCTCGAGGAAGCGGGCATTACGGTCAACAAGAACACCATCCCCTTCGATCCCGAGAAGCCGTTCGTGACCTCCGGCGTCCGCATCGGCACGCCGGCCCTTACGACCCGCGGCATGGCCGAGGCCGACATGGAGGCCATAGGCGACATGATCGCCCGCGTCCTTAAAAACGTCGAGGACGATGGCGTTCTGGCCGAGGTCCGTGAGGAAGTCAAGGCGTTGTGCGAACGCTTCCCGCTGTACGCTGACATGAAGTCGCGTTATATATCAGAGGCCGAGAAGCGGGGGATGGTTTAATGAGGATAGCCTTCGCCTCCGACCATCGCGGTTTCCCCCTGAAGGAGTACCTGAAGGCGGCGGCGGCCGAGCTGGGCCACGAGGCCGTGGACTTCGGGACCGACTGCGAGGATTCCTGCGACTACGTCGATTTCGGGAGGGCCGCGGCCGAGGCCGTGGCCCGGGGCGAGGTCGAGCGGGGCGTTTTGGTCTGCGGCACCGGCGTAGGCATGTCCCTCGTCGGGAACAAGGTGCCGGGCGTCCGGGCGTCGTTGTGCTGGACCGTACACATGGCCCGGCTGACGCGCGCCCACAACGACTCGAACGTCATCGTCTTCTCCGGCGACCAGACGGGCCTGCGCTACGCCCGGGAGATGTTCGTCGCCTGGCTCGAGACGCCGTTCGAGGGGGGGCGCCACGGCCGGCGCGTGGATAAGATAAAGGCCATCGAGGCCGATTACGCCAAATAAAGCCAAAAAAAAAGAGCCGGCCCCGGGGGCCGGCTTTTTTCTCGCTTAAGGTTCCCGGTTAAGGTTCTCGGTATCGGGCGTAGTTCTGGCCGCCCACGGCCCAGCCGCCGCCCGGCGAGAACGCGAACTCGAAGACGCGCGTCGCGTTCCCCGTGGAGTTCGAGGCCGGGACCTCGTACCAGCAATCGCCGTCCCAGTACAGCAGCTTATAGTCCCCGCCGCCGGCCTCGAAAGGCGCCGCCGACACCCACAGTTCGCCTTCGGACGTGCAATAGGCCGCCCGGTAGTAGTAGTCCCGGACGCCGGCCAAACCGGGCGTTATGTCGCGGACGACGGGCGACACCTGGTATACCGCTCCCCGTCCTACCGTCTTCGGCCTCTCCTCGCCGACGGCGAAGGCGTAACCGTCCGCCGCCGTCAGGCCGTGGACCCGGAGGGCCCGGTCGAACCCCGTCGGCCCTCCCCAGGTGGTGCCGGAGAGGCGGAGTATTTCGTCGCCGGCGTCGCGCCGGCCCACGAGGTAGCCGTTCCCGGCCTTGACGACCACCGGCCCGAAGCTCGTGTAGCCGGACGGCGCGTCGTTCTCGCTCCACCGGGTGCCGTCGTAGCGGAGAACCACCGGCTTATAGCCCCTCGGATATACCGTCGCCTGGCCTATGGCCCAGACCGAATCCGGGCCGGCCGCGCCCAGGTAATAGTAATCGACGTCGTTGTAGGGGCGATGCAGGATCCATTCGTCGGCGCGTTTCTCGAGCAGGGCGCCGCCCCCGCCGCAAGCCCAGCCCGACCCGTCGCCGAAGACGAGGATCGCGTTCAGCGCTTCCGTAACCGACGGGTCGAACTCCGTTTTGGACCAGGAGTCGCCGTCGAAGCGGGCGATGGCGGCCCGACCCGATTCGTCGAGTTGTACCAACCCCCAGAAGGCGCCGTCGCTCCCGACCGTGCAGCGGGTCCAGGCGCCGTCGTACGGGGGCGCATAAAAAACCCACGCTCCCAGTGCGGGCGTGGTCGGCTCGTCCTCCGTGCAGAAGGTCGTCAGCATCGCCAACGAAAATACGGCTGCGCAGATTTTTACGGGTTTCATGTTCCCTCCATTACTTACGCCCGTGAGGGCGGTTATCCCCTTTTCCTTCGGCTAGTGCGGTTTCGTTTATCAGGCCCATCCCGGCGCCAGCGGCCCCGGGTGTTTCCGGCCTCATCCGTTAAATTTATAACACCTTTTTTGCCGCTTTGCAATATTCGCTTTCGGCCGGGGGAGCGCCCGGTTCGGATTTATATTGGAAAAAAGCGGCCCCGCGGGGCCGCTTTAACGATTAAGGCTGTTCGTATCGGGCGTAGGCCTTGCCGCCCACCGCCCATCCGTGGCCGCCGGCGAAGTCTATCTCGAAGAAGCGGGTCGTGGCGCTCGTCTCGTTTCCCACGTTCACTTCCCGCCAGCCGGTGGCGTCGTAGTAAAGGAGGCGGTACGGTTCCTCGCTGAGCCAGTCGTACGGGGCCGCCGAGACCCAAAGGCCGCCGCGTTGGTCGGCGTAGCACGCCTTGTAGTAATATTCGTCGGAAGGCAATACGTCGGGCGTGATGTCCTTGACCGAGGGCGCCAACTGGTATACGCGGCCCAGGTACGGCTCTTGCGCGCGCAGCTCGCCGGCGGCGTAGCATTTCCCGTCGGCTCCGGTAATGTCGAAGAAGTGAAGCGGCTCGTTGAAGGAAATGGCCGGCCCCCAGGTGATTCCCTGGAGCGTCAGGATTTCGTCGCCGTTCTCCGTCCGGCCTATCATATAGCCGGAGAAATCGCCGGTCATGTAGATGGGGCCGTAGCTCGTGTATCCGGTCAGGGCCGGGATTTCCTGCCACCCGGTCCCGCTGTTGAAGTAGATCGCCGGGGCGTTGCCGGGGCGCGACAGGCCGTTGACCCATACCGGCCAGGTGTCGTACGCGCCCAGGTGGAAGAATTCGAAGTTGGGCCGTATCCGGCGCGGATACCATCGACCGTCGTCGTACTCCACGATAGCGCCGTTGTTTCCGCAGGCCCATCCCCGGCCGTCCTCGAAGACCCGGACGTCGTTCAGGGCTTCGGTCTCGGAAGGCTCGAACTCGACCTTGTACCAGCGGCGGCCGTCGAATTTGACGATGGCGGCGCGCTTCGAACCGTCCAGGATCATCGTGGCCCAGAGCGTGCCGTCCTCGGTAACGTCGCAATGGGTCCAGGCCCCGGCGTACGGGGGCGTACATATTTCCCACTGTCCCACGGTCGCCGTCGGCGCCGTAAATTCGTCGTTGGCGCACGCCACGAGGACGAGCACCGGCAATATATACCACGCGGTTATTTTCCGCCCAGACACTTGGCATCCCCCTATATCTGAACCCGCTTCCGAACGAGGCGGGATTGCTTCCGTTAACGGGGCCCCTGGCGCCGACCCTCGTTTATACATGACTACGTTTCTACTATATAATAACCGATATTTACCCGTGTTGCAAGATAAATTCCTTCACGGCCGCCGGGGGGATTTTCTCCCGGCATTCGTACCTGGGCCGCCGCCGGCAGGTTGGGAAGGGCGAATTGGCGTAGCAGGGGGCGCAGTCGATTTCGGCCACGACGGCCTTGACGGGGCCGTCGGGGGGCAGGAGGGCCCGGGGGTTCGTCGGCCCGAAGAGGGCCACGGCCGGTTTGCGGAGCGCGACGGCGACGTGCATCGGCAGGGAGTCTATGGTTATCAGGTACTCCGCCCGTTCTATCAGACGGCCGCACTCGAGCACGGTCGTCTTGCCGGCCAGGTCCACGACGGGCCCTTTGGTCGCCCGGGCGGCGACCTCGGCGCAACGCCGCGCGTCACCCGGGCCGCCGACGATCACTACCGGCCGGCCCGTCTCGCCGATGACGAAGTCGATAATCTCCCCGAAGAACGAGGCGGGGGGGAATTTGGCGACTACCTTCTCGCGGGGGTTCCGGCCTCCGCTCGGCGCCACCACGACGTAGCGCTTTCTCCCCCGCAGGCCCGTCATCTCGTGGGCGGAGGGGACGCCGTCCGGGATGACGAAGTCGAGGTGCAGGCCGTCGCGGACGCCTCCCGCGGCCTCGGCCAGTTCCACGTAGTTCTCGGCGACGTACTTGTCGGCGTTGGGTTGCCAGGGGACCCCGCCGGTCAGGAGGCGCGGCGGCTTCGGGCCGTCGAAAGGGGCGTAAACCGGAACGCCGGCCAGCCGCGCGAAGCGCGCGAGCCGGGGGGAGTTTTGAAACAGCACCGCTTTCTCGGCGCCGGAATGCTTCACGTTGCGGAGGAGTTTGAAGAGGTCGACCGGGTTCCGGTGGGAGGTGTGGCGTTCCTGTGCGAAGAGGTAGGCGTCGACGGTCGGAATCGCCTGCGCCACCTGGGCGTTGGACCGGCCGGTCAGAAGTATCAGGCTTACGTCTTCGCGGGGGCGCCGCAGTGCCCTCAACGCGGGCGTAATGAGGAGCAGGTCGCCCGCGGCGTGGGTCTTAATGGCAAGCAAGCTCATAGCGTACTGCCGCCGTTACGAGGGGTTTTCTATCCGGGGAAACGCCACCCGACGCCGGCGAAGTAGCCTTCGAAGCTGGTATCGTACTCGTACCCGGCGACGGTGTGTTTCCGGAATTGCTGGTCGTACTCGTATTCCAGAATGAAAAAGAGGGAATCGCCTATGTTCACCTGGACGCCCGCGGCGAGGGCGTAGTCGAAAGAGAATTGCTTTATCGTTTCGGTCCCCACGAGGAAGCCGTTCAGCCTCTTTTGGATGGCCGGGTCCGATACCTCGTCCTGGGTATCGAAGCGCGTAAGGTTTCCTCCCAGGCCCGCCCAGGCGTACGGCGTTACGGGCCAGTCGTGGAAAAAGGCGAATTTGAGGCCCAATTTGTAGTCTACGTTCTGGTAACGGTACGAGATCCTCTCCTCGAAAACCGCGTCCCGGGTATAGACGCTTTCTTCCTCGTAGAAAACTTCGTCCGTCTCGTATTTCAGGGCGATGGCGCGCCGCGTCCCTATCTCGTGGGTTAACTTGAGGCCCATCGATAGGCCCCTCCAGAAATAGAAGTCGAAACCGACGCCGAAGGCCGGCAGCGTCCCGATGTCTTCGAGTACCGAGGGGTTGTTCTTCTTGCTGGCGATATTGCTTATGCCCTCGGCGCCGTCGTACGTGGGCCCGTCGGCCTTGCCGCCGAAGACGTACACGCCCGGGTAAATCGAACCGGGGAGGTACCCCGGCAGTTTTTCTTCCGCGGGAGGTTCCTCTTCGTCCTGCGCGAACGCGGCCGGGCCGGTCAGGGCCAGGCCGAAGCCGAGCGCGATAACTATTAATCTCTTCATCAAGAATAAACGAATAACATACCGTAGGTATAGCGTCAAGCGTATACGTTTCGCTAATTTTCCCTTGACAGCCGCGGGGCGCTTGCCTACAATCCGGCCTACATGGATTCGGCGAGGCGGGAGGAGATACGCGGAGCGCTGGCGCTGAACCGCGTACCCGGTATCGGCAGCGTTTACTTCGGACGGCTGGTCGAGGCCTTCGGGACCCCGGCCGCGGCGTTCGAACGGACGGCCGACGAACTGGCCGCCGTCGCCGGCATCGGCGACGAGCGGGCGCGGGCCGTCGCCTCTTTCCGGGATTGGCGCGCCGTGGACGAGGAGATGGCCGGGGCCGATCGGGCGGGCCTCTCGTACCTGTTGTGGGGCGACGAGTCCTACCCCGAGCTTTTGGCCGCGACGCACGACCCGCCGCCGGTCGTACGCTATAAGGGCGATTTGGATCGTCTGTCGCCGCTGGCCGTCGCCGTCGTGGGAACGCGCCGGCTCAGCGCCTACGGCGAGAAGGTTACGGCGCATATATGCAGGCCGTTGGCCGAGGCCGGCGTCGTCATCGTGAGCGGCATGGCTCGCGGCATCGATACCCGCGCCCACGAGACGGCGCTCCGGGCCGGGGGCGTAACCGTCGCGGTGCTCGGGTGCGGTGCGGACGTAGTATATCCCCCGGAGAACCGGGACCTGTACGAACGGATCTGCGAGCGGGGCGTGGTGCTTTCGGAGTTCCCGCCGGGCGCCCGGCCGGAACCGCGGAACTTCCCCCGCCGCAACCGGATAATAAGCGGCCTCGCCGTCGGCGTTCTCGTGGTGGAGGCGGGCCTGAGGAGCGGCGCGCTCATCACCGCCGGCAACGCCGCGGACCAGGGCAGAGAAGTCTTCGCCGTGCCCGGCAGCATCTTCTCGCCGGCGAGCGACGGTTGCCGCCACCTTATGGCCGGCGGCGCCAAACCGGTCGGCACGGCCGAGGAAATTTTGGAAGAAATCGCTCCCCAATTCGCGGGGACCCTGCCCGGCCGGCCGGTGCGCGGGGAAGCCGCGGCGCCGCTGCTCCCGCCCGACGAACGGGAAATCCTGCATCACGTGGGAGCGGAAGCGGCGACGGCCGACGATATCGCGACAAAGGTCGGGTGGCCCACGACGCGGGCCGCGGCCGCGTTGCTCGCGCTCGAGATTGCGGGCCTCGTCGAAAAGCTCCCCGGCAACAGTTACCGAAGGGTTTACCAGTAAAGAAGCACGCAGGTTATTATGGCTAAGAATTTGGTTATCGTGGAATCGGCCGCCAAGGTCAAGACAATTTCGAAGATACTCGGGAAGGATTTCGACGTCAAATCCTGCCAGGGCCACGTGATGGACCTCCCGAAGTCGTCCCTCGGCGTCGAGGTGGCCGAGGGCTTCGCGCCCACGTACGTTTCGACCGACGCGCAAAAGAAGACCCTCCGCGCCCTCAAGAAGGCCGCGAAGGACGTCGAGATAATATACCTCGCTACCGACCCCGACCGGGAGGGGGAGGCCATAGCCTACCACCTCTCCCGGACGCTGAACGGCGACCGGGCCCGGCGGATATCCTTCAACGAGATAACCGCCGAAGCCATCAAGGCCGCGGTGCAGACGCCGCGGGAGCTGGACGAAAAGCTGGTCGCGGCCCAGCAGGCCCGGCGCATCCTCGACCGGCTGGTGGGGTACCAGATTAGCCCCATCCTGTGGAAAAAGGTGACCACCGGCCTCTCGGCCGGCCGCGTGCAATCGGTGGCCGTCCGCCTCATCTGCGAGCGCGAGGAACTCATAGAGGCGTTCGTCGCCGATGAGTACTGGACCATCGGCGCTCGGTTCGGCTCCTCCGACGGCGAGAGCTTCGACGCCGCCCTCGTCTCCATCGACGGCGAGACGCTGATGGCCCCCGGGCGACTGGAGAAGTACGGCCGGCGCATCGAGGGCGAGGCCGAGGCCGCGGCCGAGTGCGAGAAGATCCGCGTCCAGGATTTTAAAGTTACCGCCTCCGAACGCGGCCAGAAGCGCCGCTCGCCGGTGCCGCCCTTCACCACCAGCAAACTCCAACAGGCCGCCGCGCGCCAACTCGGCTTCACCGGCCGGAAGACCATGGCCGTGGCCCAGACCCTTTACGAGGGCGTGGACGTGGGCGACGGCGACCGCGCGGGCCTTATCACCTATATGCGTACCGACTCGGTTCGCGTGGCCCAGTCGGCCGTGGCCGCCTGCCGCTCCTACATTAAAAAGGAGTACGGCGACGATTACCTGCCGCCCAAACCGCGGGCTTACCGCTCGCGCCGCGGCGCCCAGGAGGCCCACGAGGCCGTGCGGCCCACCGACGTGAGACGCTCCCCGGCCGCGCTCAAGAAATTCCTCACGCCCGACCAGTTCAAGCTCTACGGCCTTATATACCGCGCCTTCCTCGCCTCCCAGATGGCCGACGCCGTCTACGACACCGCGACCGCGAAGATAGAGGGCGGCCCCTACCTCTTCCGCGCCTCCGCCCAGGCGCTCCGCTTCCCCGGCTTCCTCGCCGTCACGCCCCGCGACAACGACGTGGAGACCCGCCTGCCGACCCTCGCCGTGGACGACCAGGTCGCGCCCGAGGAGGTAACGCCCGAACAGCACTTCACCAAACCGCCGCCCCGCTACAACGACGCGTCGCTGGTGCAGGCGCTGGAGGAGAACGGCATAGGCCGGCCCAGCACCTACGCCCCCACCGTGGCCACCATCATCGACCGGCACTACGTCGAGCGCATCTCCCGGGCCTTCCACCCCACCGAACTGGGCAAGCTCGTGAACGCGCTGCTCGTCGCGTCCTTCCCGGATATCTTCGACGTCACGTTCACCGCCCAGATAGAGGCCGAACTCGACGCCGTCGAGGAGGGGGAGGCCGAGTGGGCCGAAGTGCTGGGGGACTTCTATCGGCCTTTCGCCGCCGACCTGGCCCAGGCCGCCGAGGTGATGGACCGGGTGCGGGACGAGGCGTCCGAGCGCACCGACATCAAGTGCCCCAAATGCGGCGCCGTGATGGAGGTCAAGTGGGGCCGGTTCGGCAAGTACCTCCGCTGCGAGAACTACCCCGATTGCAGCGGGACCATGAACTTCGAGCGCGACGAGGAAGGCCGGATAGTCCCGGTGAAGCCGGAGGACACCGGCGAGGTCTGCGACAAGTGCGGCGGCCCGATGGTCGTCAAGCGGGGCCGCTACGGCGAGTTCCTGGCCTGCGACAATTACCCCGACTGCAAGAACACCAAGCCCATCCTGAGAAAGGTTAACGCCCGCTGCCCCAAGTGCGGCGGCCAGATAGTGCAGCGCAAGGGGAAACGGGGGAAACCTTTCTACGGCTGCGAGAAGTACCCCGATTGCGACTTCACGGCCAACGCCGTTCCGGTCAACGAGGAGTGCCCGCAGTGCGGGTCGAATTACCTCCTGCGGGGCCGGAAGTATAACCGCTGTCCGAACAAGGACTGCGATTACAAAACCGAAAAAGACTGAGCCCATGGCCGGGGGACACGAACACCACCACCATAACCACGAGCCGGCGGCGCCGCCGTCGGGCGCGGCCGCGCGGCGGATGCTGTGGGCCGTCGTCCTCACCTCCGTAATCCTCGCCGGCGAGGTCGTCGGCGGCATCTGGGCCGGGAGTCTGGCCCTCCTCTCCGACGCCGCCCACGTCTTCATGGACGTCTTCGCGCTGGCGCTGGCCCTGGGGGCGATGATGCTCGCGCGCCGGCCCGCCTCCGATAAGCGGACCTTCGGCTGGCACCGGGCCGAGGTCTTCGCCGCGCTGATTAACGGCCTGAGCCTCTTCGCCGTCGCGGTAATAATCTTCGTCGAGGGCGTGCAGCGCCTGTTCGAGCCCACCGAAGTAAGGGGCGTGGGCCTCCTGGTCATCGCCACCGTGGGCCTTCTGGCCAACGGCGCCGTGGCGCTGTTGTTGCGCGGCCACGTCGGCGCCGACATCAACCTCCGGGCGGCGTTGTGGCACGTCGTCGGCGACGCGTTGGCCTCGGTGGGGGTTATCGCCGGCGCGGTCGTCGTCATCCTGACTGGATGGTACATCGTCGATCCCATCCTGGCCCTCGCCATCGGCGTGTTGTTGTTGTGGGGCGCGGGCCGGCTCGTGCGGGACGCCGTGCGAATCCTCCTGGAGGGGACGCCGCCGGGCATCCACGTGCGCGAGGTGGCGGCGGCGCTTGTCGGCGTGGAGGGCGTAACGTCGGTCCACGACCTCCACGTCTGGGCGCTGTGCTCGCATATCGTCAACCTCTCGGCCCACCTCGTCGTGTGCCCGGGCACCGAGGCCGAGGTCCGGCGGGCCGCGGAGAAGGTCCTGGCCCGCGAGTACGGCATCCGGCATACGACCTTACAGCTGGAGGAGGAGTCCTGCCGCCCCGACTCGGAGGATATCCTCTGCGACAACCTGGAGCACTGACCGCGGCGCGAAATATGGGTCGTCCGATAAAATGAAATCTTCCCGCAAAAAACCCCCCGCCTCCTCTCCGGCCGAACTCCTCGCCCGAGAGCTTTTTTTGGCTCCGCCCCCGGCCTGGGCGGAGGGCGAACTCTCGGCCGCCGTGTGCTATCCCAACACGTACCGCGTGGGCATGGCCAGCCTGGGGTATCAATTGGTATGGGGGACCTTCGCCTCGCATCCGGCATTCCGCGCGGGGCGCTACTTCGCGGCCTACGCCGGGAAGGCGCCGCCGGGCCGGGTCGGGGACGTCGCCGGCCTGGACGTCGAAACGCCGCTCGCCGAGAACGACGTCATCGCCTTCTCCGCCTACTACGAGGCCGACTACGTCCGCATATACGGCATGTTGGCCGGCGGGGGAGTCCGGCCCTGGGCGGCCGAGCGCGGCGAGTTCGACCCCTTCGTTGTCCTGGGCGGCCCCGCCGTGACGGCCAACCCGGAGCCGCTGGCCCCCTTCGCCGACGCCGTCGTTTTGGGCGACGCGGAGCGTTCCCTTCCCGCCGTCCTGGACGCCGTCGCCGGGGCGGTGGGGGCGCCGCGCCGGACGGTCCTCGCGGCCATGGCCGCGGTCCCGGGGGTCTACGTCCCGCCGCTGTACCGGGTGTTGTACGGGGCGCCGGGGTCGTCATCGGCGGTCGTGCCCGAGGAGGGCGCGCCGGCCAAAGTCGAGGCGGGCCACGTCGACGACCTTACGCCCTACCGCGGCGGCTCGTGGTTCGCGACGCCGGCGGGGGAGTTCGGCAAGCTTCTCCTGCTCGAGCCCATACGCGGCTGCGGCCGCGGCTGTTCCTTCTGCCAGACCGGGGCCATAAGCCCGCCCCGGACGCGGGACGTGGCGTCGCTGTGGCCCCCCGTGGACGAGGCCGAGGGGCGGGTCCGGAAGGCGGGGCTGGTCGGCGCCGCGCTGGCCGATCATAAAGATATATTGGAACTGGCGGACGGCCTCGTCGGGCGGGGTTTTCTGTTGAGCGTCAGTTCGCTTTCGCTCGCGGCCCGGGCGACGCCGGGCCTCCTGCGGGCCCTGGGCGCCTCGGGCCAGCGGAGCGTCGCGCTCGCGCCGGAGGGGGCCACGGAGGAGGCGCGGGGCGCTTTGGGCAAGCCGGTGCCGGCGGGCAGGCTCGCCGAATACGTTTCGGCCGCGGCCGAGGCGGGCGTCAATAGGATAAAATTATATTATATAACCGGTTTTCCGGGCGAGACGGAGACGGACGTCCGGGCGGTCGGCGACGAACTCGCCGCCCTTAAAAAACGTTTTAAAAAGGTGAATTTCGAGGCCCGGGTAAACCCGATGGTCCCCAAGCCGCGTACGCGCTACGCCGAGGCGCCGCTGGTGCCCGAGGCCGAGTTCCGTAAACGTATAAAGATGATGCGGGAACGGGGCCGGGGCGTGAAGGTCGTCGGCGGCAGTTGGCGCGAGGCCAAGCTGCAATGGGCGCTGGGCCGGGGGGACCGGTCCCTCTCTCGGTGGATAGGCCACAACGCCGAAAATAAGCGCTAGCCTCGTAATCCCGGGGCGGCCGGGCCTATTTTTTATCTTGAAAATTGGCGTCGCGGGTGCTAACTTCTGGTAATCTACCGCCGCCCTCGGGGCGTCGGATGCTAGAAAAGGAGCATGGAACTTGACACCACCCCTTCCTTTACCCGATATGGTCGACAAAGTCCGGGGGTCGGTCGTCGCCATCGAGGCGCCCGACGGGACCGGTACCGGCTTTATCGTGGACAAACGCGGCCTTATTATTACGAACCGGCACGTCGTCGGGGCCGCGGACGTCGTCAAGGTCAAGACCGTGGACGAGCGCGAGTTCGAGGGGCGCGTTATACGGTCGGACGCCAACGTCGATTACGCCATCGTGATGATAGATCTGCCGGACGCCGAGCCCATCTCCTGGAACGAGGATCCGGTGCGCGAGGGCATGACCGTCGTCGCCATCGGCCACCCGCTGGGCTACGACTTCACCGTGACCAAGGGCATCGTGAGTTCGTCCAAGCGCGTCATCCACGGCGTCGAGTACGTTCAGACCGACGTTCCCATCAATCCCGGGAACAGCGGAGGCCCCCTTCTCGACGAGGACGGCGAGGTCATCGGCGTCAACGCCTGGATCCGGAGCGACGCCCAGAATATCGGCTTCGCCATTCCGGTGCGCTACGTCCGCTGCGTGCTCGAGGAGATAGAGCCGCAACTCGCGGAAGTTGAATCCCGATATTATTGCCACGTATGCGGATTTCTAAACGAAAGCAAGGGTAAGTATTGCAAAAGCTGCGGCGTACGCATTGAAGAAGAGCCGGCCGCGGACGCCGAGCGCGTATGCGACGGCTGTAAAACGCCGAACCCGCCGGGCGCCAAGTTCTGCAAGAGCTGCGGCGCCCCACTCGAAACGAAAAAGTAAAGGAGCGAAACGTGGCCGAAGAGAGCCCGCAAGCCAAGCCCGGCGATTTGACGCCGTACTACGAAATTATCGGTAAGGTTATTTCAGACCTGGGCCTGAACCCCGACGAGTGCTACAATCAGGAAGGCAAGTACTGGAGCCTGTGCAAGGGTTCGGCCGACGTCTTCATCAGCCTCTTTATACTGGGCGAGGGCGAGGACGCGGAATGGTACGTCGAATTCTCGTCGCCCGTCATGAAGCTGCCGTCGGATAACCTTCTGCCCTTCTACCGCCGCCTTCTTGAGGAGAACGCGAAGTGGGTCGCCACGCGCTTCTCGCTCCGCGACGATACGGTGTGGCTCGACACGACCCGGGAACTCACCGGCATCGACTACGACGAGTGCTACCGGTCGCTGACCCGCATCGGCGAAGTGGCCGACCAGCTCGACGACGAGTTGCGGGCGGAGTTCGGCGTCGACGCGGAATAGCCGGCCCGACGTCCGGCGTAACGGAAAAATATTATGAGTTCGCGTAGAACCAACGTTGACGCGCTGATAGGCCAGCGGGCCGTCGTCCTGGCGGAAGTGGCGCCGTTGAAGTACGGCCGCGTGAAGGTCGGCGGCGAGGATTGGGCCGCGGTCCCGGAGGGCGAACAGGTCTTCGAGGTCGGGGCTATCGTAATAGTCAAGGGCTACGAGGGCGTCAAGCTCATCGTGGCCGGGTTGGAGTAAACGATGGCAGAATTGACCGCTTTCGGATGGTGCTTGATAGCGCTGGCCAGCGGCTTCGGGTTCGTCGTATTGATCCTCTTGCTGCGCAGTTTCCGGATCGTCCGCCAGGCCGAGGTCATCGTCGTCGAGCGTTTGGGGAAATACCACCGGACGATGGACAGCGGCCTCCGTATCCTGTTGCCCATTATCGAGAAACCCCGGCACGTGAACTGGCGCTACCGCGACTCCGTGGGGCGGTCCTACTTCCGCGACGTTTACCGGATACCGCTCCGCGAGACGGTCTACGACTTCCTCCCCCAGAACGTAATCACCCGCGACAACGTCATCACCGAAATCAACGGCCTCCTCTACTTCCAGATTACCGACCCCATGCGGGCGGTGTACGAGATAGAGGACCTGCCGCTGGCCATCGAGAAGCTGACGCAGACCAGCCTCCGTAACATCTGCGGCGAGATGGACCTCGACGAGATGTTGACCTCCCGGGACGTCATCAACACCAAGCTGAAGGCCATCCTGGACGAGGCCTCGGACAAGTGGGGCGTCAAGGTCAACCGCGTCGAAATCCAGGACATCCGGCCGCCGGATGACATCCTGGAGGCGATGGAGAAGCAAATGCGGGCCGAGCGCGAGCGCCGCGCCGTGGTCCTCGACGCGGAGGGCGCCAAGCAGTCGGCCATCCTCCGGGCCGAGGGCGAACGGGAGGCCAATATCCGCCGCGCGGAAGGTACGAAGGAAGCCGCCATCCTCGAGGCCGAGGGCGAAGCCCAGGCCCGCATGAAGGTCGCCGACGCGGAGGCCAAAGCCCTTAACATGGTGGGGAAGGCGCTGGCGGAAGTCAGCGACCCGGCCCAGTACCTCGTGGCCGTCCGCTACATCGACACGCTCAAGGAGATTACCAGCGGCCAAGGCAACAAGCTGGTGTTCATGCCGTACGAGGCCCAGGGGCTCATCTCGACGGTGGGGTCGCTCAAGGCCCTCTTCGAGGAAGGCGGCGGCCCCTCGGCCCCGGCGGGCAAGGGTAAGGCGAAGAGCTGATGCTAATGGGGGACGACGTGCGTGACGTGGTGGAAGTGTTGTCCGCGGCCGATACCGGCCACGCCGTAACCCGCATCGCGAGCGAGATAATCGAGCAAAACGGCGGCGGCCGGGAACTCGCCGTGGTGGGAATTCACACCGGCGGCGTGCCCCTCGCGGAGCGCATCGTCGCCGCGCTCGAGCAGCTGGGCGAGCCCCCCGCCGCGACCGGCACCGTGGACATTACGCTTTACCGGGACGACCTGTCGCAAATAGGCCCGGCCCCGGTGGTCCGCTCCACCGACGTGGACTTCGACGTCGCCGGCATGACCGTCGTCCTCGTTGACGACGTAATACTCACCGGCCGGACGGTACGGGCGGCCATAGATAACCTGATGGACCTGGGGCGGCCCCGGCGCATCGAGCTGGCGGTCCTCGTCGACCGCGGCGGCCGGGAACTCCCCATCCAGCCCGACTTCGTAGGGAAACGCGTGAACATCCGGCCCGACCTGATAATAGAGGTCGTGTTCGACGCCGAAGGCGACCGCGTAATTGCGTACCCCAGTCAGGCCGGCCGAGATTAAGGCCGGCGTTTTTTAGGGGGAGCGTGGCACTTAAGTCCAAAGATTTCCTGGGTATCCAATCGCTCGACGAGGGCGAGATTCGCGTCATTCTCGATACGGCGGCGAACCTCGCGGCGCTGGCGGCGCGGCCGGTCAAGAAGGTCCCGGCCCTGCGCGGCAAGACCGTGGCCAATCTCTTTTACGAGCCGTCGACGCGCACGCGGATTTCGTTCGAACTCGCGGCCAAGCGCCTCTCCGCCGACTTCATTAACATCACCGCGGCGACCTCGTCCGCGGCCACCGGCGAGACGCTGACCGACACCGCGAAGACCGTCGAGGCCATGCAGGTCGACTTCCTGGTCGTCCGGCACTCTATGGCGGGCGCGGCCCACCAGCTAGCCGGGCACGTGCAGTGCTCGGTGATAAACGCCGGCGACGGCCGCCACGAGCATCCCACCCAGACGCTCGTCGACCTCTTCACCATCTGGGAGCACGAGCGCCGCTTCGACGGCCTGCGCGTCGCCATGCTGGGCGACCATCCCCGCAGTCCGGTCACGATATCGAACATCTACGGCCTCAAGAAGATGGGGGCCGAGGTGACGCTGGTGGGCCCCGCGACGCTCATTCCGCCCGGCATCGACCAGTTGGGCGTGAAAGTGGCCACCCGCATCGAGGACGGCATCGCCGGCGCGGACGTTATCCTTCTGTCCCGCGTCGAGATTACGGACGCCAACCGCCTGCAGATACCGTCGCTCCGCGAGTATTCCCGCTTCTTCTGTTTGACGCCGAGCAGGCTGGCCCTCGCGGCGGAGGGCGTTCTGGTCCTCCATTCGGGCTCGATGAACCGGGGCGTGGAGATTTCGCCCGAGGTCGCGGATTCGGCCTTCCCCCTCATGGTCCAGCAGGTTACGAACGGCATCGCCGTCCGCATGGCGGTGCTCTATCTCCTGGCGGGCGCGGGGCGCGAATGAATCTTCTTATAAAAAACGGCCGCGTTATAGACCCCTCCCGCGACTTCGACCGGGAGTGCGACCTGCTTATCGAGGGCGGCTTCGTGGCCGCCTGCGACGAGGGCCTGGCCGCCCCGGACGGCTGCGACGTCTACGACGCCCGCGGCCGGTGGGTCATCCCCGGCGCCGTGGACCTTAGCGTGCACCTCTCCGAGCCCAAGCGGGCCGACCGGGAGACCGTCGCGAGCCTCTCCCGAGCCGCGGCCGCCGGCGGCGTCACGACCGCGACCTGCCGCCCGGGCCCCGACCTGCCGCTGGACAACATAACCCTCACCGAGTTCTTGCAAAGCAAGAACCGGCGCGAGGGGCTCGTCCGGCTCCGGCCGGCGGCGGCGCTGACGCGCGACCTGGCCGGCGAGACGCTGACCGACGTCGGCGACCTCGTGACCGGCGGCGCCGTCGCCATCGGCGACGACCGGCCGCTCATGAACTCCCAGGTCATGCGGCGGGGCCTGGAGTACGCCCGGGGCTTCGGCGTCCCGGTGGTCTCCTTCCCGCAGGACCAGTCGCTCGCGGCCGGCGGCGTCATGAACGAGGGGTTCGTGTCCACCTCCCTCGGCCTCAAGGGAATCCCGTGGTCGGCGGAAGAGGTCATGGTCATTCGCGACGTCATACTGGCGCGCATGACGCGCTGGCGCGTGCACATCTCGCCCGTAACGGTGGCGGGCGCCGTGGAGCTGATACGGCGCGCCAAGGCCGACGGCATCCGGGTGAGTTGCGACACCGCGCCCCAGTACTTCCGGCTTACCGAACGCGCGGTCGAGGGGTACAACACCTTCGCCAAGGTCTCGCCGCCGCTCCGCAGCGAACGCGACGTCCAGGCGGTGCGGGAGGGACTGGCGGACGGGACCATCGACGCCGTCGCCTCGCACCACGTCCCGCTGTCGGTCGTGGACAAGGACGTGGAGTTCAACGACGCCGCGTTCGGCATCTCGTCGCTGGAGACCTTCGTCCCGCTGAGCTACTCGGCGCTGGTCGTCGAGGAGGGCATGACGGCCGTGGATTTCGTGCGGCTTGTCTCGGCCGGGCCGGCCCGCGTCTTCGGCCTGCCCGCCGGCACGCTGGAGCCGGGCGCGCCCGCCGACGTCGTCGTCCTGGACGTGGAGCGCCGGGACGTCGTGAAGGCCGCAGCCTTCCATTCCCGCGGCAAGAACACGCCGTTCGAGGGAGGCGAGGCCGCGGGGTGGCCGGTCCTGACGGTGGTGGGGGGCCACGTCGTAATGCGGGACCGTAGGGTAACGACGCCGCCCAATCCGGCGCTCGCGGCCGACGGATAACGGGTAAAAGGTAAAAGGCTTCCATCCCCCAACAATAAAAAGCCCCGGCTAATGCCGGGGCTTTCGTTGTTTCGGTGTCGCTTGAACGGGATCGCTAGTCGGTTACGACCATCCTCTTCGCCGAAGAGAAGTTGGGAGTCTCGAGGCGATAGAGGTAAACGCCCGCCGGGATACGCTGGCCGTCGTTGTCGGTCAGGTTCCAGGGGATGTTAACGACGCCCGCCGGCTGGTTGCCGTATTCCATGGTCTTGATTACGCGGCCGGTGATGTCGTAGACGTGGAGTTTTACGTCCGAAGTCGCGGTCGGGAGGCTGAAGCTGATGGTGGTGTTGGTCCGGGCCGGGTTGGGGTAGTTCTGGCTCAGGGCGTAAGCCCGCGGCGCCGACGCGCTGTTGACGCGAATCGGGCCCGCGAAGAACGGATCGGCGATGGTAACGGCTTCCAGCTTGTAGCTGAAGCTGCCTTCGCCGGCGTCGTCGAGGTAGGTGTAGGGGTTTTGGCCCGCGATGAGTTCTTCGTTGACCTTGACCCACGACGTGCTTTCCGCGACGTCGCGCGAGCCGCCGATGCGGGAAACCGCGGCGGTAGCGTCGTCAGCGATGGGGAGGCGATAGAGGTTGAAGCCGAGGAGTTCGCCGTCGTCGTAGGCGTTCCAGCTTATGCGGATGCCTTCGTCGACCCGACGCGCGGTGAAGCTTTGGATTTTAATGTCGTTGGTGCCTTCGACGGTGCAGGTGCCCCAGTAACCGAGGTACCCGTCCTTGGTCGCGGTTACGTACATCGTGCCGCTGTTGCCGATGCGCGGGGTCGGTTTGAGTTCTACGACGCCGGAGCTATTCGTCGTGCCGGCGCAATAGATGTCGTCTTTCATGTACAGGCCGACCAGCGCGCCTTCGACCGGAGCATCGCCCTCGTCCGTCACCGTGCAGGTGAAGGTGTTGGAGGGGATGGGATTGTAGGTCGACGGGTGGTTCGCGGCGAGAGTCATCGTCGGTTTCTTCATCCAGATTTTGGTAAAGGGGTCGCCGTTCCACGCGTACATATAAACGTTCTTCATGTACGTGTGATAGGGGCCGTAAATCTGGATTAGGCGGGTGTTGCCGTAGTTGGAGACGCGGCCGCAGTTCAGGATGCCCTGGTCGTAGACGGCCTTGTACATCTCTTTGAGGTAATCGTGGTTCGGGATGGTGTACGAGGGGTCGGACGCGCTGTTCGACGCGATACCGGCCTTGCCCGTCGAGTTCAGGTTCGACTCGATGAAGTTCTCGCCGCCGTACGCGAAGTTGCCGTTGAGGCAGCAGATGTTAAGCCAGATCGGCGTTTTATCGCCATTCGCGAGGGCGTGCACGTTGGTGGTGTAGAAGTAGTCGCCGTAGTTGCTCCAACCGGTCCAGGCGGTCTCGCTGCCGTGGCCGCGGTAGGTGGCGATGTTCACGCCGGCGTTGATGGTGTCGGTAATATCCGAGTTGCGTTTACCCGTGGACCCGTATATCTTGATGAAGGTGGGCGTGAAGAGGGAGTAACTGTAGTTGGCGACTTCCTCGCAGCAACCTTCGTATTTGCCCGGCGCGTCCTGGTAGTGAGCGCAGAGCATCGTTTTGTCGAGCCAGTCGCCGGTGAGGTCCGGGTCCTTCTGGTACTTGATGGCCTTCTCGATGAAGTACGTGAGCTTGGCCGCGTCCTTGGTGCTGTAGCGGCCTACGTTAACGTCGGGATACGGGTCGGACTCGCCGCCCGTAAGGCAGGAGTAC
>JASFLY010000016.1:0-57263 GCA_050117845.1 Candidatus Zixiibacteriota bacterium
GGGAGGTCCGGATTCACAAGCGAATACGCGACCGGGAAACGACCCTTGCCGTCCTGAAGGCCGGGGATTTTTTCGGGGAAATGGCGATTATAGACCGCGAACCGCGTTCGGCGAGCGCTACCGCGGTCAACGGGGCGAAAATCCTGATTCTTTCCAAGGATATCTTCGAGTCGCAAATCAAAACCAACCCCAAGATTATAATGTCCATCCTGCGCAAGATGAGCGAACGCCTCCGCGCCGCCGACCGCCAAATTAAAACGCTCCTGATGCGCGACAACCACTCCCGCGTCACCGGTACCCTCCTCCTCCTGATGTCGAAACGCGGTACGCCCTCCGAACAGGGCGTGATGATGGAGCGCAAAAAGACGGTCGAGGAGCTGGTCAGCATGACCGGCCTTCCCCTCGAGAAAACCGAGGAGGTCCTCGAGACGTTGCGGCGCGCCGGCATCGTACGCTTCGAGAATAACGCCATGATAGTGAAGTCGGCCGACAGCCTCGAGCGTTTCATGAACTACCTGGAAATGAAAGAGGAATTCGGCCTGTAGGGAGGCCTTACCCGGTAAGCCGCATTGGACCAGTTTAAATACATTGCGCTCTGGCTGATAACCGCTTTTCTCGTCGCGGATTACCCGCTCCAGTCTAACCTGGTGTTCGAGTTCCGCTATAAGTACAAGTACGGCGGCCTGTTGCACGTCGCCATCCACGCCCTCGTCGGCCTCGTATTCATCTCGCCCTACCTGACCCACTGGCAAGTATGGGCGGCCTTCGGGGCCACTATCTTCCTCCACTACTTCATCGACACCGTCAGCAAAAGCAACATCTTCATGTGGCTCGTCGACCAGTCGGCCCACATCCTCCTCATCCTCGGCGCCGCATTCCTATGCCGCAACCTGCAGCCGATAGAGCTGCCGGCCGTAGTGGCCCGCTATTACTTCAGCGTACCATTCGCCCTCTACGTCATCGGTTACCTGGCCGCCGCGTTCGCCGGGACCATCCTGATCTTGTTCGTAAAACTCACCTTTCTCCGAGACTACAAGCCCCGTCCCCTCCTCACCTACGAGAAGTTGACGGGCGTAATATCGCGGGCGATAGTCGTTACGGCCGTCATTCTGGGAGTTAAAGTTTCGCCGGCGTTTTTCTTCGCCGCCCCGGTCCCAGACCTGATCCGCCTCTACCTCGTACTCTCGCGGCGTGGCGACGAGAAGCATTACAGAGATATTTACGTACAGGACGTCATAATCTCCTTTGTATACGCCGCGGCCATAGGCGTCGCATTATCGTTCCTCTGATTCCTATGAATATATTGAAAATACTCCCGCTATTCGCCGCCTGCCTGGCGCTGGCCGCCGCGCCGGCCCTCGGCTTCGAGCGCAACCCCGGCGGCGACGCGGCCTCGTTCTCGACGTGGGGCCTCGGCGCCCGGGCCGACGCGTTGGGCCGGGCCTACGGGCCGCTGGCCGACGACGCCGCCTCGATATATTGGAACCCGGCGGGCCTCGCCGCCCTCGAACGCACCGAAATAAGCTTCGCGTACGGCGCCCCCTTCGCCGACGTCGAAGACGTTTCGATGGGAGACGCTGCCGCGGCCAAACCCCTCCTCTACTCCATGGGCGAGGATGCGGGCGGCGGCGGTTCGCTGGGCACGCTCGCCGCCGCGTTCGCTTATCGCCGGGCGGCCGGCATACTCGAGGCCGACGAAAAGGGACTCACGGGCCGCAAATTCGCCGACCTGGACTTCGAGCTTTACCTGGCGTACGCCCACACGTTGGGCGATAACGGCGCCTTCGGCCTGACGCTTAAAAACGTCACCCGCGAAGTCGGCGACCACGCCGATTCCGGCTTCGGCCTGGACCTCGGCGGGCGATTCTCGCCCGTGAAACGGCTGGGCGTCAGCGCCGTACTCCGCAACGTCATCGCCCCCAACTTCCGGCTCAAGTACATCAAGGACGCGCCGCCGCTGACCTTCGAACTCGGCGCCGGCTACGACGTCTTCGGCTTCGCCCGGCCGGCCGCGGTGATAGAAATAACGAGGGAAGGCTTCTACGACGTGGGCGGCGGCGTCGAGCTAACGCCGTTGAAATACGTCGCCCTACGGGGCGGATACTATACCGGGGACGAACGCGTCCGCGCGGGCCTGGGTTTACGGGTTGGGGACTTCTCTTTCGACTACTCGATGCGCTTCGGCGACGTACTCGGCGACTCGCACCTGGCATCGATATCCTTCCTCGTGGGCGGCGGCCCCGCCACGGGCGATACGGGAATCCCGGAGGAGGAAGGCTACATCGAATACGACCCGGACGCCGAAAAGACGCCCGAGGGCGAAACGCCGGGCGAGGAACCGGAAGAGCCCGAGACGCCGGGCATCCCGGGCCTGGAGGAGCTTTTGGGCGGGGAATAAACTTAAAACTGCCGATATTCCGCAAACCAAAAAGCCCCCCGAGGGGGGCTTTTCTCTTTGTGGGCGATGCAGGACTCGAACCTGCGACCCCTTGCATGTCAAGCAAGTACTCTAGCCAACTGAGCTAATCGCCCGTCGACGGGAAGTATATCTAAGCGCGGCCGCCCGGTCAAGGGGAAATTACGTCCGGCGCCCGCCCCCGTAACGATAGGATCCGTGCCACCGCCTCTTTACGAGCTACAATAGGTCGGGCAAAGCGGCTTCGAAGTCCGTATACCCGAACTCGAATCCTGCGGCCGAGAGCTTCTCGGGCCGGGCCCGTTGACTCGCGAGAAGCAATTCGTCCGCCATCTCGCCGAGGGCCATACGGAGAGCGAACCGTGGCGTCGGCCACCACGCCGGCCGCCCGAGTTTCCGGCCCACGCTACGGGCCAAGTCTCGATTCCGCAGGGGCGCCGGCGCGCAGAGGTTGTACGGGCCCGCCGCACGGTCGTTTTCCAAGAGGTAATGTATGGCCGCGACCTCGTCGTCGTAATGTATCCAGGAGAACCACTGGCGACCCCCTCCCAACGGTCCCCCGGCGAAGTAGCGGAACGGCTTCACCAGACGAGGGAACGCACCCCCCTTTCGGGCCAACACCAGGCCGCTCCTTACGACGACGCGCCGTACGCCCATATCCTCCACCGCTGCGGTCGACCCTTCCCACTGCCGGCAGACGTCCGCCAAAAACCCCTCTCCCGGCCCAGCCGATTCGTCCAGTTCGTCGTCGCCCCGTGACCCGTAGTAACCGACCGCCGAGGCCTGTATTAGCGCCGCCGGCCGGGAAGGAGCCGCCGCGAACGCCTCAACTACCGCTCCCCCCGCCGCGAGTCGGCTGCGTATTATTTTATCCTTATACTCCGGCGTCCACCGGCCGCCGGCGATATTCGCCCCCGCGAGGTTGACGACCGCGGCCCCGCCGGACACGTACCGGCCCCAGCCCTCCGACGTGTGGCCGTCCCACTTCGCGTAGGTTACGCCTTCCCGCGTATCGGCGGCGTATCGTCCCGGGTCCCGCGTAAGTATAATGACGTTATGACCGGCCGCCATTGACCGCCGCGTCAGCCCCCGGCCTATAAAGCCGGTTCCTCCGGTGATGATAACGTCCATCGCGTCCTCGTTCCGAAACCAGCCCTCGTTGATTTGAAATTAAATAAAAACGCCACGACGGCCCGAGGGGTCGCATGGCGCGCATCCGCTACGCATTCCGGGTTGCCGGATTATTCGGAGCCCCCGGACGGTAAACGGCCTACCGTTTGGTTCGAATATAATACCCCGCCACATTACGACTGACCCCAGCATATTATCGATAATACGGACGGCTTTGTCAAGCCATTCCCGGCGTTATCCGCCCCTTTAGCCACCCCCTCAACGACCGATATGGGACCTCCGGCCGCGCTTCCCCGGTCAATGCGCGACCACCCCCGCCCCCAAGGGCAGCCACGGCCGGTTGTTCGGAACATTTCGCCGGCCGCCGCCGTATAGTACCGAATATGATGTAATTTGACATGTATTGATAAGACGAAAACCCCTTTTTTTTGTTATAAAGAGCCTTCCCCTGCGGTTAGCGGGGCGGGGCGACTCGAACCATTCATGACCCTTAAAGCGTTAATAACGATCCCCGGGAGTAGTCGCCGGAGGGAGACGGGAACGGCGTCCACGCGGAAGGCGCGCAAGACCCGGCCGCGATTTCGGTTCCGCACCATTCGAACGGATTAGCGCATGTTAACGCACGCCGAGTCATGGCGCGAGTTCATTTTCGCCCTGCGGTATCTGGCCGAATTAATCGGCACGGATACGCCCGCCCAATTGCGGACTATAGCGCGCGCCCTCAGCAAAACACGGTGGAATTTGCCGGACCCTGACCCTGCGGACGAAAACGGCGCTTTTTACGCGTATTCGGAATGCTTCTGCGAGCGCGTCGTGAATGAGCTCATCGCCAACGGCGAAGGGAATATGTCAGCCGTTCGGGTGCTTCTAGACCCCTTGCCCGGCAACACGACGATAAAAAAAATGTGCTACGTTAATAGTATCGGGAACATCATCGCCGGGTATGAATTGGCAGCCATCGCCGGATCCGAACGGCGCGTCGCTATATTCGAATCGTCCGGTTTGAACGAGGACGAAATCGAAAAGCTGTTCCGCAACGGTTACTCATGCCTGTTCGTGAAAAAAGCGGTCCAACCCGATGCCGCGCGAACAGGCTCCGACGAATAACGCCATACGCCGATTTACGACGGTACCGGGCATCTCTCCCGGAACGTTGTACCTCCTTGGAGTACGGGCGTCGCCACAAGGCGGCGCCCTTTTTTACGTTCGCCGGCCGCGCCGTTTTACTTTACTTCCCGCCCCGGCTTAGGGTATATTGAAGCCGCAACAACGCCAGCCGCAATCAGGCCATGTCGACAAACAAACCTATATTCGTATACGCCGTCCTCCTTTTTCTTTTCGGCGCGTGCGGCGCGCGCGACGCCGCGCCCCCTCCGCCGGGCGACGCCGCGCCCTTACCGACCGCGGCCGTCCCACCACCGCCCGATGACCTGGGCCACGGCCTTCCTTTAGAGAAAATCAAATTGCCGCCCGGTTTCCAGATCGACGTGTACGCTTTCGGCCTAAGGGGTGCCCGGTCGCTGGCCCTCGGCGACGACGGAACGTTGTTCGTAGGAACCCGAGTAGCGGGCCGCGTGTACGCCGTTCGCAACGTCGACGGCGACAACCGCGGGGACGACATATATACCATCGCCTCCGGTTTGAATAACCCCAACGGCGTCGCCTTCCGCGACGGCGCCCTCTACGTCGCGGAGACGTCCCGCGTCCTCCGCTACGACGACATCGAAAACCGCTTAGCCGATCCGCCAACGCCGGCGGTCGTCACCGCCGCTTTCCCGCAAGATAAGCATCACGGGTGGAAATTCATCGCGTTCGGCCCCGACGGCAAACTCTACGTTCCCGTCGGCGCGCCGTGCAACGTCTGCGAACCCGACGACCCGATTTACGCCACCATCACCCGGATGAACGCCGACGGTTCGGGCCTCGAGGTCTTCGCTTCCGGCGTCCGTAACAGCGTGGGCTTCGACTGGCACCCGACCACGGGGGAACTCTGGTTCACCGATAACGGCCGCGACCTAATGGGGGATAACACCCCGCCGGACGAACTCAACCGCGCCCTGGAGCCGGGCCTGCACTTCGGCTTCCCCTACATCCACGGCAAGGACACGCCGGACCCGGAGTTCGGCGAGCGGGGCACGCCCGAACGCTTCGCGCCGCCGGCGCGCGAGCTGGCGCCGCACGTCGCCGCCCTGGGTATGCGTTTCTATACCGGGGAAATGTTTCCGGAGGATTATCGGGGCCACGTGTTCATCGCCGAACACGGTTCATGGGATCGCCGTTCGCCGCTGGGCTACCGGATAACGCTCGTCCGACTGAAGGGGAACGACGTCGTCTCGTACGAGATATTCGCGCAGGGATGGTTGCAGGGGCGCGAAGCGTGGGGACGGCCGGTCGACGTGCTGGTAATGCCGGACGGCGCCCTTCTCGTTTCGGACGACAAGGCCGGGGCCATTTACCGTATCAGCTACGTGGGATAGAGTTGGCCCGGAACGGTAGGAAGAGACGAGCCCTTATTCGTAGCGGATAGCTTCGATGGGGTTGAGACGGGACGCCTTCTGCGCCGGGTACACGCCGAATAGCACCCCCACCATCGCCGAAAAACCGAAACCCAACGCGATGGTCCACCATACGACCGCAGCGTCCAACGACGAAAGGGCCGACACCAGCGCCGCGACGCCCAGGCCGAATCCTATCCCGATAAAGCCGCCGAAAGCCGAAAGTGTAATCGATTCCAAAAGGAATTGAATCATTACGTCCCGGTCCCGGGCGCCCACCGCCTTACGGATGCCTATCTCCCGCGTCCGCTCCGCCACCGAAACCAACATGATATTCATGATGCCGATACCGCCGACGATGAGCGATATCGACGCCACGCCCACCATCACGAGCCACAAGACGGACGTTATGGTATTAAGCGACGAGAGCATCGACTCCTGGGTATTGAGGCCGAAGTCGTTGTCCTCGTAATACCGGAGGCCCCGCCGCAAGCGCAAGACCTCCTCCACGTCCTCAAGCGCGGTCTCGATGGGAACGCCGGCGTTCGGCAGGACTTCTATCTGGAGGCCGTGAAAAATCGACCGTCGCCCCTCGGGAGCCGTATAATATTTAAAGTACGTTGATATCGGGATAAATATCTTATTGTCCTGGGGCCTTCCGAACGAGGCGCCTTTCTCCTCCAAAACGCCGACTACGCGGTACTGGTGGCCTTCGACTTCGAGGGTTTGACCCACCGGGTTTTCCCCCTCCGCGAAAAGGTTTTCGGCCACGTAAGACCCTATAACGCACACCATATCGCGCCGCAGACGGTCGTCCTCCGTGATGAAGCGGCCGTCGAGGACTACCCAATTCCCGGTCAGGTCGCCGTCCTCGGCGATGCCGGCCAGCGTGCAGCTCTCCGCTTCGTACGAACCCCGGGTCAACGTATCCAGATCCGTATCGATGGTCGGCACCGCCGCTCGTATCGTCGAAAGACGGCCTATAGCCTCGGCGTCCTCCAACGTAAGGTCGTCCCTTTTGGCGATATCTTCGAAATTGGCGGGGGGCCCCGAGCCGATATTGAACTCCATCTTCTGAACGTATATCGTATTCGTGCCGAGTGCGGAGAACTCCGCGTCGATGGTCCGGTCGAGCCCCTCGAGCAGCGAGAGAATAGCGATGACCGTAGTAACGCCGATGATTATCCCGAGGGCCGTAAGGACCGAACGGGACTTGTGGTGGCCGAGAGACCGGACCGAAAGCCGAAGTAGCGCCCAGAAGTTCATACGAGCCGCCCGTCCCTTAACGTTATTATTTCCTTCGCGTGGCGAGCCACGCTCTCCTCGTGGGTAACGAGTACGAGCGTCCGGCCGGCGTCGTTGAGGCTGTCGAGTAAGCCCATCAATTCGTCCTCGTTCTTGGAATCGAGGTTCCCGGTCGGCTCATCCGCCAGGATCAAAGCCGGGTCGTTGGCCAGCGCCCGAGCGACGGCGATACGTTGCACTTCCCCGCCCGAGAGTTCGTTCGGTTTATGGTGGCCGCGGTCGGCCAGGCCCACTTTACTCAGCATATCGGCCACAATTTCCTGGCGCCGCTCGCCGGAAACCCGACCGTACAATAACGGCAACTCCACGTTCTCGGCAGCGGTTAAGCGCGGCAGGAGGTTGAACCGCTGGAAGACGAAGCCCACCTCCCGGCTCCGCACTCGGGCCAGCTGATCGTTGTTTAAGCCCGAGACCTCCAGGCCGTTGAGCAGATAAGAACCTTCGGTGGGTGCGTCGAGGCACCCCAGGATATGCATGAGCGTGGACTTGCCGGAGCCGGAGGGGCCCATGATCGCCACGTAGCCGCCGGCCGGGATGTCGAGGTCGATGCCGTCGAGGGCGCGTACGGCGACCGCCCCGGCGTTATACACTTTCGCGAGGTCCCGGGCCCGGATTACCGGCGCCGCATCGCCCGCATCATGCCGCGTGTCGTTACTCCCGACTTCCCCGCGGTTCCGCTCGGCCATCCCTCGCCTCCTTCGCTCACGATTACGTCCTCCACGACGTCGCCGTCCTGGAGTTCGCGTAGTTCCCGGTAGGGACCCGTAATTATTACCTGGCCCGACTCCAGTCCCTCCGTTATCTCCGCGTAGGTCCCGTCGGAGATACCGGTCTTAACCGGCGTAACCTTCACCCGGCCACCGTCCAGAAGGAAAACCGTATCGTGCATTTTCCCGTCGATACGCTCCTTGCCTAGCGCCTGCAAAGGACACGTAATGACGCCCTCGCACGAGGATGTCGTTATCTCGGCGTCCACGGTCATTCCCGGCCGCAAACGCGGGTCGGCGTCCGTCAGATCCAGTACGACCTCGAACTCGGTCGCGTCGGTCGTGGCGTCGCCTTCGTCGCTCGGCATATAGCCGATACTGCTGACCACGGCGGCGAATTCCGAATCGGGCATGGCGTCCAGCGTTACTACCGACGGCTGGCCCACCGCGAGGTCTGCGACGTCGGTTTCGTCCACGTATATCAGGGCCTGCATGGCCGAGAGGTCGCCCACCGTAAACATCACGGTCCCGGCGTTGTTCATCGTGCCCATGACGACCGTCTCGCCCTCTTCAACCTCGACCGCGACGACCCGACCCGCGATGGGCGAATATATCCGAGTCTTACTCAAATCGTCCTGACTCTGTTCGTAATGGGAGCGCGCCACAGCGTAATCCGTGCGGCGCGTATCGAAGTCGGCCTCCGACAACAGCCCCTCCTCGAACAAGGTCCGGCCCCGTTCGTACGTCGCCTTCGCCTGCTCGAGCTGGGAGTAGTAGAGGTCGCGTTGGAAACGATACTCATCGTCGTCCAGCGTGCACAGCAACTGCCCCTTCTTGACCTCGTCGCCTTCTTCCACGTATAGCTTCTCGATTTTCGCCACGACCTCGGCCGAGATGTCGACCTGGTTCAGGGCCTCGAGTTCGCCGTCCGCCGAAACCGTGGATACTATATTGCCCGGCGTGAGTTCCATCGCTTCAAGGGGAGTCTTCTCGGGGGGACGACACGCCAGTTTCAGCACGACGGCCAAAACGACGGCCGGAACTACGACGATAATTACGGTCCGGATAATCTTCCGACGTTTTCGCTTGTCCATTATTCCTCCACCGAGGCCCCGAGCACGTAGTTCAATTCGGCCCGGCTCGACCAGTATTCGGCCTGCGATTGGACCAGCGCGCGCTCGGCCTCGGTTAACTCCGCTTCCGCATCCAACAGGTCGTTGAAGGAAGCGGCGCCCAATTCGTAGCTCCTTTTATTGAGCCGGTAGATCTCTTCGTTCAATTCCACCGTCTTGGCAGCGGCCTCCCACTCAAGGTAAGAAAGTTCCTGGGTGGCCAATAGACTCGCCAGCCGTTCCCGCGCGTCGAGCTCGGCCTGGACCAACTCCAGACGGGCCTGCCGCCGATCCAGCCGCGCGCCGGTAATACCCAACACGATATCGTGTACGTTTACCGGCAAACTGAGATTCAGGCCGTAACGCGTCTCGGCGTCATCCTGGCCGTCGCCGGGCGTGCCGACCGTGGACCCGCGGCTCAGCGAGAACGAGAGCGCCGGCAAGACTTCGCCCCACGCCGCCCAGTACGCGGCGTCGGACGACTTCAACTGCCGCCGTAGGACTTCGAGGTCCGGATTCCGCCCCAACGCCGCCGCCGAAACGAGCGTCGTCGGCAACGAGGCCGGGTCTTCCGGCGTGGGCAGCGTCTCCGCCTCTATCTCTTCCCACGCCCCCAGACCTATGATATCCGACAGCGCCCGGCGGTTATCCTCGACGCCGTTGTCGGCTGAAAGAAGGTCCGTCTCCGCTCCCAGAAAATCCGCTTCGGCGCGCAACTTGTCCGCCAAGTTGGCCTCGCCGACCTCGTAGCGTCTAGTAACCGTCTTTAGATTACTCTCGGCCCGGCGGTACTGCCCCTCGGCGCTCAACGCCAGCGCCTGGGCTTCGGCCAAAGCGTAGTAATTATCCTGTACGTCCAGGATCAACTCCGCCAGCGTACGGTCGGCCGCGGCGCGGTAGTAAGCTCGTTCCCGGGAACCACGGACCACGTTGAAGAAAACCGACGCGTCCACCACCGGTTGATTCAACGAGAAGTTGAACCGCCACGTATCTCCCAACTCCCCCATCGTATCGGCGCTGGTCGAGTACGAAGCAGCGGGGTCGGGCAAGACCGTCACGATTCCTTCGGCCAGAGCCTGCTTCCCCTGGCTGCGTTCGACTTCGGCCAATTCCGCGCTAAGGCTGCCGCGCAAGGCCGTACGCAACGCGTCCTCGAGGGTCAGCGTCTCCGCGGCCGCGAACGCCGGAAACAGGACGGCGATTAGTATCAAGCACTTCTTAATAACGGGTCCTCCTTATTCGTGCACCTTATACCGTACATGGGCTTCTAGCTTCGCGCGCCCGTACCCGCTTTACTTCCCGGCTCTAAAAAAGAGGAACGTTAGGCCGCTCCTCCTCATACGACAACGCGAGTAGTACGCCGCAATTATAACATTTTACCCAGTTTTTTCAGGATATTTCGGCCGAATTCCATTTGCTCCTCCGCCCGATTTTTCGCGGTTACCACAGCTTCCATCTCGATCGAGAGGGGTGCCCCCGCGGGCGCCGCGCCACCCGGGGCGCCGGGCGGATTCGGCATCCGGGACCCCATGTCCCGCATCTCCTTCAACCGCTTCTCGATATCCTTCAAATCGTCTTTCGCGCCTTTACTAATTTCGACCGCGGCTTCGACGTCGTCCTGTACCAACAGCAAACCGTCCCGGGATCCGGCCAAGGCCTCGATAACTCCCTTGCGGCGCTTTTTATTCTTCCATAATTCATCCAGCGCCGCCCGACAGTCCTTGACCTCGACTGTGTACACGCGGAAATTTCCCTCCGCTACGTTTAATTCCTCGTCGCTGTATGCGTCCGCGAGAGCGGCGTTCACCTCGTCCCACTTCGACGACAACGGCGGCAAAGCGTCCACTTCGTTAACGAGCGCAAAGAACTCCTCGGCCGCCGGGTATAACAGGTCCGCGGCGTAATCCACCTTCTCGCAGGTATGGCCGGCTTTATTCAGTAATGCCTCCATAGTAGCTTCCGGGTCCGGGGGCCCGCCCTCGGGGGGGCCGCCCTGAAACCCGCCTCCCATCCCGGGAGGTTGCGCCCGGGCCAGCAGGGGTATCAGTAATATCGCGAAGATAAACGGCTTATACACTTTCTTTTCCCTCTGGGGCAACTTTCGTTCCGAACGCAACGTCGCCGGACGGGCGGCGGAGGGTAATCAGGTTATTATGGGCCGGGGGGCAGACGCATATTTACGGACACGGCCTTGCGCATCCCGGAGTTAACGCCCCCCGGCCTTATACCTGTATCCCATTACCGTATATATAACGGCGGCACCCTGGAATTTGTTGCAGATAAAAGGCCAAAATCGACCTTTGCCGCGCCACCTCTTGATTTATTTTGCTCGATATGTTATCTTCCCCGCCGATGTCCGCAAGTAATAGAGTTTCGGCGTCGCGCGCCAAACGCGGCCTACGACGCTTCGGATATTCGGGTTAACCCGATCCGCCCCGCATTGCGGGGCGTTTTTTTTACGGCACGGTCTTTACGGAGGTAAACATTGACCGGCGAAAAAACGTTGTCCCCCGACTTTCTTCATGGGGAACTGGCGGAATTCCCGTTGGCCGACGTTCTTCAATTACTGCTAATGACGCGGAAAAGCGGCGAACTCCGTTTGGAAAATGAACCCGCGGGGAACTCCGCCGCCATTTTCTTCGACCGCGGCAATATTATGCACGCCTCCAGTAACGGCATCGAGGGCCGGCCCGCCGTCGAGACATTGCTTAAATGGACGGGGGGCCGCTTCGGCTTCATCCCCGGTACCCGCCCCCCCAAAATTACCATAAACGCCCCGGCGCAGGCCGTACTCATGGACGCCATAACGCGCTACGACGAGTTGCTGCAAATAGAACGCGAATTACCCCCGTACGATATACCGCTATACATCAATCCCGCCATCGGCACGGCTCCCAGCTTAACACCTATGGAATGGCGTGTCCTGGCGCTCGTTAACGGCCATCGCAATATCATGCGGATGTGCGAAGAAATCGGCGACGAATTCGAGACCAAATCGGCTTTGTTGTCCCTCATTCAAAAGGGGGCCGTAACCGTAAAACTCCCGGACGAGAGTTGGCATACTCTCATCCCACGCGTCATCCCCACTTCGGACGTTAAGAGCGAAAGGCCCTTCCCGCCCCGCATCAGGACAAACCTCGTCCTTAAAAGTATCGACGGCAAAACTAGGCTCGCCGATATTTGGCGGACGGCGAATACGACGGAACTCGAGTTTTTGGAAGACATCCGCTTCCTACACGAAACGCGATGGATCGACTTCGGCGAGGTCGTTAATCTGAAGTTCCTTCAGGATTGAGCAGCCGCGTATTACAATGTGTCTCGGCCTCACGTAAGCCGTCGGGCGACGTGCGTTCGCGTTCGTTTACTATCGATAATTACCGCCCGCCGAAAGCCAACGACTTAACACGGGCCGCGGCATCAATCACTTGTTCCATGGACGGGACCAGCGCGAAACGCGCAAAACCCGCGCCGGGGTTCACACCTTCGGCCGTCACGTCGGAAATCCATCCCCCGGGCGTCGTCACGACGCCGACGTCCAATAGCCGCCGGGAAAGTTCAACGCCATCGAGGCCGGCCGGCGCCTTCTGCCACAGGTAAAAAGTCGCCTCGCTCGGGCACGGCGGCAGGCCGGCGGCCGCCAGCGCCGCAAGCATGACATCCCGCTTGGCCCGGTACTCCTCCCGCATTAAATGGACGTGTTCCCGGTCTCGGAGGGCCGCCGCCGCCGCGTCCTGTATGAAGGTCGGCGTCCCGGAATCGGCGTTAGTTTTCATCCGCGTAAACGCCCCTACCACACGCTCATCGCCGGCGACGAAGCCCGCTCGGTAACAGGTCATGTTGTTCCTTTTAGATAACGAGTACAACGCTACGACGCCATCCCGGCTTATTTCCAGGATACTTGTGGGCCCGCCGTCGAAGCAGAACTCATTGTAACAACCCTCGTCCGCCGCGACGATTACGTCGTTCCTGACGGCCCACGAGGCCAGGCCCTCCAGCCAGCCCCGTGGCGCCACCTTCCCCGTGGGCGAGTTCGGGTAATTGGTCCAGATGATCCTGGCCCGCCGCGCCACGTCCGCCGGTATCGATTCGTAATCAATGAGGAAATCGTTCTCCGGGAGGAGCGGTACGTAATAAGGGATGGCCCCCGCGAAGCGAGTACCGTTCTTGTACGGGGGGTAGCCGGGCGTAGGGCAGATAACGACGTCGCCCGGGTCGACGAGAGCCAGCGGGAAATGGAATATGGCCTCCTTCGATCCCATCGTGGCGGCCACCTCACGATCCGGGTCCAGCGCCACGCCGTACTCCCGTTGCATGTATTCAGCAGCGGCCTTCCGGAAATCGGGATCCCCGTCGTAGGGCGGGTAACCTGCCGTCGCCCGCGCCCGCGCTCCCTCCGCCAACGCCGCAATGACTAAATCGGGCGCGGGGCTCGTCGGATCGCCGACGCCGAAGTCGATCACGCCCACCCCTCGCGCCCTGAGTTTGCGGACCTTCTCTTCCAACTCGGCGAACGGGTATGCCGGCGTTTCGGCCAAAAGCCGGGATAGTTTAATTTCCATCCTCGCGCCTCCTTAAAATCGTTTCCGGCGGGTCGACGACGTTTCGAAACAAATCCTCGTCCGTCTCCGGCCGGCGGATTAGTTGAACGGCTCCTTCCTCGGTCAACAGGTATTCGGCGGCGCGCGGCCGGCCGTTGTAGTTATGGCCCATGGAAAAACAGTGGGCGCCGGCGTTGTGTATAACGAGCACGTCACCGATCTCGACGGGCGGCAAGCTTCGGCCGCGGGCGAACTGGTCGTTGTTCTCGCAAAGCCGCCCCACAACGTTAACTTCCTCGGACGGGGATGCGTTCTCTTTGCCGAGAACCGTAATGTGATGATAGGCGCCGTAAATCGCCGGCCGCGGCAGGTCGTTCATCCCGGCGTCCACGCCGACGAATCTCCGGTATCCGTCTTTTATCGCGTGGACACGGGTCACGAGAAAACCGGCGTCGGCCGCTACGTATCGCCCCGGCTCGACCATCAACGTCGGTTCCGATAAATCCCACCGCCCGCACTCATCGTCGAACACGCCCCGCATATCGCGGGCGACGGTGTCGAGGTCGAGCGACTCCTCTTCAGGCCGGTACGCCACGCCGAAGCCCCCGCCCACGTTCAAATACTCGAATTGGATACCAAGCTCCCGGCGCACCTCCCCGGCGATGCGAAGCAGCTCCCTCGTCACGAACGGGAAGTACGCCGCGTCGAGGACGTTGCTGCCCGTCATCATGTGCAGGCCGAAGCGGCTCGCCCCCGCGTCCCGGGCGGCGCGGTAGGCCGCGACCGCGTCTTCCCCGGGGGCGCCGAACTTAGCGTCCGGCCCGGCGAGGTAGAGGCTCTCCACGTCGCCGGTCGTTACGCCCGGGTTTACGCGGAACGATATAAACGCCGGCATGCCGAGCTCCCGGACCGTCGGCACCGACGACGCGTCGTCGAGGTTGAGCAGCACCCCGGGCGCCGCGAGGACTTGGGCCAGTTCGTCGCGCGTCGAGTAATTGCCGGTGTGCATTCCCCACCCGCCGAGCTTGCCGACGGCCGACACTTCGGACGGGCTGGAACAATCGAAGCCGAACCCCTCTTCCCGGATTATTCGCAGCAAATTCGGGTTAGCATTGGCCTTTACGGCGTATAGCGGCGTAAAACCCGGGAAGGCCTCGCCGAAAGCCCCGACGAGTCGACGACAATTATACTTGATACGCTTTTCTTCATACAGGAAGAACGGCGTGGGTATTACGGCGGCCGCCCGGTCTATAGCGTCCTGAGGTAAGCGCACGACATCATCGTTTATCATTATATGGATTCCACCTTTCGTCTATATCCCAGCGTAACCCTTGGCTACAAGCAACTCGGCCGTAAGTATCGCCCCGCCGGCGGCCCCTCGTACGGCGTTATGCGAGAGCGCGACGAATTTCCAGCGGCGCGGGTCGCCGTCCTCCCGTATCCTCCCGACGGCGATAGCCATGCCCCGCTCGAGGTCCCGGTCCAATCGCGGCTGCGGCCTGTCGTCCTCCTCGAATACGTGGAAGAACCGCCCCGGCGCCGACGGCAAGTCCAAGCCGGCGGTCGCCGGTCGGAATTCGCACAGCGCGGCCATCAATTCCTCACGTGTTGCCGCCTCGTCGAACTCGACGGAGACGGCGGCCGTATGGCCGTCCGACACCGGGACGCGAATGCACGTCGCGGAGAACGACGGCCTTCCCGCGAACCGTATCGACCCGTCCGCTACGTCCCCGAGGATCTTGGCAGGCTCTCGTTCTGACTTCTCCTCCTCCCCCGGAATAAAAGGGATTACGTTGTCCTCCATCTCGGGCCAATCGGCCAGCGTTCGGCCGGCGCCCGAAATGGCCTGCAAAGCCGTAACGGTTACTTGCCGCGGCCGGAAGCGCTCCCACGCCTTGACGACCGGGACGTACGACTGCACCGAGCAATTGGGTTTGGCGGTGATTAGTCCCCGGTCCCAACCGCGCCGGGCACGCTGACTCGCGATGATCTCGGCGTGGCCGGCGTTGATATCCGGGATGATTACCGGCACGTCCTCCGTCCAGCGGTGCGCCGAATTGTTGGAGACGACGGCGACGCCCGCGTCGGCGTATTCCTCCTCGAGTGCACGAACGGCGGCCTTATCCAGCGACAGCGCCGAGAACACGATATCGACCTCCCGGGCGACAACGTCCCGGTCCTCGACGGCGCGCAGGACCGGTAGGGCCGCGAACCCGGCGGGCAGTGAGATTGAAGGCGGCCACCGTCCCTGCACGGCCTCTCCATACCTCTTCCCCGCCGACCGCGGCGACGCCGCCACCGCGACGACGTCGAACCACGGGTGGCCGGCAAGTAGCGCCACGAACCGCCGCCCCACCGTCCCCGTAGCGCCGAGGACGGCCGTCTTTATTCTTCGCATCGCATACCTCCGAATCGCCCGCTCAATCAATTAACCCCAGGTTGCGGAGTTCGGCTGCGAGGAGTCCCCTATTACCCTCATCCATCGGGCACATCGGCAACCGGAACTCGGGCCGCACCAACCCCATCAACGCCAGCGCCGTTTTGACAGGAATAGGGTTGCTCTCGACGAAGTTGAGGTTCATGAGGGGGAGATACTTGAAGTGCTCGGCGCGCGCCTCCTCGACCTCCCCGGCCCGGGCGAGGCGCATGAGCCGCGCGAATGCCGCGGGTATCTCGTTGGCCACGACGGAGACGCACCCCTCGGCGCCGAGCGCGACCATCGGGAAAGCCAGCGCGTCGTCGCCGCTATACACCTTGAAGCCGGGGAGCCGCCGCCGCAATACGTCCATAGCTTGACCCACGTCGCCGGAGGCCTCCTTGACGCCGACGACGTTCTCGAATTCGGCCGCGAGGCGCAAAAGCACCGGCGTCGGGATATTCTTCCCGGTGCGGCCGGGGACGTTATAAACGACAACTGGCAACGACGTCGCCCGGGCGACCGCGGCGAAGTGTTCGTAGAACCCGGTCGCGGTGGGCTTGTTGTAATAGGGGCCGACGACGAGGAGCGCGTCCGCGCCGGCCTCGGCCGCGACGCCACAGTTGCGAATAGTCGCCGCCGTGGCATTCGCGCCGGCGCCGGCGATTACCGGCAAACGACCCGCCGATTTCTCTACGACGAACGAAATAACGTCGGCATACTCGGCCGGGTCGAGGGTGGGCGTCTCACCCGTCGTCCCACAGGCCAGCAGGCCGTCGGTCCCACTCTCAACGTGAAACTCTATCAATCGCTCGAGCGCCGCGTAGTCCACGGCGCCGCCCCCGTCGAAGGGCGTCACCAGCGCGACGATAGAACCCGTAACGTTGAAATCCTTAACCATAAAGCATGTCCTCCAAAGCCTGGTCAAACGTGTAAAAGGACGGTTCTTCCCGCCGCATCAACCACTTCGCGGCCAAAATCGCCCCGACGGCGTATACGTCCCGGCCGCGCGTCTGCTGGGAAAGGCGTATAACCTCCCCCGGCGCGTCGAATATGAGTTCGTGGTATCCCATGTTCTCACCCACGCGAAGACAGGCCACATGCAATTCGTCCGACGCTATGGGCCGATCCGCCGTACCCGTTAATATTCCAGTTTTTTCGGCGGTACTCTCGGCCACGGCCGCCGCGATCCTCAAAGCCGTGCCGCTGGGCATGTCCTTTTTATGACGGTGGTGGACGTCGAGGAGCGCGACGTCGAAACCGCCCGCCCGTGCGAGGAGGTCCGCCGCGGCGTCAGCGAGGCGCATGAATACCGCCGTGCCGATAGAGAAGTTAGCGCCGTGCAGGAAGGATAAATCCCGCTCAAGCACGATTCGGCGCACCGTTTTCTCGTCGCCGCCCCACCCGCTACTCCCCACGACGAGCCGGGGCGAGGGGTCGGCGGCCGCGGCGGCCTCGACCAACGCGAGTACGGCGTCGCCGCCCGAGAAGTCTATTACCACGTCCACGTCGCGGAGCGGCGCTTCCGCGAGCGCCGCGAACTCGACGTCGTCGTTCGTTTCGTCGACCGCGCCCACTACGGCAAGGTCCTCGTCCGCCTCCGCGCAGCGGCGGACCTCCTTCCCCACCTTCCCCAATCCGTGGATTAACAACCTAATCGGCAACACGATATCACCTCCGGAAATTCTCTTCGAAAAGAGAGTGAATCAACTGAAGCGTTTCTCGTTCCCGGCTCCCGTCCACGATAAGCGTTAAATTAATCTCGCGGTTTCCGTAGCTCATCATCTCGATATCGACGCCGCGCTCGGCGAGGGCCGCGAATATCTTCGGGAATATCGTCTGCTCGTCGTCCAGGAATCTGGATATGACGGCCACGATGGAGCGACCCGACCTAACCTCGGCGTCGCCCAACCCGCGTAACGCTTCCAGCAACGTCGTCTCCGCCTCCGCGTCGAGTGAGTTCACGGTTACCGAGACCGACGCTTCCGAAACCGCGACGACATCCACGCTGAGCCGGAAGGACTCGAATACGGCGAAGAGGCGGGCCAGAAACCCCACGGCCCCCACCATCTCCGGCGTGGCTACGGTGAAAACGCGGACGCCCGATTTCGTCGTAACGGCGAAGTTGGGCCCCGCGTCTCCGGCCGCGATAACCGTCCCCGGGGACGACGGATTGAAGGTGTTACGGACATGCACCGGGATGCCGGCCCGGATCGCGGGCGGCAGGGATTTATTGAAAAGTATATTCGCGCCGAAGTTGGATAACTCCACCGCTTCGTCGAAGGAGAGCCGGGTCACGAGGCGAGCGTCGGGTATCACACCCGGGTCCGCGCTCATCACGCCGTCGGCGTCGGACCATATCTCCACCACGGCCGCGTCGAGGCACGCCCCCAGAAGCGTTGCCGTAAGGTCCGAGCCGCCGCGGCCCAACGTCGTTGTCCGCCCTTGCGCGTCGGCGCCGATGAAACCGGGTACCACCGGGATTCGACCCCGGCCGAGAACCGGCAGGAGGACAATTCTCGCGCGGTCGCGCGTCTCGTCGTAGTCGTACCTGGCGGCGCCGAAGCCGTCGTCGGTCGCCACGACGTCGCCGCCATCCACCACTCGGGAGTCAAGGCCGATTTCTTTGAAATAAGCCGCGACGAGAGAGGCCGAGAACCTTTCCCCGTAGGAAGCGACAAGGTCGGCCTTTTGCCCGGGCGGCAACGCCTTCCGAAGGTCGCGGGTCAACCGGCCGGCGAAGCCTTTGACCGCGGCTTCCACGCCCAACTCCCGGGCGAGGCCGCGCCACCGGGACGTTACCGCCTCGGCCTCGGCCTCGTCCTCCCCCGCGCGCAGGAGCGACGACGTTACGCCGCTCTGCGCCGATACAACGACGACCTTTCGTGGCGCGTCGTCCGTGGCCACGATGGCCGCGACGCGGCGTACGGCGCCGGCACTGCCCACCGACGTTCCCCCGAATTTCATAATCTTAATCGGTCCTTCCATATTCACCTCGGCATTCCGTATCCGTCATCCCCGGCAAATAAAAAAGGCGCCCGCTCAGTACGGGCGCCTTGACGGCATTCTCGCCTAATTATTTATTATTTTACCCGTGCGCCGGCCGCCCGCAACCACGTGCGCACGGGCGACGCCTTCTTGTACTCCTTGGCGATACGGCAGACGGAAGCCCCGGCGATACTCGCCGCGACATCCCTACCGTTTCGCTTGTTACCTTTATTATATAATCCGAAGTTCATAATTACCGCGGCCTCCGGCCACGTTGTGCGGGAAAGTAGCATATTACGCAGGCCGACGCAAGGAAAAAACCGGCGGTTAATCAACCCGGCTAGCCGTTCCGAGTTGACCGCCGTATCGACTTATCGTAGAATTCGGCTAAAGCGCCGTGGGCGCTTCTCGCATATCAGTTACCGCCCAACCTCGCCGCAACCTAAACGCGGTATATTCCGTATTAATTAACTACCCAACCGATCTAACCGGAAAGGAAACATCATGAAGATTGTTGCCTTGTCGGTTACGTTTATAATAGCGTTATCCGCGGCCGCCCTGGGAGCCGACACCCGGAGCATGACGGCGGCCCGTACATCAACTCCCCCCGTTATCGACGGCGTTCTCGAAGACATCTGGCTCACGTCCGGCCCCGCCCGCGACTTCGGCCAGTACCGGCCCGAGAGGGGATCGACGCCCTACGCGCCGACCGAGGTCTACGTCCTCTACGACGACCAGGCGTTGTACGTGGGTTGGGTCTGCCACGAGCCCGAGCCCAACCGACTCGTCGCGGCCGCCACCGTGCGCGACATGTTCCTCAATAACGACGACAGCATCGATCTCATGCTGGATTCCACCAACAGCGGCACCGATTGCTACGACTTTATGGTGAATTGCCGGGGTACCCGCTACGACGGAACCGTTACGCTGGACGGTGAAGACAGCGGTTCGGAATGGGACGGCCACTGGGAGGCCAAGACGAGCGTGGGCGCGGACGCCTGGTATTGCGAGATGGTCGTGCCCTGGGCTTCCTTTCGCTACGACCGGGGCGCTTCGTCCTTCGGCGTAAACTTCCTACGCTTCCGCAATTCCGTTTACGAGGAGAGTTACTGGGTATGCGCCGGGACCAACCCCAACCGCGTTTCGGACTTCGGCCGAATGGAGGGGTTCGAAAACCTCCCGGCGCCCAAACGTTTCAAATTTACGCCCTACGTCACGGCTAGGGGACAGGACACCAGCGAGTCTGCCACCTATCCCTACCTCGAACCTACCGACGGGTGGGAATTCGAACCCCGCGGAGGGTTCGACGCCGAATACCGGCCCGGGTCCAACGTAAACGTGATGGCGACGATCCTCCCCGACTACGCGTACATCGAGGCCGACCCCGCCGAGATAAACCTCCAACCGACGGAAACGTACCTTACCGAGAAAAGGCCGTTCTTTACCGAGAACTGGGACCTCTTCGACCTGCCGTACTACCTGGCCTATACGCGGCGGCTAACCGAAATAGCAGGCGGCGTCAAGGGCTCCGGCCGGGCCGGGCCGGTCACAGTAGGCGCGGTCGACGTCATGCTTAAGGACGACGACCCCCGTTTCCCCGATGACAACTTCGCAGTCGCCCGGGCGACGTACGACATCCCCGGCGGCCATAACGTAAGCATAGCGGGAGTGGGACGACGCCAAATCGGCAATACGCTCCCGGCCGACCGGCCCCACTTCGGCGAGGACGCCGCGACGTACAACAACGTCGGCCTGGGCCTGGGGCGTTTCGCGCTGCCCGCAGGTTTCTACTTCACGGGCACCGGCGCCAAGAGCGGCACCCAGGGCGACGAGGGCGACGGTTATCTCTACGGCGCGTCGCTTTCCTACCCCGGCCTAACCGACATCTACTACTTGTCGTACCAGGAGATCTCGGACGACTTCCGGGCCGACATGTCCTTCCTCCAACCGGAGGAGATGGGGATCCGCGAATTGTCGTTTTACGGCCGCCACGAAATGCAAGTCAACCGCGCCGGCGTCCGATCCGTAACGCCCGACGTCGACTCGGCCTACGACCGCGCCATAGACGGCGACATGGTCTATTGGCGGGTTATCCCTTCGCTCACGGTCGCGACGCGGAACGATTTCTCAGCCGTCGTCCGGTACTATCGCGGCGTCGACCGGCGCTACTTGGACATTGGCCTGCCGGAGTTCCGGAATAACTACGCCCTGCTGTCGCTGGGACGGTCGGTCTCGGCCTGGGGCGGATTCGAACTCTACTACCGGCAAGGGGAATACTACGGCGAGTACTACCACAACTACGGCGGCTCTGTGGCCGTGATACCGACGCCGATTTGGGTCGTCGAGGCCGACGCCAACGTCGTTAACCCGAGCAGCGGCGACCGTTTCCACGTCGACAATTTCAAGAGTACGCTAACCCTAGCGGAAGACTTCTTCTGGCGGCTAATCCTGCAGGGCAACTCGGACGCCCGCACCGCGGCCGGGAGCACGTTGTGGGGATGGGAGTTTCGGCCAGGCAGTACGGCCTACCTGGCGTACGAACAGCAGCGCGACGGCAACGACCACTTCGCGCTCGTCGACCAGGTTGTATTCCTGAAGGTCTCGTATACGGTTACGATTTAAGGCACGCTACAGAACGGCTTTCCCCAACCTCACACTTAAAAGACGCCCCTAACGGGGCGTCTTTCCTTTGAGTCGATCCTTAACGTAAAACCGTACCGCCGGCACTGTCCCTTCACCACCACCAACCTATCCGGAAGCTGGACGCGACGATCGCCGTCGATACCGTGACGCCCAACGCGCTTCCGGCGACCAGAAAATAAACCGCCCATTTCACCTTACGGCATAACCATAAAATTATCCCGGCGATAACGAGCGGCGGAGCGTTATACACCGCGAAAATGGCGTACGAGAAAACGACGTCCAGAGGTATGGCAAAGAGAGAAGATATTCCACCCGTAAAACCGAGGTCTATCCCGAACGCCATACCGGCCAAACCGGCGAATAACAGCTTTTTAGGCCGGCGTTTTCGACCCGCCGCGAAACGGAGAACCCCGGCCACCGCTAATAACAACCCGACGCCGAAGGCCGCCGCGCCCGCGAGGGCGAACACCTCGGCGCCTTTATCCACCCAGAACCATTGCGGTAGCCGCGCCGAATAGTAGTCGTTATATAAAACGCTCCAATGTATCGCGTACGCGGAATAAAGGATTACGCTTAACGAAACGGCGAACGTAACCGCGCCGAGGACGACGAGACGTAGCGCCCACTTCCTCGAACCGAACAACGCCATCCCGCCACCGATCAGAACGGAACCGAAACCCGCGAAGAAAAGGACTTCCTTCGCGTATACGAGCGCCAGGAACGGCCCCATGCCGAAAGCGAGTAAGGCGGCCCCGAATAACTGCCCCAGAATATCGTTAATATTGCCCAACGCTATACCCTTACGCCGACCCAGGCCGGCCTATCCCCCGAATACTAACCGGGCCATATTAGCATACGGCCCGGCCTCGGGACATCACTTTTAGCCCTCCCAATAAAACTCCCGCCCCGCGCAAGGCCGCTTCGGACTCCCCGGATTATTTCGGCATCCCGATAAAAAGGAACGCCCCGCTGGCCGCCGTTTTTACGTTACGTTTGCCGCCGCGTACTATTAAGATTCGCCGACACACGCGAAGTTGATAATCGCCGCTAACTTTAGTATCATTTACTAATACGTAAACGTCACGTCCGCCATGAAATCTATCGTACCGTATATCGTCGCCTTCAATTTGGCGGCCGCGCCTTTCGCACACGGCCAGGCCGAGACGCCCGACGCCGGATTCGTCCTCGGCCGCATCCGCGTCGAGGGCAATAAACACTTTAAGGACGGCGTCATTAAAAACCTTATCGGCGTGGAAAAAGGCGACCACTTCGAGGAGCATAATTTTAACTACCTGCTCGAGGCCGGCCTGGCCACAGTCGAGGCCGCGTATTATGGGGAGGGATTCGATAACGTTCGCGTTACTTCCGAACTCGGCGAGATTAAGAAAAACAAGCGCAATTTGAAAATAGAAGTGGTCGAGGGGCCCCGGGCGACCGTGAACGAAGTCGTACTGGCGGGAGTTGCACCGGAGCGGTTCGCCGCCGTTCGGGACGTACTCGGCGTCGAGGTCGGTACGCCGCTATCGGCGAAGGCGCTGAATAAAGCTGCCGTGAGAGTCGGAGATTATTACCACGAACGAGGTTACGGCCGCGCGAATATCAAAGCGAAGATCGACCGCGAAACGGCCGTCGTAACCTATACGGTGGAAGAGGGGCGGAAATATTACATAGACGAGGTCGTCGTGTCCGGCAACGAAAAAACGAGGGCCGAGATCGCCGCGCGCGAAATCGACTACAAACTCAATCCCTCCCGTTTGTGGAAGGCTTCCAAACTCGACGAAGGCCGGTCCAATATCTACAAGACAAGCCTCTACCGCGACCTCGTCGTCGACGTCGTCGATTCGGAACGCGCGCCGGATCGGGCCGACGTCGTCATCATCGTCAACGAGGACAAGTTGCGATGGTTCAAAATCGAACCTGGTTACTCCTCGCCGTATAGAGCGGCCCTTACGGTCGGGTGGGGCCACGACAACCTCTTCGGCGACAACGAGCGGCTTTCTATAGAAAGCTCGGCTTATTACGGCTTCGAGTACGAGAGCCGCGAAGCGGAGAGCGACATAACGTACGCGATACCGTGGTTGTTCGGGTATCGGTACAAGGGCAGCGTGGCGCTACACTACGAACGGACGGTATTGGAGGGACTCAACGAATGGCACTCGACCCTCAAACCCCGCGTGGCACGCGACATCACGGACGAACTCGAATTGGCGGTCGGATTCTCTTTCGAGAGATTCCATACCGAATACGGCGCCGGCTACGGTGAATCCGGCGCGGCGTACGGTCCTCCCGGCGTCGCCCTCCCCCAGGCGCCGGCGGAGAGCGAAGAGCCGCAGGCCATTTCAGCCTACGGGGCAACGGCCACGTACGACGATTCCGACGATATATTCAACCCGCTCACGGGGACCTACGCGCGCGGTTCGTACGAGAGAGCGGGCGGGTTCATGTTCGGGTTGGACCTGTGGCGTGCCACCGGCGATTTCCGACGCTATGTGCGTTTGGCCGACGCCGCTTCCGTCGCCACGCGCATCCACGCCGGTTTCGTGGATTCCTACGGCGATACCGACTACGTCCCGCACGTATACCGTTTCGTCTCGGGTGGCGCGTATTCAGTCCGCGGTTATCCCGAACGGGGCCTCGGCCCCCAGGCCGAGGAAGGCTACGCGTTGGGAGGGAATATACTACTTGAGGCCAACGCCGAATTGCGCGCCCAACTCCCGTTCGTGGCCGGCCGAAAAGGGTGGGAACACCTGTGGGGAGCGCTGTTCGTCGACGGCGGCAACGTCTGGACCGAGTTGGCGGAGATAGAGGAGCAGTTCCTTCGCTACGGCGCGGGCGTAGGCATCCGGTATAATACCATCGTCGGTCCCATCAGATTCGACGTCGGGTGCCCCATTCCCACTCCCGCCGGAAGTCGAATCGCGTATATCTACCTCGCCTTCGGTCATCCGTTCTAACGTCGCTCGTAACGTTTTGAGAAACGAGACCGACACAGCCCGCACGCCAACCACAGACGCCCCCCACCGAAGCCGGGGCCGCCGGCGCGTCGCCCGCCGCCTCCTGTGCGCCGCGGCGGTAACGGCCGTGGTAATAAGCGCGCTCGCCGTCGCGGCGTATTCCTCCGGCTTACTCCACGCTTCGTTGCGCCGCGCCGCCGTAACCTATCTGAGTCGACGGACGGGCGTGGAATGCGGCATAGGCCGGCTCGGCGGCGACCTGTTCGCGAGCCTCGACGTTTACGACTTCTACGTCGCGAATGGCCCTTCCTTGGAAGAAGACGGCCCCGCTTTTTCCGCAAAAGAGATTCATCTCCGCTACCACCTGCCGGCACTCCTGTACGGCGTCCTACTGATAGAAAAAGCGCGCGTCGTAAACCCTTATGTGCGGGTCGAGCTCGAACCCGGCGGCCGGGCCAACTTCGAGCATATATTCGATTTCCTGCCCGAACGCCGAGAAGCGGATATCGATATACGGCTAAGGGATATCGTATTGGAGGACGGCTCCTTCGAGTTGGACGGCGACGGCCCCTTGACGGACGCCACGCGGATCGACGTTCGCAGCTCTTTGGAATATGTGGGCACGGGGCTTACGCTGACCTTCGGCGATTGCAGTTGCTACCTGCCCGAGTATGACCTCGCCGTAAAGGCGTTCGGCAACGGCGAGATAAGGATAAACCCGGACAACCTCACCGTAGACGGTTTCGATATAACCCTCGACCAAACGTCGTTGACGCTCGACGGCACAATCGAGACCTCGCCCTCCACCCGATTCGACCTGGCCGTCAAGGCCGATCCGCTGAGCTTGACGGAAATCATCCCCCTCGTGACCCCGAACGGGCCTCCCCTCGATATCCGAGGCCCTTACGAGGGAACCATCCGCGGCCCGGCGGACGAGTTAGTCCACACCGGGACCTTCCACTGCCCGTTGGGCTCCTTGGCCGACTACGACCTCGCCGACTTGACGGTCCGCTACGCCGTCGACCTGGAGCCGAAATTAATACGCGTGGAGGAGATATCGGCCTTCGTGAACGGCCTGCCCGCACACGTGACCGGAACGGTGGACGTCGCTACGGAGGAGCCGTCGTTCGAGGGAGAGGTCCATTTGGACGGTTTCAACCTGGCCCGCCTCTACCCGGACGCGGGCCTCGAAACCCGCGCGGACGTAACGGCGCTATTTGCCGGAAGCGGCTTCTCCCCCGCAGAACTCGAGCTCACGGCGGCCTTTACCGTTAGCCCCGGTTTCGCCGGACCGGTCCGTTTCGACGGCGCGACCGCCACCGTCCATTACGGCCGGTCGCAACTGTTCATCGACGAATCGACGGTCCGCTTCGGCCCGGGGACCCTTTCGGCGAAAGGGACGGCGACCCGCGATAACGTCGAACTCGCCGTAACGGCGCGGGACATCCCCTTGGCGGAATTGCCAACCAGAAGAAGCCCCGTCGACCTTGACGGCCTGATGAACGCCGACCTCCACTTATACGGTGCGCCGCGTACGCCGTCGGCGGAGGGAGAGGTATTATTGGAAGGATTGGCGGTCGAGGACGTCACCGTGAAATGGGCGCGTCTTGACGGCTATGCCGAAAAACTGGGGGGCCGGGGAAAAACCGACCTGCACTTCACCGCCGGCGACGTCGCCGCCGGGCCGTTCTCGTTCGACCATTCGCGGGCCGATTTGAATTACGACGGCCGCGTCCTGACGGTGGACGGCGGGTTCGAAAACGGGGCCGACGACGGGGATAGGCTGTATTTCGACGTGCGGCACGATAGCTCCTCCGGCGATTGGGAGCTGGACCGGCTCGACGTCAGGCTCGGCAATGCGCAAGCCACCCTCACCCATCCCCTAAGGTTGGAACGGGAGGGACGTCTTTACGTCATTATGGGAGGCGTCCTTGCCTTCCAACGCGGCGACGTATCCTTCTCCGGGAGCTTCGACCGGCGAGGCGGGCCGGTGGACGTCGTCGCCAAGGGCGAGGATTTCCACCTGGACGGATTAAGACTCTGGCCCACGGCGCCCGAGTTAACGGGAAGCCTGGATTCCATCCGGGTCGGCATTCGCGGAACTTCCGATGCCCCCGCCTTCTACGCCGCACTCGAGGCCCACGAGCTCTCCGTCGACCGCCAACCGATAGACCTCCTGCGCGGGGAAATCTCTTTGGAAAACGACCGCATCGTAATACCGGACCTAACCTTGAAGGTGGCGGGCGGCGCCGCGACCGCGACGGCCGATGTCCCGCTCGCGGCGTTCGAGGGAGAAGGAGACGCTCCCCTAAAAGGCGAGGTCCGCGTCACCGGCGTTCCGCTCAACTCGGTGGTCGTCCTGAGCGAAGCCGGCCTGAGCGAAGGCGGCAACGTTGACGGGGTCGTAACCCTGAAAGGAACAGCGGCTGCTCCCGTCGTCCGGGCCGAACTAGACGTCGGCGACGCCGTTTGGGAGAACGTCCGGTACAGCCACAGCCGCCTCGACGTTAGTTACGGGGCCGGCGAACTCAATTTACGCGAATTATCCCTCGCCGGAGGGAACTCGACCAACGCCAACGTAAACGGCGTGGTCGCGCTTGCGTTTGACAATAAAGAAGGTTTGGTCCTCGGCGCCTTGGCGCTTGAGGGAGATTTCGAAGAACTCGACCTCCGTCTCTTCAACCCGTTGTTGGACAACGTCCTTATCACCGGCGGGACGGCAACTGGGAGCGTCGACGTGGGCGGCTCGGCCTCCTCGCCCGAGTTGACGGGCCGAATCGAACTCGCCGGAGGGACTGGGACGATCAGAGAGTTGCGCTCGACTTTCTCGGACCTCCGGGGCACTATCGACCTAACGGGCGACGCGGCCGCCGTATCCGAACAGACGCCTGTAGTTTTCGACCTCGACGGCGGCCGCGGTACCGTTTGGGGTAGCGTTGCGTTTGAGGGCGGACGCCCCGCCGCGGTCGACGTGTCGTTAAATCTGGAGAATTACACGTTCCGGGCGATTACGGGCGCGCGGGTTTTAACGGACGTAACGGCTTCCCTTTCCGGCCCCGCGAAACACCCTTTCGCCGATGTCGAAATCTACGTGCGCCGCGGATTCATCGCTACCGACTTCGGGGCCGCGGTATATACGCCCCAATATGGGGAGAGCCCGATCGATTACCGCTTGCACGTGGACGCTCCCGGCAATTTATGGCTTCGGAACAACACGGCCGAGATGGAATTGGAAGCCGATCTTACGCTCCGGAAAACCGGCCCCGCCACCACCATCACGGGAGAACTAACCGCGAAACGCGGCAGTTTTTACATCCTGGCCCGCGACTTCGTTATCGAACGAGGAGGCATATATTTTACGGGAACCCGGAGTTTCGACCCGGCGCTTAAAATAAGGGCCAAACGTCTAATTCGGGCGACGCGGCCTGGCAACGCCGACGCAGAGATTTTGGTCGACGTCACCGGGACGTTCACGGAGCCCGAGATGGACTTCATTTACAACTCGAAAGGCGCCGCCGTCGGCCTTACGCAGAACGAAATCTCCCAATTGCTCGTGCTGGACGTGACGTACGAGGATTTCCAGGAGATGAGCGGGGGGGCCCTGGCATCTAAGGGTTCCGGGGATTACGTGCGGCGGCTGGCCCAGGCGGAGGTCTCGCGCACCGTACGCAAAACGACCGGCCTGGACGTCTTCGAGTTCGAGGCCAGCTCTCTCGGCGCCGAACGCGGCACCCGCTATCGCCGCGCGACGTTGGGGAAGTACCTCCTGTCCGACGTTTACGTATCCTATACGACCGAATACACCGAGGACGTCACCGGCGCCGGAGAGAGTGAACGATCAGCCGAGATTAATTATCGGCTTTACGAGGATTTCTACCTCGTCGGTTCGACGTTCGAAGATCGGGACCACCAACAATACGGCCTGGGGTTCAGGTTCTTCTTCAAATATTAACTCGAAGCAGGTATAATCCCCGTGGAGGTGAATCTTAAAGTGCCCAGGAAAGTTTTCATGTTCGCCGCGTTAATCGCGAGTACCGTTTCCGTTTGCCAAACGGCGTTCGCCTCGAACGGCGCCCTCCCCGACCGGATTAAATCCGTCGAGATCGTCGTGATCCCGGGAAACGTGGAACCGGCTTTCGCCCGGACGCTCGAACGCGCCCTCGAAGACGCGTTCGTCGCCGACGGCACGTTGGAAACGGTCTCCGGCGACGCCGCCGATTCTAAGCTAACCCTTAAAATCGCCAATTATAAAAAGTACCCGATTAAGTACGGCACCGGCCAAATCGTCAAAGAGTATACGCTCGCGTTGACGATGGAAGGGACACTTACCGACCTCGCGACCAACCAGGTCCTCTCCCAGGTGCTGAATATCTTCGATTCGGTAACGTACGCCGCCGTCGGCCCCGAGGCCGAGAGCGAAAACGAGGCGTTCCGCCGTCTGGCGGAAAAAATCGCCCCCGCCATCGTTAAGGGGACGATAGTGCGCCGGTAGGCCGGCGCGGGTCAAAAACTAACGCGTTAAAATAGCGAAGCGCCCAGATAGAACGACGCCATAAATAAACCGTCGGAATCGGGCGCGTCGTAAGTCGGGATATTCTCCTCCAGGAATTCCTCGAAGCCCGTCCGGGCCAAGCCGGGGCCGTAAACGAAACGCACGCCGGCGTCTATCGAGATAAGCGGCAGGCCCGGTATTCCCCTTACGCCCAGGTCCGTGTACATGCCGAATCCCTGCGTCGACGGCACGCTGATATCGAGGCCTAGTACGTACCTGCCCAAGATTCCCACCGGTATATTATAGGCAGTTAGTTCGCGGTACAGGTAAACGCCGCCGGCTTCGGCGTATGGAGCGAAAGCGTAATACTCCACGGGATAATAACGAACGCCGGCGCTTCCCCCGTAAAAGACCGACTTCAAATTCAGGCCGTTTATAACGTCCGCCCACGGCAGGACGCCGGGGTGCCTTTTCTCACCGTAGTTGGCGAAGAGGTCGGAAAGAGGCCGGTCCCGCCCGAGCGCCGTATACGACAGGTCGGCCATTACGGATACCGGCCACCACGGCAGCCGAGCCTCGCCGCCCAACGAGGCGTACGGGCCGCCGCCATACCGGCCTTCCAACTCGCTCAACGGCGTCGTCGTTCCGCCCTTTATTTCGAGAAGGCCGTGCGAAGCCGAGACGGCCAGGGTGAGTACGAGCGCCACTATCAATAATATATCCCGCATATCCTTACCTCGCGAAAAACGCCGGCGGGCCGACCCGGCAGCGTCACTCCCGGTAAAGAAACCGAGCCGGCCCCGTTCCCATACTCATTCTTTTAACGCGCTCGGCCGGTCGCCGAAGGCGCCATTCTGTCCCCTATTTCGGGAAGACGAGCGACACGGTCGTACGGGCCGACCAGTCCGCGTACGGCAGGTTTTCCGGGTGGACCGCCGTGTAGAACCCCTGGGCTGCTATACTCATCGGGACTTTCCCCACCATCGTCACTTTACTCACGCCCAAACCCAACGGCACGTTCCAGCGGTCGTCGCTTTCGGCCTCCCAATTCGCCGTGATGATGGGCGCGGACGTTATCGCCCACGCGTTGGGGAGATTGTAGGTTAAGAAGATTTGCGTCATCATGGCGTTAACGTTGGCCCGGTCCTCGTCGCCGGCGACGGACCAGACGTTATTCGCGAGAGCCCCAACCGTCCACTTACCGGGCATACCGAGGATGACCGCGGAAGGGCCAACGCCGAACTTCTTCGTTCCCAACCCGTCGTCGGTAGCGGTGGGGACTAAAAAAACCGGCCCCGCGCCCCATATTATCTCGCTTGCGTCGGCCGGCGTTAGGAATACCGTCGCATTAACGTCGCCCAAACCGAAGGTCCCGCCGCTCTCGGCGGCGACGTCGGGCTGGTATATCAACGGCACGATGGACCTCGTAATCAATCAAGATAACGTCCCCGGCGGGGATGGGATACACGGGTTGTATGTTGAGGACGTCCTGGATTCGGTCGAATGGGCCGATGCCGCCGTTGACGTTGTTCTGGAACGGCAGGCTGATAATATCAGCTACGGGGTTCTGGAGTTCCCTAGCCAGTTCCTCCTCGGTCTGGCCGTAGCCGAGCGACGCTAACGCCGCGACGAGAAAAGTCGCCAAGATTATCTTCTTCATGGACGGTTATCCTTTCCGGCTGTTTCGTTCGCCAATATAAAGCATCAGGGGATGGATACCGACAGGCCGTTCAATTTAGTGTTCATGTTCCTCGTCGTATAGCCCCATCTCCGACAAACAGGAATCGATGGGATTGACCAGGAACTCCTCTTCCCACGATTCGACCGTCAACGGCGTCGTGAACCGCGGCTCTTCCGGTTCGAAGCGTATCGGTTGCCCCGGCGTAACGCCCTTGAGCACAATCGAATCCTTCACCACAACGGTACCGTTAACGATTACGTACGGTATACCGGTCGAAGGTACGGAGCCGTTCGCGTACGTGGAGTTGTCGGTAACGTTCTCCGGGTCGAAGACGACGATGTCGGCGACCATGTTCTCCTGCATGCGGCCGCGGACCTTCATGGCCTCGAGGCCGGTATCGCCCAGGCGTTTGGCGCTGCCGTAGCTCAGTTGCGTCAGCGTGAACATTAACGGGACGCCGTTTTCCCGCGCCAGCCGGAGGCTGCAGGCGTGGCAGCCGGCGGTACGGGGGTGGCCGTTCGGCAACTCCTCGTACGGAGTATCCCATGTGATGTCTCCCAGCAACGGCATGCCGTCACTCGCTATCGTAGCCCCCGGCATTTTTAGCCATTTCACGATATCCTCTTCCGGCATCTTGAAAAGTATAACGATCTGAGTCGGGTCTTCCTCGACGGCGGCGTAGTAGCTTTCCCGCGTGAAAAACTCGCCCGTGATGGGGTTCAGTATCGTCTCCTCGTACTTATACCCCATTTGGTCTTCCCATAATTCCGGCGCGAGGAACGTCGTATTCAACGCCGTCGAACCGGCGTGGTACGGGTAATATTCGCCCCAAACGTTGTGCCCGCGTTCCTGGTAAAGCACTAATAATTCCGATATCAACTCCCATCCGGGATTATTGAAATGGCAGATGATGGCGGGCGCGTCGAGGGCGACTGCGTTGGCCATGATTTCCTGCGCCCCGTTGGGTTCGGTGGTGGAGTCTCCGGGCGTAAAGCGGAGGTGCACGACGGTGGGCCGGCCGTACGCGGCCCCGATTTTTTGGACCTCGAACATCTCGCGGGCGGTTACGCCGTCACGCATATACGCGAGGGTTGAACCGATGCCGACGGCGCCGGCCGCCAGCCCCTCGTCGATAACCCGAAGGACCTCATTCCCGTCCTCGATATCGAGCCTGGTATCCACCCAACGGTGGGAGGTACGGGTTATTAAGCAGTCCAACACGTCGCGCCCCTCTAATCCGTCGAGAACGAGGGACCGTGCGAACTCGTGGCCGGAGGCCGTCCCGTAATTCGTCTGGCATTTGCCTTCACGGTCTTTGTACCACTGGTCGACGTACGTACCGACCGAGCCCAATTCGAGGTCCATAACGGTAGTACAGCCGTCCCGCAACGCGAGTTTGTAGCCCATGTCGCGAGGCCAATGGTAATGCGTGTCGATGAAGCCCGGCGCCACGACGTGTCCCGTGGCGTCGACGACCTCCGTACCCGTTATCGCGTCTTCGGTGATAACGGCGATTATGCCGTCCTTGATGCCGACGTTGGCCACCGCGTCGAAGTTGGTTTCCGGGTCCATGACCCGGCCGTTCAGAATGACGAGGTCGTAGTCCGCCGCGTAGGCCGCCGCGGCCGTCGCCAATATCAGGATAATGAAACCCAACGTTCTACGTAGCTTTTTCATTTCGTGCTCTCCTTAAATTTACTACTCCATTTGAAGCGCTATACGTCGCGTACCGGCGCGGCTTGATACCCGCGCGGCCGACATATAGCGCCGCCGGGAGTAACCATCCCGCCTGTGCAGATACGCCAAGGAAGTAGTCTGCCTCGACGAGTCCTTCGTTTTTCTCAACCTTATACTACTCGGGATTGTCGGTCTCCTACTTCAGGTTCGTTTCAAGAAACGCCGCAATGCGTTCCCCCACCGACATCCGTAGGCCGTCGTCGCCCAGGGATACGGCTCCGCTGGGGTAGAAGTGGCCGTACCCGGGAACCCAGGCGAATTCGTAGTCCAACCCGGCCTCGCGGACCGCCGTAATAAACGGCGGAATCGTCTCGGCGACGGCCGGTTCGTCGTTCTGCGAAACGACGAGAAGCATAGGGGGAAGTTCCGGCGAGTCGACCGCTTTCTTCATATCGAAGCCGGAAACGGCCGGCGAGAGCGGAAAAATCGCGGCGACGGGAGCCTTCAATCCGTAGACGGCGTTCAGCGTTGTCGTAGCACCCGCGGAATGGCCGCCGACGGCGACTCGTTCGGGGTCGATTCCGTATTCCTCGGCCGAATCCCGGACGTGAGAAATAGCCTTATTGATATCCTCCGCGGCGCTCAAGACCCCGTTCCAAAGCACTTGTAGATTGGCTTCCGATACCAGCGGCAGCCCCATAAAACCTCTGACGAGGTTCGTCCGGGCTAAACCGGCATCAGTTATTAACTCGTTATAAGTTTGAAGTCCTTCCGCGTCGGAAGACATGTCGGGTACCGGGTTCTCGGGGATGAGACGGTAGCTGACGACGAAGCAGACGTAACCCTGGGGTGTTAGAAGCCTTGCGTAGTCCTCCATCCGCGAATGGACTGCTCCCATTTCTCTATAGGGGGGTCGCCGAGGGCCGCCGCGGTGGAAGGCTCCGCCGTGTATCAAAACTACCGCGGGCCGGCCTACCGCGGGACCATCCACGGGTTCGTAGACGTCCATCAACAAATCACGTTCTACGACTTTGCCGTCGGTCGTGACCTTCCCCTTACCGTAGGGGACGTCGACGGTTAGCGTGTAACCGAAGGCTTTTTCATTATCCGACAGGCCGTCTATATCCGCGCCGTACTGCGCGCCGGCCGGCGCGGCCAGCGCCGAAATCAGGATAGCGAAACCTAAAAATCCGCGAACGTTTTTCATCACGCTCTCTCCTCTAGGTTAATACTCCCCTTGTCGCCTTTAATACACCTTCCCGTCGCGGCGGGATACCCGCGCGAAAGAAGGCCTTACTATTCTCCGGCCGTCGGGCCGGCGCTACCGTGTATATATGGTCTTACCTTCTTTTATAGTCTCGAGAACCCGGATGTCCCGAATCGCCGTCTTGTCCACCTCGAGCGGATTCGCGGAGAGGATTATTAGGTCGGCCAGCTTGCCGGCCTCGAGAGAGCCCTTGCTGTCCTCTTCGCCGTACTGCCAGGCCGCGTCTATCGTAACCGCCCGTAGCGCCTGCTCCACGGTCAACTCCTGTTCCGTTCCGAGGGGCTCGCCGCTGGAGGTAACGCGGTTGACCGCGAACGCGACGACGTCTATGACGCTCGGCGGCGTCACATACGCGTCGTGGTGAATCGAGAAGGGAACGCCGCGGTCCAGCGCGCTGCGCATCGGGTTCATGCGCGCGGCGCGCTCCGGCCCCATGAATATGTCGCGGTGCCGGTCGCCCCAGTAGTATATATGCCCGGGGAAGAAGGACGGCGAAAGGCCCAGTTCCTTGGCGGCGTCGAGTTGGTCGTCGCGGATGGTCTGCGCGTGGATGATGACGTAGCGGTGGTCGTCGACCGGGTACTTGGCTAGGCCCTTCCGCATCGCTTCGATGTATTGGTCGATGGCGGCGTCGCCGTTGCAGTGAACCGCAAGGTGCCACCCGTTCTTCAACGCCTGCTCCACGAGGGCGTCGGCTTCCTCCTGGTCCTCGTAAATCGGCCAGCCGCGATACCCTTCTTCGCCGGCCGGGGCTTCGAACGGCGTTTCGTCGTCGTGGGCTTCGGCGCTGACGTCCAGCAGGATTCGTTCCAGCCCTTCCGAATCGCACATGTCTTCCGTTAAGGCCTCGCCCGCAGCCGGCGCCACGTAGTAAGGTTGGCTGAGATACCCGGTATAACCCTGATTGGACCCGTCGAAGAGGAGCTTCAATCCCGCGATGCGCAGGCCGTTGTGGTAAACCTTATCCTCTTCGTAATTCGCCATCATCGCCGTATCCGCTTTGGGCAACACAAGCACGTCGACCGGGAGTTTCTCCTCCGCCGCCATGCCACGCAAGAGGCCGTAAAAAGGGGCCAGCAACGCGCCCTCTTGGGCGGTCGTCATGCCGTTCGCGGCGTAGTCGTAAATCAACGTATCAATTACGTAACGCTTCGCTACCTCCGGGGCCGGCGCGGGTAAGTGGGCCACGACCGGCAAGAAAGCGTTGGGCTCTTCCATAACGCCGTTCGGTTCGTTGGAGTTCGGTCGGCGGACGTATTTGCCGCCCGGCGGGTCAATCGTTTCCGAATTAATCCCGGCGATTTCAAGCGCCGGCGAATTCGCGACGGCCAGGTGTCCTGAAATATGGACAATCAGGATCGGGTTCTCGGTCGATATCGCGTCGAGGTCGTTGCGCGTCGGATGCCGCATTTCTTCGAGCGAAGTATCGTCGTAATTCATCCCTAGAATCCACTGCCCGGGCTTTAAATTGTTTTCCTCCTTATAGCTCAGCAGGACTTCCTCAAGTTTGGCTATACTATCCACGGTACCCATCGGCGGCGGGTTCAGGTCGTTTGTGGCCCGGGCGAGAGCCGTTGTAAAAAGGTGGCTGTGCGCGTCGAAAAATCCCGGCATAAGGGTCTTCCCGCCCAGGTCGCGCACCTCGGCCTCGGCGCCGGCGGCCTTCATTACCTCGTCCCGGCTGCCGACCGCCAGGATATTGCCGTCCCGTACGGCGAGGGCTTCGGCCACCGAATTCGATTCGTCGATGGTCAGGACGTCGCCGTTTACGTATACTACCGTGTCCGCGGCGAACGCCGCCGCAAACGAGAGCGAGAATAAAATTGCGAGTACTTGTAACGTTTTCACTACACAACCTCCTTATTTAACCGACTTTATAACGAACCTTCCGTTAAACGTTTCCTGGCTCTCTTTCTTTTTCCGTTTTTAGTGTAACGCCGCCGTAAAGTGGGCTACCGTTTCGCCATCACGTCGAGCACCAACAGCGAAGCAATCCTGGTGCCGTAGGTTATCCCGTCAAGATCGACGGCGTATACCGGTTCGTGGGGGCTAAAGGGAAACATCTTCCCCTCGGCCCGGGCCGCGTCGAACCTCTCGAGCGTAACCGTGCCGAGCATCAAGTAAGCGGCCCGGACCCCTTCAACGTCTTCGACAAGGGCTCCCGCGTCATCCGACCCGGGGACCTGGATGCCGGAATACACGTTCTCCACGAAAGTCGCTTCTCCCAAAACCTCGTGTATGCGGTCTATATATTCCGGCGTATTTACTACTGGCGGGGCGGAACTCTTGTATACGATAGTCGGCATCATATCCTCGGAAACGTCATAAGATTCCGCGATGCCGTTGCTGATATTAATTATACTTTCGACCATCCGGTCGCGCACGTCGTTCGAGGAGTAGTGGAGTTTGAGTTTGAGGGTCGCTTCCGTCGGAATGACGTTGTTGTCGATGCCGGCGTGGACGGCGCCTATAGTCAATACCGCCGACTCCAACGGATCGATTATACGGGAGACGATAGTCTGATACTGGACGATGGCCAGGCCGGCCATGACCACCGGGTCCTTGGCGTGATGTGGCGACGAACCGTGGCCGCCGATGCCGTGGAAAGTTACATCGATGTGTTCCGTCCCGGTATTGAACCTTCCGGACGTGGCCAGCACGTACCCTATCGGAACTGGTATGGTGTGAAGCGCCAGGTAATAATCCGGCTCGGGCACGCCCTGGGTGGTATAGAGGCCGTCGTCGAGCATCGCCCGGGCGCCCTCTATCGTCTCTTCGGCAGGTTGGGCTACCAGAACCAGCGTCCCGCTCCATTCGTCTTTCATCTCGGACATCACTTTACCTAACCCGATGAGCCAGGTCGTATGGGCGTCGTGGCCGCACATATGCGAAACCGGGACTTCCTCGCCGTCGCGGTTGATTACCCGCTCTTTACTCGCGTACGGGAGGCCGGATTCTTCCTCGATGGAAAGGGCGTCCATATCCGCGCGGAACATCATCACGGGCCCCTCCCCGTTTCTCATAATGCCTACGACGCCCGTCACGCCTATTCCGGTTTTTACGTCGAACCCGCAGGCGCGCAATTCCCTTGCCACCACGCCCGCCGTCCGGGTTTCCATTAACGCCAACTCGGCGTGTTCGTGAATATCCTTATAAATATCCTGCACTCGGGCCGCGTCCTTATCGATCAACGCGTCCATCTTCTCGATCGTGGCATCCGGGATAGGATTATCCTGCCCGAAAGCCGGGACCGACGTTGCCCCGAGCGCGAACACGATAGCCCAGAGCGTCATCGTGCGTAGTCTTTTCATAATTACTCCTTAACAGTATTCGGGATTACGTAGTGAAGGTATTTTAAGCCGGCGCGCCGGCCTTCTTCTCACCGTACTTGCGCAACGTGACGTACACCGCCTGCACGACCAGACCCAGGAGGATGTAGGCGACGAAGACGCCGAGTATCCCCTGCCCCGGGAAGTCCTTCAAGGCCAGGAAGACGGCCAGGCTCAAACTCCGGGCGATGGACATAACCGCCAGCGTCGTGCGCTTTTCCTTTCCCGGCCCTCCCAGCGAATGGCCCAGCGTCAACGACACGCCGATGATTATAGCAGCCGCGAGGAACGAGTACCACCCGATGCCGCGGAACGTATCGAGGAAAGGCCGCCACCCCGCCAGGACGACGAGCACGACGAGTACCACGAGCATTACGTTCGCGACCCTGGTTATAAAGTCGCCGAAGCGGCGCGTTAAGCCGGGCCAGGTCGTCGTTAGCAGTATGCCGAAGATCAGCGGCGCGAACTGGGCTATCGTCACCTGGTACGCTATCAACGTCGGGCTGGCGTACGCCTGCGGTTCGAAAAACGCGCTCAGGATGTAAAGGAAAAGCGGTATCGTGATAATGGCGGAGAGGTTGACCGTGAACTGGAGCGAGGCCGCGTAAGGCGCGTCGCCGCCGGCCAAGGTGGCGCGCCTCATCGCGAGGGGGGAACCGGGGGCTACCGCCATCAGCATCAACGCGATATCGACAGCCGGCGGCAAATTGAATATCTTGATGACGGCGAGGGTCACGAGCGGGACCAGGATTACGACCGCGAGGTACGACCGCGCCAGAAGGCCGGGCTTGCGCCACAGCATCAGGAGTTGACGGAAGTCGAGGCTCAGGCCGACCGAGAGCATAACGCCCATAACAGTGACCTGCGCCAGCGGGGGAACCAGCGACGCGAGACTTATTCCTTCCATGGTTCGGGACCTCCGGGATTTACCAAGAAGAGAATCAACGCGTCGTCCCCCTCGCTCGCACGCCGGTCCGCTCCCCCGGCACGTCCCGCATTACCGGTCGCCAACGCCGGCGGACGGGAATAGCTGCGACGCGATCCGTTTCCTTTTACCCGTTGCCGGGTTGACCACGCTAAAAAGCCTCGCCGATGCTGACGTACAGGCCGTCGTCGTCGGCGCCGCGGGCGTAGTCGACGCGGAAGTTAACGCGGTTTTCCTCGTGCAGGCCGAAACGAACGCCGGCTCCGCCGCCGGGGAAAACCCGGTCGCTCGTAATACTTTTAAGGCCGCCGTCGTACAGCGCCGCCACGCCGCCGAACGCCACCACTCCCCAGCGGCGGGCGAATATCCAACGGTACTCGGCCTGCGTCGCGATAATATTCCGGCCCACGTGCTCGCCCGGCGTGTAACCGCGCAGGTCGCTCCGGCGACCCAGCTTCGAAAGGCCGGTGTAAGGAGTGTCCGACGGCGTAAAACGGCCGGACCCGCGCAACGCCAGCACGTGCCCCGGCCGCAGCCGTTCGTAATCGTTCAAATGGCACACTATGGTGTGGTAAGTCGATTCGGAACCGAACGCCGACGGCACCAAGCGCGCCTCGGCCGCGGCGAATACGCCGTCGTACGGGAAAAACTGATTATCCCGGGAGTCGTAAACCAACCTCGTCCCGACCGAACCCAATTTGTCCTTGTCTATCCCGTACGTCTGGAAGTACGCCTTACTCGCCTCGTTCCCGGCCTTATATTCCGTAACCATGTACGCGCCGGTAATTCCCCCGAACAGGTTGCCGAATATTCGTACGTCCGGCCTTACCGCCACGCCGTACGCGGTCGAGGAGAATTCCACGGAGCCCAACGTCGGTATGTCCAGATCGCTCTTCACGTCCGCGTAAGCGCCGCCGAAAGCCAGGCGGAAAGTGTCCCGCATAAAATAACTCTGGTTGAACGCCGCCACGGCGTAACTGTGGTTGTGAGAATAAAGGGCCGAAGCGCCCACGTTCGACGCCGGCGAAACCCCGTCTAACGAAGGGTGGTAAAAATACATGCCCGTAAGGCCGCCGCCGTTCCCGAAGCCGGGGGAGAAAACGACCATCGGCGCGACTACGACGCGTTTTTCTTTCTGTTCCGTGGTATCCGCGGCCGCGGAGAGAGAGACGAAAACCGAGAGTAATGCCGTTAGTAATAAGGCGATGCGCCGTTTACCCATTATGGAAAAACCTCCGGGTTAACCTGTCGTCCGTCTTCGTTTAAACTGGAACGAGGCAACGGTCCCGGGGCAAACTCCGCCCGGCCTTCACCAATTGATCATCAAGCCCAAGCTAATATTACCTTGCGTGATGACGCTACCGGCGGCTAGGCCGAAGTCAACGCCGCCGGTCCCGACCCAGAGGCCCGTGCCGGCGAAGTGCATCGGCGCCAGCGCTCGGAGGTCGGCGCGTAGGCCGACGTGTTTGGTCAGATACGCTTTGGCGCCGCCGCCGAATGTAATATTGAAGAACCATTCGTCGCGCCAGTTCGAGCCTTTCGGGTTGGCGTACATGCCGCCGAGCGTCACGACGCCGTAAGGCCGCACGTCACCCTTCGGCTTTTCGTAAACCGCGCCGACGTTATAGTATTCGACCGACATATCGAAGAGGTACCGTGTAACGCGGTTCGGCGGACGTGTGCGGAGCTCAAAGATCGTATCCTGACGGCTATATAGAATTTCCGCCTTGTATCCCCTCCGATTCACCGGGATATCGACGAAGACGCCGTAATTCTCGCTATCGACGACGTTAAGGTCACCCGAGTAAGTGGTAAATTTACCGCCGAACTGGTACCCCGTAAAAGGCGTAACGTCGAAGCCGCGCAGGTCGCGGGCCCCGACGGAACCGGCGCTGGCCGAGAGTGCGATGAGGACACCCAGCATAACCCGCCCACCCAAGTTACCGCTTACGTTCATAAAACCTCCTTTGTGCCGCATCCAGGACCTCGCGTACGACCGGGGCGACATCTTAGCCGGCGAGGGAGCCTGAAACAAAAACGGCGCGTCCCCAGTTTCCGGGTTCGCGCTTCGGCGTTTACCGATAATTTCCCCAACCTCGATCTGCAAGATGCCCGTCCCTCTATCAATCCCACTTACCCTTGTTTAAAAAACCGGAAATCGACATCCCACACCTGCTGCTCATTATAAGTCAAACCTTTGTAATAGGAAAGTATAATTTAACCCATCATTACAGTCGCTAAAATGAACTATAATTACAGCACGGATACAAACCCCGTAGATAATAAATAAAAAACTATTGCGTGGTAGGTTACCACTTGTTATAAAGAGACAGGGAAATTCTATTTATAAATCCACGTTTCGGAGGTTACGTGATGAGGAATAAGTACATAACCAGGTGTGCCGCCTTAGCGATAACGTTACTGCTTGTTTCGGTGGTCGCCGCCGAGGCGCAGAGACGCTACGATGTCGACCCTATCCCCTACCCTATAACGAGTCCGGGTAAAACGGGGTACGCCCCGGGCGAATGGCGGGGCCGGGAGAAAGAGGCCGAGACGCTGGTAAAGTATTACCGACCTCCCAATGGCGAGGGATCTATCGCCGACCGAATCAACACGTTGGCCTCTCTCGCGAAAGGTACGGATTACGAAGTACGAACCGTCGTCGATTGGGACGCCGAACAACAATACGGCCCGTATTACGTCGTCTTCTACGAGATCAAAACCCAAAACGGTTGGCACGACTTCTTGTTCATGGTGGACCTCTCCAAACCGGAGATAGAACCGATAACCAGAGCGGCCCGCGCCATATGGTACGGCAATCTCCCCGAAGCCCTGACTGAGCAAGCGAACCTCGTAATCCGCCCCGTCGACGAGGCGACCGCGGCCATGGATAAAACTCCGCGTACCATCGCAGACGTCGAGGAAGTCATGGCGAAATACCAGGAAGATATCGTAAAGCTTTATAGGGACCACTTGAAAGTGGCGCCGGATATCGCGGGTCGGGTATTGACGGCCTTCGTCGTAAGTGCCGACGGTAGTGTCGTCTCCTCTTCGGTAATTGATAGTACTACTGACGACGACGCCTTCGACGCGGCCCTAGGGGACCTTATTAAAACCTTTAAATTCCCTTCGATCAGCGCCGGCCAACTGGAAATCGTCTACCCTTTCGTTTTCTCAAGCGGGAAAGACCCGAAGAACGTAGAAATCGTACCCCGCCGTATCGGCACCAATTAACACCCCACGCTAAGCACTCGAATAAAAGGACGCCCCAAGAGGCGTCCTTTATAATATCGGACAAATACTGGCGGCACTTAGTGTCCGCCACGTTCGAGACTCTTAACTAGTTAACGCGGCGTAGCTAAACGGCATCCGCCATCCCAACCGCTTATCCTTAAACATAGTACCGCCGCCCCAATCGTACTGGAGCGGCGGCGTTGACGAGGAGAGGAGCGTCTATTACTGGATAGCTAGTGCGGTGCTAAGCGAAGCCGCGCGTCCTTCGGCGCCATATCTCCCCGTAACGTATTAATCCTTGTCCCACGGAACGCTTAGAACGTCGATACTCTATCAATATCGGGGCCGCATTCGTGGATTATACTGACGCAGGCGAGTCCTCGGCACATTAGCCCGATTTAACGCCAATGTCGACTACGGCCCTAATTCGGCTGTACGGTATCCGGCCACGACGACGGATAAGTCCTTATATGCCCCCTTGCCCGAGAGCGGGGTTACCTGTATGAGATCGTCGGCTTCGGCCTCTACGCCCTCTCGCTTAAAAAACGAGACGGGTCCGATTTCTCCAGCAGGGAGTGTCGCTTTAAGGTCCGTCGCGTCGCCACCGATTACTAAAGCGACTTCGATGTCGTCCGCCCCTGGGGAGTCGGCGGTCACCGTTAAACGGTGGAAACGGATATCGAAAGGGGTCGGGAATATATCGTAAGCTAAGCCGTGGTGTAGGAAATATGCTATGTCCAACTCAGGGTTGTATAACCCGGGCCGTGTAAAGGTCCATTGCGCCACGTCCGCAGTCGCTTCGTGGGAGCGATAAGGATATTGGATGTCGTACGCCCAAACCCCTGCCGTCTTTTTAGCGCGGGCGAGATTGATCCATCCGCCCCGCTCGTCGAATATACTACCGGCAACCGCGATTTCGTAATCGTCGACCCGCTGGCGGTTATATCCCAGGCCCGTATCGTGGGCGCCGTCCGGACCTCCGTACGCCCAGATACTACGTATAGCCACGTAATTATACCCACCCCCAGCATCTACTGCGGCGACCTCGTCCTCGGCCGCAGCGACGACAACGTGGTACTTCTTCATATCGCGGGCTCTCCCCGCAGTGATGTGGAAGGTATCGGACGTACTACCGTCCTCTACCTCCAATCCCGACAGAATAACGGCCGGCATACCGAATATATCCAACATTGCGTCACGGGCCGCTTCCGCGGCGGCGTTAACGTCCCGCCGGTAATCTGTCGCCTTAACCCAATCCTTGAGAAACGTAACGTCGTTTACGTTGGTGCGTGAAACCATATCCTTCTCCTATTATATTGCCCATCGGAGTTACGCGACGCCTCACGTAATTATTAATCGCCGACGCGATAGCCGGCTACGACAACCGAGATGTCCGTAGGGCCGGACGAACCGCTGTTATTTGAAAGAGCTATCTGGAGAGTGTCATTAACCCCTAAAGCCGCGAACCCGGAGTCGTTGAACCACGATAGGGGAAATTTATTTTCGGATGCGACTTCGAGAGCGATGGCTTCGCTTCCATTAGCCAATACCGAGAAATAGATTAAACCGCCACCCGAGACTCGCGCGGTAAACGTTACCCGGTGTATAACGAAGTCAAAAGGGATAGTAAATACATCCTTGTTTAATCCGTGATGATACATGAGTTCGTTATCTCCGCCATCTTCTAACTCACCCGGATAGGTAAACGTCCAGAAGGCCACGTCCCGTACCGGTCCCCGCGAGCGATTGGGGTAATCGACTTCGAATTCCCGGAAAGGCCAAGTCCCCGTCGCAGTGGCCAAATTCACCCATCCCTTAGTCTCGTCGTGCCGTGTGGTACTTATATCTATTTCGTACGCGTCGGCGCGAACGCGACTATAAGGCCGACCCGTTTTTACGGCGTTACCGGCGCTTGAGTCCGACCACGAGTGGCGTACGGCGATGTAATTCGCCCCGGTAGAATCTTCGGCCGGATTTAAATTATCCTCGTCTGAACTAATGACAATATTCCGTTTATCAGTATCGCGTGCGCGGCCTGGGTTGATTTTGAATTTACCCGTCGATGTACTATCCTCGACCGTAAGCCCGTCGAAGATGACGGCTCCCGTCCCGCAAACATCGGCCGCCGCCTCGCGAACCGCCTGTTCCGCCGCGTTCACGTCTCGCCGGTAATCGTCGTTATACGCAAGGTCGGCGAGGAAATGTCGATCGTTAACGTTGGTGCGCGAAACCATGTCTTTCTCCCATTCTTTATATTACCCGGCAGGAGTACGGTAAACCCCGGAGTCGTCAATCGCCCATGCGGTAACCGGTGATGACGACAGAGATTTTTTCGGGGCCAGAGGAAATGCCCATATTATTAAGCGCTACCTGTAAAGTGTCGTTTACCGCGAAAGTTCCCAACGCCGAATCCGAGTAAAACGACCTGGGGAGCGATTCGCCCACATAAACAACGAAGCCGTCATCGTTTACTGAGACTCCGTTACGTAATACTCGTATTAAGGTATCGCTATCCGCCGGTTGTGCCGCCATAAACGTAACCCGATGTACCGCGAGGTCGAACGGGACAGCGAAAACGTCCTGGTCAATGCCGTGGTGTTCCATAAGGATAGCCGGCGCTCCGCTCTCTACTTCACTCTCGCGGGTAAACGTCCAAAAAACCACGTCCCGGGCCGGCCCACGCGAGCGATTGGGATAGTCGACCTCAAATTCGCGGAAAGGCCAAGTCCCAGTAGCAGTGGCCAGGTTCACCCATCCCTTAGCCTCGTCGTGCCTCGTGGTGCTTATGTCTATTTCGTACGAGTCGGCGCGAACGCGATTGTAGGGCCGGCCGGTCTTTACGGCGTTACCGGCGCTTGAGTCAGACCACGCGTGGCGTACGGCGATGTAATTCGTTTCGGTGATATCTTCGGTGGCCGGATCCAAATTATCCTCTACGGAATTAATAATAATATGGCGTTTATCCATATCCCGCGCGCGGCCTGGATTGATTTTATACTTCCCCGTCGCCGTACTATCCTCAACCGTAAGCCCTTCGAGGATGACGGCTCCCGTTCCACAAATATCGGCTGATGCCACGCGAACCGCCTGTTCCGCGGCGTTCACGTCTTGCTGGTAGTCCTCTTCGTATATAAGGTCGTCCAAGAAATGTCTATCGTTAACGTTCGTGCGCGTTAACACAGTGCCCTCCTAAAATACCGACTGCGTTTAACCGGCCTTTACACCACCGGCGGCTGCGTTCTGCCCTACGGCGTTCACCTGATTTCCCCCGTCCGGTACCCGGAAACAACTACGGCGACATCGTAAGGGCCGTCACCCGTATCGGCTTTAGATATTGTCACTTGGACTTTTTGGTCGGCGGAAACGATTTGGCCGATAGGGTCGTACGCAACCACGGTACCCGTGTCTCCGTCCGGTAGCACAACCTGAAGCGTGCCGTCCCCCACCGTCGCCGTCGCCGTTACATCTTGGTCCCCCGACGAGTTGGCAGTTATCGCAATCCGGTTAATCACGACGTCGAATGGCCCGGGGAAAACGTCGGACGAAACGCCGTGATGGTTCATAAATACGGGCTTTTCGGCCTCTACCTCATCAATGGTAAAAGTCCAAAAAGCTACGTCGCGGACGGCTTGCCGGGAACGTGTCCTAGTACCAGAACCGTCCGTTTCGAGGTAGTGATATTCCCAACCTTGGACACCCTTCATCGCCTTTGCTAATAGCACCCATCCATCGATTTCCCATAAATTATCGGTATCGATGCCGACCTCGTATGCGTCGGCACGTATGCGATCATACGTCCCGGCCGAAGTATCCTTAACCGGCGCACCGGATTCCGATTCCTCGTATCTATGTTTAATCGCGATATAATATATGTCGCCGGTGGTGTCCAGGCTTAGATTGTCTAGGTCGGCAGGTAATACGACATGGTATTTTTCGTTGTCCCGGGCGCGGCCCGCCGTGATCCGGAACGTATCCGGCTTCGAACCGTCGCTTACGGCGAGGCCGGAAAATATTACGGCATCTGTCCCGTACAGGTCCACCATGAGATCGCGAATCGCTTCCTCGTCGGCATTTACGTCTCGCTTGTAATCCTCGTTGTATAGCCAGTCCCAGAGGAAATTCGAATCGTTTACGTTAGTCCGAGATACCATCGTCGCCTCCTACCAGTACTTAAATTCTTCAACGATAAGGTCGCAAGCGTCGCCGTACGTAAGAAAGCCCCATCGGCCGGCCGAAGTCAAAGCCGACCCGATGTCCGTTCGCGATTCTTTGATCGTATCGTTGATAATCAACGTGAGGTAATTCGACTCCAACGTGCATTGCACTCGTTGCGATGTACTCATATCGATTCCGGTCGCCGTCGGTGCGATAACCTGACTCCATGCACCAACGTCATTGACGTAGTATAACGCGTAGTAGTAGGGGTCGGTTCCGTAAAAAACTAGCGCGTACATCTCGCCGGTCGAGTCGTCGTAACGTAACGCTAAACCGGCGGAATCCGTATAACCTAACCCGCTACCATCATTAATAAAAAAGTTTACGTCAACGTAGATGTCCCTTTCCTCCAATACGACCGGATCAACGTCAGTACGCGGCAAACAAACGTGAGGTACGCCCACGGCGCCGTCTGAGGCGAAACCTACTAACTCCAAGCGGCCGTCCCCGACGTCCTCGCCGCCAGCGTAGTCTATGATCACCCACGCTGATGTACCGGTACTATCGCCGAACGTTTCGTAAAGGCGGGCGCGGTGTTCTGGACTAGCCCCTGCGGCAAAGTCAAAATCGCTCCACTCGAAGTTATCGTTCCACAACCACGGTGCCACGCCGACGCTGTACGCCATCGACCGGAGACGGTAAGAGGGAGGCGTCGTGGCAAGGTCGTTGACTATCAGGCCGCAACTCTGCGCGGGCTTAAGGTCTACGAGTCCTGGGGAAGTAGTATCACCGCCTACTAATAGGAATGCCTCCTCAATAGTGGGTATACGATCGACTACTACCGAAAACGTCAAACGGTCGAGCTCGCAAAGACCCCAGATTTCCCCGAGCGAGTAATCATCCGTAGAATCGGATCCGTTCTCACGCCGGCCCGGTGGCGTATCTCCGTACGGTTTGTAATGCTCGTGTATAGCGTCGACTCCTAACGTCGGCGCAAACCGGCTGCCGATCTCCTCTAACCCCTCTTCAATCATTTTAAGGGTCAACGCGTAATTAGAACCTTGTAGGAGCTCCAGGAGTTCCAGGCGATATACTGGGTCGTTTTTCGAGGGTGGATCGCGCGGGATATCGAGGACTTCGCCCCATTTATCGAGGTCTTCGCCCGTAGCATCCGTAATCCATATCGCTTCGTAGACTTTATTGGCTTCGTCCTGCAGGTTAACCAAACCCGGTTCGCCGGGGTCGCCGACGATCTCCCGCCGTATCGCTTCTACCCAAGTCCGTAATACCGTACGGCCTTCGTCCGAGAACGGCAGCTTCCGGTAAAGGGCGTTAAACGTTTGCGCGAACCGGCTCATTCTCCCACCACCATTCCGGCGACATTAGAGATAGTACGCTCGATATCGCTATACGTCTTCACCTGGACGTCCAACGTACAAACTTTCCGTTGCACGTTATCGAAATAAGATTGGACCTCTTCCACCGTAGTCTGCGTACAATCAGAACCGTGCGATAGGACAATAAGATCTGCAGTATTGGGGCCCCGCACGCCCGACACAAAATGGCAAGCGGTGACGTTCGGGAACTGTTCGACCGCCGACTTTTCGTACCAATCCGCGGTACCCATGGAACGTTCCCGGAACTTGGCCAATACCTGCTTCCGAGCCTCGTCGGTGCTTTCGCCCGACCACGTTAGGCCGAAAACCTCGTACCAGTTGCGAAGACCTGCCGCATCGCCAGTAGTGGGCCAGATGTTCGAATATATGAGGTATAACATCTTCCACGCCATGGAAAGCGCAAACCCGACCAGCCTCGCGATAGCCCGCTCAATAGAACCCTCGCTCCAGTTGGTGAGGTCGGTGTTATTTGTAATATACTCCTTGACGTCGTCGTATATCTGCTGCTCGGTTTTAAACGTCGCCATCGTTACGCCCTCCGGATCGTTATCAGTTCGCCCGTTAATCGGGACTTAACGGAAAATATGTATTCGTTCTCGCCGGCGACGACGTTGGACGTTTCGGCGACGACTCGGTAGTCGCGCTCCATAAGCCGACGCCACTCCCGGCGGAGTTCGAGCAGGACGTTCGGGCCGGCAGGGGCTTGGACCAGCGCAACGAAACGGTGGCCCCAGAACGGCTCGTACAGACGACAGTACATCGGTGTGAAAAGCAACTCCTCCAAGTCGCGTTGTATAGCCCAGTCGCCCGTATCCACGTCGAGACTGCCGCCGTCTTGCGTGGCCTCGTCGGCCACCACTATGTCCAAATCATTATTGCGTGCCAACGATATTATATCTGCCTGTTTCATGATACCTTGACCTCTTCAGAATTAAAATCGGGCGTGGTTTGGGGTGGCGGGTATTCGGGAACAGGGGTCGTAGTCGGCCCCGGACCCGGCGTGCCGTTGCCGTGCGTGTGCGAAATAGCCCACGTCCTAAACTCATCCAGGAAATCCCAAAGGTCGTCGCCCCACGCGACAGGATGTTCGGCGGAATTCCCCTTACCGAGATGGACAACGCCGTTCTCGATTTTCACACCTATTTCGCTTCCGTCTAAGACGATTATCTTTTCCCACTCGTGGATTTGGAAGATCGTAGGCCGATATTCGTCGAGCCACATCACGATTACCTCCGTGCCGACCTTCGGGACGACGCTGAAGCCGATCTCGTTCGCGTGGCGCATGACGCGGATGGGTACTTTATCGACTACCTCGCCGCCGTCCTCGGGTTTAATAGTGCACGACATCGTGGGCTCGTCTACGTCGGTAATGGTACCGACCGTGAACATCTTCGGGTGCTTCTGAACCGCCTGGACCAATTCCGTAAACGTCGCCACTAATCCTCGCCTCCTTCCACCTGGATCACCATGTTGTAGACGCCCCCCTCGAACACGTGGTCGACGCTATCGACCTTGGCGCGGCGCGGCGTGTTGTCATACTTCGGGACGACCAGATTTATATTGGAGCCCTGACGAATGAGGGGATTGCCTACGGCCCGGAACGAACCCTTATACCCCTTTATCGACACGTGAAGATACTCCTGCTGCGCCCGGTCGTTTGCTTTCTCCTTCGACGGATTCGATACCGTGTACTGGAGCCTTTTCACCGGGTCGCCTTCCTCGTAGTCTTGGGCCGTGAATTCCCCGATTACTGGTGCCGCCTGGTAGTCGGCGTCGGCCAGCGTTACGACCACTTTCTTGACACGGCGCCCGGCCACGTACTCTAGTCGGCAGTCGTCGGCGTACGCATTCTTCCCTACCGTGTAACGATAAACGTTGGTTTTTTCTTCGACCTCTTCCTGCGAGGGCCCGAAATACCCATCCTGGGTCCCCGGCACCGCGTACCACGACCACCCAGTTTCTTTGGCGCACCGGTCGAGGACCTGCGCCGGCGTCTCGTTATCGACGCGAAATAGGCCCGGTGGGTCCGTGGCCGGCTTGTGGGGTACGCGCCTGGCCGTTAATCCGGATCGTTCAAACGCGTCCGCGGCTATCGCGTACCACGACACGCCGGCGTACGTCGTCGTATACGGCCCCTTCTTACTCTTCGACGCCGCGCTTTCGCACTTCAGGTGGAGCGGCAGATTCGGCGCGACTTCTTTCACCTCGCCGATGAATACCGGGTAGACGCCGAACTCCTTGTAGCCCATCCATAGATCGACGGCGTCGCCCTTTTCGAAAAGGTCGAAGGTGATTTCGCGGGCGTTGGGGAAATCGAGTTGGCACACGTCGGCCGGTTCCTTTTTCGTCATCGTGACGCGGGCGCTTTTCAGGCCGCGGACGTTCGCAACCGGTTCGCCATCGCGGCTAATCGTCAGCCGGAATCTGGGGTTAAGGACAACCACTTAGCCTCTCCCTCCATTTCTCGGCCTCAGCCAGATTACCCTTCTTGCCGCGCGGCGGGATCAATACTACCTGGTCCACCTCTAAAACGTGCAGTTCGTCCAGGTCGTTGGCGTCCAAGGCATCGAAGTAACCGTAATGGTGCCCATATACTTCCCGGACCCAAATCCGGACGTAGTTCGGGACCATCTTCTGTTTTTTTCTTTCCTTCTTGGGTGGCCCGAGAGGAACGCCGATATTCGTCCGCGGTTTCTCCGCCACGTTTAAGGCTGGGCCGCCTCCTCCCGGAGCGGCGAGGCCTTCCCCCTGGCAGTTGCTTACGCGGGTGGGCGGCGATTCCTTTAAATGTTCCGCGGCGATGCCGGGGCCGTCCGGCCCTAACGGGATAATAGTTGCCATTAATCAGCCACCCCCTGACCCGTGCCCTTGAAGACGAGCGTTATGCACTTATGGCCGGTTGACTTCTCTTCGATTTTGAACTCGCTATTTAGCGGGCCCGTACGTACCGGGAACGCGGTCTGGAGCCGCCTTTCTACCGCCGGGCCGGTGTAAACCTTTTCGACCGGCGTCACCTCGAGGTCGGGGATGAACACCCGGCTACCCGCCGGGATCTTCTCGAAGTCGTCGCCGTAGATGTCGAGGTTCGACCAGTAGATGTGGCTCCACGCCGCGGAGTCACCGTAGAACCATTCCGCGAGGAATAGGAGGTCTTGCTCCGGCCCCACGACGTGCCACTTGCCGTTACCATTGCCATTTGCCATAACCAATACCCCCTTCATTCTCTTCCGCTTTCTCGTCGCCCTTTTCTTGGGGGAACATCATCTGAATCGGGTTTTCGTCGCGATCCGCTATGAGTTTCATATTCCACGCGATTTGGGCTTCCTGGGGCTCGTCATTGAAGGAGAGTGGGACCGCAGCCATTATGCCGTAGCGTGCGAGCCGCCCCTCGATGTCCTTTAGTTCAACGGGCTCCTCGGCTTTTCGTAATATGCCGTAGATTTCCGCTAACATATCGAGTTTGTCGACGAAGCAATACGACGGCCCCAGGAATTTATCTATCTCGTGTTTGGCGCGGCCCCACATATCGCCCAACCGCGGTATCGGGGGTATCGGAACGTGGAGGCTCGGCCCTTTCGGCGCGGTCGTGCGCCAGTTGCCCGCGGTTCCGGCGAGGGTGATTTCGGTCGTTACGGTGGGGGTTATGAACTTTATCGGTTCGCGGAGGCCCTCGTTCTCGACGACGACGACCCGCTTCGTAGCCGATACCGATATCGACACCGGGAGGGCTATCTTATATTGGGCCAATTGTACGAAGGTCTGGTCGACGAACATAACGCCGGCGGCGTCGTCCGGCGTGAACCGTTGGTCCTCCCGGTCCAGGAATTCGCCGATCTTGGGAATGTACTCAAGTAGTTTAACCATTAGGCCGCACCTCGCTACGGATTTGCTCCAGTATCTGTTTAAGCTTTTCGCCGTCCAATTTATCTACGTTGAAGGTGTATTTACCGCCGGCGACGTGGACGACAGCGTTGGGCGTCCTGCCGCCCTTACAATCGCGCATAACACTTCGCCCGCGCTCTTCAGTTGAATTCCTCTTTATTCCATCGTTAGCCATATATACCTTATACTCCCCGTCTTGATAGTTACCGTCGGTTTCTATTATATCCTTCTTGCACTTCTTCTTTAAGGTTTACACATCGTTTTTATATTTCGACAGTATATCTACGCTTTAATCCCCATGCGTTATTATACGCATCGTACTCTAATACCCCTTCGTATTCTAATTCTTTCAACGCTTCTTTCCCCATATCGACATCTGTCCGGGTTCTCTTTAATAACTCGCCTTCTTCTATCCATTCAACGCGTAATTCCCGTATATAGGCTAATAGGTACCTCTTTAAGTACGCGATCACGTAAGCATGGTCATCCCATGTTCGTACCGACATCCATTTTTCTGTTTGTTTATCGTGATACAATACCCCTTCGGTTTCCAACTCTATTAGCGCTTTTTCGACTAAGTCATTGTAGAAGTACGTACCCGGATTAAAGTAATAACCTTCGTTAGCTAATTCTTTAAATGTTGCCTTAAAACCTAGAGTGAATACATTATTTTTAAAGTGGTTTTTATAGTTGTTAAATGAATTATCCCTATCGCGCTTCGTCGCCGTCGACATCCATAATTTGGTTTCTTTTTCATAATATAATACCTGTTCCTTTTCCAATTCTTTTAACGCTTTTCTCAACTCTTTTTTATCCGTATTACCGCGTCGTAATAGATTATCTTCTGTTTCTGTGACACGTATTTTAAATATTTCTTTCGCCAAATATTCTTTTACATTACTTAACGCTACCTCTTTATCACCTTTTTGGTATTTCACCTTCCAACTATCATTCTTTTTATCGTAAATTAATAGGCCTTCGCCTACCAACTCTTCTATGGCCCTAAAAATTAACTCATCATTTCCAGGTAAAGTATTCGCAATATATGCTCGCCGGACTATAACCCCTGGAATAAAAACCTCACTCATAAGCCAATCTTTTAATTGGTTAAAAGATTCTTCCTTGTTTAGTTTCGTTTCCGTTGACATCCATTCTTCAGTCGATTCGTCGTAACGTAAAACGCCTTCCTTCTCTAACTGTCTTAAGACCTTGTCAACTAATTCGCGGTCCGTTTTTATAAACTCCTCCACTTTTATTCCGCGGTATGCGAATTCTTTCCATAATTCGCTTTGTTTTACTCGAAGACCGGTTACAGAAAAGATTTTACGAAAATATTCTTTCAAAAAAGCTAATATGTCTACTTCGTAAGGGCTATAGCCAGTCGCCAATTTGTACCAAGGACCACCCGAACTCGAAAACACGTTTGTACCGGCCGAAATCTCCCTAACGCCCGTTTTCTTGGGTAAGGCCGAAATATAGATTTTCCCGTCCCTATATAAATACTCCAAAGCCCAATCCAAGCAGGCTAATCGCATTTCGGCTAATTTAATTAACCTTTCTTTTGCTAACCAACCGCCGTTTTCTCGACCACCGTCCGAATTCTGATACTCCAACATAATCTCCTCAATACACGGGCTGGCTATCAATCCAACTACTCCCCCACATTCCGGTGTATGCCAAGGGGTATAACAACCACCAATTTTAATTAAATTGTATCCTTCAATATTGCCTTCCACGCAGAAATGGTCTAAAATCATTTCAGCATGGACAGGTCGAAGATCTAATATAACAGCAATAGATGTAACATCGCATTCGGTTCTCTCAAAGATATATAGCTTGACTACTTCAATATATACGTCATCGCAATATTCGTTGAAGTAATTTATAAATGAATTCATATTGAAATACTTATCCGATTTTAATATTACCGAGCCATCTTCCACTAAATCTTTTAAACAACTCCGTACTGCGTCTACGCTTACTTCGATTTCGATACCGTCTGCGATTTCCTGAAGTGCCGCACCTCCGTCTTGGCCATCTTTTATTGTCGTCCAAACTCCCGCTAAGTATTTGAGGATTTCCTCCTTCACCTCGTCGACCGGTAATTCGGTAGGTTCGTTTCCATTAATTTGGTCTTCCGGCCAAGTCGGCTCGTGCGATACGTCCTCTTCGTCGAAACGGTCCCCGGGGAGCCCCCCCCCCATACCGCCGCCCATAGCCAATACAATCGAGGATAACCCGGTATCCAGCGCCGGTCTCCGTTGTCCCACGCCGAAGACGGGCGGTCGCTTAACCGGCGACCTCGTAGCGCCCCGTACAGCCCACCCCGCTATCGGCGTCCTAGAACCAGCGACATGGATTAACGGCTGCAAATATCGAGTAAAACTCGGTACCTCTACGCCTCGCCACTCCGGGAATTGCACCTTCGGGAGGCTCCGTCCACGTAACTGCCTAGCCTGCTGCTTACTGGCCGCCCCCTGGCCGACGGTACCCACCACCCGTTTTATAGATTCGACGTCAATTTCTTTAGCGTTTATTACTATAGTCCCCGCGCTGAAATCTTGATTAACGGCACGGCGTTGTTGACTCACGGTTCGACGAATACCGCGCGGCGTTGTGCCTGACTGTCTACCGTGTTTTTTAGGTTTATCGTTTACTGCCTGCCCCCCCGAAACGGCAGATAAAGAAGTAGAAGGTTGCCCCGGCACAGCGGCGGGGGGAATCCTTTCGAACGTTGTCATTTGAGCACGGGATAATTCCGTATCGTACGTTGCGACGTACGGCGACCACGACTCAAATGGGGTCGAGCTTACCTTCTGATCGAAACCTCCGAACGCCAACCCGGGCGCACTTAACTTAAGTAACTCCGACATTTTTGGGCGTAAACCCGCCGCGACTTCGCCTGAACCTAATATACCGCTTAAGTTATCGATAGCGGTTTTATTTGCACCATAAAAACTTCCGTCGTATATACTCGGTATTCGGGCGCCGATTCCCGAAAACCCGCCCCTAAGTCCTCCCGAAATATCTACACGAAGCCCGTCCCCCGATACGGCACGAATATTAATCCGTGGCGGCGGCCCCACCCTACCGCGGTCACTCCCCGATTCTATTTGTTTAAAAGAAGTTCCCTTATTTAATAAGGGCGTATCCCATTCTTTAGGCCACTCTTTGTAATATTCTTGATAGTATCTATCCCCCGGTACTAGTTCCCAACTGGCCTCTTCATAGTTATATTGCAACCCCGGCTCTTTAAGATATTTTTCCCATATTTCGTCGAAATCCTCAGGCGCCGTTACGTTAGAATTAACTAAACGATAGTGATGTAACTCGTTAGAGAAAGGACGACTAAAACCCGCCTCTTTAGCAGCGGCTAGCCAAATACCGTTCGGTCCGCCGGGTAATTCCGGTTTACATGCTAATCTAAAATGTTTACCCGGTACGTCAAGGGAGACACCGGCCCAATGACCTAATTCGTCACTACTATCGTACATACCATACTCGTCGGGGAAATCTCCCCCTTCGACCGGAGTACCGAGTTTTCGGTACGCAGAGATTATTCGGAAAGTCCCCATTTTAAAAGCCTTATATCCTGGTTTCTCAGTCGCGAATTTAAAAATAAAATACTTCCATAACATAATCCCCCGAATCGTCTCATCTGAAGCCCTTATTTGATCTGGTTCGAAATACCCTACACGCGGGTCCGCTCTTGCCACGTCGAGGGGTATCTTCCGGACGCTGGTATCTATATCCTTCCAGCCCGCCCGGTAGTGTAAATATTCCGTTGTCCCATGACGTTTACATACCCTCGGGAAGATCAACTCCCCGTCTCCGGGCTCGGGGAGGCCCAGCCGTTCTAATTCCTCTTCCCACCAAAGCTTAGACATCTAAACTCTCCTAACCTACACTTGCGGTCTTGATTCGCACTCTTATTCTGCGTCTTACGGGGAATTTTTACTGCTCCGCCGGCACTTCGTTCTGTACCCGGGCTCCCAGGGCTTGTATTATTGCTTGTTCGTCCACCGGCGTTTGATTAATAATGATGCTTCCCGTCGCGAAGTTTTGGCTATAACCGCTGGGCGTCACGCCTCCCATTGGAGACGAAAACCCACCGTTACCGATGGTTAAGGCGGATGCTCCGACAGCGCTACGGTCAGCTGTAAAGTTATTCATATAATCCTGTATGACCGGTAACGTTTTCCAAGGATTTAGTGCTACGTTGTTCCTAATTCCGTTAAGCGTAGAATTCTCAGTTTCGGAAAGTTCTCTTTCGTGTCGTTTTTTACTTTGTTCGAGATATAGGTTCCAAAGCTCCTCCTCTTTTCCCCGTGCTTTGTAATCCGCATAAAAATGATAAAGAACCATAATAGCACTGTAAATATCGCCAATTATCGGGAAAAAACCCCATATCGCGTCCCGAACGCTTGAATTATGATATTCTTCCTCTTTTTGCACCATAAGTATTGAGTGTTTCATTAATAATATATTATATTCATCTACTAGCTTTTCATATTCCGCCCTCCAGGCTTCTTTTTGTTGTAATAATATCGCATAGTCCTCTTCCAACGATTCATACTTCTTTACCCAATCCTCTACCGTTCCACTTATTATATAGGTAGGTTCAAATTGGATTTCGCCGTTTTCGTTTCCTCGGCCTTCTCCGTTAACCATCTTTACTCCTCCGGCTCTGCGAAGATCTGGCTTACCTCGGCGGCGGTGGCGCGGGCCTGGTACTCGATGAAACATAACGCGTCGGCCCATCGGTCCATAAACTCTTCAGGTTCGTCGGGTACCTCGCCAAACACCGCTCTAATAAGGGCGCGGGCCCGCGCGATCGAAATCGACCGGCGGGCCTCTACGCGTTTTTTAGTTTGGTCTCGATGGAGCCGCTGTAGACGTCGGCAATGTGACTGACGATCTTCATCGCTTCGTTGGGATAGGCCGAGAGGTAGTGCGCCAACACCTCGCGCTCCTCCGGAATAACCGTATCCATCAGGAAGACACTCGCGGCCGTCAGCAGTTTCTTGTCGATAATTAGCGTGGTTAGGTAGCGGTCGTACGCGTCCATCGAACGGGTGAAGTTGAATTCCGTCTCGTTCTCGTCGTCCAACACGACGGTGACCGTAATATATTCGGACGGAGGATTCTCCCTCAGTAGTTCCATTAATTCCTTATGGTTTTTCTTCTTAGCCATACTCCTCTCCTATCTCGTCTTATACTACTGCGCGCGCTTTCAGTTTCAGGGTTCGCGTTATCTTCTTGTCGCCCTGCTTGTTGGGCTTCGAGACGCTCGAGACCTTACACTGATCGAGGGTGTCGGTATGAAGGGCGCTCGCCTGCAGCTTGATGAAGTCGCCGTCCTTGACGTGGTCGGCGTACGATACGACAATGGCGAACGGCCAGTAATCGAGCACCGTTTTTCCGGCCTCCCGAGCCGGGGCCTCGAACTCCTGGTACGCGTCCTCCCGTAACTCGACAGTCACGTCGGTGAGTTTCCGGGAGCCGATAGCCATCCCCACGACCTCGCGCGAGCCCTGATTCAATATGGGTTCAGGGTCGTCTTCGCTGATGTCGTATTCGATGCGCTCGATGCCACCGATCCGTTTACCCATTATTTTTATCGCCACGCTATCCCACGAATGGACAACGCCGTTTATAGCCGTAGCCATCGCTTACCTCCTAAACACTCGGCTTGAGCTGCGCCCAGCCGGTAAGTTGCCGTTTGGAACCCGTGGGTTCAATTAAAAGGGCGTAGTCGAGTTCCTCGGTCACGAGGACGTCTTCCTCAGCCCACACCGTGATCTTGGCGCTGTTGTACGGTTTCTCAACGGCGTCACCCGGCTTCGAAGGATCGACGATCCGCGGCTTAAGAATGGTGCCCTGGATCTCCGCCTGGATGGCCGCGGCGTCGTTCGACGATACGCCCGGTTCGCGCGTCAGCGGCTGGAACCAGTTACGCATTACGACGTGGGTACCGCCGACGATACGGTAATAAGGCGCTTTGAAGTAATCGCTCACGTTGTCCGCCATGGCCCAGAAATCGCTCGTAACTATTTTTACGCCGACGCCGGTCCGCGGGAACGCAGCGAGAACGTGGCCGTCGTTGGTCAACTCGGCCGTCCGGTTCTCGAGCGCCGGCTCACCGGGTTTAACGGTCATATTGTCGGTTTTTGAGTTCCAGGGGTACACCGCAGTAGCCCCCTTATAACCGAACTTCTCGACCCAGCCGACGTCCCAGTGCCAACGCGACCGGAGGGCCTGGCCCAGAATCGCACCGCACTGGTGCCGGACTTGCGGCCCGCCCAACCAGTTCGGAAGGTCCCGCAACAAGTAGATCCCGCTGATAACTAAGGCGCCGTTTAGGAGGTCGCTCCCGGGGATGGTCGTCGCCCGGTAGGACTCGGTGGCGGATACGAGGTTGTCGACCCAGTTGTCGATGTCGTACTCGGCCGGGGTTCCGGTCGTATCGCACTCCGGGACACTTACAATAAACTGCACCGGATGGATATTGTTATCCCA